>NZ_KQ758481.1 GCF_001456955.1 Microbacterium enclense | reverse complement strand
CCCGGCGATTGTGTCCGTAAATGCGAAATGGCCACCCAGCGTTGGGTGGCCATTTCGTTAAAGGAAGTCCGGCGGTGTCCTACTCTCCCACAGGGTCCCCCCTGCAGTACCATCGGCGCTGAGAGGCTTAGCTTCCGGGTTCGGAATGTGACCGGGCGTTTCCCTCTCGCTATGGCCGCCGAAACACTATTGATGTGTTCGTAAACCAACAACGATTGTTTCATTGTTGTTGTTCTCGACCGTACATCGAGAACCACTCAGTGGACGCAAGCACCAAAAACAGGTGTGTTATCAAGTCATCGGCTTATTAGTACCGGTCAGCTTCACGTATTACTACGCTTCCACATCCGGCCTATCAACCCAGTAGTCTGGCTGGGAGCCTCTCACCCGAAGGTATGGAAGTCTCATCTTGAGGCCGGCTTCCCGCTTAGATGCTTTCAGCGGTTATCCATCCCGAACGTAGCTAATCAGCGGTGCTCCTGGCGGAACAACTGACACACCAGAGGTTCGTCCAACCCGGTCCTCTCGTACTAGGGTCAGATCCTCTCAAACTTCCTACGCGCGCAGCGGATAGGGACCGAACTGTCTCACGACGTTCTAAACCCAGCTCGCGTACCGCTTTAATGGGCGAACAGCCCAACCCTTGGGACCTACTCCAGCCCCAGGATGCGACGAGCCGACATCGAGGTGCCAAACCATGCCGTCGATATGGACTCTTGGGCAAGATCAGCCTGTTATCCCCGAGGTACCTTTTATCCGTTGAGCGACAGCGCTTCCACAAGCCACTGCCGGATCACTAGTCCCGACTTTCGTCCCTGCTCGACCTGTCAGTCTCACAGTCAAGCTCCCTTGTGCACTTACACTCGCCACCTGATTGCCAACCAGGTTGAGGGAACCTTTGGGCGCCTCCGTTACATTTTGGGAGGCAACCGCCCCAGTTAAACTACCCACCAGGCACTGTCCCTGAACCGGATCACGGTCCTAAGTTAGATATCCAGAGTGACCAGAGTGGTATTTCAACAATGACTCCACACTCACTGGCGTGAATGCTTCACCGTCTCCCACCTATCCTACACAAGCCACACCGAACACCAATACCAAGCTGTAGTAAAGGTCACGGGGTCTTTCCGTCCTGCTGCGCGTAACGAGCATCTTTACTCGTAATGCAATTTCGCCGAGTTCGCGGTTGAGACAGTTGGGAAGTCGTTACGCCATTCGTGCAGGTCGGAACTTACCCGACAAGGAATTTCGCTACCTTAGGATGGTTATAGTTACCACCGCCGTTTACTGGGGCTTAAATTCTCAGCTTCGCCTTGCGGCTAACCGGTCCTCTTAACCTTCCAGCACCGGGCAGGCGTCAGTCCGTATACATCGTCTTGCGACTTGGCACGGACCTGTGTTTTTAGTAAACAGTCGCTACCCACTAGTCTCTGCGGCCACCACACCCTTTCGGAGCAAGTCCTAATAAGTGGATGGCCCCCCTTCTCCCGAAGTTACGGGGGCATTTTGCCGAGTTCCTTAACCACGATTCTCTCGATCTCCTTGGTATTCTCTACCTGACCACCTGAGTCGGTTTGGGGTACGGGCGGCTTGAACCTCGCGTCGATGCTTTTCTCGGCAGCATAGGATCACCCACTTTTTATCCGCATCGTGTCTCAGCCTGCATGACTCCCGGATTTGCCTAAGAGTCGGCCTACGCACTTGCACCAGGACAACCATCGCCTGGCTTGGGCTACCTTCCTGCGTCACACCTGTTAATACGCTAGCCGCACCAGCATGGGGTCGAGCGTTCACACGGACGACCATCACCCCGAAGGGATCCGGAACATTCCGAGCTAGGACTCTTAGCACCACTGGATTGACTGGGGCGGTTCTTCGCCGGTACGGGAATATCAACCCGTTGTCCATCGACTACGCCTGTCGGCCTCGCCTTAGGTCCCGACTTACCCAGGGAAGATTAGCTTGACCCTGGAACCCTTGGTCTTTCGGAGGACGTGTTTCTCACACGTCTTTCGCTACTCATGCCTGCATTCTCACTCGTGTAGCGTCCACGGCTGGGTCACCCCGCCGCTTCACTCGCCACACGACGCTCTCCTACCCATCAACACGGCTGGACCACGAAGGCCTACCAAAAATGTCAATGCCACAACTTCGGTGGCGTGCTTGAGCCCCGTTACATTGTCGGCGCGGAATCACTTGACCAGTGAGCTATTACGCACTCTTTCAAGGGTGGCTGCTTCTAAGCCAACCTCCTGGTTGTCAGAGCAACTCCACATCCTTTCCCACTTAGCACGCGCTTAGGGACCTTAGTTGGTGGTCTGGGTTGTTTCCCTCTCGACTATGAAGCTTATCCCCCACAGTCTCACTGCTGCGCTCTCACTTACCGGCATTCGGAGTTTGGCTGACGTCAGTAACCTTGTAGGGCCCATCGGCCATCCAGTAGCTCTACCTCCGGCAAGAAACACGCAACGCTGCACCTAAATGCATTTCGGAGAGAACCAGCTATCACGAAGTTTGATTGGCCTTTCACCCCTATCCACAGCTCATCCCCTCAGTTTTCAACCTAAGTGGGTTCGGTCCTCCACGACGTCTTACCGTCGCTTCAACCTGGCCATGGATAGATCACTTCGCTTCGGGTCTAGGACACGCGACTCAATCGCCCTATTCAGACTCGCTTTCGCTACGGCTACCCCACACGGGTTAACCTCGCCACGTATCGCTAACTCGCAGGCTCATTCTTCAAAAGGCACGCTGTCACCCCTACTAAGGAGGCTCCAACGGTTTGTAAGCAAACGGTTTCAGGTACTATTTCACTCCCCTCCCGGGGTACTTTTCACCTTTCCCTCACGGTACTTGTCCGCTATCGGTCATCTGGGAGTATTTAGGCTTATCAGGTGGTCCTGACAGATTCACACGGGATTTCTCGGGCCCCGTGCTACTTGGGATACTCTTCACGCCAAGAACAAGCATTTCGACTACGGGGTTCGCACCCTCTATGACCGGCCATTCAAAACCGTTCGTCTATACCCTCTTGTCACGTCGACTGCTCGGCAGAACAATCCGAAAAGTCCCACAACCCCCCACACGCAACCCCTGCCGGGTATCACACGCATAAGGTTTAGCCTGATCCGGTTTCGCTCGCCACTACTCACGGAATCGCTGTTGCTTTCTCTTCCTGTGGGTACTGAGATGTTTCACTTCCCCACGTTCCCTCTACCCGCCCTATATATTCAGGCGGGAGTCACCAGGTACGCACGCGCCCTGGCGGGGTTTCCCCATTCGGACACCCTCGGATCAAAACTCGCTTATCAGTTCCCCGAGGCTTATCGCAGATTGCTACGTCCTTCTTCGGCTCCAGATGCCAAGGCATCCACCGTTTGCTCTTAAAGACTTGAAATCACATGAGTTGAATCGTCAAAAAATTGACTAATGATCTTTAAGATCATCTTCACCAAACACCCGAAGATGTTTGGAAGATGCTCGCGTCCACTGTGTAGTTCTCAAAGTACGGGCGGAACCCCCTCCACACCCACCAACCGGCAAGCACAAAAGAGGCCCAGAGGAACAAACACCAACCACAACCAGCCTTCCGACTAGCGCGATCAGCGCCCGGCCCCTCAGGACCCAACAGCGTGCACGCACCCACCCCTCCGACCCGAACCGTTCCCACAGCAAGCTGCGTACTAGATCCGAAACCATCGGCATGAGCACCTCGTCAAATGTTCCACCCATGAGCTACCAGCGAGACACATTCGGTCCCGACCTGGCGCCTGGACACCACAACATAAAAGCCGTGATGCCAGATGCTCCTTAGAAAGGAGGTGATCCAGCCGCACCTTCCGGTACGGCTACCTTGTTACGACTTAGTCCTAATTACCGATCCCACCTTCGACGGCTCCCTCCACAAGGGTTAGGCCACCGGCTTCAGGTGTTACCGACTTTCATGACTTGACGGGCGGTGTGTACAAGACCCGGGAACGTATTCACCGCAGCGTTGCTGATCTGCGATTACTAGCGACTCCGACTTCATGAGGTCGAGTTGCAGACCTCAATCCGAACTGGGACCGGCTTTTTGGGATTCGCTCCACCTCACGGTATTGCAGCCCTTTGTACCGGCCATTGTAGCATGCGTGAAGCCCAAGACATAAGGGGCATGATGATTTGACGTCATCCCCACCTTCCTCCGAGTTGACCCCGGCAGTATCCCATGAGTTCCCACCATTACGTGCTGGCAACATAGAACGAGGGTTGCGCTCGTTGCGGGACTTAACCCAACATCTCACGACACGAGCTGACGACAACCATGCACCACCTGTTCACCAGTGTCCAAAGAGTCCCGTATTTCTACGGTGTTCTGGTGTATGTCAAGCCTTGGTAAGGTTCTTCGCGTTGCATCGAATTAATCCGCATGCTCCGCCGCTTGTGCGGGTCCCCGTCAATTCCTTTGAGTTTTAGCCTTGCGGCCGTACTCCCCAGGCGGGGAACTTAATGCGTTAGCTGCGTCACGGAAACCGTGGAATGGTCCCCACAACTAGTTCCCAACGTTTACGGGGTGGACTACCAGGGTATCTAAGCCTGTTTGCTCCCCACCCTTTCGCTCCTCAGCGTCAGTTACGGCCCAGAGATCTGCCTTCGCCATCGGTGTTCCTCCTGATATCTGCGCATTCCACCGCTACACCAGGAATTCCAATCTCCCCTACCGCACTCTAGTCTGCCCGTACCCACTGCAGGCCCGAGGTTGAGCCTCGGGATTTCACAGCAGACGCGACAAACCGCCTACGAGCTCTTTACGCCCAATAATTCCGGATAACGCTTGCGCCCTACGTATTACCGCGGCTGCTGGCACGTAGTTAGCCGGCGCTTTTTCTGCAGGTACCGTCACTTTCGCTTCTTCCCTGCTAAAAGAGGTTTACAACCCGAAGGCCGTCATCCCTCACGCGGCGTTGCTGCATCAGGCTTGCGCCCATTGTGCAATATTCCCCACTGCTGCCTCCCGTAGGAGTCTGGGCCGTGTCTCAGTCCCAGTGTGGCCGGTCACCCTCTCAGGCCGGCTACCCGTCGACGCCTTGGTGAGCCATTACCTCACCAACAAGCTGATAGGCCGCGAGCCCATCCCAGACCGAAAAATCTTTCCAAACATGACCATGCGATCACGCCTCATATCCAGTATTAGACACCGTTTCCAGCGCTTATCCCAGAGTCCAGGGCAGGTTGCTCACGTGTTACTCACCCGTTCGCCACTGATCCACCAAGCAAGCTTGGCTTCACCGTTCGACTTGCATGTGTTAAGCACGCCGCCAGCGTTCATCCTGAGCCAGGATCAAACTCTC
>NZ_KQ758480.1 GCF_001456955.1 Microbacterium enclense | reverse complement strand
TTCGTCAGCACGCCCAGCGTGTCTGACCCCATTGCGAACTTCACGAGAGCCCACCCTTCGTTCGTGAATCACGTGCAGAGAACTCGAAAACTTTAACCAGGGGTCACGGGGGAGGAAAGCCAGATGAGAGAACTCTCCTTTTTCTCACGCCTGTGGAGGAGGGGTCAGTCACCCGCCTTCGCGGTCACACACCCGGGGGTCGCCACCCGAATCGCGCCGCCCGCTCCGACGCCACCGCGCCGCGTGCTTGCGCCTGAGTGATCGCTTCCTCCAGAGCACGGCATCGGTGGGGATCAGCTGTCCGGATGTCGCCACCCGGGTCACTCCGATGACCGGTGTCTTCACCGACGGATTTGCCCCCCACCGCAAGGCGTCGTCGAGCGTGGCGCCCACCGCCGGCCGGTGGGCCGGGCAGGGATTCCGTTTCAGCGACGCCGAAGCGGCGTGTAGCTCCGGCGCGAGACCATATCGAAGACGTCCTGTGCCGCATCGGGCGAAATCTCCTCGAGGTCGGAATCGAGGGGGAAACGAACGGCCTTGTCGACCGTGTGAGGCGTGTCGTCGGTCCACGAATCGACGTCGAGCAGTCGTTCGTCGACCGGGCCCTCGGGCGTCACCCGACGTCGGAAGACGGAGATGGGCACGCTCTGCCCGTCTATGACGCCCTCGCGAATGAAGTAGCGCTCCTCCGGCGCCGACGAGAAACTGCGCAGCGCGGCCAGCGCCGATGCCGGAATCTCCATCGCGTCCGCCGATCCGGGGTTCACGGCGAGACCGACACCGGAGCCCGCGCCGCCGACCAGGATCCGTCCGGGCATCATCAGCGCACTCCGGTTCTGACCGAATTCGGCGGGTACCCGGTCGACAGCAGTGAACGCTGCAAGAAAGCTCGACCCACCGCGATGCACGACGAGCGGATTCACCGCAGTCGGTTCGGGGGTTCCCTCGGTGAGGACGACCAGCTCGAAACCGAGCAGTGCGGGTGCCAGCTGCTCCACCGCCCACTCTCCTGATCTCGCCAGTCTGATCGCGAGCTCGAGATCGTTCTCGGGACGGGGGTCTGTCATCGTCAGGCTCCTTCAATAGACAGCGCCGCAGCGCCTCTATCGCCAACCGACCCCATGACGACATCGCTGCGCTGATGAGGACCCACTGACGCCCCGATCAGCAATCGCTCCGCTTCAGGCGTGCGATTCAGTCGTCGACGTCGTCGAGCGCATTGAGAGCGTACGGGAGCTGGTCGCGCTTGGGAACGACGATCGGCATGTTTCCGATGAGCATCTCATCGAGATCGCCGCGCTGGACGTAGCCATGACCCTGGTAGGAGAAAACCCAATCTGCTCCCGCCTCGACGGGCTCGCGAGGAATCACCCGCTCGACGCCGTCGTCGGCAGCCGAGGTGGACAGGAATCGCAATGCAGCTTGCTCTGCTTCCGTCTTAGTGCGCATCAGTCCGTCGCTTTCCGTGATGAGGAGTCGAAGTCGGAAAGCGCCCTCGAGGTAGTCGAACGGTCGGAGCGCCGCGATCGCGGCCAAGCGCCAGGCGATCGGATACAGCCATGTCGTCGACGAACCGTTCTCCCGCATCAGCGCACGCCTCATGACCTCGTCGCCTGCGGCCAGGCGAGCCCTCTGCGCATCGACCGGTTCCGCGCTCGACGGCGTGGAAACGGCGTCCCCGTTCTCCGGGATCACGCAGGGGCCGTTGCCGGCCAGCGCCTGGAAGACATCGCCCTGAACGGCGAACGCCGCGGATTGATAGCCCTGCACTCACCACGCGCCGTAGTCGAGGGTCTCTCTCACGAGGACGCACCGCAACCCCGCCGCGGTCTTCGGCGTGCGGGAGATCGCGGCGCACGATCTCCCGCGCGGATTCTGCGTCGATCATCTCAGCCCCGTCTTGTGACGTTCAGACCGGTGCTGGTGTATCCGGGAGTGGATGCCGCGGGATGCGTCCTCAGCGGCGGCGAAGCGGGACATACGTGCGGCTGGCCACCATGTCGAAGATGTCCTGGGCCGCGTCGTCGGAGATCTCCTCCAGAGCGGAGTCGAGTGAGAAGCGGACGGCGCGGTCGAGCAACCCCCGGGTGTCGGGAGCCCACGTGTCGACGTCGACGAGGTACTCGTCGATCATGCCGGTCGAGTCGCTGCGTCGGCGGAAAAGGCGAGCGGGCACGAGCTCGCCGTCGATCCGCAGCTCACGCACGAAGTATCGCGGTGAGTCCGCAGGGGTCTGGGCCTGGCGTTCCGCAGCCTTCCCCTGGCGATTCTTCTCGTGCCAGGCGGCCACGCTGTTGAGCGAGCGCAGGCGAGAGAGGAAGTTCTCGAGGGCGGGTTCTTCCGACGAGAACTCGCGGCGTCCGATCGGGGTCGCGCGCTCGTCGGTCGCGAAGACAACCCAACCGTCCGAGGTCCGCTGGATCGCGATGACGTCGGTCTCGTTCGTCGCGTCCTCGAACCAGCGGTATCCAGTCAGACCCTCGGTGCGGATGGCGTCGAGGACCTCCTCGCGTGTCAGCGTCACTGACGGACCGCCTTGATCAACCCGAGCCTCTCCATCATGTCGGTACTGAGCGGGAACAGGTACTGCGTCCCCCCGTCGCGCTGGCCGAAGCCCGGCGCGATCGGACCCACCTGCACGCGCAGGTCTTCGAACGACAGCTGGTACGCGTTCATGAGGTTGGCGATCTCCTGGCGCAATTCCGCATCGGGGTGGTTGCGCACCGCCGCGGGGATGTCACTCAGATCGCCGGTGTCCTCGTACTGGTGATAGTGCGCGGGGTCTTCCACGTAGGGGAGAGACCGCGACGCGTAGTCCGCCGGCCCATCTTCGCCGATCGGCGAGGTGAAACGACCGCCGGGACCGTAGCGGTCGACGAGGGTGCCGGCGGCCGGGTGGCCGTCCTCGCGGGTGACGATGACCTCACCGTCGCTCCCCGTGCGCGTCGCGAATCCGTCGTGCGGGACCTGGCTCCAGTGTTGGGGTAGTCGAGCCGCAGCGATTGGAAGAAGTCTGCGGGTACTTCTAGGGCCGGTATTCGATCAGATCCCTCTCGAAACGGAGAGCTTCTAACGCGTCTTCGAGGGCCTCCGATTCGTCCTCGAACGTCCGCAACGTCTTGTCGATGATGGAGGCTCTCTCATCCGTGGAAACCGTCACCCATCTAGTGCCGTCTTGGAACACGCACACCTTGTTCGAGGTGGTCCCGTCTGGAACGCCCACGTGGAGGTACTTCCCAAGGCGCTCCGCCTCGACGATCTGCTCAAAATGGGTCGGACCGATCATGGGATCTCCCTCATCACTCTTAGGACAATCATCACATCGACGGGTAGAAGCAGCTCACCCGAACTCCTCCGCCTGACGCCCCCTGTCTGTGAGCCATCGTCATTCGATGGGCGGTCGCCACCCCAAATCGCGCCGCGCGCTCCAGCGTCGCCGGACCGCGTGCCCGCGCTTGTTGGATTGTTTCCTGCAGCACGTCATCGGTGGGGATGAACTGTTCGGATGCGGGGACCGACTCGCCCAGGACCTGCAGGCTCAGCCCGGACAGGTCTCGGCGGGGGCCGAGGGGAATCAGAGTGGTGCCGGGCAGGAATGCGACCTCGCCGTCCTGAGGTGACGCGGACAGCAGCGCGACATCGCGTGCCGTGCTGCTCACGATGACGATCGCGCCGACACCTTCGAAGTTGCCTGTTGCGAGACGAACATCGCGGGTCGCGGGGAGCACCGAATCGAGCGGAATCGGGGCGGTGATCTCCCGCGGGAAACCCCTCCAGCACAGTCCCCGATAGACCGGAAGCGCCGCCAGTGCGTTCGTCAATCCTGAGTTGTCGCTCATTCGTCGTTCTCCGCCTCCTCTTCGCCTTACGCGCGGCTCTGCCGGCTGGTCTTCACATTCGTTGTTCAGTCTGCTGTCGAGTTTCGATTATTTGAATTGCACGGCGCACGCCATCCTCCCCGAGGTCTTCTGCCTGACCCCCACGTTGCGCCATCTGAGACGATGAAGCGGAGATGTATGGTCCAACCCCAGAGGGGTCCTGAGCGACGAAATCCAGGCCAGGGAAATATCCGCCCTCGTCTATGTGAACAACCGTGCGCGGGGACTTGAGCGCATTCAGCGTCGACGTCCACGTCTCGCCCCAGGTTGAGAATGCCCATTCACTGAGGATGACCGCGGCCGGAGGGCGCCACAGGATGGTGGTAAGACGAGCGCCGCCGGCGAACACCTGGACGTGCGAAATGCCCAATTGGACGGTGACGCCTCCAGCGTCTCCCACCACGAACCTCAGATCACCGATCTGGCGTAGGGCCGCGACTTCAGCGACGGACGCCAGACAGCCTGATGCCGCGTCTGTCCATCGCGCCCGGGGGTCACCAGAGCGTCGACCACCTAGCATCTTCTCGATCCCCACGGAGCCTAGCGTGTTGTTCACGTGTGTCTCGAGCTGTCGCCAAAGTTCGGACGAGTCGGGGAGATTGCGGGTCGTCAATTTCTCACCTCCCGCATGTGAATGTGCCAGACGCCCACGGCGTCCTGAAATTTACTGAGAACTTCGAATTTTGTGCTCCTCTGACAGAGGAATTCCGCTTCTCCAGCGTATCGAGACAGAGGAGACACCGACGACGGCGTTACTCCGTCGATTGTGATGATTCCTGGTGTCTTGCCCTGTCCCAGCGCCAAGTCGGCGAATTCTTGAGCGATGAAGGGGTTCGTAGTTGTGCTCATGAAAGATGCATCGCTCCAGTGGTCGCCCGGGATGAACTGGTCGAGGAGATCGGGGCTGAATGTTATTCCGCGAGAGAAGAAACGGCCGGGAATCGCCTCGCCGGGCAAATTTGCGAGTCCCTGTGTCAAGTCCCTTGCTCGGCTTTCGAGCAGCTCGTTGTTGCGGTCGACATGTTCCTGGGACTCGTGCCACTCCTTCGTGACCGTGCGGTACTTGTCGGGGGTTGCGGGAGCCACTGTCGTCGTCGACCCGCCCCACGAGCCCTGGTAGGTCGGCATGGCGGTCGCACCGCCGTAGGGCGACTGCGCGGCCGTCCACGCGGGGTTGATCTCACGCACCTGCACGCCGCCCTGAATCGAGTCGACGAAGGCTTTCGCCTCGATACGCAGCGAGTCGAGTTCGGCTTTGATCGGGCGCACATCGGCGGCGAACGCGATGAGGGCCGACGACACCTCGGCGAGCTTGTCGCCGACCTGCGTGGCCTGCGAGCTCACGGGTGCCATGAGTCCGAGCAAGGTGGGGGACTCCGGCGCTTCGTAGACACCGGCCATGCCCTGCCAGGTGAAGTTCACGTTCGAGCCGTGCTCGGTCACCCGGCCCGAGATCGTGCCGATCGTGCGCGCGTTCTCCTCGATGGCATCCGGCTGGATGTCGGCACCCGGGATCTTCTCGAAGTCGATGGGACTCGGCATCACATGACTCCGCGCGGGAGAACGGGCGGGTACACGGCTGACACGGCGGCCGACTGCGCGTTCGCGGCCATCTCCATGTCACCTGCGATGTAGGCCTCAGTGGCGGTGACGACGCCCTGCGCCGCGGCACCGATCCGGGTGCTGATGCCCTGGATGCGCGGCCCCTCCTCCTGCTGGAAGTACGCCTGCACGGCCTCCGAGATAGCACCCGAATGGGTCGCCGTCACCGCTCCCTCGAGCGCGGGGCTCAGCGCGTTGAGTGCCGTGCCGAGTGCCTCGGCCTCGACATTCACCTACTGCAGCACCGCTGACACACCCGACGGCTCAATACGCCACGCTGTCATCGCGTGCCCTCCTTCGCTCTCTTCTTCCCCTGTGCCGCTCATCGGGCTGCGGCGCGGCGACGATGCCAGGAGCGTGTGGCCCCCGGCATCGCGGGGGAACTCAGCCGATCGACTCCACGGCCGCGCGAGCCTTGCTCAGCGCGGTCTGGGCCGACTCGTCGTTGCGCTCGAGCGACGAACGCAGCGTCTGGATGATGCCGCGTACCTCGGCGGCGGCGTTCTTCCACCGCAGCTCCTTGCCGCGGTAGTCCTCCGACACCCCGTCGGCGGAGTA
>NZ_KQ758479.1 GCF_001456955.1 Microbacterium enclense | reverse complement strand
GACATCGTCGGCATCTTCGCCGCCAACCTCTTCGCCGCCGAAGGCTCCGCCACCGGCGTCCAGCAGGCCGGCAAGCAGGGACAGGTCACCATCGTCGGCTTCGACGCCGGCCCCGCCCAGGTCAAGGCCCTCGAAGCCGGCACCGTCCAAGCCCTCGTCGCCCAAGAGCCCGCCACCATCGGCTCCGACGGCGTCCAGCAGGCCATCGCCGCGCTGAAGGGCGAGGCCACCGAGGAGAAGATCCAGACCGGCTTCACCATCCTCACCAAGGACAACATCACCGGCGAGGGCGCGGACGCGGTCTACAAGTCCAGCTGCTGACCCACCCCCTCCCGCGTGAGTCGCCAGAAATCGTCGCTCTCGACCCTCGCGAAGCGACAAAGACTGGCGACTCACGCGAGCGAACCCGATGCCGGCACCTGGCGCACGCGCCGGGGTCCCGGCATCCACCCCCGCCCCCTGCGTGAGGGGTCAAGAACTGTCGCCGGGCTCGCTCCGCGGCGACACGAATCGACCCCTCGCGCGAAAAGGGGACGCCGGATGCCGGGCGATCGGTCGAAAGCCGGAGTCGCGGCATGCGGCCCGAACCGCAGACCCCCCGACCCCCCGACAGGAAAGAGACGTCGCCGTGCCGCTGGCCGATATGCCCGAACTGCTCGCCGCGCACCGCGCGGTCGGGGCCTTCAACTTCATCACCCTCGAGGTCGCCGAGGCGATCGTCGCCGGGGCCGAGGCCGCCGGCGCGGGCGTGATCCTGCAGCTGTCGCAGAACGCCATCGCGTTCCACGGCGGGATCGCGCCCGCCGGCACCGCCGCTCTGCGCCTGGCGGAGGCGGCTCGGGTCGACGTCGTCGTGCACCTCGATCACGCCACCGACGAGTCCCTCGTCGACGACGCGCTGGCCGTCGGCATCCGTTCCGTAATGTTCGATGCCGCGCACCTCACGGACGCGGAGAACGTCGAACGCACCGCCGCCGTCGCCGCCCGTGTGCACGCGGCCGACGCGTGGATCGAGGCCGAGCTGGGCGAGATCGGCGGCAAGGGCGCCCACGCGCCGGGCGTGCGCACCGACGTCGCCGAAGCGGTGCGCTTCGTCGCGGCCACCGGGGTGGACGCCCTGGCCGTGGCCGTCGGGAGCGAGCACGCCATGCGCGAGCGCAGCGCGACCCTCGACGAAGACCTGATCGCCCGACTCGCCGCGGAACTCCCCGTACCCCTCGTGCTGCACGGGTCGAGCGGGGTGGCCGACGCCGGCATCGACGGGGCCGTGCGCGCCGGCATGCGCAAGATCAACATCGGCACCCACCTGAACACCGTGCTGACCGTGGCCGTCCGCGACGAGCTGGAGCGGGATCCGGATGCCATCGACCCGCGCCGCTGGCTCGCCCCGGGCCGCGCGGCCGTCGCCGGCGAGGTCGAGCGACTCCTCGGCGTGATCACGGGACGCGACGCATGACCGGCATCGTCACGCTCACCGCGGCCGGCGCGATCGACGCCACCTACCGCGTCGGCGCGCTCCGTCGCGGCACCTTCACCCGCGCCGAGAGATACACGCGCGAGGTCAGCGGCAAGGGCGTCAACGTCTCGGCCGCCCTCGCCGCGGGGGGCGCCGACACCGCCGCCGTGGTCGTGCTCGGGGCCGACGACGTGCGTTTCGCCCGCGGCGGGCTCACTGCTCCGCTGCTGCGCATCGTCGAGGTTCCCGGATCGACCCGCGTCAACACCTCGATCATCGACGCCGAGGGCGCCACCACCAAGGTCAACGCCCCCACCCCGCCGCTGTCGCCGGAGGCGTGGGATGCCACTCTGTCAGCGTTGCGCGACGAGCTCGGTACGCGCCCGCAGCCGTGGCTCGTCATCTCGGGGAGCCTGCCGGAGCTCGCGGGAACGGGCACGCCGGTCGACCTGGCAGCGGTCCGGGCCGCCGCGCGCGAGCATGGGGCCAGGGTCGCCGTCGACACGAGCGGCGGCGCGCTCGATGCACTTCTCGCGGACCCGACGGGCATCGACCTTCTGACGCCCAATGCGGAGGAACTCTCGGCGGCCGTCGGTCGCCCGCTGCGCACCCTCGGCGATGTGGTCACCGCCGCCCGCGAGATCGTCGCGCGCGGGGTCACGACGGTGCTGGCGAGCCTCGGCGCCGACGGGCTGGTCGTCGTCACCGCCGATCGCGCCGTGTTCGCCCGCGCCCAGGCTCCCTCCGTCGCCAACACCGCCGGAGCGGGCGACGCCGCCCTCGCGGGATTCCTGCTCGGACTCACCCGGGGCCCCGCGGCCACCGCGGCGGGCGCCGACCCCCTCGCCGTGGCCGCCGCGTCGGCGGCCGAGTGGGGAGCGCACGCCGTGGCGCACGCCTCGACGATCGTGGCGGGACCGCCGCACGGCATCCGGGCTCTCGTCGAGACCTCGCCCGACCTCGACCGCGTCCTGACGGCGGAGGGGGAGGCATGAGCGCGACGGCGCCGCGTCCGCGTCGTGCCCCTTCCGGCGCGCGCGCCGATCGCAGAGGGCTGCGCAAGATCGCGCGGCCGCACCGTTCGAAGGATGCCGTATGACCTCCGCACCCCCACAGATCGCCCCCGAGGTCACCGCGGCCGTCGCCGACGTCTCGCGCATCCGCACCCGCGCGATCGACCGCGTCGCCTACGCCAACGACGCCTCGCACTACCTGCTCACCCCGGATGCCGTCGTCGTCGCCGCCGACGCGGCCGAGGTGGGGGCGATCCTGCGCGGGGCCACGGCATCCGGCACCCCCGTCACCTTCCGCTCGGGCGGGACGAGCCTGTCGGGGCAGTCGTCGGGCGCGGGGCTGCTGGTCGATGTGCGACAGGGCTTCGGGCGTATCGACGTGCTCGACGGCGGCCGCCGCGTGCGGTCGCAGCCGGGCGCGACGGTGCGCCAGGTGAACGCCAGGCTAATGCGGCACGGGCACCGTCTCGGACCCGACCCGGCGAGCGAGGCCGCGTGCACCATCGGCGGCGTGGTGGCGAACAACTCCAGCGGCATGGCCTGCGGCACCGTCGAGAACTCGTACCGCACGCTCGACGGGCTCGTTCTCGTGCTGGCATCCGGAACCGTCGTCGACACCGCGGCGCCCGATGCCGATGCGCTGCTGCGCGACCGGGAGCCGGCGCTCGTCGAGGGGCTCATGCGGCTGCGTGAGCGGGTCGTGGGCGACACAGCCAGCGTCGCCCTCATCGAGCGGCAGTTCGCGATGAAGAACACCATGGGGTACGCCCTCAACGCGTTCCTCGACTTCGACACCCCCGCGGCTCTCCTCGCCCACCTCGTCGTCGGGTCCGAGGGCACGCTCGCGTTCGTCGCCGAGGCGACCTTCCGCACGGTGCCGATCCGACCCGCCATCGCGACCACCCTCGCGGTCTTCCCCACGCTCGACGCGGCGACCCGGTCCCTCCCGGCGCTGGTGGCGACGGGCGCGGCGACGCTGGAGCTGATGGATGCCACCTCCCTGCGCGTCGGCCAGCGTCTGGCCGGGACGCCCGCCGCGATCCACGGGTTCGAGGCGACGACCCAGGCGGCGTTGCTCGTGGAGTATCACGCCGACGACGTCGACACCCTCCGCGTGCTCGCCGAGAGCGGCTCATGCGTGCTCGACGAACAGGCCCTGCTCGACCCCGCCGTGTTCTCGAGCGACCCGGTGCAGCGCGCCGCCGCCTGGACCTTCCGCAAGGGCCTCTACGCCTCGGTCGCCGGTGCGCGGCCGAGCGGAACGACGGCGCTGCTCGAAGACGTGGTCGTGCCGGTCGAGCGTCTCGCCGACGCCTGCGAGGGACTGCAGGAACTGTTCGCGCGCTTCGGCTACGACGACAGCGTCATCTTCGGCCACGCCAAAGACGGCAACGTCCACTTCATGCTCACCGACCGCTTCGAAGGGGCGAAGGCGCTCGGCCGCTTCGAGGGGTTCACCGACGCCATGGTCGACCTCGTGCTCGAGGCGGGCGGCAACCTCAAGGCCGAGCACGGCACGGGCAGAGCCATGGCGCCGTACGTGCGCCGGCAGTACGGCGACGAGCTGTACGACGTGATGGTCGAGCTGAAGCGTCTGCTCGACCCGGGCGGCATCCTGAATCCCGGGGTGATCATCGACGACGACCCCGGGGCGCACATGCGCCACCTGAAGGCGCCGGTGTCGATCGAGCCCGAGGCCGACCGCTGCGTCGAGTGCGGGTACTGCGAGCCGGTGTGCCCGAGTCGGTCTCTCACCCTCACGCCACGCCAGCGCATCGTCGTGCGGCGGGCCTCGACGGCAGCGCGCCTGCGCGGCGACGGTGCACTCGTGGCGGAGCTCGAGAAGGACTACGACTACGACGGCGTGCAGACGTGCGCCGTCGACGGCATGTGCCAGACGGCGTGCCCGGTGCTCATCAACACGGGGTCTCTCATGAAGCGTTTCCGCCGCGAGGACGCGAACCCGGTCCTCGCGGCCGGGTGGTCGGCGGCGGCGACGGGGTGGGGTGCGGTGACGCGGGCGGGATCCGCGGCGTTGTCGGTCGCCGCCGCGGTGCCCATGCCGGTGGTGCGGACGGTGACGGATGCCGCCCGGGCGGTGCTCGGTGCCGACACGGTGCCGCGGTATTCGGCGGAGCTTCCCGCGGGTGGGTCGTCGCGGCGGTCGCTCGGGTCTCGGGTGGGGGCTGCCGGTGCCGAGCCCTCCGTCGTCTTCCTGCCGGCGTGCGTGGGCAGCATGTTCGGCCCGGCCGACGGCATCGGCGCCACCGCGGCGTTCACGCGGCTGCTCGAACGTGCGGGTGTCGCGGCGGTCGTGCCGGACGGCATCGACGCCCTGTGCTGCGGAACGCCCTGGTCGTCGAAGGGCTTCGCGAAGGGCCACGCGACGATGACCGACCGGGTGCGGGCGGCGGTGCGCTCAGCCTCGCGCGACGGGGCACTCCCGGTGGTCTGCGATGCCTCCAGCTGCACCGAGGGATTCGCCGCGACCCTGCGCGACGAAGGCATCGAGGTCGTGGACGCCGTGGCCTTCGCGGCATCCACTCTTCTTCCTCGTCTCACCCCGCAACCGGTGGCCGAGCTGCTGGCACTCCACCCCACGTGCTCGTCGACGCAGCTGGGGATCGATCCGGCGCTACGGGCTCTCGGTGAAGCGGTGGCAGCCGAGGTGCGGGTGCCGGATGCCTGGGGGTGCTGCGCGTACGCGGGGGATCGGGGGATGCTGCATCCGGAACTGACCGAGGCCGCGACGGCGCCCGAGGCGGCGGAGGTCGCCGGGTGGGGCGCCGACGCCCACGCATCCTGCAACCGCACGTGCGAGCTGGGCATGACGAAGGCGACGGGGGAGTCGTACGTGCACGTGCTGGAGCTGCTGGAGAAGGCGACGCGGTGAGGCGTGCGGGCCCTGTCGGACGTTGGGGTCAGCGGGACCGCCCCGACGCTGAGGCCGGGGCGGGGGAGCGCCGGTCGGTGCGGACGTGCACGACTCCTGCGGTGTGCGCTGTAGGCATGTGGGCGGCTTCCGACGGCGGATCTGCAGGAGTCGTGACCAGCTCGGCCAGTGCCCGGCGCCGGCGGCCATCTCTTGCGGCACGGGGTGCGGCCGAGGGCTGCGGGGGTCGAGCCTCGCGTCGTGCCAGCACAACTCCTGCTGTCGCGGACGAGCGGCGTCCCCCGCGTGCCTGACGACCCGATCTGCAGGAGTCGTGTCGGGCGCCTCGCCGTGACACGGCGGCGGGAGGGTCCGGAGCAGCGGACGCCACCGGGCGAGCCCGCGGCGTCGGGTCAGGCCGGCATCAGCCGCAGCGCCCCGGATGCCGCGACCTCGAGCCGCACGGCATCCAGCCCGTCCACGACGAGGTCGGCGGTCAGCTCCGCCTCCGCGGTCGTGCCGGTCAACGCCAGCACCGCGCAGCCAGCGGCCCGGGCGGCGGCGATGCCGGCGGGGGCGTCCTCTACGACGAGGCAGCGCGATGGTTCGACGCCGAGGCGGGCGGCCGCGGTCAGGAACGGCTCGGGGTGCGGCTTGCCGTTCACCACGTCGTCGACCGTGACGAACACGTCGGGCCGGTCGTAGCCGGAGGCGGCGAGGCGGGCGGTTGCGATCGGAACGGACCCCGATGTCACGATCGCCCGGCGGTCGGCAGGCACCGCGGCGAAGAAGTCCGCGGCCCCGCGGATGGGGAGGAGCCCCACGGCATCCGTCACCTCGAGGTCGGTGACGTGCGCGAGCGCCTCGGCGTGGCGGTCGGCGGGGAGCAGCAGGCCCACGAGGGTACGGGCGGGTTGGCCGTGATTGGCGTGCAGAGCCTCCATCGACACGTCGAAGTGCTCGGCGAACCGGCGCCAGGAACGGACCACGGATGCCGTGGAGTCCACCAGTGTGCCGTCGAGGTCGAACAGCACGGCGTCGAAGTCTCGCGTGAAGATGTCGGCATCGGCGTCGACCGGTCGGCGGAGCCCGAGCGCCGGGAGGACTCGGGCCAGCTGTTGCGCCGTCGACAGCTCGGCATCCACCGCGGTCACCGGGATCGCGGGCAGGACGGGCGCGGTGTCGGGACGGTACGCGTCACGGGACGCCCCGCGCGAAGAGCGACGGGATGCCAGCACGGCGGGGTCTCCGTCGACGTGCACCACGTGCGGCTCGGCGGGGGCGAGGGCGTCGCGCAGCTGGTGCCACTCGGCGCCTCCCGCGAGCTCGGCGGTGAAGGGGGCGACCACCACGACGCGGCCCGCGGTCGACAGGGCGTCGGCGGCGGTGGCGCGCAGTGCCGCGTAGCGTCCGGCGCGGACCGCGGCGGCGTGCGGGGAGGTGAGCCAGTGCCCGCCGAGCACGTCTGCGGGCAGGGCGTCGAGCAACGGGGTCGTGACGCTGTCGAGGTCGACGAGCGGTGCGCGCAGCGCGGAGGCGAGCGCCCGGCCGAGCGTGCTCTTGCCGCTGCCGGCGGTTCCGGCGACGACGACGGCGAGCGATTCGGACATTTGACACGGCGTCGGCATACCCCCACCATAGACGTAGCAAGTCACCGGTGTCATGCACGGAATTCCGGGACTGAGAGAAGTTCCGGAGAGGACGGCCGCGCATGCAAGACACCGGTGACATGGCACCATCTCCGTCGCGCCTGCACGCCGGGCTCGACCTCGGCAGCACGGCGATCAAGATGCTGGTCATCGACGACGACGGGGTGGAGATCGCCGGCGCGCAGGTGCCGACGCCGTGGCGCGTGGGCGAGGGCGGCACGACCGACATCGACGCTGCTGACCTGCTGGCCTCGGTCCGCACCCTGATCGACCTGGTGGATGCCCACCTGGCACCGCTGACGCCCGAGCCGTTGACCTCCCTGGCTGTCGCCGGCATGGGCGAGACCGGCATCCTGATCGATGCCGACGGCGCTGCCGCGGGCCCGGGGTTCGCGTGGTTCGACCCGCGCGGGCTCGACCAGATCGCCGCCTTCCCCGCCGAGGTGCGCGAGGAGTTCGCCGGTCGCACGGGCCTGCCGCTCGGCGCCCAGGTGAGCGTCGCCAAGCTCGCGTGGCTGCGCGATCAGGGCACCGACCTCACGGGCCTCCGCTGGCTCGACCTGCCCGAGTTCGTCGTCGCCGCCCTCGGGGGCGATGTCGCGCTCGAGCTCTCGCTCGCCTCGCGCACCGGGCTGATCGACCAGGACTCCGGCGCCGCCTGGCCCGCGATGCTCGACGCGCTCGGCGTCGACGCCGACCTTCTGCCACCGCTGCGCGGAGGGGGAGTGCCGTGGGGCATGGCATCCGGAGCCTTCGGTCCCCGGATCGCGGGCGCCGCCCTCACCGTCGCCGGTCACGACCACCTCGTCGCCGCGCAAGCCAACGGAACCCTGGATGCCGACAGTTACCACGTCTCGCTCGGCACCGCCGAGGTGCTGCTGCGCGTGCTCGATGCGCCTCTCGGCTTCGCGGCTCGCCGGCGCCTGGCCGATGCCCTCATCAACGAGGTGCGCCACGTCGTCCCCGGCCAGCACGTGCTCGTCGCCGGGGTGAAGACCGGCCTGCTGCTGCGCCGCGCGTTGCACGCGGCGGGGATCAGCGACCGCGCCGGGCGCGACGCATTGGATGCCGCGGTGATGACGCTGCCGTACGAGGGCGAGCTGCCCGCGGGGGCCGTCGAGGTCACCGGAGCGCGCAACGACGACGGCGTGCTGCGGCTCACGCTGCACACCGAGGCGTCCCCGGCCGAGATCTTCGGAGCGGTGCTCCGGCACAGCAACGACGAGGTCGCCGCCCTCATCGCCGCGATGGACCGGGAGGTCGCCCCGGCCACCCGCTCCACCCTCACCGGCGGGTGGGCGGGCATGGCCAGCGTCCGCCGCGCCCGCGCCGAGGTGCTGCCGGATCCGTCCCTGTCCACCCGCGAGCAGGACGTCGCGTACGGAGCCGCCGACATGGCGCGGCGGCTCGTCACGGCATCCATCCCCTCCTGACCCCGCCCTTCACCGCCCCGAACACGACCCGCGCCCCGAGACCGGACGCGCAAGAAGACCACCCGCGCCGATCGGCGCGAGAAGAACCGAGAGAAGAGAGATCATGAACGCACTCACCACGCTCGAGCGCCGCGCGCTCCAGTCGATCAGCACCCCCGACGGCCACATGCTCATCGTCGCCGCCGACCAGCGCAACGGCATGAAGGCCGCCATCAAGGACGCACCGAACGGCTCCGACGCCATCTCGCGCGACGAGCTCGCCGAGGTCAAGGCCGACCTCGTGCGCCACCTCGCCAACCACGCTCCCGCGATCCTGCTCGACCCCGAGGTCGCGCTGCCGCAGATCGTCGACGACGGCGTGCTCGCCCGTGACACCGCCCTCGTCGTCGGGCTCGACGCCTCGGGTGCCGAGACGGTCG
This sequence comes from Microbacterium enclense, assembly GCF_001456955.1. GTDB lineage: Bacteria > Actinomycetota > Actinomycetes > Actinomycetales > Microbacteriaceae > Microbacterium > Microbacterium enclense. Next base: position 9,526 of record NZ_KQ758479.1, on the reverse strand, counting down.
ACGGCCTGAAGTACACGCGCTACGTTCCCGGAACCACGCCGCACTCCATCCGCGAGCAGGGCGCCGACGTCGCGAAGATGCTCTGGTACACCCGCCCCGACAAGCAGGATGCCGACTCCCGCGTCGCGCGGGAGATCCGCGACCTCGTCGCCGCCTGTGAGGCCGAGGGTCTGCTGCTCATCGTCGAGCTGCTCACCTACCAGCTCGAGGGTGAGAGCGACGAGGAGTACAAGGAGAAGTTCGCCGACCTCGTCGTCGACGGTGCGGCCCTCGCCGTGGCGTGCGGCGCGAAGATCCTCAAGCTGCAGTACCCGGGCTCGGCCGAGGCCAGCGCCCGCGTGACCGAGGCCGCGCAGGGCGTGCCGTGGGCCGTGCTGTCGGCCGGGGTCGACCACGAGACCTTCATCGAGCAGGTGCGCACGGCCGTCGCCAACGGCGCGTCGGGTGCCATGGCCGGCCGGTCGCTGTGGAAGGACAGCCTCTCGATCGACGCCGACCGCCGCGAGGAGCTGCTGTCGGGCCGCGCACTTCCTCGCCTGCGCGAGCTCGCCGACGCCGTCGACGGTCGCTGACATGCGCCCGTCCGCCCGGCGTATGGATCGTCCGTGAACGTGTCCGGCCCCCATCGGACACGTTCACCGCGCGCCCGCGCGGGTGACGGGCGCCGCCTCGCCGGGCGGACGGGGCGCCGGCCGGTGCACCCGGGCGACGGATGCCGCGGACGATCGCCGCGCGCGTCCCAAACGACCGCGACCGCACCCTCCGGCGGCCGGCGGATAAGGTTGCACGTCGAAGCCCCCACTCGCCCACACTCCGGAGGTGCCTCGTGACCACGATGCGCGATGTCGCCCAGCGCGCCGGGGTGAGCACCAAGACCGTGTCGCGCGTCTTCAACGACGACCCCCACGTGCTGCCCGACACCCGCGCCCTCGTCGAGGCCGCGATGCGCGAGCTCAACTACGTGCCCAACGCCCTCGCGACCACCTTCCGGGCCGGCCGCGCGTCGGTCATCGGCGTGGCCGTGCCCGACGTCGTCGACCCGTTCTTCGCCGCCATCGCGCGCGCCGTCGAAGACACCGCCCGCCGCCACGGCCTGTCGACCCTGGTCACCAGCCTCGGCGACGATCCGGCCGACGAGCGCGCCGCCCTCGAATCGCTGCTCGGACGCCAGCTCACCGGGCTCGTGATCGCGCCCGTCGGCACCGACCACTCGTGGCTGGAACGCTGGCGCGGGCACACGCCCATCGTCTTCGTCGACCGCGCTCCCGCGGGGCTGATGACCGACACCTTCACCGAGAACGACGAGGCCGGCGCCCACCTGGCCACCACCCACCTGCTCTCGCACGGGCACCGCCGCATCGCCTACATGGGCGACATGGTGCACCTCTCGACCGAGACCAAGCGGGTCGAGGGATGGCGCCGCGCGCTTCGAGAGGCCGGCGTCGAGGTCGACGAGGCACTCGTGGCCCCGCAGGTCTCGAGCCGCGAGAGCGCGGCATCCGCTCTCGAGCGCCTTCGCGCCCTGCCCGACCCGCCCACCGCCATCTTCTCGGCCAACGCGCGCTCGTCGATGGCGCTCGCGCACGTGCTGCGGGCCGACCCGTTGCCCTTCGTCGGCTTCGGCGACTTCCCCATGGCCGACACGCTCACCCCCGCCGTCACGGTGATCGATCAAGATCCCCGGCGCATCGGCGCGCTCGCCGCGGAGCGCGTCTTCGCGCGCCTCGAGCCCGACGCCGGTCTCGGCCTCGATGAGGTCACGGTCATCGACGTCTCTCTCGTCGAGCGGGAGTCCTGCCGGCTCTGACCGGGCGCCCCGTGCGGCCGGGAGGTGGCTGAGCTTGTCGAAGCTACCGGGGGGCGGCCGGGGTGCCGGTCCCTTCGACGGGCTCGGGGACCTTGGTCGTGAGGTGGCTGAGCTTGTCGAAGTCACCGGGGGGCGGCCGGGGGCAGGGTCCCTTCGACGGGGTCAGGGACCGTGGTCGGAATCAGGGGCCCTCGTCGGCTCGGGCCCTCGTTCGGCTCGGCGTGGCCGGTCCACGCGCCCACGCACATCGCCGCAGCCGGAGCAAGACCGGGCCGCGGCGCATGTGCGCCGGGTAGAAGAGGAGGAACAGACGCCACCGCTCCCGAGAAGAGGGCTCCGATGACGACCTTCCCGCACCGCACGCGCCGTGCCGACGCCCGGACGGGCGCGACGGCATGAGGCTCACCGACACCAGCGACCTGTGGTGGAAGACGGCGGTCTTCTACAACCTCGACGTCAAGACGTACCTGGATGCCGATGGCGACGGCGTGGGCGATCTGCGCGGGCTCGCGCAGCGTCTCGACCACCTCGCCGAACTCGGCGTGACGTGCCTCTGGCTGGCGCCGTTCTACCCGTCGCCGCAGCGAGACAACGGGTACGACATCGAGGACTACTACGGCGTCGACCCGCGCTACGGCTCCCTCGGCGACATGGTCGAGGTGCTGCGTACGGCGCACGACCGCGGCATGCGCGTCATCGTCGACCTGGTCGTGAACCATACGTCCGACCGGCACCCGTGGTTCCAGGAGGCGCGCACGAGTCCCGACAGCCGGTACCGGCACTTCTACCAGTGGCGTGACGAGGTGCCCGACGATGCTCCCGCGAGCATGTTCCCCGACGTCGAAGACGGCGTCTGGTTCTTCGACGAGACCGCCGGGCAGTACTACAAGCACTCCTTCTACCGGCACCAGCCCGACCTCGCCACCGCCCACCCCGAGGTGCGGGAGGAGATCGCCAAGGCCATCGGCTTCTGGCTCGAGCTCGGCATCGACGGGTTCCGGGTGGATGCCGTGCCCTTCCTCATCGACGGCGACGACGGCCCCGAGCACGAGTTCCTGCGAGAGCTCCGCGGCTACGTCTCGCGCCGCAGCGGTCACGCGATGATGCTCGGCGAGGTCAACCTGCCCTACGACGAGCAGATGCGCTTCTTCGGCGACGCCGACGGCGACGAGCTGACGATGCAGTTCGACTTCGTCGCCAACCAGCGGCTCTACCTGGCCCTGGCGCGACAGGATGCCGCCCCCTTGCGCGACGCGCTGGCATCCCGGCCCGAGATCGCCCGCGGCAATCAGTGGGGCAACTTCGTGCGCAACCACGACGAGCTGACCCTCGACCAGCTCACCGACGCCGAGCGCGAGGAGGTCTTCGCCGCCTTCGCGCCCGAGAAGGGGCAGCGCATCCACGGCCGGGGGATCACCCGTCGCCTGCCGTCGATGCTCGAGGGCGACCCGCGCCGCATCCGCCTGGTGTACAGCCTGATGTTCTCGTTGCCGGGCGCTCCCGTGCTCTACTACGGCGAGGAGATCGGCATGGGCGAGAACCCCGCGATCGAGGGCAGCCGCGCCGCCGTCCGCACCCCGATGCAGTGGACGGGCGACGCGGACGCCGGGTTCTCGACCGCCGACGACCTCATCGCCGACATCGTGCCCGGCGGTTTCGGACCCGGCCACGTCAACGTCGCCCAGCAGCGCCACGACCCCGATTCGATGCTGCGCTTCGTGCAGAACCTCGTGCGCCACTACCGCGCCTCGCCCGAGATCGGCTGGGGGGAGTTCGGCATCCTGGATCAGCCCCACACCTGCGTGCTCGCCCACGCGGTCACGAGCGAGCTGGGCATGTTCATCGCGGCGCACAACTTCGCACCTGACGGACGCACGTTCCGCCTCGAGATCGAGGGGGCGGATGCCGCGGACTGGCGCGTCGTGAACCTGCTCGACGACGCGGCGGGTGCCGAGACGCTCGTCGACGGCGGGTTCGAGGTGTCGCTCGACGGGTACGGGCACCGGTGGTGGCGGGTGATCCGGCCGGGGGAGCGGCGGATCGCCTGACGGGGGCCGACGTGGCGGTCGTCCGTCGAGTCGACGGCCCCACGCTCCACGCTGACGCCAGTCGACGGTCCGATGCCGCCGGGATGAGCTCACGCGACGGACGGAGCGAGAGAGGGGCGAGCGAGCGCGACGCCCCCCAATGACGCCGCGCTCGCCGCGGAGATGGGCCGGGCGGCTGAGCGCCCGGCCCGCGCGAACGGGGGTCCCCCACGTCATCCCGCCCGCGGTCTCGTTCCATACAAGCACAGGGCGTCGTAAATAGCACCCACGATGCGACGTAATTACGATCCTCGTGCCGGAGCGCGTCGTCTACGATCGCCTTATGGGTCGCGGCGCCGTCGGACCACCCTCCCGGTACTCCCGCCGAGTGGTGGCCAATGTGGACCGCCTGCGGAGAGACAGGGGGCTCACCGTCGGCGAGCTGCTGCAACGCGCCGGAATGACCAAGAGCTACTACCAGTCGCGCGCCGGGTTCTCGCTGCCGTACAACACCAACGACATCGAAGCCCTCGCCGCCGCCCTCGGTGTGACGCCCGAAGAGGTCGCGAGTCCCGAGACGACCGCGCGGATCGAGATGCGTGTTCCCGCGGTTCCCCTCGCCGCTCGCGTCCGCCGGCTCATCGAGAGTCAGGGCGCCACCGACGACGAGCTGCTCGACCACCTCGCCGGGATCGACGCGCTGCTGGCCGATGGCGCGCGCACCCTGCTCGCGAGCGCCACCTCCACCGTCGTCCTCGACGAAGAGGTCCTGCGGCTCATCGCGCACTGGGCCGACGTTCCCACCGAGTACCTCACCGACTACACCGACGAGGCGGTCACCGACCGCACGGATGCCGAGCTCGACCTGCGCGACGCCATGCGCGCGGCGGGCGCCAGCAGCATCCAGTTCCGCGCGCTCGGGCACATGTCGCCCGATGCGCTGCGCGCCATCGCACACTCCCTGCGCAGCGGGCCGCCCCCGACATGATCGGCCGACGGGGGCGACGGCCGTGACGGAATCGGACGACATGATGCGGCGCGTGCGCGATCGTGCCGACCGCGCCGTCGCGCGAGCGGGGCTTCACGCGGGCATGGACTTCGACGACATCGTGCGGGCGGTCGAGAGCGCGGTCGACATCCGGCTCTGCGTCGTCACCGAGGTCGACACCCGCGGGTGGGGAACCCTGACGGGCTTCCTCACGGTCTTCGCCGACCGTCGCGAGGGCAGCATCCACGTGCGAGCGTCCGACCCCGCGCTGTACCGGCAGTTCGCCGCCTCGCACGAGCTCGGTCACCTGCTCGACGACGCGCACTGCAGCGGCGTGCTCCACGAGCGGTCATCGGTCTCGCCGTACGACGACCCCACGCTGACCACGCCCGAGTTCGAGGCGGAACTGGTCGCCGAACACGTCGCCCATCGCATCGCCCGCGTGCTCTACGGCACGCCGCGCGTCGCCGAGTCATCGTGGTGACCGTCGTCCTCATCGACGTGGCGCTCGTCGGTTTGCTGGCCGTCGTCGTCGGCCGGGCGCGCGCCGCGTGGCGCCACCCGCGCGCACGCATCGCCTGGCTCGGTGCCCTGGTCGGCGTCGTCGCCCTGCTCACGCAGGGCACGGTCGTGCCCCTGCCGGTGCTCGACGGACTGCTCGGCGGGTCGAACGTGCTGAAGCTCGTGCAGAACGTGCTCACGATGGTGTCGCTGTGGCTCGGCATCCAGGCCGGTACCGCCCCGGTGACCGCCCGCGTGCACACGCTGCGGTGGCGGTTCCCGGTGCTCCTCGGCATCCTGTTCGCCGTCGTCTTCTTCGTCGCCATGCCCGTGCGCGGGCCGTCGTCGTTCCACTTCATCGAGGATGCCGTGCGCACCTCGACCGGCGCGTGGCTCTACGGCGTCGTGCACATGGCCGGGATCGCGCTCGTCGCCGTGCTGCTCTACCGCTCGGCGAGAGCGTCGTTGCCGGGGGTGAGACCGTTCTTCCGCGTCGGCGCCGTCGGGATCGCGCTCGGCTGCCTCACCGAGATCGTCGACCTGACGCTCACCCGGTTCTGGCGGCCGAACGACGTGGTGAGCGCGCTCTTCGACCCGCTGTTCTACCTCGGCGTCGTCGCGTTCGTCGTGGGGATCCTCCGCGCCTCGCGCGCGGCCTCGTCGATCCGTCGCCGGGGAGAATCCCTGCTGCGGCGCCTCGGCGACCTCGCCCGACAGCGCGGCGTGCAGCGTCTGGCGGTGCTGTCGCCCGACGCTCCGCTCGACAGTCGTCTGCACGCGCTGCGGGTGGCCGTCGAAGACGCCGCCATCGCCTCGTCGGCGCCGCTGACCTCCGCGCAGCGCGCGTTGCTCGACGACGTCGACGCCCATCTCACCCGCCAAGACTCGGGAGTCCGCTCATGATCCGATCCGTCGCCGTGGGCGCCGGCATCACCACCGCCGCTGTCGCGATCGCCCATACCGCGCTCGCCGGCTACGTCGCCCGACGACTCGTCGCGCCGCGCTCGCCGAAGGTGTTCACCCCGGTCACCGTCGACGGCGACACCGTGTCCGTTCCCGTCGTCGACGACAGTCGTGAGCCCGGCACGTACGGGCTGCGCTTCGACGACGGCTCGCACATGATGGTCGGCGACATCGTGCGGATCGAGGGCGACCGCGTCATCCGCCGGATCCTCACGCGGCCCGAGCACCTCGGCGATGGGGATGCCGTCGCCGCGTGGACGTCGCAGAACATCGGCGCTCCCGAAGACGTGGGCCCCACCCGTCACGTCGGCGTTCCGCTTCGTCGCGGCGGTGTCGCCGAGGCGTGGGAGATCGGCGATCGCGCCACGGCCGACGGTCGGTGGACGATCCACGTGCACGGTCTGCGCTCCAGCCGCAACGGCGCGCTGCGCTCTTCGCCTGCGACCCGGGATGCCGGGTGGATGTCGCTCGTGGTGTCGTACGCGGGCGACGACGAGTGCGAGCCCGCCGACGCCCTCCCCTCCACCCTGGGCACGCGCGAATGGCGCGACGTCGACGACGCGATCTCGTACGCCATCGGACAGGGCGCACGCGAGATCGTGCTCGTCGCGTGGTCGATGGGCGGCACGATCGCGATGCTCGCCCTCGAAGAGTCCCCGCACCGCGGCACGGTCACCGGGCTCATCCTGGTCGCACCGGCGCTGGACTGGACCCGCGTGGTCGAGAACGCCGTCGCCGGGGCGCACCTTCCGCGCACGGTGGCCGCGGCCTCGATGCGCGTGCTCGCCAGCCGGGTCGGTGCCCGCGCTCTGGGACTCGTCGAGGCGGTCGACGCGCGGGCGCTCACCTGGGTCGGAACCAAGCGCCCCGGCCCGCGGGTGCCGACACTCATCCTCCACAGCAGGGTCGACCCCGTGGTGCCGTTCTCGGGATCGGTGGCGTACGTGCAACGGCATCCGGATGCCGAACTGGTCGCGTTCGACGCGACCGGTCACTGCAACGAGGCGAATCAGGAGCCGGAGCGCTTCCACGACGCGATCGTCGGGTTTCTGCGGGCCCACTGAGGGGCCTGTGCCGCGACGGGGGCGGAGCCTGGGGGCCTGTGCCGCGACGGGGGGCGGAGCCTGGGGGCCTGCGCCGCGACGGGGGCGCTGAGTCCCCGGGCTCACGCGCGTGATGCGGGATTCGACGGGCTCAGCCTCCCCGGCCGGGCGGCGCCGAGGCCCCCTCAGCCTCCGACGACCTCGGCGATCGCCCCGCGCGCGCCGCGCTCGGCCAGCGATGCCCGCGCGGCGAGGAAGGCCTCTCGCAGGCGCGCGCTCTGCCCGAGCTCACCGAACACGGGGGAGTAGTCGAGCAGCGCGGCGGGGTCCTCTGTCACGATCGTGCGCAGCTCCGCGAGACGACTGTCGACCGCGGGGGTCGGCTCACCGGCCTCGGTGCGCCCCTCGAGGAACACGCTCCACCCGGCCAGCACCAGCGCCGCGTGGTCGAGGGGACCGTCCGCGGCGAGCTGCTCCCGTACGACGGGGAGCAGGAACTTGGGGAGGCGGTCCGAGCCGTCGACCACCTGACGGGCGAGCGTGTCGCGGATCGCCTCGCTGCCGAAGCGCTCGATGAGCTGGTCGCAGTATGCATCGAGGTCGATGCCCGCGACCGGTCGCAGCGTCGGGATGGCCTCGCGGTGCATGTATCCCCGCAGGAACGCCACGAACAGCGGGTCGGTGCACACCTCGTGCACGTAGGCGGCGCCCGACAGGATGCCGAGGTAGCTCATCGCCTGGTGCGAGGCGTTGAGCAGGCGCAGCTTCATCAGCTCGTACGGCTCGACGTCGGCCACCAGCTGCACGCCGACCTCGTCGAAGGGCGGGCGGCCCGCTGAGAAGGAGTCTTCGAGCACCCACTGCTCGAACGATTCCGAGCGCACGGGCCAGCGGTCGTCGATGTGGAACTGCTCGGCGATCGCGGCGCGCGTCTCGTCGGTCGTGACCGGGGTGATGCGGTCGACCATCGAGTTGGGGAAGGCCACGTTCGCGGCGATCCAGTCCGCCAGCTCGGGGTCGCGCAGTTCGGCGAAGCCGACGAGCGCGTCATGGGCGACGCGGCCGTTGCCCTGGATGTTGTCGCACGACATCACGGTGAACGCCGGGATGCCGGCATCCCTCCGCCGACGGAGCCCCTCGGTCAGCAGACCCATGACGCTGCGCGGCGCGGCGGAGCCCTCGAGGTCGGCGAGCGTGAGGTCGTCACGCGGGACGTACGCACCGGTCGCGTCGTCGATGCCGTATCCGCCCTCGGTGATCGTCAGCGAGGCGATGGCGGTGTCGGGGTCGGCGAGCTTGGCGACGACGGCCTCGGGGTCGTCGGGAGCGAAGAGGTACTGCACGATCGAGCCGACCACGCGCGCGGTCGACGTGCCGTCGGGGGCGGTGGTGACGAGCGTGTAGAGGTTGTCCTGCGCCGCGAGGGCGTCGCGCATCGGAGCGTCGAACGACAGCACGCCGACTCCGCACAGGCCCCATTCGGTGTGCCCGGCTTCGAGCAGGCGGTCGAGGTACATCGCCTCGTGCGCCCGGTGGAAGCCGCCGACGCCGAAGTGCACGATGCGCGCGCGCACGGCCGCACGGTCGTAGGTCGGCACGGACACGGTCGCCGCGAGGGAGGGGAGGGCGGCGGCGGTGAGATCGGTCATGCGGGGCTCCGTGGGTGCGTGGCGTGAGTCGCCGGATTTTGTCGCTTCGAGGGACTGCAAAGCGACGAATTTCGGCGACTCGCGCGTAGAAGGAGGGGGTGGATGCCAGGACCCGGCGTGGGCGCCGAGTCCCGGCACTCGGGTTTGCTCGCGTGAGGGGTCATTTTTCGTCGCCTGATGGGTGTCCGCGGCGACAGTTTCTGACCCCTCACGCGAGAGGGGGTGGGTCAGCAGCTGGACTTGTAGACCGCGTCCGCGCCCTCGCCGGTGATGTTGTCCTTGGTGAGGATGGTGAAGCCGGTCTGGATCTTCTCCTCCGTGGCCTCGCCCTTCAGCGCGGCGATGGCCTGCTGGACGCCGTCGGAGCCGATGGTGGCGGGCTCTTGGGCGACGAGGGCTTGGACGGTGCCGGCTTCGAGGGCCTTGACCTGGGCGGGGCCGGCGTCGAAGCCGACGATGGTGACCTGTCCCTGCTTGCCGGCCTGCTGGACGCCGGTGGCGGAGCCTTCGGCGGCGAAGAGGTTGGCGGCGAAGATGCCGACGATGTC
>NZ_KQ758478.1:949-35247 GCF_001456955.1 Microbacterium enclense | reverse complement strand
AGCCGATGGTGGCGGGCTCTTGGGCGACGAGGGCTTGGACGGTGCCGGCTTCGAGGGCCTTGACCTGGGCGGGGCCGGCGTCGAAGCCGACGATGGTGACCTGTCCCTGCTTGCCGGCCTGCTGGACGCCGGTGGCGGAGCCTTCGGCGGCGAAGAGGTTGGCGGCGAAGATGCCGACGATGTCGGGGTCCTTCTGCAGCGCAGCGGTCACGATCTCCGCGGCGGTGGAGGGCTCGTTGTGCGAGTACTGCACACCGACCGATTCGAACTTGCTGTCTTCGGCGACGGCGTTTTCGAAGCCTTCGGCGCGGGCGTCGGTGGTGGACACACCGGGGTCGGTGGAGACCACGAGCACCTTGCCGCCGTTGGGGTTGGCATCCTGGATCGCCTTGAACGCGGCGGCGCCGCCGCCTTCGTTGTCGGAGGAGATCTGCGAGACCGCCCCGGAGGGATCCTCCAGCGTCGTGTCGACGAGGACGACCTTGATCCCTGCCGCTTCGGCCGCCGCGATCGGCGCCTGCATCGCGGAAACGTCGGTCGGCGCGATCAGCAGCGCGTCGGGCTTCGACCCCACGACGGCGTCGACGATCGGCTTCTGAAGCGTCGGGTCGAACTTCTCCGGACCCTGGGTGGTGACGGTGGCGCCTTCCTTCTCTGCTTCGGCTTCGATGCCGCACTGCATGGAGATGTAGAACTCATCCCCGGCGACGCCCTGCACGAACGCGATCTTGTAGCCGCCGTCGGAACCGCCCGCGGCGCCTCCCGACGAGGAGCCGCCGGAGCACCCGGCGAGGACGAGGGTGGCTGCGGCGCCGAGGGTGGCGAACGCGAGAACCTTGCTGTTCCACTGCATTGTGATGACCGTTCTCTCTTGGTGGGGTGTCGGATGCCGGGCCTCAGCCGCGGCGTCCTCCGCTGACGAACTTGCGCCAGAGGCTCTGGGTGTTGCCGCGGGTCGCGGCGGTGCGGCGCACCTGGTCGACGTAGACGGCCGTGATCAGCACCGCGCCGACCGCGACCTGCTGCCAGAACGGCTGCACGCCGGTGATGACGAAGCCGTTCTGCAGCACCGCGGGGATGAACAGGCCCACGACGGTGCCGAAGATCGTGCCCACGCCGCCGAAGAGGGAGGTGCCGCCGATCACCACGGCCGCGATGACGTTCAGGTTGGTCTGCGACTGACCGGCGATCGCCGTGGTCGAGAACTGCGACAGGGCCAGGATGCCGGCGAGTCCCGCGAGCGCCCCCGACAGCGTGTAGACCGAGATGAGGTGGCGGTCGACCTTGACGCCGACGCGACGGGCGGCGAGCTCGCTGGAGCCGACGGCGTAGGTGTAGAGGCCGAACTTCGTGAAGTGCAGCACGATCGCGCCGATGACGACGACGACGAGCGCGATGACGCTGATGATCGGAAGCGATCCGAAGACGTTGCCGTAGCCGATCGACACCGTGAGCACCGTCGGTACGTCGCGGATGTCGACACCGCCGGTGAGGATCTGCGCGAGACCGAGGGCCATGCCGAGCGATCCCAGGGTGACGATGAGCGGCGGAATCTTGGCCTTGGCGATGAGGAACCCGTTCAAGAGGCCCCAGCACACGCCGCTGAAGATGGACACGAGGATGCCGATGGTCGCCACTCCCCATCCCTCACCGCCGAGCGCGCGCATGGTCAGCGCCGACACGACCCCCGAGAACACCAGCACCGAGCCGATCGAGAGGTCGATGCCCGAGGTGATGATGATGTAGGTCATGCCCACGCCCAGCACCGCGAGGATGGAGGCGTTCTGGATGATGAGGCGGAAGTTCGACCACTGCGCGAACGAGTCCGGCGCCAGCGCACTGAAGATCAGCACGATGACGATGAGGATCAGGAGGATCTGAAAGGCCTGCGCCTTCAGCAGTCCTTTGACGAAGCTGGGCTTGTTGTCGTCCAGCGTGCCGATGGCCACCGTTTCGGTCGGGGGTGTTTTGAGGCTCATTTCTGGTCGTCCTTCGTGACGGCGCCGGTCATGAGCCCGACGAGTTCTTCCATGGAGGTGTTCTTCGCGTCGATGTTGGCCACGCGGGTGCCCAGGCGGAGCACTTGGATGCGGTCGCAGACCTCCATCACGTGCGGCATGGAGTGCGAGATGAGGACGACGGCGATGCCCTTGTCGCGCACCCGGCGGATCGTTTCGAGCACGTTCTTGGTCTGACGCACCCCGAGGGCGGCGGTGGGTTCGTCGAGGAACACCAGGCGCCCGGCCCAGTGCACGGCGCGGGCGATGGCGATCGCCTGGCGTTGTCCACCCGACATCTCCCCGACGGGGGAGGTGAGCGAGCGCACCGTCGCACCGAGTTCGTCGAAGGCGGCGCGGGAGGCTTTCGCCATGTCCTTGGTCTTCATGAACCCCAACGCCCCGGCGATGCCCGGCCGGCGGATCTCGCGACCCAGGTACATGTTCTGCACCGGGTCCAGGTGCGGGGCGAGCGCCAGGTCCTGGTAGACCGTCTCGATGCCCAGCGATGACGCGACCTGCGGGTTGGTCATCTCGATCGGCTTGCCGTCGAAGAGGATCTGCCCCTCGTCGACGGCGAGGTTGCCCGACAGGGCCTTCACCAGGGTGGACTTGCCGGCGCCGTTGTCACCGATCAACGCGGTGACCTCGCCCGGGTAGACCTCGAAATCGACGTTGTTCAACGCCCGGACATGACCGAACTGACGCGACAACCCGCGCGCCTGCAGCACCGGGACAGCGGTCGTGACTGACGGCATCGTCAGCTCCTTTCGTTGGTGAGAAGCGGACTCTCGTCGGCGACGAGAGAAGAAGAGAGGAACGTCTCGGCGACGTCCTCGAAAGAAGAAGAGGAGACAGAGAACGCCGCGAACAGCGCCGCCCCGTAGGCGGTGCCCTCGTCGTGGGTCGACACGGTGACCTCGGGCAGCAGCGCCGAGCGCGAGCGAACGACGGATGCCATGGTCGACCACCCTCCGGTCAGCACCGTCGAGGTGGGCGGCGCGACCTCGCGGTCCATCACCGCCATGCACTCGGCGAGCATGTCGTTGCCGTGGCGCAGCGAGGCGGCGAACAGCTCGGCGGGACTGAGTCCGTCGCTCTGCGCCACGATCTTCAGCACGCCGTCGTCGTTGCGCGCGCCCGAGACCTCGAGGCCCCCGTCGGCGAGGGCGCCGTCGACCGGGAGCGCCAGGGCGGCGGCGTCGATGACCGCGCGACCCGTGGCATCCGTGATGCCGAGCAGTTGCAGCACGCGTCGCATGAGCAGCCCCGACTTCGTGCCGGCGAGCAGCACGTACTTGCCGGGGATGACGTGACGCACGCAGTTGATCCCGGCGTGGGCGAGGCGCTCGCGCGCCGCGAACGGAAGGGTGTCGTCGAGCACGCGCACGAGCGCTTCGGCGGTACCCATCGAGTCGTAGAGCTGCCCCGTGTGCGTGGCGCCGACGGCGACGGCCGAGACCAAGTGATCGTGTCCGGCCACGGTGAGCGCCGCCCCGCGGAAGCCCGCCGGCATCTCGGGGTCGGTGAGCGATCCGACCGCTTCACCCGCGCTCACGCGGCGCCCGAGAAGGGACTCGTCGACGCCGAGCACGTCGAGCGCGGCAGCCCACGGTGTGCTGTCGTCCTGGTCGATGAGCCCGGTGCGCGAGACGAGCGAGTACTCCGCGACGCGCGGTCCGCCGAGCGCGTGCACCACGTACTCCGGGACGTTGAGGAACGTCGTCCCGGCGAGCGCGATCCCGTCGGCCTGCAGGTGCAGGAGTTTGGCGATGGATGCCAGGGGCCCCACCGGCAGCCCGGTACGGCCGGGGAACTCGGCGCGGAACTCCGCGGGTGTCGCCCCGATCTGAGCGGCGCCCCGCGGGTCGAACCACGCCATGATCGGCGCGAGCGCGGCACCCTCGGCATCCAGCAGCACCCCGGCCTCGGCCATGCCCGACACGGCGAGCGCGATCACGCGATAACCGGCGTCGAGGCGCAGGTCGGCCTCGGCGGCCAGGTCGCGCACGACGGCGATCGCCCGTTCGGCGGGCATCTCGGCGCGGCCGTGGTCGAGATTGGTCCAGGGCGAGGGTCGACTCGCGACGAGCACCTGACGCCCCTCGGGGGTGGCGACCAGCAGCTTCGTGCTGGTCGAGCCCATGTCGATCCCGACGACGTAGTCGCTCATCGCACGTCACCCCCGCGGAGGGTGCCGGGCCAGCCGGCGCCGGGCGCGGCGACGAGCACCTCGGCCTCGCCGGTGAGACGCCAGGCCCCGAAGGCGTGCGGCACGGCGTAGACCTGCCCGCGTTCGATCTCGACGCTTCCGGCGTCCGAGACCAGCGCGCCCGCCCCCTCGCGCACCAGCACGACGGCGAAGCCCGCTTCGCGCGCGACGGTCTCGCCCGCGGCGTCGAACAGACGGAAGTAGGGGTCGGCGGCATCCGGCAGCAGCGCACGGAACGCGGGGCCGGCGGGGGCGGTCCCCGCCGTGCTGATCAGAGCGCCGAGGGCGTCGGCATCCAGTCTCTCGGTCGAGACGGCGGGCATGACGGCGTCGAAGCCGAGGTCGAGGTGCGACTCCTCGCGCGTCGAGGTCGTGACCGACCACTCCAGCAGGATCGAGAAGTCGGTGGGCTCCTGCACTTCGGCGACGAAGATGCCGCCGTCGATCGCGTGCACGGTGCCGGCGGGCACGAGCACGCCCATGCCGGGTCGCACGACCACGCGGTTCATGCGCGAGAGCATCCATTCGCTGTCCTGCGCGTCGCGGCGGCGGTCGAGCTCGTCGCGGTCGACGTCCTGGTTCCAGCCGACGTGCACGGCGCAGTCGGCCTCGGTCTCGAGCACGTACCAGGCCTCGGTCTTGCCGTACGGGCAGTCGAGGTGCGACGAGGCGAACCCGCGACCCGGGTGCACGTGGACGGGGAGGCGCTGGCGTGCATCGAGGAGCTTGACCAGGATGCCGAGATCGGCGGCATCCCGTCCCCCTCGGGCTCCCACCCACGCGGCGCGATCGGCCGTGACGAGGTCGCGCAGCAACGACCCGTCCTCGGCCACGGCCAGGCCGATGGTGTCGAAGCCGAAACGCGACACGGTCGAGCCGAGCCACTCCTCGGGCTGCCGGTCGGTCTCGGGCACGATCCCGCGCAGCGCCGCGATGCGGTCGCCGCCGAGGTAGAAGTGCTGCACGGGATTGGGGGGCAGCAGCACGGGCTTCATCACGGTGCTCCGATCGGGGCTGCGGCCGGAACGGCGGCGTCGCCGGCCGGCTCGGGGTGGACGAGGGAGAGAGCGGTGGCGACGAGCGCCGTGGCGGGTGCGGCGAGGGCGGGGAGCGGGGTGGGCCCGGGGCCACCCGCCGACGCAGCGGTGGTCCTGGAGTCCGCCGACGCAGCGATGGCCCCTGAGCCCGCCAACGCAGCGATGGTCCCTGAACCTGTCGAAGGGCCCATCGTGGACGCCACCGCGTCGCTCGCGCGCGCCGCCTGCATCTCGCCCGACCCCCGCGGCACGAGCCGGGTGGGGACGATGACGCGCTCCGGGCCCTCGTCGGGGCGCACGGCTCGCTCGCGCAGCAGCCGGAAGGCCGCCGAGGCGAGCAGGCGCGGGTCGTGGTCGACGTAGGTGATGCCGGGATCCAGCACCTCGGCCAGCGTGAAGTCGCCGAACGAGATGAGCGCCGGCATCCGCAGCCCTCTCGAGCGGATCGCGCGCACGGTGCCGATCGCCGCGAGGCTCGTCGCGCACAGCAGCGCGGTCGGAGCGTCGGCGCGTTCGAGTAGGCGCGAGACCTCGATGGCCTCTCCCCGCCCGAAGCGTTCGTGCGTGACCACGAGCGAGGGGTCGAAGGGCAGCCCCGCGGCCGCGAGGGCCGAGCGGTAGCCGGAGAGGCGGTCGCTGACGGTGGGGTAGGGCACGTCCTCCCCCATGAAGGCGACGCGTCGGTGTCCGTGCGCGATGAGGGCGGTGGTCGCCTCGACGGCGGCCCCGAAGTCGTCGATCACGACCGCGTCGATCCCCGAGCGCACCCGGTCGATGCAGGCCACCGGGAAGCGGGTGCGCAGCGCCGCCAGGTGGATGCCGAGACGGCGACGGGAGCGACGATGAGACCCACCAGGCGGTGTCCGGTCAACCGGTCGAGCTGGACGCTCTCGCGCGCGGCGTCGTAGCCGGTGCTGGCGAAGATGACGCTCAGCCCTTCGGCGACGGCGAGCTCCTCGATCACGCTGACGAAGGCGGCGAAGAACGGGTCGCTGATCGCATCGATCAGGATGCCGATGGTGTCGGCGTCGCGCCGCTTCAGCTCGCGGGCGCTGCGGTCGGGCACGAAACCGAGGTCGCGGACGGCTCGCAGCACCCGCTCGCGCGTGCCGGGAAGCACTCCCGCCTCGTCGTTGATGACGCGTGAGACGGTCTTGGGGCTGACGCCGGCCGCGGTGGCGACGTCGATGAGACGGGCGCGGGGGCGCGCCGCGGCGGCCTCGGCGGCCGTCTCTCGCTCGTGCGTCATCGCTGCTCCGACATCGTTGTCTTGGGAACCCGGAACCCTCGGTCGGGCTCCGCTGGAGTCAGCATGAGCCCGCGGGACAACGTTGTCAAGTCACGGATCCGTTTCGGATGACATCGATGTCGAGCCCCAGCCGCCATGACGCCCCGGGCGCCAGCTCGCGCAGCAGACCCCGACGGCGCGCATCGGCGCGCCCGAGGATCGTGGGGGCCGTCGCCGGCTCCACGCCGAGCACGACCGCGCCCTCCTGCGCGACGCGCCACTGGAACATCCCCGGCAGCACGGCGGTGTCGAATGAGATCCGGATGCCGAGCCCCGCCCGCGACATCACCTCGGCGGCGACGCGACGCTCGGCCGGCACCTCATGGACGAACACCTGCTCCGGATAGTGCGCCGCGGGCTCGGGGAATTCCGCCCACGACCCGAGTCCCGCCTCGGCCGCCGCGTCGCGCGCGGTCACACGCTCCGCCGGGGAACGCAGCACCGACCCGGCATCGACCACCGGCCACCCGAGGTTGACGTGGTACAGCACCATCGGTTCGACGGGACGCGACCCGCGGTTCACGATCTCGTCGCGAAGCTCGATCCGCCCTTCGCCGAACGGCAGACGCACCCGCCGCCGGAGCTCCAGGTGCGCGCCGAGCACCGTCGCCTCGACGATGGTCGCCTCCACCACGACCGCGTCGTCCGAGACCTCCGCTCGGGTGACGGATGCCGTGAGCCCGCTGTAGCGCCCGTGCTGCGGATGCTCGCCCTCGGCGTCGATCGACGGCGGGCCGAACGAGAGCAGACCGCAGGTCGTGACGAGACCTCCCCCGAACGAGGCGCCGAACCCCCCGGCGCCCGGCCGCGGCCAGCCGGTCGGCGAGACCCAGGCCAGCGGCACACCCCGGTGCCGCACTTGCCCCAGGTCGAGACCGCGGTCGGGCAGCAGCTCGACCTCCAGCTCGCCCGCGACGAGCCGCAGACGTCGGGTCCCGGCATCCGGCCCATCCGTCCTTACCGACGCCTCCACACTCGCCACCTGCGCGAGCGAGCCGGTGCGCCGTCTCACCTCGCCGATCGTCGAACCGTACAGATCACCCATGAGCTCCGCCTTCCTCGCCGTTGCGCCGCTCACGCTAGCAGCCATTGACAACGTTGTCTCGCGCCCCGCATACTGACCGTCGAGCGCAGAGCCGCGCCCCGACACGACGTCTCGGAGACCCACACCCCATGTCGAAACCCCGCCTCCACCGCCTCTTCAACGCGCGCTCGGGCCGCGCCCTCGATGTCGCCGTCGACCACGGCGCGTTCCACGAGCACGCCTTCCTCACCGGCATCGAAGACATGGCGAAGACCGTCGCGACGCTCGTCGACGCCGGCCCCGACGCGGTCCAGCTCACCCTCGGGCAGGCGCCGCTGCTGCAGTCGGTCCCCGGCAAGCAGAAGCCCGGACTCGTGCTGCGCACCGACATCGCCAACGTCTACGGCGACCCGCTCGAATCCCCGCTGCACAGCATCCACGTTCCGGATGCCATCGAGGTCGCCGTCCGCCTCGACGCCGTCGCCGTGTGCGTGAACCTGCTCGACCTGCCCGGCGAGCCGCAGGTGCGCGAACAGTGCATCCGCTCGATCCTGGCCCTGCGCACCGACGCCGAACGGTACGGGATGCCGCTGATGATCGAGCCCCTGGTCATGCAGACCAAGCCCGGAACCGGCGGATACGGCGTCGACGGCGACACCGCGAAGATCGTGACCCTCGTGCGCCAGGCGCGCGAGCTCGGCGCCGACCTCATCAAGGCCGACCCCACCGACGACATCACCGAGTACCACCGCGTCATCCAAGCCGCCGGCGACACCCCCGTGCTCGTGCGCGGCGGCGGCCGGGTCGACGACCGCACGCTGCTCGAGCGCACCCGTGCCGTGCTGGAGCAGGGCGCTCGCGGAATCGTCTACGGCCGCAACGTCATCCAGCACCACGACCCGGCCGGCATCACCGCGGCGCTCATGGCGGTCGTGCACGACGACGCCTCGGTCGACGACGCCCTCGCCCTGATCGGCGGTGGGGCATGACCCGCTCGCTCAGCTCGACCACCACTATCGGCGCAGGAGGCACGGCATGACCGGCAAGAAGATCGGCATCGGCATCATCGGCGGCGGGCTCATGGGCCGCGAGATCGCCGCGGCGTTGCGCCGCTGGCCCGCGCTCATCGACCACCCCGCCGAGCCCGAGCTCGTCGCCGTCTGCGACATCAACCCCGCGGCGCTGTCGTTCTTCGAGCGCATCGACACCGTGCAGCTGACGACGACCGACCATCACGAGCTGCTCGCCGACCCCCGCGTCGACGTCGTCTACATCGCCGTTCGCCACGACCTGCACGAGCGGCTCTACGTCGACACCGTGCGCGCGGGCAAGGCGCTGCTCGCCGAGAAGCCCTTCGGCATCGACGGCGCCGCCGCCGACGCGGTCGTCGCAGCCATCGACGAGACGCCCGAGTCGTTCGTGCGCGTCTCGAGCGAGATGCCGTTCTTCCCCGGCGCCCAGTGGGCCGTCGACTACGTGCGATCCGGTGCGCTCGGCCGCATCGTCGAGGCGAAATGCACCTTCCTGCACGCCAGCGACATCGATGTCAACAAGCCCCTCAACTGGAAGCGCCAGAAGCAGTTCTGCGGCGAAGCGGGCGTGCTCAACGACCTCGGCATGCACACCTGGCACGTGCCGCTGCGCCTGGGCTGGACCCCCGAGAAGGTCGTCGGCATCCTGCAGGACGTCGTCACCGAACGCCCCGGCCCCGACGGCACGCCGCAGCCGTGCGACACGTGGGACAACGCCGTCATCCACTCGTGGGCCCGCCACGACGGCGCCCCCTTCCCCCTCACGACCGAGACCAAGCGCATCGCGCCCGGCCAGAAGAACACGTGGGAGTTCGAGGCCATCGGCATGTCCGGCGGCGTGCGCTTCAGCACGAAGAACCCCAAGCAGGTCGAGGTCTTCGCCTTCATCGACGTGCCCGGGGTCGGGCGCGAGCAGAGCTGGCAGCAGATCGACGCCGGCAGCCAGTCCGTCTGGCCGACCGTGACGGGACCCAACTTCGAGTCGGGATTCTCGGATGCCATCCTGCAGATGTGGGCGGCCTTCCTCGCCGAGTACGTGGGTGAGCTCGGCGACGGCTTCGGCTGCGTCCGTCCCGACGAGGCCGCACTGACCCATCGCCTCTTCGCCGCCGCGATCGCCTCGCATGAGAACGGGACGTTCGTCACCCCAGAGGCGTGACCCGGTCGCCGCGAGCGGTCTTGTCCGGTTTCGGGACGGGATCGGCCGTTCGGGGCGGAAAACGCCCGCCCCGTACGGCGAAACCCGCCCCAAACCACCCCGTCGCGACGACCCATGAGACGGTTCAGGCTCAACCAGCTGCGCGCCTACCGGTAGCGGGCTCGAAGGTTTTGGGGCGGGATCGGCCGTTCGGGGCGCACAACGCCCGCCCCAAACGGCGAAACCCGCCCCACACCAAGAAGCATCCCCTCGCCGCACCTCAACGCCTCACCGCGCCGCCCTTTCCCGCCGCCGCAGCCTGCGCGAGGTTACGCCGCGTTTCCTCCGCGAGCGCCCGCCGTCCCTATGCTCGGAGGAGGCCGCGCCCGGCGGCTTCCGAGGAGACGCATGCGCAAGACCGGCCGGCCCACGATGATCGACGTCGCCGCCGATGCCGGCGTGAGCCTGAAGACCGTCTCCCGCGTCATCAACGGCGAACCCAGCGTCGACCCCGGCATGGCCGAGCGCGTGGCCGCGTCGGTGCAGCGCCTGGGCTATCACCGCAACGCCCTCGCCGCGAGCCTGCGCTCCGGCAACCGCGACACGATCGGCTTCATCGCCGCCGACCTGTCGAACACCTTCTACATGGCCGTTGCCGCCGCCGTCTCCGCCGTCGCCGCGCGCGACCGGATGCACCTCGTCATGACCTCGAGTGAAGAGGATGCCGACACCGAACGCTTCCTCGCGCTCGATCTCTGCCAACGCCAGGTGGGCGGTCTGATCGTCGTCCCCACGGCCGACGACCACGCCTATCTCGCGCGCGAGGTCGAACTGGGCACCCCGGTGGTGTTCCTCGACCGCCCCGGCAGCGGCATCCCCGCCGACGCGATCCTGCTCGACAACACCGGAGGCGCCCGGGCGGCGGTCGCCGAGCTGCTCGCCGCCGGACACCGCCGCATCGCCGTGCTGCTCGACCGCCGAGGCATCTTCACGATGACGCAGCGCTGGGCGGGTGTGGAGGAGGCGTTCGCCGCCGCCGGGCGCGCCCCCGATCCGGCCCTCGTGATCGACGGCCTGCACACCCCCGCCATGGCGCGCGACGCGATGCAGCGCCTCCTCGACAGCGGCGACGCCCCCACGGCGGTCTTCTGCGCGAACAACCGCGTCACGATCGGCGCCCTCGAGGCGATCCTGACCGCGGGTGCCGAGGTGGCGGTCGCGGGCTTCGACGACTTCGAGCTGTCGCGCCTCCTGCCGCGACGCATCCGCATCGTCGACTACGACGTCTCCGACCTCGGCACACGCGCCGCCGAGACGTTGCTCGCGCGGGCGGCGGTCCCGGCGACCGGCTCGCAGACGCATCTCGTCCCGACACGTCTCGTCGACCGGGGCGGTATCCACTGACGCGCGCACGCAGTGGTGAAAAACGGCCCGCCCCGAGGTGATTCGTTCCGTTCCCGCCCGCGCGTGACCGCGTCGGCACCGCGGATCCGCGCCGCGGGAAGCGAGACTGGACGGTCACCGCCGTCTCCGCGAGGTCGCCCCATGCCTGCTTCCGTTCCCCCCGGCCACGGGTGGATCCCCATCGCGAACGGCGCGCTCGACGTACGCGATGCCGCAGGTTTCGACGCGGACGCCGACGTCCTCGTCCTCCCCACGCGGGCCTCCGAGGCGGTCTGCCTCGTCGGTGTCGGCGCGGCGCTCTGGCGCCGTCTCATCGCCTCCGCGCCGCTTCCACCCGCCACCGTCACCCCCGATGAAGAGGCGGTTCTGACCCATCTCGCCGAACTCGGCCTCGCCGTTCTCGCGCCATCGCATCCCTCCCGAGTGGACGAGCTGCATCCGCCGGTGCTGTCGTCCGCCCTGCACGAGCTCGTCTACGCCCTCGTCGCCCGCGTGGCCGCGAGCCGTGGCATCCGGTGCGTGTTCACCAAGGGTCCGGCGCTTCGCCTGCAGGGGCTGCGCGATCGCGAGCATTCCGGCGATGTCGACCTGTGGTGCGACCCGGCGCGGGTCGAGGAGCTGGTCGACGCACTGAGGCCGTGGGGATGGCATCGCGCCCCCGATCCCTGGCTCGGCACGACCATCCACCACACCGTGACACTCATCCCCGAGCAATGGGGGTGCGAGATCGACGTGCACCGGCGCTTCCCGGGCCTCACGCTCGACGACGAGCGCGCGTTCGATCTCGTCGTCCGAGACACCGCCCCGCTGCGCTTCGCGGGTGTCGACATCCTGGTCCCTGCTCCTGCGACGCACGCCGTGCTGGCGGCGCTGCACGCGGTCCGACCGGTGATCGGCGCCGGCCGGCGGGCGCCCGGCGCATCCGCCTCCGCGAGGGACTTCCTCGCCCGCGCCGACGGGAGCGTCGTCCGGGCACGCGAGCTCGGCGCCGTTCCCGCGCTGAGACACGAACTCGGCCCCCTCGCCGTCCCCGGCTCCCTCGACGCGGATGCCTCGGGCACTCCACACGACTGGGTGTGGCGGCGGCAGCCCGATCGCGTCCGCGCGTACTGGCTGGCCATGAACGCCGAGCCCTGGCCGGTGCGCCTGCGCTTGATCGCACGGTTCATCTGGCCCCCCGACGACGTAGCTCTCGCCTCGGCGCGGCATGCCGGGCACGCGTCGTCCTCCGCACGGCGCGCCCGATGGATGCGTCTGCGACGCGGCGTGCGGGACTGGCTGCGCCGGCGGAGGTGAGCGGACCGTCTCAGCGTCGGCGCGCCCGCAGGGAAGCCCGGGTGAGAGGGACGGAGGAGAGGGCACGAGCGTGCTCGTCCTCCTCGCGTTCGATCCATCCCTGTCCGGCCAGGACGAAGAGCGGGATGAGCGCGGATGCCGACAGCGGTCCCCACCCCACGAGCCCGAAGGGCGTCTCGGTGGCCCCCACCGCGAGCAGCCCGAGCAGGAACGCCACTCCGACGCCGCGCTGGCGGGCGGAGGGGCGGCGCAGCGTGGCGAAGAGGGCCACCACCATCACCGTCGTCCACGCCGCGAGCACGACGACTCCGCCCTGGATGAGCGTCGTCAGAGCCAGGTTGTGCGCGTGGCTTGCCGCGCTCGACAGCACCGACCTGAGCAGCGGATAGTTGTCCGCGAACCAGTGGGCTCCCAGACCGGACAGCCAGTGGTCGCCCAGTTGCTGTCGGTCGAAGATCCAGATGGATCCGCGGTGGGTGTAGGCCTCGGGGTCGGTCTCGGTGAAGGGAAGCCACAACATGGCGAAGGCGGAGACCGCGAAGCCGAGGATGGCGACCGCTGCGAACGCCGTCCGCGGCAGGATCCGTGCCAGCATCAGCACCACCAAGACGACCGCGGCTCCGACCAGCGCCGTTCGCGAAGACGACAGGATCAGCGCCCACCCCAGGGCGGCGAGAAGGAGCAGCCGCACGGGCCATCGCCGCGCGAGGAAGACGAACGGCAAGGCGAGGGCGAGGAACATCCCGAACGTGTTCGAGTGCGTGAAGATGCCCGCTAGCAGAGGCGCCCCTGTCAGAGACTTGTCGAAGGTGTTCACGCCGCCCGAGATGAGCACTTTCGACGGCGTCAGGAAGAACGCGGCGACGGACGCGGTGGCGACCAGAGCACCGAGATAACCGACCACGGCCAGATCGGGCAGTTTCACCCGCACGCTCACCAAAAGCGCCCCGGCAGTCGCGGTGATGAGCAGACCGAGCGTCGGCGGACGACCGTGCGCGAGTTCATTCGCGGCCAGCACGAGACCGGGCGCGATGACCAGGAGCAGGCTGGGGGCCGTCACACGCCAGTACAGGGCGATGAAGAACGTGGCCGCGACGGCGATCACCGGAACGATGACCGCCCCGAGGCCGTTGAGCGTCACCGCGAGGGCGACCGTCGAGGTCTTGCCCTCCACGTAGTGCTGGCGGTCGCTCAGCACTGTCTCGACGATCGGCGACGCGATCGACGAGGCCCATACCAGGATCACCATGACGCGACGGGCGCGCACGGAGTCGAATAACCCGGGGAGTGTCGAACGGGGGCCTCCGGGAGCGGCTCCCGTCGAGGTTAGCGTGCTCACGGCCGTCACCGTACAGCGCGAGGAGAACCCGATGACCGCGACCGACGTCGTCGCCCCGCGGAGGAGAGGCGCTCTCTTCCTGCTCGGAGCGCAGTGGGGGCGCTATCTCTCGCAGATCCTCGGCATCATCGTTCTCGCGCGACTCGTCGGCCCCGCCGACTTCGGCATCGTGGCGCTCGGAGCATCGGTCGCCGGCCTCGCCGCCGTCCTCGGCGACTTCGGCCTCAGCATGGCGGCGCTGCGTGCGCCGTCGCTCGACGATCACCAGCGCACCACTCTCTTCTGGCTGAACGCGGGGGTCGGCGCGCTGGCGAGCGCCCTCGTCGTCGCTGTCGCACCGCCGCTCGCCGCGGTCTTCGACGACGACCGCCTCGTGACCGTGCTGCTGCTGCTCGCGCCCGCGTTCCTGCTGCGCTCCGCCAGCGCGCAGCTGCGGGTCGAGCTGAACCGATCGGGGCGCCTGGGGCGGCTCGCCGTCGCCGAGCTGGCGGGGGACGTGTCGGGACTGGCCGTCGCGGTGACGGTGGCGCTCTTCGGCGCCGGGTACTTCGCGCTCGCTCTGCAGGGCACGGTCGCCGCCGCGATGACGCTGCTGCTCGCGTTCGTCCTGACCCCGTGGCGCCCGGGCCTCCCCCGGCGCGGGGCCGATGTGCGCGGACTCCTCGCCTTCGGTGGCAATACGTTCGCCGTCCACGCCCTGAACTACGCATCCACGAATGTCGGCACGATCATGATCGCGCGGACCGCGAGCGATCAGGTGATCGGTCTCTTCAACAGGGCGACCCAGTTGGTGAACCTCCCGATCGACCAGGTGATCACCCCGCTGACACGCGTCGTCATTCCCCACCTCGCCGACGCTTCCGGTCCGGACGAGATCGGTGCCCGTCTCGCGCGGTTCCAGACGCTGCTCTGCTTTCCCGCCTTCGCCTATCTCAGCCTCCTCGTCGCCACCGCTCGTCCCTCCGTGGAGGTCGTGCTCGGACACGCGTGGGCGGATGCCGCCGTCTTCGTGCCGATCCTCGCGGTCGCGGCGGTGTTCCAGACGCTCGGTTACGCCCAGTACTGGGCCTTCGTCTCGACGGGACGCTCCGCAATGCTGCTGGCATCCGAGACCGTGGGCCGCGTCGCGATGATCGCTCTGACCGTGGCCCTGTCGTTCTCGGGACCGCTGGCCGTGGCCTCCGCCGTCGCTGCCGGTCAGTTCCTGCTGTGGGCTGCAGCCGCCCTGATCTTCCTCCCGCGTACGGGGGTTCCCTCCGCGGCTCTCGTGCGCGCCGGTCTCCCGCCCCTGGCCGTCTTCCTCGCCGCATGGGCGGTCGCCTCGGCAGCGGACGCCGCGTTCTTCACCCCTCTCGAGCCCCTCGCCCGCCTCATCTGCACGGCCGGCGTCTGGGTCATCGTCGTGTCGGCGCTGAGCCCGCTGCTCGCCCGCCGCGACCTCCGTCTGCTCCTGGCGACGATCCGGCGGAGGTGACTTCGGCGGCCGTCGTCCGGCAGAGAGGGCCCCGCACATGACCGACCGCTCCCCCCGGCGTCGCTGATGGCGCGCTGCCTGGTCATCGGGGCGAACGGCTTCCTCGGCTCCCGTCTCACCGACGCCCTGGTCGGCGCGGGCCATCGGGTGACGGCGTTCGACCGGTTCAGCCGGGGCACGCGGGCCTTCTCCTCCACCGACCTCACCGTCGTCGCCGGCGATTTCCTCAGCGTCGCCGACCTGGCATCCGTGGCCGACGGGCACGACGTCGTCTTCCACTTCCTGTCCACCACCACGCCGGCGACCGTCGACGGCGACCCCACGATCGACCTGCGCACGAACGTCGCGCAGAGCGTCGAACTCCTCGCGATCTGCGCGCGCGTCGGCATCCGTCGCCTGTTCTACGCCTCCAGCGGCGGGGCGATCTACGGCCCCCAACCGAGCGCGACGTTCGTCGAAGACGCCCCGGCGGCTCCCGTCTCTCCGTACGGCATCGGCAAGCTCGCGGTCGAGCGATACATCGACTATTACGCCGCCACCGCGGGCCTCTCGGCCGTCTCCCTGCGCATCTCGAACCCTTACGGCGCCAATCCGAACCCCTCGAAGCGACAAGGGGTCATCCCGATCACGCTGAATCGCATCCTGCGCTCGGAGCCGGTCGTGCAGGTGGGAGACGGGTCGATGATCCGTGACTACATCCACGTCGACGACCTCGTCCGGCGCATCCTGCGGATGGTGGATGCCGAGCCCCGGCACCGCGTCTACAACCTGGGCAGCGGTCGCGGAACGTCCGTGGCCGAGGTGCTGGAGACCGTTCGCGGTGTCGTGGGCCGCGACTTCGCGGTGGAGATCACCCCCAAACCCGCCACCTTCGTCGACCACGTCGTGCTCGATGTCACGCGCTTCGTCGACGAGTTCGGCACCGATCACGACCTGACCCTGACCGAGGGCATCGCCCGCACCTGGATGGAGATGACGACGACATGACACGCGTGCTGCATGTGACCGAGGCGATGGGCAGCGGCGTCCTCAGCGTCGTCGACAGCATCTCCCGTCGACAGGCCGAGGCCGGCGCCGATGTGCGGGTGATGTTCGCCCCGCGCCCCGAGACCCCCTCCGACGAGGCGCTGCGCGCACGATTCCACCCCGACGTCGCGCTCATCCGCGTGTCGACCGGCGGGCGCCTGGACGACCTGCGGGCGTTGGGCCGTGCGGTCCGGCGCGACGACGCGGTCGATGTCGTCCACGCGCACTCCAGCTTCGCGGGCGCCGCGGTCCGGTGGGCTCTGCGCGGGCGGCGCGACCCGAGCACGGTCTTCTATTCGCCGCACGGCTTCGCGTTCCTCCGTCTCGATCTGCCGCGGGGCGCGCGCGCCGCGTTCCGGGCCGTCGAGCGCAGCCTGGCTCGCCACTCCACCCTGATCCTCACCTCGCCCTCGGAGTACGCCGTGGCGCAGTCCGTGCTCGCTCCTGCGCGCGCGCACCTGCTGCAGACCGGGGTGGCCTCCGAGACGGTCGCCCGGCGCCCTCGTCGCGCGGACCGCATGCGGCGCCCCGTCGTCGGGATGGTCGGTCGCGTCACCTACCAGAAGGCCCCGTGGCGGTTCGCGGCCGCCGCTCGGGCGCTCGACGACCGCGCCGACTTCCTGTGGATCGGCGGCGGCGACGCCGCCGACGAAGCGAGGTGGTTCGCCGACGCGCCGGTCAGGGTGACCGGTTGGGTGTCCCCCGACGAGCTGTCGGCACTGATCGACGGTCTCGACGTCCTCCTCTTCCCGTCCTTGTGGGAGGGCATGTCGCTCTCGCTCATCCAGGCGCAGGCGCAAGGACTCCCCGCCGTGGTGTCCGACGTCGTCGGCAACCGCGACACCGTCGACGACGGGGTGACCGGGTTCATCCGCGGCACCGACGAGGGCCTCATCGCCGCGACCGCTCTGCTCCTCGATGACGCGGGGCTGCGCGAGCGCATGTCCGCCGCCGCACTCGAATGGGCGCGTCGTGCTCTGACCGACGACCGGGTCGGCCACGATTCGCTCGCGCTGTACGACGTCGCACGTACCCCCCGCGAGGTCGCGTCACGATGATCGTCGTCAACGCCCGCTTCCTCACGCAGCGAACGACCGGCATCCAACGCTTCGCCACCGAGATCACGCGCGAGCTCCTGGACCTGCGCTCCGACGTCACTCTGGCCGTCCCGAACGGACCCATCGACACCGCCGGTCTCGACCCGTCGCGCATCACGCGGGTCGGGCGCACCCGTGGTCACGCGTGGGAGCAGATCGATCTGCCGCTCTTCGCCCGGCGCCGCCGCGCGCTGCTGCTGAACCTCGCGAGCACGGGGCCCATCGGCTACCGCCCCCAGATCTCGACCCACCACGACATCACCTGGATCCGGCATCCCGAGAGTTTCGGCCGCCGCTTCCGCGCCGTGTACGGTCTCGTCGTCCCGCGTCTCATCGCCCACAGCGACGCGCTGCTCACCGTCAGCGAGTTCTCGCGCGGCGAGATCGCCCGTCACTTCGGCGTGGATCCCCGACGCTTCACGGTGATCCACAACGGCGCCGACGCCCGCTTCCATCCGGGCGAGGCCGCGGCCGGGCGCCCCTACCTGCTCGCGGTGTCCTCCCCCAACGCCCACAAGAACTTCGCCCGCATGCTGTCGGCGTTCGAACGCTTCGCCGAGACCCACCCCGACGTCGAGTTGCGCGTCGTCGGCAGCCAGACCAACAGTTTCGCGCGACAGCGTTACGAGGACTCCCCCGCCCGCGTCCACTTCCTCGGGCGCATCGACGACGACGAATTGACGACGCTGTACCGCGGTGCCCTCGCGTTCGTGTTCCCGTCGCTGTACGAGGGTTTCGGCATCCCCCCGCTCGAAGCGCAGCAGTGCGGGTGTCCCGTGATCGCGGCGCGAGCCGCCTCGATGCCCGAGGTCCTCGCCTCCTCCGCCGTGTACGTCGACCCGTACGACGAGACCGACCTGGCCGATGCCATGTCGCGCGTGGTCGACGATCCGACCCTGCGTGCGCACCTCGTCGCCGCGGGCCTGACGAACGCCGAGCGCTTCTCGTGGCGCACCTCTGCGGAGCGTGTGTCCGCGGTCGTCGACGACGTGCTGGCCGGGGGCGGCGGCCGTACCGCTGTCGTCGACGGCCCCGTCAAGGCCTCGGCGTCACCGCGTTCCGGTGCCTAGCGTCGGAGCATGACCTCCGATCGCGATCAGTTCACATTCGACAACCCCGTCACCCGGTATGCGCGCGTCGAGCCGCCCGTGCAGCACCAGCCCGAGCCGGGCGTGCAGGCCGATATGACCCCCGTGCCCGACCTCGGCGAGAAGACGTACCGGGGCCTCGGCCGGCTCGTCGGACGCAAGGCTCTGATCACGGGCGGCGATTCCGGCATCGGCGGCGCCGTCGCCATCGCGTTCGCGCGCGAGGGCGCCGACGTGGCGATCGTGCACCTCCCCGACGAGCAACGCGACGCCGACCACGTGCTCGAGCAGATCCGGGATGCCGGCCGCACCGGCGTCTCCATCGCGCTCGACATCACCGAGCCCGCCGCCTGCCGCGAACTCGTGGATCGTGCCGCCGACGCGCTCGGCGGTCTCGACATCGTGGTGAACAACGCCGGCAAGCAGGTCATGGTCGACACGGTCGAGGATCTCTCGGACGAGCAGTTCGAGCAGACGTTCCGCACGAACGTCTTCGCACCGTTCTGGATCACGAAGGCCGCACTGGCCCACCTGCCCGAGGGCGGCACGATCATCAACACCGCTTCGCTCGAGGCCTACGTCCCCGCGCCCGACCGGCTCGACTACGCCGCCACCAAGGCAGCGATCAACAACCTGTCCAAGGGGCTCGCGCAGCAGCTCGCCTCGCGCGGGATCCGCGTCAACGTCGTGGCCCCCGGTCCCACGTGGTCGGCCCTGCAGGTGAGCCAGGGCGTCTCCGACGATCAGATGGAGCATTTCGACGACGAGAGCACCTACCAGCGCGCGGGTCAGCCGGCCGAGATCGCGCCGGCGTTCGTGTTCCTGGCCTCCGCGGAGTCGAGCTACGTCTCCGGCGAGACGCTGAACGTCAACGGCGGCATGGTCACGCCCTGACGAGGGGCGGCGGCGGCGCGGGTGAGGCGGGAAGGCCCGACGTCGATGCCGCGGGTGATCTTCGGCCGCGGCATCGACCGTCGCCGCTAGCAGGGTGTCCGCGGTCCGGCTGAGCACGCCCGATACTGACGACTCGCCGCGCGGTCGTCCGGGACGCGAGAGTGTCGGACCGCGGCTCGTCTCAGGAGGATCCATGTCCCAGCCCGCTCCGGTCGGCGTCGATTATCCCGGCAAGTCGCTCGGAATCGTCGGCCTCGTGCTGTCGTTCTTCTTCACCTTCATCGGCTCCCTCGTGTCGTTCATCGCCTGGCGCCAGTCGCGTGCCGCCGGCTACCGCAACACCCCGGCGCTCGTCGGCGTGATGATCGGCGTCGTCGCACTCGCATTCTGGGTCGTGCTCATCGCCGTCTTCACCCCGCTCTTCGCCGCGACGACGATGTGATCGCACGGAGGGCGCGGCGACCAGTCCGCGCCCTCCTTGCGCAAATCGTCTCGGATCGCAAGCGGCCCTGGCGACGCCGCCCGGTGAGCGAGCGTGAGTGCATGCCCACCGAGAACGCCACCGCCACGGGCGGGGCGCCCGTCACCCTGTTCGCGCTTCACGCCCTCGGGGCGAGTGCCGGCTCCTTCGACCGTCTCGCCGAGCGTCTCGACGGCCGGGTGCGTGTCGAGGGCATCGACCTCCCGGGATTCGGCTCCGCCGCATCCATGACCGACTCCTCGGTCGCCGCGACCGTCGCGCATGTCGTCGACCACCTCGCTCACCGTGCCCGTGGCCGGTGGATGCTCGGCGGCCACAGCATGGGCGGCAAGATCGCCGCGCTCGTGGCATCCCGCGTTCTGCGCGGCGACGCGCCGCTCGTCGGGCTCGCCGGCATGGTGCTCATGGCGCCGTCGCCGCCCAGCCCGGAGCCGATGTCCGAGGAGCGCCGCGAACGCATGCTGTCGTGGGTGGCCGAGGGGCCCCTGTCCGACGAGGATGCCGAGACCTTCCTCGATCAGAACACCGCGGAGAGGTTGGACCCCGCCGCTCACGCGAACGCCGTGGCCGATCTCCGCCGTACCTCGCCCGACGCGTGGCGCGCCTGGCTCGATACCGGCAGCCGTCTCGACGCCTCAGCCGAGGTCGGCACGCTCGACCTGCCCGTCCTCGTCCTCGCGGGCACCGACGACGACGACCTGGGCGCGTCGGCACAGCCCGGACTTCTGGCATCCGTGTATCCCCGTGCGCGGTTCGTCCCGCTCGACGACACCGGTCACCTCATCCCCCTCGAACGCACCGCCGAGGCGGCCGCGGCCATCGCCCGCTTCGTCGACGACGAGGTGCTGCTCGGGCCGAGCGTGCCCGACGACTGGGCGGCTCTCATCGCCGGTGACCGCGTCGACGCCCGCGTGCGCGGCATCCTGAACCGCCGCGCCGTCCCCGATGACCGGGGGTACGCCCCCGAGGTGCTCGATGTCGCTCAGTTGACCCTGCTGCGCGAGGTCGCCGACCTCGTGGTTCCGCAGGACGACGCCGCGATCGACGTCGCCGCCCGCGTCGACGCCCAACTCGCCCGCGGCGAGGGCGACGGGTGGCGCAGCGCGGATCTGCCGCCGGACCCCGAGGCGTACCGCGCCGGCCTCGACACGCTCGCAGCGGTCTGGCCGACCGACCCCGCCGAGCGCGAGGACGTGCTGCGCGCCGCCATCGAGGGGACGACGGATGCCAGGGGCGCCCTCGACGCGGCGCGGCTGAAGATCTGGCTCGAAGACGTCCGCAACGACCTCGTCCGGCAGTGGCTCGCCCACCCCGCGAGCATGGCCCGCATCGGCTACGACGGCTTCGCCACCGGCGGCACCCCGATCCGCGGGTTCGTCGAACTGCGGCTGGGTCGCCGCGAAGACTGGGAACCGGCCGGTGTCGGCGGCACCGTGACGACAGGAGATTCCGCATGAACATCGAGCAGATGCGCACGTTCGGCACCGACGAGACCGTCGACGTGGTGGTCATCGGAACCGGCGCCGGCGGCGCCCCGCTGACCGCGGAACTGGCACGCAAGGGCCTCACCGTTGTCGCCATCGAGGCCGGACGCCACTTCGCCCTCGACGACCTCACCCCCGATGAGACCGAGGCCGTCGAGATCAACTGGATGTCGGAGCGCCTGAGCGGCGGCGACGACCCCACCGCGTTCGGTCCGAACAACAGCGGACGCGGCGTCGGCGGCTCGATGCTGCACTGGGGGGCGTTCACCCCGCGCCCCGACCGCCACGACCTGGCGCTGCGCACCGAGTCGGGTGTCGGCCGGGATTGGCCCGTCGATCCCGACGAGCTGCTCACCTACGTCGAGCGCGTCGAGGGCGACATCGGCGTCTCGGGGCCGACCCCGTACCCGTGGGATCCGGCCCGCCGCTACGCCTACGCGCCCGCCGCACGCAACGCGCCCGCGAATCTCGTCGCCCAGGGCTGCGACGCCCTCGGTGTCCGTTGGGCCGACGCCCCCGCCGCCGTCCTCACCCGGGCGCGGCTGCAGGACCACCACGGCGAGCGCGGCGCGTGCGTCAACTGCGGCGAGTGCCACCAGGGTTGCCGGACGGATGCCAAGGCCTCCACCGCCAACACGTACCTGCCCGCGGCGGTCGCCGCCGGCGCCGAGATCCGCGCCGAGGCGATGGTGCACGCGATCGAGCTCGACGCCCGCGGGCACGTCGCGGCGGTCGTGTACCGCCAGGGCGACGTCGACGTGCGTCAGCGCTGCCGGTCGCTGGTGCTGGCCGGCGGCGGGGTCGAGACACCGCGTTTGCTGCTGCACACCGGTCTCGCGAACGACAACGGCCAGGTGGGCCGGAACTTCCTCGCGCACGGCGCGACGCAGGTGTGGGGCCGGTTCGACGAGCCGGTGCGCGGGCACCGCGGCTACCCCTCGTCGCTCATCAGCGAGGACATGATGCGCCCGGCCGATGCCGACTTCGCCGGAGGCTATCTCGTGCAGAGCCTGGGGGTCATGCCGCTCACCTTCTCGACCACCCTCGTGCGCGGCGGCGGCCTCTGGGGACCCGAACTGTTGCAGCGTCTGGAGCAGTCGCGGTTCATGGCGGGCATCGGCATCAACGCCGAGTGCCTCCCGTCGGACGACAACCGGCTCACCCTCGCCGACGAGACCGACGAGTTCGGCATCCCCCGCGCCCGGGTGACCTTCACCGCCGGTGCGAACGAGAAGGCGATCGACCGGCACGCGACGAACTTCATGCTGCGGGTGATGGAGGCCGCGGGCGCCCGCGAGACGATGGTGCTGGCCCGCACGGCCCACACGATCGGCACGTGTCGCATGTCGGTCGACCCGTCCGACGGTGTCGTGGATGCCGACGGCCGCTCGCACGAGATCCCGAACCTCTGGATCTGCGACAACTCCGTCTTCCCCTCCGCCATCGCCGCCAATCCGGCGCTGACGATCATGGCCCTGTCGCTCCGCACCGCCGACCGCTTCCTGGCATCCGCCGCCTGACCCGCCCACCCGCGCCGCCGCGACGCCGCGACGCCGAACTGACCTCACCTTCTCGAGATAACCCGCCGTCAGGCCGGATCGCGTGTCGTTTCGGCGATCGCGGGTCGGCTCGACGCGGACCGCGCCGTGGTCTCCGCGGGGTGCGCCGCTGCACGGGGCCGCACGGGAGAATGGATGCCATGAAGCTCGAGCATCTGCGCCGGTTCGCCGCCCTGGCCGAAGAACTACACTTCCCACGCGCGGCCGAGCAGCTCGGCATCCCCCTCGCGTCGCTGTACACGACGATCGACAAGCTCGAAGAGGAGGTGGGGCAGTCCGTGATCTCGCGGACTCCGCCCACCCAACT
Source organism: Microbacterium enclense (assembly GCF_001456955.1). Taxonomy (GTDB): domain Bacteria; phylum Actinomycetota; class Actinomycetes; order Actinomycetales; family Microbacteriaceae; genus Microbacterium; species Microbacterium enclense. The sequence goes on along the minus strand of NZ_KQ758478.1, from coordinate 12,071 downwards.
CACCCCCGCGGGACGCCTGCTGCTCGACGAGGCGCGCCACCGCATCGCCGACGCCCCGCCGCCCGCGCCGAAGCAGAAGGCGCCCGGCGGCGGCAAGGCCAAGGCCTCGAAGGGCAAGGGCCGTGCGCCGATCGTGAAGGGCCAGCCGAAGCCCTACAAGAAGCGCCAGGGCCGCTGAGTCCGGCGCGACAAACGCGATCCGCGCGCAGAAACGCCGTCTCACCGCGTTTCTGCAGGCGAAGAGCGTTTCTCGGTGGGGATCGCCCGCGATACGCCTCGCTGATGACCGCGTCTGGGTGACCCCTCCGCCCGCCGCGCCACGCGCATACCCGCGCGGCGCAGCCGACCTCACAGCTCCGTGACGACGCCCGCCTCGACGCGCCAGCGTCGGTCGGTCTGCACGGCCGCGAGCATGCGCCGATCGTGCGTGACGAGCAGCAGCGTGCCGGTGTACGACGCGAGCGCCTGCTCGAGCTGCTCGATCGCGGGCAGGTCGAGGTGGTTGGTCGGTTCGTCGAGCACGAGCACGTTGACCCCGCGCGCCTGCAGCAGAGCAAGACCGGCGCGTGTGCGCTCGCCCGGAGACAGACCGTCGACCGCGCGCGTGACGTGGTCGGCCTTGAGTCCGAACTTCGCCAGCAGCGTGCGCACCTCGCCCGAGTTCATCTCCGGCACGAACCCCTCGAACGTCTCGGCGAGCGACCGCTCCCCGACGAACAGCGAGCGCGCCTGGTCGATCTCGCCGATCTCGACGCTCGCGCCCAACGAGGCGGTACCGTCGTCCGGCGTCTGACGGCCCAGGATGCCACGCAGCAGCGTCGACTTGCCGGCACCGTTCGGCCCGGTGATGCCGATCCGCTCCCCCGCGGTGACCTGCAGCGAGACGGGACCGAGGGTGAAGTCGCCCTGTCGGAACACGGCGCCCGAGAGCGTGGACACGACCGAGCTCGAGCGCGGAGCGGAACCGATCGTGAACTCGAGCTGCCACTCCTTGCGCGGCTCCTCGACCTCCTCGAGGCGCGCGATCCGGCTCTCCATCTGGCGGACCTTCTGCGCCTGCTTCTCGCTCGACTCCGTCGCGGCCTTGCGGCGGATCTTGTCGTTGTCGGGTGACTTCTTCATCGCGTTGCGCACGCCCTGGCTCGACCACTCGCGCTGCGTCCGCGCACGCGATACGAGGTCGGCCTTGGTGTCGGCGTACTCCTCGTACTTCTCTCGCGCCTGACGACGCAGCGTCGCGCGCTCCTCGAGGTAGGCGTCGTACCCGCCGCCGTAGACGCGGTGCGAATTCTGCGCGAGGTCGAGCTCGAGCACGCGGGTGACCGACCGGGCGAGGAACTCGCGGTCGTGGCTGACCAGCACGACACCCCCGCGCAGCCCCTTCACGAACGTCTCGAGACGCTCCAGACCATCGAGGTCGAGGTCGTTCGTCGGCTCATCGAGCAGTGCGATGTCGAACCGCGAAAGCAGCAGCGCCGCCAATCCCACACGGGCCGCCTGCCCGCCCGACAACCCCGTCATCTCGGCATCCGGTCCGACGTCGAGTCCGAGGTCGGCCAACACGACCGGCATGCGTTCATCGAGGTCCGCCGCCCCGCTCGCGAGCCATCGTTCGAGCGCGGCGGCGTACGCGTCGTCCGCTCCGGCGACGGTGGGGTCTCCCAGCGCCGCGGCCGTGGCATCCATCTCGCGCGTCGCATCCGCGCACCCGGTCCGCCGGGCGATGTACGCGGTGACGGTCTCCCCCGGCACGCGCTCATGCTCCTGCGGCAGCCAGCCGACGAAGGCGTCCGACGGGGCGAGGCTGATCGACCCACCCTGCGGTTCGTCACGGCCTGCGAGCAGCCGCAGCAGCGTGGACTTTCCCGCACCGTTGGCCCCGACGACGCCGATCACGTCACCCGGTGCGACGGTGAGGTCGACACCCTCGAACAGCGTGCGGTGTCCGTACCCGCCGGAGAGGTTCTGGGCGACGAGCGTGGCGGTCATCGTCCTAGTCTCTCAAGACGGGCACGCGACCGCCGTCACCACCGCTCACCGCGCCCGCGGGTGCGCGGTGGCGTACACGTCGCGCAGGGCGTCGACGGTGACGTGCGTGTAGATCTGGGTCGTCGCGACCGATGCGTGACCGAGCAGCTCCTGCACCACTCGCACGTCGGCGCCGCCCTGCAGCAGATGCGTGGCGAACGAGTGCCGCAGCGTGTGGGGTGACACGTGCGACGTCAGACCCGCCCGTTCGGCGGCGGCCTGGATGACGAGCCACGCGCTCTGCCGGGACAGCGGCGCGCCGCGCACGCCGAGGAAGAGCCGCGGCGTCGCCCGTCCCTTCGCCGCGAGCGCCGGCCGAACCCGTGTCAGATACGCCTCCACCGCGGCGCGCGCGTACGAGCCGACGGGAACGATGCGCTCCTTGTCGCCTTTCCCTCGTACGCGCAGCAGGTCGCCGTGGGCGGTGTCGTCGACGTCGAGCTGCACGATCTCCGACACGCGCGCACCGGTCGCATACAGCAGCTCGAGCAGCGCGCGGTCTCGCACGGCAGCGGGTTCCGCCGCGGAAGCGTCTGCTGACCCGGGCGCAGGGCCCGCGGCGTCCAGCAGGTCGTCGACCTGCGCGATGGTCAACGCCTTCGGCAGCCGCCGCGGGGCCTTGGGCGGTCGCAGCCGCCCGCTCGGATCCGCCTCCGCACGCCCCTCACGCACGAGGAAGCGGTGCAAGCCCCGCACCGACGACTGCAGCCGCGCCAAGGACGAGGATGCCGGCGGTGGAACCGCCGAGGCGCGTTCGGCCGCGAACTCCGCGATCAGCGCGGGCGTCACGGCCTCCACCTCGGTCACGCCGCGGCCACCGAGCCATTCGCCGTACACCGCGAGGTCGCGGCGGTAGGCGGCGACGGTGTGATCGGAGAGCCCGCGCTCGAGCGCGACGTGCCGGAGGTACGTCTCGACCGCGCGCTCGAGCTCCACGTCAGTGCGCGGCGGCCTCGCGGCGCAGCACCTCGGCCGCGGCGAGCGCGCCCGTGGCCAGGATGCCGTTGCGCAGGCGCCCCGCGAGCACACCGTCGATCACGTCGGCGAGCGCCAGCCGCTCCACGCGCATGTCGGATTCTTCGTGTTCGCGCTCGTAGTCGGTCTCGACGGTGCGCAGTCCACGGGCGAGGAAGACGTGCACGACCTCGTCGTTGCCGCCGGGGGTCGTGTGCATCGAGACGAGGTGCTGCCAGCGGTCGGCTTCGAGATCGACCTCTTCGGCCAGCTCGCGCTTCGCCGTCTCGATCGGCGGCTCTCCGGCGACATCGAGGAGCCCGGCGGGAATCTCCCAGTCGCGCTCTTTGATGGGGTGCCGATACTGCTGGATGAGCACGACCCGCTCGTCGTCGTCGATGGCGACGACCGCCGCGGCACCGGGGTGCGCCACGTACTGCCGCGTCATCTCGCCCTCGCCGTAGCGGACGGTGTCACTGCGCACGTTCCACACGGCACCCTCGTACACGAGGTCGCTGGAGACGACCTCGAGCTCGACGGCTACGTCGCGCAGCTGCTCCACGTCAGTCCTCCTCGACGTCGAACAGCTCGCTCGAGCGGTGACGCTCCAGCGCCGCGCCGACGAGCCCGCGGAACAGCGGGTGCGGCTCGGTGGGACGCGAGCGCAGCTCGGGGTGCGCCTGCGTGGCGATGTAGTACGGGTGCACGTCACGCGGCAGCTCGACGAACTCGACGAGGTCGAGGTCGGGATTGAGGCCCGAGAACACCAGGCCCGCGTCGCTCAGCTGCTGACGGTAGGCGTTGTTGACCTCGTAGCGGTGGCGGTGACGCTCCGAGATGCGGTTGGCCCCGTAGACCTCGGCCGCGAGCGAGCCCTCGCCGAGGTCGGCCGGGTACAGCCCCAGGCGCATGGTTCCGCCGAGGTCGCCGCTCTCGAGGATGTCGACCTGCTCGGCCATGGTCGCGACGACGGGGTGCGCGGTGTCGGGGTCGAACTCACTGGAGGAGGCGCCCTCGAGGCCGGCCACCGTGCGGGCGTACTCGATCACCATGCACTGGAGGCCGAGGCAGATGCCGAGAGTGGGGATGCCCTGCTCGCGGGCGAACCGCAGCGCGCCGAGCTTGCCCTCGATCCCGCGGATGCCGAACCCACCGGGCACGATGATGCCGTCGACGGCGCCGAGCGCCTTGGCCGCACCCTCGGTCGTCTCGCACAGGTCGGACGGGATCCAGGTGATCTTGACCTGCGTCTCCTGCCCGAATCCGCCGGCCTTGATGGCCTCGGTGACCGACAGGTACGCGTCGGGCAGGTCGATGTACTTGCCGACCAGGCCGATGGTGACCTCGTGCTTGGGATTGTGCACGGCGTTGAGCACGCGCTGCCAGCGCGACCAGTCGACGTCGGCGGCCTTCGCGATCTCGAGGGCGTCGACGATGTAGGCGTCGAGACCCTGGTCGTGCATCATCGTCGGGATGTCGTAGATGCTGGGCACGTCGATGGCGTTGACCACCGCGTCTTCGTCGACGTCGCACATCAGCGCGATCTTGCGCTTGTTCGACTCGGTGACGGGTCGATCGCTGCGCAGCACGAGGGCGTCGGGCTGGATGCCGATGGAGCGGAGCGTGGCGACGGAGTGCTGCGTCGGCTTGGTCTTCTGCTCGCCGGACGCCCCCATGAACGGCACGAGCGAAACGTGCACGAAGAAGACGTTCTTGCGGCCCAGCTCGTGGCGGATCTGGCGTGCCGACTCGATGAAGGGCTGCGACTCGATGTCGCCGACCGTGCCGCCGATCTCGGTGATGATCACGTCGGGCTGCGGGCTCTCGCTCGCCTGCAGACGCATGCGGCGCTTGATCTCGTCGGTGATGTGCGGGATGACCTGCACGGTGTCGCCCAGGTACTCGCCCCGGCGCTCGCGCGCGATCACCTGGGAGTAGATCTGCCCCGTCGTGACGTTGGCCGCCTGGCTCAGCTCGATGTCGAGGAAACGCTCGTAGTGCCCGATGTCGAGGTCTGTCTCGGCGCCGTCGTCGGTGACGAAGACCTCGCCGTGCTGGAACGGGTTCATCGTTCCCGGATCGACGTTGAGATACGGGTCGAGCTTCTGCATGACCACGCGCAAGCCGCGGGCGGTCAGGAGGTTGCCGAGGCTTGCCGCCGTCAGGCCCTTACCCAAGGAGGAGACGACTCCTCCGGTCACGAAGATGTGCTTCGTCGTGAAGGTCTTGTCGTCTGAATGTCCCGCGTCCGAAGTCTGCATCACGGGCTTCGATCCTATCAGTCGCATCTGTCCGGTGGGCTCGCGGATCCACTCCGCTGGTCCCGCAGTCTGGCATCGACGTCCGACATTCAGGTCACGGAGTCGTGACGTTCCCGGGTCGTCGCCCGCGGATCAGCCGACCGCGCGGCCGGTCGCCAGCAACTCGCGCGCGTGGGTGAGCGCCGCGTCCGAGTCGCTCAACCCCGACAGCAGGCGCGCCATCTCGGCTTCACGCTCGGCGCCCTCGAGCCGTCGGACGCTGGATGCCGTGACCGCGCCGTCGTTGCCCTTGACCACCGTCAGGTGGTTTCCCGCGAACGCCGCGACCTGAGCGAGGTGCGTCACGGCGATGACCTGGGACGATTCGGCCAGGCGCGCCAGACGGCGGCCGACCTCGATCGCCGCCGCGCCGCCGATGCCGGCATCCACCTCGTCGAACACGAACGTCGGCACCGGGTCGACACCGGCGATGACCACCTCGATCGCTAGCATCACGCGGCTGAGCTCGCCGCCCGAGGCCCCGCGCGACACCGGCCGCGGGTCGGCGCCGGGGTGCGGGGCCAGCAGGATCGACACCTCGTCGCGGCCGTGCCCCGCCGGGGCGGCGGGTGCCACCTCGACCGTGAGGTGCGCGTCGGGGAGAGCCAGCGCGTGCAGTTCCTCGGTGACGGCGGCGCCCAACCTTTCGGCGGCATCCCGGCGCGCTGCGGTGAGCGCCTCGGCACGGGCGTCGAGCTCGTCCGCAGCGGTATCGCGCTGCATCTGCAACCGCTCGACGCGATCGCCGTCGTCGTCGAGCTCGACCAATCTCGCCGAGCCCGTCTCGAGCAGAGCGATCGCGGCGTCCACCGATCCGTGAGTGCGGACGAGGCCGGCGAGCACTCCCCGGCGCTCGTCGACGGCAGCCAGTTCGTGCGGCCCCGACTCGTCGAGGTCGGCCAGATATCCCGAGAGCGCGACGGCGGCGTCCGTGGCACGGTAGCCGAGGTCGGCCACCTGTTCGCCGATCACGGCCAATGCCTCGTCACTGTCGGCGATGCGCTCGAGGGCACGCCGCGCCTCGGCGAGCAGTGCGACGACATCGGGCGTCCCGTCGTCGTTCGAGAGCGCCGTGTGCGCGGTGACGGCCGCCAGGCGCAGCTCTTCGGCGTTGGCGAGGCGTTCGGCACGTCGCGCGAGCTCCTCGTCCTCCTCGGCGACCGGTGCGACGGATTCGATCTCGGCGATGGCCGCGCGCAACTGGTCGGCCTCGCGCGCGCGGTCGTCGCGGTCGGTCGTCAACGTCGTCAGTTCGGCATCCAGCGCCCGCCAGCTCTCCCACGCGGCGCGGTAGGCGGCACGCGCAGCCGCCACCGGCTCTGCGCCGAAGCGGTCGAGCGCCTCGCGCTGCGCTGCCGACGATTTGAGCCGGAGCTGGTCGGACTGCCCGTGCACGACGACGAGGTCGTCGGCCAGATCGGCGAGAACGCCCGCGGGCGCGGTGCGACCGCCGACCGTGGCGCGTCCACGTCCTTCGCTCGACACGGTGCGCCCCAGGTACAGTTCCGCCGCGCCGCCGCCGACGGGTTCGACGTCACCGCCCGCTTCGCGCACGCGCACGGCCACGGGGCCGTCCTCGGGCACGAGCCAGACGCCCTCGACCGCGGCCTGAGCAGCCCCCGACCGCACGGCGCCGGAATTGGCTCGCTGTCCGAGCAGCAGCCCGAGCCCCGTCACCACCATGGTCTTGCCGGCACCGGTCTCGCCGGTGATGGCGGTGAACCCGCGACCGATGGGCAGGGTCGCGTCGGCGATGACACCGAGGTCGCGCAGGCGCATCTCCTCGATCACGAGGCACCTCCCGGCATCCCGCGCCAGCCCGTGACGGGGAGCTGGAACTTGCGCACGAGACGGTCGGTGAAGACGGCGGGGTGCAGACGGGCGAGGCGCACCGGACGAGACGACCGACGCACGACCACGCGCGCACCGGGCGGCAGCTCGTGCGAGCGCCGACCGTCGCACCACAGGATGCCGCTCCCGCTCGTGCGCTCGAGCACCTCGACGGCCACGCTCGCGTCGGGGCCGACGACCAACGGACGCGCGAACAGCGCATGCGCCGAGAGGGGAACGACGGCGATCGCCTCGACGCTGGGCCAGACGACGGGCCCGCCGGCGGAGAAGTTATAGGCGGTCGAGCCGGTGGGGGTCGCGATGACCACGCCGTCGCATCCGAACGATGACAGGGGTCGCCCGTCGACGGCCATCACCACCTCGAGCATGCGCTCGCGGCTCGCCTTCTCGACGGTGGCCTCGTTCAGGGCCCAGGTCTCGTAGATGACGCGGTCATCGGCATCCTGGATCTTCACCGCGAGCGCGAGGCGTTCCTCGACGGTGTAGTCACGGGCGATCACGCGGCGCACGGCGTCGTCCATGTCGTCGCGCTCGATCTCGGCGAGGAAGCCGACGTGGCCCATGTTGATGCCGAGGATGGGCGCCGTCCCCCCGCGCACCATCTCGGCCGCGCGCAGGATCGTGCCGTCGCCGCCCAGCACGATGGCCAGTTCGACGTCGTCGATGTCGACATCGACGCCCAGGGTCGCCACGCCCTCGAGCGAAAGTCTCTCCGCGAGCTCGGGGCGGTCGTCGGCCGAGACGACCGGCACCGCGCCCGCCGCACGGACGGCGGTGAGGATGCGCTCGGCGGCATGGACGGTGTCGTCGCGGCGCGCGTGGACGACGAGGAGGATTCGGCGATCGCTGGGGGTCATCGGCTTCCGGTCAGTCGGGTCACGGTGCTCTCCCATTCTGAGGGGTCGCTGCCGTGTGCAGCCGAGAACCACGCAACGTACTCCTGGTTGCCGTGTGTTCCGACGATCGGCGAGGCGATGAGACCGTTGGTGCGCAGCCCCACGTCCCACGCGGCCCACAGCACCCCGTGCACCGCGTCGGAGCGCAGCGCCGGATCGGTGACGAGCCCGCCCTTCACCGCGGTGCGGCCGACTTCGAACTGCGGTTTGATGAGCAGCACCACCTCGGCGTCCGTCGCCGCGGTCGCGATCACCGCGGGGAGGACGTGGGTGAGGGAGATGAACGAGAGGTCGCCGGTCACCACGCGGGGTCGCTCGGCGACACCCGTCGCGGCGGCGAGGGAGTCGGCGGTCATGAACCGCACGTTATACCCCTCCACCGACACCACGTCGGGATCGGATGCCACGACGGTGGACAACTGCCCGTGCCCCACGTCGACGGCGAGCACCGGACGCGCACCGCGCTCGCGCAGAACCTGAGTGAAGCCGCCCGTCGAGGCGCCGAGGTCGAGGGCCACCCTCCCCCCGACGGCGATCGCGAACGCGTCGAGCGCCGCGATGAGCTTGTGGGCACCGCGACTGACGTAGTGATCCGCCCCCGCCACCTCGATGGTGGTGGACGCGTCGACCGACGCGGAGGGCTTCACCACGGGGCGACCGTCGACGCTCACCAGTCCGCCCGCGATGAGCTGGGTCGCGTGCGAGCGGCTCCTCGCGAGTCCGCGGGCGGCGAGCTCGGCGTCGAGTCGGGGACTCACGCGCGCGGTGCCGTCGACGTGTCGGTCGGGGCCGACTCCAGACGTCGGGCGAGCTCCTCGTGAACAGCGGCGTAGGCGTCCGCACGGGTGTCGAGCGGCTGCGCCTCGATCACGCGGAGCCGGTCGACGAGTTCGGGCTCGGCATCCCTCTCGGTGCTGTCCGACATGGATGCCATGCTACGTCGTCAGCGCACGCGGAACGGGTCGATGTACAGACGCTCCGGAACGCGGAATCCGAAGATCGCACGGCCCGAGTTCCAGATCGCGGCGGCCCCCGCGCGCAGCAGATCGATCTGTCGTCCCTCCGACACGATGCGCAGGTCGACGCCGTCGATCTCGACGACGGCATCGCCGACGCGCGTGCGATCGCCCTTGACGATCGTCGCGGGGTACGGCTCGAAGAGCTGACGCAGATCCTCGACGATGTAGTCGGGTCGCTGCGACGGGATCGCGGCGAGAATCTGCTTCGGCCGATCGATCCCGGTCAGCACGAGCACCGAGGGCATCTCGGCCGTGCGCGCTCCCTGGATGTCGGTGTCGAGGCGGTCGCCGATGAACAGCGGCGCGCGCGCTCCGGTGCGGGCGACGGCCTCGTCGAAGATCGGACGCTCCGGCTTGCCGGCGATGGTCGCGAGGCGACCGACCGCCGTGTGCACGGCCGATACGAGCGTGCCGTTCCCCGGTGCGATGCCGCGGGCCTGCGGGATCGTCCAGTCGGTGTTGGTCGCGACCCACGGGATGCCGCCGTCTTCGACGGGCGTCGCGAGGGCGTAAGCGGCCTCCGCCAGCTGCGCCCATCCGACCTCGGGCGCGAAGCCCTGGACGACCGCCGCCGGAGCGTCGTCCGCGCTGCGCGTGACGACGAAGCCGGCTTTCTCGACCTCGACGACGAGACCCTCGCCTCCGATGACGAGCAGGGTCGAGCCCGCCGGCACGAGGTCCTTCATCAGCCGCATCGCGGCCTGCGGACTCGTCGTCACGTCGGAGGGCTGCACACGCAGACCCAGCGACGACAGGTGGGCCGCCACCGAGGCATCGGTGCGCGACGCGTTGTTGGTGATGTAGCCGAGCTGCTTTCCCTCGGCCTGGGCCCTGTTGAGACTCTCGACCGCGTGCGGAAGGGCACCGGGACCGGCGTACACGACACCGTCCAGATCGGCGAGCACGACATCGATACCGTCGAGCGGGGTCGCCTCGGGCTTGCTCCGACCGAAGATCACCGCTCGTCCTCGCGGTCGCCCGACCGGTCGTCGACGTCGCTCCGGGCGGACCCGTCGACCGCGTATTCCGCGGACGCGACCGCGGCATCGGCGTCGACGTCGTCCACGGGGATGACTCCGGATGCCACGTCCACGCCGCCCTCGTCGTCGATGAGGTCGATCTCCTCGACGACGATGACCTCGCGGTCGGCGACTCCGGCCGCGGCATCCAGGGCGTCGGCGGCGATCTGCGCGCGACGCTCCCACTCGGATGCCTCCTCGTGGCGCCCCAGTTCCTCGAGCACGGCTGCGCGAGCCGAGAACAGAGCGGGGCTCCACTCGAACGCACGGTCCGGGTCGGCCTCGGGGATGTCGAGTTCCTGCAGGGCGCGTTCGGTCTCACCGAGATCGAGCCGCGCTCCCGACATGGCGATCGCGAGCTGCACGCGCACCGGCACCGTGAGGGTCGAACGGTCCACCGCGCGGCCCTCCTCGAGCGCGCGGTCGGGACGCCCCACGCCGCGCTCGCTGTCGACGATGAGCGGGAGCTGCTCGTCGGACCCGGTGATGCGACGGTGCGTGCGCAGTTCGCGCAGGGCCAGGGCGAAGTCACCGACGGCGTAGGCGGTGATGGCGACGGTCTCGCGGACGACGCCCACGCGTCCGGCGCTTCGGGATGCCGCCAGCGCGTGCTGATGAGCCAGCTCGGGGTCGTCGTCGATGAGGCGTGCCGCCATGGCGAGATGCCGCGCGACGTTCTCGGCGTTGTCCTTGCTGAGGGTCTTGAGTTCGTTCCGCGCCGCACCGGGCAGGTCCCACGCCGTCACCTCTTCGGGGATCTCCGGCCCACGCTCACGGCGATCCTGTGGCGGACGGGTGACACGGGAGTCCTCACGATCGAACCGGCGAGGTGCGCCGGCACCGGGGCGACGGTCACCCGACGGTCGGCGGTCGTTCCCGCCGAAGCTGCGCTGATCCCGCTCCTGCCGGGGGCGGCCCGCGCCCTGCCCGTCACGGGTGTAGGAGCGGCTCGCGTCACGCGGAGGACGCGAGTCGTTGTCACGTCGGAACGGACGCTCACCCTCCCGACGGTACGGACGGTCACCGTCACGCGGGGGACGCGAGTCATTGTCACG
>NZ_KQ758478.1:0-584 GCF_001456955.1 Microbacterium enclense | reverse complement strand
CGGAACGGACGCTCACCCTCCCGACGGTACGGACGGTCACCATCACGCGGCGGACGCGAGTCGTGGTCACGCCGGACCGGACGGGCGTCGCCCGAACGGGACGGGCGCCCGTCGGTCTCTCGGCGGAACGGACGGTCTCCGTCGCGGCGTGGAGCGCGCTCGCTTCGGGAAGACGAACCCCGGCTCTGCGAGGACCGCCCGCGATCGGAACCGCGCTCGTTCGAGCGCTCGTCTCTGCTTCCGCGATCGTTCGCGTCGTCCGTCGACATGACTGTCCTTCCCGGCGATTGTGTCCGTAAATGCGAAATGGCCACCCAGCGTTGGGTGGCCATTTCGTTAAAGGAAGTCCGGCGGTGTCCTACTCTCCCACAGGGTCCCCCCTGCAGTACCATCGGCGCTGAGAGGCTTAGCTTCCGGGTTCGGAATGTGACCGGGCGTTTCCCTCTCGCTATGGCCGCCGAAACACTATTGATGTGTTCGTAAACCAACAACGATTGTTTCATTGTTGTTGTTCTCGACCGTACATCGAGAACCACTCAGTGGACGCAAGCACCAAAAACAGGTGTGTTATCAAGTCATCGGCT
>NZ_KQ758477.1 GCF_001456955.1 Microbacterium enclense | reverse complement strand
ATCCGGACGCGCCCTGCGGGCTTATTTCGCCCGGATCGGCGTCACTCCGCCGCCTCCACTCAATTGGTTTTCACTCGCCGGAGAGGCAAAGAAAACGATCAGTCAGGAGTAGACATGACCACCACCCTCGCAGCGACCATGCGCAAGCAGATGGTCACCCACCTCGTCAGCAAGAACATCGTGTGCCCCCGCACGGGTGCCGTGCTCGACGCCCGGACGTGCGTCGTTCTCACCGACCGCGACGGCGACCCCGCGGCGGTCGTCTCGCCTGCGGGCTGGGAGCAGATCAGCAACGACCCCGACACCCTCGCACGTCTCGCATCGCACGGGCTGACCGTCGACGCGACGACCGTCCCGACCATCCGTTAATAACTCTATTACCGGCAACGCGCGCTGACAGGAGAACCCCATGACCATGATTGACACCGGCCGCGCGACCGCGGCGCAGCTCGCGCTCATCCTCGACACCCGCCGTGCGGAGTCCGGCGATGACGCCGCGGCCACCGACGCCGAGATCCTCGCGCACATGCGCAACACCCTCACCCTGCCGGGCGAGGGCGCGCCGGGCGGGCATCCCGTCACCGACGACGGCACCGAATACGCCGCCGCGCTCATCGCGTTCCTCACCCCCGGGCCGACCGCTGACGCCCTGCTCGCCACGATCGAGCAGCTGCAACAACAGGTGTGGGCCGCGGCCCCGGTCCTCACAGTCGTCACCGTGACCGATGACGGGGAGACATACCGCGCGCTGCGCTGCCCCGTCTGCGACCAGCTCGTCACCGACTCCTACGGCGACCTGTACGCCGTGGACGTCTCGACCAGGTGGAGCATCGCAGAGACGGACGACGATCACCAGCAGATGAGCGTCAGCCGCGGGGAGGACGACTACAGCAGCACCCTGTACTACCTGCACACGACAGGCCAGCCGCACGCCGTCGTCCCGCCCGAGGACTGGACCGAGAGCTGGAGCTGACCCAGCGGGGGAGGGGCCGGCCTCCGGGCCGGCCACGAGGGGCGACCCCCTCGCGCTCCCCGGTGTTCCGCCTGCGGCGGGGCGCGAGCTCCGCCCGCGCAGCGGTGACGGAGCACCGCCGGAGCGAGCCGCTACGCGGCAGGATTCCCCGTTTTCTTCACCTCTCCGCGGTTTCAACCTACTTCGCTCCAACGGCTACGTGCCGTCTTTCTCGGACGCGGTCGCAAGCTCCCTTATTTCGCCCGAGAAAGACGTCACTCCGCCGCCTCCGCTCAGTTGGTTTTCACTCGCCGGAGAGGCAAAGAAAAACGATCTGGAAGACGACAAAAGCCCCGTAGTAATGGAAGTACCACGGGACCCGTCGCCTTCATGATCGCACACCGATCAAGGAGAAACCATCGTGAGCATCAACACCGGAACCGGGACCATCGAGCACATCGACCCGACCACCCTCGTCATCGAGGCGAACGTGCGCACCAGCGCTCCCGTGACCAAGGACTTCATCGCGTCGATCCGCGAGAACGGCGTCATCACCCCGATCCTCGCCCGCCGCGACGACCACGGAAACGTCATCGTCCGCGCCGGTCAGCGCCGCACCCTCGCCGCCCGCGAGGCCGAAGTGCCGACCGTCCCCGTCTACGTCGTGGAGGGCGACGACACCACCGCGGACCGGATCATTCAGCAGATCATCGAGAACGACCAGCGCGCCGACCTCAGCACCGCGGATCGCACCGCCGCGTGGGCGCAACTCGCGTTCGAGGGCATCAGCGCCGCGCAGATCGCCAAGCGCACCGGCACCAAGACCGACGCGGTGAAAAAGGGCCTCGCCGTCGCGGAGTCCGCCACCGTCACCTCCGCTCTGCACGAGCACGCGCTGACCCTTGACCAGGCGGCGGTGCTGTTGGAGTTCGAGGACGACGCCGACGCCCGCGCGCACCTGATCGAGGTCGCCACCACCGACCCGACCCAGTTCGAGCACACCGCGCAGAGCCTCCGCGACGACGCCGCGGAAAAGGCCCGCCTCGCCGCCGTCGAGCAGGAACAGATCGACAACGGCTTCCAGGTGCTCACCCGCGCCGAGGCGTACGGGGAGGAAAGCCCGTGGGTGAGCCTCCGCAAGCTCCACACCGCGGACGGCGCACAGGTCACCGTCGAGCACATCGCCACCGTGCCGGTGCGTGGCGCGCTCATCGACGTCAACTGGCGCGGCGACATCGACGTGACCTACTTCGTTCAGAACCCCACCGATGCGGGCTTCACCTACGCCTGGGGCGCACCCGGCACCCCCGCCGAGCCGCTGACCGCGGAGCAGATCGAGGAAGAGCGCGTCGAGAAGTCCGCCGAGCGTAAGGCGCTCATCGCCAACAACAAGGCGTGGACCGCCGCCGAGACGGTGCGCCGCGAATGGATCGCGACGTTCCTTTCTCGCAAGACCCTGCCGAAGGACGCTGACCGGGTGATCGCGCTGGGTCTGACCGCTCACCGGTTCTCGGTGTCGTCCGCAATGAGCCACGGCAACGACCTCGCGCACACGTTCCTCGGCGTCGAGCGACCCTCCGGCTACCACGCGGACGGCCTGGCCGAGTTGGTTGAGGCGAACCCCGGCAAGGCCCGCCTGGTGGCCCTGGCGGTCGTTCTCGCCGGTGCCGAGGCAGGCACCAGCAAGGAATCGTGGCGACGCGGCGACGAGCGCGCCGCCGCCCTGTTCCGCCAGCTCGCCGCGTGGGGATACGCCCTCTCCCCGGTCGAGCAGATCGTCACCGGCGACACCACCCCCGCCGAAGCCGCGGGCCTCGCCTAACCAACCGGACGGGGACCGGCTCACGCCGGTCCCCGTCACCCTGCGGCATCACCCCTTTTTTCACCCCTCGGCATCACCCTCAGCTCCACAGGAAGGCGCACCATGACCACCACCACGACACCCGCCGTGGACGTCGACGTGTGGGGACACACCGCGGCGCTGCGCGAGGCGGAAGCCGCCGTCGACGCGGCCACGGCATCCGGCGACGTCGACCAGATCGCCGCGGCCGCGCACGCGCTCATCGTCGCCGCGGCCGCGCACGGCTGGCCCACCGCGACGGCCCTGGTGTTCACCTACGAAACGACCGGTCCCGTCGCTCATGTGTGGGGGCTGTGGCGCGTGGTCGACGTCGACGGGCGCGTGCTGCGCGAGTGGGAGGACGAACCCGGCGACATGACCGACGAGTCCGAGGAAGAACTCGTGGCTCTCGACCTCATCACGAACCGCGCCGCGACGCTGCACGTCACGGACTACGGCACCCCGACGGGCACCGCGGCGACGGTGCTGCACACGCTCACGCTCTGAGCATGGCGGCGGGCCGACCCTGCTCGGGCCGGCCCGCACGAGGGGGAGACCCCCTCGACCCCCCTTCAACGCAGGTCGCGGGTCCCCCGCTCGAGCGCGCTCAGCTGCGCGGCCGCGGCTTGTACTTCTTACCCGCCCGGATGTTCACGTTCTCGATGACGCCGACAACGGCCAGACCCGTGGCGACGAGAAGGATGATCGTCCACCCGAGCACGTTCAGCCACGTGCCGGCGAACACCGCCGCCGTCTGCTCCGCCGCGATCGCGACAAGCATGAACGACGCCCCAAACCACACCATGCCGTTGGACACCAACGCCGCTTGAGCAAGCTTCGACCGCTTCTTAGACATGCGCACACCATCCCACCGGGCGCGCATGGTGTCCACGGGGTGCGGGGCTACCGCGCCCGAGGCTCCGCCCAGCTTGTCCATTTCTTTCGCTGCGATTGTTGCGAGGAGTTGCATCAACCTTCTCGGTGACGCCGGAGCATGTTCGAAGCTGGCACACGTCGTGTGGCCCGCGATGTCGGGTGAGAATGAGCACCGTTCCCAACTCGGTTTGAAAGCGACGGCGACGGTGCCCGGCGATATCATCGTCTTATGGCGATGATTGAAGAGGGCGGTCTGCTCGACTCCCGCGCGACCGCCGTGTATGCGCACCTATTCGACGCACTGGGGGACCCCACGCGATTGGCGGTCCTCCAGCATCTGGCTTCTGGCGAGCACCGTGTCCGCGATCTCGTCCAGCACCTCGGACTGGCTCAATCGACTGTGAGCAAGCACCTCAGCTTTCTGCGGGACTGCCGCTTAGTTACTGTTCGCTCGGAGGGGCGCGCGTCCTGGTTTGATCTCGCGCAACCTGTCGCGACTGCGGCCCTCATCAACGCCGCCGAACTCTTGCTGAAGGACACCGGAACGCGTGTCACGCTATGTGCCCATCTCCATCAGCCAGGTGAACACTTCGCCGTCGGAACGGACGCGGCCTGATGGGCGCCGGTCACACGCACGCACCGTCTGCCGGCGCAGCCGGAGAACCCACCGACCACCGCGTGCGTCTTTGGATTGCCTTTGGAATCACCGCGGCAATCACCGCGACTCAAGCGATTGGATCCTTTCTCACTGGCAGTCTCGCCCTCCTCACGGACACGGCCCACGCGCTCACTGACGCATCCGGACTTCTTGTTGCACTCATTGCCGCGACGCTGATGCTGCGCCCAGCTAGCGCGCGACGCACCTGGGGGTTCCGTCGTATCGAAGTCATCGCTGCCTTCGGGCAAGCGGCTTTGTTGATGGCGGTAGGGGGCTACACCGCCATCGAAGGGATACGACGGCTCTTCGAGCCCCCTGAGGTGCCAGCTGCCGAGCTGCTGGTTTTCGGAGTCATTGGGCTAGTCGCGAACATCATCGCCATCTTCGTGCTGTCGTCCAGTCGTGGAGCCAACTTCAACATGCGGGCGGCGTTCTTGGAAGTGCTGAACGACGCGCTGGGATCGCTTGGGGTCATTATTGCGGCTGTTCTCATCTGGACCACAGGTTTCCTTCAAGCTGACGCCATCGCCGGTCTCTTCATTGCTGCACTCATCGTGCCGCGTGCATTCAAGTTGCTGCGCGAGACGTCGCGGGTGCTCATGGAGTTCACCCCCGACGGTTTGAACCTGGACCATGTGCGATCACACATCCTCGAACTCGACCACGTCATAGACGTCCACGACCTACACGCCTCGACGGTCGCCACCGGCCTACCGACGATCAGCGCGCATGTCGTCGTCGAAGACGAATGTTTCACGGACGGACACGCAGCCGCAGTCCTCAGGGACGTCAGAGCCTGCGTGGCCCAGCACTTCGAGGTATCCGTAAGGCACTCCACCTTCCAGATTGAGACAGCCGACCTGCAAGATTCGGAACCCGGGGATGTCCGCCACGCTTAACCGCACACGGCGTCGATCCTCTGGAACAGGCGTGGTCGCCGCCCGAATCGCATGTCAGCATCAACGTCAGCTGTTTCCAGCATCTCGTGCGGAACCGCTACGTACACTGGCTACCGATGTCTATTGACGCTCGCTCACGGCGCTCCGTGCTGATGAAAGAGCACGGTGCGATAACGCGACTCATTACCATCATCGCCCTCGGGGCACTCATGCTGCTCGGGTTCGTGGCGCTCAGTCACGGCGACAACGGCCCGGTAAGCGGTACGGTCGTGACGGCATCTGACGCTGCGCCGCAAGAACCCGGCGCACCCGTCTCTACTTCAATCATTGAATCGGGCGTGTACGACGTGTCGCCGGGAATGGCGCTGTGCGTTCTCGGGGTCGTCTGCGGATTCGTTCTGTACCTCGTCATCCATCTCCTGGTACGTCGCCAACGGGCCGGGCTCACACTCTGGCGCGCCCTTCCGCCGTCTTTCATCCACGCTGTAACCGTCAGACGTGGGGGCCACGCCCTCACAATCGCGCAACTGGGCATCTCCAGAACCTGACATCGGCACGTCGCCCCCGCGGCGACACTCATCCCGGGCAACCCGGGCTTCCTTGTGCCGTTAAGTGCTGGAGTACCCATGAAAATCAATTGGAAGGCGACGGTCATTACCGCCGCTGCTGCCGTCGCCGTCGTCGCGGGGGCTGTCATCTACATCCTCATCGATCAGAACAACACTCGCGCCGCCGCCGAGGAAAGGGGAGGAGGGACGGTAGCAGTCGTTCGAGACGACTCCCACGTCCTCGACGACGCCGGCGGCGACGCCATCACCATCGTGGAGTTCTTGGACTTCGAGTGCGAAGCTTGCGGCGCTTATTACCCCGTCGTGGAAGAGCTCCGTGTGAAGTACGCGGGACAGATCAACTACGTCGTCCGCTACTTCCCTCTTCCCGGCCACCTCAACTCCGAAAATTCCGCGGTCGCCGCGGAGGCCGCGGCACAGCAGGGACGCTTCGAAGAGATGTATAAGCGTCTCTTCGACACGCAAGCACAATGGGGAGAATCTCAGCAAAGCCAAGCGGAGCTGTTTCGCTCGTACGCGACCGAGTTGGGCTTGGACATGGCGAGCTACGACGCAGCTGTCGCCGACCCTGCCACTCTCGAGCGTGTTCGATCCGACCTCGACGACGGACGCGTCCTTGGCGTGGACCGAACCCCCACCTTCTTTGTCGACGGTGAACCCCTTGTCATTGAACGATGGAACGACCTCGAAGAAGCCATCACTACCCGCCTGGACGGCACCCCCTAGTGGCGGGCCTGTCACACCGACGAGTCATCATCGTGGGCGCAGGGCAGGCTGGACTGGCAACCGCAGCGGCACTGATCGCTCGCGGCATGGAACCGCAACGCGACTTCGTTGTCATTGACCGTTCCCCGCGGGCACAACGCGCGTGGAGTGAGCGCTGGCCTTCCATGCGGTTGCTCAGCAACGCTGAGCACTCCAGCTTTCCCCGCAGACCGCTGGAGGGTGACCCGTACCGGCACCCCACCCCGGGAGACATCGAAAACTACCTGCACAGATTCGAAGCAGAGCTCGGCATAGACCCCGTCTGGGGTGTCCGGGCCGTCGCCGTCACCCGCTACGGAACCGGCCCGACGCTGTGCTTGAAAACCACCATCGGCGAAGTTCAGACCCGCAATATCGTGTGCGCCACTGGCGCCGCAGCACGTCCCCGATTTCCGGAATGGGCTGCAGATGTCGAAGTCGAGGGGGTGCAGATGCACACCAACGCCTACAGAACACGCGAGCAAATCCCGCACGGCCGGGTCCTTATTGTCGGCGGCGGAAATGCCGGGGTCGAGGTCGCCTTCGACCTAGCAAACTCGCACGACGTCACTCTGGCGGTTCGCTCCGGTGGCACTGAAGTACAAGCGAGACGATTCCCCACCCACCCGCGGTTTTCACCGTGGCGACGCAGAAATGTCGCGCAAGAACCTCCCTACGACGCCCTCCGAAACAGAGGGGTCCGCATTCGAGACGCGACGACAGGGGCACAGGGAACCGAGTTCACCTTTTCGGACGGGTCTCGGCAGACCTACCAGTCAGTCGTCTTCGCCACGGGGTACGTAGCGGGCGATGAGTGGTTGCCCACGCTGCCGCAGCTTCAGCGACGCATCCCCACCGTGACGGCGCTGCCCGGTCTATTCGTTGCCGGAATCCCCACACACAGCCACGCCAAAGCCAACACCCTCCCCGGGGTATGGACGGACGCGACTCGTATTGCCCGGTTCATCCACGCCCGACCTTGAAAAAGATTGATGAGACTTTTACATATTTCCAAACATCGCCATCGCGCGGTGCAGATCAGGTCGACGCTGTGCACCACCGTCGCTCTTGGCACCGCCCTCATCGTTGCAGGACCCGCGGCACCGGCCTTCGCCGTCGTGGCCCCCGCGTGGGGCTTGGCCGCGGATATCAGCCCAACCATTGCATCTCGGAGCATCGAACGCTTAGAGACCTCCGACGCTCCGTCACCCGGTCATCAGACCCACCCTCACTCCACGGCGACCCCACGCACGGACGGTCGAGGAGTGCCCACCGGCGGTGGCGAGGCCGCTCCCGTGCTGGGAGTCTCCGCAGTGGCGCTCATTCTCGGCGGCGCGTTGGTCACGCTCTTGATGACAGCGCGGCGAACCCGCCACCTCAGAAAGGACGAAGAAAGTGACCGCTGAGAAGACGCGGCCGTTCGCCGTCGCCTGCATGGTGGCAGCGGCCGCGGTGTTGACAGATCAATTCAGTAAGGCCATTGCCTTGACTGCGCTTGCAGACGGGAGACGGGTGCCCATTTTCGGAGACGCATTCGGTCTGCAACTCGCTTTCAACCCCGGCGCGGTGCTGGGAACGGGTTCGGGCATGACCTGGGTCCTCACGCTAGTAGGCGTGGCAGCCGTCGCCGGTCTTTTCGTTATGGCGGCCCGCGCGCGAACGGTGGGATGGGCGGCTGGTTTGGGGCTGTTCCTCGGCGGAGCTGTCGGCAACCTCATCGACCGCTTCATGTCGCCGCCCGGGTTCGCAATCGGCCACGTCACCGACTTCCTTGCATACGGGGATCTGTTCATCGGCAACTTGGCAGACATCTTCCTTGCCGCCGGAGCGATAGCGGTCGCGGTGATGCTGATGCTTCGCCAACGCGCCACCAGTGGCACCAAGGTTGCGCCTGCCACACCACCCACGTTCGGCGTTCCCCCGGAGGCTAAGCAATGAAAAAGACAAAGACGCCATCTCGATACCAGCGGAACGCCCTTGCCCCCGGGCTGATCGCTGCGGCTGTCTTGTTCGTGGCGCCGGCGCTGTTGGACAGCGGCTGGTTCACGGTCGTGCGCTTCATCGTGGCAATTTTGGCGCTCATCGTCGCCTCATTTGCCTACCAGGAGCGTCGGCTGTGGTGGGTGCCGGTGTTTGCCGTGATCGCAGCGGTATGGAACCCGGTGCTTCCGATCCCCGCTGAAGGTGCCCTTTGGACCGCGGCGCAACCCGTAGCCGCAGTCATCTTCCTTGTTGCGGGAGCCATCATCAAGAGGGAGCGGGCATGAACCACAGACTCATCGCTCTGAGCGCGGCACTCATCATTGTGGGCATGGTGACCGGTTGCACCGCCACAATTCCATCATCAGACGCCGGCGCGGGCGCTTCGTTCTCCGAAGGAGATTTCCAGGTAGCCGAGATCGCCGCGTCGGACAGAGGCGGACCCGTTCAGTTCAAAGGCGTCATCGAAACCGGTGAAACCGTCACCAGCGACGACTACCGAGGTGAGGTGCTCGTCGTGAACTTCTGGTACGCCGCCTGCGGACCGTGCATCGTCGAGGCTCCCATGCTTGAAGAAGTCTTCCTACGCTTCCAGGGCGAGGGGGTCAACTTCCTCGGAGTGAACACCTACGACCAAGCTGAGACAGCACTCTCTTTCGCGCGCGAGAACAACGTTACCTATCCCAGCGTCATCGACGTCAACGACGGTCAGGTGAAACTCGCCTTCGCGCAACTCACCCCGATCCAAGCCACACCCACAACGCTCGTGATGGACCGCCAAGGTCGCCTCGCCGCCCGCATCATCGGCCAACTTCCTAGCGCGTCCATCCTGTCCACCATCGTCGCGGACACGCTTGCGGAGGGACCATGAGCGCCGGGGCGGTCGTCGTCGACGGCGCGCTCTGGCTTGCCATCCCGCTCGCCCTGCTCGCCGGTCTCATCTCCTTCTTATCGCCCTGTGTCCTGCCGCTGGTGCCCGGCTACCTCGGGTATCTCGGCGGTGTGGCTGCCCCTCCCACCTCCACGACCGGAGAAAATGGTGCGACAGCGGTTACCGCACGCCCGCGGCTAGTAGCAGGCGTCCTCCTCTTCATCGCCGGATTCACCGTGGTCTTCGTCGCCGTCACCGTCCTGGGAGGATTCTTCGGAATCGCGCTGCTGCGCTACGCCGATCTCCTCACTCGCGTCTTCGGCATCGTGAACATCGTCCTGGGGTTGATCTTCATGGGCGCAATCCAGCTCGGACAGCGCGGCATCCGCCCAACCTTCCGCGGTCGAGCCGGGCTCGTTGGCGCCCCGCTTCTCGGATTCTCACTCGGTGTGGGCTGGACACCGTGCATCGGCCCCACACTCGCAGCAATCTTGTCCGTGTCGTGGAACCTCGGTGACCCCACCCGAGCCGGGCTCCTCGGTCTGTCTTACTCACTCGGCCTCGGAATGCCATTCCTCGTACTGGCACTCGGATGGGGATGGGCCGCGCGGTCCGTCACAGTCCTTCGTACTCACATCCGCACACTCAACCTCATCGGAGGCGCCGTGCTCATCCTGCTCGGGCTGCTCATGGTGACGGGCGTATGGACCTTGCTCATGTCACTTCTGCAACAGGCGGTAATCAATGTCCCCCTCCCGCTCTGATACTCGCCACGTCGATTCAGACCCGCAGCGGCCGGCGGATCATCCAGACGGAACCCCGGACGATCAAGACAGCCCGCAGTGGAAGCTCGACGGCAAAGGATGGCTCCGCTGGACATGGCGCCAGCTCACCAGCATGCGCACCGCGCTCATCCTCCTGCTGTCTCTCGCCCTGGCCGCAGTACCCGGCTCACTATTTCCCCAACGAGGCGCCGACCCCAACGGTGTCATCCAATGGGAGCGCACCAACCCCGAATGGTTCCCGTTCCTCGACGCCGTCGGACTTTTCGACGTCTACTACTCACCCTGGTTCTCGTCCATCTATCTGCTGCTATTTGTCTCCCTCATCGGCTGCGTCGTTCCGCGGGCAAAACATCATTACCGCGCCCTCAAAGGACACCCGCCGCGCACACCAATCCGGTTCGCTCGACTTCCCGAACACCTCGAGCGAGCCATCCCCACCGACCTCATCACCCCTGCAATAGCGCTGGATCTTGCCGAAACAGAACTCACCCGGCGTCGCTATCGCGTGCAGCGCTACGACGGGAAGGGGTGGACCTCCGTTTCGGCCGAACGCGGATATCTCCGCGAGACCGGAAACCTGCTCTTTCACATCGCCCTGGTCGGCGTGCTCGTCTCCGTTGTTGTGGGCAAGGCGTTCGCCTACACCGGCCAACGCGTCGTAGTGGAGGGAACAACCTTCGTGAACACCCTCAGCGACTTCTCCTCCTTCGACCCCGGACGGTTCGCGGACGGGTCCGATCTGTCGCCGTATTCCCTCACACTGGACCGTTTCGACGTCACCTACCAGCCGGCCGGGTCCCCTGGCGGTGGTCAAGCGGGCGACTTCGCCGCCAACGTCACCATCAGATCCCCCGGAGCGGACGACAGAACCGAGCGGGTGGTTGTGAACTACCCCATCACTGTAGGGACCGACCGCATTCATCTCCTCGGGAACGGTTACGCGCCTACCCTCACCATCCGTGATGCAGAAGGTCAGATCGTTTACAGCGACTCACTGCCCTTCCTCCCGCAGGACTCCAACATGACCTCACTAGGCGTTGTAAAAGTCCCGGATGGGTTACCACAGCAGCTCGGGCTGATTGGTTTCTTCTACCCCACACATGACACCTTGCCCTCGGGTGCCGCCACCTCGATCTACCCCGACGTGATCAACCCCGTCATCACCCTCAACGCCTTCGCAGGGGACCTGGGCATTGACGATGGAACCCCCCGTTCCGTCTACGCCCTGGAAGTCGACAAACTCACCCAGCTCACCGGCGGCGACACCGGACAGAATTCGATCGAACTTAGGCCCGGTACTACCGGTGCGCTGCCCAACGGGTGGGGCACCATCACCTGGGAGCAGGCAGACGGCGCCCCGGTGAAGAGGTTCGCGTCCCTGCAGATACAACGCGACCCCAGCAGTGGCTGGGTCCTCGCGTTTTCTGTGCTGGCTTGCGTTGGACTGTTTACCGGACTTCTCATACCCCGCCGCCGAATCTGGGTGAAAGTGCAGTCGTCGACCACAACTGACTCGTCGATCCAGGTGGAGTACGCAGGCCTCGCCCGAGGAGATGACCCTGGACTTGCCCGCGCCGTCGAGCACCTAGCGGAGGTCCACATCCAAGCGTGTGAACGGGCGAATACGGCCGCGCAGCCACGATAGGTCCATAGTTATGAATGCTCCTCTCGGCCTTGGCGACTACTTGCTGCCCGCAGCGAACCCCTTGACCCCTTTGCCGGTCGCCGCCACGGTGATGGCCACCGTCTATCTCCTCGGGGCGCTGCGTCTGTGGAGGCAGCGTCGACGGTGGTCGGTGTTGCGCACGATGAGTTTCGTTTCCGGCTGCGCGGCCCTCACTGCTGTCACGGGACTCGCGGTAGAGGATTACGGCAAAGCTCTGCTTTCGGTGTTCATGTTCCAGCAGCTGACCTTGATGATGGCCATACCACCGCTGCTCGTGCTTGGTTCCCCGGGAACCCTTCTGTTGCGCGCCACCCCGCACCGCGGTGTCGGTAAAAGTGCCTTGAGAGTGGCGCACGGGGCGTTGCGGTGGAGAGTGTCGAGATGGGCTCTAAGTCCCTGGGTCGCGTTACCTGCCTACCTTGCGGCCTTCTACGGCCTGTACATCGCAGATCTGCTCGATCTCGTTCTGGCCGTGTCTGGCGGTCACACCGCCTTGGAGGCTGCGTTCCTTATCAGCGGGATCCTATTCACTATCCCGGTGCTTTCCGCAGATCCGCTGCCGGTTCGCATGAGCCACGGAGGCCGGGCGCTGGACCTGTTCGCTGAAGCGGCATTGCACGCTTTTTTTGGGGTGTTCCTTATGATGGCGACCAGTCTGGTGGTTACAACATTCGCTGAATCGACCATGGCTTTAGGGATCGATCCGATTGAGGATCAACGCGTAGCCGGCGGTCTCGCGTGGTCCTACGGTGAAGCGCCCACGCTCGTCATGATCCTGATTGTGATGCACCGATGGTTCCGGCATGACTCCGTTCGTGACGCCGCCGCCAGCAGATGGGCCGACGCGCACGGGGATCCGGAGCTTGACGAGTACAACGATTACCTGCGCCGTCTGGAAAGAGGCGGGTCCGCATGACAGCACTTCGCTGGACAACCGGCGCATCGCGCAACTCTCAGTTGTGGGCCAGAGGCACAGATGCCTTGCCCTTGACGGCGGCGTTGCCCGCGGCGGCAGCGGCGGGGTGGCTGATGGATGCGGCCACACCAGACCGCGGGTGGTGGCCTCTCGCTTTCGTCAGCGTGACAATGTTGCTCGCAGCTCTCCTCGGGAGAGGCACGCTCGCATCCTTTATGGTGGGGTGCGTCTTCGGGGCCGTGTTCAACCTCGCCCACCTCATCTGGGTGGCGCAGTTCCTCGGACCCGTGCCCTGGCTGGCCCTCAGCGCCCTGCAGACAGTCCTGATCGGTGTCGGCAGCGTAAGCATCACCCTCGTCTACCGTTGGGTGAAAATACGTCGTCTCAGTGGAACCCTAGACCTGCTGGGTATCCCCGCGCTGATAGCCGCCACGTGGAGCGCGCGGGAAGTGCTCGTCGGAATGTGGCCGTACTCGGGTTTCCCCTGGGCGCGGGTAGGAATGACGCAGGTCCCGGGACCTTTCCCTGAAGTGGCGTCGTGGGTGGGAACGACAGGTTTGTCCTTCTTCGTCGTGGGCGTGTGCGCCGCCTGCGTGCAGGCGCTCAGGCCGGGGCGTCGCACGCTCCGTGCTGGTGTGCCGGCCGTCGTGGGGGTCCTGCTCATGGCGGTCATACCCCA
The DNA here is from genome assembly GCF_001456955.1 of Microbacterium enclense. Lineage (GTDB taxonomy): Bacteria > Actinomycetota > Actinomycetes > Actinomycetales > Microbacteriaceae > Microbacterium > Microbacterium enclense. The sequence continues at coordinate 54,918 of NZ_KQ758477.1, read as the reverse complement.
GTACCCCACTCAAAGTGTCGGGACGTTCACCGTCGGGTGGGTCCAAGGCAACGGCCCCGCAGGCTATTTCGACGACCGCAACGAAGGCGACATGCTCCGAGCCCAAGCATCCACATCGAAAGCGATTCTGGGCCAGCGAATGGATGTGCTCGCCTGGCCAGAGGGCTCTGTGGACATCGATCCGGCGTCTTCAGAACCCACCCGTCGACTGCTGAGCAAAATCTCCGCCGCGTACGGTGCCCCGCTCCTGATGAACGCGGCAACCACGAGAGGCGAGCAAACGTTCAACTCAACCATGCTGTGGACGACGGACGGCAGCGAGCAGAGCTACGACAAACTCAACCCGGTCCCGTTTGGCGAATACGTGCCCGACCGGTGGCTGTTTGAACGTCTCGCGCCTGACCTTGTCGGTCTGATCCAGCGGGAATACACCCCAGGCACATCGGCGCCGGTGATGGACGTGGGAGACACCCGCATCGGCCTGGCGATCTGTTTCGACGTCATCTACGACGACGTGATCTTCGATGCAGCACGGCGAGGCGCGCAGATCTACATCTTCCAGACAAACAACGCCGACTTCCGCGGAACAGACGAAAACGTGCAGCAGCTCGCCATCGCTCGCATGCGAGCCATCGAAACGGGGCGCGCAGTGGTCAACGTCTCCACCGTGGGAACAAGCCAAGTGATCAACCCCGATGGGTCGACCACAGAGACCATCGGGGTGGACACTGCCGCTGGGCGAGTGAGCGAAGTGCCGCTACGAACGGGGGCCACACCGGCCAGTCTCCTCAGCCCCACCCTTGAGACCGCGATGGTCGTCGCGTCGGCCGGTGCGCTCTTGTGGGTTCGCCTGCGCATCCACACCCAGAAGAGGCAATGAGCTGCACAGGACGGAGGACTGCATCGCACCCCGCACGAGCCGCGCACGCTGTACGACCGCGAGCTGCCCCGGCCCGGCTGTGACGGGCAGGTGGGATTGGTACTATCGCTGCAATGCCGGTGACCGCGGGACGCGCCCCACTAGGATCCACTACCGCCTCCGTCGTGAGAATGAGGATCATAGCCAGCCTCGTCCTGCTCTTGATGTGTCTCCTTGCTATGTGGTCGAGCAGCCACTCTGATGCTTCCGCGATCTCCGACGTGCCCTCCTTGACCCTCACGGGAGAGAGCGGTCAAGGTAGCCAAACAGTCCTAGATGAGCCCGCCGGTGACGTTGTTACCAGCCTGACGCAGGCTCTCCCGGCGGCGGCTGTAGCCCTATGCCTGGTCGGAGTGTGTGTTGGGGGAATGCTGCTGGAGCGTCGTTTCCGCCTCACGCGGTCCCAACTCAATGCCATTTGCTCACATCGACGCGATCAGCCTCGTCCCGTGCGGACCGTCCGTCCACACCCCACGACGCTGAGCTTGACTGAATTGTCTCTCTCACAGACCTGAGCCATGCCGGTGCTCTGAGACACTACGCCAACGAAGCTGTAGTCAAACGCATCATTCCCACCTCACAGGGCGGGCCGTAGAGATGCACTCAGAGCGTTCAAGGTCCGATTGATCGACGACTGCCATAGGTGACCAGTCCCAGGCGCCGCAGTCCCACTGAAAGTCGCCATGCGCACGCTTTTTGCCACCCGTTCGCCTCGCTGGTTCGCAGCCGCCGGCATTATCGCGACGGCACTGTCAGTAATGCTCGTCCTGTCTAGTTCCCCGCCGGCTCGTGCTCACGACGCTTTAGTCCAGTCCTCTCCAACAGCAGACTCAGTGGTCACGTCAACTCCTGCCGAGGTGTCATTGACCTACAGCGGGGAGGTCTTCGACGCCTCCAGCGCCATCGCGGTAGAAGTGATTGACTCCTCTGGAGCGAACGTTGCACGGACGCCTCCGGTCGTCACTGACACGACGGTCACTCAGGCGGTGGAGCCGGTCCTCTCTCCAGGCGTAGTCACGGTGCGCTGGCGCGTGGTCTCCAGCGACGGTCACCCCATCAGCGGTGAGTATGCGTTCACAGTTGACGCTCCCGTGGCGCCTACGTCCTCCGCCGAACCGGACCCTTCTCCTGCCACGGGTGCCCCCTCCGCACCTGGGCAGAGCCCTGCCGTCTCTTCGACACCAGAACAGAGCGCGACATCAGGCGCCATGGCGGAGGTCGAAGAGCCGCACAGCGGCATCGGTTTCCCGCTGGTAGCGACTGGAACCGCCGTCGTCATTCTGGGGATGGCAGCGCTTGTGCTTTTTTCGTTCGGACGGCGTCGACGACAGCAGATGGAGCAGCAGCGACAAGGGGGCACTGTCGATGAGCAGTGAGATTCAGCCAGCTCACCAGCCACGCCCCCTGACCCGCAAGGAACGGCGCCACGCTAATGGGTTCAGGATGCGTGACGCGCGGCGTTTCCACCGGCCCAAGGCCGCGCACTCATCGCGCGCTCGCCCGCTGGTCGCAGGTGCGTTAGCGGTGGCCCTGATGTGTCCTCTGGCGCTGCCGGCGTACGCCGCTTCACCCGTGGTCACCGAGCTCACTCTGCAGCGAGCCGGCGCGGGCGACTCGCAACAATTCACCGCATCCCGCGCGCTGCCCGCTTTCCCCTTGGACAGGCAGAGCTACGCCGCAACCTCCCAGGAAGAAATCGAACAAAAGAAGGCGAAAGAGGCTGCGGCAGCTGCGGCCGCCGCAGCACGCGCCGCAGGTGCAGCTCGACCTGCCATCACCTCCGCCACCGGACGTGCAGTCCCTGTCCTCGCCACCGGTAGCGGCGTCGTGCGCTGGCCACTGACCTCGACGTTCAATGTCACCGACCGATTCGGGGCACGAGGCGGGGCGCACATGGGCACCGATATGGTCACCGCGGGAGGCACGCCAATCTACGCGTCCGTGGCCGGTACAGTCGGCATCTCGAGCGAGAGCTATGGCGCCTATGGCGTCGCCGTCACCGTAGATTCCGTCGTCAACGGCCAACGTATCCGGGCCGTCTACCCGCACATGCAGTACAACAGCCGACAGGTCGGCAGCGGCCAGCAAGTGCAGGCGGGTCAACTCCTCGGCCTCGTCGGAAGCACGGGCCGCTCCACCGCAAACCACTTGCATTTCGAGGTGTCCGTCAACGACGTCACCGTGGATTCCCTGGCGTGGTTGGAAGCGAATGCTCAGTGACTAAATGCGCCCTTACAAAGCGCGGCGGCAGGCGCCGCGCCGCACCGCGGCGAACGGCACTGCAAACGAAACTCGACGATCGATACGGCCGCACTGCGCTTCCCTGGCGTCGCCGAGCTTTCTGGATCGGTGTCGCTGTGTTCGCGGTGGCTGCCATTGCCTACCTGGTCTGGATCACACTTCAAAACAGCTTGGACGACATCTCCATCGCCGAGACCGGCTACCTCGTCGTCGATGAGCGGGCTGTGACGGTGTCCTTTCAAGCCACCCCTCCCTCCGGCGCACGGTTTGCGTGCGCCATCCAAGCCCTGGACGAGGATTTCGGCGTCGTGGGGTGGCGGGTCGTCGAGTACGGCCCCTTCCCCGACACCACTCGATCCTTCACCGAACGCGTTCCGACCCTCGCCCTAGCAACCACCGGCACCGTCAAAGAGTGCTGGACAATCTAAGGATTCCACCCGTGACCGAATCATCCGCCCTCACCCTTGATGGGCTGTCCCTGCTGATGGTGTGGACTGCCATCGGCGTTTACGCGCTCGCCTTCGCGGCGTATGCCATCGACCTTGCCGTGCGCGTGTCTCGCATCGAAGCCCCCGCCGCAGAGCTTGTGACGGTTGGGACCGGCGCTTCGCCGGAGGCGCACCCGGGGGCCCCAGTGCAGTTGCAAGTGCCACCACGTGAGCGCGAACGTCTCGTATGGGCTCGTATTGGAACAGCCCTCACCATCGTGGGATTCGCGCTGCACCTGAGCGGGGACGTCCTCCGAGGCATGGCCGCAGCCCGTGTGCCGTGGGCGAACATGTACGAATTCGCACTTACCGGCACACTTCTCATCGTCGGCGTGTTCCTCCTTGCCCTTCGCCGGTACGACCTGCGCTTCCTCGGGTCCTTCCTGCTTGGGATGGTCGTTCTGCTTTTGGGTGGTGCGACCTTGGCGTTCTACGTCGAAGTCACCCCTCTGATGGACCCGCTGCGAAGCGTGTGGCTTGTCATTCATGTCTTCGTGGCCTCTCTCGCGACCGCGCTGTTCGCCATCGCGTGCGGGCTGTCCGTGACGCAACTTCTGCAACACCGGCGCGAGAATCGCCCCTCTGCCAACACGCGGCGGGGTCTGCTCCGAACACTGCCCACCTCTGAGAACTTGGAAGCACTGGCCTACCGGTTCGCCATCATCGGTTTCATCTTCTGGACCTTCACCCTGATCGCCGGAGCCATCTGGGCAAACGACTCGTGGGGGCGCTTCTGGGGTTTCGACACCAAAGAAGTGTGGACTTTCATCATCTGGGTGCTGTACGCCGGGTACATCCACGCCCGTGCCACCCGGGGGTGGCGCGGTAACCGTTCTGCGTGGCTGTCCATCGTCGGGTTCGCTGCGGTGCTATTCAACTTCACTGCCGTGAACATGTTCTTTAAGGGTCTGCATGCCTATTCGGGGCTGAACTGATGCCTACTTCCGGCGCCAAGCTTGGGCGCGCCCACCCGACGGTGACGGTGGGGTCACCTGGCTCCACGCGGCTTCCGTCTCTGCAACCGCGCCGTTGGAACGTGTACCGCGTGATTGCGCTCATCATCCTCGTCGTCAGCGCAGTCGCTGCCTTGGTGTGCGCTCTCGCAGTCGGCGGTGGCGCTGCCCCCTTGCAACTAGCCGACGCAGGGCCCCTCGCAAGGTGGGGGCTGCCAGTGTCAAAGCTCGTCGTAAACATGAGCGCCGCGGGGATGGGAGGGGCGCTCTTTGTCGCCTTGTTCACGTTGCGCGTCGAACAGCGCGGGTTTGAATTGGCGTTGGATGTTGCCGCGGTATGTGCCGCCATCTTCACTGTGGCATCTGCTGCTACTGGCTTCTTCAGCTTCATGGTCATCTTCAACCCCGCGTTCAATGCCGGTCCCGAATTTGGGTCTCAGCTTGGCCGGTACCTCGTGCAGACCGAGGGGGGACGTGTGTGGTTGATGACGACCATCGCGGGTGCCATTCTCGCGGTGCTCACATTTGCGGTGCGTTCGTGGGGCGGGACAGCAACCGTGGCACTTCTCGCGCTGGCAGCGCTTGTCCCGATGGGAACACAAGGCCATTCAGGGGATGAGGCCTCTCACCAGCAAGCCACGACAGCCATCGTCATACACCTCATCGCCGCAGCGGTCTGGCTCGGTGGTCTGCTGCTGCTGGCGATCATTCGTTCCGTCACTTCCAAGAGTGAGATGGCGACAGTTCTGATGCGGTACTCCACCATCGCCGTTATTGCCTTCGCGCTCGTCGCGTTCTCGGGCACGGTTCGAGCCGCCATCGGCCTAGAAACTCTCGGTGCTCTCGCCTCCCCTTACGGCCTCATCCTCATCGTCAAGGTTGTAGCCCTCACCGCCATCGGTGTTCTGGGGGCGATCTACCGACTGCGTCTACTCCGAAGGATGCGCGCCAACCCCAGCGACGCCAAGACTTTCTGGCTGCTGTTGTGTGCGGAGTTGGGATTGATGGGGATGGCTAGTGGAGCGGCTGCCGCTCTCGCGAGAACACCGCCGCCGATTCTCCCCGAACCTGCAGGCGCGCTCACACCCGCTGAGGTACTCACCGGCGCTCCGCTACCTCCTGAGTGGACTATGTCGCGTTGGTTCACGGCGTGGAGCCCCGACCTGCTGTGGTTAGTTGCCGCCGTGCTCGGACTCATCTTCTACGTGAGCGCTGTGCTGCGGCTAAAGGCGCGTGGGTACCGATGGAACCCCTGGCGGGCGACCGCGTGGGTGGCAGGGACGCTCCTCTTGGTATGGGTCACTAGCGGAGCGTTGGGCGCTTACCGTAGCTACATCTACAGTGCGCACGTTCTTGGGATAGTCATTCTCCTTGTCGGGGTGGTGCCCCTTCTCGCAGCCGGGGCGCCAATCGAGCTCGCCCGCAAGGCAGCCCATCGCCGCGAAGACGGCAGCAGGGGAGGGTATGAATGGGCGCAGGTGCTCATGCATTCGCGAGGTGTGCGTTTCGCTTCGGCACCCGTGGTCGCTGTCCCGGCCACCGCGATGTTGATTTGGCTGCTTTTCAGTTCTGACCTCCTCCGTTGGACAGTAGGGGATCTCCTAGGGCGGCAAATGGCGACGGCAGCAACCCTCGTCGTGGGATCTCTGCTCGTGCGTGGCTTGATAGGTGGTGACGGGTCCAGCCGCCGGCCGACACAGATGAAGCTGCTGATGGTCGTCGGTTTAGCTGTGGCGATGGCGGTTGTATCTGTGTACATCTCTACTGCCGGTCTAGTAGCCGCCGACTGGTTCGGTGCGATGGGCCGCACCTGGGGTAGAGCACCAGCCGAAGACCAAGACTTCGGTGGAGTGGTGCTGGCTGCTGGCTCCGCGATCGCGGTCGTTCTGGGTGGGTGGGTGGTGTTCCTCTCCCGTGCGCGGTAGAACGACGTCCTAGATTCCTCATGCGGCGTGCGACAGAAGCCGTCATGGCTGATCTGAGGTGCTCTACCCGCTCAGCGGTGATGGTCGTCGTCGTGCTCTTCCTCGAGGAGCATTCCCACGGAGGTGGCGCAGGCGTCGCCGCGCCATGCCTCGATACCCTCTCGGATTGCGAAGGCGGCGATGACGAGTCCGGCGATCGCATCGGCCCACCACCAGCCGAACAGGCTGTTGACAATGAGGCCGACGAGAACCGCGGCGGACAGGTAGGTGCAGATGAGGGTCTGCTTGGAGTCGGCCACAGCGGTTGCCGATCCCAGCTCGCGGCCCGCGCGTCGTTCCGCCAGCGAGAGGAATGGCATGATGACGACGCTGAGCGCGGTGAGCACGATTCCGACAGTGGAGTGCTGCACGTCGACTTGGCCCACGAGCGCGAGCACCGACGTTGCGGTGACGTAGGCGGCAAGGGCGAAGAACGCCACGGCGATAACGCGCAGCGTGCCCTTCTCCCACCGCTCGGGGTCGCGGCGGGTGAACTGCCAGGCCACGGCTGCCGCCGAGAGGACTTCGATCGTGGAGTCCAGGCCGAACCCGATCAGCGCAGCCGATGAGGCGACGGTGCCGGCGGTGATGGCGACGACGGCCTCAATGAGGTTGTAGGCGATCGTCGCGGTGACGATCCACTTGATGCGGCGTTGGAGAGTGTGCCGGCGGTCGTCTGTGGGGCGAGGGGTGGTGGTGGTCATGCGCAGGTGCAGCTTTCTCCGGCGCAGCAGCCCGGTTCGACATAGAGGACGACGCGTAGCAGCTCGTCCAGGGCGGGTGAGAGGTGAGAGTCAGCAAGCCGATACCAGGTGCGCCGCCCATCCGGCACAGCCTCCACGAGCCCGCACCCTCGAAGGCACGCGAGCTGGTTCGACATGACCTGTCGGGAGACGCCGAGAGCGTCCGCTAGGTCGGAGGGGTAGGCGGGTGCTTCCCGCAGTGCCAGCAGCACGCCCGCGCGCGTGGAGTCGGAGAGCGCGTGGCCGAGGCGCGCGAGCGCGGCGGTATGCGTCACGGTGGCAGTCGCAGTGGCTGTGGACACGTGTCGAAAGTACAGGACTTGCTGAATAATCATCCCCGGTTGGGCGGCCCACTCCGGTGGACGCGCGCAGGGGGATGAATAGGAGTGTTGCGCTACATACCCTAGGGGGGTATGGTATCTAGGTGAACGGATACGAGGGCAACAAAGACGACCTCCAGAAGCGGCTGCGTCGCGTCGAGGGTCAGGTACGAGGGATCGCCCGAATGGTCGATGAAGACAAGTACTGCATCGACATCCTTACGCAGGTCTCCGCCGCGACGAAGGCTTTGGAGACGGTTGCGCTATCCCTGCTCGGGGATCACCTCCGCCACTGCGTCGCGGAGGCGAGCGCAGAGGGCGGCCAGGTTGCCGCAGAGAAGATTCGTGAGGCCAACGACGCGATTGCACGGCTCGTCCGTTCCTGATCCCGCACCGACCCCAGAGGAGCAAATCATGACCGACCGCATCGACCTCGGCCTGAAAGACACCAACGCCGGCTGCGCTTGCTGCGCCACGTCCGCAGCGACAGACGCACCCGCGTCCACCGCGGCGACGGTGACAGAAGACGTCCTGGTGACCGGAATGACATGCTCGCACTGCGTGTCGAGCGTCACGGAGGAGCTGACTGCGATCGACGGTGTCGAGAATGTCACGGTAGACCTCAACGCCGGCGGCACGTCGCGCGTCACCATCCACAGCTTGACCCCGATCGATGCCGCCGCAGTGCGGGCCGCGGTGGAGGAGGCCGGCTACACCCTGGCCGGCGCACCCGCATGAGCGCGGTCGACGTCGAACTCGATATTTCCGGGATGACATGCGCGTCGTGTGCGACCCGGATTGAACGCAAGCTGAACAAGCTTCCCGGTGTGGAAGCAACGGTGAACTACGCCACCGAAAAAGCACGTGTTCGCGGGAACGACGTCGACCCTGCCACCCTGATCGCCGCCGTCGAATCCGCGGGGTACCAGGCGGCTCTCCCCGCACCGCCACCGAGCGGTGATATCGATGAGAACACCCCAAACCGAGAGGACGGCGAGGTCGGGGCGCTACGGCGGCGTCTGCTGATTAGTGCCGCCCTGTCGCTGCCGGTGGCAGTGTTGTCGATGGTCCCGGCGCTGCAGTTCGAGTACTGGCAGTGGCTTGCCCTCACTCTCACCGCCCCGGTGGCGGTCTGGGGCGCGTGGCCGTTCCACCGGGCCGCGGCCGTCAACGCCCGACACGGCGCGGCGACCATGGACACCCTCATCAGCGTTGGCGTCATCGCCGCATTCGGGTGGTCCCTTTACGCGCTGTTCTTCGGTGGCGCAGGCATGCCCGGCATGACGATGACGTTCACCCTCGTCGGTACCCCGCAGGCCGGGGGCCACGAAATCTATCTGGAAGTGGCCGCGCTGGTCACCGTCTTTATCCTGGCCGGGCGGTATGCCGAAGCGCGCGCGAGGAAATCATCGTCGGAGGCGTTACGGGCGCTGCTGGAGATGGGCGCGAAGCACGCCACGCAGCTCGTCGACGGCGCCGAACGGATGGTGCTGGTCGCGCAGCTGTCGGTCGGAGACACTGTGCTCGTTCGACCGGGGGAGAAGATTCCCTCCGACGGGCTGGTGATCGATGGTGCCTCCGCCGTCGATGCCAGCATGCTCACCGGAGAATCAGTCCCCGTCGAGGTGACGACTGGGTCGCGTGTCGTAGGAGCGACGGTGAATGTCGGCGGCCGCCTCACCGTAGAAATCACCCGGGTCGGCGCCGACACCGAGCTCGCGCGCATGCGCCGGCTGATGGAGGAAGCCCAAACCGGCAAGGCCAAGGTGCAACGCATCGCTGACCGGGTGTCGGCCGTGTTCGTCCCGATCGTCATCGGACTTGCCGCCGCCGCCTTCGTCGGCTGGATGATCGCTGGGGCATCGCTGGAACAAGCGTTCACCGCCGCGGTCGCGACACTAATCATCGCGTGCCCGTGCGCGCTTGGCCTCGCCACCCCCACCGCCCTCTTGGTGGGCACCGGCCGGGGCTCGCAGCTGGGAATCTTGATCCGTGGACCGCAGGTGCTGGAGCAGACCCGCACCGTCGACACCATCGTGCTCGACAAGACCGGCACCGTGACCACCGGCAAGATGACCGTCACCACCGTTCACCCCGCCCCTGGTGTCACCCGGGACGAGCTGCTGCGGGTCGCCGCTGCGGTCGAGGCGGGCTCCGAGCATCCCGTCGCCCGCGCGATCACCGCCACCGCGCCTGGTGCATATGCGGACAGCTTCGCCTCGCACGCCGGGTTCGGTGTGCAGGGGATCGTGGACGGCGCCGCGGTGGTCGCGGGCCGCGCCTCCTGGCTGGCCGAGCAGTGGGGCATCCACCCACCGTCGGAGGCCGCAGCGGAGCTGAACACGCTCGCTCGTACCAGTACCGCAATCGCGGTCGGCCGCGACGGGCAGTACCTGGGCGCGATCGGCGTGGCGGACACGGTGAAGCCGACCAGCTCGACCGCCATCGCACTGTTCCGCGCACTCGGGCTGCGCCCGGTGCTCCTCACCGGCGACAACGACACCACGGCCGCACGGATCGCCGCTGAGGTCGGCATCTCCGACGTGCACGCCGGCGTCACCCCCGCCGGGAAGCTCGAAGTGATCCGCCGGCTCCAAAACGATGGCCACGTGGTCGCAATGGTCGGTGACGGCGTCAACGACGCCGCGGCCCTCGCCGCAGCCGACCTCGGCCTTGCGATGGGGGGCGGCACGGACGCGGCGATCGCCGCCAGTGACATCACGATCGTTTCCGGCGACCTGACCGTCGTGGCCGACGCGATCCGACTCTCCCGCCGCACCCTCCGCACCATCAAGAGCAATCTGTTCTGGGCCTTCGCCTACAACGTCGCCGCCATCCCGATCGCCATGGCCGGGCTGCTGAACCCGCTCGTCGCCGCGGCGGCCATGGCGCTGTCGTCGGTGTTCGTCGTGACCAACAGCCTCCGGCTGCGCCGGTTCCGCCCCGAGCCGGCACCCGTGCACATCGCCCGCACTCCCATGCCCCAACCGGCCTGAATCGTGCGCCGTGGCGGCGCACCCAGCGAAGGAGGCTCCCATGAGCCAGCACGAACATCACAACCACTCGGCCCGCACGAACCACCAGGGCCACAACGCTCCGGCGGCAACGGCAGTACACGACCACGCAGCGATGGGCCACCCGCACGGCACGGATGATCGGGCACCTGCGGCGGGGCACGCCGGGCACGGTCACGCCGACCACGGCGGTCACGCCGGTCACGGTGATCACGTCGCCCGGTTCCGGCGGCTGTTCTGGATCATGCTGGTTCTCGCGGTGCCGGTCGTGGCTTTCTCCAGCATGTTCTCGATGCTGATCGGCTACCCGCTGCCGGACGCGGCGTGGGTGGGATGGGTGTCCCCGATTCTCGGGACCGTCATGTATGTCTGGGGTGGCGCCCCGTTCCTTACCGGCGCCGTCAGCGAGCTGCGCGCCCGCAAGCCCGGCATGATGCTTCTCATTGCCCTCGCGATCACCGTCGCGTTCCTCGCGTCCTGGGGGGCAAGCCTCGGGCTGTTGCACCACGAGTTGGACTTCTGGTGGGAGCTGGCGCTGCTGGTCGTCATCATGCTTCTCGGGCACTGGATCGAGATGCGATCCCTCGCCCAGACCACCTCCGCCCTCGACTCCCTCGCCGCGCTCCTGCCCGACGAGGCCGAGAAGGTGGACGGGGAAACCACCGTCACCGTCGCCCCCGCTGAGCTGCAGGTCGGTGACGTGGTTGTGGTCCGCCCCGGTGGGCGGGTTCCCGCGGACGGGCGGATCGTGCAGGGCTCGGCCAGCATGGACGAGTCGATGATTACCGGAGAATCCCGCCCCGTTCGCCGCGGCGACGGCGATCAGGTCGTCGCCGGCACGGTCGCCACCGACTCCGGAGTTCGCGTAGAAATCACCGCGGTCGGGCAGGACACCGCCCTCGCGGGCATCCAAAAGCTCGTCACTGAGGCTCAAAACTCCTCCTCTCGCGCGCAGCGGCTCGCGGACCGTGCTGCGGGGTGGCTGTTCTGGTTCGCGCTCGGCGCGGCCGCGGTCACCGCCTTGGTGTGGTCCCTGGTGGGATTCCCCGACGAAGCGGTCATCCGCACCATCACCGTTCTGGTCATCGCCTGCCCGCACGCCTTGGGACTGGCGATCCCGCTCGTCGTGTCGATCGCCACGGAGCGTGCCGCGCGCGGCGGTGTTCTGATCAAGGACCGTCTCGCGCTGGAAAGCATGCGCACCGTCGACACGGTGCTGTTCGACAAGACCGGCACACTCACCAAGGGAACGCCGGCCGTCACCGCGATCGACCCTGCCGAAGGGGTCGATGCAGACGAACTGCTGGCCGTGGCCGCCGCCGCCGAGGCGGACTCTGAACACCCCCTTGCTCGGGCGATCGTGAACGCCGCGAAAGAGAAGCAGCTCACCGTCCCCTCCTCCAACGACTTTGAATCGTCACCGGCCGTCGGTGTCCGCGCGCAGGTCACCGGGCGCACCGTCCAGGTCGGCGGCCCCTACATGCTCGAGCAGGAGAAGGCCGCTGAGCGGTCGATCGCGAACGAGTGGCGCGACGAGGGTGCGATCATCCTCCACGTCCTCATCGACGGGCAGGTGGCAGGAGCGCTGCGCCTGGCGGACGAGATCCGCCCTGAATCGCGCGCCGCGGTCGACGCGCTGCACCAGCGGGGCGTGCAGGTGGTCATGATCACCGGAGACGCCGAAGCGGTTGCCGCATCCGTCGCCGCCGACCTCGGCATCGACCGCTACTTCGCCGGGGTCCGCCCCGAAGACAAAGCATCCAAGGTCAAGCAGCTTCAGAACGAATCCCGCAAGGTCGCCATGGTTGGTGACGGGGTGAACGACGCACCCGCCCTCGCGCAAGCCGATGTCGGTATCGCCATCGGCGCGGGCACCGATGTCGCCATCGCGTCCGCCGGGGTCATCCTCGCCAGCGACGACCCCCGCTCCGTGCTGTCCGTGATCGACCTGTCGCGGGCCAGCTATCGGAAGATGAAGCAGAACCTGTGGTGGGCCGCCGGATACAACCTCATCTCCGTCCCCCTCGCCGCCGGAGTGCTCGCCCCTATCGGGTTCGTCCTCCCCATGTCCGTCGGAGCGATCCTGATGTCGCTGTCCACGATCGTCGTCGCACTCAACGCGCAACTTCTTCGCCGGCTCGACCTCAGCCCGCAAGCCGTCGCCGCGAAGTAGTTTCCCCGCGCCCGCAACCCCCTGATCGCGCTCGGCGCCCGCTTTTATCGTGGCAGGCGCCGGGGACGGTCCCCGGGAAAGGACCAGCGACCATGACTGCTGTTGACCAGATGCTCACCACGCACCCCAAGGCCGGAACCATTGACGCTGCGGACGCCCTCGCCCGCTGTATCCAGGCGTGCATCGAGTGCGCGCAGACCTGCACCGCGTGTGCCGACGCTTGCTTGTCGGAGGACATGGTGGCCGAGCTGGTGACGTGCATCACCAAGAACGCCAACTGCGCCGACGTATGCGCCGCGACCGGTGCGGTGCTTTCTCGACAGACGACGATGGACGCCGATGTGGTTCGCGCTGTTGTGGAGGCGTGCCGCACCGCGTGTGCCTCCTGCGCGCAGGAATGCGAGCAGCACGCCGACATGCACGAGCACTGCCGCGTCTGCGCAGAGGCGTGCCGTCGCTGTGAGCAGGCGTGCACCGACCTTCTCGCGGCGTTGTAACCGCGGCACACCAACGACCCACCCCGACGGGTCCAGAGCCCGCCGTCACTGCCGGGAAAAGATAGCCTAGAAATCCATCAGGAGGTGAGAATGTCGCTGATTGCCCTTGCACACCAGTTGCGTGGCCAGCGCGCGGTCACCCGCACCCTCCTGATGATGCTGGCTGTCGTCGGCGCCGTCATCGCGGGGCTCCTGGCCATGCACTCCCTCAACACCCACGCCACCACCGCCGGCCACAGCGGCACGGTGGCCGTCAGCGCCGAGCCGGCACCACCCAGCGCCCACCACGACGCCTCTCCCGATACCGCAGCGGTGAACACCACCACCGCCGCCACGGATCATGCAGGCTGCACCGACTGCGGCGACGATCACGCGATGACCTGGATGGTCTGCGTTCTCGCGCTGCTTGTCAGCGTGATCCTGTTCGCGCGGCTGCGCATCGGCTGGCGGATCACCCTGCGAGACGACGTACTCGCCATGATCCACCCCCGATCGCCCGCATCGGCCCACCCGGTTCCGCCGCCCTCACTTACCGTTCTCTGCATCAGTCGCACGTGATGACGCGTCCGCCCGCCTCCATGCGGGCAACGCACCTTCCGGCTCGACAACCGTCGCGCCTCATCACTGACTAATGGAGAACACCACCATGAACACCCGCGCCGCGGCGACCGCCGCGCTCACCCTCACCAGCCTTCTCGTCCTCGCCGGATGCTCCGGCGGAACCACCTCCGGCGGCAGCATGCCCGGAATGGACCACGGAAGCAGCAGCAGCGCTACCCCCGCGCAATCTGCTGACGCCAACGAAGCGGACGTCATGTTCGCCACCATGATGATCGAGCACCACACGCAAGCGATCGAGATGTCCGACACCCTCCTGGCCAAAGACGGCATCGACGAGCGGGTGACCGCGCTGGCGGAGCAGATCAAGGCCGCCCAGGAACCTGAAATCGCGCAGATGGAAGGCTGGTTGGAGGACTGGGGCGCCAGCGCCCCCGACACCGGCAGCATGGACCACGGCGGCGGCATGATGAGCGAAGAAGACATGCAGTCGCTCGAGCAGGCCACCGGTACGGACGCTGCCCGCCTGTTCCTCCAGCAAATGATCGAGCACCACCGCGGTGCGATCGAGATGGCGCAAGAAGAAACCGGCAACGGCCAAAACAGTGACGCCGTCGCCCTGGCCAACCAGATCGTCGAATCGCAAACGTCCGAGATCGCCACCATGGAGGAGCTTCTGGCCACTCTCTGATCACCCGTGGTGGGGCGCGAAAACCACCGCGCCCCACCACCCGATCAGACGAAACGCACCCCCATGCAGCACCACCACACCAACCTCACCGCGCCGGGCTCCCGCACCCGCGCCCTGTCCTTGGCCACCCTCGTCCCCATGGTCGCGCTTGCTCTCGCAGGCTGCGCCAGTTCACCGTCCCTCACCGGTGACGACCACCCCGAGCAGCCGCTCACGCACGTGCACGGCATCGTTGATGACCCCGCCACCGATGGATTCCTTATCGGAACCCACGAGGGCATCTTCACCGTCACCCGTGACGGTGAGCTGGGCGCCCGCCTGGCGAAGACGGACTTCGATGCGATGGGCCTGACCGTCCTCGACGACACACTCGTGGCATCCGGCCACCCCGGTCGGACCACCCCGCCCGAGCTGGGAGCCCCCAACCTGGGCATCATCCGAAGCTCCGACAACGGGCAGAGCTGGCAACCCACCGCATTCACAGGCGAGAAAGACTTTCACGCCCTCGCCGCGGACCCCCGCGGAACGCTCTACGGCGTCGCCACCGACGCCAATGAAATGCTCACCAGCACAGACGGCGGTTTCTCCTGGCAGCCCACCGGGGCACCCGTCTACGCCATGTCGCTTGCCGTTGACGCAGCGGGGCGAGTGATGGCCTCCACCGCGGACGGTCTGCTGGTCAGCACCGATCGGGCTGCCACATTCCAGGCGTGGCCGGATGCTCCCCTTCTTGCCGGGCTCAGCGCCTCCCCGGACCACAACCGCGTGGTCGGTATCGGCACCCAGGGACGGATCTGGGCCACAACCGCCGGAGCACAGAACTGGTTCGAAGTCGGAACGATCCACGGCACCGCCCAAGCCGTCACCATCACCAACAACGGCGACATCCTCGTCGTCGATGACAGCGGCCTGAGCCTCATCCCCTACCAGCAGTAACACGCAACGCGGCGGGCAACGCCCTCCGCCACCCGCAAAGGGCCCGCACGAATACCCGTGCGGGCCCTCCTCGTTCCCAGATCAGCCGCGGTGCTGGGAACCGTCACCGGTGCTCCCGCTGATGGGAGCGTGGTCCCGACGGAGCAGATACAAGGCTGCCCACCCGAGCAGGCCGAGGGTTGTGAAGATGTCAGCCACGTTGAAGATGGCGAACCAGTCGACAGCGATGAAGTCGACGACCTCTCCGCTGAGCGGTCCGGTTTCAGCGCGTGTGGTGCGGTCCCACAGGTTGCCGATCGCGCCGCCGGCGGCGGCAGCCAGCAGCGCAGTAGCGCCCATGCTCTGCCTCCGCAGCACTCGGATGACGATCCACGTGAGCAGCGCGGCGACAAGGACCATAACGCCGACGACAAGCGGCGCTCCTACATCGCCGCCGAGACCGAATGCGACCCCAGGGTTGAACACGAGGCGCAGGGATACGCCCAGCCCAAGGTCGATATCACGGCCTCCGTCGAGGTAGGACAGGGCCCACGCTTTGGTGAGTTGGTCGACCGTGAAGGCGGCAACTACGGCAGCAGCGGCAGCGAGGAGGCGTGTGAATCTGCTCACGACAGGACTTCGATGAGGCGAACGATCACGCCGGACTCGATCAGGATGTACAGGCCCAGCCCGATGAACACGGCCGGCACGAGCCAGTGCTCGATCTTCTCGAGGGCCTCTGTGACGGCTTTGCTGGTACCGACGAAGCGGGCGACAAGGCACCACACGGCGACCAGGACCAAGAACACGATGATGGTGACGATGGTGTCCGGAACCGGGTTGGTGCGGAACACAGGGGTGTACAGCGAGATGTTGTCGGCGCCGTTTGCGATGGTGATGCCGGCAACTCCGAGCAGGCCCCCGGCGCTGATGGAGCTTTCGTCGTCGTCGTCATCGTCGCCGCGACGTCGGAGCGTACGAATCAGCCCGTACACACCGATCGCAAGTGGGACCAGGCCCAGCAGCCCGACCCATTCGTCCGGGACGATGGTCAGGCCCGCGGCGGCGAGGCTGCTGATTGCGACCAGGGCGATGAAGCCGAGGTACTGCCCGGCCACGACCTTCCATCCCGGGAGGGCTCCGCGTGCGGACGCGAGAAACAGAACGGTGAGGACGACGATGTCGTCAATGTTCGTCGCCGCGAACAGGCCGATGGCAGCCACGATGGTTCCGATCATCGGGCGTCGCTCCCGTACGTCTTGCACAGATCGACCTTGAAACCCGTCGCGGCGAGGAGGCGCTCGGCCGCTTCGAGAACATCGATCACCTCAGGAGTGGAGACAGAGTAAAAGTTCTGCCGGCCCTCACTGCGGGCAACGACAAGCCCGCATTCGCGGAGGCATCCAACGTGCTCCGACACGGTCGATTGCGCCAAGCCGAGCTCATCGGTCAGGTCCCTCACCCGAGCTTCACCGGCTGACAGCCGACGCAGTATCGACAGGCGACTGTGATCGGCAAGAGAGTGGAACAGGGAGACGGCAGCTGCAAGATCTTGTGTCATCGTCACCCGCCGATCATATCGGTTTTCACCGATGAACACCGGGCGTGCAAAACCGATCGGTTTTGCACCACCGGAAGGCCTGTCGACCAGGTGGCGGAATTTCGCGGATTGGCGGTGTGCAAAACCCCCGTGCGAAACCCAAATCCGTGCGAAACTCAATCTGACCCTTATGCACGAGTCATTCGGGCGCAGGCGAACCATCGCCGCTCGAGGGGAGTTTGCATGAGCACCGATCAGTGGATCGGCGTTGCGACGGTGGCGGTCGGCGTCGTCTACCTCTGCGTGGGCGGCGCATTCGTCCTCCGGTGGTTGGCGCGCTCCGGCAGTGCACCATCGCCCGGGCGCGTTCCCTACGGCTTGCCTGTCGTCACGTTCTTCTCGGGAGCCGTGGCGCTGATCTTCTCGGGACAGAGTGTGATCGCCGGCGGTCTGCCCGGATGGGGCGGAGTCGTCATCATCGCCCTCATGCTCTTCGTCGGGATCGTGCCTCTCGCCGTCGCGCTCCGAGCGCGCGGCCGCCGGCCCTCTCGGGATGCGCGGTGACGAACGTCGTCGGGTACGCCCGCGTCTCCCGCCGTGAGCAGAACCCCGCTGCGCAGGAGGCCGAGCTGCGCGCGGCCGGCGCCGCGCGAGTGTTCGTGGATCACGGCGAGTCCAGTCGGATCACTGCGCGCCCGCAGTGGGTCGCCTGCCTCGACTATCTGCGCGAGGGGGACACGCTCTTGGTGCGTCGCCTCGATCGTCTCGGCGGCAGCGAACGGATCATCCTCGACACCCTCAACGACCTGCGCGAACGCGGCATCGACATTCGCAGTCTCACGGAACCGCAGATCGACACGACCACGCCGATGGGTCGGGCCCTGTTCGGCATCGTGGCCGTGTTCGCAGAGCTGCGCGTAGACACCATCCGTGAGAACACCCAGCGCGGGATGGATCACGCTCGAGCACAGGGGAAGGCAATCGGTCGGCCCTCGAAGTTGAACGCGGCGCAGCTGTCCGAGCTGCGCCGAATGCGCGACGACGGGGCGAGTTTTGCCCACATCGGCCAGGTCCTTGGCGTCGACAGGTCGACGGCCTCACGCGCTTACAGCGAATCAATCCGCCTCGCCCACCGTCAGCAATAATTCCGGGCTACCCCTTGTCGAGAGGCAAGGTGCTCAGCCGGCGCTCGATGAGGTCGCGTACGAGGTTGAACAGCTCGGGAGTGACCGCCGCGACGTCATGGTGAGATGGGGCCTCGGCACCGTGGGTGAGCTTGCTCCTCATCTCGTAGATGCCAGAGAAGAATTTGCCCGCTCTCATACCGTCGTACATCTTGTCTGGCACATTCTGGGCAAGTAGCCGTCTCGCCGCGCGCCCGACGCTCTCCCGTTTGAAATCCCCGAGCCTGCCCAAGAGAAGGTCTCGGAGGCTCGGGTCCAGTCCCATGTCTTTCACCGCGGACCGCAGTCGGTCGACAGCTTCCAGTTCTTCACCATTGACCGGCTGTTGCTCGGTAAGAGCTTCGACAGCGTTGACGAGTGTGAGGAACCGCGAGTCTATGGAGGGCATGAGGTTGGCAGCGCTCCACAGATCAAAAGCAAGATCGGCAGCTTCGTCCGCTTGAGCGATTCGGATCGCCGTTTGGTACCCGTCAACGAACGGCGCGGCTGGTTTGATAGCGACACCTGTGGCGGACGAACGAAAGCTGAGATAACGCTCGTTCGACGGATGCGGAACGACCCCTGCACGTTGGTTGACAACCACGATGCGCGGTGCGCCGGGATCTTCCGCTTCTTGTGCGGCGTTGCCTGCACTCCCAGCAAGGGCAAGCGCGTCGTCCGAAAGCTGGCTCATCAATTTACGCTCGAGGAAATCCGCCGGTGTGCCGGTCTGCACGAGGCTGAGTCTGAGCGCGGCGAGAGCGTGACGCCCGGCGTCCTCAGCCTCGTCCTCCGTGTTGTACTCGGTGCCGCGCAGGACGAGGTGGGAGGCGGTGCGGAGCGGGCCGTCCGTGTCGATCCACAACGTTTCTGAACCCCGCGACGCCAGCGTCAATTGATGGTCGTCGACGTCCCAGCCAGACCCGATAGTCGAGAACCGTACGAAGAAGGACCAGCCCACATACGCAAGTTACCGGGCGGATCATTGAGAGGCCACGGCGCATCTGAGTTCCGACAGAGCCGTCGCCACCGACTGCGCTAGGCGTGCCTAGAAACACTTCTGCGACACGCTGCGTAGAACGCTGATTCACACTAGGTCTAGGCCATGATGGGCGCATGGCACCGCGTCGACGTCCCTGGGGCTCACGGAACGACCCCGTAGCTCTTGGCTACGAAGTCGAGCGACCCGTCCGAGACAAGCTGCGAGCGATCGCGGACAACATGGGAGTGGCGACGTCTGTGCTGATTGAGCAGATGGTGGAGCACTTGGAGCTCACGGATCAGGGTATCCCCGCGTGGTGGGAGCCTCTTCCGCGCGACGACGAGCTTGCCATGCCCGCCGCCGAGGAGGGGTCGCCCATCACCAGCACTTAACGCATTAGGCCCGCCGCTCTCGCGACGGGCCTAGAAGCATTGGCTTCTCATCTCACACAGTTTGGCGACTTCCGAGATGTGAAGCAGTCCCACCCAAGACCGGTTACCAGCCGGGCCTTTGGCGTACCCACCGGAACCTACCCGGAAGGAATGACCACATCGTAACAGCGGAGTTCGTCTCCGTGTACTCCCGACGCTCCCTTTTTTCGGGGGAGAAGTCTGTCGAGCTTGCACCCGAGACGTCACAGGTGGCCGCGTCGCGGCCGAACAAATCCCGGTCGGGTTCTTGGAGCCCGGAGCCGGCACCCGGCGCCTACGCGCCGCTGCCGTGCTGGTCGTCGGCCGGCGCATGGTTCGACGCGGTGATGGATGCCCTGGCAACGCCCGAGGGGGAGCGCGTGCGCGCGGCCGTGAAGGTCGCGCCCCACACGCTGCTGCGCGTTGCACAGGAGGACATGCGCTCGGCCGACCTCGGCACCGGGCGCGGTGTCACGACGGCGCATCAGACCGTCGCTGACCGTCTCGGGATGTGCAAGCGGACCGTGCAGCGGGCGCGAGAGATCCTGCTGCTGCTCGGCCTCTCGGCGGTCGTCATCGAGGGCCGCTACCTGTACGGGAGCGAGCGCATCGCCGCGCAGCTCAAGCACGGTGGCCGTCAGCTGCGCATGGCTTCCACGAGGGCGCTCGTGATGCTTCGCAGCGCTGCTCAGCGCCCCCTCCGCGAGACGCCGGCGCCGGTGCCCCCGCGTATCTCAGGTGCCGGCGACATCGAGCGTTCTGTGGAGAATGTCCACCTACCCCGTAGGCGCTCGGCTCCACCTACAGCTCCCGTTCAAAAGAACTCACCAACGCGCGGTAAACCGCGCTCGAAAGCCGCTTCGCGGCAGCCAGGACGACGGAGTATCACGCGCAGCGGCTCGATCGTTCGACCGACGTCCCCGAGGCCCATCGAACTTCAACGCTTCGCCGCTGGGCTGGCGCAGCGCATCCCGTGGCTCGCCCGCGGTAAGCACGTCGGGCACGTCGTCGGGATGCTCGAGCGCAGCGGCATCGACGTGTCGGAATGGAGCGTCGAGGGACTGATGTTCGCCATGAACGCCTGGCTCACCCGGGACGGTCGTCGGGTGCCCGAAACATTTACCAGCCGGGGCGCTCTGGGCTTCTATGGCTGGGTGATCCGGCACGTCGTCACCGAGCACTCGCAGCTGGACCAGGCTCGCCGCGATGCGGCGGCGCAGCGCGCCGCCGACCAGGAGCGTCGCGCCGCCGAGCGTGCCGCGGAAGCTGCTCGCCTGGCGAGCATCGACCACGACGAGGTGGATCGCGTCATCGCCCAGATGAAGGCCGATCAGCGCGAGTACGAACGGACGGCCCGGGAGCGCGAGGCGGCCCGCAAGCGCGCCGCCGCCGACGCCCGCCAGGAGCTTGCCGAGCGGACCGCGCAGCTGCGCTCCCGTGGCTAAAGCTCGTCCCGAGCTTCACCCAACGATGTCTTGGCCGCGTGCACTCATGCGTGCGCGCCACAGGCGCACTTGGGCAGGCAGCATCCGTATCAGGCCGACCTCACAGACGATGAGGATCAATGAGTGCGTGAAACCCACCAAAGCCTGTTGGGAGATGGTTGCGTACGTCCAGAATCTTCCGCTCGCCCCGGGAGTATTCCAGTCCCCACCGGCGGCAGCCAGAGCTCCGAAGATGGAGACCGGCATGAATACCAAGAACGCCGCGATCGCCACGATGAGGAGGACAAGGCTCCACGGAAACCGCAGGAACCTTCCGATGCGTCCAAGCTTCCGCTTACGCCCCCGGCGGGTGCGCGCTGTCACCGGGCTTTGGACGGGATCACTCACGGGGCGGCATTCACAACTCGCGCCCGCCAACGCGGCTGAGAGCAGCGCGACGTTCCCTTGTAATCACGGACACAGTATGTCCGACTATCGGCTCGAGCATGCTCTGAGGCCATCCATCCGATAAGCGGCGCGACGCCGGAGGCGGGCACCCGTCAGGAGTGCCCCGGAGGGGCATCCCGTAGGGACGCGCAGCGCTCTTGACGGGTGCTCGATGGAGGCCAAAGTGAAGCGTCGGATGGGCGGCCGGACCGCAGCCGGCGCACCCGGCCCGAGCGCGGAAAAGCCCCCGCGAGCACAGGTGCTCGAGCGGGGGTTTCCGGGGGCGACGAGGGGTCGTCGCTGACGATCAGATTAGTCGTCCTCGAACATCGCGAGGGCGAGACTCTGCGCGTTCGCGCCTGTCGTCACGCGTACACGTCGGCCGACTCAGTCGGTGCGTCTGCGGTGCTCGAGGAACGACGCGGACGCGGCGGCTTCACGCGCGCCGCATTGGGACGCGGGGCGCCGGTGGCGCGCAGTTCCTTCTCCGACCACCCGGACGCGAGGGCATCGCCCCACGCCTTCGCGTGTCGGCTCTGTGCGTCGCTGAGGGCGGCGCGCGCGGCGTCGGTGTCGTTCGCTGCGCTCACGATCGAGCGCACGGCCTCCACACGCCGATCCACAGTCGATTCCAGGAGGCGCCGCGCGGCCGCGGCCGCGTCGTCAGGGTTTCGGTTCGCGTCAGTCATGACGCCAGATTAGCCGGGCGATCACACGGCCGCTAGTCATGCCTAGGCTGAGAGCAGCGCCGCGCCTTCGGGCGTCATCCACGGAACGCGGGCCGCGTCCAGCTCCGCACCCGGCCGCAGGCGGTGCTACAGACCCCGAAAGGGGAGCAAGCAATAGACTTATGTGCCATAAGTCGCTTTCGGTCCTTCCGCTGCGCGGCCGGCCCGGGCATACTTGGCCGTATGGTCCCCGCCTGTGGGGGCGGGTTCGCTGCGCTGGGCTGGAAGGGATGGTGGTTCTCGTGTCGGAGTCGAACGAGAAGCGTCAGCTGTTCGGCCGCAAGCGCCGAGCGAACGCGAGCGGCGGGCGTCGCGATAAGCGGTACACCGTGGCCGTGACCCCAGAAGAGGACGCGCAGCTGCGTGCTCGAGCAGCGGTGCGCGACGTCAAGGTGCCGCGGCTGTTGTTTGAGTCCGCAATGGACTCGAATGTCGTGACGGCTTCGGACCGGAAGGCCGCCGTGGCGATGCTGTTCAAGTTGCAGCGAGAGATGTCGAGCGTGGCGAACAACGTCAACCAGATCGCCCGGTTCGCGAACACGGAACGCCGGTTCGTCGCGGAGGCGGAGGGCGTGCTGGTGCAGTACCGTGCCCTCGCCCGCGAGATTGAGAAAGCGTTGGCGGCGGTGAACCGCACATGATCGCGAAGGTGACCCGCGGCGCGCGGATGAGCGGCCTGATGACCTACCTCGTGGGTCCGGGTAAGTCGAACGAGCACACCGAACAGCATCTTGTGGCCGGCGACTCTGCCGTCATGACGATGTACGGCTACGACTCGCTCGACAAGGCCGCGGCGTTGGAGATTGCGGCGAGTCTGGATGCGCCGCGGCGTGAGTTCGGAGTCGACGTGACTCGCCTGGTGACGCGGGTCGACCCGGACACGGGCGAGACGTTGAAAGAGCGCGTCGACGCGAGCGTGTGGCACTGCTCCCTCTCGATCGCTGCCGATGAGGGTCAGCTGTCGGATGAGACGTGGGGACAGATCGCCCAGGAGTTCGTGGACCGCATGGGTTTCACGGAGGTTAGTGGCAAGGCCGCGTGCCGGTGGGTGGCCGTTCGTCACGGGCTCTCCGAGCACGGCAACGACCACGTGCACATCGCGGTTTCGCTCGTGCGTGAGGACGGCACGAAGGCCTCCACGCACAACGACTTCCATCGCGCCATGAAGGTCGTCCGGGAGCTGGAAAACGAGTTCAAGTTGCGGCCGCTGCGCGCCGAGCGGGAACAGGACATGCCGCAGCGGCAGGAGAGCCGCGCCGCGCGCGAATCGGCGCAGCGCCGCGGTGCCGCCGAGGTCGACTCCACTCGCCTCGAGCGCACGGTGCGGGCCGCGGCGTCGGCGTCGATGGACGAGGGCGAGTTCGTGCGCCGGATGCGCCGCGAAGGTGTTCTCATCCGCCCGCGTTTCGAGACCGGTCGCAACGACGTCGTGACGGGTTACTCCGTCGCGCTGCGCCCGGAGAAGGGCGCACAGCCGGTGTGGCACAGCGGTCTTCGCCTTGCCCGTGACCTCACGTTGCCGGAGCTTCGCAAGGGCTGGCCGGACACCCCGGAGAACGCCACCGCTGCGGTCGAGGAATGGCGCGCGACGCGCAAGAACCCCGACCGGTACGTGCCCGTGCGTCCGGGCCGTGAAGAGTCCGAAATGAACCCCGAGTTCTTCAAGATGTACGCCGAGGACATGACCCGGCTGCACGAGTACATCGCAACGCTCGACCCCGACGACCACGCCGCCTGGGCGCACGTCGCCCGCGAGACGTCGGGCGCGTACGCGGCATGGTCGCGACGGTTGGAGCCGGTCCCCGGGCCACTGGCACGTACGTCACGAACCCTCGCCCGGTCGGCGCAGCTGCGACCGTCGCAGAGCCGGCGTCGACCGGTCGCGATGCCGTCGATGGTCAACACCACGGCGTTGATCCTGGCGCAGGCGAGCAAGGGCAAGAACGCCGCCGCCGAAGCGCTGTTGCTGCGTCAGCTGTCGCAGACCACCGTGTCGATTTTCCGGGCCGTGCAGGCGTCCGGGGATGCCCGTCGAGCGAGCGAGCTCGCCGCCACGGTGAAGAACAACCTCCGCACCGTGCGTGACGGATACGCCGAGCAGATCGCGGACAACGGCGTCGCCGCGCTCACGCCGGAAGAGCGCGCGGTGAAGCAGCGCGCGGACATCGCAGCGGGTCGTGGCGGGCCGCTGCCGGCCAAGCTCATCCCGGCCGCGCAGCCCGAACTCGCGCAGCCGGCACCACGAGCCACCGGCGCGGGCGACCGTGACGGAACCGAGAGATAGAGGGGGCACCATGAGTGAGGAAGCCAGCGTCGAGGACGAGGTAGACCAGGCGCTGCGTGTCGGGCTCGCCGTCGCCGCGCAGCTCGCCGACAAGATCGCCCG
This sequence comes from Microbacterium enclense, assembly GCF_001456955.1. Lineage (GTDB taxonomy): Bacteria > Actinomycetota > Actinomycetes > Actinomycetales > Microbacteriaceae > Microbacterium > Microbacterium enclense. Next base: position 30,362 of record NZ_KQ758477.1, on the reverse strand, counting down.
CGCCAGGGAGGAACTTGCCCGCAACGCGCAGCGTCAGAGCGAGCAGGAGCAGCGTCAGCTGCAAGCCCGTTTCGAGGGGGAACGCGACGTCGCCGGCGCCCGCCTGATGGTTGTGGAGCGGCCCGAGTGGTGGGATCGTGCCGACACCGCGCAGATCGCTGGCATGCACGAGACAGCGCAGCAGTGGAAAGACTTCGATTCGCGCGCCCAGGCCGCGGCCGACACCATCGCCCGCGAGGTGAAAGAGCGCTACGGCGTCGACATTGCCAACCTCGCCGCAGATCCCGGGGCAGTCCGCGCAGCGCTCGCCCAGGTCGAGTTGGACCGTGACCAGGCTGCCCGCGGTGAGCGCACCACCGCGGCTACCGAGTTCGCTCAGGCGACCTTGGCGGTGCAGGAAGCCGACCGCCTCGACGCGCGCGCCGCGGCCGCGCAGCTCGCGTCGCACGCGGGCGCTGGTGCCGGTGAAAACGGCGACCGCTCGGCCGATTCGTCCCGTGTCGATGAAGCTGGCCGCCTCGAGCTGCAAGCGCGTGAGTACGAACATCTCGCCACCCAGGGCGGCACGCCCGAACAGAGCCCCGCGCAGCTGATGGAGCTGGCCTCCGACGCCCGCTCGCAAGCGCAGCTGCACCGCGACGTCGACCAGGGCCGGGAGAGCGCCCCGGCGGTGTCTGTAGGCGCCGATCAGGGCCGTGCGAGTGCGGAGCGCAGCGAGGGGCAGTTGCAGTACGACAGTGCCGCACGCCGCGAAGCAACGGCCAACGAGCTGGCATCGCACGGCATCCTCCAAGAAACCATCGATGTGCGCATGCGCGCCGACATCGCACAAGGGCGACCGGCCGGTGAGGCGTCAGCACATGCTGGCCGGGTGAACGTCCCCGAGACGAACCGCGGCCGCGGCCGAACGCGCTCTGGCGGACAAACCGAACGAAGCCGTTAGGGTCAGCGAAAAAGAGTTGACACCTCGCGTGACGGAGGAATCCTTGAAAGCTCGATCAGAGCGCTTGGCAGTGCTTCTCGGCGCCGGGGCCTCTCGAGACGCCGGGTTGCCTCTCACGAACGAACTGGCGGTAAAACTGCTCGAGGGGATTGCGTCCACCCAGCGAGACAGCTCGCCGATGCTGAAATTGGTTCGCTTCATCTACGGCGCAATGGTCAACCATCGGGCTGAAAGAGGCGGGGATCCGCTCGCGGCCGTCAACGTCGAAACGATGATCAGCGCGATCCGATTATTGCGTGACCGTGACGCGCACGAAGCTGCGCCCTTCGTCGCTGGATGGCGACCTGGAGTGTCCGCGTTCCGATCCGACGCCGACTGGCGGGGCAGCACGCCGGGGCGCCAGCTAATCGAAGCTATTGGCAAGGAATTGGGACAGTCATTCCCGGACGGCGAAGGAGCCGCCAGTGCAGTGCGCGCCATCGTGGGATCGACCAGAGAGAACGACAACGCGTCGCTGTATGCCGATCTCGAGAGAGCCCTCCTGACCAACATGCGCCGTATCCTGCTCGATCATGGTGACGTGGACTACTTGAGTCCCCTGATCCGGCTGGCGATGGATCAAGTCGGTGGTTTGGATGTCGCCACCTTGAACTATGACCTCACGCTCGAGGCCGCCGCGGAGCGCGCGGGCGTAGCTGTAGACGCCACCGCGGAGTGGTCGTTAGGTGTCCCACACGCTTCAAGCGATGATCCGCCCCTGCGGCTGTACAAGATTCATGGATCTCTCGATTGGGAGTGGTCACAACCCGAACTGAGCGGTCGTACTTTGAGACAGCCCAGCATCGTCCAGAACGCAGACTTGACACGAAATTTTGCCCCGGCGATCGTGATCGGCGACCGTGACAAGCTGGGCTCCGACGGGCCCACCCTCGCCCTCCTCGGGGGGTTCGCCGGACGGCTCGAGAAATGCGATCGGCTTGTCGTCGTCGGGTATGCCTTCGCTGATTCCCACGTCAATAGGGTCATCAGAGAATGGCTCAACCGGGACCTCGCGCGGTGCATGACCGTGTTAGATCCCAGCTGGCCCCGCGTTGATATGAGGGACGAGGGATGGCGTTACGAACTCAACATGGCGCTACTTCGATACGACGAAGCAATGGAGCCTCGTCTCAACGTCGTACGCGCAACGGCGAAGGAGGGCCTTGTGCAGGCGCTCACTGAACGCCCGCAAGCCGAACCGCACCCAAGATTCAGTGTCGAGGCAACGATCGCTGGTGAACAAGCTCTTGTGCGTCTGGTGAACCTAGGGTCGCGTTTAGAACGGGTGGCCGTGTCAGCACCTTTTGGGTATCGCGCCGACCGTCCCTACCCTTTCCCTCGAACCATGTCAGTGTCGAATCCGACCGCACAACCTGACCCACATGTGACTCATCGCCATATCGTGGCTGCCGTCGAGGAGGGGGACACCATCTCCGTCTCGATGACCTTCGAATCTGACGCAGACGCCCGTGCCGTGGCTCTTTCAGTCTTTGCTGATGACGGGTCTCAAACCATCGAGGAGCGCTGGGAGACAGGTGCTGAGAGCTCTGCGATGCGTCTCATGTCTCCCAGCTCACGGCGATGGTGAACATGGTGGTCAGCCGCGTTGGCCGTGGTTTGATCTGCCTCCTCGGTTCCGCCTGTCAGAACCGCGGACCGGTGTCAGTCTAGCGTGAGGCCGGTTCGCCGCCACATCGTGACGGATAAGCTCCCGTCATGACCATGGGTTCGGAGGCATACAAGAACCCCATGGGAACGCGCGTGGGGATGCTGGCCGAGTCAGTGCCTGATGACTCTTTAGCGACGTTTTCGCTGGATGAGGTGGTCGCGTCACTGATGGACGCGCATGCGGCGAAGTTCATCACCCTTGATCCTGGCAATCGTCATGTGGTGCAGCAAGGTGAGCAGTTTCTCCTTCGCTATCCTCTAGCGGGCGATCTCGACACCTTCTTTCGCGTTACGGGGCTGGGTGGGCAGCATTCCGGCGGTTCTGGCTTCGCGGAACTCGTCATCACACCGGACATCGACCAACTCTCTGATTCTGAGACAGATTGGGATCAGACCCTCGGGGCTGCCCTCGGAGAGGTCGACGCCGCCATGCTGGATGGCGTACGGAAGTCGAATCTCGCGATAGCAAAGCGACGCGACGAAATGGGTTCTGCACTTCGCGCTGCTTTGGAGCCGAGGTCGCGTTTGACAAGGTTGATGCGTGGCTCACTGCATCGTCTCGATGTGCCGGTCGGGCCGCGTGGTTCCGACCGGGTGCACCTTCCATTGGCACCCTCGCCACTTTCGGTGCGATCGCTCGCTCCTGGACCATCACAGCAACCAGCTGAGGACTGGGTATTGGCCGACTCGATGGCTGAAATGATCATCGAGACAATCACGGCCTTCTCGCGGGCATTGGAACGTTTGCCCGGTACAGCGAACAGCATGCTCGACCACGACGAGGAGGCCATGCGTGACACCCTACTCTTCGTTCTAAATGCGAATTTCCAGGGTCAGGTCACGGGCGAAACCTTCATTGGTCGCGGCAAAGCTGACGTGTTGCTTCGTTGGAAAGATCGAGACGCCTTCGTCGCTGAGTGCAAAATCTGGAAAGGTCGCGCCGCTTTCGAGAACGGGGTCGAACAGCTTCTGTCGCGGTACGCGCTGTGGCGACACACCTGTTTGGCTCTGATTTTGTTCATTCGCGAACCCAAGGACGGCACACGCATCATTCAGACGGCCGCAGATGCGTTGGCCGATCACCCACGTACGCAGCATGTTCGCGACGTGAGGGACGCAACTGAACGGAGCGACTTCCAGGTGCTCGCGGGCGGCGACGACCGCCGCCTAGCGCGACTCGTGTTGATTCCAGTCGTCGTCTCAGCCCCTACATCGATCCTGATCGACCAGTAAGCACGACCAAGGCTGGGTGAGCGTGTGGGGACGCTTGCCCAGCCTTGTCGCTCCCGTTTCCGAAAGTGTTGACGAGACAGGGTCGATCCCGTAGCCTGTGCCTACGTAGAAAATTGCGCCCTAAAACCCGGTCCTCGACCGGGTTTCTTCATTTGCGGCGCAGATAGCCGGATCCCGCGAAGGGACCGGCTTTTTTCATGCCCACCCGCCCGAAACGGCGGGTGGGCTCCGACCCTGGGTCGGACACTCCAAAGAGGAGGTGGCGAGATGGGCCTCGAGGTCTACATCTCGGTGCCTGCGACGGTCGCAGCCGTGACCGCATTCATCTGCAAGGCGCTGCCCCTGCTGTCCGACCGCGTGAACAAACGCGCTCGACAGCTGGCACGCGCCAAGCGGAAGTAGTCGCAGGCCCGCGAAATTCGCTAAAACGCCACTTCCAGGGGAGAGCTCTACCCAAACTGGGGTTGATCACCACTGCGTGGCCCTACCGATGTTAAAAGCACGGCGACGAACCAGTGGGTTTGGATACTTCAGAACATGTTCTGAAGTATGATCGGGGTATGGCTACCACCACCGTCCCCCAGTCGTCTCCTCGGACGTTCCCGTCCTCGGACCTGAGCCGCCATGCGCCCCGCGTTTTCGCGGCCGCTGAGGAGAATCCGGTTGACGTGACGCGCCGCGACGGCGAGGACATGGTCCTGATGACCAAACGGGAGGCTGGCGCTAGAGATCAATTGCTGCAGATCGCCGCTCAACTAATTGCTGTGGCAACCGACGACAGGGGCACCCTCACCGATCGGATGTCGGACCGCTTTGAGTGGATGCTTGCACTGAGCGAGGAAGATCGCCGCGTCTGCGCCAAAAATCTTTTGGACGCAGCAAGGGCCTCGTTCGCGACCGGTCAGTCGCACCGAGCGATCGCCGAGATGACAGCTTGGCGAGAGACTGCAGTCGCCCTGGCTGCCGGCTTGGGTGCATCGCCCGTGGAGTGGCTTGACGAGCCGGTCGCGGTCGAGCGCCCCTAGGCCGTGGCGAGGAAAGACAAGGTCGAACGGCCGACCAAAAAGAGCGAGTACGAGATTCTCTTCGCATCCCGGCAGGCGGAGAAAGGCTGGACGGACCTAAAGGCAACGACGCGCAACGCACTCGTCGACAGCTGGGACTTTCTGACGCGCACGCCGCTCGTCGAGGGGTCGTTGAACTACCCGCTGAAGGGCGCGTACGGCACGGTCACCTACGGGGGTAGGGAGTACACCCGTTGGCAGCACAAGCCGACAAGTCAGGGCGACGCGCGGATCTGGTTTTTCGTCATTGACCAAGTCGTCTATCTGGAAAACGTCCATACCCACCACCCGAACGAGACCAAGTAGCCGCGACACCGATCGTGACCCCACCGCACCCCCCGGAACGTGAAGTCCCTCCGCTCACCGCAGGCGTTCCGAGCGGGCGCGTTGCGGCCGAGAAGATGGTGCTATGAGCCGCACAGGTGCACACTTCGACCGCGAAGCAGCGGAAGCTGCGGAACGCTTCGCCCCACTAGGGTGGGCATTCTTCGGTAAATGGCATCGCGCCCAGACGCAGCGCATCCTCCGGATCGCACGAGGTGGTGCTTCGACGCGGAGCATCGATGAGGCCCTCGCCGAGGTATGGAACGTCGAACAACCAGTGTTGCTGCGCACGATAGCGATGCCGCTAGGTAGGTTCGGGCGGGGTATCGACCTGGATTTTCAGCGACGCTGCCAGCAGCGCCAGACCCTCATTGACGTGGCGATCAGTTGCCACAACGACGGACGCTACGCGGCCGCAATTCCTCTGACGCTCGCGCAAATCGACGGTCTTACGAGGGAGTTGACGGGATCCACGTTCTTCCGCTCGAAGCTGTCTGAGACTGAACGCGACTACATCGACGACAGCACTTTGGCGGGAGTCGAAGGAAACCTCCCTACGGTTCGGAAAGCCTTCAGTGCCCCCGTGGACCAGGTCGGGAGATACGGATCGGTCTCTCGGCATGGCGTCATGCATGGCCAGGATCTTTCGTACGCCAGCAACATCAACTCCACTAAGACGTTGGTTCTGCTCGGAGCCCTGATCGAGCATCTTGAGGAGCGCTCCAAGGCCAGAGCTCAGAAGTGGCGTCGCGATCGTGACATCGCGCGCAGCAAGCTCAACGGAGTCGATGACAACGGCAGGCTCCACGACTCCCGCGGTCTTGAGGAGATGTACATGTTTCGCGTTGAGCTGCACAGCTGGGTAGAAGCCGAGCAGTCGCGCGGAGGGGCCCCTGCCGAACTCGCGCTCGAGCGCAAAGCACATGAGCTGCTCATCCACGCCGGACTCCAGAATCGCCGGTTCGCCGTGCTCGAACTGACGGACGAGCGTCTCGCATGGACATTCCAAACCCCGTCCGGACATCACATGGGGGCAGCTGCACGATGGGCGGACCCGAGGATGTCCCCGTGGTCTGCTGACCAATGGACTTGGGATGCGCCGGATGCGCCATCAGCAGGACCGTGGAATGACGCCATTGGCTGGACCGAATGGAACGGCGAAGCGGTCACACCGAACTGGCGGTTCGATGGCTTCTATACAGGCTGAACCACCGCACGCACTTTGGAGTGTGGCCCGGAAGTCCGCGTCATCCCGGAAGCGGCAGTGATCGATGTACTGCATGCAGACATGCTGATAATCGACGTTATGTCAATTCACTCGTACCCGAAAGCTGAGCGATCGATCGCTCTCGCCGCTCGCGTGCTCTCACCCAGGTCAGGCGGCGCGGACCGTGCCGACGGCGCGCCCGTCCAGCACCTCGTCGGGCCGACGTCTTGGCGTGCGCACTGCGTGGCAAGATCGATCCCATGCATAAGCGACCTGTCATGAGCGGCCTCCGAGGCGTACTCATCTACGCCGCGGCGGGCGTTGCTGCCACTTTCGCGACCTTCGCGGTCGTGGGCCAGCAGGCCGCGGAAGGTGTGGGTCTAGCGTTCCTACTGAGTACCGTCGTCGTCTTCCCGTGGCTAGTGGGTCGCCTGAACCGTTCGCAGCGCTGAGTTTCAGCGCGTGTGAGCGAGGCGTGGGCAGTCGACGGAGGCGTGCTACAGGTCGTACCCCTAGTCTGGGGCCACGACAGGCTGCTGAGGCAGGCGCACCGCTCCCCCACAAGCAACGAAAGACCGGCCCCGGAGGTTTGGACCCCCCGAGACCGGTCTGCTACGCCCTTCGCGTGAACCTAAGGCCTCTCGGTTGCTCAGGCTTGACCACACATATACCGTTATCGAGATCAGGTTTGAAAGCTGACTTAAGCACGGACGCGAGCGCGGATACTCCGCCGGTGCGATACTAGCGCCCAAGGCGCACTTCGTGCAAATCTGGATTTGCTGAACCCTTGCAATTGCCCTACTAGAACCCTTATGCTTGCCCTAACGGAACCCCTATAGAGGTGCTCCACATCAGCTCTCATCAGTACTCCGGCCAGTCTAGCGTCCGTCCTGGCCTTTTGGGCAATTGGAGGCTCAACATGGACACCGCGCTCGCTCATACGGTTCGCCGCGATGCATGCCCGCTTCGTCGTTCTTTTGTGGAACGGGAGACGTCTGAAGCGCCGACGCCGCTCGCTCAGTTGCTTAGGACCCGCGAGGACGTGGGCGGGAAGGGCGGCGCCCTCCGCATCACCCTGCTCATGACGCTCATCTGGGTAAACGCGCGGCAGCCCTACTCAACGAGTAGGGTCGCCGCGTATTGGGCGGAGTTGCTTGGCCGCGACGATCCACATGGCGAGGGCGCACGTGCCGTGCGGGACTGCTTGCACGAACTCGATGATCGCGGTGTAATCCAGTTGCACAGCAAAGGCCCCCGGACGGAAATCATTCTTCGTAACGAATCAGCTCCGTTTACTACCGACGGGGGGCCCACTCCTTACACCGCACCGTACGGAGTCGAGCCGTACATACCCGTACCCAGAGCGTTCTGGACGGAGGGACTTGTGGCCAAGCTTTCGGGGGCGGGGGTGGCTATGTATCTATGTGCGTTGGCTCTCACCCGAACTGACGAGCACGAGTTCTTCATTGCCACCCAATTTTTTGAGAACTCCTTCGGCATCTCGCGGTCAAGCCGTAAGAGAGGCCTCGCCGAACTCGCCGAACACGGAGTCATCACGACCCGCGTTCAGGAGCAGTCCATGGACCTCGTCACGCGGCGACGAGTGCGTCGTAACGTCTACCGACTCACGAAGACGTACCGCCTCCCGCCTGCATACAAGGCAGCACAAGAAACTGCGAAGGATTCCGTCGACGAGATCATTCAGAATCTGATCACGAAGCACGATCCGAAGCCCTAGTCGCGTCGTGGTGGCGATGTGGGAAGTAATGTGATCGGCGAATCATAAGGTACAGCGCCGCCACAGGCGAGCTCCCGCCGAGCGCAGGGGTAGCTGCATGGGGAACACGCTCATCCGCCGTGCAGACGGCTCGGGGCCGCTCCCAAGAAAGAACGGTTTCGTGACCTGATTGGCCGGTAAAAACCCGTCAAGGACGAACTACGGCTGCTTGTCGGGCGGAAACAGATGTTCCGGAGGCCGCTCGTACGGTAGGGGTTCTCCGACCTGGTTCTCGTCCCTCGAGTCCGCGAACGGGCCGTCGACGGCGAGCAGCGCCGTCATGTGCGGGGCGGCGTGGTTGATCCACCAGGCGCTTGTGCCCAGGCCCGGATCGAGGCGGGCTGCCTCCCACCCGCGCCACAGCGTTTCAAGACGCTGCACGGCCTCGTCGGTGTTCCACCATTCGGCTTTCCACCGTCCCGTCCCGCTGCCCTTGGCCGACACGCGCCGCCGGTAGGTGAACCGCCAGTATTTGCGCAACCACTCGTCTACCGAGCCGTAGACCGTCTCGTCCGCCGTCGTCGCGTCCTCGCTCGGAGGCGAGGGCTTGACTGCGCGCTCAACAGCGGTGGCAGTGCGTTCTTGGAGCTGTTCGAGGCGTGCGGGTGGCAGGGCGGCGCTGAGCGCTTCCTTCGCCAGGTTGTTCACGAGCTTCGTGACGACGGCCGTCGCGGCGTCGGCTACCAGCGCGTCGACGTCCAGGGCACCCAGGGCGTTCTCTACCGCCGACCCCATGCCGTCCGCGATCCCAAAGGGGCTCCCCGTTGCCGGAGAGCCCCCCTGTGCCGGCGTCGCGGCGTCGAACTCGTCAGAGTCGAGCGGGTCGACGTCATCCATCAGAGCGGTCCTTCGCGTCCTTGCGTTCCATCAGGGCCTGCATTGAGGAGGCTAGGTCGATCGGCGGCGCCGCCGGCGCCGCTGCCGCGACCGGTGCCGGTGCAGGCGCGAGGTCGACAGGCGACACCGGCGCCGACGCCGCGGGGGCGATCGCGGGGTCGTGCGCGGCGATAGACGCTTCGATCGCCGCCACCTGATCCTTCGTGCCCTCGTACCAGGGGACGGTGCGCAGCAGCGCCGCCCTGGCGCCGGTGGAGAGCATGACCGCGCGGCCGCGGGGCATCGCGCCCAGCTCATCGACGGTCAGGATGCGCTCACGCTTGAGCGCCGTCGACGTCGACCGAACGCCCTTGTTGTAGCTGGCCGAGGTCGTCTCCCGGTCGTAGTCCCCGACCAGCTCGGAGACGTTCTGCAGGAAGTCGTTCTCTTTGACGCTGCCGAGGTACAGGAACGCATTCGACGCGCTCCACAGCTTGAGCATGCCTTCGCGGCCGAATACGGCCACGCCCTGCGACCAGGACTGGAACACCGACATGATCGGGATGCCGCGCGAGCCGAAGTGCGAGTACAGGTCGGGCAGATCCCGCCACCGGCACACGTTGGCAGCCTCGTCCAGGATGCCCACCAGCGGGGTGCGCAGCCGGCCACCGGGCGAGGTGTCTGCGAGGTCGGTTGCCGCCTCGAGGGTGGCGGCGGTGAGAGCGGTGACGAGAGGGCCGGCGGTGCCGGCGCCCTCCTTGGACAGCGAGTACAGAGTGCCGCGGCCGCGCACGAACTCGGCGGCATCGAACTGCGGGCGCGGGTCGTCAGCTCCGCGCGGGTTCACCCAGTCAGCGACCTGCGTGTTCTTCAAGCACGCGGCCATTTCCTGCCCCGTCGAGTAGACCGATCCGCGCAGCTTGTCGGTGGACTGGATGATGCCGAGTACCGCGTCACCGATCATCGGGTAACCGCCCTCGCGCAGCAGCCGCACCGGTTCCTCATCGGTGGAGTCGGTCAGCCACGAGAACACCTGTGCGATCGGGCGCCGGCCCACCGCGGCCGCGAGCAGCATCCCAGCAAGGAGGTTCTGACCGGCGCCGTCGAAGAACGCATCCGTCTTGGCATCCGTCGCCCGGGAGCCGGACGCGAAATACTGCGCGAGCTTCGCCGCGCGGGTGTCGTCGGTGACATACGACAGCGGGTTCCACCACCACGTCGCGTCCTCACGGGCCACACGCTGCGGATCGAACACCCACACCGGGCCGTCCTTCTTCCGCACGTCGCGGGTCGCGTCGAGCACGTCGCGCTTGTTCGAGGTCGTGACCACGGCACCCGGGGCGGCGATGATCGCCGGGATGACGAGCGAGGTCGACTTGCCCACGCGGGGGCCGGCGACGACGGTAATCATGTCCTCAAACGAGGCGTAGACCATCTTCCCGGTCGAGACGAGACGCCCCACCGGCACGCCGGGCGAGCCCTCCACCCCGAGCCGCTTGGACTTCTTCATCGCCTCCTTCGCAAGCATCGGCGCCAGGTCCCGTTCCGTCGCCATGTAGCGCGCTGCGTGATCGACGTTCGCGCGTCGCTTGCGTCCGGCCGCTTTGAGGTACAGGAACCACAGAGCGACCGTGAGGATGAGCCCGACCGCGGAAAGAGCGATTGCCGTCGCGGACGTCGACCAGGTGACGGTGCCCCTCGCCAGTCCGCCGATGATTTCAAAGGGGTCCTTCGACAGACCCTCGTTGACCCCGTCCATTTGGGAGCCGACAGCGACGGACACCCACACGATGCCGACAACGGCGATCGCCGCGAGGGCACCGCCGAGCATCAGGGCATCGTTGCCTGCCTTCCCCGGCTCACGACGGCGGTTGTTGGCGGTGACGCTCATGGGTATTCCTCCGTTCTGATCGGGGCGAGTGCGTGCGTGTGTGCGGCGACGAGGCTCACGGCAGAATCTCGACGTTCACCGGATCGGTGGGCAGCGGCGCAGCCGCGCGACCGGCGCGCGAGGTCGCGTGCCAGAGCTTGTTGGTGTCGTTGACGTCCTTCTCCGCCGCGGTCAGCTCGACGCGCACGGGGATACCCGGGCGACCACCAACCTTGATGAGGAAGCGGCCGCGGCCGGGAGGCTCGGACTCGTGGCCTGATACCGCGTCCCAGGCGGGCGGGTCCTGCCAGCTGGTGAGCATCCCCTGTTCCGCAATCGACATCGGCACCGCGGAGGTCAGCAGCGGCATTTCCGCGCCGGGGAGGCCGCCGCAGATCACCATGCCGGAGCGTTCCACGAAGCCCTTCGCCTTCATCTGATCCTCCGCCGTTGCCAGCGCCAGGAGGTCGCTCATCGTGTGCGAGATCATCGCCAGGCCGACGCCGCGGGCACGGTTCAGGCGGGTGAGGGCGTCGACGCGATCGACCATGCCGCGGCCGGCGCGCAGGGCCCGCCACAGCTCGTCCAGGATCACGAAGTAGTGCCGGCGAGGTTCGAGCTTCGCGTCCGCGAGGGCGGCGGCGACGTTGACGGTGCCGAACCCGGCCGACCAACAGGCGAGCAGGATCGCCGCTTGCAGGTCACCCTCAGAGTCGTCAATCGAGGACACGTCGTAGACCACGGGGCGGTCCCGTCGCATGGGAGTGGTCGTCTGCTGCGAGAACACCTCGCCCAGACGTCCACCGGTCGTCAGACCGATGAGGGACGCTTCGAGGTCCTCCGTGATCGCTTTGTAACGGGCGATGTCGCCACGGTCGAGGGCGACCTGTCGAATCTCGTCGGGGGCTTCCTGGATGACGCGCAGGAGGTCCGCGAGAACGGGGATGCCCTCGTGGTGCTCGTCCAGGTACTTCAGCGCCCGGTCAATGATCGTCTCTTCACGGTCGGTCGGAGGCTGCGAGCGGAGGATCGTCAAGAGGGCGGCGATCATCGTGTGCCGGCGGCCGTGCGCGTCCGCGAGAACCTGGTGCGCGAGGCGCTGCACCTTCGCGGCGTGCTTGCGCAGCTTCCCGACCTCCGCAGCCCGCTCGTCGGTGTCTTCGGAGGGGTCGGCGGCGTTCACCTCGTGCGCGAGCTCGTCGGCGCGCTCGAGCGCGCGAGCGGCCTCGTCACGGAGCCGCTGCGCGGCCTCCGACGCCTCGCCGGGGTCGAGGATGTTGAGGTAGCCGCGGCCACGGCCCAGGGGGATCACCTGGCCGTCGAGGGCCTGAATCAGGTCCACGTAGTCGGGCTTCAAATCGCCCAGCACCAGCGGGATCGTCCCGTAGCCGGCCAGGCCCGCGGCCATGCGGCGCGTCAGCGACGACTTGCCCAGGCCGGGCTTGCCGAGAACGAACATTGACGGGTTCGAGATGAGCTGCGCGCGCTGGAACCAGCTGATCGGGTCGCAGCACACCGACGCACCCGTGGAGAGGTTCTTCCCCAGGGGAACACCGATCATCGGCGTTCCGGTGCCGACCGAGAACGGGTAGAGCCCGCACACCTGAACGGTCGTGCCGCGGAACTCGTCGGCCGCGGTCACGTTGACGGCCTCGCCGCCGCCGCGGCCGATCCAGCCGCGGATGCTCGGACGCATCGGCCGACGCAGCGCCGTCCCCTGCTTCTCCTTCTTCCCGCCGTGAGGGATTGCCACACGCTTGCCCTGCCGACGCCGAGTGCGCGTGCGGGCGGGCGTCGCCCGTGACAGTGAGGGGCGTGCCGCGACGTCGAGCGCCGGCACGTCGCTCTGCGCACGCCCAGCTCGCCGCGAAGGCGCCTCCGAGTCGAGCGTGGCCGGCGTCGCGGACGACACCGCACCGGTAGGCAGCCCGTCAGCTGACAGCTCCTCCCCCGCGGTGTGGCCGTGCGCCGCGGTGGCCGCACCGTCAGGCAGGGCGTCCTCTTCGGGCTCGAGGTCGTCGTCACTGTTGGACGAGAACAGACGGGTGAGCATGCTCACAGGGACTCCCTCACTTCGGTAGGCAGGCGCAGGTGCCGCGGGAGCACGAGCCCCAGCGGAAGACCCGCAGCGAAAACGGTGTCTTGCGATCCGAAGGCCGGCCGCACGCGCAGACGCGCCGCGGCGGTGAGCGAGTCGATCGCCGCGCGGGCGTCCGCCTCGTGCGCGGCATCGGTCGTGGTCGCGGTGACGATCAGACCGAAGTTGAGCAGGCCCGCGCCGGATGCCTCTTCAGCCGCCGTCGCTTGAGCGGAGCGGGTGGAGAGCGTTGAGCGGGCGGTGGGCTTGGTCGACGCCGAGCTGTTGAACTGCGCGGCGTTCAGGTCCGCCTCCACGATCGCCGCAGCGCGAGCCGGGTCGATCGGACGGTAGAGCAGCGTGACGCGCTTGCGGGCGACGTCACGGTGCGGGGCGAGCAGGCGAGCCAGGATGCCCGACTGCACGACTCCACGCGGCGGCGACGTCATGGTCCACGACGTCGACACCGCACCGTCGTGACGGTACGAGTCCCATCGACCCTCCGCCGCGGCGGGGCCGACGTCCGTCCAGGACAGCTCCGGCACGTCACCGGCGGCGCGCGCCTCGTCAATCAGGACGGCCGCAGCGGGGTCGTAAGCGATCCGCACGACTTCGCACAGCTCCTGCGCACCCAGCGGGCGTGCAGCTCCCGCGCCGGTCGCCGCCAGGCTGGACGTCAGCCCCGGCAGACGCGCGGCGAGGTCAGCGGCGACCTCTTTCGCGTTACGGCGCTTCCCGCCGATGCGAGACAGCGACGAGAACGTCACTGCGATGTACGCGCGGATCGTGGCCGATCCGACCGGGTAGCTCTCCACCACTTCCGACAGCATCGCTCGCGCAAACTCCGGCGCGTCAGGGTCCATCGACCCTTCCACCTCCGAGCGCAGGCGCGTGCCGGTATCGGGCGCCGTCTCGACGGTCACGGAGGCGGCCTCGATGCCGGGCTCGTCCCCGAGATTGGCGAGCCAAATGCCGTACTCCGCGACCTGGTTGTTGACCTGTTCCTGGTCGACCAGCGCGGCGCCGTCCGGCTCGGTGGCGATCACGACGGTGTAGTGCTTGGTCGACGGGACGTGCACGAGCGCGAACTTGCGGCCGTGCGAGTCCTCGTGCTCGGTCAGCTGCGACGCCGCAGCAAGGCCCGGGAGTTGGAAGGTCCCCCACTTCGCTCGTCCCGTAGGACCAGAGCGGTAAACGTTCGCTCCCTTGGCCTTCGTGCGCATCCAGTTCACGCGATTCACCGTCCTTCCGAGGGCGCTCTGCCCGTGCTTGTCTTTCACCGAAACCGTCAGCAAGATCCCGCCGAAGATCCCCGCGGTGACGAGCGCGGCGCCGAGGCCGGAGAACATCGACGCGATGATTGAGGAGAGGATGCCGACGAACAGCACGCCGGTGGCGAGCTGCCCGAGGCCGCCGAGTCCCGCGGTCTGCGGGCGGCGCCAGTTGCCGTATGTGCGCGGCGCCTCAGCGCTGCGCGTAGGCGTTGTGGTGGTCATCAGTTCCCGCTTCCCGTCGCGTCATCCGTGGCGGCCTTGACCGCGCCTGCTGCGTTCTTCGCGCCCTCAGCGGCCTTGGTGGCGACCATGAGGCCCACCCCGACCGGCCCGGCGCCGGCGGCTGCTGCGCCTCCGCCCGCTGCTGCGCCTCCCCCGGCCGCGGCGCCGCCCGAGGCTGCGCCAGCGCCGACTCCCGCCCCCACGGGGACGGGCGCCGCAGGCGTCGCGGCTGCTGCGCCCCTGCCGCCCGCAGCGGCGTTGCTGCCGCTCGGTGCGGAGCCGAAGCCGCCGCCTCCACCGCCGGAGCCGCCGCCGTCCGCGCCGCCACGCGAACGGATTGCACCGCTCGCAATCTCGCCAGCGCCCCCGATAGCGGCGCCACCCAGGAGCAGGCCAGCGCCTCCCCCGCCGCCGCCGACCGAGGAGACGGCCGGGACGAGGAAGCGCATCAGCGCAGGCAGTGCCACAAGGGCAATCAGCATCAGCGCGAGGCCCGTGACGATCTGGAAAAGCCCGGTGCCGTCCGATTTGAACAGGTCGGTTCCGGTCATGCGGAACGCGATCGCGTAGACGATCGCGGCGGCGGGCTTGTAGAGGATGAAAGCGAGCGTCCACGCCATCGCCTTCTTGAACCACTGCTGTCCGATTTCGGTGTTCGTCGCGGCCGCGGCGATCGGGAAGATGCCGGCGAGGACAACGAGCATCGCGCCGCGGAAGATCATCAGAGCGATCTGCACGTAGGTCATCAGCACCGCGAGCATGCCGAGGAAGAACAGGCCGATGAGGCCGATGGGCGAGGTCGCGGTGAGGTTGATCATCGCGAAGACGTTCGTGCCGAAGCAGTTGCTCTCACCGTTGGTGACGTCGCAGTTGGTGGAGTTGTTGAGAATCCAGATGGAGAAGGCATCACCCGCTTGCGTGGCGAGGCGGATGACGACGAGCCCGGCCCCGGCGACAGCGATCAGCGTCAGCACGGAGCGGGCGAGGGTGCGCAGCTCACCGGCGCGCTGGGTCCACACCATGCGGCCGGCGGCGACGAGGATCGAGAGGATTGCGAGGCCGCCGGCGTACCACTCGAGCTGACCTTGCACCCAGCCGACCACGCTCGAGGACTCGTTGAGGTGCATCGCCAACGGGAGGAACCCGGTGACCAGTGCGGAGGCTGCAGAGAGCAGGAAGACGGCGAAGATGATGACGCCGATGCGTCCCATGTGCGCCTCGCCGTCGCCGTGGCGGCGACGGACGCTCATCATGACGCCGGCGATGATGAGCGACATGACGGCGAGGCCCGCAGCGACCCAGGTCACGTAGCCAAGGATCGTCTCGAAAGCGCCCGGCAGCGGCGGGGTACCTCCGCCGTTAACGCCGCCTCCCCGGTCGACCACGGTCACCGGGGAGGGGACGTTCACCCAGAGGGTGCCGAGGGAGACGATGGCTTTGCCGTATCCCTCCAAGATGTTGTTCACGAACTGCTGTAGGGCGTCGTTCGAGGCCTGAGAGACGATGTCGCCAATGCCGGCGGATGACCAGCAAACGACGTCCCACACGGCGCATGGCTCGGCTGCGGGTGGATTCATTCGGTACCTGCCCAAGGGATATAGCCGCCAAGGCTGGTGAGCGCTGACGGACGGAACGGGGGCTGACCGGCGTCGGTGAGGACCGATTTCCAGTCGCCGTCGACCCACTGCACGGGAGCGGGGAAGCTAAGAAGCTGGTTGGTGTTCGTGCGGAAAGCGATGTCGATCGTGGCTTCGGCCGCGGTGTAGGAACTCACGCGGAAGCCCACGATCTGCACGCTGCCGCCGGTGTTGCTCTGCGGGACCGCCGCGGCGATAGCGGCGTCACGACCGGCTCCGGGTACCGTCTGTCGCTCGAGCACAGCCGAGACCAGGCGGCCGTCCGTGCCCATCGCCCACAGGTTCGCCACGGCGAAGAGCGCGCCTTCGACCGTGTGGGCGTAGCAGCTGCGCAG
This sequence comes from Microbacterium enclense, assembly GCF_001456955.1. GTDB lineage: Bacteria > Actinomycetota > Actinomycetes > Actinomycetales > Microbacteriaceae > Microbacterium > Microbacterium enclense. The sequence continues at coordinate 13,876 of NZ_KQ758477.1, read as the reverse complement.
CCCGTCGTCTTCGATCACGCCCGGGCCGGTCGCGTCCGCCGAGGGAGCGGCCATTGTGCCGACAATGGTCCAGTTCGTCGTGGGAGCGGTGCTGAGGGTGCCGCTCTCGTCGTAGCCGGGGAGGCCGCAGACGCTCTCCGCGTCACCCCTGACGGCATCCGCCGTTGCGGCCGTGCTCGGCGTTGCGGTGGTGGCGGGCGCGCTCTGCCCGCCACCACCGCCGAGGGACGTGACAGCGAGCAGAATCGCCGCCAGCACGAGGACTCCGAAGATGATCGCTCCGAAGATGAAACCTTTGCTGGTGAAGGGGTTGCGGGATTCTGTGTCGCTCATGACGTCGTGCCTTTCGTTGATCGGTGGCTTTCCTCCGGGACGCTACGCGCCCATCAAGAAGCCGACGATCGTGAACGCCGCCGACACGATGATCACGCCGACGAGCAGACGGCCGAGCCAGCCGCCGATTTCGCCGCCCTCACCGCGGCGGGCGGAGACGGTCATGGTGACGCCGAGGATGATCAGACCGACCACGGCGACGCCGAGGCCGACCCACTTGGCCCAGCCCATGACGGTGGTGAACGCCTCGAACCCGGGAGGCATGGAGCCCGAGCCCGGGTCGGGCACGACGCCGGCGAGCACAGCGGGTGCGGCGGCGGTGATCAGGTCGCTTGCTGCGAAAAGTGCAGACATGGGTTGTTCTCCGTTTCGTGTTGGTGGTGCGGGGTTCTCGTCGCCGCCCGGTGCGGCGCCGAAAGGGTCCGGTTATCCGGTGGTTGTGAGAGGGGCGTCGGTGAAGCCCATGTCGATGTGCAGGTGGGTCGCGGGGTCGTAGAACCCGCTGATGTTCACGTACGTGACGGAGCGGCACTGGATCTGGCCGGCGCGCGTGCCGTTCGGCACCTGCGGGTCCAGGACGCCGAGCAGCTTGAGTGCGTTCGCGTCGCAGCCGGTGGTGGCGGTGCCGTTGAAGGAGTAGAAGTCGACCGCGTGGCCGCCGCCGTCGATGTAGTGCGATGAGGCGGTGCCCGCCCCGTATCCGGTTTCGCCGGTGCACTTGCGGTTGATGTCGGAGACGCCCACCTTGTCGAACGTGTTCAGCGCCACCGTCATGATCTGGAGGATGCGGAGGTCGATCCCACAGTCCGCCGAGGCGGTGCCCGCGGCGACGTCGCGGACCTGCTGTGCGTAGCGGTCCTCGAGGAAGGTCAGCCGACCCTCTTCCATCGCTTTCACGAGGCCTTGAGCGAGCGCCTGGGAGTCGCCGGAGATAGCGGCGCACCCCGCGGCGACGAGGGCCGGCGTCGCCGTCGACGTCGACGCCGGCGTCGTCGCGCCGGGCGTAGCCGAGCCATCGCCGAGGGTGGCGAAGTACGCCATGATCGCCACCGCGTCGCCGCGGTACTTCGTGTAGTGGTTGGGGTCGGAGTTGCGCTGCACCTTGTTGATCGCGATGGAGGGCTCCATCGCCTGCCACCCCTCGACCTTCACGAGACGGTCGTAGAAGAAGCCCGCCGAGGTCGTCGGGTTCATGCGCTCTTCGACGGTGCCCCAGCTGGACTGCTGCTGGAACAGACCGATCGAGTCAGCGATCGACCCGTCCGGGTTGACCGCGTTGTCGCCGTAGTCGATGTTCACCAGGGAGGACTCCCCGATCGCCGTCTGTACGCCGAGGGTCTGGCCGTCCGAGCCGAGGCCCTTCGCAGCGCCCGCGTTGACGATCGCAGCGGCGTTCACGAGCTGGTCGTGACCGTACGCACCGACCTTGGCATCCGCGGGGATCGCGGCAATGTTCACCGGTCCCCCGCCCGGCAGGCACGCCGCGGCGGCCGAGCCGCCGAAGAACAGCACCCACAGCAGCATTGCGATCGCCAGCACCGGCACCATGACCGCTGCCAGCACGCCCGCTCCCCCCTTCGCCACCGGTTACTCCGATGCCAGGGGGGTGATCTGTTCGACGGCCCACGGGGCGGTGTCGAGGGGGCGGTGCACGTACACCGAGTAGTCGCCGGCATCCGTGGGGACGAGCACGCGGGCCGTGTAGGCGCCGTCCATGTCGCGAATCCGGGCGGCATCGGTGACGCTCGTGCACGGCACGTTCGCCGGGTCGACGGTTTCGTAAGCGACCGCCGCCGACTGCGACAGCACCGGGTACAGCTCTGCGATCCATGTCGCGTAGGCGAGCGAGGGACGGCAGAACAACGTCACCGCACGAGTCGCGAGCTCCGTCACGTCGGCGTCGGCGTTCGGGTCCACCTCGACGTCATGGTCGTGCGGAATCGACTCATCGTGGTCGCTCTCCGGCGTGGCGGACTCGACGGGGGTCGGGGCCTCCGTCGACACGGCCGCGCCCCTGTCGGCCGCGTCGACGGGCGCCGGCGTTGCCGCGCAGCTGGTCAACGCCAGCACCGATGCGATCGCAAGGACGGCCCCCGCCGTCCCCCGCGAACTTGTGCCCAGTCGGACCATCGGATGCCGCTCCCATCGCTGTGGACACAGCGCGGGAAGGTCCCCCGCTATTGCCCTACGGGAGCGAGCGTAACAGTTCTAGGCATGGCTAGCTAGGCATGCCTAGGAGTTATTCGGTACTAGTCGGCGGTCGGTTTCGGGTCGGTTTCTTCGGCGGCCTCGTCCAAGATCGCGGTGAGCTTTGCCAGCGTCTCCGGCGACACCTCTCCGAGCTTGCGAGCTGCGAACAAGCGGACGGCGCCCAGCCGCTCGGCACGAACGAACTGCAACGCGGCCTCGACCTTGGCGGGAATCTCGTCGTTGTTGGAGCCGAGAAGGTAGCTCGGGTCGACCTCGAAGAACTCGGCGATGCCGGTCAGCAGCTTGCGGTCGTTGACGACGTAGCGGTTGCCGCTCGTCATGTAGGTCCAGCGGGCGCGGCTGAGCTTGATGCCGCGCGCTTCCAGGAAGGTCGCGAGGGCGCGGTAGCTCGTCGGCTTGCCGTCGTCGGCAACGATGACATCCATGAGCAGGTTCAGCTTGCGCGCCAGCTCGGCGCGCTCGTGCTTCTGCTCCGGGGAGTACCAGTCGGTATCGCTCATGATGCTCGTCCAGCCGTCAGGAGGCCGCTGAGGCCGGCGTGCTCACGGTCGGGCGTCTCTGCGGGGGACCCGCTGAGGGTGCGTCCGATTTCCTCGAGAAGGCCGCGCTCAGCGTCAGTGGGGGTGAACTTTCCCGCTCTTTCGCAGTCCAGCATTTCTTTCCACCTTCGATAAAGGACGTGCTCGACTTCCAGGGTGAGAAGCGAACTCGCCAAACCCGTACTACCCGTCAACGTCAGCTCGGGTGCTGACTTGATGACGCGGTGCCACGTTGGAGTCGCCCGAATCAGCAGCAGACGCATCCACAGGTGGTCTACGAGTCTTTCCGCCGAGCCGACGGCTACTCCTAGCCCTGTACAGGCGATCATCGTACCGACCAGCAGTGCCCCGACGACATCGCCATTCGGGCCCAGGAAAAACCTGCTATCCGCGAGAACGCGGTACGTGCTCGTCGCCAAGTTCTCCACCAGCCACAGCAGGTCGAGGGCGGCGGCGAAACCGATCAGCGCCAGTCCCCACCGCGTCGCGCGGACCGAATGGGCGCGCCACTCAGCACCCACGGTGAGGATCACGTGCACCGAAAACACGCCGATGCACAGCGGCATCACGTTCCAGAACAGCTCGCGGCCAATTTCTCCGCCGTCTTCCGAGAGATACGTGTCGGTGACCGGCCATGAGTTGACAGCGAAGATCAGGGTTTGCAGCGCGATCATCGCGACGACGACGGCGGCGACGAGGGCTTCCCAGGGCGTGCCGCGGCCTTTGGTGGCGCGAATCACCATGACTTCGAGGCATCCCAGCGCCGCGGTGACGAGAATCCGATAGAGCAAGTTCGTGACGTTCGAGCCGCCCAGCAGGGGGTCGATGAAGTCGTAGACGACGTGGATTTGCAGGATGCACGCGGCCGACCACAACAGGACGCCGGAGGGCAGCATAGAACGCCGCTCCCGCATCTTCTTGCGCAGTACCGACACAGAGGCCACCGTCGCCACAACGATGGTGATGGCATCTACAGGGCTCTCGACCAGCCACCGCAACACCGCCGCCACTGCGTCGAGAAAGGTCATCATCCCGCGAACACTTGCTCAAACTTGAAATCGCGCGTGGTGCTCTGCCGGCGTCCGCGGAGGACGCGCAGAACGAGCAGGTCACCGATCGCCTCGGCGCGCGCTTCGCGCTCATTGCTGAGGTCGTCGATGCCCTGGAAGGCGTAGGGGATCATCCGATCGGGGTTGAGCACGGATGCCAGAAATTCCTTGACGCGGGGGTCATCACCCAGCCGTGTTTCACGGCCCACTTCCTCGTCCAGCATGTGTCCGAGTTCGTGTGCGCCAATGAACAGCTGCATTTCGATCTTCGCGTCAGCGGGGACGTGAATGGTGTCGATCCGGTTGACCGGATCGCCGGTCCACGCACCACACACGCGCTGCCCATTCAGCCGCGGGTCCTGCTTGAATTTGATCGTCGTGCCCCGGTATCCCTCGACCAGCTTCACCAGCTCCGCGAAGCTGAGAGTGTCGGGGATGCCTCGATCCTTCACGAGTTGCAGTGCTGCCGCTCTCCGCTCGCGGTGCTTCATCTGACCTTCCTCGCTCCGTGTCCATTGCTGCGCCCCCCGGCCAGCAACTCGAAGATTTTATAGTCATGCCTAGGCGATCGGGCCGGTCTGCCAGAAGCCTGGGAAAGTTCGCAACGTGCGGTGTTTTCGGCCCGAGCGTCCGCCGTGTCCAGCGCCCCGCCGCGCCGCGGCGAGGCCCGTCGAGGCGCGCCGTCATAGACTTTTTCCCCATGACACAGGAGACCTCCGACAACCGCTGGGACGTCGTTGTCGTGGGTGCAGGGCCGGCAGGAGCCACCGCCGCCCGCGTCGCCGCCGAGAACGGCGCTCGTGTCCTTCTGCTGGATAAGGCCCGGTTCCCTCGCTACAAGACGTGCGGCGGCGGCCTCATCGGCACCTCTCGCAACTACCTCGCGCCCGGAGTCACCTACGACGTCGATCGCCGCATCAACGCCGTGGGGTTCTCCCGCAACATGGGCCGCATCACCCGCCGCTTCGGCCCGAACGCCTCCCTGGCAATGGTGCAGCGGGAGACGTTCGACCAGCAGAACGTCGACGCCGCCAAGGCTGCCGGCGCCGAGTTCCGCGACGGCGTGAACGTCCGCGCCGTCAGCGAGAACGACGGCATCGTGACCCTCACCACGGACAAAGAGACGTTCACCGCCCAGGTCGTCGTTGGGGCGGACGGCTCCGGTGGCCGGATCGGGCGATACGTCGGCGTCGAAATCGAACAGGCCGACCTCGGCCTGGAGGCAGAGATCCCGATGCCCGCCGGCGAGCAATGGCGCACTACCGCCCTGCTCGACTGGGGTCCGCGACCCGGCACCTACGCATGGGTGTTCCCGAAGAAGGACTCCCTCACGGTCGGCGTCATCGAGGCCAAGGGCAATGCTCCGCACACCCGCGAGTACCTGGATCAGTGGCTCTCCCGCCTCGGTATGGCGAACACTCCCCCGCTGCACGACAGCGGACACCTCACCCAATGGCGGCGGGTCGGCACGCCGTCCGTCCGCGGACACGTCATCGTGGCCGGCGAGACGGCCGGCCTGCTCGAGCCGTGGACGCGCGAAGGCATCAGCTTCGCTCTCCGATCGGGCACCTGGGCGGGCGCCGCGGCCGCGGCGTTCATCGGCGGCGACGACGCGGCGCTAACCGGCTACTCGGCGCAGATCACGCGCGAGCTCGAACCGGAAATCAGCGCCGGGTCGGCGTTCCTGCGGTTCTTCGAGAAGCGTTCCGCGCTGGTGCAGTTCTTCACGGCTCGCTCCCGTGTCGGTGCCAGCTACTTCTTTCGGTTCTGCAACGGCGACACCAACCTGGCCCGCGCATTCCGCCACCGCTTCGTGCGCCGAGCCGTAGCCCTGCTTTCACGCTGAGCCCGCCGAATCGCTAGGCCGGTTATACCGGTAATAACTCTATTGGGGTCGTGTAACCTCCGCGGGAGCCGGCGGCGGACGGAGCCGCCTCCGGTAGCGGACGGTCGGACGAAGCCGACCGGCTGCGAGGGCCTTCGGCCCGTTCTTTTGCCGTGAAGCCTTCGGCGGCTCCCTCCGCTGCGCTCCGGTCGTAGCTACCTCCGGGCTTCGTTCAAGTGGCTGCGCCACCGGCTCCCCCGAGACTTTCGGCACGCGGTCGCTACGCTCCCTTATTTCGCGCCGAAACTCTCTCCTCCCCCGCCCTTCGGGTTGCACTGCGCCCTCCGGTTGCTAAGGCGGGAAACCGCCTTCACGGCAAAAAACGTGAGGGGGATGAGCAGGAAACAACTCTATTACCGGCACGAAAGGTTCCGAACATGGCACGCACCGTCAAGAGCACCAAGACCGCCGAGCAGCGTCGCGCCGAGGCCGAGGGGCTGCAAGCGCAGATCGCGGAGCAGGTCGAAGCGCTGCGCGATTCCGAGGCGTGGGCGCGGTTCCTCGACTTCACCAAAGCGTTCCACCGCTACAGCATCAACAATCTGTTGTTGATCTTCGGACAGTGCCCCGAGGCATCCCACGTCGCCGGTTACCGGACGTGGCAGAAGCTCAACCGCCAGGTGCGCAAGGGTGAACGCGGCATCCGCATCTACGGCGGCCGCGACGTGCGCGAGACGGTCGAGAACCCCACCACAGGCCAGGAGGAAGAGCAGCGCCGCACGATGTTCTTTCCGGTGTCCGTGTTCGACATGGGACAGACCGACCTCATCGACCCCGAGGCGGGCGACCCCGCCGACATCGCGCGCCCCCTCACGGGCGAGGACCCGGCCGGGATTCTCGACGCGGTGACGGACTACCTCACCGGCAAGGGCTGGACCGTCGAGCGCGAAAGCATCCCCGGCGCCACGCAGGGATATACCGACCCCGAGGCCCGCCGCGTGGTGCTGGATTCCGACCTCTCCCCCGCCCAGAGCGCGAAGACGGCCCTTCACGAGGCCGCCCACGTTCTGCTGCACGCCGAGGAAAATCACGCCGAATACGTCGAGCACCGGGGCACCAAAGAGACGGAAGCCGAGAGCGTCGCCTACGTCGTCGCAGGGATTCTCGGACTCGACACCAGCGCCTACAGCGTCGGATACGTCGCCGGGTGGAGCAGGTGCGACGCCGAAACGATCAAGGCCACCGCAGCCAACGTGCTGCGCGCAGCGCACGCCCTGGCCGATGCCCTCACCGAGCAGCCCGAGGCCGAAGCCACCACCACCGCCGCCGCCTGACGGTAATAACTCTATTTCCGGTGAGAGCGTGCGGCCCCGCGAGGGGCCGCACCGGTAATGCCGTCATTCTCCGAAGGAGCCAACTCGTGTCAGACGTCCGTCAGCCCATGCCGCGCCCGCGCACCGTAGGCGAGTACGTGGCCGCGCGATCGCAGATGATCGACACCCACGGCGAGCCGCTGCGCCTGGCCTACTGTGCGAGCTGCGCCCGCGAACACTTCACCGTTGAGCCGTGCGCGGCCGAGGCCGCGTGCCCCCGCTGCGCGTCGACATCGAGCCGATGCCGCCGCCCGTCCGGGCACGAGGCCGACGCCTGGCACGTCGAGCGTGCGGCAGCGTTCGAGCAGCTGTGTGCAGCCCGCGAGGCGGCGGGGCTCCCCCAGGTCGCCCGCTGGCCCGAGAACGCCCCGGCGCTGTTCCCTTGGCCCGCAGGATGAGAAACGACCACCGCGGCCGGCGGCGGACGGAGCCGCCGCCGGCTAATCGACGGCCGGACGGAGCCGGCCGACTGCGAGGGCCTTCGGCCCGTTCTTTTGCCGTGAAGCCTTCGGCAGCGTACGGTCGGCCAACCTGCGCGCTAGTGCTTTCGCGGCATATCCTCCCTCGCTGCGCTCAGTCCGGTATTCCACGGTCACTAGCGCTCCGGCCGCCCTCCCTAGCGGCGAATAAATTCGCCTTCACGGCAAAAAACGAGGGGGATGGGAGGATCACGAAATGGACAAGCTGACCGTCTACACGACCGGTCCGAGCTGCGGAAAGTGCTCGGTGACGAAGATGATGCTCAAGGGCAAGGGCATCCCGTTTGACGAAGTGGACATCACGAAGAACCCCGCCGCGTACGAGTACGTGACCGCCGAGCTGGGCTACAGCATGGCTCCCGTCGTCGTCGTCGACGATGAAGACCACTGGTGCGATCTCCGCCCCGACCACATCGACCGTGTGGCGGCGCTTTTCGCGGCCGCGTGAGCTATGCGTAAATAACTCTATTCCCGTCAACACAGGTAATACCGATCCGGAGGACACCATGAGCACTCACCGCCTGACCCCCTACGACACCGGCGACCGGTTGGAGCCGCAACTCTGGCCCCTCGGAGAAGACCCCGACAGCTACGGCCGAGTCGATTTCGACAACGACGAGAGCGCGACCATCTTCACCGCCTACGTCGAGCGCGAGCGCGAGGGTGATGGATACGCGATGCAAGTCGCCGGGATGAGCGAGCCGCTGAATCTCGTGGTCGACGGAAAGGGCGCATGGTTCCCGTCTCCGCCGAGTTGGTCGAGGGCATAGACGAGCTGCTGCGCATGGCGCGACGTGGCCGCGAGGACTTTGAGTATCAGGCGGCACACGGCGACTACTCCGACGAGGACCGCGCCGCCGCGGATGCCCGCTGGACTCGCGCCGAAGCTGTGGCGCACCTGTTGCGAGGAGGTGCATCCCGAACCTAACCCCTGATGCCGTTATTCCCGTTTACAGAGTCATTTAGGAGAACCCATGTCGACCGAAACCCTCACCATCACGCGCCTGGCCGACCTGCGAGCGGGGGACCGCATCTTGAGCTGGGACGGTCGCCCGTGCAACCCGCCGCGCGTCGTGCAGAGCGAGTTGGGGCCGATCGAACCCGGCTCGCCGGTTCACGGCGTGCGGCTCGAGAACCCCACGCCCGGAGGACTCGTGGAGTACGTGCTGTACCCGTCGCAGATGGACGGGAGGCGGCTTGAAGTGCCTCGCGCATTCAACCGGTAATAACTCTATTACCGTCTAATCGAACGGGGCCGGGCGACGTTCGCCCGGCCCCCCGCGGGGAACAGCGCCCCGCGGAATCCATTGCACACCCCTAACGCCCGTATTAGAGTTATTCCCATTAACGGAGGTATTTTCATGACCGCTCGCATCCTCGCCCTCTGCAACCAGAAGGGCGGCGTGGGCAAGACCACGACGACCTTCCAGCTCGCTCGCGCCGCAGTCCTCGCAGGCCGCCGCGTCCTGGTGATCGACAACGACCCCCAGGGCAACCTCACGAGCGACATCACCGCCGAACCGGTCGGCGCCGATGAAGCCGGACTTGCCGACGCTCTCAGTGTGCGATCGCCCGACACCATGCGCGACGTCATCGTCCCGGGAATCTGGGAAGGGCTCGACGTCGTGCCGACCTCGGGACGCGCCCTTGGCAGCGTCCGAGACGAGCTTGTCGTCGCGGGGGTGGGCCGGGAGGTGCGCCTACGCGAAGCCCTCGCCCAAGTGCGCGAGGACTACGACCTCATCCTGATCGACTCCGCCCCCTCGCTCGATCAGCTCACGATCAACGCGCTCAGCGCCGCCGACAGCGCCGTCATCGTCACCCACTCGAAGAAGTGGAGCCTCGACGGCCTCGCACAGCTTCTCGACACCATCGCGAGCGTGAAGGAGTACACGAACTCCGCGCTCAGTGTCGCCGGGATCATCGTCAACCAGCACGAAGAGCGCACCGTGGGTGGCGCGGGTTGGCTCGATGAGCTGAACGCCTTCGCCCAAACCAGGGGACTGCGCGTGATCGGGCGCCCCGTTCCAAAGCGCGTCGTGATCGCAGACGCCACCGAGGCCGCACGCGGCCTCGATCAGTGGGGGAGCGCCGAAGCGACCGCACTCGGCGGGATCTACGCCGAGCACCTGACCGTCATCGAAGGAGCACACTCATGACTCGCCCTGCACGCAGGCCCTCCGCCCTCGCTTCCTCGAGCCCGTTCGACCAGCCCGCTACCGCCGACGCCCGCCAGGAGGCCGCCGCGGCGGCGCCGGCCCCTGTAGTGCCCCCTCAGTCCTCGCAGGCCCCCACGGCGCCGCAGCGCGCCGCGGAGAAGCCGGAACAGCGTGCGGCCAAGGCGAAGCCGAAGAAGCTCACGATCTACCAGGACGAAGACGATTCAGCTCGCATGCGCGGAGCTATGGTCGCGACCATCCCTCACGAGGGATTCACCACCCTGTCGAAGTTCGCGCAGGAGGCGATCATGGAGAAGGTGGAGCGACTGGAACAGAAGTACAACGGCGGCCAGCCGTTCCCCGCTGTAGGACCTGGCGTGATCCCGGTCGGTCGACCAATGGGGGAGTAGGGACCTACTTCCGGTTGGACGTCGACGGCCCCGTGTGCCTCACATACTCCGACCAGGTGACCTCCACCGCGAGACGCATCGCGTCCTCCGGGAAGTAGCCGATGAGCTGTCGCTGCGCGGGGTCGTGATCGAATGTCACCGAGCGCAGCAGCTTGCGCCCGTGCACCTCGACCACGCGCACGATCGCGATTCGTTTGCTGTTGTCGAAGACGTACCAAACCCCCGGCTCAGGGGAACGTTGCAGCTGCGACATGGGCGACCACACTTGCACCATGAGCGGCCCTCAGGCCTCGCCAGCGGTCACGATCCGTTGATCCCCCCGCTGGGAACCCCGGCGGAAATGATCGCTCGATGCAGCCGCTCAGTAGCAGTCTTGAGCGTCGTCGCCCAGCCGAGCAGGTCGCCGCGATACTCGACGCGGTAACGAGGACCGTCGTCGGTTCGACGCAGGTCGATCGTTCCGGCTTCCGCATCTCGCGCGTCGAGCATCACCCAGTGCGTGGGAGGCCCCTCGCGCGCGATGAGCTGGGGATGCCAGCGAGGACCGTCGTCACGCATCCCGCAAGTATCGAACATGTGTTCTAAGCGTGCAAGTCGTTGCGCGGGGCACTGGGCCGGCGTCGCCGGCCCGCGAGGGGCGTTCCCCTCGCGCTCCCCGGTGCCCGTTCCGGGGAGCGAGCTGCACTCGCGCGCAGCGGTGACGGAGCACCGCCGGCGGAGCCGCTGCGCGGCCCGGATTCCCTGTTTTCTTCACCTCTCCGCGGTTTCAACCTATTTCGCTCCATCGGCTGCGTGCCACCGATCCGGACGCGCCCTGCGGGCTTATTTCGCCCGGATCGGCGTCACTCCGCCGCCTCCACTCAATTGGTTTTCACTCGCCGGAGAGGCAAAGAAAAACGATCGGTCAGAGGGAGAGACACATGGGCGAGCAGCGCGGCACACGTACCGAAGTCATCGTGAGCGTGAACCACGGACCGGGGGAGGAGGGCATCAGCCGCACCGCCCGTCAGGTGGTCATCATCGGCGCCGGTGGGAACGACCCGGTGACCGAGCAGACCCCCGCTGTGCGCCTGGTCACCCGGGAAACCATCGGCATGACCTTGCAGCACTTCGAGCCCGCGGAGCGCGTGGCCGCGGATCGCATGGGCTACATGGCATCCGGCGCCTACGTCGTCGTGCCGGTCGCGGTCGCGCGAGCGCTCGACGTGTACCCCGCCGCCTACCCGCTGCACGACCGCAGCGAGACGCGCGCCGACTACCTCGCCAACGACTGACCCAGACCCGGGAAGAAGACACGACATGCTCACCATCACCCACACCCCCGAGGCCGGAACGATCATCGAGGGCACTAGCCGGGGCGACGGCACCGCCGAAATCTTGAAGGCGAACGGCTGGCGGTGGGGCCGATCCATCGGCGCCTGGTACGTCCCGCAGTCCCGCGATCGCCTGCCCAAGTGGTGGAACATCAACCGCGCCGCGGCAGCGCTGCGCGAGGCCGGCCATGAGGTCACGATCAAGGCTGACGAGACGTTCCGGCCGACCGCCGAGGTGGAGGCGGACAAGATCGAACGCCAGGCCGCCCGCGTCGACGCGCTCGAGGCGAAGGCCGACCGACGCGCGGCCGACGCAGACGCCGCCGACGCGGCCGCGCGCCGTGCGCTGGACCGCCTGCCCGAGGGCGGCGAGCCGATCAAGGTCGGGCACCACTCCGAAGGCCGCCACCGCAACGCGATCGACAAGGCGCACAATGCGATGGGCCGCAGCGTCGAGGCCGACCGCGAGGCCACCCGCGCCCGCGCCCGCGCCGACGTCGCCGCCAAGACCACCGACACCCGCTACGCGCCGGAGATGGTCGCCCGCCGCATCGAACGGATCGCGACCGACATTCGCGGATACACGCGCAAGATCGAGGGCAGCTCGCACAACTTCGGAGGCGGGTACATCGAGACGACCGCACCGGCGACGGGCGCCTACCTGGACCGGCTGACGACCCAGCGTGCGCAGCTCGAAGACGAACACACCTACTGGACCGCCGTCCGCGAAGCCCAGGCCGCCGCGGGACAGGTCACGATCCACAGCCGCGAGACGATCGCCAAGGGCGACATGATCAAGCACCGTTTCGGCTGGCACGTCGTCACCCGCGTGAACCCCAAGAGCGTCACCGTTGCGCTCGACTGGAACGACACCACCCGGCCTTGCAAGGTCGATTACACCGACGTGCAGGGGCACCACACCGCCGCCGAGGTCGCCGCCGCCCGTGCGGCCGCGGCCGAGAACACCGCCGCAGAAACCGCCGCGGCGAGCTGATCGAAGAGGGGCCGGCTTTCGGGTCGGCCCCGCCGACCGTGCACAGCAGTACCACCAGGGGGAGGATTGAGGCGATGAGCAAGCAGCAGCGGGGGCCGGCCGACGATGCCGTGGCCGACGCCGTGGCCGGCATGAGCGAGCACGACACCATGAGCGACGACTACCGGGCCGGATACCTCGCCGGTTACACCGACCGACAGGGCGAGGTCGACCGGTTGGAGAACGACGCCGACCGGCTCTACCGCGCCGCCTATGGCGAAGAACGCCGCATCCCCGGGCACTACGTCACGCGCGCCGAGCTCGAACAGCGGCGATCGCTGTCGGAGCCGCCCGTAGAAATCACCCGCCGCGACGCGCTCGCATCTTGGGGCATTGAACTGCCCGCCGACGAACATCCAGAAGCCACCGCGGCCGACGCCGCACCTCAGATCCCGTCGACGTCGACGGGGAGAACGAACCGCACAAGCAGGAGACGACACATGAGCACCAGGACCATCACCGGCAATCTCGCCGCCGATCCCGAAGCGGTGCAGGCGGGGCGCGTGCAGATCGTCAAGCTGCGAGTGATCGAGAACACCGGCGAGTACCGCGCGGGGGAATGGACCCCGCACGAGGCCCCGACAACGCATTTCGTGGAAGCGAAGTTCGAGCTGGGCGAGCACGTGCTCGCCTCGCTTCACAAGGGTGACGCGGTGATCGTCGTCGGATACGAGCGCACCGTCGCATGGGGCGAGGGTGAAGACCGCCGCACCGGCCGTGTGCTGGAAGCCGACGCGATCGGCCCCAACCTCACCCGCGCAACCGCCGTCGTCACCACGGTCACCCGACGCGCGCCGCGGCGCAGCGCGGCAGCTGCGGCCGAGTGACGCGAAGAACCGGGAAGCCCGACTAACGCCCCGCCCCGTCGACCTCGAGCACGTAGAGGATCACGTGATCCGCCGGCATTGAGGCCCGCACCTCTGCGATCGCCGCGTCACTAGATGCGGCGTCGCTATAAACCACCGTCGCCGTCGTCGTGTCCCGTGTCCGGTGCGCCAGTTGCCACATGCGCCCGATCCTCGCGCCCACCACCGACACCGCCGGCACCACATCGAGAGCACTGGGCCGGCGTCGCCGGCCCGCGAGGGGCGTTCCCCTCGCGCTCCCCGGTGCCCGTTCCGGGGCGCGAGCTGCACTCGCGCGCAGCGGTGA
>NZ_KQ758476.1 GCF_001456955.1 Microbacterium enclense | reverse complement strand
GTCATTGACGTCTCCTCGTGGGGGTGTCAGTGCACGCGGGTGTTCTCGCGGGCGAGTTTGGCGCGCAGGCCGCTGTGGATGGAGATGTAGGCGCGCAGGTTCTGGCCGGTGAGAGCGGCGAGGTTGGTGACGAGGGTGTCGACGTGCGCGGCGACCTCGCGGGGGGAGGTGTTCTGCCGCGGGGTGACGGCGACGTGCAGCACCGACTCGCGGCCCACCTCGCCGGCGGTGATGCGGGAGGAGAGAATCTCGTCGCGTTCGGCGAGGGCGTTCTTCAGCGCCTCGGACGCGAACCCGTCGGTGACGGTGATGCGGCCTTCGGCATTCGCGCTGCCGGTGGACTGCAGCGCGGCCTGCCGGCGACCGCGCACGGCGGCGGAGGCGATGACGATGAGGACGATCGCGATCACCACGATCGCGGCGACCGCACCCCACCCGGCGGACTCCCGGCCGAGGGATTCGAGCCAGCCCTGGAACCCGCCCATGACGGTGGTCCAGGTGTCGGTGCCGCCGGGGACGAGCCCGACCAGCAGGGCGAGGGTCGCCAGGCCCAGCAGCACGACGGCGACGAGGAAGAGGACGAAGCGGTTCAGACCGCGACGCGTCGCATTCATCGGGACTCCTTGGTGTCGGGACGCTCGACGCGCACGCGGGTGCGGACGGCGGGCGTCAGCTTGTAGGCGGTGATCTCCTCCTCGACGATGCGGCGCAACTGGGCCTCATCGACGGGGATACCCACCGGCGGGCGCACGGTCACATCGACCGAGCGGTGAGCGACACCGACGACGATGTCGTCGCGGGCGATGCCGGACTCGTTGCTGAGGTGGGTGGCGAGAGCGGATGCCACCACCCCGTTGTCGACGACGACGGCACGCTCGCCCCACGCCATCTCGTGCTTGGACAACCGGCCCGGCTTGAGCGCCAGCACCAGCACGATCAGACCCAGGATCGCGAGGACCACACCGCCGACGATGAACGCCACCGGCTGCAACGCGGTCGGCGCGGTCACGACGGCCTGGAGGGCCTCGCCGGGGGCGACGAGCAGCGGCTGCGCACCGGTGAGGTTCAGGACGATCTCCACCGCGGCATACGCCAGAGCCAGCAGCAGCAGCACGACCACGACGAGCATGGCCACGGTGCGCGGAGAGTGAGTCTCGCGGCGCACCACGGTGCGAAGGACGGTGTCGGTCATCACAGCACTCGCTTTCGCTGAGGGGCGCTCGCGCCCGAAATGGTCAGATCCACCCGAGAGATCTCCCGCCCGAATAACCGGGCCAACCGCGACTTCAGCTCCCCCTGAGCCACGCGGGCAGCCTCCAGCACGGGCGTCGCCGCGCGCACCGCCTCGGTGTCGTCGAGGCGCGGGACGGGGAACGGCGTGGTCACGCGCACGGCGGCGGTGTCACGGGCCGAGACGATCTCGACGTGCACGCTCTTGGCATCCACCCCGATGATCTCCGCCGCAGCCCGCTCCGCCGTCTTCTGCAGCACACGATCGGCGATGTTCACCCGACCGGCGGGGAGGCCGGGGCCGGCAACCGTGCGGCTGCCGACCCCGGGAGAAGCGGTGACGGTGGTCACGATGTGCTCCGACCCTTGAAGGCGTTGACGATGTTGCCGAAGTCGAGTTCACCCGCCGTGATGCGGGCCACGACCACGCCGATCGCCATGAAGAGGGCCACGAGGATGAAGCCCCAGAAACCGAAGATCAGAGCGCTGAGGGCCAGAACGAGTCCGACCAGGGCGCCCTTCGTCGTGGCGCTCACTGGACGCGCTTCTCGTTGCTGTCGTCGTTGTTGTCGTCGCCCGGGATGTGGACGTCGTTCACATCGACGTTGACCTCGACGACCTCGAGACCGACGAGACGGTTGATCGCACCGGCGACACGGGCGCGCACCTGGTCGGCGACCTCCTGGATGGGGGCACCGTACTCGACGACGACGGTGATGTCGGCGGCCGCCTGGGTCTCGCCGACCTCGACCTTGACGCCCTGCGTCAGGTCGGTCGCGTTGATCGCGTCACGGATGGCGCCGAGCGCACGGGCTCCGCCGCCGCCGAGCGCGTACACACCGGCGACCTCGCGGGCCGCGATACCGGCGACCTTGGCGACGACGCCCTCGGCGATCGTGGTCTTGCCCTCGGTCTGCGCCTCCGCACCGCGGGCGCCCAGGGGACGGTTCACGCGCGATGCCGCCTGGGGGACGTTCTGGGCGGCGGGGGTGGTGTTCTCAGCCATGTCGATGCCTTTCAGAGTTCGTGACCCGGATGCTCCGGGGTAGGTGTTGCGACCTACATGACTAAGACGTACCGAACGAGGTGAACGTCACGCGGGACTTGAAAAACTTTGCGAGATCTGTATTCGCGCGAATGAGTCGGGGTCGATCTCGGTGGATGCCGCGGCGTGGTTGCGCCGCTGGATCCCCTCCGTCTCCGACCCGATGTCGGTGGCCCGGCGTACGCTTCCCCCATGTCCTCCTTCCCCATCGGAGCCGACGCCTGACATGGGCCGCCTGACCACCTCGCGTCGCGTCACGCGCATCACGCTCGAGGGCGTGAACCGCCAGCGTCCGGATGCCATCGCGGTCGAAGAACCGCTCGAGATCCGCGTCGCCGGCTCCCCGCTGTCGGTCACCATGCGCACGCCCGGGCACGACGTCGAGCTCGCCGCCGGCTTCCTCGTGTCGGAGGGCGTGCTCAGCCGCGGCGACCAGTTCGCCCGCGCGATCCACTGCGGTGGCCCTGGCACCGGCGGCGCCGACGGCAACACCTACAACGTGCTCGACCTGACCCTCGCACCGGGCGTGGCGTCGCCCACCCCGCGATCCTTCTTCACGACGAGCTCGTGCGGGGTGTGCGGCACGGCATCCATCGACGCTGTCGAGAAGGTGTCGAGCTACGACGTATCCTCCGACGGCATCCAGGTCTCGGCGCACGACGTCGCCGCCTTCCCCGACCGCCTGCGAGAGCAGCAGAAGACGTTCGACAAGACCGGCGGCCTGCACGGCGCGGCCCTCTTCGACGTCGTGACCGGCGAGTTACTGGTCGCCCGCGAAGACGTCGGCCGACACAACGCGGTCGACAAGGTCGTCGGGTGGGCCCTGCTGAACGACCGGCTCCCGCTGCGCGGAACCGTGCTGCAGGTGTCGGGCCGCGTGAGCTTCGAGCTGGTGCAGAAGGCCGTGATGGCCGGCATCCCGATCCTCTCCGCCGTGTCGGCGCCGTCGTCGCTCGCCATCGAGCTCGCCGAGCGCGCGGGCCTCACCCTCGCCGCGTTCGTTCGCGGCTCGAGCATGAATCTGTACACCCGCGCTGATCGCATCCGGGTGCCGTCCACAACCCCCGCGGCGACAGAGGTCGCGAGCGTACGCTGACGACGACCGGATGCCACGAGCCCGGCGCCACGACCATCGGAGGGTCAAAGATGGGTGAGTCCTTCGGACTGATGACCGACAAGCCGCGCCAGGGGGGCCTCGGCCCGCGGGTCGACGGCGACTGGTCGAGCACGGGCGCCTACGAGCATCCCGCCGCCGGCTGGGGCGCTGCGCTCACCGTCGGCAAGGTGCTGCTCGAACAGCGGCAGCCCGTCGCCGGCACCAAGGCGATGTTCACGATGAACCACCCCAAGAGCGGCTTCGACTGCCCCGGCTGCGCGTGGCCCGACGACAAGGGCGTTGCGCTCGACATCTGCGAGAACGGCATCAAGCACGTCACGTGGGAGATGACGCACAAGCGCGTGGGCAAGGAGTTCTTCGCCGCGCACTCGGTGACCGAGCTGTCGCAGTGGAGCGACTTCGAGCTCGAAGACGCGGGGCGCCTCGTCGGACCCATGGTCTACGACGCCGACACCGACCACTACGTGCCGATCTCGTGGAACGACGCGTTCCGTCTCATCGCGCAGCACATCACGGCCCTCGATTCCCCCGATCAGGCGGCGTTCTACACGTCCGGCCGGTTGAGCAACGAGGCGTCGTTCCTCTACCAGCTGTTCGCGCGCGAGCTCGGCACCAACAACCTGCCCGACTGCTCGAACATGTGCCACGAGGGCTCGGGCCGGGGGCTCACGGCATCCCTCGCCACGGGCAAGGGCACCGCCGACCTCGAGGACTGGGAGAGCTGCGACGCGCTCTTCGTCCTCGGTGTGAATGCCGCTTCGAACGCCCCGCGCATGCTCACCAGCCTCGCCGAGGCGATCGACCGGGGCGCTCAGGTGGTGCACGTGAATCCGCTGCGCGAGGTCGCGGGCACCCGCACGATCGTGCCGCACGAGATCGTCGACATGGCGACCTTCCACTCCACCCCGACCAGCACCATGAACCTGCAGGTGCGCCCGGGCGGCGACCTGGCCCTGGTCCGCGGCATGGCCAAGGTCGTCTTCGAGGCGTCGAAGAGCGATCCGACAGCGATCGACCAGGCGTTCCTCGACCAGTACACGACCGGGCTCGACGAGTACCGCGCCCGCGTCGAAGCGACCTCGTGGTCTCTGCTGGTGGAGCAGGCCGGTCTGACCGAGGCCGAGATCCGCGCCGCCGCCGAGGTGTACCTCGCCTCCAAGGCCTGCGTCATCAGCTGGTGCCTCGGCGTCAGCCAGCACCAGCACGGCGTCGACACCGTGCGCGAGATCGTCAACCTGCTTCTGCTGCGCGGCAACGTCGGGCGCAAGGGCACGGGTCCTTCACCCGTACGCGGCCACAGCAACGTGCAGGGCAACCGCACCTGCGGCATCAACCACAAGCCCACCGAGGAGTGGCTGGCCAAGCTCGACGAGGTCTGCGGCATCACCTCGCCCCGCGAGCCCGGGCTCGACACCGTGCACACCGTCGCGGCGCTGCACCGCGGCGACCTCAAGGTCTTCGTCGGCATGGGCGGCAACTTCGTGCGGGCCGCTCCCGACACCGCGCTCACCGCCGAGGGCATGAGCCGGTGCGAGTTGACCGCCCACGTCAGCACCAAGCTGAACCGCAGCCACCTCACCCACGGCAAGCAGGCGCTGATCCTTCCCTGCCTCGGCCGCACCGAGCGCGACGAACAAGAGAGCGGGCCGCAGTCGATCTCGACCGAGGATGCCATGAGCTCCGTCATGCTCTCGCTCGGCTCCCGCAAACCGGCGTCGCCCCACCTGCTCAGCGAGCCCGAGATCATCGCGCGCATCGCCCGCGCGACCATGCCGGATTCGGCGACCCCGTGGGAGTGGTACGTCGGCGACTACGACCGCATCCGCGACACGATGGCGAAGGTGCTGCCGGGCTTCGAGGGCTTCAACGAGCTCGTGCGACAGCACTACGGCTTCCGCATCCCGCAGCCCGCACGCGCGCGCGACTTCCGCACGCCCTCGGGCAAGGCGGAGTTCTCGCAGGCCGAGCTGCCGAACGTCATCCCCGAAGAAGCCGACGTGCTGGTGCTGCAGACCATGCGGTCGCACGATCAGTGGAACACGACGATCTACTCGGCCGACGACCGCTACCGGGGCGTGCGCAACATCCGCGAACTGGTGTTCATGAACCGGCGCGACATGAAGGAGCGCGGCATCGCCGAAGGCGACCTCGTCGACATCGTCGCCACCTCGCGCGACGGCTCGGTGCGCAGCGTCACCGCGTTCCGCGCGCTGGAGTACGACACCCCTCGCGGAAGCGCGGCCGGTTACTTCCCCGAGATGAACGTGCTGCTCGGGCCCGACGACTACAGCCGTCAGAGCGACCAGCCGCTGATGAAGGACATCCGGGTGCGCATCGCGAGGACCGCCTGAGCGAGCGGCGCGGCCACGACGACCGGTCAGCCGGCGATGCCACCGAAGGTGCCGGTGAGCGAATCCGTTCCCTGCTCGCTCAGCGAGGTCAGCACGAACTCCAGCGGCGCACCCGGCACGCTCGCCGCGGCCATCTCGGGCGCGCTCAAGCGCGCCGAGAGTTCCGTCGCCTCATCGGGAGTGAGATGAGCCACGTAGAACGTCGGCTGATTCGGCCCTGCCGTGGGCGCTTCGAGGAGCACCTCGGCATCCGGATGATCCCGGGCGACCGAGACGACGGCGCGCACGCCGTCCAGCGTCGTGAACGCGGGCACGTAGACGAGACGGAAGCGCTCACGCAACGAGGGCACCGTGAACGTGCCCCCGTCGGCGAACAGCGTCGTCGATGAGAGCGCGGTGATGAGCGGCTCGACGTCGTCGAGGGTCGCCGCCTCCGCGGACGGCCAGCCCAGACCCGCGTAGACGCCACGTGCTCCGGGCACGGCCGCGGCCTGGAGAACCCCGGCGAGCGCATCGTCGGTTCCGCCGGGCTGCAGCGTGAACTGCCACTTCGGGGTCGTCGCGACCTCAGGGTCGAGCTGCACCGCCGACGGATCGTCGGCGCGCAGGGTGATCTCGCGCTGCGTCTGCGTCACGGCATCCTGCACCCGACCGGCGAAGCCCTGTACGGCGTCGTTCGCGGCTGCGGCATCGACCGTGATCGAAAGCGGCCCGTCCACGGGATCGCATTTCACGACGACCGGGTCTGCGCAGAGTGCGTCGAACGGGTTCTCCGTGGAGCCCGTACAGCCCACCGTGACGAGCACGAGCCCCGTGCAGAGCACGCCGGAGACGAAGCGGGAGGAAACGCGCATACCGGCCATCCCACCACGAACCCCGGCCGCGCCGCCCCGCACCCCGCCGCCGCCCGTCAACCCGGCTGACGGCCGATGTCGATGGAGCGCACGGTGAGATTTTCCTGACGAAGGAGGACCCCGTGATGAAGGACCGCCAGAGCCCCCTGAGCCCCGACGGAGAGCGCAAGGGCGTGGGCCTCGCCGCTCTGGAGAAGGGCGCCGATCTCCTGCAGAGCACCGCACCGCTGAAGCACTTCGACGTCTACGTGTGCGGCTTCCACCCCGCGCTCGACGACCCGTCGATGCAGATGGAGGCCCACCACTACTGCCGGGTCGTCAACGACGACTTCATCCAGGCCGCCCTGTTCGACGGGAACACCCCGGATGCCAACCTCATCGGCATCGAATACATCGTGTCCGAGCGGGTGTTCGAGACGTTGCCCGAGGAAGAGCAGGAGTACTGGCATCCTCACAACTACGAGATTCTGGGCGGCTCCCTCATCGCACCCGGGCTCCCCGCCACGGCGGAGAAGGCTCTCATGAAGCGCCTGATGAACAGCTACGGCAAAACGTGGCACACCTGGCACACGGGTCGTCACGACCTCGGCGGCGGTCACTCCTTGCCTCTCGGCGAACCGAAGCTGATGTGGTCGTTCAACCGCGACGGCGAGGCCGATCCGCTCCTTGAGGCGCATCGCGCCGAAGCGATGGATCTCGACCCCGCGAAGACCCGTGCTCGGCGCGCCGATCTCGCCGCCGACGCCCACCCCCAGCGCGGCGTGGACCGGCTCCGTCATCACTTCGCGGGATCGTCCCCGGTCGAGGGCGTGCGCGACCTCGCGCACGACGACTGACGCCCGGCGTCTGTCGAGGCCAGAACGTGCGCCGTCGCGACGCGGACGGCGTCCGCCGCGTGCCGGAGAGAACGATCGATGCCGACGACGTCGGCGACGGCCGTGATGCCCGGGCCGCGCGCATCACTCGTGACGACGCCCGCGACGACCAGGGCCGGCACGCCGTGGGCCGCAGCGAGCGCGAGCACGTGACCCGGCCCCTTCCCCGCCTGCGTCGTGGCGTCGAAGGCCCCCTCACCCGTCAGCACGAGGTCGGCGGCGGCGATCGCGGCGAGGAGGCCGAGGGCGTCGGCGATGGACGCCGCCCCGTCGACGAGGTCGGCGCCCGCGGCGAACAGTGCGCCCGAGAGACCCCCTGCGGCGCCCGTGCGCGGTGTCGCCCGCACGTCGCGACCGAAACGGACGGCCCAGTCCGTGGCATCCGTCTCCAAGCGCGCCGTGAGGCGCGCGACCATCGGACCGTCGGCCCCCTTCTGCGGTGCGAACACCCGCGCGGCCTCCGCGAACGTCACCGTCGTGTCGGTGAGCGCGACGACCCGGCCCGCGGGGAAGGGCACGCGTTCTCCCAACGCCTCGATGGCCCCGCGCCCGCCGTCCGTCATCGCCGAGCCGCCCATGCCGACGAGCACCCGGGCTGCGCCGGCGTCGAGGGCTAGCGCGATGAGCTCGCCGACGCCGCGGCTCGTGGCGCCCCACGGATCGTTGCCCTCGGCCCCCCCGGCGAGCACGAGCCCGGATGCCGCGGCGGATTCGATCACGGCGAGGTCACCGTCGAGGCGCCAGCCGGCATCGACCGGGCGCCCGAGCGGACCGGTCACCGTGTCGCGGCGGTTCGGCCCGCCCAGGGCGTCGAGTGTGCCGTCGCCGCCGTCCGCGATCGGAATGACCGCGACGTGCGCGCCGGTCCACCGCTCACGAACGGCCGCGGCCATGGCATCCGCCGCTTCCCGCGCGGTCAGCGTGCCCTTGAACTTGTCGGGGGCGATGACGATGCGCATGCTGCCCCCTCCGCGGGCCGCTCCCGGGCGCCGATGTCTCCATCTTCCCCCGTGCACGCACGCTTCCCCCGTACACGCGCGCGGTCGGCGAACCTCGTGACCTCCCCCGGATGCCACGCGGTGCGTCGAATCTGCACGCACCACCGGGCTCACGCCGGATCGGCCCCAGCCTCAGCCCTGCGCACAACCTCAGCGATGTGCACAACCTCAGCCCGGATGCCACGGAATGCGCTGACTTTGCGTGCATCACTGAGCCGACGCCGGATCGCCCCCAGCCTCAGCCCTGCGCACAACCTCAGCGATGCGCACAACCTCAGCCCGGATGCCACCGAATGAGCTGACTTTGCGTGCATGACGGAGGTTGTGCGCACGCCCGGCGGCTGTCCCGCCGCCCACCCCGGCAATGTCGGCGCGCCCAACTAGACTGATGCCCGTCCGGCCCCTGCGATTCTTGGAGCTCAGCCGCGTGACCACCCCGAACCCCGCCGCCCGTACCGCCCTCGCCGATACGGTCGAGAACGCGATCGCCACGCCCGAGAAGGAGCAGCCGTACGGCGCGCTCGGCCTCAAGAGCGACGAGTACGCCAAGATCCGCGAGATCCTGGGCCGCCGCCCCACCAGTGGTGAGCTGGCGATGTACTCGGTCATGTGGAGCGAGCACTGCTCCTACAAGTCGAGCAAGATCTACCTGCGTCAGTTCGGCCAGAAGGTCAGCGACGAGATGAAGACGCGCCTCATGGTCGGCATGGGCCAGAACGCCGGCGTCGTCGACGTGGGCGACGGCTGGGCGGTCACCTTCAAGGTCGAGTCGCACAACCACCCCAGCTACATCGAGCCGTTCCAGGGCGCCGCGACCGGCGTCGGCGGCATCGTGCGCGACATCATCTCGATGGGTGCGCGCCCCGTCGCCGTCATGGACCAGCTGCGCTTCGGCGCCATCGACCACCCCGACACCCCGCGCGTGGTGCACGGCGTCACGAGCGGCATCTCGTTCTACGGCAACTGCCTCGGCCTGCCCAACATCGGCGGCGAGACGGTGTTCGACGCCGTCTACCAGGGCAACCCGCTCGTCAACGCCCTCGCCGTCGGCGTCATGCGCCACGAAGACATCAAGCTCGCCAACGCCACCGGCGTCGGCAACAAGGTCGTGCTGTTCGGTGCCCGCACCGGCGGCGACGGCATCGGCGGCGCGAGCATCCTGGCATCCGACACCTTCGCCGACGGCGGCCCCACCAAGCGTCCCGCGGTGCAGGTGGGCGACCCGTTCGCCGAGAAGGTGCTCATCGAGTGCTGCCTCGAGCTCTACCGCGACGACCTCGTCGAGGCCATCCAAGACCTCGGTGCCGCCGGCATCTCGTGCGCCACGAGCGAGCTGGCCGCCAACGGCGACAGCGGCATGAAGGTCGAGCTGTCGAAGGTGCTGCTTCGCGACCCCTCGCTGACGCCCGAAGAGATCCTCATGTCGGAGTCGCAGGAGCGCATGATGGCGATCGTCGCGCCCGAGAAGCTCGACGCGTTCCTCGCCGTCGTCGGCAAGTGGGACGTCGAGACGAGCGTCCTCGGCGAGGTCACCGGCGACGGCCGCCTCGTCATCGACTGGTACGGCGAGCGCATCGTCGACGTCGACCCCTCGACCGTCGCGGTCGACGGGCCCGTCTACGAGCGCCCGGTCGCCTACCCCACCTGGATCGACGCGCTGCAGGCCGACTCGGCCGCGACGCTGCCCCGGGCGACGGATGCCGAGACCCTCCGCCAGCAGTTCACGACCCTCGTCGCGAGCCCCAACCTCGCCGACACCTCGTGGATCACCAACCAGTACGACTACTACGTGCTCGGCAACACCGCGCTGAGCTTCCCCGACGACGCCGGCATGATCCGCGTCGACGAAGAGACCGGTCTCGGCTTCGCGATCGCGACCGATTGCAACGGCCGCTACAACCAGCTCGACCCCTACAACGGTGCCAAGCTCGCCCTGGCCGAGGCGTACCGCAACGTCGCCGTCACGGGCGCGGTGCCGACCGCCGTCACCGACTGCCTCAACTTCGGCAGCCCCGAGAACCCCGAGGTCATGTGGCAGTTCAGCCAGGCCGTCGAGGGTCTGAGCGACGGATGCCTCGAGCTCGGCATCCCGGTCACGGGCGGCAACGTCTCGTTCTACAACCAGACCGGCGACCAGCCGATCCACCCGACCCCCGTCGTGGGCGTCATGGGCATCATCGACGACGTCGCCGCCCGCATCCCCAGCGGCTGGCAGGATGCCGGCGAGAACCTCTACCTGCTCGGCACCACCGCCGACGAGCTCGACGGCTCGCAGTGGGCAGGGACCATCCACGACCACCTCGGCGGCCGCCCGCCGAAGGTCGACCTCGCGCAGGAGCGCAAGCTCGCCGAGCTGCTGCAGGCCGCGGGCTCGCAGTCGCTCGTCTCGAGCGCGCACGACCTGTCGTCGGGCGGTCTCGCGCAGGCCCTCGCCGAGGGCGTCATGCGCTTCGGCGTCGGGGCGCGCGTCTGGCTCACCGAGCTCATGGAGCGCGACGGCGTGGATGCCACGGCTGCCCTGTTCAGCGAGTCGACCGGTCGCGTGCTGGTCAGCGTCCCCCGCGAAGAAGACGTGAAGTTCCGGGGCCTCTGCGACGGCCGCGGCTATCCGGTGCTGCGCATCGGCGTGACCGACATCGAGCCGGGCACCGAGGCGACCCTCGAGATCCAAGACGTCTTCACGGTCCCCGTCGCCGAGCTCCGGCGCCTGTCGACCGAGACGCTCCCCGCGGTCTTCGGTCCGACCATCGCCGAGCCCGTCGCCTGACGCCGCGCGGCGTCGGGCCCGTCCCGACGCCGCCGGCTTCGGCCGGGGTCAGTGCCCCGCCCGTCCGAGCATCAGCCCCAGAATCCCTTGAGAGGAGACGTGCGATGACCGATGACGACGACGACATGACAGTTTTCAGCGACAAGCGCCAGAAGCGCGTCAAGATCACCGCGTGGGTCGTGATCGCGGCGCTCATCCTCACGGGTGGCGGCGCCACGGTGATTTCGCTGATCCTGGGTTGACCACGAGACGAGGCGGTTCCGCATGTCCCTCATCGATCCGACGCCCGAGACCGTCGCCACGCTCGACGCCCTCTCCGACGCCGCGCGCGCCCGACCGGGCGATTTCGCGGCGATGGACGCCCTGTGGCGCGCCGTCTACGCGCTCCCCCACTGGTCGTTCATCGCGCGCGGCAGCGAGGACGCTCCCTCGCCCTTCATCGGCCAGCTCGCGAACGGGCCGATGGTGCTCGCCTTCACCACGCGGCAACGCGCGCACGGCGGAGCCCTCGCGGCGGGGCTCGACGAGGAGGCCGCGTCGCGCGTGCTGAGCGTTCCGCTCCCGGGCGCTGTCGAGTGGCTCGCCGCATTCGCGCAGCAGGGCGTCGCCGGCGTGGTGTTCGACATGCCCGAGCAGGGCTACATGGCGCCACTGCAGAACCTTCTGCCGATGCAGGCGCACATCGCGAGCACCCCGCCCGCTTGACCTCCCGTCACGCCGGGGAGGCGACGCGCGGAACCGACACGAGAAGTCGGGCTCGCGCGTCTTCGTCGCACCGTCCACCGCGTGATGCTTCACGTGCTGTCGTTGAGCCGCGCGTGACGCGAGAGAGGACGCTCCCTCACGTTTCCTCGACAAGCGCACGCAGGTCGGCCGCCTCCGTGAGCGGGAGCCGCGCTGGGCCTCAGAACGCCTTGGCGAGCAGCGCCCGAAGGTCATCGGCCAGCAGGTCGGGGTGCTCCATCGCCCCGAAGTGCCCGCCCGAGGGGAAGCGCGTGAAGCGCACCGTCGGGTACCACCGCCGCGCGAACGACTCCACCCCGTGGTCGATGTCGTGCGGGAAAAGCCCGAAGGCCGTCGGCACGGTCACCGGGCCGCCGGTCGGGGGGAACCGCCGCCTATCGAAGTACACCCGTGCCGCACTGCCGGCCGTGCGCGTGAACCAGTGCACCGACAGGTTCTCCACGAGGAGCTGCATCGGAATGCGCTCGAAGACGTCTCCGTCGCCCCACGCCTGGAACTTCTCCAGGTACCAGCTCGCGAGCGCCGCCGGAGAGTCGGTGAGCCCCGCGGCCAGAGTCTGCGGCTTGGTGCGCTGCTCGGCGGCGTACGCGCCCTCGTCGCGCTCCCAGGCCGCCGCGGCATCCACCCACTCCCGCTCCTCCGCGGAGAGCTCTTCATCATCCGCCGCGCGCCACAGGGGGACGTCCGTGAGATGCAGACCCGCGATGCGATCCGGGGCGAGCAGCGCGACCTGATCGGCGATGGCGGTGCCCAGGTCGCCGCCGTGCACCACGAACCGCCGGATGCCGAGGTCGTCGAGGCCGGCCAGGATGCGCTCGGCGTTCCACCGCGGCCCGCCCGCCTCGCGCGGAGCAGGATCGCTGTAGCCGAACCCGGGGATGCTCGGAACGACGACGTCGAGATCACCGAGACGCTCCGCCACCCCGCGGAATCGGACGAAACTGTCCGGCCAGCCGTGGATGAGCACGACGGCGGGCGCGCCGGCCGTCCCCGACCGCCATAGGTGGAGGCGTGCGCCGGGGCGCCCGACGAGCAGATGGTTCTCCTCGACGAGGCGGCGCTCGACCGCCGACCAGTCGGCCTCGGCCCACGCGTCGAGCAGACGACGCAGGGCCGACGGCCGAGTACCCCGTGTCCAGTCGTCGCCGACGTCGTCGGGCCACCGCGTCGCCGCGATGCGGCGGCGGAGGTCGTCGATCTCCTCGGGCGGAGTGTGCGGTTGCAGCCGGCTGCTCATGCGATCTCCTTCACGCATGCGCGTCAGTACTCCACGAGGGGGCGCACCTCGACCGTGCCGTACAGCGGCGCACGCCGGGCGTACTCCTCGGCGGCGGCGCGGTCGGCCACCTCGAGCAGGTAGTACCCCGAGAGGGCCGCCGAGGGCTGGGGTTCGGCATCCGGATGCCGCGAGATCGCGGTCACGATCACGCCGGCAT
This sequence comes from Microbacterium enclense, assembly GCF_001456955.1. GTDB lineage: Bacteria > Actinomycetota > Actinomycetes > Actinomycetales > Microbacteriaceae > Microbacterium > Microbacterium enclense. Next base: position 90,119 of record NZ_KQ758476.1, on the reverse strand, counting down.
CGGAGGGTTCGGCGAAATGCCCCGAGCTCGACAGCGCCCCGTCGGCTCGGAGCGTCTGCTCGTACTCCGCCCAGGCCCTGCCGTCGGCGTCGCCACCCCCCTCGTAGCTGCCGTCGGACCACATGATCAGCATGACCTTCACGGTGACCTCCCCGATCGTCTTGCGCACACTCTCGCATCCCCGGACCGACGGCGATAGAGGCCGCCCGAGGCGATGACACCGGTTCCCCCCCTGCTGCGGATTCCGGCCTGACACCCAGCACGGTGTCGGAGCCCCGACGTAGCATGGGGGCGTGGAACCGCTTCTGGCCCTGTTCGCCGAGTGGTGGTGGATCGGCCCCGCCGCGGCCGGTGCGGGCACCGTCGGCTGGGTCGGCGTGCGCCGTACCCGTCGCCGTGCGCTTCCCGCCGGTTCGAGCACGCCCGGCGTAACGACCACCGGCGACCGCGCCGCTCGTGCGTGGGCCTCGCGGCCGCTCAGCAAGTCCGCCGCGCGCCGACTCGAATTGGATGCCGCGCAGCTCGACCTGCAGACTGCGCGCCTCGCCGTCGCCCGCGGTCGCGCCGACGTGAAGGTCGCCGACGCCGAGGTCGTTCGCGCCCAGGCGGAGCGGGCGGCATCCCGGGTCTCGCCCGAGGCCGTGTCGGCGGCCCGCGCCCGCCTCGTCGATGCGCAGCGCGACCTGCGCGCGGCCGCGGCCGAGGTGCGCGCACGACGCGCGGGCGTCAAAGCGGCCAAGGTGATGCTCCCGGCGATCCGCTCGGGGAGCGCGCCCCTGCCGATCGTCCGCCTGCTCGCGGAGCACGACGCGATCCTCGCCCGCTGGATGGCCTACGAGACCGATCTCGCCCTCGCCATCGACTACCCGGCCATGACCGATCCCCGCTCGCCGCTCCTGGCCGAGTTCCTGCGGGCGCACGAGCGCGCTCAGTGGCTGCGTCCGGCCAGCCCGCAGACCCGTCTCGAACCCGCCGAGTTCCTCGCCTACCGCGATGCCGTGCGTCGCGCCGCCCACGCCTTCGACCACGCCGAGCAGACGGCCCGCCGCGGTGGGCAGCCGCAGCCGAGCGTCGAGGCCGGCGATGCCTGGAGCCGCGTGGCATCCGATCTCGCCGACACCGCGCAGCGCGCCCTGGCCCGTTCGATGGAGTCGATGGGCCGAGCCGCAGCCCGCAGCTGGAACGATCGGGGCGCCAAGCGCACCGCGAAGAACGCCCCGGATGCCGAGCGCCCGGCGCCCCGCGCGGGCGGTGCCGCGTCGACGAACGGTCCGGTGTGGCCGCCACCCGCACGGGACCGGCCGCACCCACCGGCATCCTGAGATCCGCTGGGGCGGGCGGCGTAGCATGGCGCCCGTGGAGCAATTCTGGGCCTTCGCTGCTGACCACTGGTGGCTCGCTTTTCCCGTCTTCGGCATGGTGATGGGCGCCACGGGCGCGGTGGGCAAGCGCCGTGAGCTCGCGGCGCGCCGGCGCCATCGCGAACGCCTCGAGCTGATCCGCGCCCAGGGCGGAGCGGTGCCGGCGGCCGCGGTCACGGCCGCCCCGCCGATCGTCGACGACCAGCGGCGCGTCATCGCCGCGCAAGACGCGGTGACCCACCGCTGGCTCGACTACGAACTCGACGCGTCGAAGCTCATCAGCTACCCCGCCATGAGCGATGGCCGTCAGCCGCTGACGGCAGCGTTCCTGCGCGCGAAGAAGGCCGCCGACAACCTTCGTCCGCGAGACGGTGAGACCCTTCCACCCGAACGACTGCGGGAGTATCGCGAGGCCGTCACCGACTACGAGGTCGCCTTCGACGTCGCCGAGCGCGATGCGCGTCGTGTGAAGGACGCCGCCTTCTCGCCCGACGAACGCAAGCGCCTCGACACCGCGAAGCAGTTGCTGAGCGTCGCCACCGACCAGGCCGCGACCCCGAACGAACGGCAAGTGGCCTACAGACGCGTTCGCGAGGAGCTCGACGGACTCATCTGGCTCAGTGACGAAGCGGTCGACGTGCTCGAGAAGAAGGTCGCGCTCGAACTGCCCCGCGGAACGGCCGGACGCCCCGCATCGGCACCATCACCCGACGAGGCGCCCGGCTCCGTCGCCTGACGCGTCGCCCGCAGATTCCTTCGGTCGCGGGATGCGGGAGATCCGGATGGAATGGCCCGCGGCATCCGGATCCGACGCGCGACTCCGGATCCGCTGGTCTCACCGCTTCCGACGGATCCGCACCGGCCCCCGCGCGGTGGTGACGTCGACCACCTCGCCCTTCTGCGTCACCTCGACCTCGCCGAGCTCGACCAACGACTGCGCCGCGTCGCGCGCGGGCTGCATCAGGTCGCGCCAGTCGTCGCCGCCCACCGCACGGGCGGCCTCCGACGGACAGATCGTCTTGTCGGCGTCGCGCGCGGCGAGCAGATCGCGGATGGATGCCACGAGCCGGGGGTCTGCACCAGACGACGGGGTCATCTGTCCAGTCTCCCTCCGCGCCGAGGCCCCGGGGCCAGACTGACCCGGTGATCACCGAGCGCCACGCCCCCGACCTGCCCGGACGCGCCGTCATCGCGCAGCGATGGAACCGCGCCGTCTTCGTGCACTGGCGCGTCGACCCGGCCGAGATCGCCCCGTTGCTGCCGCCGGGAACGCACCCCGACGTGCACGACGGTGCGGCGTGGGTGGGACTCGTGCCGTTCGTGCTGAGCGAGTTCCGCTTCCTGCCGCTGCCGCCGGTGCCGCTGCTCGGCACCTTCACCGAGATCAACGTGCGCACCTACGCGATCGACGACGAGGGCCGCCGCGGGGTGGTGTTCCGCACGCTCGAGGCCGAGCACCTCGCGCCGGTGCTGGCCGCTCGGGCGATGTTCGGCCTGCCGTACCGGTGGGCTCGGGCGGGGGTACGCACCGAAGGCTCGCGCATCGAGTACCGCTCGCGACGCCACGGGGGGCGGCATCCGGGAACGCGCGTGCGGGCCGCGCTCGGCACCGATACGGTCGACACTCCGCTGTCGCGCTTCCTCACCGCCCGCTGGGGCTTCCACGAGCGGCACCTCGGCCGCACGATCTGGGCCGCGAACGCGCACGAGCCCTGGCCGCTCGTCACGGCCGAGCTCGACGCCCTCGACGACGACCTCGTCGCCGACTCCGGCTTCCCGCAGCTCGCCGGCCGCACGCCCGATTCGGTGCTCGCGATGCCCGCCGATCACCCCGGGTTCATCACCCGCTTCACGGGCGCGCACGCGATCGCCTGAGTCCACGGCGACCGGGCGGCGCCGACCGGAGAACGACGGCTACCGGGTCGAACGCTCCGCCCAGGCCCCCTTCCGTCGCGCAACGCCCCGCACGCACGACGACGCCCCTCCGATGCGGAGGGGCGTCGTCGTGGAATCTCAGCGCTGCGTCGAGAACGCGCCGGGGTTCTGCTCCAGCCAGGCGTCGACGGCCTCGGCCTCGCGGCCCTCGCCGTACTCGTTGACCACGAGGTCTTCGAGTGCGCCGTACTGCTCGTCGTCCAGCTGGATGCCGGCGATGAGCTCAGCGGCATCCGGGTACTGCTTGGCGAAGCCCGAGGTGCCGAGGAAGTGCAGCGCTTCGGGGGTGCCCATCAGCCCCTGGGGGTCTTCGAGGTCCTTCACGTCGTAGGCGTCGTTGGCCCAGAACGGACGCCACAGCGTCACCGCGATGTCCTTCTGCGCAGCGATCGCGTTGTCGAGCTCGGTGAGCATCGCCGCGGTCGACGAGGTCACGAGCTCGTACTCGCCGTCGAGGCCGTACCCGGGGAGCATCGTCTCCTGCGTCTGCGTGGTGAGACCGGCCCCCGGCTCGATGCCGTAGATGCGGCCGTCGAAGCGCGACGCGTTGCCCTTCAGCTGGTCGATCGAGTCGATGTCGACGTAGCTCGGCACAGCGATCGTGAGGGTGGCGTTGTCGTAGTACGCGCCGAGGTCGTCGATCTGGTCGCCGTAGCGGTCCATGTACGACTTGTGGGTGAGCTCGGGCCAGGCCGAGGGGTAGATGTCGACGTCGCCCTGGGCGAGGCCGGTGTACAGCGGGCCCGCCTCGGTGAGCGTCTGCATCTCGACGCGGTAGCCGAGCTTGCCGAGCTGGTCTTCGAGCAGGTACGCGGTGCTGAGACCGTCGGTCCACGAGGGCAGGAAGCCGAGCGTGATCGTGCCCTTCTCGCCGCCGTCGCCCGAGCCGCCTTCGGCCATGTTGCCGCTCGCGCAGCCGGCGAGCAGCAGGGCTCCCGCGGCGCCGAGGGCGAGTCCGGAGGTGAGGTGTCGCGTGTTCATCACTGTGTTCTCTTCCTTTTCGTATGCATTTCCTTCAGTGCCCCCCGCGTGAGGGGTCAATTTCTGTCGCCTGGCGCGCGCCGAAGCGACGAAGATTGACCCCTCGCGCGTAGGAGGGGGATGCCGCGACTCAGCGCCCGGACGACACCGGCGCGCGACGAGGCGACGCCTGCTCGCGCTCGGCCTCGCTTGCGGCATCCGTCGAGGCGGGGTCGGCGTGCGGCGCCGCGGGGGCTGCGGCCGTGACGACCGCGGCGGACCGCGCCGTCCGGCGCCGAGCGAGGACGCCCAGCAGCGAGCCGCGGTTGTCGGCGCGGTTGCCGAGGGCCGCGGTGAGGCGATCCAGGTAGACCGCGAGGATGACCACGCTGAGGCCGGCCTCGACGCCCTTGGGCAGGTTGACGGTCGAGATCGACTGCACGACCTCCTTGCCCAGGCCGTCGGCACCCACGATGCCGGCGACGACCGCCATCGACAGCGCGAGCATGATGACCTGGTTGACGCCCGCCATGATCGTGGGCATCGCCAGCGGAAGCTGGATGCCGCGGAGGATCTGCCCGGGCGTGGCGCCGAACGCGTGTCCCGCCTCGACGGTCTCGGAGTCGACCCCGCGGATGCCGAGCTCGGTCAGACGCACGCCCGGGGGCAGCGCGAAGATGACGGTCGAGACGACGCCGGGCACCACCCCGATGCTGAAGAACGTGATCGCCGGGATCAGGTAGACGAAGGCGGGCATGGTCTGCATGAAGTCGAGCACCGGTTTGAGGATCGCGCGCACCGTGGGGTTGCGCGCCGACCAGATGCCCAGCGGCACCGAGATCGCCACGGCCACGACGGTCGCCACGAGCACCAGAGCCAGCGTCTGCATGGCGGTGACCCACTGCCCCATCGCGAGGATGAGCGCGAAGCCGATCACCGTCCCCAACGCGAGCTTCCACGAGCGCAGCAGCCATGCGAGGGCCGCCGCGACGACGATGACCACCACGATCGGGGCGGCGAGCAGCACGTCGCTGAGGCCTCCGACGAGGAAACGCACGACCACGGCGACGAGGTCGAGCACGCCCGAGAGGTTGTCGCGCACCCAGTCCACGCCGGCATCCACCCAGGATCCGACCGGAATGCGGAAGCCATCCATCAGCGCACCCCCTCGGTCTCGGATGCCACGACCCCCGCGGCAGCGGGCACCGCGTCGAGCACGGCGTCGATCTCGGCGGAGGGCAGGGGCTGCGGCAGCACGGTGATCTCCTCGGTGGCTGTCGGACCGGGGCCGAGGGCGGCGAGCAGGGTCACCCGCGGGATGACGCCGGTCAGGCGGCCCTCCGCGTCGAGCACGGCGAGCGGCAGGGGCGACTCGACCGAGGGCACGAACAGGTTCATGAGCACCTCGTCCTCGCGCACGCTCTGCGGCAGCGGACGCAGCTTCGACACGAGCGAGCTCTCACCCGCGCGCACGAGCTTCATGGCATCCCGGTCGGTGATGATGCCGAGCGGCTTGCGGTCGCGGTCGGTGACGTAGACGGCCGACATGTAGGCGTCGCGCATCTGTCGCAGGGCCGTGCGGGGGCCCGCCGAGGCGTCGACGCGCGGACGCGGACGCTCCATGACGTTGCCGGCGGTCAGCACGCGGGCGCGGTCGACGTCCTGCACGAACTGCTCGACGTAGTCGTTGGCGGGGTCGGTGAGGATGTCTTCGGGCGTGCCGATCTGCACGATGCGCCCGTCGCGCATGACGGCGATGCGGTCGCCGAGGAACATCGCCTCGTTGAGGTCGTGGGTGATGAAGACGATGGTCTTCTTCAGCGTCCGCTGCAGTTCGATGAGCTGCTCCTGCATCTCGCGGCGGATGAGCGGATCGAGGGCGCTGAACGCCTCGTCCATCAGCAGGATGTCGGTGTCGGCGGCGAGCGCACGCGCGATTCCGACGCGCTGCTGCATGCCGCCGGACAGGGCGGAGGGGAGCTTGTCGCCCCAGCCGTCGAGGCCGACGAGCGCGAGGATCTCCTCCGCCTTCGCGAGACGCTCGGCCTTGCCCACGCCGCGCAGCTCGAGCGGGTAGGCGACGTTGGCGGCGACCGTGCGATGCGGCAGCAGCGCGAAGTGCTGGAACACCATCGCGAGGCGTTCGCGGCGCAGCGACCGCAGGCGCGCGGTGCCGACGCCGGTGAGAGCGTCGCCCTGCACCTCGACGGTGCCGGCGGTCGCCTCGTGCAGGCCGTTCAGCATGCGGATGATCGTGGACTTGCCGGAGCCCGATAGGCCCATGATGACGAAGATCTCGCCGGGTCGGACGTCGAAGCTCGCGTCGATGACGGCGGCGGTCCCGTGCTCGGCGATCTCGTCGCGGCGGGCGCCGGAGCGGAGCTTGTCGACGGCGGCGTGCGGGGCACGGCCGAAAACCTTGAACAGACTGCGCGCCGAGAGGGCGGGCGCCTCGAGAGCAGGCGGATGGGTCACTGTGTACCTCGGCGGCCTTCGGGTGGCCGCGGCGGTCACGCCCGGGTGGCAGCCGTCGATGCTCTCCGGGGGTGGAGCACGCGCGTCGGATGTCGGATCCGTCGCCTCGGCCGCCGACCGTACGCTCGCGGCACCTCCTCCCCCGAGGCGGCACCGGCGACCGCGGACTGGTCGGGTGGGCGGCCCGGAAACGGGCCTCGACCAAGGTTTCACGCAATGGATACGCTGGCAAATCGCCCAGCGCCTTGCGATTCAGGATGCCGTGTGTCACGCGCGGGCGCGTGCGCCGCCTCGTCGGGGGAGGCGCCGGCGGGGGTCCGCGTGCGTCAGTCCGGGCGTGTCGCGGCCGCGCGCGTCAGCGTGTCACGGGTCTCGAGTCGCGGCCTCAGTCGGCGACGGACTCCGCGGCGGCCGAACGGTGGTGGCGGATGACCTCGGCCACGACGAAGTTGAACCACTTCTGCGCGAACGCGGGATCGAGGTCGGCGTCTTCGGCCAGACGCATGAGGCGGGCGATCTGCTGCTCTTCACGAGCGGGGTCGGATGCCGGCATCCCGTGCTTCGCCTTGAGCACGCCCACCTGCTTGGTGCAGCGGAAGCGCTCGGCCAGGAGGAAGATGAGCGCGGCGTCGATGTTGTCGATGCTGCCGCGAAGCCCCTGCAGGATCGTCGAGGGGTCGGCGTCGGTCATGTGTCCTCCCAGATCGCTCCGACCCTATCGCGTGGGGCGGCGCTCCGGATGCCGCGACCGGGGAGTCCTACAGTGTGACCATGAGCCGATCGACGCGTCCCGATCCCACCGCCGCGGGAGCCGAGGCCGGCGCGCCGACCTCGCGCGACAGGCCCGTATGGACGGGGCTCTCGCGCCCGTACGCGGCGGGGTTCTTCCTCACGCTCGGCGGCCTCACCGCCGCTCTGCTGGCCCTGGCCCTGTCGAACCTGTCGACGGTGCTCATCTACATCGCGATCGCGCTGTTCGTCGCCCTCGCGCTCGACCCGCTCGTGCGATTCCTCGTGCGCCACGGCCTGTCGCGCGCGTGGTCGATCGTGATCGTCTTCGGCGGACTCGCGCTGATCCTCGCCGGGTCGCTCTGGCTGCTCATCCCGCCCGTCGTCCGCCAGGTCGAGCAGTTCATCGGCGACATCCCGGCGTTCGTCAACGACCTCATCGACAGCGACGCCGTGCGCTGGGTCGAGGCGAACTTCGGCGACAGCCTCGGCGACGTGCTGAAGGAGGTGCAGAGCTTCGTCACCAACCCCACGAACATCGCCGCGATCGGCGGCGGTCTCCTGCAGGTCGGCGTCAGCATCGGCACGTTCATCTCGGGCGCCATCATCGTGCTGGTGCTGAGCCTGTACTTCCTGGCATCCCTCCCCCGTATGAAGAACAGCCTCGTGCGACTCACCCCCGCGCGAAGCCGGTCGACCGTCGCCGATATGACGGGGCAGATCACCGATTCGGTCGGCGGCTACCTCGCGGGAATGGTCGTGCTGGCCTTGTGCAACGCGGTGTTCGCCTTCATCGTGCTCACGATCGTTCAGCAGCCGTTCGCGGCCCTGCTCGCGGCCCTGGCGTTCGGGATCACCCTCATCCCCCTCGTCGGGTCGGTGCTGTTCTGGGCGACCGCGACCATCTTCACCCTCATCGTCAGCCCCACCGCGGGATTGATCTTCGCCATCGCCTATCTCGTCTACATGCAGCTCGAGGCATATCTGTTGACGCCGCGCGTGATGAACCGCACCATCTCGATCCCCGGCGCGCTCGTCGTGATCGGCGCGCTCGTCGGCGGCACCCTGCTGGGCCTGCTCGGAGCGCTCGTCGCGATCCCCGTCACGGCCTCCGTTCTGCTGATCATCAAGCAGATCGTGATCCCGCGACAGGATGCCAAGAAGTAGGCGGATACCACCGGCGCCGCGACGCGCCCGAGGCGGTGAGCACATCCGCGGCGGCCATCGACGTGGACTCGCGGACGATCAGCTGCGGCTCGATCCCGGCGTGACTGGGCTCCGTCTCGCCGTCGATGGCCGCGATGATCTGCTGAAGCGCCAGTTCGCCCAGCGACGCGAAGCGTTGGCGGACGGTGGTGAGCGGGGGGAGGACGTGCCGGGCGTCGACGGAGTCGTCGAAGCCGACGATGCTGACATCCTCGGGCACACGGATGCCACGCCCGTGCAGCCCGTGGATGACGCCGAGCGCGATCTGGTCATTCGCCGCGAACACCGCGGTGGTCTGGCCCAACTCGACCGACCGGCCGAACGCGAACCCGAAATCCGACGTCCAATCGCCGACGACGTACGGGCCCTGCGCCGCCCCCGCCGCGGCCAGACACTCGCGCCATCCCTGTGCGCGATCACGAGCGTCGAACCAGTCGATCGGACCCCCCAGGTGCGCGATCGTGCGGTGACCCAGATCGATGAGGTGCTGAACGGCCAGGCGCGCGCCCAGACGTTGATCGACGCCGACCGTGTGCCATGACGGGTCCGCCTCCGCCTTGATCACGACCGTGGGCAGACCCGTCATCTGGTCACGGAGAACATCCAACGATGATTCCCGCGGAGCGATCACGCACAGCGCATCGATCCCCTGTGTCACCAGCTCCATCACGCCCGAGTCCATCTGCGACGCCTCATCGTCTCCGATCGAGAACGCGCTCACCGCGTACCCGGCCTCGCGCGCCGCCTTCTCGAAGGCGCGCAACGTGCTGTTCGGCCCGTTCTGCACCGGGCCGTCGATCAGCACGCCGATACGCCGGGCACGCCGCGTGGCGAGGGCCCGGGCCGTCATGTTGGGCGCGTAGTCGATCTCGTCGATCACGCGCAGGACGCGCGTGCGCGTCTCACGGCTGACGTTCGGTTGATCGTTGATCACGCGGGACACCGTCTGGTGCGAGACGCCGGCGAGACGCGCCACGTCGTAGATGCTCGGTCGCTGCCGTCCGAGGCTCGACGGTCGGGGCATGGGCAGTCCTCCAGATCGGAAGGAGCAGGCGGCCGGGTCGACGGCGATGACGTCGACCCGGCCGTCTGCTCAGAGCGCGCGGTAGTCGGCCGTCTTCTCGTCCGACACCTCTCGACCGTCGACGACGGCGGTGGCCTCGACGTGCACCTGACCGGCGGGGATCGTCGTCGAACGCGAATTGACGGACACGCTCACCGATCGGCCCGGCCCGACGCCCGTGAAGGTCTTCGAGCCGTACGGCGTGGTGACGACGAGGTCCATCGCGACATCGTCGGTGTTCTTCGCCGTCGCGATCACGTAGGCCTTGCCCGCGATGAGCCGCGTCGTCGCCGACGCCTCGATCTCGAGGGCCGGAGTCGCCGTGCGCGACGGGAGTGTGATCGTCCGCGTCGACTCCTCGTTGCCCGCGGCGTCCTGTGAGCGGATGTGCACGTATCGCGGGGCGTCGGTCAGCTCCACCGAGAACGGCTTCTCGTAGGTGGCGAACATGTTGTTCGACGCGCCCGCGGGGTCGGCGTCGGGGCCGTCCGACCAGACCGTGCGCGCGAGCCCCGAACCGGGCTCGGCGTCGGTCGGCGAGAGCGTCACGACGGCGGAGACGCCGTCGACCACCTCGACCGTGTCGCGGGTGACCGGGGCGACGGTGTCGATCTTCGCGCTCGCCCGGGCTTCGCCCACGGCGCCGTCGACGGCGGTGGCTCGAGCCAGGACGATGACCTCGCCCTGGCCGTCGACCGCGACCGGCTCGCTGTACGGCCGCCAGGTCGCGCCTGCGTCGAGGCTCACCTCGATCGAGCGGAGATCGGAGGCGGTCTTCTGAGCCGTCACCGTCGCCTTCGGGGCGGTGATGTACCAGCCGGAGCCCTCGGGGGCGCCGTCGAACGCGATGGAGACCAGAGGCGTCGTCTGATCGACCGGGGCGACGACGAACACGGTCGCGAGCGCCCCGGCGGAGAAGCCCGCGACGGTTCCCGACACGTCGAACATCGCCTCGGCATCCGCGTACGCGTCCGGAGAGATGGGATCCCAGGTGACGGGGACGCCGCTCGCGGCCGTACCGTCGTCGAACGCGGCGCGCACGGTGGCGGGCAGCACCGGGGCCACACCCGGCGCGGTGATCACCGAGGTGTAGTCGATGGAGGTCATCGTCTGCGAGAGCTCATCCGCGACGAAGACCGTCGCCTCGACCGTCTGGGCGTCGTAGCCGTCCACCCGGCCGCTGACCGCGAACGTGCCGGGCTGGGCCACGTTCGCCGTCGACACGGCATCCCACGTCACGGGGATGTCCTGCAGGGGGATATCGGCGCCGATCACCCAGACGCGGGTCGGCAGGATGGGCAGCACACCCGTCAGGGTGCGGACCGCGACGTCCTCGGCCGCGACGAATCCGTCGCTCGGGTCGGGGTCGGGCTCGTCGGGCGCGGCGAACCCGGTGACCTCCCACTCGATGACGCTCGTTGCGTGCGGAGAGCCGTCGACGACCTGCCGCTCGAGGATCAACCGCAGCGAGCGCGTGGTCACCGCGTCGAACGCGACGGAGACGGGAGCGAGCGAGGTCTTCGGTTGCGCCGGGTCGAAGGCGGGCAGGGGGTAGGCGACGTCGTCGCCGCTCACGGGCTCCCACTCGCCGGCGGCATCCTGATACTCCAGCGACCAGCCGGCGGGGATCCGCACGCCGCCGTCGCCGACTCCCGCGTTCTGCCAGAGGTACAGAGTGGATGCCGACACCGTGACGGGGGTGTCCCACGTGTAGGTCACGACGTCGGTGTCGGGGGCGGGAGAGATGCCCCAGGTGCCCCACATCGCACTCAGGTTGTCGGTCGGTCTCGACGCGCCGTCGTTGAGGGCGGCGGCGGAGTTCCACGGCGGGACGTAGCTGACGGCGACGTCGGGGGCGTGCTCGCCGGTCGCGACGGCGACGTTGCCCGGCGTCTCGGCCGCGACAGGTGAGGGGGCCGCCACGGACGCGCCGACGACGAGGGCGAGGGCGGCGAGGGTGGCCAGGGCGACGGAAGCCCGCGGAAGGGAACGAGGGGTGTGCATGACGGGTCCTGCCGTTCTCACGCGTCGATCGGGGCCCGGCCGGCCGCGAGCAGCACCTTCTGGCGGTCGCGGGCGGTGAGCAGGTTCGCGTCGGTGAAGGACTGCGTCACCGAGCGCACGGCATCCAGGAAGGCCGTGCGGTCGGCGAAGGGCGACTCGGCCCACACCTCCTCCAGCAGGCTCGGACCGTTCTGACCGCGCGTCGGGTTGCGCACTTTCGAGTCGATGCCGGCGAAGGCGACCGTGGGTTCGGATCGCTGGAAGTACATGTGGTACGCCACGTCCTTCCCCGAGTAGGCGGGCTCGAAAGTGCGTCCATCGATCTCGAAGACGTTCCCGGCACGACGTTCGACGCCCCGGCGGATGGAACCGTCGAGCCCCGCCCGCGACGACAGCGCCAGCTTCGCGTAGCGCGTCGAGGAGTCGATGGCCGTGAGCACGACGGGTCCGTAGACGAGCGCCTGGATGTCGGCGCGGTCGGGAGTCGGCTCGGTGCGCAGGCTGAGCGGAACGGTGACGGTCACCGTGTCGCCCTTCGCCCACGAGCGGGTGAGGGCCACGTAGGTTCCGGGGGTGGTGTCGGCATCCGTCCGCTCCCCGTTCACGCTCACGCTCGCTCCGCGCGCCCACGCCGGGATGCGCACGTGCAGCGTGAACGACCCCGCGGGGGCGCTGGTGAACTCGAGGGTGGATGTGTCGGCCTCGGGGTACGACGACGTCTGCACGAGGGTCAGCCCCTTCTCGCCCCAGTCGAGGGTGGAGGCGATGTACAGGTTCACGTAGAGCGCGTCGCCGGCTTTGGACCGGAAGTAGATTGTGTCCTGGTACTTCACGTGGCTCTCGAGAGCGGTGCCGCCGCAGCAGGTCCCGATGTTGCCGTCGCCGTACTCCTTGCGGGTGCCGGGATTGACCGGGAACATGTAGCAGTTCTGCGGGCTGGTGGTCGACTCGGCGTCGCGGCGACCGCCGAGGATGTGGTTGAGCACGGTGCGCTCGTAGTAGTCCATGTAGGCCGGGTCCTGGTCGTGCAGGAACAGCGAGCGCGCGATCTTGAGCATGTTGTATGCGGCGCACGATTCGGCGTTGCGCTTGCCGATGTCACCGGCGACCGCGCCGGCCGGCCCCCACAGCTCGCCCTCGCCCGTACCGCCGTGGGCGTATGCGCGCCCCGGGACGACCATGCCGAACAGGTTCGTCACGGCGGTGCGGTAGCGCTCCTCGCCGGTCTGGTCGTAGAGCTTCAGGTAGCCCGAGAACGTGGGGATGTACTGGTTGGCGTGCCGGCCGTCGAGCGTGTCGCGGTTCTCGGCGCACGCGTCGACCAGGGCGTCGTAGGTGAAAAGCTTCGCCGCCTGCAGGAACTCCTCGCGGGCCGAGTCCGTCGACCGCCAGTAGAGCTCCACGAGCACGTCGTTCATGCCGCCGCACTCGCCCGCGATGTAGAGCGACCACATCTTCTGCAGCTGCGCCGGGGCGCACTTCGACAGACGCGAGTACACCCAATGGCCGATGCCCTCGGCCAGGGTGAGCGCGAGGGCGTTGCCCGTGTAGGCGTGGGCGTCGAGCAGGCCCGCCATGATCTTGTGCAGCGTGTAATACGGCGCCCAGATCTCGCCGTAGGGTGCGTAGTTCTCGAGGGCCGAGAACTGCCACTCGCCGTAGGCCGAGAGGAAGCCCGGGTGCGAGTAGCGCGGGGCGGTGCCGACCTTCTGCGCCGCGAGGGCGGCCCGACACTCCTCGAGGCCGGCGACGAATGCGCCGACCTTCTGCGCGAGCGCCCCCTCGCCGGTCGAGGCGTACGCCATCGAGAGCCCGCTCAGGAAGTGCCCGGCGAAGTGGCCGCGCAGCAGGCCCCCCGCGCCACGCGCGTTCTGCCCGGGCCGGTACTCCGACGGTCCCCAGCGCTGATCGTCGGGGGCGGGGCCGAATTCCTCCCATCCTCCGGGCGGCGTGGCGCCGCGGGTGTCGAGTCCCGCGTTGCGGCGGAACACCGCCAGCAGGGCATCGACGGAGTACGCGCGGTTCAGGATCAGCGCCTGCTTCTGCGCACGCGTGAAGACGCTCTGCCCCAGGGTGACCGCGCTCAGCGGGAAGGGCTGCAACGCCCACGCGTCGGGCATGACCTCGCGGGCCGCTGCTCGAACGATCGCAGCCGAGTGCCGGAGCCCGGGAAGGCGGAAAGCGGATGCCGCGGGGGCGGCGGCCGCAGGCGATGCCGGGAGCGCGCCCGCGGCGGCGAGCAGCCCACCCACGGCGCTCGAGCCGAGCAGCGCGCGTCGGGTGAGGACGGGGGGATGGATGGGGGTCATGCTGTCTCTTCTCTTCATCGAGCGGATTCGGGGCTTGATCAGCGGAGGGGGCGGGAGGAGTCGCCCCCTCCGCTGACAGTCAGTTCTGCGCGCCGTACGGCGCCTCGACGGTGGCGGTCACCGGAGCACCGTCGACCGTCGCGGTGGCCGTCACCGTGACCTCGCCGGCCGGAACGGACGCCCTGCGAGAGGTGAAGGTCGCGCTCACCGTCCTGCCCGGCTGTACACCCGTGATCGTCTTCGTGCCGTACTCGCTGGTGATCACGAGGTCGACCGCCACGTCGTCGGCGTTCTTCACGGTGGCGACCACGTACGCCTTCCCCGCGATCATCCGGGTCGACGCCGACGGCTCGATCGTCAGAGCCGGGGCGGGCGCCTCGGCGGCCCACGCCTCGAACTCCTGGATGCCGGCGGAGCCCTGGCCCTCCTGCGCACCCCACGACTGCATGAGGGCGCGCAGCGCCGTCGTCTCGACCGCGTCGAACGCGATCTCGTTCACCGCATCCGACGACCGGGCGTAGGCGTCATCGGTGGCGACGTCATGCCAGACGCCGTCCGTGCCGCGGTACTGCAGCACCCACGACCGGGGCGGGATCAGTCCCGCGTTCGCGGAGTCGGCGGCATCCCGGGCGAACCGCACGCCCGCGCGGTCGACGCGGACGGGGCGTTCCCAGTTGAGCTGAACCCACTGCTCGCCGACCCGGGGCCATGTGCCCCAGTTCGTCGCGGTGGACCCGTCGTTGACGTTGTCGACGGGAGCCCATCCCGAGGCCGACGACGCGGTCGCCGTCGCGTAGCGCGCCACGTTGCCGGTCATCGGCGCATCGGGCGAGCGGGGGACGGTCGTCGCGGTCGGCGTCGAGACGTTGCCCGCCGCGTCCGTCGCCCGGACGAAGACGACGTGCCGCTCGAGGTCGGGCGCTGCCACAGGCGCCGTGAACGGCTTCCAGGCGGTGGGCTCGTCGATCGCGTACTCCAGTCCGGCGAGACCGGAGCCGGAGTCGGTCGCCGAGGCCGACACGGCCCGCGCGTCGGTGTCGAGCTGCGCCGTGACCTTCGGGGCCGTCGCGTCGATGCGGAACGCCGCCGAGGCGTCGTCCGAGACGTTGCCGGCGGCATCCGTCGCCCGCGCGATGACGGTGTGCGCTCCGTCGGCGCTCACGACGGTGTCGACGCGGCGCACGTCGGCGGTGTCTGTCAGGGCGCCGCCGTCGATGCCGACCGAGATGCGCGAGCGCAGGTCGCGGTCGTCCGTGGCGGTGACGCGCACGGTCACGGGGCCGACGTACCAGTCGCCGGCGCCCCGGGGTCCGCGCAGGTCGACGCCGACCTCGGGTGCGGCGGTGTCGGGCGAATCGTCGAGCTCCTCGACCGTCACGGTCGCCTCGACGCGGCCGGCCGCATACCCCTGAGCGGTCCCACGAACCGCGAAGGAGCCGGTCTGCGCGTACGACGCGGGGTCGACGGCATCCCACTTCACGGGCGCGGCCACACGATCGACGCCGTAGATCAGCGCGACGGTGTCGGGCAGCACAGGGGCTTCACCGACCAGCGTGCGGGTGGCGGCCGGCGCGTACCCGTCGGCGGCGACGGCTGCGACCGACCACTCCTCCACCGCGAGGGCGGAGTACTTCACGGGCGTCGTCTTGCCGGGCGCGGCGTTCATCACGGCCCGCAACCGCGTCGTCGTCACGGGTTCGAAGGTCACCTCGTGCATCTCGCGAACCGCCGTCGGATAGCCGCTGGGGTTCCTTACGTCGTTCCACCGACCCTGGTCCCAGTACTGCAGCGACCACGATGCCGGGGCTGCGACGCCGTCACCGCTGCCGGGCTGGGCGTCGTTCCAGAACTGGATGGATGAACGATCGATGCGCACCGGCTCCGTCCAGTCGTATTGGATCCACTGGCTCGCGGGGCGGTCGGCGGCGTACGAGCCCCACATGTCCGGCGGGAGCGGGTTGGGGCGGGTGATGCCGTCGTTGAGAGCCGCGATCCAGTACTGCGTCGGGATCGGCTGGTTTGAGGCCGACGCCGTGGCCCACGGCGCCACGTTCTCCGACGGCGTCGCGTCGTCGTCCCGAACGGGCGTCGTGACGACCGGCTTCATCCGCGCGGGGGTGACCGAGTCGTCCCACTCGACCTCGTCGACGGCGACCGAGCGACGGAAGTGGTTCCCGCCGACCGCGTCGGCGGTGTGGTAGGCCATGTACCACTCGCCCTTGAACTCGGTGATGGCGGGGTGGCTCGTCGTCGACGACACCGGTGCCAGCACGCGGCCCTGCGAGGTCCACGGTCCCATCGGCGTGGGCGCCGTGGAGTAGGCGATGCACGCGTGGTACACCGCCGGGGTGCACCAGCTGTCGGGGCCCGCGGTGTTCGCGGCGTAGGCGAGGTAGTAGGTTCCCTTGCGCTCGAACAACCAGGCGGCCTCGAAGAAGCCGTCGACGCCGCTGCGGATCTCGGTGGGCGTCCCGATCAAGGTCTTCATGTCGGATGCCAGCTCGACACCGAACAACCTGCTGAAGCTGCCCCAGTACATCCACACGCGACCGTCGTCGGCGACGTACACGGTGGGGTCGATGTTGTGGGCGTCGTTGCCCAGGATCTTCTGCGAGACGATCGGCCCGCCGGCGTAATCGGTCCAGGGGCCGGAAGGCGTGTCGGACACGGCGATGCCGATGCCGAAGGGATCGACGGAGGTGCTCCCGGCCTCGTGCACGGGCACGTACCAGTAGAAGCGGTCGTCGGCGCCCTGCACGACCTGTCCGGCATAGGCGCGGCCGGGCGTCGCCCAGGAGAAGACCTGCTCCGGCCGCATCAGGGCCGGGTGGTACTCCCACTCGCCGCCCTCGACGTCGGTGGTCGAGAACGACTGCCACTCGTTCATGATGAAGTCGTTCGTGGTCGGGCCCGCTTCGTCGCGGCCCGCATAGACGTACAGCGTGTCGTCGACGACGAGGGTGGCCGGGTCGGCGGAATACACCGATCCGTCTCCGAGCAGGGGGTTGGGCAGGGCGGAGGCGGCGCCGGCGGGGGCCAGCGCGAGCAGGCCTGCGACGAGACCCGCGGCGGCGGTCGCCGCCAGGGTCCGGCGAGCGGTCAGTCTGGTCATGAGCTTCTTTCGCTTCGAAGATCCGGGATGGGGCGCCCGTCCGGGCGCGCGTGAGCGGGGCGCGCCTGCGGGCATCCTCGCAACGCGAGGAGGGGGAAGGGGACGGGCGGACCCGCCCCCTTCCCTCGATGTCACTTCGACGCGGCGTACGACGCCTCGGAGGTCTCGGTGACCAGCGCGCCGTCGACGGTGGCGCTCTCGGTGACCGTGACCTTCCCCGCGGGGACGGACGTCTGTCGCGAGTTGAACGACGCGCTCACGGTCTTGCCGGGCTGAACGCCCTTGACCGTCTTGTTCCCGTACGCCGAGGTGAAGACGAGATCGACCGGGACGTCGTCGTTGTTCTTCGCCGTGGCGATCACGTACGCCTTGCCCGCGATGGCACGGGTGGTCGCGCTCACCTCGACCTCCAGCGTGGACTGAGCGACCTCGGCGCGCTCGAACACCTGCCACTCCTTGATGCCGACGCTGCCCTTGCCCTCCTCGGTCCCGACCGGGTCGAGGGCGAGGCGGAGCTTCGTCGTCGTGACGGGCTCGAAGGTCACCGTGTTGTAGGTGTCCTTCGCGGTGCCGTACGCACCGGCGTTTTTCACCGGGACCCAGGCGCTCGCCGCGGCATCCCAGTACTGCGCCTCCCACTTCGCGGGAACGTCGATGCCGAGGCCCTGCGCGTCGATGTTCGAGACGAAGTAGACGCCCAGCTCGCCGATGCGCACCGGCTCGGTCCAGTCGTACTGCACCCACTGGTCGGTGACGGCCGGCCAGACGCCCCAGACATTGGCGTTGTCGTTCGGCGTGACATCCCCCGACGACGTCGGCTGGACGTCGTCGTTCAGACCCGTCACCTTGTTCCAGGCGGCGGTTCCGGATGCCGTGGGCGTGGCGAGTCGGGCGACGTTGCGCTTCTGCGTGCCGTCGGCCTTGGGCATGGTCTGCTCGACGACCGGCGAGACGTTTCCCGCCTTGTCCGTGGAGCGGGCCTGCACCTTCGCCTCGTCGAGTCCGAGCAACGCCGAGCCCGTCAGCGGCGCCCACGTCCCGTCGGTGCCGACGCGGTACTCGACCGAGGCGACTCCCGAACCGGCATCCGTCGACGTGGCCTTCACCGTGCGCGCGACCGGGTCGAGGGAGACCTCGACCGTCGGTGCCGTCGCGTCGATGCGCACGGCCTGCTCGGCCACCGCCGACGTGTTGCCGGCGGCGTCCGTCGCCCGCGCCTGCACGACGTGCGATCCGTCGCCGGTCACCGAGACGGCGCCGGTGTACGCAGACCACGCACCCTCGTCCACCCGCACCTCGATGCGCGGTGCGGCGTCCTGATCGTCGCGCGCCGTCACCTCGACGGCGACCGCCTGCGTGTACCAGCCCGATTCGGGCGCGGCGGGCGACGTCTGGAAGGCGACCGTGGGCGCCTTGGTGTCGCTCCCGCCCCCGCCGACGGTCACGGTGGCCTGGGCGGCCTTCGACCCGGCCAGATCGCTCTGCACGACGCCCGCGACCGTGAACTGACCGGCGGCGGCGTAGGACCCCGCCGGCACCGCGTCCCACGTGACCGGGAGGTCTTGGCGCGAACCGTCGTTGAACAGCACGCCCACGCTCTTCGGCAGCACGGGCGCGACACCCGGCTGGGTGCGCGTGGTCACCGCATCCACCTGGTTGATCTGCCCGGGAGCGGTCGCGCGCACCCAGACGGTGGCCTTGGCGGGCACCGGCGACCCGGCGACGATGCCCGAGACGGGGAAGCTGCCCTCGCCGGCGACCTGGCCGTCGGCGACCTCGGCCCAGGTGACGGGGAGGTCGGCGTGGCTGCCGTCGGAGTAGGTGGCATCCACCGTCGCCGGAAGCGTCGGCTTCGTGCCCACCTGCGTGCGCACGTCGATCGGCTCGATCGAGACGGGCGCGTCGGAGAAGACCTTCAGCTCGCTGACCGCCACGGCGGCGTACGGGCCGTTGCCCGCAGCCTGGAGCACCACTCGCAGTCGCGTCGTGGTCACGGCGTCGAACGTGACGGCGTTGGTCTCGTCGCGCTCGACGGTGTAGCCGGAGGGGTTCGCCACGTCGGCCCACGCCGAGCCGGTCCAGTACTGCGCCTTCCACCCCTTCGGGACGTTGACGCCGTTCGTGGAGTTCACATCGTTCTGGTCTCGCCAGAAGCCGATCTCGGCCCCCGCGATGCGTTGCGGCGACGTCCACTCGTACTGCAGCCAGCGGGTCGCCGGGTGGTTGCCCGACCAGGTGCCCCAGATGTCGCTCTGGCTCCCACCGGTGAACGACACCTTGCCGTCGTTGACGGCCTTGACGTTGTTCCAACCCGCCGTGTACTCCGCGGTGGGCGTCGCCTGCGGTGCGATGTTCGTGCCGGCGGTGGCCGGCTCGCCCTGAACGGTGACGTCGACCTGTGAGGTCTTCTCGCCGTCGTCCGCCGTCAGGCGCAGCACGTACTCGCCCTCGTCGGAGAAGCGCGCCGTGGTCGAGGCCGCGGCGGCGTCGTCGAAGAGCACGGTCGCCCCCTCGGGTGCGCTCACCACGCTCCACCGTGACGACACGGTGCCGGAGGGCAGCCCGTCGTCTTTGACCGTGCCGACCAGAGCGGCCGCGCCACCGGCCGAGGCCTGGTCGTTCTGCCACGCGGTCACCAGGGGCGCCGCGTTCGAGGATGCCGGGGCGGCGATGCCCGTGCGGAAGACCTGCAGCTCCTTGACGCCGGTCTTGGCGCCGCTGGCGTGGGTCGCGGTCAGACGCACGGCGTCGCCGGTCACCTCGGGGAACTGCACGTGGTTGTAGTTCGCCCGCGGGTAGGCGGGGGTCCGCGCCTGCTGCGGGATCACCGACCACTGCCCGCCCCGACGCACCTCGAGGGTGTAGACCGCGGGCTCGGCGTAGCCGGCGGCCGTCGCCGACGAGGAGCTGTCGTAGAAGTAGGTGCGGATGTCGTCGAACGTCTTCTCTCCGCCGAGCTCGACGGTGAGGGAGTCCTTCGCGTTCGGCGATCCCGCGGTACCCCAGAAGGGCTCGTTGATGGTCGTGCCGTCGACGGCGCCGGCGGGCTCCCGTCCCGCGGCCGAGAACGTCGCGGTCGCGGAGGCGGCGAGGTTGTCGCTGCCCGTGCTGTCGGTACGGATGTCGGCGCCCGCCTTGGCGAAGAGGTCGACCACGCGGGCGTCGTCCGCGAACCGGACGTCCTGGGGGGCCTGGACGGTGGATGCCGTGGCGGTGGTGACCTTCGCCTCGCCCTTCACGACCTCGACGGTGCCGCTGGCGGGGTCGTAGACCACGTGCGCGAGCTCGTCGACGGTGAAGGCGAGCTTGCCGTCGAGGAACACCGAGTACCCCTCGGGCACGTCGGAGCCGTAGTGCCGCTCTCCGCCCGGCGCGTCCCAGGTGACCGTGAGGTCGCGGTCGCGGTAGCGGATGTTGTTGGCGGTGAAGTGGTCCCAGCCGATGTCGATCGGGTCGAGCTCGATCTTCGCGTCGCTGCGGGTGCGCACCCCCATCGCGTCCTCGATCATGGTGAAGTTGGTGGCGCCGAGGATCGTGTGGTGGATCCACGAGCGGTAGTCGATCTTCTGCGGATCGGCCGAGCCGTTGGCCCAGAACTCGTTCTGGTCGGGCAGGCGGTTGTCGCCACCGTTCTGGTAGTGCGCCCAGGCGTTCCAGTACAGGAGCTTCTTGTACCACTCGGCGTCGATCGCGTCGGTGGGATAGTCGCGCAGCACCTTCGACAGCATCCGGAACGTCACCGTGGAGTTGATGACCGAGAAGTTGTTGCTGCCCTGACCGCCGGTGGCGTTGTACGCCGCCTGGTCGGCCTGGTTCGCGGTGTAGAAGGGGAAGATCGGGTACTGCTTGTCGTCGGCGAACAGACGGAGCGCCTCGACGTAGTCGTCCTTGTAGTCGGCGTCACCGGGCTTGGGGACCAGACCCACCGAGAACGGGTAGTAGTTGTTGATCTCCTTCCACGGCACGTGTTCGCCGTTGTTCGCCATCGCGTGTTCGAGGAGCTTGCGGTCGGGGTTCCACAGCACCTTCATGACCTGGGTCTTGATGTTCTGCGCGAACGCCTCCATCTCGTCGGCCTTCGCGGAGTCGCCCGCGGTGCGGTACGCCTCGGCCGCCGCCAGGGCATTGGAGTACAGGTAGGCGTTCTCGGCCCGGTCCTGGTAGCCGCTCTTCCAGTGGAACGACACGGCGTCCGCGTCGTTGCCGGTCATGGCGCCCCAGTTGTACTCGATGAGGCCGTTCTTGTTGAAGTCGTACGCGTCGACGAGTCCCTTGACGTCGTCTTCGGCGTACTTCGCCAGGTTCTCGGCGATCGCGGTGGGACCGCCGTGCAGCTCGTACGAGCGCCACGCCGCCTCGGAGATGTACTGGGTGTAGCTGTTCGACCAGTTGGCGGGGTCGCCCGGGTTGTCGACGAACTTGTAGCTCTTGCTCGTCTCACCGGTCGAGACCCACGGGCCGTAGGAGTAGATCGGGTCGCGGAAGTACTTCAGATCGTCGATGAACATGCCCGTGGTGAGCACGATCGAGTTGTTGTACCCGAGCACACCCTCCATGGCGACGGGGAACTGGTAGGTGTTGCCCGGCATGTCGGCGTCGAGGAAGTTGTAACGCATGAGCCACCAGCGGTAGAACAGCGTCTTGTCGATGTTGTCTTCGGGCGTGTCGAGGTACGGCACGTTGTCGGCCCACCACTGGTTGTATGCCCTGACGTGGGCGGTGTAGGCCTCGCCCGCCGACTGGCCGCGCGTCGCGTCGTACTCGGTGCGTGACGCGGCGATCTCTTCGGTGACCAGGCCGAGCTGGAGCTTGGTGGTCACCGAGCCGCCGGCGGGAACGGAGAGCGTGCGGGTCAGCGTCGCATCGGCGGGGGCGAAGCCGTCGCCCGAGAAACGCGGCGAGAGTTTCGTGAGGTCGTTCAGCGCCTGCACGTGCCCGACGAGCTCATCGCCCTCGACGGTGGTGGCGAAGGGGGAGGATGCCACGAGCTCCACGTCGACGGCTCCACCGGTCGCGCGCACCTCGAGGTCGGTGACGAGCACGTTGGCGTCGGTGATGAACTTGGTCTGCACGACCTCGAGCCCGGCGCCGCGGTGCACGCTGCGCCAGTAGCTCGGCGTCTGCTTGCGCTGCGCGACGTCCTCGGACAGGTTCACGTCGTTGCCGCCGACGCGGGCGGTGACGGTGTACCCGGAGCGGCCGTCGATGGCCTCCCAGTAGGCGAGCTGGCCGCCGAAGCCGAGAACAGCGGGGTTGTGCTCCTTCATGAATGCGGCGCGTCCGCGTGTGAACAACCACTGGTTGTTGTCACCGAAGCTGCCCGCGTCGCCGGTGCGCGCGAGCATCTCATCGATCCAGAAGTCGTTCGACGCACTCGAGCCCGCGCCGGCGGCGAGATCGGCGTCGAAGATCCTTTGCAGCTGGTTTCCGGGGGTGTACGTCACCCCCGTGTCGGGGACGGGGGTCGGGCTTCCCGAGAACGTCGGGTAGCCGATGTCGGTGTTCGCGGCGTGTGCCGGTGCGACCACGAAGGTCGTCGCCAGCACCGTCGCGATCGCCGCGGTGGCGATCGCGGAACGCCCGACGCGATGGGGGGTCGTCGGATTGCAGTCCACTGTGTCTGTTCCTCTCGGCGCTGCTCTCCGATGAGCAGCGGGTGCGTGGGAGGCACGCTACCGAGGCGGGGAAGTGTTTCGCAATGGTTTTCTGTTATTTCGAAACATCGTCGAAAACGACTCGGAAACGCGGAAAATCAGCGCCGTGCGATCGTGGACGCGCGGATGACGAGCTTGACGGGCATCGGGTGCGTGCCGGCGCCGACGTCGACCCCGTCGATCGCATCGAACACCCGCTGCGCGGCCTGACGTCCGAGCTGTTGCAGGTTGGCGTTGATGCTCGTCAAGGGAGGCCGGGCGTTCTCGGTGAGCAGTTCCCAGTCGTCGTAACCGATGACGGCGAGATCCCCCGGCACATCCCGACCGAAGTCGCGCGCGGTGTCGAGCACGCCGCGGGCGATCTGGTCGGAGCCGCAGAACACGGCGTCGACGTCGGGATGCCGCTCCAGCAGCATGGCGGCCGCGTCGCGGCCCCAGTGCTCGTTCCACGCGGCGAACATGGGCTCGCCGACGAAGTCCAGTCCCGCCGCGGCGAGCGCGGCACGAGCCCCCGCGAGGCGGTCCTGGGCCGCGGCGTACGACGGGTCACCCGAGATGTGGGCGATGCGACGCCGACCGCACGACAGCAGATGCTCGACGGCGAGGCGCCCGCCCGAATAGTTGTCGGGAGTGAGCGACAGATCACGCGGATCATCCGACGGGGAGTAGGCGTAGACGACCGGCACCGGGAGCTCCTGACCGAGCGACGGTCGGGGGTCGGTCTGGCGCCCCACGACGATGATGCCGTCGACGCGACGGCTCAGCAGTGCGCGCAGGTGGTGCTGCTCGCGGATGGCGTCTCCGCGGGCGTCGCAGAGGAAGACGTTGACCTGGCCCGCCCCGAACGCGTCCTCGGCGCCCATCAGGATCGGGATGACGAAGCGTCCGTCGAGGTCGTTGGTGAGCAGGCCGACGGTACCGGTGCGCCCGGCGAGGAGGCCGCGGGCCATCGCGTTGGGGGTGAACGCCAGCTCGGCGGCGGCCTCCATCACGCGCTTGCGCGTTCCCGCGGCGACGTCGCCGCGCCCGTTCAGCGCTTTGGAGGCCGTCGCGATCGAGACGCCGGCGCGGCGCGCGACGTCGCTCAGCGTGGCTGCGCGTACGGGATCGGTCGACATCGCGTTCCGTTTCATCTTCGTGACCTTCCGCCGTCTTGACGGATCGGCAGAACACACGTTACCGTCCCGAAAGGGATTTCGGGCATTTCGACGCTCCGGCCCCGCCAGCGGTGCCGACCCCGACTGTCGCATCCGCTCAATGAAGAGCTAGAGGAGACTGCAATGACCCCATTCCGGCGCCGCCTCGCCCTCCGGGCAGCAACGGCCATCCTGACCGCGAGCGCGCTCGTCGGTGGCCTCGCCGCGTGTTCCGGCGGTTCGACCACCGCCGCACCGGCCGACATCCCCGCCGAGGGCACCGACGACGGATCCACCCTGACCCTGTGGACTCGTGCGCCCCTCGAGAAGCAGGCGAAGCTCCTGGTGGAGGCCTACAACTCCAGCCACCAGAACCAGGTGGAGCTGACCGTGGTCCCCAACGACGACTACGTCGCCAAGGTCGGCGCCGCGGCCGGATCGGGGGGCCTGCCCGACCTGTTCGCCGCCGACATCGTCTACGTCCCCAACTGGGTCGAGCAGGGGCTCTTCCAGGACATCACGGCGCAGGTCGACGGGCTGTCGTACAAGGACGCCATCAACCAGGGTCACCTCGACGCCGGCACGCTCGACGGAGCGGAGCACGTCCTGCCCTTCGTGCTCGACCTCTCGGTCATGATGTGGAACAAGGACCTCGTCGCCGAGGCGGGCCTCGACCCCGAGAAGGCCCCCGCCACGGTCGCCGACTTCGCCAAGACCGCCAAGGCCGTCCAGGCGCTGAACAAGCCCGGCGTGTCGGGCACCTCGACGGGCCTGAACTGCGGCGGCTGCCTGCTGTTCACCTGGTTCCCCTCGATCTGGGCGTCGGGTGAGGACGCGCTCAGCGCCGACGGCACCGAGTCGCTGCTGAACAACGACGCCGCGAAGGAGGTCTACTCGACCTGGAAGGACCTCGAGTCCTCCGGCGCCGTCGCTCCGGGCTCGGCCGACGAGACCGGCGCCACCTGGGTGGCCGGCTTCCAGGAGGGCAACGTCGGCATCATGCCGTTCCCCGCCACCCTGCTCTCGGGCCTGTCGTTCGACGCCGGCGTCTCGGGCATCCCGGGCGTCGACGGCGGTGAGTCGACGTTCGTCGGCGGCGACGGCATCGGCATCTCGAAGGACTCGAAGCAGTCCGCGCAGGCCTGGAACTTCCTGTCGTGGCTGACCTCCGAAGACGCGCAGGTGGGCGTGCTCGCGAAGGACGGCAGCACCGTCGCCCGCTCCGACCTCGCCGACAACGAGTACTCGTCGAAGGATCCCCGTCAGGTCGCCATCAACGAGGTCGCCGGCAAGGGCAAGACCCCGGTCGCGCTCAACTTCCAGCAGGCGTTCAACGCTCCCGGCAGCCCGTGGCTGACGCTCGTGCGCAACGCCGTCCTGAACGACACCGACACCGTCGACGCCGACAACGACGAGATCACGGCCGTTCTGTCCCAGTAATGCCCGGCGGGGGTGTTGGCTCGCCGGCACCCCCGCACCCCCGGAAGGAACATCGTGGCGCTCTCCACCTCACCCCGCCGCTCCCGGTACGGCCGCACCGCCCTCGGCGGTCCCGTGCAGGGGTGGCTGTACGCCGCCCCGACGGCCCTCTTCGTCGTCGCCCTCTTCGTCATCCCCCTCCTGCTCGTCCTGCAGATGTCCGGCTCCGACTGGCCTCTGCTGCGAGGGAACACCGGCCCGAACTTCCCCGAGAACTTCGTGGATGCCGTGAACCACCGCCTCTTCTGGGATTCGGTGCAGTTCACGGTGCTGTACACCGTCATCACCACCGTCCTTCTCATCGGCCTCGGACTCGGGCTCGCACTCCTGGTCCAGGAGTCGACCGCGTGGAAGGGATTCCTGCGGACGGCGTTCCTCCTGCCCAGCGCCCTCGGGTTGGCGTCGGCATCCCTGCTCTTCTACGTGCTCTACTCCCCCATCGCCGGGCCCTTCGCCGGACTCATGGAGTCGTGGGGCATCACCTTCCTCGGCTCACCGGAGGGGGCGCTGTGGTCGACCGTGTTCCTCATCGTCTGGCGCTTCGCCGGGTTCTACATGCTCCTGCTGCTCGTGGGCCTGCAGGGTATTCCCGAGGAGATCTACGAGGCGGCGCGCATCGACGGCGGGTCGCGATGGCAGATCTTCCGCGACATCACGGTGCCGCTTCTGCGTCCGACCTTCGCCCTCACGACCGTCATGTGCGTGACCGGGTCGCTGCTGGCGTTCGACCAGTTCTACATCCTCACCAAGGGCGGACCCGACAACAGCACCATGACCGTGGTGCAGCTGATCTACAACATCGCCTTCCAGGGGCAGAACAGCCTGGGCATCGCTGCCGCACTGTCGGTCATCATCCTGCTCGCCCTCGTCATCATCAACGCCGTGCAACTGCGCGCGTTCCGTCGCCCCGAGGAGGCCTGACATGGCCACGACCGACATCCGTCCGCGCGCGGCCGTCACGGGCAGCACCCGTGCGATCGTCGCCCCCGGCTACCGCGGCCGGTCCCGGCCGAGCGGGCCGGTGCTCTGGGGTCTGCCCGGCAAGGTCTTCACCGGGGCCCTGGCCATCATCTTCCTGTACCCGCTGGTATGGACCGGCGTCGCCTCGGTGAGTCCGCAGGCCGGCACGAACCAGGCCGAGGGGTGGGGTTTCGGCAACTACGAGAAGCTCGCCAACTTCCAGTCGGGCATCTGGGTGTACCTCGGAAACTCGCTGTTCGTCTCGATCCTCACCGTCGTGCTGACGCTGCTCATCTCGTTCCTCGGCGGGTACGCCTTCGCGCGCTTCTCGTTCCCCGGCAAGAACCTGCTGTTCCTGTCGGTGCTCGCGATCCTGATGGTGCCGTACGCCACGCTCCTGATCCCGCTGTACGTGATCCTCAACGCCGTGGGGCTGCAGAACTCGCTCGTCGGCGTGGCCCTGGTCCTCACGATGTTCCAGCTGCCGTTCTCGATGTTCATGATGCGCATCTCGTTCGAGTCCGTCCCCCGCGAACTCGACGAGGCGGCCCTCGTCGACGGCTGCACGAGCTTCACAGCGCTCTGGCGCGTGCTTCTCCCCGCCGTCAAACCCGGCCTGATCACGGTGGGCCTGTTCGCCTTCCTCACCGCGTGGAACGACTTCATCGCACCCCTCATCCTCATCAACGACCAGTCGCGCATCACCCTGCCGCTGGCCGTGGCGAACCTCCGCGGTCAGACCATGGGCGTCATCGACTACGGCGTCACCGAGGCCGGGGTCGTCGTGCTCGCGCTGCCGTGCATCGTCCTGTTCCTGATCCTCCAACGTCACTACGTGCGCGGCTTCATGTCGGGCGCATTCAAGGGATGACCATGTCGACCACACTTCCCACCCGTCCGCTCGACTCCGCCGCCGCGCGCACCGTCGTCGCCCCCGTCGTCCCCTCACGGGCGCGGCTTCGACCGCTCGGTCTCGACGAGGTGCGCATCACCGGCGGATTCTGGGGCGAGCGCCAGCGCGTGAACGCCGCGCACACCCTGTCCCACATCCTCGACCGTCTCGAGTCCGAGGGCTGGCTGCCCAACTTCGATCGCGCCGCCGCGGGAACTCTGCCCGCCGGGCGCCGCGGGCGCGAGTTCAGCGACTCCGAGGTGTACAAGTACCTCGAAGCCGCGGCGTGGGAGCTCGGCCGGCACGACGACGAGGAACTCGAGCGCACCTTCCGCGCCGTCGTCGAACGGGTCGGCGCCGCGCAGGAGATCGACGGCTACCTCAACACGGAGTTCGGCCGCCCCGGACAGCAGCCCCGCTGGTCGGATCTCGAGTGGGGACACGAGCTGTATTGCCTCGGCCACCTCTTCCAGGCGGCGGTCGCACGCGAACGCACCCGGCCAGGCGCTGACGACGGCCTTCTCCTCATCGCCCGTCGCGCCGCCGACCTCGTCTGCGAGGTGTTCGGAGCCGATGGCATCCCCTCCTTCTGCGGCCACCCCGAGATCGAAGCGGCCCTCGCCGAGCTGGCCCGTGTCACGGGCGACGAGCGCTACGCCGCGCAGGCGGCGTTGTTCGTCGCGCGCCGCGGACACGACACGCTCGCCGACATCGAGTGGGGACGCCGCTACTTCCAGGACGACGTGCCGATCCGGGATGCCACCGCCTTGAGCGGTCACGCTGTGCGGGCGAATTACCTGGCGGCCGGCGCCGTCGACGTCGCCGTCGAGACCCGCGACGACGACCTTCTCGACGCGTTGCGCGCACAGTGGACGCGCACCCGCGGGCGACGCACCTACATCACGGGCGGTCAGGGCTCGCACCATCAGGACGAGGCCTTCGGCGACGACTGGGAACTGCCGTCGGATCGCGCGTACTCCGAGACGTGCGCCGGCATCGCGTCGGTGATGTTCTCGTGGCGTCTGCTGCTCTCGGGAGGCGAGAGCGCCTACGCCGACCTGATCGAGCGCACGCTCTTCAACGTGGTCGCGACCTCGCCGTCGGCCGACGGCCGCAGCTTCTTCTACGCGAACACGCTCCATCAGCGCGTACCGGGTGTGGTGCCCGACCCCGACGCGACCTCGCCGCGCGCCTCCTCGTCGTTGCGCGCGCCCTGGTTCGAAGTGTCGTGCTGCCCGCCGAACGTCGCCCGCACCCTCGCCAGTCTCGACGCCTACATCGCCACGGCCGATGATCGCGGCATCCAGATCCACCAGTACGCGCCCGCCGAGATCCGCACGACCCTCGATGACGGCCGAGACGTGTCGCTGCGCGTCGACACCGCCTACCCGAGCGACGGCACCGTCCGCGTGAGCGTCGACCGCGACGCGGACGAGCCCTGGACCCTGTCACTGCGCGTTCCGGAGTGGGCCGAGGGCGCCGCGATTCGCGTATGGAGCGGGGGCGCCGTGGTCGAGACGGTCTCCGTGGCACCCGGCCGCGCCGACGTGACGCGCGCGTTCCGCGCCGGCGACGTCGTCGAGCTGGAACTGCCGATGGCACCGCGGGTCGTCGACCCCGATCCCCGCATCGATGCCGTCCGCGGCTGCGTGGCGGTGGAGCGCGGCCCGGAGGTGCTCGCCCTCGAGTCGACCGATCTCTCGGGACACGGCGACGTCGGCGAGGTGGCCCTGGACCGCGGGAGCACGCCGACCGAGCAGGACGGCCGCGTCTGGGTCGACGTCGCGCGTCGAGCCGCCCACCCGGGCGACTGGCCCTACACGCAGGCGGTGTCCGGGGGGCTGGGCGAGACCGAGCGCGTGGCGCTCGTGCCCTATCACGACTGGGGCAACCGGGGTCCCTCCACCATGCGCGTGTGGATACCGACCGCCTGAGGCGATGAACGTGCTGAGGGGGCGTCCCGTGGGGCGTGGCGCTCCCTCAGCGCATCGGCAGCAGCCGCGTCGGCGACGGCGACGCGGTGCGGTGCCGCACCCGCCCCGGCACCCCGGTGCGCACGTCGAGCGGCAGCGACACGATCTCGTGCGCCAGCTGCCCGGCCACGAGCAGCATGTCGTCGACGACGACGTGGTGGCGCGGCCAGTGCGTGCCCGTCTCGGCCAGCGCGAGCAGCTGGAGCGTCTCGCCGGCCCCCCGCACCGAGAGCACGCCGACGGTGTCGCTGCCGCGCACCCCGGCGTAGAGCGTGGAGGCGTCGCGGCTCGCGCAGATCTCGGCCGCGGTGTCGGTGTCGAGGGAGCCGAGGAGCGGCTGCCCGGAGCGGAGGTGCCAGCGTCCTTCGCGATCCGGCGCGAGCACGAAGACCTCGCGGCTGAGTTCAGTCACGACGTAGAGGTGGCCGGACGGATGCCAGAGACCATGGCGCGGACCGCTGCCCTCGGGCAGCACGACGTCCTGCACCGCCCGCAGCCCGGTGTCTGTCGCGCGCCAGATGCGCACGAGGTCGAGGCCCATCTCGGTGGTCGCCACGAGCCCGCCCGGGAGGAAGATCGCCTGGTGCGCGCGCGAGACGCGATCGCCCGCCAGAGCCTCCTCGGACTCGGCGTCGGTCTCGGGGACGTCGTCGTAGGCGGGGATGAGGTGCGCATATTCTTCACCGGCGGCCTCGCGCAGAGCGCGGGCCGCGGCCGCGAGATCGGGGACGACTGCGCCCGACACCCGCGCTCCGGTCGACACCGCCCCCTCGGCGGGTGCGACGCCGTAGGGATCGACTGCCTCCGCGGCGACGACGGGGCGCGACGGGCGGCCCGCGGCATCCAGGTCGATCCGCACGACGCGACCGTCGCCCCAGCAGCTCGCGACGAGGAACGACGCGTCGGGCGACACGGCGACGTGGCACACGGCCGAACCCGCCTCGACGGGCGGGCCCAGCGGCGCCAGACGCGTCTCGGACACACGCCGGTAGGCCTGCACCGTGCCGTCGAACTCGAGCGCGGCGTAGAGCACGTCGAGCGTCGGGTGGGCGGCGATCCACGACGGCGAGCCAGGGGCGGCGACGGCCGTGCCGACCATGCCCAGGGGACCGCTGGCGGTCGGCGCCTCGGCCTCACCCGCCTGAAGGATGCCGATGCCCTCCGCCGACCCGTTGTCGGGGGCGTAGGCGCCGACCCAGAACCGCATCAGTCGATGAGGTCGTGGCGCACGATCACCTGATCGCGGGCGGGGCCCACGCCGATGACGGAAATGCGCGTGCCGCTCATCTTCTCGAGGGCGAGCACGTAATCCTGCGCGGTCTGCGGCAGATCGTCGAAGGTGCGCGCCGACGAGATGTCTTCGCTCCAGCCCGGGTAGGTCTCGTAGATCGGCTTCGCGTGGTGGAAGTCGGTCTGGTTCACCGGCAGGTCGTCGAACCGCTCGCCGTCGACGTCGTACGCGACGCAGACGGGGATCTGCTCGAGGCCGCCGAGGATGTCGAGCTTGGTCAGCACGAGGTCGGTGATGCCGTTGATGCGGGTGGCGTAGCGCGTGATGGGGGCGTCGTACCAGCCGACGCGGCGCGGGCGGCCGGTGGTGGTGCCGAACTCGAACCCGCGCGAGCGCAGCCAGTCGCCGCTCTCGTCGAACAGTTCGGTGGGGAACGGACCCGAACCGACACGGGTCGTGTAGGCCTTGACGATGCCGACGATGCGGTCCAGCCGGTTCGGGCCCACGCCCGAGCCCGTCGATGCACCACCGGCCGTGGCCGACGACGACGTCACGAACGGGTAGGTGCCGTGGTCGACGTCGAGCATGGTGGCCTGACCGCCCTCGAACACCACGACATCGCCCGCGTCGAGCGCGTCGTTGAGCAGCAGCGAGGTGTCGGCCACCATGGGGCGCACGCGCTCGGCGTAGGCGAGCAGGTCGTCGACGATCTCGTCGGCCGTGATGGACCGGCGGTTGAAGATCTTGACCAGCAGGTGGTTCTTCTGGTCGAGCGCACCCTCGACCTTCTGGCGCAGGATGTTCTCGTCGAAGAGGTCTTGCACGCGGATGCCGACGCGGTTGATCTTGTCGGCGTAGGCGGGACCGATGCCGCGGCCCGTGGTGCCGATCATGCGCTTGCCCAGGAAGCGCTCGGTGACCTTGTCGAGCGTGCGGTGGTACTGCGTGATGATGTGCGCGTTCGCGCTGATCTTCAGACGCGAGGTGTCGAGGCCGCGCGCGTTGAGCGCCTCGAGCTCGTTGAAGAGCACCTCGAGGTCGACGACGACGCCGTTGCCGATCACGGGGGTCACGCCCGGAGACAGGATGCCGCTGGGCAGCAGGTGCAGCGCGTACTTCTCGTCGCCGATGACGACGGTGTGGCCGGCGTTGTTTCCGCCGTTGAACTTCACCACCCAGTCGGTGCGCTCACCGAGCAGGTCGGTGGCCTTGCCCTTGCCCTCGTCGCCCCACTGGACGCCGACGATCACGATTCCGGGCATGTGCGCTCCTCGCGTCTGATTCCGGCGGTACACCCCATCCTATCGAGGCGGTCCGACACCGCCCCCGCCGGGCGCATCCACGGCCGAGCGCCGCGGACCGACGTGCCGAGGTCTTCCACCTCGACGGAGGTCAGGGGCTGAGGTGGTGCGCGCCGTCCGGGTGCCGGCGGCGGCGCCACGACCCGAGGATGTGTTCCTCCATCGCCACCCGCGCCCCGGCGGCATCGCCCGCGCGAATGGCCTCGAAGACGCGCTCGTGCTCCTCGAGCGTACGCGCGACGGCATCCGTGGGGTCGATGCCGTCCCCGCGCGCGCTCTGGCGAGGACGAACGAAGGAGGAGCGCGCGATCGTGGCGGCGATGCGATTCTTCGATGCGGCCATCACCGCGAGGTGGAACTCCATGTCGGCCTCGAAGAAGGCCGGATCGTCGTCCTGCAGGCGGCGCATGTCATCGAGGTGACCGCCGATCTCGAGATGCGAATCCTCGCTCCCCGTGGCCGCCACCTCTGCGGCCATGACGCCCTCGAGCGTCGCGCGCACCACGCTGACCTCGTCGAGCACACCCAGCGACTCGTCGTGGCGCACGAGAGCGTCGAGCACGTCGGCATCGAGCACGTTCCAGTCGTCGAAACGCCGAACCTGCGTTCCGCGGCCTTGCGCGACGACGACCAGGCCTTTCTCCTGCAGGCGTTTGATGCACTCGCGGATCACCGTCCGGCTCACGCCGAACTCCTCGCACAGCGCCTGCTCCGGGGGGAGGTATTCGCCGACGGCCACCGTCCCGGTGACGATCATCTCGACCATCTCGTCGAGCACCCTCACACCGATCCGGTCGATCGAGCCCCGCCTCGCAGAGATCGACTGCGCGTCGGCGGACGGGGCGGGCATGGTGAGCATGGTACTCCGCGCTCGACGGCCCGGCCCCGCGACGCTCACCGAGCTCGAGGCCCGCTCTGCCGCCGGGTGAGTGGGGTCCGGCGCCTTCGCCTCAGGCGATATCGGCCGCACCGATCCCCCGTGACATCCAGGCTGATCCCGCCTCCCCGGCGGTGCCGAGCACAGGTCCGCCGTCGGCCACCTCGAAATCGGACACGATGCCGGCCGGTGGGCGGAGCGAGGCGACCTCGGTCCGGGGCGCCGACCTCGGCGGCGAGGGGGCCGCTGACCGCGGACCTCCATCCGCGAGCGGTGCGCCGTTAGCCTGGGGCGATGCTGCGATCACGCGAGTGGGCCGTCGGATGGAGCCTCGGGCGACTGGCCGTCGCCGCGCTGATCGCCGCCGCTGTCCTGGCACAGTTCGTCTCGACGCTGTCGGAGGCGCTCGCCCGGGGGCGCGACCTGGCGACGGTGACCGCCAACTTCTTCAGCTACTTCACGATCCTCTCGAACCTGTCGGCTGTCGTCGTGCTCGTCGTCGCGGGCGTGCGCTTCTTCGTGCGCGGCCGGGCGTCCGAAGTCGACCTGCCCGCGCTCGCCACCGCCCTGGCGTGGATCTCGACGTACATGATCGTCACCGGGGTGGTCTACAACCTGCTCCTGCGGGGCCTCGCGCTGCAGCCCGAGACCGTCGGCTGGTCGAACGAGATCATGCACGTATGGGGGCCGCTGTTCCTGCTGCTCGACGTTCTCATCGGGCCCAACCGTCGCCGGCTGCCCTGGTCGGCGGCGTTCGGGGCGGCGATCTTCCCCATCGTCTGGATCGTCTACACCCTGTTGCGCGCCCCGCTCATCACCAACCCGACCACGGGCGCCCCGTTCTGGTACCCGTACCCGTTCCTCGACCCGGCAACTCACGGGTGGGGCTCGGTGATCGGCTACATCGTCGTGATCGCGTCGGGCATCATCGCACTCGCTTTCGGTGTCGTCGCCGTCGGCCGGGCGCGCGGCATCCGCCCGCACTCAGGGTGACCGCCTGGGAATCATCGCAGACGCGGTGCGCGTGCTCGCCGATGCCGGCGTGCCGTCCTACCCTGGAGCGCGTGCGCACTCGACTGATGTCCGCGGCCCTCGCCGCCTCCGCCCTGCTCATGCTCGCCGGATGCGCGTCGACAGGATCGGCTCCGGCGACCAGCGCGGCGAGCGAGAGCGCGCCGAGCGCGGGCGCGGTGTCGGGCGAATGCGCCTACCCCGCCTCGGGGCAGCCCGCGGTCGACGTCACGCCGCCGGCGACGGGAACCGACCAGCCCACCGGTGAGGTGCAGGCGGTGCTGCAGACCTCGGCCGGCGACATCCCGCTGACCCTCGACGGCGAGCGCACACCCTGCACCGTCGAGAGCTTCGTCTCGCTCGCGCAGCAGCAGTACTTCACGAACACCGAGTGCCACCGACTCACCACCTCGGGCATCTACGTGCTGCAGTGCGGCGACCCCACCGGCACCGGCCGCGGAGGCCCGGGATACCGGTTCGCCGACGAGCTCGACGGGAGCGAGACGTACCCCGCGGGCACGGTGGCGATGGCCAACGCGGGGCCCGGCACGAACGGCTCGCAGTTCTTCCTGGTGTACGAAGACACGCAGCTCGATCCGAACTACACCGTCTTCGGCACGATGTCGCCCGAGGGCCTGGCCGTCGTGCAGTCGATCGCCGCGGGAGGCGTCACCGGCGGCGCGCGCGACGGCGCCCCGGCGAACCCGGTGACGATCACCGGCGTCACCGTCGGCTGACCCTCCTCCCCAGGAGGCGAAAGGGAACGGAGTTCCCCGAGTCGGGGCGCGCCGTCGTGCCGCCCTAGAATCGAGGGCATGTCCAAGGTCCTTCAGTCCCTTCCCGTCGGCGAGCGCGTCGGTATCGCCTTCTCGGGTGGTCTCGACACCTCGGTGGCCGTCGCGTGGATGCGCGACAAGGGCGCCATCCCCTGCACCTACACCGGCGACCTGGGCCAGTACGACGAAGACGACATCGCCTCGATCCCGGGCCGCGCCACGCAGTACGGCGCCGAGGTCTCACGCCTGGTCGACTGCAAGACCGCGCTCGTCGAAGAGGGCTTCGTCGCCCTCGCCTGCGGTGCCTTCCACATCCGCTCGGGCGGACGCACGTACTTCAACACCACACCGCTGGGCCGCGCCGTCACCGGCACGCTGCTGGTGCGCGCGATGAAAGAAGACGGCGTCGACATCTGGGGCGACGGCTCCACCTACAAGGGCAATGACATCGAGCGGTTCTACCGCTACGGCCTGCTCGCCAACCCCGCGCTGCGCATCTACAAGCCGTGGCTCGACGCTGACTTCGTCACCGAGCTGGGCGGCCGCAAAGAGATGAGCGAGTGGCTCGTCGCCCACGACTTCCCCTACCGCGACAGCGCCGAGAAGGCGTACTCGACCGATGCCAACATCTGGGGCGCGACGCACGAGGCGAAGACCCTCGAGCACCTCGACGTGTCGCTCGAGATCGTCGAGCCCATCATGGGCGTGCGGTTCTGGGACCCCGAGGTCGAGATCGAGACCGAAGACGTCACCGTGGAGTTCGAGGCCGGCCGCCCGGTCGCGATCAACGGCACGCGCTTCGACGACCCGGTCGCGCTCGTGCGCGAGGCCAACACCATCGGCGGCCGTCACGGCCTGGGCATGAGCGACCAGATCGAGAACCGCATCATCGAAGCCAAGTCGCGCGGCATCTACGAGGCCCCCGGCATGGCGCTGCTCTTCCTCACGTACGAGCGCCTGGTCAACAGCATCCTGAACGAAGACACCCTCGCGACCTACCACGAGCAGGGCCGCCGCCTCGGGCGCCTCATGTACGAGGGCCGCTGGCTCGAGCCGCAGTCGCTGATGCTGCGCGAGTCGATCCAGAAGTGGGTCGGATCGACCATCACCGGCTCGGTGACCGTGCGCCTGCGCCGCGGTGAGGACTACACGATCCTCGACACGGTGGCATCCGGAATGTCGTACTCGCCCGAGAAGCTCTCGATGGAGCGCGTCGGCGACGCCGCCTTCGGTCCCGTCGATCGCATCGGCCAGCTCACCATGCGCAACCTCGACATCGCCGACTCGCGCGCACGCCTCGAGCAGTACGCGGGTCTCGGCCTCATCGGCGGCCCCACCGGCGAGCTCGTCGGCGACGTCGCCGCGGGAGGCGCGCAAGAGATCATCGAGTCGGCGTCACCCCTCGACGCGGCCGGCGAACGCCTCGCCGAGGCAACGGATGCCGCGGGGGAGTCCGCCGCTTTCGACGCCGGCACCGACTGACGAAGCACCCCGGCGAGAGCCCGCGGCGCCGAGCGCCGCGGGCTCTTTCCCTTTCCGCTCCCTGGCCGCGCACTCTCTTGCCGCTCCCGGCCGCGCGCTCTCATGCCGCTCCCTGGCCGCG
Organism: Microbacterium enclense; assembly: GCF_001456955.1. Lineage (GTDB taxonomy): Bacteria > Actinomycetota > Actinomycetes > Actinomycetales > Microbacteriaceae > Microbacterium > Microbacterium enclense. The sequence continues at coordinate 54,072 of NZ_KQ758476.1, read as the reverse complement.
CGCTCTCTTGCCGCTCCCGGCCCGGCCCGTGACTTGCGGCCCATGCCCGCCGAACGCGCACGCTCGGGTGCATACGCCGCAAGTCACCGCTCCCGCGCCCCGCGCGCCCACCCCGGGCCGGGAACACGACCGGCCCCGGCCCGTAAGTCGGTGACTTGCGCCTTATGCCCGCCGGAAGACGGCCGCCGCGTGCATAACCCGCGAGTCACCGGCCTCACCCGGCCACCCGCGCCTCCAAACGATGACTTGCGCCGCGTGCTCGAAAAAGCCCCTCCCCCGCGAACACTTCCCGCAAGTCACCGAGATAGCGGACGCAGGGGGTGATTAACTTGCACACTGGCGTGCAAGTTCGGCGTAGACTGATCCCCGTGAGCACCTCCACCCGCCGCGACGCCGTCGAGAACCGCGCCGGCATCCTAACCGCGGCCACCGCCGCCATCGGCCACGACCCGCGGGCGTCGATCGACTCGATCGCCCGCCGCGCCGGCCTCTCGCGCCGCGCCCTCTACGGCCACTTCGACGACCGCAACGCCATCGTGCGCGAGGTCATCGCCGCCGGCGCCGAGCGCTTCAACGCCATCGCCGCGGGCGTCGACGACGCCGACGCGCGCGTCGCGCTGGCCCGCCTCGCCTCCGAACTCTGGCGCGAAGCCGCGCACGTGCAGGCCGCCGCGGCCCTCGCGCTCGACGACGCCCACCTCGCCGAGACCTCCGCCGCCCTCGCGCCGCTCCGCCGCCGTATCGACCAGATCGTCCGCCGCGGGCAGGAGGCCGGAGAGCTGCGCACCGACCTCCCCGCCCCCACGCTGTCGCGCCTGCTCGAAGAGACCGGCCGCACGGTCGTCGCCCGCGTCGACGCCGAGAGCTCGACCGCACGCGCGATCGCGGTCTGCGCGGTGCTCGGGATCGCGGGGCTCTCCTGGACCGAGGCGCGCGCGCTGCTCGCCGAGCACCCCGACCTGGAGGCCTCGTGAAGATCGTCGTCGACGCCGTCGCCAAGGGCCGCAGCGCCCTGCCCGAGACCTCGACGGCGTTCGAGACCGGCCGCGCGAGCCTCGTCGTCGCCGAGACCGAGCAGCGTCCCACGGTGCTGGGCCTCGTGGCATCCGGTCGCATGAAGACCGATCGCGGCACCGTCACCATCGACGGACGGGTGGATGCCAAGACCCTGCGCCGCCGCATCGCCCTCGTCGACGCGCCCGTCGTGTCGGAACCCGAACCGAACGTCTCGGTCACCGGCGTCGTCGCCGAGGAGCTGATGTTCGCCGGTCACGCGCCCACCCCGTTCGCCGCCGCGCGGTGGCTGGAGGGCATCGGGCTCGACGCGATCGCCGGCCTGCCCATCGGCAACGTCGAGCCGTCTCTGCGCATCCGGCTGCTGCTCGAGCTCGCAGCTCTGCGCGCCGACGTCGAGGGGCTCGTGCTCGTCGCCCCCGATCGCCACGGCGGCGAACCGCTCGACTGGTGGCGGATCGCAGAGGAGTTCGCCGAGCGCGGCTACGCCGTGCTGGTGATCGCCGGACACGCCTCGCGCACCGCCATCGACGCCCGGGAGGTCGCGCGGTGAAGATCCCGCAGATGATCACGGCGGAGCTGCGCCGCCTCACGTCCACGCGCATGTCGGTGATCGCGCTGATCGCCCTGCTCGCCGTGCCGATCCTGTACGGCGGCCTCTACCTCTGGGCCAACCAAGACCCTTACGGCAACCTCTCCAGCGTCCCCGTGGCGCTCGTCGTCGACGATCGGGGCGCCGAGGTCAACGGGCAGCAGCGCAACCTCGGCGACGAGGCGGCCGAGCAGTTGCTCGAGAGCGACACGTTCGAATGGCACCGCGTCTCGTCCGACCAGGCCGACGCGGGCCTGCAGGCGGGCGACTTCGACTTCATCGTGACCCTGCCCGCCGACTTCACGGATGCCGTGGCCTCGCTGTCGAGCGACAGCCCACGCCAGGCCGACATCGAGCTGCGCACGAACGACGCGAACAACTACCTCGCCTCGACGATCGGCACGCAGGCGGTGGCGCGGATCCAGGCATCCGTCGCACAGAAGGTCATCGACGAAGCGGGGCTCACCCTGCTCGACGCCCTGCACACGATCCGCCTGAAACTCGTGGATGCCACTTCCGGGGCGACCCAGCTCGTCGATGCACTGGCGACGGCGAAGGACGGCTCCGCGCAGCTCGCGAGCGGCTCGGCGACCCTCGCCGACGGCGCGTCGCAGCTGGCCGACGGCACCGCGCAGCTCTCGGCCGGCGCGAACCAGCTGCGCAACGGCACCGCGCAGCTGCGCGACGGCTCCGCGCAGGTCGCGGCTGGCGCTCAACAGGTCGCCGGCGGCGTGGACCGCATCGACGCCGCGGCCGAGCGCGTCGGATCCGCGGCCGGCGAAGCCGCCTCCCTGCTGCCCCAGGCGCGCGCCGACATCGCGCAGGCCCTGACCGACGCCGGCCTCGACCAGGCGCGCGTCGACGAGGTCCTCACCCGGCTCGACCCGGTGGGCGACCGCCTCGCCGCCGCGAACCAGCGCGTGCAGGACACCGTCACCCAGATCGACCAGCTCGACGCGGGAGCCCGGCAGGTCGCCGCGGGCAGCGCGAGCGTCGCAACCGGCGCGGCGAGCGCGGCCGACGGGGCCTCGGCCCTCGCCGACGGCGCGGGCACCGCGGCATCCGGCGCCGCGCAGCTACGCGACGGCTCCGCGCAGCTGCGCGACGGCGCCGCACAGCTCGACGGCGGCATCGGCCAGCTCTCGACGGGGGCGACGCAACTGCGCGACGGGCTCGCCGCGGGTGTCGAGCAGATCCCCGACTCCGACGATGCGACCCGGCAGGTCCAGGCCCAGGCGATCTCCGACCCGGTCGCGGTCGGCACGAGCGCCGTGACGAAGGCGCAGAACTACGGCGCCGGTCTCGCCCCGTTCTTCGCCGCCCTGGCGGGCTGGATCGGCATCTACGCGCTGTTCCTCATCGTCAAGCCCGTCTCGAAGCGCGCGATCACGGCGCTGCGGTCTCCCGTGCGCGTGACTCTCGCGGGCTGGCTGACCCCGGCGGGGCTCGGCGCCCTGCAGATGGTGGGGCTGTTCACGGTGCTCGCGATCGCGCTGCAGTTCTCGTTCGCGAATCCGGCGGCGGCTCTCGGCATCCTGCTCTTCGCCTCGGCGACGTACGCGGCGATCGTGCTCGCTCTGAACGTGTGGCTCGGCTCCGTGGGGCAGTTCCTGGGGCTCGTCCTGATGGTGCTGCAGCTCGTCACCGCGGGCGGCACCTTCCCGTGGCAGACGCTTCCCGCGCCGCTGGCGGCGCTTCATCACGTGCTCCCGATGGGATACGTGGTGGACGCCATGCGGCAGGTCATGTACGGCGGCGACGTCTCGCGCGTCGGGTCCGACCTGCTGGTGCTGGGCGCGTGGATGGTCGGCGGCGTGCTGGTGGCGGCGATCGGCGTGACGCGCATGACGCACCACCGCACGCTGAAGGACCTGCAGCCGAGCCTGATCGGCTGACGCGGGTCCCGGTGGCTTCGACGGGCTCAGCCACCCCACCCCGGGTCTCTGAGCCTGTCGAAGGGACCGTACCCCGCGCCGGGGCTTCGACAGGCTCAGCCACCTCGCGCAGCGGTCCCTGAGCCTGTCGAAGGGACCGCGACCCGCGCACTCAGCCGGCGGCGCGCCGCCTCGCCGGGCGCGAGACGACGTCGTGGAGCAGACGCGCGAACGCCTCGCCCACCGCCTCCGGACTCAGTCGGCGAGCCTGCTCGAGCGCACGCTGCGACATCTCGGCCCGCGCGCCCTCGTCGAGCAGCACCTCGAGCAGTGCGTCCGCAAGAGCATCCGTGTCGCCCGGAGCGACGAGGATGCCGCCGTCGCCCACGTAATCGCGGGGTCCGTAGCACACGTCGAACGCGACGACCGGGAGACCACTCGCCAGCGACTCCCCGATGGCGAGGTTCTGTCCCTCGAACGCGCTGGTGCACAGGAACACCGTCGAGATGGCCATGGCCTCCCGAACGTGGTCGGAGTACCCGTGCAGGTGCACGCTCTGCGTCAGGCCTGCCTCTCTGATCTGATCCTCCAGCCGGCTGCGCAGGGGGCCGTCGCCGTAGATGCGCAGATGCGCATCGGGTACGGCCTCCCGCACGCGGGGCCACGCCGAGATGGCGGCATCCACCCGTTTCTGGTCGACGAGCCGGTTCACCATGAGCACGTCCCGGATCCTCCGCGGGCGGGGGCGGATTCCGGGGGCGGCGATGACGGGGGTGGGGATGGCCACGGATGCCGCATCGGCGCCGAACCGTTCGGCCACGTCGTGCTTCTGCGAGGCGGTGGGCCAGATGACGGCGTCGAAGTGTTCCCGCAGGGCGAGCCATCGGCGCCACCCGTCATCGCGCAGCTCCGAGGAGGACCGACAGGGCTCGGTGAGGTGCGAGTTGTGGACCGTGTGCACGATGCGCACGTGGGGGTCGGCCCAGTCGGCGATCAGCTCGCCGATCTGCTTGGACTCGCAGATGACGACGATGCAGCGATCCGGGTCGCCGGCGCGCTCGCGGAGCTGGCCCACCACGCGCGTCAGCCACACGCGGTAGAGCTCTCGGAAGCCGGCCACGGTGCGGGTGCCGGTCTCACCCGGCACCACCACCGAGGCCGTCGTCAGGTGCCAGGCCGGATCGTCCGCGATGACGGGGAGGAAGAGCACCTCGCGTCCCTCGTCGTCCTCGATCGCGCGATACGCGTGGGCGGGGTCGGCGCGCCCCACGCGGGCCTGCGCGAAGAGCCACGTCGGGTCGAGGCGGATCTCCTCGAAGAGGTTTCGGATCTCGACGTCGAGATGGGGCGCGGCGAATGCACGTCGACCGTCCCTCGCGTGATCGTCGGCTCGGCCGGTGTCGAAGGTGAGCAGGAGGGGGCGCTCGACGCCGAGCGAGGCGAGCAGCCGGAGGCGGGAGGCGACGGCGACCGCATACCCCCCGTCGCGCTCGGGCGCGAAGCGGCTCGAGAGCACGACGAAATCGGCGTCGGGGGGCGCGGGCATGGTCGAATCCTCATCGGGAGCACATAATAGGACCCTCATCGTGTCTATGCGGGGGCTGTGCGTCACCGGCATTGACGGCGGGGCCCGTCTGCTGCACGGGGCGGACGACGGACCCCAGGGCGGATGGGATGTCCCGCGTGGTCGTCGCAGGCCACGGCGCGGGTTACCGTCGAAGCTCCACTTCGCGACGGGAGTCCTCTTGCGCACCCAGGTCATCATCATCGGCGGCGGCGTAGCCGGCCTGAACGTCGCTCGCATCCTCACCGAGGCCGAGATCCCCTTCGTGCTGCTGGAGGCACGGGACCGCCTCGGGGGGCGGGTCGACACCGTCGACGGGTGCGATCTCGGCCCGTCGTGGTTCTGGCCCGCGATGCAGCCGGCCATCGGAGCCCTCGTCGACGACCTGTCGCTGCCGGCCTTCACGCAGAGCAGCGCCGGTGATGTCGTCTTCGAGCGGATGTCGCGCGAACCGGCGCAGCGGTACTCGGGCACCGGGCAGAGCTCGCAGTCGCTGCGCTTCAGCGGCGGTGCTGCTTCCCTCGTGGACGCTCTGCGCCGTTCCGTTCCCGACACCGCGATCCGCCTGGGCGCCGCGGCACGCGAGGTGGAGCTGTCGACGGACGGAGTGCGAGTGGCGTACGGCGAGGGCGAGGCCGCGGGCGTCGTGCAGGCCGAGCGCGTCGTCATCGCCCTGCCGCCGCGCCTCGCCGCGGCGACGGTCTCGTTCTCCCCGCCTCTCGCCGACGAGACCGCGGCGCTGTGGCGCTCCACTCCGACGTGGATGGCGGCGCAGGCGAAGTTCTTCGCCACCTACGACGAGGCGTTCTGGCTGGATGCCGGTCTGTCGGGCACCGCACAGAGCATGGTGGGTCCGATGCTCGAGATGCACGATGCCACCACCGCCGACGGACGGCCCGCCCTCTTCGGGTTCCTCGGCGTGGGGCCGACCGAACGCTCGCTCATCGGCGAGACGGCCCTTACGCAGGCGTGCCTCGCGCAGTTCGCCCGCATCTTCGGGGAGGCGGCGATGACCCCGGTGAACACGATCCTGAGGGACTGGGCCGCGGAACCGCTCACCTGTACATCCGACGACCTGATCTCGGGCGGCCACCCCTCACCCGCCGACCGGTGGGTTCACGGCGCCTGGGCGGACCGGCTGTTCACCGCCGGAAGCGAGACGAGCTCTCACGAGGGCGGGTATCTGGCCGGTGCGATCGAAGCGTCGGAGCACGCCGCTCGCGCGATCGCGCAGTCACTGGCCGACCGCGACGGGAGCCTCCGACCGTGACACGTCGGATCGACCACCTCGTCCTCGCCGTCCACGATCTCGCCGCGGCGGCGCACTTCTACGTGTCGCCGGGCGCGCACATGGTGACATCGCCAGAGGTCAGGGTGGCCCGCTGCTCGGCGGCGAGGCTGACGCACCGCTGCGGGCGTCGCCGCCGACGCTGCGCCTCACCGACAATGGCCACGTGAGTGAATGGCAAGAGGGAGCGCGGGGCAGCAGGCGCGCTCTGAGCCGGATGGTCGTGGCGCAGCTGCTGGGGTCGACGGTGGACGGCGTCGCGGTGTCGTTGGCGGTGTTGTACTTCCACGAGTCCGTCGGCATCCCGGAAGTCACGATCGGTCTGATACTGGCAGCCGGCGCGGCAGCCTCTCTTGTACTGGCCACACCCCTCGGGGTCATTGCGGACCGCATCGGTCTGCACCGGATGGGAATGGCGCTCTCGGCCCTGTCTGCGCTCGCGCTGGGTACGTACGCCCTCGCGAGCAACGTTCCGACTTTCATGGCGGGGGCCATGTGCTTCTTCGTCGCTCAGGTCTCCCTGAACGCGATACGACAGGGCATCGTGGCGGCCCAAGCGGATCCCGCACGGAGGATCCGCACGCGGGCGATCATCTACACCATGCAGAACGCGGGCCTCGGTCTCGGCACGGTTGTCGGTGTTCTCGTCGTGGCGTTGAACCTCACGGAGTACGCCCCGTGGGCTTTCGCCACCGCTGCTCTCGTGGCACTTGTCGCGGGCGCCACCTTCATCGGTCTGCCGGCGGCGCCTACCACACCCGTCTTGAGGGCGGGACCTCGCCTCACTGCCCTGCGCGACGGCCGTTTCATGCTGGTCACGGGGCTGTCGGTCATTCTGTTCGTCGCCATGCCGCTGCTCAGCGTGCTTCTGCCGCTCTGGGTATCCACGCGAACGGCGAGCCCCTCGTGGCTGGCCGCAGCCGGGCTCGCTTTGAACACTGTTCTGATCGTGCTCTTCCAGACGACGATCGCGTCACGACTCCGCTCGGACAACGACGCTTCTCGCTTCGCCTGGATCGGCGGAATCGCCAACTTCGCGGCATGCGTCCTGATCGGGTCAGCGTCGCTGGGCACACCGCTGACCTCGTCGCTCATCGTGCTCGTGGGGATCATGGCGCTGACGGCGGGAGAGATGTTCGGAGGGCTGGCTGCCTGGCATCTCGCCTTCCACCACTCCCCGCCAGAGCTGCAGGGTCAGTACCAAGGCACTTTCTCCACCGCGTACTCCCTCGCCCGCATCATCGGTCCCGGTGCCGCGCTCCCCCTCGTCCTCGGCACCGGCGTCACGGGGTGGGTCATTCTCGGTCTCGCCTTCGCGGTCGCATGCGGAGGCTTGACCGTCATCGGCCGCCGCCCGCCCCCAACCATCGCGAAGGATTCGTGAGGGCATTCCGCCGCGCGCATCCTGGAGGGACCCTGCTCCCGACGCGTGAAGCGGTGACGATCGTGACGAGAGGGCAGTGGGCTCACGTGACGACGAGCACCACGGTCGCATCATGCTCTCACCGGCGCATCCCGGCGAGCTCGACCGATCTCGAGTTCGACAGGATGCGCCGGCTCGCAGGCTCCGGGGCGTGACGCACGTCCGGAGATCCGCTCGCTCAGAAAGCAGTGATGACGTTGCGAAGGTGTTCGACGTGCGGCGGCCCATCGAGATGGGGTCCGATGAGGGCGCGCCAGGTTGCGAAAGCGGGCGAGTTGCGGAAGAGGTCGACGTGATCTTCTACGCTTTCCCAACCGACGAAGAGGCGATACATCGTCGGTTCCTCCTCGGAGGACTCCAACCGAAACGTTCTCGCCCCGGGCGCCTGCTGGAAAAGCGGCGCGGCCGTCGCGACGGCATGCTCGAACTCCTTCTCATGCCCGGGCAAGACCGTGATGGTTGCCATCTCCGTGACGATCCTGGTCGAGGAAGCGCCCGTATCCGCCGACTCCGCGTCGACACGCCCGTGCTCCCCCGACTCGGTCAGCGTGCGCGTCGCGTCGAGTGAGCCGTACGTCCAAAGGATGCGCATCTCCTCCGTGGTAGAGGCGTTTTCGAAGTGGTGCGGGATGTTGGCGGGGACGAACGTCGTGTCGAAGGTGTTCAGCGCGGTGCGTTCGCCGTTGATGTCGACGATCGCGTTGCCCTCGATGACCATGACGGACTCGGCGACGTTGTGGATGTGGTGGCCGATCGCCGCGCCGGGCTCGAAGATGGTGACGCCGTTGAGGTAGGTGGTTCCTCCCCGCGCGGCTGTCACCAGGGGGACGGTTTTGGCTCCGCCCCCGCGGTTCTTCGACGGCAACTCGTCGGGACGGAAAACATGGGTCGGTTGAGAAGTGATGCCGGCGACGCTCATCGATTACTCGCCGATCTTTTCGCCCGTAGTGGGGGCAGCGGCTTTTGCGGGGCCGATCCACACGGTCTTGATGTTGACGAACTCGCGGAGACCGTAGTCGCCGAGCTCGCGACCGTACCCGGACGCCTTGATACCGCCGAAAGGCAGTCGGGCGTCCGAGGCGACCATGCCGTTGACGAAGACGGCGCCGGCGTCGATCTGCCTGGTCAGACGCCGGGCGAGATCCAGGTCCTGCGTCCAAAGGGCGGCGCCGAGTCCGTACTCGGTGTCGTTCGCCAGCTCGATCGCGTGGTCGACGTCGCGCGCGCGAATGATGGCCGCGACGGGTCCGAAGGTTTCTTCGTCGAAGGCGGTGTCGCCGGGTTCGACCTGATCGATGACCGTCGGCGGGTAGTAGAACCCGGGGCCGTCCAGGGGCGCGCCGCCGAGCTTGAGGACGGTTCTGCCGTTCTCCAGGGTGCGAAGCACCTGCTGGTGGAGCTCGTCGCGGAGGTTGCCGCGCGCCATGGGTCCGATATTGGTGTCGTCTTCAGTCGGGTCGCCGACCTTCAGCGCTGATACGTGGTCCACGAAGGCCGCCACGAATTCATCTGCCACCGATTCCTGAACGATGAATCGCTTGGCGTTGACGCAGCTCTGGCCGACGTTCGTGAATCGGGCTTTGACGGCGACCTTCGCCGCTTCTTGAATGTCGGCGTCGGCGAGGACGATGAAAGGGTCGGAGCCGCCGAGTTCCAGCACCTGCTTCTTCAGAGCCTTGCCTGCCTGGGAGGCGACGATGCGGCCCACCTGGGTCGAGCCGGTGAGGGTGACGGCGGCGACGCGGTCGTCGTCGATGAGAGCGGCGACGTCCTTGGCGTCGATGATGAGGGTCGTGCACAGCCCCTCGGGGGCGCCGGCACGGCGCACGATGTCTTCGACTGCCAGAGCCGACTGGGGCACGTTGTTGGCGTGCTTGAGGAGCGGTGCGTTGCCTGCGGCCAGGGCCGGGGCGGCGAAGCGGAAGAACTGCCAGAACGGGTAGTTCCAGGGCATGATCGCGAGGACCACCCCGAGCGGGTCGAAGACGATCGCGCTTTCGCTTGCGTTGGAGGCGACGCGTTCGTTGGCCAGGAACTTGGGCGCGTGCTCGGCGTAGTAGTCGAGCGTGACGGCGCACTTCTCGATCTCTGCCCGCGATTCGGCGATGGGCTTGCCCATCTCGGCGGTGATGACCTGCGCGTACTCCTCTTTGCCCTCGCGGAGCACTTCGGCGATGCGGGTCAGGAGGGCGGTGCGATCGGCGATGTCCGTGCGACGCCATTCACGTTGCGCGCGTGCGGCCGCCTCGAGCTTGTGCTCCACCTGTTCGGGTGTGTCGATCTCGAAGGTGGCGATGGTCTGTTCGGTCGCAGGGTTCACGGAGGTGATAGCCATGGGAGTCCTTTCAGGTCGGCGCGAGTGATTCAGACGGTGGCCGGCTGCGCCAGCGCCGCCTCGAGCCGATGGGCGACGGCATCGGTGAAGTCGACCGTGCCGAGCGTGCCGCCGATGTCACGCGTGCGGGTCGAGAGGTCGTCGAGGGTGGCCTCGACGGCGGTCTCGAGCGCTGCGGCAGCGCGAATCAGGTCGTCGCGTCCGTCGCGGCGACCACGCCAATCCAGAAGCATCGCGGCGGAGAGGATGAGGGAGGTCGGGTTCGCGACGCCCTTCCCGGCGATGTCGGGTGCCGAGCCGTGCTGCGCCTGGGCGACGGCGATGTCGTAGCCGACGTTCAGAGAGCCGCCGAGGCCGAGGCTTCCGGAGAGTTCGGAGGCCTCGTCGGAGAGGATGTCGCCGAACATGTTCGTGGTGACGATGACGTCGAACTGCTCGGGACGCTTGATGAGTGCGGCGGCGGCGGCGTCGACGATGAGCTCGTTGAGCTCGACGTCGGGGTAGTCCGCGGCGACCTTGCGCACTTCGCGCAGGAAGAGACCGTCGCTGAGCTTGACGACGTTGGCCTTGTGGACGGCGGTGACCTTCTTGTTGCGGCCTTTCGCGAGTTCGAATGCGGCGCGGGCGACTCGCTCGGAGGCGGCGGCGGTGATCTTGCGGATGCTGAAGGCGCTGTTCTCGTCGGGCATGAACTCTCCCGACCCGGCGAACATGTTGCGGTCGGAGTAGAAGCCTTCGGTGTTCTCCCGGACGATGATGAGGTCCATGGGGGTACGCAGGATGCTGAGGTCCTCGCGAGAGCGGCAGGGCCGGACGTTCGCGAAAAGCTCGAACTGCACGCGAAGCTCGGCAGAGGGGTTGTAGCCGCCTTCGGCCTTCGTCGGGTAGTCGTAGTGCGAGACCGGTCCGAGGATGACGCCGTCGACTTCCGGGATGCGCGTCAGGACGGTCTCCGGGAGTGTGGTGCCCTGATCGGCGAGGCTCTTGAGACCGATGTCGGCGGTCTCGACGTGCAGGCCGAGGTCGAGGGCGTCGTCGACGATGGTGAGCACCCGCAGGGTGGAGTCGGTGATCTCGGGGCCGATGCCGTCGCCCGGGAGTACGAGGATGTCCATGGTGTGTGCCTTTCGTGAGGTGGCGGTCAGGCGCCGATGAATGCGTAGAGGATGAGGGCGGCTGCGACGGTGAGTCCGCCGCCGATGCGGGTGGCGATCTGGGCGAACGGCATGAGCTGCATGCGGTTGCTGGCGGTGAGGATGGCGATGTCGCCGGCGCCGCCCATTCCGCTGTGGGTGGCGGTGACGATTGCCGCCTCGATGGGGTAGAGCTTCACGAGTCGGGAGGCCAGGAACCCGCCTGCGACCATCCCGGTGACCGTGAGAACGATTGTCACGAGGTTGGCGGGCGCGAAACCCTGGATGAGGCTTTCCCACGGCGTCAGCGTGAGGCTGAAGGTGAACAGGATGGGGAACGCACATGCCGTGATGGCGAACTGGTAGACGATCTTGGAGCCGGCTTTGATGCGCGGGGAGACCAGATGGGCGAGGGTGAGCCCCACGGCGAGGAAGAGCATCACCACGGGCGCCGGCCACGACAGGATCTCGTGAGCGAGGACGCCGACGAGGTAGAGCGAGACGGCGACCATGCCCGCGGCTGCGACGGCCTTCACCATGTCTTTGCCGGTGAGCTTCACGGAATCGGCGTCGGAGTCGATGTCGATCTTGTGGGGGGCGAGCTCTCCGTTTCCGGTCAGGCGGGGGATGCGCTTCCCGATGAAGCTCAACAGGCCGGACAGGATGACGGCGGTGAGGTTGCCGACCATGATGGCGGGGAGAACTCGGGCGAGCAGCTCTCCCTGGTCGGCTCCCGTGATCTGGGAGTACCCGAGGGTGAGGGGAATGGCGCCTTCGCCGACGCCGCCGGCCATGATCGGGACGAGGATGTAGAAGAAGGTGTCGTGGGCGCCGATACCGAAAAGCAGCCCCGAGAGCATTCCGACCCCGGTTGCGAGGAGTGTGCCTGCGATGAGGGGGATGAAGATCTTCACGAACCCCTTGATGAGGATCGATCGGTCCATGCTGAGGATGCTTCCCACGATCACGGCCGCGATGAAGAGGTTGAGCACCTTCGTGTCGTTGAAGAAGTCTCCGACGGCGGTGACCATCGGCTCGGGGATCCAGCCGAGGAAGCCCAGCAGCGACGGGAGGAAGGTGACGAGAATGGCGCCACCGCCGATCTGACGCAGCAGGGGCAGGCGGTTGCCGATCTCCCCGAGGGTGAAGGCGAAGACCGCGGCGATGGCAATGACGAAGGCCAGCTCGGTTCCGATCCCGTCGATCAGGGAGAACACGACCATCAGCGCGATGAGCAGGATGTAGATCGGCAGCGGGATGATGCCCACGTCGAAATCCATCAGCTTCCACCAGGCGCGACGCCAGCGGGGGATGTCTTGAGCCGTCTTCGGCTTCTGGGTGGTGTGAGACATCATTGTCCTTTCAGAGGTGCTGTCGCGTCGGCAGGCGCGAAGTTGTAGAGCCGTTCGGCGTTTTCCGTGAGGACGGCACGCTCGGCGGATGCGTCCGCGATCCAGCGGCGCAGCGCGTTCAGATCGGCGGCGCTGTCGACGGAGCGGAAGGGCTCGATGTCGTAGGGGCCGCGTGCTTTGCGGTCTGTGCCGCCACCGGTATGCGGCCAGTCCGAACCCCAGACAAGACGGTCTGTGCGCACCTCGAGCAGATGACGCACGACGCCAGGAAGAACCGCCTCGGTATCGGCCTTCCGACCGACTCGATAGTCGGCGGAGAGCTTCACCCACACATGGCCCAGACCGAGTAGTTCCGCTACGGGCAGGAGTCCGGTGACGCTGTCGTCGCCGTGCGCATGAACCCCGCCGTAGTGATCCAGCAATATCGGCACGGGCGAACGCGCAATGACATCGCTTGCCTGGCCGATGGAGACTGCACTGGCGAAGATTTCAACGAACAGGTCGTGGCGTGCGGCGACATGGAGGACGTCGGCGAGCTGCGCGGCGATGTCCTCCCGGTTCCCATCCGGGTTGGAGCGCACATTCAGCCGGAGCCCCACAACGCCGGCAGCCTTCAGAATGTCGATGTCGGAGGGAGTGGTGCTCTCGTCGATGACGGCGACAGCGCGCGCATCGGACCCGAACTCATTGAGGGCGTCGAGGAGCGTTGCGTTGTCCGCACCGTAAACGCTGGGCTGGACGAGAACGACCCGCGCTGCATCGACGCGGCGCAGGTGATCCCGCAGGTGAGACACCGTCGCCTCGGCGGGGGTGTAGTTCCGCGGGGAAGCGTACGGAAAGCGCGCCGGGTCGAAAACGTGCACGTGCGTGTCGATGGCGTCTCCGCGGCCGTGCGCCTCGATCTCAGGCATAGCTTCCTCGCTTGCTGTGGTGGGGAGTGACGCGGTAAAGCTACGCTCACTTTCGGTCCTTTGCAAGCCTAAAATACCATTAGCGGTCGACTCTGGTACCGGGTGTGTCAAACTCATGCGCATGAGCGCAGAGCTGACGACCGCCTCGACGAGCCAGGGCACGGACACGGCTCTCGTAGACCAGATCTGCGCCGCGATCCTTCGTTTCGTTCATGACGAGGGACTGGCGCAGGGGACCCGGCTCACCGAGCGTGCGCTAGCGGAGCGCTTCAAGGTCTCGCGTTCGCCTGTGCGCCGCGCATTGCAGCGCCTCCTGGATGAGGGCTACGTCGACAGAACGGAGACCGGCCGCTATCAGGTGGCCACCACCCCCGATCTTCCGACGATCACGGCCGTGGAAGCGGGCGACGACGCATACGACCGCATCGTCGAGGACCACCTCGAGGGCCACCTGCCGGATCGGGTGTCGGAGTCTGCACTCGCTCGGCGGTACGGCCTCAGCCGGGGGCAAGTGAATCGCCTGACTCGCCGCATTTCCAACGAGGGCTGGGCGGTTTCGCTCCCAGGTCACGGCTGGGAATTCCTCCCCGTCCTGAAATCCATGCGTTCGTACCAGGACAGCTACCGCTTCCGCCTGATGGTGGAACCCCGAGCGATCCTGGAGCCGACGTTCGAGCTGAACCGGGCCGAACTCATCCGGCGACGAGAGGAACAGCAGGCGCTCGTGGATGGGCGCGTCTACGACGTGTCGCCTTCGGAGATCTTCGAGCTGAACACCCGCCTGCACGGCACGATCGCGGAGTGCAGCGGAAACTCGTTCATCGTCGAAAGCCTGGACCGGATCAACAAGCTTCGACGGCTGATCGAGTACCGCCAGGCACTCAACCCCGACCGCGCCATCGTCCGCTGCAACGAGCACGTCACCCTGGTCGGCCTCTTGCTCGCGGACCGGAGGCTGGACGCCAGTGACTTCCTCCGCGAGCACCTGACCACCGTGGCAGCGGAGAAGACAACCTGAGCTGAAAGCAGCGCGCAGCGAAAGCCGGGCTTGCGTTCTGGTCTTTCTTGCGCGAATAATACCGTCTACACCTCGAGTCGACGGAGACCCCAGCAATGAAGCGAGCCCTGTCTTTGGCCATCCTGGCCGTGATCACCGCGGGAACGGTGTCGGTTGCCGTCGTAGATGCGGCAGATGGAAGCAGTACCGGCGGACCGCGCAGCAACCTCACCATCGTGGTGCCCGGATCAGCCGGAGGTGGATACGACTCGCTTGCGCGTGAAGCGCAGCGCGCCCTGCGGGCGAACGGCCTCTCCGGAAACGTGCAGGTCGTCAACGTACCCGGCGCGTCAGGCACGGTCGGCCTGCAAACCGTCGCGGAGCTGAACGGAGCCGACGACACGATTCTCGTCGTCGGCTCCGCCATGGTCGGCGGCGTGGAGATCACGCAGAGCACCACCACCCTCGACGACGTCACACCGATCACGTCAGCCACGACCGATTACCCCGTCATCGTCCTCCCGGCGAATTCCCCCTATGCCGACGCTGAAGCGTTCGTCGAAGCGTGGAAGGCGGACCCGGCGGGGCACCCGATCGGCGGCGGCGCCCTGGGCAACGCTGACCACCTGGCCGTGATCGCTCTCGCTCAGGCAGTGGGCATCAGCCCCTCCGATGTGAACTACATCGCCTACTCCGGAGGCGGAGAGGTTCTCGCCTCGATCCTGTCCAACACGGTGGCAGCCGGCGTATCCGGCTACGGAGAGATCAGCGATCAGATCGCCGGCGGAACCGTCCGCGGTATCGGGATCACCTCGAACGAGCCGGTCGAGGGAATCGACATGCCCACCTTCGCCGAGCAGGGCATCGACGTCGTCATGCCCAACTGGCGAGGTTTCGTCGCCCCGCCCGGCCTCTCCGACGACCAACGCGAAGAGATCGCCGCCATCCTCGCCGAGATGTTCACAACTCCCGAATGGGCTGACGCGGTGGATCGCAACGAGTGGGAAGAGTTCATCATCACCGAGCCGGAACTCGACCTCTTCATCGACGAGCAGATCGCCAGCACAGCCACGCTCTTGAAGGAGGCAGGCGTATGACCACCACCACCCACTCCACGCAGTCCCGCACCCCGGAGGGACGCCGCTTCACGCTCGCGGGCGAACTCGTCCTCCCCGCGGTCCTCGTCGCCCTCGGCATCTTCACCGCCGTCAACACGGCAACGATGAAAGTCATCGGCAACAGCGAGATCGGGCCGCAGTTCTTCCCGACCATCATCGCCGCCCTGCTCCTGGGAACCGGACTGGCGATGGGCATCGGAGCCGTCATCACATCCCGCAGGCCCGTCGCACCGGCTCAGGCGGAAACCGAGCCGCACCCGGGCAGCGACTTCAAGACGCTGGGAATCGTCGTCGGATCGCTGGTGGTGTTCGTCATCGTCATGCCCTTCGTCGGGTGGCTCCTGTCAGCGGCAGCATTGTTCTTCACCCTCAGCTTCGCGCTGGGCAGCCGCTCGCTCGGACGGAACGTCCTCATCTCACTCGCGTTCGCAGCCATCCTGCAGATCGCATTCTCAATCGGCCTGGGCCTGAACCTGCCCACTGGTGTCATCGGAGCGGTGTCCTCATGGATCAGCTGAACAACCTCCTGGGCGGCTTCGCAGACGCCCTCACCCCCCTGAACCTGCTGTGGTTGCTCATCGGGGCACTGCTGGGTACCGCCGTCGGCGTCCTGCCCGGCCTCGGATCCGCCATGGCCGTGGCGCTCCTGCTCCCGGTCACGTTCTCCCTGGACCCCGTCGGTGCCCTGATCATGTTCGCCGGCGTCTACTACGGCGGACTCTTCGGCGACTCCATCGCCGGCATCCTCCTCAATACACCGAACAGTGCGTCCGCCATCGCAGGATCTTTCGAAGGTCATCGGATGGCGAAAGACGGACGCGCCGCCAAGGCCCTCGCCGCCAGCGCCATCGGCGACTTCACAGGGGGGCTCATCGCCACAACCCTGGTCGTGTTCTTCTCTCCGCTCATCGTGCAGCTGGCCTCCGCCTTCGGACCCGCCGAATACTTCGCTCTCGCCGTCTTCGCGTTCATCGCCATCTCGTGGGTGGTCGCGGAGTCGTTCCTCAAGGGCATCGGCGCTCTCGCCATCGGCCTCCTCATTTCGATCGTCGGCATCGACGGCGTCTCCGGCACCGCACGCTTCACACTCGGGGTGCCCCAGCTCTTCGACGGCGTATCCATCGTCGTGGTGACCGTCGGCCTTCTCGCGATGGGCGAGGTCTTCTTCCTGGCATCCCGGATCCATCGAAACCACAACCGCGCCAAGATCATCCAGACCGGCCGCCCGTGGCTGCGATGGAACGAATTCCGCGAGGCGCTTCCCGGGTGGCTGCGCGGCACGGCGATCGGCGTTCCGTTCGGTGCGATCCCCGCCGGCGGCGCGGAAGTGCCCTCCTTCCTGGCCTACACCGTCGAAAAGCGTCTGGCCAAGCGCCGCAAAGACCCCTTCTTCGGCAGCCGCGGCTCCATCCGCGGTGTCGCCGGCCCCGAAGCGGCCGGAAACGCCACCGCAGGAAGCGCCATGGGGGCACTCCTCGCGATCGGCCTGCCGACCAGCGCCACGGCGGCCATCATGCTCGCTGCATTCCGTCAGTACGGCATGCAGCCCGGCCCCCTGCTGTTCGAACGAAGCCCCGACATCGTCTGGGCACTGCTGGCCAGCCTCTTCCTCGGCCTGATCGTGCTCCTCGCACTGAACCTGCCTTTCGCCCCACTGTGGGCGAAGCTGCTGAAGATCCCCGCGGCGTACCTCTACTCCGGTATCGCGGTGCTCGCCTGCCTTGGCGTGTACTCCATCAGCGCCTCGACATTCGACCTGGTCATCTTGCTGTCTTTGGGAGCCCTCGGCTTCCTGATGCGCCGGTTCGACATGCCCATCGCTCCCGTGCTCATCGGCGTCATCCTGGGACCGCTCGCCGAGACGGAATTCCGCCGCGCCGTGAGCGTCGGCGAGGGTGACCCCCTGTTCTTCATCACCAGCCCGTTCACCATCGCGCTCTACTCGGTGCTCGCCCTCGGCGCCGTGATCATCACCGTGCTGTCCCTCCGCCGCCGCGGCGGAGCGAAGCAGATGATGATGGAAGACCTGGAGAGCGACCAGCCCGAACAGGACACGGTTTCGACGCCCTCCCGCTGACGACTCCCAAACGCCGAACGGCCCATCCGCGTGGATGGGCCGTTCGGCGTTCCCGCGTTCTGCTCCGCCGGAAACCCGTCGTTCGCTTCTTTCGGCGCGAAAGGCGTATGCATCAGGGTGTCCGCGGCGAACGCGATCCGGGCACCCAGCGCGTCGGGGGTGCGCGCGAGCCACGGCACGAGAGACTGCGCGCGGCCTCTGAGTGCCAGGCAGGTGCCGCATCGTGACGAGAACGGCCGGCTCCTCGGGTGAGAGCCGGCCGTCCGTTCGGGGAGGCGATCAGGCGCCGGGAGCGCCGCCGCCCGGGCCGCCCGCCATGCCGGTGGCGGCTTGCTGGGTGACGCTGTTGGCGTAGTCGTTGGTGGGGTCGCGGTAGATGGTGTGCACGTGGCCCCAGCCCGAGGTGGTGACGCCGTCGACGTCGGCGCCGGCCGAGCCCTGCTGGGCCTGGAAGGCGATGTAGACGTTGGGTCCTGAGATCGAGAAGTTGATGCCGTTCCCGGTGGTCATGTCGTAGACCGTTTCGCCCGACCAGGCGATGACGGTCGTGTCGAGGGTGGCTTCGATCTTCGCCAGGGCGTCGGCGGTGGTCTGCTCGTCGGCCATGCCGGCCCAGTTGGCGATGAGGTTCAGCAACAGCTGCTTCTGCTCGTCGGTGAGATCGGCACCGGTCAGACCCGAGCCGCTGGGGTAGTCGCAGGTGTCGCCGGGCGCGCACATGGTGACATCGCCCGAGGTGAGAGTGGCCTGCTGCTCGGCGGTGAGGCTGTCGAAGAACGCGAAGGCGTCGCTGTAGATGTATTGGAACGACTGGATCTCGGTGCCGGAATCATCGGTGAAGTCGGCCGGCTGCATACCGAGGTGGGTGGGGGCGAAGGTGATGGCATCCGTCGATCCGTCGAGGGTGGCGTTGATGCCGAGGTGGTCCCCGCCGAACTGCACCTCGAACGCGGTCGTGTCGGAGGGGTCGCCGAAGAAGGCGATGTAGTACTGGCCCAGCACGTCGGCGTCGGTGGAGCTGGAGTACTCCGAGAGGTAGGAGTCACCGGCCATGATGTTGCTGACGGTCTCGTACGCCTCGTCGCTGAGCAGCGACTCGAGCACCTTCAGCGCGGCGGTCTTCTGCTCGTCGGTGAGGTCGGCGAGGTTCAGGCCCGCGCGCTCCACGAACGTGATGGGGAAGTTCGACCACGACGTGGTCTTGGTCTCGTCGTCGTAGGCGTAGAGCACCGCGTCGCGCTGTTCATCGGACAGCGTGGCGAGGAACGCCTCGGCCGCGGCAGTGGTGTCGGCGATCGTCTCGGCCGTCGTGGTGGCCGACGTGCCGTCGCTGTCGGTGGTGGTGGTCGTGGCGGTGGCGGATGCCGAGGCGGAGACCGAGGTCGTCGGGGTCGCGGTGCTGGTGGCCTCGACCGTCGTCGCACATCCCGTGAGAGCGATCGACATCAGGGCGACGCCGGCGGCCAGCGTGGTGAGGGGGCGAGCGCGGCGGACGGAGGAGTCGGCGGCGGGGCGGCGGAAGCGTGAGAGGAAGTTCGTGTGCATGTCCATGATGGTGGCGGCGTCACCCAAACGCGCCCCTCATCGAACCTTGGGCGTTCCTATGAGACGCCGAGCGATCACGGGTCGTCGTCGCAGTGACCCCGCAGCTGAACCCACGCCGGCGATGAGAGGCGACGGGCCGCTTCCGGGACGGGACTCGTCAGCCGACCGGACCGGTCACCGGAAGACGCAGCTCGATCGCGTACCCGCCATCGCCCTCGGGACCGGCGCGGAACGTGCCGCCGAGCATCTGCGCACGCTCGGAGAGACCGAGGTGGCCCAGACGCGCCGTCGCGGCCACCGGCGCCGGCCGTTCGCGCGCGGCGTCGTTGCTCACCCGCAGCAGCACGCTCCCGTCGACCAACGAAGCACCGACCCGCACCCGCGCCCCCGGAGCGTGCTTTCGGGCGTTCGTCAGGCCCTCCTGCACGGCGCGGTACACGGCGCGCTGCACGACCGGGGGAAGGCCGTCGGGAAGCGAGACGGATGCGTCGACGCCTCCGTCGGCCGCCTCGAGCAGCGCGGGCAGGTGCTCGAGGGTGGGCTGCGGGGTGAGAGGGGCCGCCTCCGGCGCGTCGGTGCGCAGCACCAGCAGCATCTGCCGCAGTTCGGTGAGCGTCGTGGCGGCGAGCACACGGATGGTGTCGGCCGTCTCGACCACGTCGGGGTCGTCCTTGCGCACCATCAACGCGCCCGCCTGCACAGTGATCAGGCTGACCTGGTGCGAGACCACGTCGTGCATCTCGCGGGCCAGGTGCGCGCGTTCCTCCGCGACGGCCTCGCGGGCGGCGAGCCGGGTCTCCTCCTCGCGAGCGCGCCGCAGCTCGTCGAGGCTCGCCGCCAGCCGGGCGCGGCTGCGGCGCAGGCGTCCGATCGCGAGCGCTCCGCCCGAGGTCATCGAGGCGTACACGAGGGCGAGCACCACGTCGTCGAGCGAGGCGAACTCCTCCCACGACAGCGCCAGTCCGAGGAAGGTCGCCGCGGTGGTCGCCGCCACGACCGTGGTCGACCGCACGCGCGAGGCGACCGAGTACAGGGCGATGACCGACGCGATCGGGCCCGCGGTCAGGAAGAGAGCGGGCAGGGCGAGAGCCACCGACACCACCGGAAGGCGACGTCGCAGGAACAAGCCGAGCGCGGCCACCAGGGTCAGCCCGAGCTCGAGAGCGCTGGTCGTGTAGAGATTCAGGATGCCGTCGACCGCGGCCACCGCGACGAGCGCGATGTCGATCAGCACGGCGCGCCGCGTCATCCGACACCGTCCCCGTCGCGCAGCAGACCCGCGCGCTCGGCCACGAGCGCCGCCGACACCCGACCCTCGACCCCGAGCTTGCCGAGGATCGTGCTGATGTGCGCCTTGACGGTCGCCGGGCTGAGGAACATCGCCGCACCGATCTGGATGTTCGACAACCCTCGGCCGAGGTGCACGAGGATCTCCTTCTCGCGGTCGGTGAGCGCGGCGACGAGACCGGCGTCCGCACCCGCCTCGGGTCGCAGGTACCCCGCGACGACCGCCCGGCTCACGGTGGGCGAGAACACCACGCCACCCCCGTGCAGCGTGCGCACCAGCTGAGGGAGCTGGCGCGGGTCGGTGTCCTTGACGAGGAATCCCGCCGCACCCGCCTCGAGGGCCGCCGCGATGTGATCGTCGGAGTCGAAGGTGGTGAGAATCGCCACGGTCATGTCCCACCCCCGCGAGCGGATCTCGCGCAGCACCTCCAACCCGTCTCGTCCCGGCATCCGGATGTCGAGCAGCACCACGTCGGGGCGCGCGTCGGCCAGCACGTCGAGGGCGTCGACGCCGTCGGCCGTGCCCACCACCTCGATGTCGGACGCGGCGTCGAGGATGTAGCGGAAGCCCGAACGGATGAGGGCCTCATCGTCGACGACGACGACGCGGATGGGGGCGGCGACGGGGGATGCCATTCGCCCAGGGTATGCAGTCGGGGCTGGGCTCGGGGGCGCGGTGACGTCGTGTACCCGAACGGACCGGCGCCTACCCGTTCGGCCGGTCCGCCGCCGTGGGTCGACTTGCGACAGTGGAGGAG
Organism: Microbacterium enclense; assembly: GCF_001456955.1. Classification (GTDB taxonomy): domain Bacteria; phylum Actinomycetota; class Actinomycetes; order Actinomycetales; family Microbacteriaceae; genus Microbacterium; species Microbacterium enclense. Next base: position 32,804 of record NZ_KQ758476.1, on the reverse strand, counting down.
TCCCGCCACCGATCGGAGGAGAACAGTGAGCCCCTCTCGTGCACCGCAGGTCGTCGCGGCCGCCCGCGCTCGGCGCAATCTCGTGCTCGGCGGCATCGCCCTGGCCGTCGCCGTCGTCGTCAGCGTCGTGGTCGTCACGGCCGTCCCGCTCGGCTTGCGCGGACAGGGAGTGGCGCAGATCCAGGCGGCGACCGAGCCGCGCGCAGCTGCCGACACCGGCGTCCGCGCGGTCGCGGATCTGCGCACCGCACCGATCGCCTCGCTCGGCGCCGACGCGACGGCCACGCTCGAGCTGGTGGGCGACTCCGCGGGGCGGGCCCGCCTGGCGCTCCCGCGCGACGAGGGCTGGGTCGACGCCGGTCATCGCATCGCGTTGAGCCGCACCGACGCCGCCGACGGGGTCGTCTTCCGCGTGAGCGCGCGCGACTCCCGGCAGGATGGTCACCGAGAACCCGTGATCGTCCGGCTGACCGTGTCGCAGGGACTCCTTCCCGACATCGCCGACCTCGAGGTCGATCTCACCCCCAGTTGAGGTCTCCCCTCGCCCTCTCACCGCTCTGGAGCACGACGTGTCCGTCCCCCTTCTCGTCATCGGACTCGCGCTGCTCGTGTGGGCGCTGTGGAGCCGGGTGTTCCGCAAGGCCACCGTCAACGGCCCCATCGTGATGACCGCGCTGGGCCTGCTCGGCGGTGCGCTGCTGCCGGCCCAGGCGCCGCTGTTCCTGGAGTCGAAGGCGACGCTCTTCTTCGCCGAGATCGTGCTCGCCTATCTGCTCTTCGTCGACGCCCTCGAGGTACGAGGGTCGATGCGGTCGCATTTCACCGGCGTGCCCGCACGACTGCTGGGCATCGGTCTGCCGCTGTCGCTGGTCCTCGTTCTCGCGGTCGGGCTCGTCCTGCCGCTCGGACTGTCGATCGCGGTCATCCTGGCGATCGCCTGCATCTCGGTCCCCGCCGACTTCTCTCCCGAGACCTCGCTCGTGCGTGACGAGCGCGTCCCGGCGCGCGTGCGGCGCTGGCTGAGCATCGAGAGCGGCTACAACGACGGCCTCGTCTCGCCGTTCCTCCTGGGGGCCGTCGCCTTCGCCTCGGCGGGTTCGTCGAGCGACGCCGGTCGCGCGTTCACCGTCGCCGCCCCGGCCGGGCTGATCGCCATCGCCGTCGGCGCCGTCGCCGGCGCCGCGATCGGCGCGGCCATCCGGTTCGCCGACCGCCGGGGCTGGACCGAACCGCAGAGCATGCGCATTGCCTTCATCGCCGCGCCCCTCGTGGTGTTCGGCCTCGCCCTGATGCTCCAGGGCAACGGCTTCGTCGCCGTCTTCGTCGCGGGAGTCGCGGTACGCCTCACCCGCGGTACCGACGTGCTCGTCGCGGCCGAGATCGCGCTGCTCGAAGACCTCTCCTGGCTGCTGAACCTGCTGCTGTGGCTCGCCTTCGGGTTCGCGTCGATCATCCTGCTGAGCGAGACCTACGACTGGTGGCCCGCCATCGTCCTCGCCCTGGTCGCCCTCACCCTCGGCCGTTTCCTCCCCGTCCTGCTGGCGCTCGTCGGCAGCGAGGCCACCGCCAAGGAGCGCCTGTTCGTCGCCGCCATGGGGCCCCGGGGCGCGGCATCCATCGTCTTCGGCCTGATCGCGGCGAACGCGCTGCCCGGTGAGGAGGGCTTCCTCGTGCTGGCGGCCACCTGCATGGTCGTGCTCGGCAGCGTCGTGCTGCACGGGGTCGCCGGACCGCTCATGGTGCGGCGCCTGTGGCCGGCGAAGACCGCCGTGCGGTGAGCCGTCCGGCCCGAACCGCGGCACCCGATCGGACGCGCTGCCCCGCCGTCCGGCCGATGACCGCGGCCCGGCCCGCAGAAAGGATGAGAACGGATGCCGGAGCCTCGGCGTCCGTGTCGAACGGAGAGCCGATGTCGCCGGTGTCGTCCCCCACGGTGTCCGCCCCCGCACCGGCGGTTCCGGCCGCGCCGCAACCGACGGCACCACGCGGTGACGCGCACCGCCTCGCCGCGACCGCCTCGCCCGGTCGACTCACCGCTCTTCTGCGACGTCACGTCGGAACCCTGTCGATCGCGGCGCTGCTGATCGTCACCGGTACCGTCTCGATCGCCACCCCCGGCGGTGGGACGCCCGGCGCGTCGTTCGACGTACGCGAGATGCTGCTCTCGCTCGTACGCGTCGACGATCCGCTCGCCCTCGTCGTCGTCCTCGCCCTCGCCCTCGTCGTGTGCGTCGCCGCCGAGGCCGTGATGGGCACACGGCGGTTGCTCGCGGCGTTCTTCGGCGGCGGCCTCGTCGTCGGCGTGCTCGGACGCGTGCTCGCGGCGTTCGAAGAGAACGTCATCCCCGTCGTGCCCCTGAACGCCCCGCCGACCGCGGGGGCGCCTCCCCTCGCCGCGCTCCTCACCGTCGCGCTGGCCGCCAGCTGCTTCGCGGCACCGCGGTGGCGCCGGCGCGTCCGCCTCATCGGCGTGGTGTTCGCCGTGACGCTCTTCCTCTACGCCGCCTCGGCCGGCGACATGTACGCGCTCATCGCCCTTCCCGTCGGCGCCGGTGCGGGACTGCTGATGGGCGGCACCCGTTCCGCCGGCGTCCTGCGCAGCTCCCGGAGCGAGCAGCGGGTGCTTCTGGCCGCGTTGACCGTCGTGTTCGCCGTGGGTCCGGTCGTCGCGACCGTCTGGGGCTCGGGCGCCGGCCTGCTCTCGGTGTACGGCTGGCTCTCCTACGACCCCCTCGCGTCGACCGGCGGAACGGTGTGCGCGATCGGCTCCGACGCGGCGCCGTGTGCGCTGCCGCTGCGCGACTACGCCGAGCTGCAGCCCTGGGCGGGGTGGATCGCAGCCCTGCCGCAGGTGGTCCTGCTGATCGCGGCCTGGGGCATCCTGCGCGGTCGCCGCGGCGCCCTGCACCTCGCGGTCGCGATGAACCTGCTGACCGTCGTGGCGATGACGGCGGTGATCGCCCTCACCGAGACCGACACGCTCCGGCAGCTCGCCGATGCCCGCTCGGGCTACGCGGCCATCGACGTGTGGCAGACCCTGCTCGGCATGGTCGTCGGTGCGCTCCTGCCCCTCGCGGCCGCCCTCGTGCTCATCCGGTTCCGCTCCGCCGCGCAGATCGCGTCCGCCCCTGCCGTCCGTCGACGCTTCGTCGCGACGCTCGCCATCGCGGCGGGGGGAACGCTGGTGCTGGCGGTGTTCGGCATCCTGACCTTCTCGAGCGGGTTCCGGCCGTGGCCGAGCCTTCCCGCCGTGCTGGCGACGCTTCCGCTCCGGCTCCTCCCCCCGTCGCTGCTGCCGAGCGAGGCGCTGTCGTTCGTCCCGGTCACCGTCGAAGCCCAGGCCACGTGGTACCTGCTGCCGCTGGCGTTCTGGGTCGTCGTCATCGGCGCCACCGTCCGCTTCGTCGTGGGTTCCCGCGCGACCGCCGGCGCACCCGACCGTGAGCGGGCCCAGGCGCTGCTCGCCGCCGGCTCCGGCGACACCCTCGCCCACATGACCCTGTGGGAGGGCAACTCGTACTGGTTGGCGGCCGACGTCGAGGCGGCCATCGCCTACCGGGTGCGCGGTCGGTTCGCCGTCACCCTCGGCGGTCCGTTCGGGCCCGACCGCGACGACCCCGCCCTGGCGGCCGCGTTCGTGGACTTCTGCGAGGAGCGCGGATGGACGCCGGTGTTCTACAGCGTCGACGACGCCGACCGCGCGCGACTGGCATTCCTGGGCTGGCATGAGCTGCGCGTCGCCGAGGAGGCGTCGCTCGACCCGCAGACGTGGATGCCGACCGGCAAGAAGCGTCAAGACGTCCGCACGGCCACGAACCGCGCCGAACGCGAGGGGGTCACGGCCGAATGGACCCGCTGGAGCGCCGTGAGCGTGGTCGCGCGCGCCCAGATCCGCGACATCTCGGAGGCGTGGGTCGCCGACAAGACCATCCCCGAGATGGAGTTCACGCTCGGCTCCACCGACCAGCTCGCCGACCCCGCCGTGCGCCTCCTGCTCGCGCGCGACGCCCATGATCGCATCGTGGCCTTCACCAGCTGGATCCCCGTCCACCGCGACGGTGCCGTGGCGGGCTACGCGCTCGATGTGATGCGTCGCCGCGAGGGGGCGATGAACGGTGTCATGGAGTTCCTGATCGGCCGGGCCGTCGAGCAGCTCCGCGCCGACGGCATGACGGTGATGAGCCTCTCGGGCTCCCCGCTCGCCCGGCACGATGCCGTCGACGACGGCGACCGCAGCTCGATCGAGCGCGGACTCGACGTGCTCAGCGCCCTTCTCGAACCCGCCTACGGCTTCCGGTCGCTGGCGACGTTCAAGAAGAAGTTCCAGCCCGAGTTCTCCCCGCTGTGGATGGTCTCCCCCGATCCGGCGCTCCTGCCCGCGATCGGCGTCGCGCTCGTGCGCTGCTACATCCCCGGTCTCACCCTGCGCGGTGCGGTGCAGCTCACCGCCGCGCTGCGCCGCTCGCGAGAGACGATCTCGGCGTGAGCACGCACCACGGCCGTCCGCGCTCCGCCGCTCGCGCGAGACGACCTCGGCGTGAGCACGCACCACGACCGCCCGCGCCTCACGCGGGCAGCCGCACCTCGAACACCGTCCGCCCGGGCTCGCTCTCGACCGCGATCGTGCCGCCGTGCGCCTCGGTGATCGCCTGCGCGATCGAGAGTCCGAGGCCGGTGCTCCCGGCATCCCGGTTCCGGGCGTCGTCGGCGCGAGCGAAGCGGTCGAACAGCCGGTCGGCCACACCCGGGTCGATGCCCGGGCCGGTGTCGGCCACCCGCAGCACCGCTTCGGCTCCCTCGCGCGCGAGCGAGAGTGTCACCGTCGTCCCGGCCGGGGTGTGCGTCTGGGCGTTGCGCAGCAGGTTGGCCACGACCTGGCGCAACCGGTTCTCGTCACCGGTCACCGAGATGAGGTCGTCGGTGACGTCGAGCCGCCATTCGTGCGTCGCATCCGCCGCCTGCGCGTCGGTGACCGCGTCGACGGCGAGCAGCGTGAGCTCGACCTCCTCGCGGCGCAGCGGCTGACCGGCATCCAACCGTGCCAGCAGGAGCAGGTCGTCGACGAGGGATGCCATGCGCCGGGCCTCCGACTCGATCCGGTCGAACGAGCGGGCCTGGGTCGGCGTCATCGGCGCGTCTTCCCCGAGCGAGAGCTGCGCGTAACCGCGGATGCTCGCCAGGGGCGTGCGCAGTTCGTGACTGGCATCCGCGATGAAGCGCCGCAGCTGGTCCTCGCTGTGCTGTCGTGCGGCGAGGGAGGACTGCACGTGTCCGAGCAACTCGTTGAGCGAGGACCCCACCCGGCCGACCTCGGTCGCCGCGTCGGTGTCGGCGGGTTCGACCCGGTCGGGGATGTCGACGCTGCCCGCGCTGAGCGACAGGGTCGACACGCGTTGCGCGACCCCCGCCACCCGGTCGAGCGGGCGCAGGCTCCGTCGGACGAAGAGCGACAGGCCCAGCACCGCGATGAGCAGCGTCACCGCCGAGACGGCGACGAGGATGACCGTCAACGCCGAGGTGGTGGCGGTGACGTCGGACTGCGAGCTGCCCGCGACGACGGTGGAGCCGTCGTCGACGGCCGCGGCCACGCGGAAGGCGCCGAGGTCGCCGCCGAGATCGACGGTGGTGGGCGTGCGATCGGTGGGCACCGCGCGCAGCAGCGCGATCTGCTCCTCGCTGAGCGCGACCTGCGTCCCGTCCGCCCGCGTGTATCCAGACCGTTCGACGGTGCCGTCGCCGCCGATCACCGCCTGCAGGGTGCCGACGCGTTGCGCCGGGCCGTCGTCATCCGCCCCCGACGGTCGTGAGCCGCCGCCGGGTGGCGAGAAGCCGTCGCGCCCGACGGCGAACGACAGGCCCTCGCTCACCTGCTGGTCGAGGCGGTCGAGCGTGAAGGAGCGCAGCGCCACGATCGTCGCCAGGCTCATCACGACGAACGCCAGGGCGACCAGCACACTGGCGCCGACGACGAGGGTTCGGCGAAGCGTCCAGCGGGCGCGTGTCATGACGCCTTGATGGTGTAGCCGACCCCGCGCACGGTGTGGATCAGGGGCTCGCCGAGCGTGTCGATCTTCTTGCGCAGGTACGAGATGTAGATCTCCACGACGCTGCCGTTGCCGCCGAAGTCGTAGCTCCACACCTGATCGAGGATCTGCGCCTTGCTGAGCACCCGGCGCGGATTCTGCATGAGGTAGCGGAGGAGCTCGAACTCCTTCGCGGTGAGTTTGATCGGGATGCCGCCGCGCTCGACCTCGTACGACTCCTCGTCGAGCGTCAGGTCGCCGACGCGCAGCCGAGGATCGGCGTCGGCGACGGCCGCGACGTGCCGACGGGCCATGCCGCGCAGCCGCACGACGACCTCTTCGAGGTTGAAGGGCTTGGTGACGTAGTCGTCGGCCCCCGCCGAGATGCCGGCGATGCGATCCTCGACGGCGTCCTTGGCCGTCAGGAACAGCACCGGCACGTCGTTGCCCGCCGCGCGGATGCGCGCGAGCAGTTCCATGCCGTCGAGCCCCGGCATCATGATGTCGAGCACGAGCAGGTCGGGGGCGAACTCGCGGATGACGTTCAGCGCCTCCTGACCGTTCGCGGCGGTACGGGCCTCCCATCCTTCGTTCTGCAGCGCCATGCGCAGCAGGTCGCTGAGGTTGGCTTCGTCGTCGACGACGACGGCGCGGATGGGCGAGCCGTCGGGTCGGGTGAGGGGGGCGGGGCGGGAGGTCACGAGGCCAGCATGCACGCTCCCAGCCGCCCGAGTCACGCGACATACGCGCTTCATAGAAACGGTGAGGGAACGGTGAGGGTGCCGTTCGTACGTTTGGGGCACGGCCGCACCCCGCGTCCGGAAGGAGAAGCATGTACGGCACCTACCTGCGGCGCGAACTCGCCGGCCGCACCAAACAGACCGTGATCGTCGCGGTCGGACTCGCGATCGCGATCGCCCTCGTCATCGTCGTCAACGCCCTCTCGGCGGGCGTGCGCGACGCCCAGTCGCAGGCCCTGTCGTCGGTCTACGGCGTCGGCACCGACCTCACCGTCACCGGCGCGCAGAGCGAACCGGGACAGGGCGGCGGCGGCCCGCGCTTCGACTTCGGCGCCGACGACGGCGCCACCAGCGACGGCACGACGACCCTCAGCCAGTCGCGGCTGATGACCGACGTGCGACGGGGCACGCTCGACGCCTCCACGGTCTCGACCGTCGCCGGGCTCGACGGCGTCTCGGCGGCCACCGGCGCGCTGTCGCTGACCAACACCACGTTCTCGGGACAGATGCCCGACCGCAGCGCCACCCAGGGCCAGGACCAGCAGATGGGCGAGCCCCCGGCGGGCGGTGGTCCCGGCGGCGACGGCGGCAGCGCCTTCGGCATCGACTCGTTCAGCGTGCTCGGCGTCGACCCCGCGGCATCCGTCGGTCCCCTCTCGGCGGTCACCGTCAGCGAGGGCCGCGCGCTCGACGCGTCCGACGCCGGCGCGAATGTCGCCGTCGTCGACGCCACCTACGCCGCGAGCGCGGGACTCGCCGTCGGCGGCACGGTCGACGTGGCCGGCACCGCGGTGCAGATCGTCGGCATCGTGGCATCGTCTTCGGCCGAGGCCGACACCGCCGCGAACGTGTACCTGCCGCTCGATGTCGCCCAGGGTCTGGCCGGTGTGGGTGACGTCGTGTCGACCGTGTACGTGCAGGCCTCGTCGGCGGATGCCATCGACGCGGTGCAGGGCGAGATCGCCGCCGCGCTGCCCGATGCCACCGTCAGCTCGCAGTCCGAGCTCGCCGCGACCGTCTCGGGCTCGCTGTCGAGCGCGTCGTCGATGATCTCGAACCTCGGCACCTGGCTGTCGATCGTGGTCCTGCTGGTCGCCCTGGCCCTCGCCGTCCTGTTCACCATCTCCGGCGTCACCCGCCGCACGCGGGAGTTCGGCACCCTCAAGGCCATCGGATGGTCGAACGGCCGCATCGTGCGCCAGGTCGCGGGCGAGTCCCTCGCCCAGGGCCTGCTCGGCGGCATCGCCGGTCTGATCCTCGGGCTCGGCGGCATCCTGCTGGTCAACGTGATCTCGCCGACCGTCTCGGTGTCGTCGGCGACCTCGGCCGGCCCCGGCGGTCAGGGCGGACCCGGTGCGGGCGGCCCCGGCGGCTTCGGCCAGGCCGCCGCGCAGGCCACCGACATCGTGCTCAGTGCGCCGGTGACCCCCGTGGTCGTGGTGGCCGCCGTCGGTATCGCCGTCCTCGGTGGTGTGCTCGCCGGCGCCTTCGGCGGATGGCGCGCCGCCCGCCTCAGCCCCGCTGCCGCCCTCCGCTCGGTCGCCTGACCGGCACCCCTTCGAAGGAGACATCATGACTCTCACCGCCCCCACCCTCACCACCACCGCCTACCGTCTGCAGGGTGTGACCCGCACCTACCGCCAGCGCGATCGCACCGTGCAGGCCCTGGCCGGCGTCGACCTCGACATCGCCGCGGGCGACTTCGTCACCATCCAGGGACCCACCGGCGGCGGCAAATCGACGCTGCTGCAGATGCTCGGCGCCCTCGACCGCCCCACGAGCGGGTCGGTGATGCTCGGTGACGTCGACATCGCCGCAGCCTCGAACGCCGACCTGTCGCGCGTGCGAGCCGAGCAGATCGGTTTCGTGTTCCAGGGCTTCAACCTCATCCCCACCCTGACCGCCGCCGAGAACGTCGACATGGGCCTCGAGCCGCTCGGTCTCGACCGGGCTGAGCGTCGCCGGCGCGTGACCGAGTCCCTTCAGCGCGTCGGCCTCGACGATCGCGCCGACCACCGGCCCGGCGAGCTGTCGGGCGGTCAGCAGCAGCGCGTCGCGATCGCCCGCGCCGTCGCGAAGCAGCCCAGCGTGCTGCTCGCCGACGAGCCGACCGGCAACCTCGACGAGCGCATGCGCGACGAGATCCTCGACGTGCTCGAGCAGTTGAACGCCGAGGGGCTGACGCTCGTCGTGGTCACGCACGACTCCGCGGTCGCCCGCCGTGCCCGTCGCCGCCTGCGACTGGCGAAGGGCGTGGTGACCGACATCACCCGCGACTGACCGCCGGCGCTCTCGTGACGAGCGGAGGGCCAGGGGCGAGGGGAGGACTAATCCCCGGCATCCCGCCCTCCCTTCCCCCCATCCCCTCCGCTCGTCACGCCCGCCGCCCCAAGCCAGCCCACACCGCCCCGCGACGAGCCCGCCGAACCCACCCCGCGACGAGCGGAGGATTCGGGGCGAAGGGAGGACAAATCCCCGGCATCCCGCCCTCCCCTCCCCCCATCCCCTCCGCTCATCACGCTCGACGCCACCGCGAGCCGCACACCCCAGACCCGGATGCCACGACCTCCGCACACCGCCCACCCCACGCACCTGCAGCGACCAGCTCCTCCGCCCCACACGTCAAGACCCGCCCGACCCACGGCATCCGCCCCCTACAGTCGAGACACGACGACCGAGGGGATGCCATGGCCGCCCGCAACACGCGATTGATGCGCTGCACGCCCGACGATCTCTTCGCGGTGCTGTCCGACGGCTGGCTGTACCCGGTGTGGGTCGTCGGGGCGGCGCGCATGCGCGACGTCGACCCGGAGTGGCCGCGCGAAGGCTCCCGCATCCATCACTCGCTCGGCGTCTGGCCCGTGATGATCCACGACGAGACAGAGATCGTCGAGTGGGACCCGCCGCGCCTGCTTCGCCTGCGGCCGCAGGCCGGCATCCTGGGTCGTGGTGTCATCCGCATCGACGCCCGCGCCCACGAGCACGGCACCGCGGTGACCATCGTCGAGGAGCCGGTGTCGGGTGCGGCGTCGATCCTCCCCCGCCTGCTGTGGAAGCCGCTGCTCGTCCTGCGCAACCACGAGTGCCTCAACCGGCTGGCGTTCCTCGCCGAGGGCCGTCGCGACGAGCGCGAGGCCCGCGAGCTCGATCACCGCACAGAGACGCCCGACCCGCGCGAGGGCACCGCATCTCCCCAGGCCCGCGCCGACGTGCGCGAAGCCGGCATCTGACGTCCGCGCGCCAGGCCACCCCTCCGCCGTTTGCGGACGGGAGCCGCCGAGCGACTCAGCTCTCGGGACGCGTCTCGCTGCCGGTCGAGCCGGGCTGCTCGGTGCTGTGCCGAAGCTCGTCGACGAAGAGGTTCTCCTCGTCGGTCGTGCGGTTGCGGTAGGCCGCGCGGCCCACCATGTGCGCGGCGAGCGGCGCGGTGGCGAACTGGATGAGCACGATCGGGATGCCGAAGGCGAGGGCCGCCCACGAGCGCAGCGACAGCTCGACCGCGATCACGATGAGCAGCACGCCCAGCACCTGCGGCTTGGTCGCGGCGTGCAAGCGGGTCGGGACGTCCCGCCAGCGCAACAGCCCGATGGTCGCGGTCAGGCAGAGCACCGCGCCGATCAGCACGAGCACGAGGGCGACGGTGTCGAGAACGGCCTCGATGGTCATCGCGGGTTCTCCTTCCGCGCGACGAAGCGGGCGACGGCGATCGAGCCGAACACGCCGATGGCCGCGATGACCAGCATCGCGGGGAGCGACCGGGTGTGCTGGTTGATCACCATGTCGGCACCCAGGATGCAGACCACCTCGGTGAGCAGCACGTCGGCGGCGACCGCGCGGTCGAGGATCGAGGGACCGATGACGAGGCGGATGAGCGCCAGCACCGCCGCGGCGGCGAACACCACGAGGATCACGGCGACGAACACGGTGGTCATTGCGAGGCCCTCCGCCCTCGAGCCGTCGGATCGGCGTGGTGGGCCGAGCTGTCGGCGATACGCGCCCGCAGCTCCTGCAGCTCTTCCTTCGAACCGACGGCGCGCGTGATGCGCGCCTCCCACCCGAGCACGACGCGGCGCTGGTGCTCGGCATCCGCTTCGCTGCGCACCCCGATGGTGTGCAGGAACAGCGTGCGGTTCTCACGGTCGACGTCGACGATGAGCGAACCCGGGATGAGGGATGCCGTGACCGCCGTGTGCGCCATGATCACGTCGTCGTCGACGCGCAGCGGCACCGCGATGATCGCCGCGCCCGGCTGGCGACGCAGGTCGAGCACCTGCCACGCCACGATGAGCGAGCCCTTCACGACCGCGCCGAGGAAGGTGACGACGAAGACGAGGCCGTACCAGAGGTTGATGCGCCCCGACAGTTCCACCGGCGGCAGGCGGAACACCCGCGTGACGAAAACGGCCACCACGAGGCCGGTGAGCAGTGCGAGCCAGGTGAACTGGCCCCACAGCAGCATCCAGAGGGCCACCAGCCACACCAGAAGGGGGAGCTGGTGCAGGAACAGGGTCACCTGGGATCGACGCGTCGGACTCATCACTCACCCGCCTGTTCCTGCAGCTGCACGAGCGACACGCCCTCGGCCACCCGCTCGCCGGCGCGCAAACACACGTCGAGCAGCGGACCGGCGAAGACGGTGAGCGAGAGGGTCACGACGACCATGCCGGCGGTGGCCACCGTCATGATCTTGGGGATCGTGCGTCGCTCGGTCGAGATGGATGCCGCGGGGGCGTTGCCGAGGTACGCGATGCGTTCGGTGGTCTCGGCGGAGTCGTCGTCTTCGCGCCAGAACGACAGGTTCCATGCGCGCATGAGCGCGTACAGGGTCAGGATCGAGGTCACGATGCCGCCGACGATCAGCACCATCATCACGGGCGTGCCCACCTGCGCACCGGCGTCGAACAGCGCGTATTTGCCGATGAAGCCCGAGAAGGGCGGGAGTCCCCCGAGGTTGATGGCCGGCAGGAAGTAGAGCACGGCCAGCACCGGCGCCCCCCGCATGAGCCCCTTCACCTTGAGGATCGAGGTGCTGCCCGCGCGACGCTCGATGAGCCCCACCGCGAGGAAGAGGGTCGTCTGCACGATGATGTGGTGGACGATGTAGTAGATCGTCGCCCCGATCGCGAGCGGCGTGTTGATCGCCAACCCGAAGATCATGTAGCCGATGTGGCTGACGAGCGTGAACGACAGGATGCGCTTGAGCTCCGCCTGCGCGACGGCTCCGAGCACGCCGACGATCATGGTCGCCAGCGCCACCATCAGCAGGAGGAAGTTCAGGTCGTTGCCGACGAACAGCTGCGTCTCGGTGCGGATGATCGCGTAGACGCCGACCTTGGTGAGCAGGCCCGCGAACACCGCCGTGACCGGGGCGGGCGCGGTCGGGTACGAGTCGGGCAACCAGAACGACAGGGGGAAGACGGCCGCCTTGATCGCGAACGCCAGCAGCAGCATGAGGTGCAGGATCGTCTGCGTGTCCTGCGGGAGCAGCTGCATCCGTTCGCTGATCTGCACCATGTTGACGGTGCCGAGCGCGCCGTAGACCATCGCGATCGCCGCGAGGAAGAGGATCGACGACACCAGCGAGACGACGATGTAGACCACGCCGGTGCGGATGCGCGACTCGGTGCCGCCCAGGGTGATCAGCACGTACGAGGCGACGAGCAGGATCTCGAAGCCGACGTAGAGGTTGAACAGGTCGCCCGCGATGAAGGCGTTGAAGATGCCCGCGCCGAGGATGAGATAGGCCGGGTAGAAGATCGAGACGGGGGTGTCTTCGTCGTTGTCGGCTGCGCCCTGTCCGATCGAGAAGAGCAGCACCGCGAGCAGCACGATGCTCGTGACGACGACCAGCAGCGCGGCCAGCACGTCGACGTAGAGCACGATGCCGAACGGGATGTCCCACGCCGCGATCGCCACCGCGATGGGGCCGCTCGTGTCGACCGTGACGAGCAGGATCGCGCCGAGCACGAGCACCGCCGCGAGGGAGGCGACCGACACCACGATCTGCACCCTCTTGCGGCGGCCGAAGACGAGGTTGATCGCGGCACCGATCAGGGGGATGCCGACGAGCAGGGGTACGAGCGCGCTCACGGGCGGTCACCGTCCTGAGGATCGCTGCGGTCGTCGTCGCGACGCACGGCCACCCGATCGACCGGTGCATCGTCGACCAGCGACGACAGATCGCCCTGGTGCAGCACGCGGATGGGGTTGGCCACGTCGCCGACGAAGTCGGTGGTGACGTCGTCGTCGTCGGAACGCGACTCCTCGTCCATCGCGTCTTCGACCTCGTCGGCCGTGCGGGTGCGCAGGGCGACATCGTCGGCGTCGTCGATGACCGTGTCGGCCTGGCCCAGCTGCCACGAGCGGTAGATCAGGGCGAGCAGGAAGGCGGAGATGCCGAACGTGATGACGATGGCGGTGAGGGTCAGCGCCTGCGGCAGCGCGTCGGACATGTCCGCGGCATCCGTCTCGCCCCCGTCGTAGAACGGCGCGCGCCCGGGGACGCCCATCACGATGAGCAGGAGCAGGTTGGCGGCGTTGCCGAGCAGCAGGAACCCGATGAGCACGCGGGTGAGACTGCGCTCGAGCATGGCGTAGACGCCGCAGGCGAAGAGCACGGCCATGACGATGACCAGCACGAGGGAGATGCTCACGAGGGCACCACCTCCGCGTCTTCGGGCAGTTGCGACTGCCGGTCGACCTCGGCGCCGAGGCTGCGGAGCACGTCGAGCACGAGGCCGATCACGACGAGGTACACGCCGATGTCGAAGATGGTGCTGGTCACGAACTCCCAGTGCCCGATGATCGGCAGCTCGCCCTCGAAGGTGAAGCTCTGCAACGGTGCGAAGCCGAAAAGCATCGGAGCCAGGGCGCACAGCACGGCGATGGCCATGCCCGCGCCCAGCAGGCGCCCGGCGTCGGTGGGGGCGGCGGCGCCGAGCGCCCAGCGTCCGCCGGCGATGTAGCGCATGACCAGGCCCATGCCCGCGACGAGCCCGCCGGCGAAACCGCCGCCGGGGAGGTTGTGGCCGGCGAAGAGCAGGTAGAGCGACACGATCATCACCGTGTGGAAGAGCACCCGGATGACGATCTCGAGCAGGATCGACCGGTTCTCGGGCTGCACCTTCGCGCCCGAGACGAGCCAGGCCCGCGGGGCGCCGGTCTCGCCGACGCGCTGCGCGCGGACGCCCTCGTCGGTCTCGACCAGCGGACGACGGCGTCCCAGGCCCACGACGCTGCGCGCGGTGCCCGAGCGGCGGGCGAGGTTGTCGCTGCGGTCGGTGATGAAGACGAGGGATGCCACACCCGTCGCCGCGAGCACGAGCACCGACAGCTCGCCCATGGTGTCCCAGCCGCGCAGGTCGACCAGCGCGACGTTGACGACGTTGCGGCCGTGGCCGATGTCGTACGCGAGCGGCGGCCATTCGAGGGAGATGGGAAGGTCTTGCCGTGCTCCGGTCGCGACGATCGCGACCAGCGCCATCGTCAGGCCGACACCGGCACCGAGGATGGCCCGGGCCAGGGGGGCGACGGACTCGTTCTGCTCGCCCATGCGCGCGGGCAGTCGGCGCAGCACGAGGGCGAAGACCACGAGGGTGACCGTCTCGATCAGCACCTGGGTGAGCGCCAGGTCGGGAGCACCGCTGGTCGCGAACAGCACGACCATTCCGAGGCCGGTGACCGAGACCAGGGCGACGCCGGTGTAGCGCTTGCGCGCGCGCACCGCCAGGATCCCCGCCGCGATCATGATGGGCGCCGAGATCAGCTGCGCCGGTGACTGCCACGCGTCGAGCTGCGCCCGCCATTCGCGAGAGGCCAGCAGCGCCGTTCCCTCGGCCACGACGAGCACGACGAAGATCGTGCCGACGTAGAACGGCAGTGAGCCGCGCTGGAAGCGCGCGGTGACCCACTCCGACGAGTGGTCGATGAAGCGCAGGCTGACGTTGTAGGCGTCGTTCGCGGTGAAGGGCAGCAGGCGCCGACGCTTGTGCAGCTGCGTCTTGCGCACGACCCAGAACAGTCCCGCGCCGAGGGCGAGCGTGCCGAGCGAGATGAAGAGCGCGGGCTCGAGACCGTGCCAGAGCGCCAGATGGTAGGGGTAGTCGGGTGCACCCACACCGGGTGTCGCCTCGGGGAGGCCGTCGGCGTAGGGGGCGAGCCAGTGGTCGACGATCGGCGAGAGCACACCGAGCGCGAGCGAGGCGGCGGCCAGGAGCACGGGCGCCGAGAGGAAGCCGATCGGCGGGTCGGGCCAGTCGGTGGTCTCGACCTCGCGCTTGGTCCAGTAGGCGCCCCACAGGAACCGGATGCCGTATGCCGCCGTGAGAGCGGAGCCGACCACGATGCCTACCAGCGCGACGATCCCCCACCCCGCTCCGGCCTCGGCCTCGTGCAGCAGCGCCGTCAGCGCGGTCTCTTTGGCGACGAAGCCCAGGGTCGGGATGACGCCGGCCATCGAGGCGATCGCGATGAACGATGCGGTGGCCATCACGGGCGCTTGGCGTCCGAGCCCCGAGAGCTGTCCGATGTCGCGGGTGTTCAACTGACGGTCGATGACGCCGACGATGAGGAACAGGCACGACTTGAAGAGGGCGTGGCTGAGCAGCAGCGCGACGCCCGCGAGCGCGGCATCCCGTGTGCCGTAGCCGAGCATGACCGTCAGGAACCCGAGCTGACTGACGGTGCCGAAGGCGAGGATGCGCTTGAGGTCGCGCTCCCGCAACGCCTGGAAGCCGCCGAGCAGCATCGTGAACACCCCGAGCGCGATCAGGGTCGGCCGCCAGAACGGGGTCTCCGCGAAGCCGGGGGCGAGGCGGGCGATGAGGTAGATGCCGGCCTTCACCATGGCCGCCGCGTGGAGGTACGCACTGACCGGGGTCGGAGCCGCCATCGCACCGGGGAGCCAGAAGTGGAAGGGGAAGATGGCGGACTTGCTCAGCGCGCCCACCAGCAGCAGGAGCACCGCGATGTCGACGACGGTGCCGGTGGGCGGGTCGGCCAAGATCGCCGACAGGCTCGACGTGTCGGCCTGCACGACGACGAGCACGACGCCGATCAGCATCACCAGACCGCCGAGGGTCGTCACCAGCAGCGCCTGGAGGGCGGCGCGACGGCTCGCGGAACGCGCGTGGTAGTAGCCGATGAGCAGGTACGACAGCACGCTCGTGACTTCCCACAGCATGATGAGCACGACGATGTCGTCGGTGAGCACGAGCCCGTACATCGCGCCGGCGAAGGCGAGCAGCACGGCCGAGAACTGGCCGACGCCATGGGACTTTCCGCGGAAGTACCAGCGGCAGTACAGCATGACGAGCGCGCCGACGCCCGTGACGACGAGCGTCAGCAGCCAGCCGAGCACGTCCATGCGCATCGACAGCGAGACGTCGATCGCCGGAATCCAGCGGTATTCCTCGAACGGAATGTCGCCGGCGAAGACCGCGGGTGCGAACACGATGGCGTGCGCGAAGGCGAGGGCCGGAAGCACCGCGGCGACGTAGAAGGCGCGCGCGCCGATCCGGGAGACGAGCCACGGGAGCAGCAGCGGGAGGACCGCGAACGCGCCGAGGAACATCAACATGCGCGGGCCTCCTCGGGGTCGACGGGCGGTTGCCCGGGCTCTCGGGGTGTCGAACCTATTCTATGCGGCGCATGAGAGTTCCCGTACCCACGTCCCTCATGTGCTACGTGGCGCGGCCGTCGTCGTACCCGCCCGGAAGGCGCACTCGAGATCGAGGCCCGAAGGCATCGCATCCTCGAGCATCGCCGCGACCGCCTCGCCCGCGGCGCGCCCCTTCGCCGTCGCCGGTTGCACGAGCGTCGTCAGGACATGCGGGGCGAGTCCGTCGACGACGACGCCGTCGAAGCCGGTGACGCTGACGTCGTGCGGCACGCGGAGTCCCGCCTCCTCGGCGGCGCGGATGACGCCGGCGGCGAGCAGATCGCTCTGGGCGATCACCGCGGTGGGCCGACGCTCGGCGAAGATCGTGCGCCCGGCGATGGCGCCCTCGTCGATCGAGCTGGTCGCCGCGGCGAGCGCGGGGGCGTCAGGGAACACCTCTCTGGCTCCCCGCAGCCGATCGGCGGTCACATCGACCCCGACGATGGCGTCATCGGCGATCCATCCGCGCCGCCGGGACGCGTCGATCGGCAGGGTGACGATGACGACGTCGCGATGACCGAGAGCTTCGAGGTGACGCGCGGCCTCGCGCTGCGCCTCGGCATTGTCGAGCAGAACCCGCGGGATGCCGTCGCCCGCATCGCCTTCGACGACCACGACGGGGATGCCACGAGCTCGAACGATCTCGAGCGAGTCGCGCATGCGCGGGCTGCAGCCGATGAGCACGGCGGCGTCGATGGGAGCCGTGTGCAACGAGGGCTCGCTCACGGTGACACCGTCGTCGCGCAGAAGGAGGAGGGCCGCGCCCAGCCGCGAGACGCCGTCGGCGAGACCGTCCATCATGTGCGTCGTCACCGGGTCGAGGAACGCCGTACCGAGGTGCTGGTCGAAGACGACGCCGACGATGCCGGAGCGGCCCCGCCGCAGCGACGCCGCGCGGGGGTCGGGCCCCGTGTAGCCGAGGGCCTCTGCCGCGGCGAGCACCCGCGCGCGGGTCGCCTCGGAGGTGGGCGTCTTGCCGCTGAAGACCACCGACGCGGTCGACGGTGAGACGCCGGCCTCACGGGCGACGTCGCTGATGGTCGCGCGACGGATGCTCACGGGGCGATGCTACCCGCGTCCGAGCCCAGTTCCGAATCGATTCGATCGATGTCGAATCGATTCGGTAGAGTGGGCGCCATGCACACCACGTTGAGCCGGTCCCAGCTCGTCCGCTGGCATATCGCGATCTGCGCGATCTTCCTCGCGAGCGGTCTGAGCATCTCGACATGGGCGTCGCGCGTGCCCGCGATCCGCGAGTCGCTCGACATCGAGAACGCCGGCGTCGGGCTCCTCCTGCTCGGCATGGGCGTGGCATCCATCATCGGGCTGTCCATCGCCCCCGCCGTCATGGCCCGCATCGGAGCCCGCTCGGGCATGCTGGTCGCGCTCGTGCTCGTGGGAGTCGGCCTGGCGATCATCGGCTTCGGCGCCGACACCCTGCAGCTCTTCGGCGTCGCGCTCGTCGGCCTCGCGCTCTTCGGCTTCGGCAACGGCGCCGTCGACGTGATGATGAACGTCGAAGGCGCCGCGCTCGAGAAGGCCACCGGTCGCACGATCATGCCGCTGCTGCACGCGTTCTTCAGCTTCGGCACCGTCATCGGGGCCGGTCTGGGCTTCCTCGCCGTCAGCATGGGGATCCCGGTCATGGCGCATTGCGTCGCGATGGGAGCGGTCATCCTCGTCGTCGCCTTCGTCTCGGTGGCGAACGTGCCTCGCGCAGAGGTCGCGATGGACGCACCGGTCGCCGAGGAGCGCGCCCACTGGCGCGAGCGCTTCGCCGTCTCCATGCAGGCATGGCGCGAGCCGCGCACCTACACGCTCGGTGTGATCATGCTCGGCATGGCCTTCGCCGAGGGCAGCGCGAACGACTGGCTGCCCTCCGCCGTCGTCTACGGGCACGGTGCCCCCGAAGAAGCGGGCCCGGCGGTACTCGCCGTCTTCTCGGTCGCCATGACCGCGGGGCGCATCGTTGGCGGTCCGGTCGTCG
The DNA here is from genome assembly GCF_001456955.1 of Microbacterium enclense. Taxonomy (GTDB): domain Bacteria; phylum Actinomycetota; class Actinomycetes; order Actinomycetales; family Microbacteriaceae; genus Microbacterium; species Microbacterium enclense. The sequence continues at coordinate 14,396 of NZ_KQ758476.1, read as the reverse complement.
ACCGGTTCGGGCGTGTGCTCGTGCTGCGCGTGCTCGCCGGCACGGCCGCGGCCGGTCTGCTGCTGTTCATCCTCGCCCCGTTCGGACCGCTCGTCTTCGTGGGCGCGGCGCTCTGGGGTCTCGGAGCGTCGCTCGGCTTCCCGATCGGCATGTCCGCCGCCGCCGACGACCCCGCCAAGGCCGCCTCGCGGGTGGCTGCCGCGGCCACCATCGGGTACGTCGCGTTCCTCTGCGGCCCGCCGATCCTCGGCTGGATCGGCGACCACATCGGCCTGCTCAACACCCTGCTGATCGTGGTCGGCTTGATCGTGGCATCCGGCCTCTTCTCGGGCGCCGCCAAGCCTCTAACTGTGACCGAAGCCGCGAAGGAGCCGGCGCGGCGCGACTGAATCCGACCCGCCCCCGGAGCCGGCGCGGCAGATCGAGACGCGCTGCCGTAGCTGGTGATCGACCGCCACGAGAGTGGTGATTTATCCACAGATCTGCGCGGAACCACGGGTTCGCTCGGTGTCCCTGTTTATCGTTCTGCGTATGGGCGGGCAGTACTCGATCGACGTGGCGCGGTTCATTTCGACCACCGACGGCGTCGCGACGGAACTCGAGGTTCTCGGGCAAGCGGTGACCGGAAGTGCCTCCGACCTCGACCGTTTGGCAGACCTCGTCGCTGCTGAAAGGGATCTCAGTCACGCGTTGGGCAGCGCGACCTCAGAGCGTCGACAGAATGGCCCGCGCGCGGTTCAGCACGGCGGGGCTGTCGTCACAGCTGCCGGTCGCGTCGCTCTCGCGTACGTGCAGGCTGACGACGACATGGCCGCGACCACCTCGAGAGCCGACGCTGCCGCGACCGCGCCAGGTGCATCAGGCCCCGGGAGATTCGGGGCGACGCTGCGATGACGCTCGTATCTCTCTCCGACGTCCCCTCGGTGGCGATCGACCCCGTTGCCCTCTCATCCGTCGCGGCGTCCCTCCGTCGGTACGCCGACTCCGTCTCGGATTCGTCCGAGCGCCTGACGACGAGATGGAGCACGCTGCATCTGGACTACCGGGCTCCCGAGGCCGGGGAACTGCTCTCCCGCATGTCCGTCGTGCCTCGAGCGGCCGATGACTTCGCCGCAACCACGAAGCGTGTCGCGACGATCATGGCTCAACTCGCCGACCACCTCGCGCTGGCACGCGAGCAAGAGAGGTCCCTGCGAGACGAGATCGAGACCTTTCGCGACGCCGTCCGCCGGTTTCGAGCGACCTCAGACGACACTGGTCTGGGAAGCACCGGCGACACGTGGGGACCCGGGCAGTTCATCCGCAACCAGACGCTCCTCAGCGAATGCCTAGCCGTGCGCACGCTGCGCGACACCGCGATCGAAGAAGCGCGCGGCGACCTGGCATCCATCGGTCGACCCGATGTGTTTCTGCTGAACGCGGACCCCGCGGGTGCGACAACACGATCCATGTCCGCGTGGGCAGCGGAGTACGACGCGGTGGCGAACGACGTCGGTTTCGCGATCCTCGAGAAACTCAGCGCCGGAACGGCCGACGACGCTCGCGCCCTTCTGGCGCTGCACGATGATTGGCGCCGTCTGCTGCTGGAGAGTCCGCCGGATGCCGCGGCGGTGAACACATGGTGGATTGGACGAGCAACTGAGAACCCTCGATCGCTCGAAGCTTTGATTTTCGGTGCACCGTTGATCGTGGGTTCGCTTGGCGGCGTTCCCCCGGTGAGCCGCGTCGCAGCGAATGCCCTGAACGCACACACGCGCGCTCGCGCCGTCGACGCCGAGATCCGGCGACTCGAAGAAGCCGGTCGAAGCGGAGAACCGGCCGCTGCCAGCGCTGAGAGGCGAGCCGCAATCGAACGCCTCCGCAAGCAACGCGACTATCTTCAGCGCGCCGCCGATGGCGATGTCCAGCTCTACCTGTATGAACCCGACTCGCAGAGCATCATCGAGATGATCGGAACCCTCGACGGCACGACGACCGACGTCATCACGTACGTGCCCGGCACATTCACGAGCGTTCACAGTTTCTACGGCGACGAGGTGCAGCAGGTGGGGCGCTGGCTGCAGACCAATGATTCTCGAGTGACCACATTCGTCTGGAAAGAGGGACCATTCCCAGGTGAAGATGCGGGCAGTGGTCAAGCGAACCTGGGGCGCATTCTGGAAGCGAATGACGAGTCGGCCGCACAGGCATCAGGTCGTCTCATAGCCGAATTTCAGCGCGAGCTTCTCTGTGCGTCACCTCAAGCCGCATCCGCCCAGCAGGACGCCATGGGTCATTCATGGGGACTCGCGGCAATCACTTCCTCCGAGGTAGCCGGTGCGAGATACTCACAGGTGCACTCATTGGCCGGAGCGGGGATGCCGTCAGGTTGGGTGCCCAACACCGACACTCGGTACTTCCATTGGGGTTACACCGACGCGCTCTCGATCGCGCAAGGAGCTGGCGTCGTATGGGACGGACGCATCCCCACCCGAGATTCGTCATTCTCCTCACACCTTTACGGCCGAGACGGGGATTTCACGCTATATCTGCCTTCAGGAGCCGGCTCGGATGCCGCGGTCTTCTCGACTCGACCTCCGCTCTCCATCCCCCTGACCACGACACCAATCGAGAACCACAACCTCATTGCAAGCCAAGACGCGGAGAACCAGTCCGCGCTCGAAGACATCTATCGCGAGGTTCGCAAATGACCCGCCCGCCTCTCCCGACACTCCTGATCCCAGCCATCCTCGCCCTGACGCTGGCGGGCTGCGGTACCCACGACGAAGGATCCGATGTGAACCAGTCCCTTACGGTCGAAGAAGCGAAGGCAGTCGCACAAAGCGTCGAGACGGAGCTCGCGGCTTTCATCCCCCCGGATATCGTGGTTTCCGTGGACCAGCGCCCCTCCGGCGTCCTGCTCCGGTGTCGTGCCGACGGGTCATACCAGTGGACGGGCGCGACGACGGTTCGCATCGCGCCGGGCAAACGCGTCGACGCGAAAGCGCTGACATCCGAGATCGTCGCCGCCTACGACGGGAGGAATTCGTTCGTCGCAGCCGTCGAGCAGACTTCGGACGGCGAACCGAGAGCCCACATCGTCGGGCCTGACAGCGCGGGATACTTGGTTTCCGAAGACCCGGACCGTGCCGGCGTCCGCATTGCATCCTTCTCTCCGTGCTTCGAACTGCAGGAGGGGTTGTCGCCGGGCGGCTCGTATTGAGTATTCGGTATGGGGAGTGTTCGCCTCCCTCCTCGACAAACGAGACATCCTGGAGGCGCTCGATGACAACTCTCACGACCTCCATGGTTCTGCTGGCAGCCCTGAGCGGTTGTGCTGATGACACGACACCTGGCGGCACCGACAAGTCGCTGACTCTGAACGCCGCTAAAGCGACCGCTCAAGAGATGGAGAGTGAACTAGCAAGCTACGTGCCAAGCGAGTCGATCGCGTCGATCGAACAACGACCGTCCGGTTTCTTACTCTCCTGCGATCGGGAGCGTGGCTACCAATGGTCAGGACGAACAGATGTCACCTACAGGGACGGAGCATCGGTCGACCCACAGGGACTCGTAGATGCGATAACCGCGGCTTTCGGAAACGGGGACGGTTTCCGGACGGAACCAGCCCCCACCATCGACGGGCAACCAGGCGTGCACGTCTTGGGAGAATTCGGGGCCGGCTATCTTGTGAACGAAAACACCGATCGGACCGCCGTACAGATCCTTTCGTTCTCCCCGTGCTTCGTCCTGCCTGACGGGATGTCACCGAGCAAGCAGTACTGAGTCCCCCGTGCACCCAGCCCAGCGCGAGAGATGTCCATGACAGCCGGGACTCAAACCATCAGACGATCCGTGGCCACACGATTCCCGGAGGTTGAATCGATACGACTTTGCCGTGGTCTCGCTGTTCTTGCGGCGTGCGCAGTCACTATCACGGGCTGCAGCCCTTCAATAGGAGACGCCTCGGTGAACAAATCCCTCAGTCTCGACGAAGCGAAAGGCGTGGCCCAGGGCATGGAGGTCGCGCTGGCGGACTTCGTCCCCGCCGCCCAGGTCTCTGCCGTCCAACAGAACCCGACCGGGGTGCTCATGTCGTGCAGTGAGGAGGGCGCCTACCAGTGGTCCGGGCAGACGAAGGTCGTGCTGAGCTCTGACGGCACCTACGACGGTGCGGCCGTTGTGAATGCGATTGCGCGCACATACGACGGCCGCGACTCGTACCGAACGAAGACCGATTCGACGACTGATGGTCAACCTCGGGCACACGTCGTCGGTGACGACGGTCAGGGGTACCTCGTGGCCCTCTCCGTTGACAAGACTTTCGTGCAGATCTTGTCGTTCTCTCCCTGCTTCGTCCTGCCGGAAGACGTCTGGCCGGGCGGGGAGTACTGACCGCGAGAGGCTGATCGGGTTGACGACGTGCCCCGCCCGGGCAACGGCATCGACGCGCCGCGACTCCTGGGACAATGGGTCGGTGCGTCTCGTCATCGCCCGTTGCTCCGTCGACTACACCGGCCGCCTCAACGCGCATCTGCCCCTCGCCACCCGCCTGCTCGTGCACAAGGGTGACGGCAGCCTGTTGGTGCACTCCGACGGCGGATCGTACAAGCCGCTGAACTGGATGAGCCCGCCGTGCTCGCTCACCCTCGAGCAGCCCGACGAGGTCGACGTCGAAGACGGCGTGATTGAGCGCTGGCGCGTCACGCACGCGAAGACGGGTGACGCGTTGCTGGTGCGCATCCACGAGATCATCCACGACACCGCGCACGACCTGGGCGTCGACCCCGGTCTCATCAAAGACGGCGTCGAGGCCGACCTGCAGCGGCTGCTCGCCGAGCAGGTGTCGGTCGTCGGCGAGAACCTCACGCTGGTCCGCCGCGAGTACCCCACCGCCATCGGCCCGGTCGACCTGCTGCTGCGCAACGACGACGGCCCCGGCACCGTGGCGATCGAGGTCAAACGTCGCGGCGACATCGACGGCGTCGAGCAGCTCACGCGCTACCTCGAACTGCTCAACCGCGACCCCCTGCTCGCCCCGGTCACCGGCGTCTACGCCGCACAGGAGATCAAGCCGCAGGCGCGCGTGCTGGCCACCGACCGCGGCATCCGCTGCCTCACCCTCGACTACGAGGAGATGAAGGGCGTGCAGTCCGGCGCACCGCGACTGTTCTGAGCACGCACCGAATATCGGCGGAGACCGACGCTTGCGCCTCGGCCTGAGGCGGTCGAGGGGTCTGCGCACGGCATCCGGTCGACCCGCCGCGATGCCGCCCCGGTAGCGTGGACGCATGCCCGAACGCTCTCCCTTCTCGTGCGTCCTGTGGGACGTCGACGGAACCCTCGTCGACGCGTCCGAGGGGATCCTCCGCCGCCTGACGACCACGCTGAACCACTTCGGGCGCACGCCCCCGACGCGCGGCGAGCTGTCGCGCTGGATCGGTCCGCCCATGTTCGAGTCGTTCCAGGTGAACGTCGGCATGACAGCCGAGCAGGCCGTCGAGGCCGTCGCCTTCTACCGCGGCCTCAACAAGAGCGAGGGCTACACCGTCAGCGCGCAGCTCTACCCCGGGGTCGGCGACCTGGTGCACGAACTGCACGCGGCCGGGGTGCCGCAGTCGACCGCGAGCTCGAAGCCGGAGGTGCAGGTCGTCGCGCTCATGGACCACTTCGGTCTCGCCCCCGCCCTCGAGGCGACGGTCGGCGCCTCCCTCGACGAGCGCACACTGAGCTCCAAGGCCGACATCGTGCGCGAAGCGCTGCGCCGGCTCGAGGCCGCCGGCGCCGACACCTCGCGACCCGTCTTGATCGGAGATCGGCATCATGATGTCGAGGGCGGTCAGGATGCCGGAGTGCCGGTGATCTTCGTGCGCTGGGGTTTCAGCTGGCCCCATGAAGCCGAGGGCGCCCAGGCCGCGGTCGGCGACGTCGATCAGCTGCGTGCCCTGCTCCTCGTCGACGACGACTCCTCCGAGCACGTTTCCGCCGGTGCCTGATCTCGGGTGGCTGGTGCCGGCGGCGATCGCCCTGGGCGCCGCCGCCCTCGTGACGCTGATCGTCGTCGTCGCGGTGCGCCTGCAGCGCCGCTCGCCCCGCGCTCGAGCGGCCGCCGACCGCGCGGTATCGGATGCCGCTCGCGCCCTGCTCGCACTGGATGATGCGCTTCGCGACCTCGATCTGGCCTTCGAAGCCGCCGACGCGGACGAAGCGACCGACGTCCCGATCGCCCTCCGGCGAGCGCGAGCGACGGCGCACCGGGCACGCGATCGCGGGTTCGGTGACGTGCTCGCCCTGGAGGACGACGCCGGCGTGGCCGCCCGCCGCCGGACGCAGGCGGCACGCGTCACGCAGGCGCTCGAGTTCCAACGCGAGAGTGTCGCCTCGACGCGTTCGCAGCTGACCGACTGGGTCGCCGTCCATCGCACGCCCCAGGGGCTTCTCGCCGCCGCCCGCGCACGGCGTGACGAGCTGGTGGCGGCGTCGGGCGACCCCGAGCCGCTGATCGCCGCCCTGCGCGCGCGCTTCGACGATGTGGACTGGGCCGATGCCGCCACGGCTGCGAGCGCCGCGACCGACGCCCTCGCCGAGGCCGACACCGCCCTCGACCGAGCGGCCGCGGAACCCACCGCCGACCACCTGCTCCGGGCGACCGCGGCCGTGAACCGCGCCGCGCGTCACCTGCGCGCCGTCGAGGATGATCACCGGGTCGCGATGCAGGCCGCCGACAACGCCGACGCCGAGCTCGCGGCGGCGCGGAGCGAGGTCGAACAGGCTCTCGATGTGGCGACCTCGCGACCCGCTGCGTGTCGCCCCGGCGCGGCGGAGCGCCTGCGGGTCGCCGCCGACGCCCTCGACGACGCCGCCGCCTCCGCGTCGCGCCGACCGCGCGAGGCGATCGCCGTCGTCGCGACGGTGCGCGAAGAACGCGACCAACTGCTCGACGAGGCCGTCAGCGTGCGACGGCGTCTGGAGGCGGCTCGCGCCGCCCTGCCGGGAACCCTTGCCTGCGCGCGCGCCGCCCTCGCCGCGGCTGACGCGCGCGATGCAGTGCCTGATGAGGCCGGGCTCGCAGCGCCCGACGGTGAGAACCGCATCGCCCTGCTGCTCCGTCTCGAGCGCGCGCGTCGCCACCTCGCCGAGGCCCGCGCCGCGACCGACGCTGCGGCGGCCCTGGCGGCGGCTCGGGCGGCGTGGGCCGCAGTGCGCTGAGGTCGCCCGCCGACCGGTGAGCGGCACGCGGTGCGACTCCGCGCCGCGGTCGCGCCCCCGCGACACTCGGTGCCACGGCACCATCCCGCCGCGCACGGCCCGTGCCCTATCGTGAGCGGCATGGCCGAGAAGACCTTCGCTACGCGCTCGCTCTCGGTCGTACGGCGGGTGCCGGTTTCCCTGTCGCTGGCCGGGGTGCTGCTGCTGGTGGGTGTTCTCTCCGGCGGCTTGTGGCGTCCGTTCGCCGACTCCGATCTGTACGACACCGTGGCGTACGGCCTCCCCGCCCTTCGGGCCGGCCGGTGGTGGACGCCCATCACGGGCACGTTCTTCGTCAGCGCTCCCTGGATCTACGCCGCCGGCATCCCGTTGCTCGCGGCGATGGCCTTTCTCGAAGCGCGCCGCGGCTCGCGCGCAGCCGCCACGACATTCGCCGCGGGGCAGCTGTTCTCCGTGCTCGCGGCCTCCGCGTTCCTCTGGGGCGCCTCGCTGCTGCCGTGGCAATGGGCTCAGGAACAGGCCACCGCTCTCGACGTGGGCCCGTCGGGCGGGCTGTTCGCCTGCCTGGCCGCGGCTCTCGCCCTTCTCCCCTCGCCGTGGCGGCTCCGCGCGTGGACCGTCTTCCTCGCCGTGCTCGCCGTGTCGTTCTTCTACTACGGCTCGCTCCCCGACCTCGAGCATGTGCTGGCCGTGCTGCTCGTGCTCGCCGTCGACCGCTCCCTTCGTCCGCAGCGCGTGAGCGTCCGCGAGCAGCGGTTGGTCGCGTTCGTCGTGCTGTGTGCGCTGGGCGCCATCGAGATCCTCGGCTACGTCGCTCCCATGACGGGGCCGTTCGGATACTCCGCGGCGGCCGCAGGGTCGTGGATCGACGTGGCGGTCAACACCGTCGTCGTCCTCGTCGTCGCCACGGCGCTGCGTCGAGGCCGCCGGTGGGCGTGGATCGTCGTGATCGTCTATTGCGCGCTCAACCTGATTCTCGTGGTGCTGGTCGTCGGCATCCTGCTGCTGTCGGGAGCGCCGGGGATCGAGGCAGAGGCGGATGCCGACATCAGCAGCGTGCTCGCCTCGTCGGCGCTGTGGATCGTGGCGTCGGTGTACTTCGTGCTGGTGCGTGCAGCGTTCCGCGCGCGCCCGCGGGCTGCCCTCGGAGACGCTCCGGCGCCGACCGTCGATGAGGTGAAGCAGGAACTGCGCGCCAGCGGCGGGGGAACCCTGTCGTGGATGACGACGTGGGAGGGCATGTCGTACGCCCGCTTCGACCGCGGCATGGTGGCGTACCAGCGCCGCTCGGGGGTCGCACTCGCGCTGGGCGACCCGCTCGGCCCGCCCGAGTCCCGAGCCGCAACAGTGCGCGCTTTCGTCGACCGCGCCGAGGCCGCGGGACTGGCCCCCTGCTTCTTCAGCGCCGGAGCCGCCACGCTCGCGGCCGTTCCGGCGGGGTGGCGCAGCATCGTGGTGGCCGACGACACCGTCGTCGACCTGCCAGGGCTGCAGTTCACGGGCAAGGCGTGGGGGGCGGTGCGCACGTCCCTGAACCGCGCGGAACGCGAGGGCATGACGTTCCGGCTGTCGCGATTGGGCGACGAGACGTGGGGCGTGCGGCAGCAGCTCCGGGCGATCTCCGAGAGCTGGGTGGGCGACAAGGGTCTGCCGGAGATGGGATTCACACTGGGGACCCTGCACGAGGCGTCCGACCCCGAGGTGCGTGTCGCGCTGGCCGTCTCGCCCGCGGGTGATGTCGACGGATTCCTGTCGTGGCTGCCCGTTTACGGAGAGGGCGCCATCCGCGGCTGGACCCTCGATCTCATGCGTCGACGCGACGGCGGCTTCGGTCCGGTCATGGAGTTCCTGATCGGCGCCTCCGCCCGGCAGTTCTCGGCCGAGGGCGCGCAGGTCATGTCGCTGTCGGGCGCTCCCCTCGCGCATGAGTACCCCGCGGACGCCGGAGTGATCGCCGACCTGCAGAGGCGCCTGGCCGACCTGCTCGAGCCGGTCTACGGCTTCTCGTCGTTGCACCGGTTCAAGCAGAAGTTCCACCCGCGGTACGAGACCATGTACCTGCTGTACCGCGACGAAGCGGATCTCACCCGTATCGGAGCCGCGCTCACACGGGCGTTCCTGCCGCACGCGACGATTCGGCAGTTCGCTGCGGCGGGCGTCGATCTCGTGCGGCAGGAGAACTGAAGCACCCCGGTCGACGCCTCGCGTCGGCCGGAGTGCTCGAGAAGTGTCGGAAGAGTCAGAGCGCGCGGATGTTCTCCGCCTGAAGGCCCTTGGGGCCCTGGGCGACCTCGAACTCGACGCGCTGGTTCTCCTCGAGCGAGCGGTAGCCGCCCGACTGGATGGCGCTGTAGTGGGCGAAGACGTCCTGCCCACCGTCATCCGGGGCGATGAAGCCGAAGCCCTTCTCCGAGTTGAACCACTTGACCGTGCCCTGCGTGCTCATCGTGTTGCCGTTTCCCGCTCGAGCCGACACCGAGCGCGCCGGACTGTGCCCCCACGGTAACGGCCGGATTCGTCGTGCGCACGGCACCGTGACACAAACGTTGCGCGAGACGCATCGCGACGGAAACGCACGTCAGCCCATACGACGCCCGGGCTGAGCGAGGCTCGAAGCCCGGGCGTCGACGGATCCCCCCGGATATGTCACGCGAGGCGTGACGAGATGACAATACCGGCGCGGAGGCGTGCGCGCGACACGAAAACGAAGAATTTCGGAGCAAGACCGACGTTCTGTGCTATCCGCACGTCGTAAAATCCGGCTGATGGATGGTCGCCGCCGTGCTTCGGCTCTCGTCGACGAGGCATATCGTGCCCTCGGCGAGGCCATCGTCGACGGCCGGCTGCAACCCGGCGACCGCCTCCGCGACGTCGAACTCGCCGAGCTCATGGGCATCTCTCGCACACCGGTGCGCGAAGCCCTCCAGAAGCTCGAGAGGATCGGGCTCGTCGAGGTCGCGGCGAACAGGTACACGCGCGTCTCCGCCCTCTCCGATCGCGCCCGCATCGATATGCGCGAGTACGCCGCCCACACGATCGCGGGCGCCCTCCGCGTGGCGGTCCCCCGCTGTACGGACGATGACATCGCCACCATGCTCGACCTCGTCGACCGCATGCGCGACGCCGACTCCTCGCGGGCGTACGTCACCGCCGTCCTCGCGTTCTACACTCACGCCGCGGCCAGTTCGCGCAATATCGTCTTCGGCCGAGCATTGGATCAGACCGACCTGGTCCTCCGCCGCAATCTCGACGGGTGGGAGAGCGTCTCCGACGGCACCCGCGGAGCGCTCTTCGAGCACCTCCGCGCGCAGATCGCGGCGCGCGACACCAATGGCGCCACGTGGACGTTCCTCGCCCTGCACGGTTTCGCGTGAACGCACAAGTCCGGCGATCGCCCGGTCGCGCGACGCTAGCGTGACGGCATGTCCCACATCGAGCTGCGCGACCTGCACGACGACGATCGGGATGCCGCCTTCTCGGCCGCCCGCGCGAGCGGGTCGGCCTGGCCTCGCGCCGCGTTCGACGATCGATCCTCGTTCGATGCCTGGACCGCACGTGCCGACGTCGTCGCGCAGGTCATCGTCGAGGATGCCGCGGTGGTCGGCGTCGCCGCCGCGATGGACGTCGAAGGCGACCGGGAGATCCTGCTCGCCGTCTCGCCCGACGCCGACGACGATGCGCCGACCGAGGCCCTGCGCTTGTTGACCGCACACGAGGCCGAACGGCCGCTGTACGCCTGCGTCGCTGCGAGCGACCACCCGGCACACGATGTGCTCGCGCGGATCGGATTCGTCGAGCACGCACGCGACGGCGCCGACGTCGTCTACGTGTTGCCGCCGACGCTGGAGTGATCCGACCCTCCCGTCACGTCACGGCGTCACGGTTGCGCGGTCTTCACGGGTGAGGGTGGCGACGATCGGCCGGTGGTCGCTGCCGGCGTCGTCGAACCCGGGAAGCACGGCGAACGACTCCACGCGCCAGGCAGCGCCGACGAGCACGTGGTCGATCGGGGCCGCGAAAGCGACCGGGAGCCGCACGGGCCAGGTCCCCCGCGCTGCCCCACCGGCCTCGGACGCCGCGTCACGGCATCCGCCGATCACGTCCTCGCGTGAGCCGAGGCCGGCGAAATGGTCGACGGTGGCGTTCAGGTCGCCCGCGACGATCACATCGGACTCCGCGCATCGCGCCGCGATCCAGCGCAGGCCCTCGTCCCACTCCGCCATGGTCTCCGGCAGGGGCGGCATGGGATGCGCGGCCACGAGCGTCGGCCCGTCGCCGTCGACCGGTCGCCACACGCCGCTCGGCAGACCCGGCGTCGAGGGGATCGACGCGTCGCGCGTGTAAGTGCCGAGCCGGTTCGAGATGAGGATCGATGTCGGGATGGTCTCGCCGCCCGGCGCTGCGGCGACGGTGTCGTGGCGCATCTCGATCCCCGCACGGCGCAGGATGCCGATGACCTCCGCCGCGGCGAACGCATCCGTCTCGGGGAGGCTGACGACATCGGCGCGGGTCTCGCGCACGAGTCGAGCGATGTCAGCCGGCGACGCGCCCCCGCCGTAGGCGTTCCATGAGACCACGGTGAGATCGCCTCCCGACGTCGACGAACTCCACCCGCGCGCGATCAGCACGCCGACGTGTCCGAGCGACCCCGCGGCGAGCGCGATCGCCAGGGCGGCGCTGACACCCCATCTCCTGCGCCGGACGGCGATCGCGCCGGCGATCACGGCGAGCACCGCGAGACCGAGCGCGAAGATCCCGCGCAGAGAGATGACGTTGGCCACGAAGGGCAGTCGATGGATGCCGACCCCCTGCGGCCACAGTACGACTCCGGCCGCGAGGGCACCGAGGAGGACGGTGGCGAGGAAAGAGAAGGAGAGACGAGGGCGAGTCGGCATCGTCGTCCCGTAGAGCGTCAGGCGAGCCGCTTCGCCGCCTTTCTCACCTTCTTCAATGCCTTCGGCACACGTCGGATGTGCTTCTCCGCACGCTGGTCAGCGCGTGCCGCGACGGCGTCGTACGGACCGGTGTCCTCCTGCGCGGTGAACGCCCGCCGATGCATCCGTCTCGCGCGCTCGGCGAGCAGGAGGTCGTCGCGGTGTTCGCCGAGGAGCTTGTGGACCCGCTTCGCGGCCCGGCCCAGACGCCGGGCGTCGGCGCCGGGCACGTGTGCGTCGGCGCGGTCGACCGCTTCGGCGAGATACCGCAGGCGGCGTGACGCCTTGCGCACGTCGTGCAGGCGCTCCAGTGAGCCGTCGCTTCGCCGCGCGGCGCGTGCGACACGGTCGGCCTCTCGAACGAGCAGGCGACGGAAGACCTTCTTCGCCCTGGCGTCGTCGTGATCGAGTTCGAGGCGCAGTCCGGCTTCCCGCAGGGCCTGCGTCCGGGCACGCGCTGCGTCCGAGTCATGCGCCTCCACGACACGCTCGTGCAGGTGGCGGTATGCAGCGCGTTCGTCGCCGACGAGACGCCGGCGGGCATCGGCATCGTCGACGCCGCATTCCGCGAGAGTGCTCTCGGCACGATCCGCCCGCACCTCGGCGTCGCGCGCGTCACCGAGCAAGTGACCCCATTCCTTCATCGCCGCGCGCAGCGCGCGAGTCTCCGACGCCGGCGCGATGCGACGCAGGACGGCGAGCACGCTCCGAAGTCGCCGGACGGCGACGCGGTGCTGGTGCAGGCCGTCGGGTTCATCGCCGAGAGCCGCCGCCTCACTGGACTCGACGTCGGCCGAGGCGGTCTGGACGATTCGGCGGGCGAGCGTCTGTGCGGAAAGGGTGTCACGTGGCATCCGCCCACGGTAGGAGTCCGGATGCGATCAACAGCCCGGGTTGACGAACGCAGAAACGCCGAAAGGCCCGGGGCGCGGTCCCACCGCCCCGGGCCTTTCGATGATGGTCGTCAGCGCGTGGCGCGACGCCCCACGATCAGGCCGTAGATGAGGAGGACGATGATCGAGCCGCCGATGGCGAGGAGCCAGGTCTGGATCGAGAAGAAGTCCTCCAAAGGCGCGTTGAAGAGAACGGAGCCGAGGAACCCGCCCAGCAGCGCGCCCACGACGCCGAGCACGAGCGTGATGAGCCAGCCGCCGCCCTGCTTGCCGGGGAGGATCAGCTTGGCGATGGCGCCGGCGATGAGGCCGAGGAGAAGAAATCCGAAGAATCCCATTGTTGTTCCTTTCGCGAGTGTGAACCGATGCCCGCTCGAGGCGGGAGTCTCGTGACATCCAGCTTCCTCCCAGCAAGCGAGTTCGCGGGGGTGGGTTGCATCAGAGGTCGATCTCTGATTCGGGGCCGGCCCGAAGCTGCAACGCGTCGTCTGCGGGTTCGCTCTCACGTGGCAGCTGAAACGCCGAACGGGGATGCCAGGGAGTGAATCTCCCTGACACCCCCGCTCGGGTGTGTCAGCTTACGACTGCGTCCGCTTCCGTCGAGACGCAACCAGTGCCAGCAGACCGATCAGCAGCCCGGTGAGTCCGGCGACCGCTCCAGGGACCAGACTGGTCGCCTCGAAGCCGGTCACAGCAAGTCCGTTGGCCTGGGAATTGCCGGATGCGTTCGAGGTCGAGGCAGCCGTTGCGGCCGACTGTGCTGCAGCCGAGTTGTTCGCCTTCGCGGCTGCCGAGGCGGCGGCGTTCGTCGCGGCGCTCGCGTCCGCGTTCGCGGCGGCGACTGCGGCGGATGCCGCGGACGCGTTCGCGCTCGTCGTCGCCGTGGTGGAGGCCTGGGTGGCTCCGTTGACGGCAGCGGTGGACGAAGCCGCGGACTGCGACGCGGAACGTGCGTTCGAGTTCGCGGCCGCAGTAGCGGTCGTCGACGCGTCGTTGTACGCGGCTCCCACGGCAGCAGCGTTCGCACGGGAGTCAGCAGCGGCCGATGCCGATGCATTCGCCTGAGCAGACGCGGCGGACGATGCGACCGACGATCCCTGCCCGTCGACGTTCACGGACGCCGTGGACTGCGACGTGCCCTTCGACGCGGCCGATGCGGCCGCCGACGCGTTCGCGTTGGCGCTTGCCGTCGCGGTCGTGGAGCCGGTGGCGGTTGCATCGTTCATGGCGGCGGCTTGTGCTGCGGCGACGGACGATGCGCTGGCGGTGGCGCCGACGTTCGCGGAGGCCTGGGTGGACCCGTTCACGGCGGCGGTCGAGGAACCCGCGGACTGTGCCGCAGCGGTGGCGTCGTTGTTCGCCGCCGCCGTCGCGGTCGTGG
>NZ_KQ758475.1 GCF_001456955.1 Microbacterium enclense | reverse complement strand
CCGGTGGGTATCCCCGTCGATGAGGCCCAGTTGCGCCGCATCGTCGAGGAGGAGATCACCGCCTACAAGCTGACGCCCGCCGTCCGCACCCGCGTGCGCGTCGAGCGTCCCGACACCAAGGAGTCCCGATGAATGCGACGCGTCGCGGTCTGAACCGCTTCGTCCTCTTCCTCGTCGCCGTCGTGCTGCTGGGCCTGGCGACCCTCGCCCTGCTGGTCGGGCTCGTCCCCGGCGGCGCCGACACCTGGACCACCGTCATGGGCGGGTTCCAGGGCTGGCTCGAATCCCTCGGCCGGGAGTCCGCCGGGTGGGGTGCGGTCGCCGCGATCGTGGTGATCGCGATCGTCCTCATCGTCATCGCCTCCGCCGCCGTGCGCGGTCGCCGGCAGGCCGCGCTGCAGTCCACCGGCAGCGCGAATGCCGAAGGCCGCATCACCGTCACCGACGGGTTCGCGTCCGAGGCGCTGAAGAACGCCCTCGCCGAACGCGACGAGATTCTCTCCTCCCGCATCACCGCCGGCGAGGTGGGCCGCGAGTCGGTGCTGCACGTCGCCGTCACCCCGCGGCAGAACACCTCCCCCCGCGAGGTCGCCGCGCACGTCGACACCCTCGTCACCAACCTCGCCGCTCTCACCGGCCAGAACCTGCGCGCCTACATCTCCATCCACAGCGGCCTGCGCGCCAAACTCGCCCGCGAGAACACCCGCGTGCACTGACACCCCCACGAGGAGACGTCAATGACAAGTCAGACCCCGGCTACGGCCACCTTGATCCCTGACGAGACGGCCGAGGCCGTCGCAGCCGCCGTCGCGGCCGTCGACGGCGTTCACGCGCTCGGACGCTCCGTCGAACGCGCCTCCAACGCCGTGCGCGAGCGCGTCGGGCTGACCCGCGTCGTCCCGGGGGTGAAGGTGGAGGCGGATCGCGGCGGATCGGCACGCGTCGCCGTGTCCATCGTCGTCGACTACCCCCACAAGCTGCACGAGGTCTCGGCTGCGGTTCGCGAGGCCTCCAAGAGTGCGCTCGGGGTGGCCGGCGTCGAGCACGTCGACGTCGACGTGCGGGTGACCGACGTGTGGGGCCCGTTCGACACCGAGCCCGTCGCCGGCGACGAGGCGAGCGACGGGGCACCGTCGACCGCTGCGGTCGACACGGATGTCACGCATGACCCCGCATCGGCATCGGCATCGACCTCCGCCGCCGACGCTGAGCGCCCGGCATCCGGGTCCGCGAACGCGGATCGCGCCGACGAACGGGTCGCGGACGCTCTCACGGATGTCGCCGGGGCGATCGCGCACGCGGCCGAAGACGTGCGCGCCCGCCGTCGAAGCGAGTGATCGCCAGTCGGATGAGCGTCCGGAGTCCGCAGTGGGCAGCGGCCCTCACCCACCCTGGGTGAGGCCGGTGATCAGGTTGATGGCGACCGCGACCACGAAGGTGCCGAAGAAGTACGACAGCAGAGCGTGGCCCAGGGCGATGCGGCGTGACGGCGTCGACGACTGGGTGACGTTGCTCGCGCTGTAGGCCATCCCGATCAAGAACGCCGTGTAGACGAAATCGCTGTAGGCCGGGTCTTCGTCCTGGTCGAAGTCGAACCGGTGCCGGTCGTCGAGGTAGTACATCCGGGCGTATTTGAAGGCGAAGACGGTGTTCACGAGCGCCCACGCCGCCACGACGCCGACGACGGCGAGGATCGCGGCGACCGATCCGACCACATCCTGCTGCTGACTGCGGATCAGGGCGAAGACGACGAGCACGACGCTGAACAGGGTCGCCGCGATGATGAGCGTGTCGACCAGTCGACGCGAGCGTTCCTCGTGACGCGCGAGGGCCCGGGTGCGCTCACTGTCGGCTGGCCAGGCTCGTGACCAGGCCCACGTCAGGAAGACTCCGGCGGCGATCACCCAACCCAGCAGCAGTGACAGATCCGGGATGCCGAGCAGCGCGGCGACCACCGCTGCCCCTGCGCCCACGGCAGCGCCGACACCGGCTTTCACAGCGAGGTGCGACATGACGTTCCCTTTCCTCGATGGTGTGTTCCGTCTCTCGGTCGCCGCAGCGCTCAGCCGGTGCAGGTGCGAGGGACCGGCACGTACAGGCCCGCCCGCTCGGCACGGACGGCCGCGAGCGCGCGCGAGGTGGCATCCAGCTTGAACAGGATGTGCTCGAGATGAGCGGCGACCGTGCGAGGAGACACCGTGAGCGCGCGCGCGATCTCGAGGTTGGAGCACCCCTCGATGACGTGCCCCAGGACCTCGAGCTCCCGCGGTGTCAGACCGCGCAGGTGCGGCGCGCGCGAGATCACGACGACTCCGCACGCCACGGCCTCCAGGTCGCTCTCGCAGACCAGGACGGTGACGCGCAGGTACTCGTCCGGCGCCTGGGGCGTGCCCCGGGGCCAGAGGAACGTGGCGTAATCCGGCCCCTCGTGGAGTGCGTCGCGGGCCGTTTCGACGAGGTCGGAGTCGGCGGCGAGGAGCGGGTCGTCGGACAGGCCCGGGAGGCGAGCGACGCCGTGGTCGGGGAGGAGCACCGCTCCCGCGGTGGCACGGCCGATGAAGACCGCGGATGCGGCGAGCGATCGGAGCGGGTCGATGCCGGACGCGACCTGGGGGACCAGGCGCGCGAAGCGGCGCCGGAGCGCCGGGTCGGGCGGGTCCGCTCGTCGGAACAGCACCGTCATGAAGCCGACGTGCCGACCCCCCGACGCGAACAACGCCGCCGACAGTGCCTCGTTGAACCCCGCGGGAAGGAGGCACTCGGCCCAAGTGCGGAGGTCGCGCGAGGAGGAGGGCAGGTCGGAGAGGCTGGTAGGCGGTCGATGCCGATCGGCGCCGGTCAATGCGATGTCGTGCGCCATCTGCGGGCCGCTCAGATAGCGCACGCTCGAACCGTCGAGGTCGGTGCTCGCCAACGAGGTGTACCCCGCGCCGTCCGGTTCGGCCAGCGCCATCCAGGCGCCGTCGAACGGGATCTGGCGCTGCAGTTCGTCGAGCATCGCCTGTGCCCGCTCGTGAACGGGGCGGGGGCTCGCCGCGATCTCGGCGAGCTGCGCTGAGCCGCTTCCTGTCACTGCTCGACCGCTCCTCTCACCTCGGTCGTCGGAGCATCCGCCCCGACCGCCACCGAGATGGCCGGGGTGAAGCCGGGGGATCAGACGGTCGTCTACGGTGCCGGCCCGGTCGGATTGATGGCGGCGCTGTCGGCGACCATCAAGGGCGCGAGCAAGGTGATGGTCGTGGATCGGCATCCGGATCGCCTGCGTCTGGCCGAGTCGATCGGCGCGATCGCCATCGACGACTCGAAGGTCGACCCCGTCGAGGCCGTGCTCGAGCAGACGATGGGGCTCGGCGCCGACAACGGTTGCGAGTGCGTCGGCTATCAGGCGCACGATCCCGGCGGCGACGAGCAGCCGAACGTCACGCTCAACCGGCTCGTGCAGTCGGTGCGCTTCACCGGACGCATCGGCACCGTCGGGGTGTTCGTGCCGCAAGACCCCGGGGCCTCCGACGAGCTGGCGAAGCAGGGGCGGATCGCCTTCGACATCGGACTGCACTGGTTCAAGGGACAGACCATGGGCACGGGGCAGGCGCCGGTGAAGAAGTACAACCGGCAGCTGCGCGATCTGATCGCCGCGGGAAAGGCCACGCCGTCGTTCATCGTCAGCCATGAACTGGGATGGAGGCGCATCACGACGGCCCCGATTTCGCCTACGACCAGCTGAAGCAGCAGCTGAGGCTGCAGACCGACCGGCCGACGGCCGTGCGTGAGGCGATCTTCGCGGCGCGCAAGGGCGGGAGCCTGTTCGTGCTCGGAGTCTTCGGCGGGTTCGTCGACAAGTTCCCGCTGGGAGCGGTCATGAACAAGGGCCTCACCCTGAGATCGGCGCAGCAGCACGGGCACCGGTACATCCCGATGCTGCTCGAGCGGATGGAGCGGGACGAGCTCGTCACCGAGCATCTCGCCACCCACGTCATGTCGCTCGATGAGGGACCCGAGGGGTACGCGATGTTCAAGAAGAAGACCGACGGGTGCGTGCGGGCGGTTCTTTGGCCCTGACCGGCGTCTCCACCCACGCCGGAAGCCCCGACCGCGCACGGCGGCCGGGGCTTCGGGTACCCGGGGGGAGGGTGGGATCAGCTGGTGAGAAGGCGCAGGCCGTAGGTCTGCAGGATCTCGTTGACGGGCTGGAAGTAGGTCGTGCCGCCCGAGGTGCAGTCGCCGGAGCCGCCGGAGGTGACGCCCTGCGCCTGGTTGCCGGCGAGCAGCGAGCCGCCCGAGTCGCCGGGCTCGGCGCAGACGTTGGTGCGGATCAGGCCCGACACCGACCCCTGCGGGTAGCGCACGGTGGAGTTGTAACCCTGGATCTGGCCGCAGTGCCAGCCGGTCGTGGAGCCCGAGCGGCAGACGGTCGCGCCCACCGCGGCCTGCGTGGAGCCCTTCACGGCGACGGTGCCGCCGGAGTAGTCCATGACCTGCCCGACGGGGGTGTGGTCGGGGGTGGCGACCCAGGCGTAGTCGTTACCGGGGAACGACGACCCGCGGAAGGTGCCGTAGTTCGTGCTGTCGCCCGTGACGCCGCAGTGGCCGGCGGTGACGAAGCCGCCCTGCACGGCGAAACCGACGGAGCACCGGCTGGCGTTGTTGATGAAGTACGACATGCCGCCTCGGATGGTGGCGAACGTGTCGGGTGCTTCGACGCCGGTCTGCAGGCGCACCGCGTCGGTCGGCGCGCCGAGCGAGGCGACGAAGTCGGTCGCCGACTGCTCGCCGCCGGCGACGACATCGACGACGACGTCGTTGGCCTCGACGTCGATCCACCACGAGGGGATCGTGTCGGGGACGGGGCTCGCGGCGATCTGGGCGACGATGGCCTCGAGGTCGGTCAGCGAGTACTCGGCGGCGACCGGTACGGCGCCGGCGTCGGCGGCCGCGTCCAGAGCCGCCTCGGTGGTGGCGGCGGCGTAGACGGTCTGCGTGGACTCGTCGACCCACGTGCCGGCGAAGGCGTCGCCGGTGGCGCCTTCGACGTCGTCGGCCGTGTCGGCCGCGTCGGCCTGGAAACGCAGGACCTCCTGCGCGCCCGACACGTCGGTGCCGAGGTCGGCCGCCATCGCCGCGAGCCGCTGCGCGTCGACGCCGTCGACGGCCGCGTCGGGGGATGACGTGGGTGTCTGCGCCAGCGCGGGGGCGGTGGCGGCGGTGGTCAGGAACAGGCCGAGGGCAGCAGCGCCGACGACCGTCTTCGAGAAACGGTTCACTGTGGAGTGACCTTCCATCCAGGGGGGATAAATGGTGGGGTACCCGGGGACATACAAACACGATCGAGACGAAAAGCGAAGAAGTTCCGGCAAATTGATGGTCGCGGTGCAAAAATTGTCGGCCATTCGGGGGACACCGTGAGCTCGTGGGCGCCGCAACCGATCCTGCGGTTGCGCGGCGGGCCGCCGAGGTCGCGCGCGGGCGGTGCTTAGGCTGACGGGCATGAGCCCGAACGACCCTCGCGCCACCGGTCCAGCGCTCTCCTCCGACCTGGCCTCGCGGGCCGCGGCGACGGCGCGGACGTTCTCACCGCGCACCGACGACGCCGCGACCCCGCGCCGCGGCATCCTGCCGACGGATCCGGATGCCGCGGCCTTCGTCGCCCGCGTGTGCGACGGCGTCGTGCGGCCCGAGAGTCAGACCGCGGCGGCCGCGGCCCTGCACCGTCTCGCGGCCGACATCCCTTCGACGCTTCCCTGGTTCGTGCGGGGAGCGCTGCAGATCGGCGCCGCCGTGGCGCCGGTCCTGCCCGCGCCGGCCGTGCCCCTCGCACGCCGCGCGCTGCGCGACCTCCTCGGTCAGCTCGCCCTCGATGCCCGCCCCGAGCGACTCGCCGTCGACCTCGCCGCCGCCGCCGAGGCCGGGACGGTCTTCGACGTGCGCCTCGTCGGCCCCGCGGTGCTCGGTGAGACGGCCGCGCGACGCCGTGTCGACGGCATCCGCTCCCTCGTCTCGCGAGACGACGTCGAGCGCGTGTCGTTCGCTCTCTCCGACGTGGTGTCGCCGCGCAGTCGATGGGCGTTCGCCGCCGACGTGGAGCATGCCGCCGAGCGCGTGCTGCCGGTGTTCCTGGCCGCCGTGGACGCCGGAACCCACGTGACCCTGCTCGCCGCCGGCCGCGACGACCTGGATGCCACGGTGGCGGTGCTGACCCGGGTGCTCGAGGAGCCGCGCCTTGCCGAGGCCGCCGCCGGCATCGCTCTGCCCGTCGCGGTGCCCGAGACGCTCGACGCCGTGCGCGAGCTCGCTGCGTGGGCCGCCATCCGCGTTGCCCAGGGCGGTGCGCGGGTCACCCTGCGACTCGGCGACGAGGTCGTCGACTCCACCGACGTGGTCGCGGCGGCGCGGCACGGGTGGACTCCGCCGGCGGTCGCGACCCGCGACGAGGTCGACGGCGCCCTCGTGCGAACCGTCCGCGAGGCCCTCGCCCCGCGCGGCCAGGAGGGGCTCGTCGTCGAACTCGCGTCGGCCGATCCGGAACGGGCCGCCCTCGCGCTCGCCCTCGCCGACGAGATGGATGCCACCGTGCGTCTGGCGCTGCCGCGCGCGACCCCCTGGGTGCCCGATGCCGCGTTTGTGACCGTCACCGCCGCCGCCCATCCCGACGATCTGGACGCCGTGGCCGGCCGCCTCGCGACCGCCTACGCCACCGCGGTCGCCGCCGCCGCCCTGGGGCCGGAGATCCCCGCCGCCCCCGCCCTGGGGGCGGACATCCCCGCCGACCTCGTCGACCCGGCGGAGGACGAGGTCGAGGGCGCCGCGCATCCCGAGACGGACGCGGTGACGGCGCGAGCCCGCCGGGCGTTGACGGTTGCCGACGAGCCCGCCCCGACCGCGCGCGCCGCGCAGCGCGGCGGCGATGACGAACCGGCGATCCTGCGCGAGCGCGCCTCCGACGACGCGGCCGACGCGGGTCTCACGCAGGCGGTGCTCGGCATCGCGCGCGAGGCCGCGGCATCCGGTGACACCTCCTCGCTCGGGCCCGACGTGCAGCAGATGCTGTTCGGCGGGCAGGCGTTCGTCGACACCGCCGTGTTCTCGACCCGCGAGAGCACCGAGCCGGCGGGCGGCGCCCCGGGGTTCCGCAACACCGCCGACACCGACCCCACGGTCGCCGACGACCGCGCGTGGGCCGCCGAGGTGCTCGAGCGCCTGGCCGAATCGACCGCGGGCGACGCCACCGCCGCGGCCGGACGCATCGACGACGAAGCGGGCCTCGACGCCGCCGTGCAGCGCGTGCGCACGGCCGCCGAGCCCTGGGCGGCGCTTCCCGCGGCCGATCGCGCGGCCGTGCTGCAGAGCGCGGCGCGCGCGCTCGCCGCGCGGCGGGCGGAGCTGGTGGAGGTGCTCGCCGCCGAAGCCGGGGCGCTGTTCGCCGAGGCCGACGCGGAGGTGAGTCAGGCGGTGGACGCCGCCGCCTACTACGCCGTGACGGCGAAGGAGCTCGACCGGGTGCCGGGGGCCGTATTCGTCCCCGACCGGGTGAGCGTCGTCGCCCCGCGCTGGAACGCCTCGGTCGGCCTGTGCGCGGCCGAGACGCTCGCGGCGCTCGCCGCCGGATCGGGCGTGCTGCTGACGCCGTCGCCCCGCGCCCGGCGCGCGGGAGCCGTCGTCGCCGAGGCGCTGTGGGCCGCGGGCGTGCCCCGCGACCTGCTCGTCTACGTCGATCTGAACGAAGACGCCTCGGGCCGTGCGCTCATCGTGCACCCGGACGTCGACCGCGTGCTGCTCGCCGGCGCCCGCGCGACCGCGGAACGCTTCGCCGGCTGGCGTCCGGCGCTGCCGATGCAGGCGCTCACGGCGGGTCGGAACGCCGCGATCGTCGCCCCATCGGCCGATATCGACGCAGCCGTCGCCGACATCGTCGCCGGCGCCTTCGCGCGCGCCGGGCAGGCCGCGACCGCGGTGTCGCTCGTCATCCTGGTGGGGGCGGTCTCCCGATCGACGCCGTTCCTCGATCAGCTCGCCGACGCCGTCTCGTCGCTGCGTGTCGGGCCCGCCGACGACCCGCTGAGCGACATCGGCCCACTCGTCGAAGAACCGGCGGGCGAGGTGCGCCGCGCCCTCACCGTGCTGGGCGAGGGGGAGCGCTGGCTCGTGGAGCCGCGCGAACTCGACCTCGGCGCCGACACGGCCGGACGTTTCTGGTCGCCCGGCGTGCGCACGGGCGTCACCGCCGGCTCTCACCTGACCCGGGCCGCCGTGGCCGCGCCCGTGCTCGGCATCCTGCACGCCCCCACCGTCACCCGCGCGATCGAGCTGCAGAACGCCATCGGCTCCGGCTTCGTCGCGGGCCTGCACACGCGCGACGTCGGCGATCTCGAGCTGTGGCTCGACACGGCCGAGGCCGCGGTGCTGCGCGTCAACCGTCCCTCGACCGGCGGCGTCGTGCAGCGCGAGCCCCTCGGCGGGTGGGGCGAGGCGTCGGTGGGCGCGGGCGCGATGTCGGGCGGGCCGCACCGGCTCGTCACCCTCGGCTCGTGGCGTCCGTCGTCGGGTGGGGCGTCGTCGTCGACGCTGCACCTGCGCGGGCTCGACAGCCGCATCACCGCGCTCATCGAGGCCGCGCAGCCCACGCTGTCGTACGAGGCGTTCGAATGGCTGCGCCGCGGCGCCCTGTCGGATGCGGTGTCGTGGGATCGCGAGTTCGGCCGCGTCACCGACGTCTCGCGCCTCGGCGTCGAGCGCAACCTCCGGCGGTACCGGCCGGCGGACGTCGCCATCCGCGCGACCGGTGACGCCTCGTGGCACGCGGTGCTGCGCGTGCTCGTCGCGGCGGTGCGGTCGGGCTCGACCTTCAGCCTCAGCACGCCCGTGGGACTCCCCGCACCGGTGCGTCATCTGCTCGGCGAGTCCGACATCGCCGTGTCGGTCGAGACCGACGAGGAATGGCTGCAGCGGCTGGCGGGCGGATTCCCGGATGCCGCTGAGGGCGACGCCCCGGTCGCCTCGGCGCGGCCGGATCGCATCCGCCTCGTGGGCCCGGCCGAGACGGTCGCGACGCAGCGCCGGGCGGTCGCCGAGACCGTCGGGGCCGACGTGTCGCTGACCGTCTACGCCGACGAGGTCACCACCGCGGGGCGTCTCGAGCTGCTGCCGTTCCTGCGGGAGCAGGCGGTGTCGATCGGCGCTCACCGCTACGGCCTTCCCGACCCCTGGTCGGCCGCGGTGATCTGACGGCGCCGCTGCGCGGTGCGCTGCGGTGCGCCGCGGTGCTGCCGTGCGCCAAGTGTGGCGCCGCTGCCGCGCGCGGCTGCTTCGTGCCGCGGTACCGCAGGCGTCTCGCGCGAGCCGCGGCGAGCGGGCGACCGACACCGCCCCCGGGGGCCCGCGTTTCGAAAACGTTTAGCGAACCGGACGGACGCGGGTACGGTCGAGGCGGAAAAGGAGCACCGATGACCGCTGCCCGACTCACCGTCGACCCCCGATCCGCCATCGGCCCCGTGCGCCGCCGCCTCTTCGGCGGGTTCGTCGAGCACCTCGGCCGGCACGTCTACGACGGCATCTACGAACCCGGCCACCCCGCCGCCGACGACCAGGGCTTCCGCGGCGACGTGCTCGAGCTGGTGCGCGAGCTCGGCGTCTCGACCATCCGCTACCCGGGCGGCAACTTCGTCTCGGGTTTCCGCTGGGAGGACAGCGTCGGTCCACGCCAGCAGCGCCCCCGGCGCCTCGACCTCGCCTGGCACTCGACCGAGACCAACGAGGTGGGGCTGCACGAGTTCGCCGACTGGCTCGACAAGGCCGGCAGCGACCTCATGCTCGCCGTCAACCTCGGCACCCGCGGCACGCTCGAAGCCATCGACCTGCTCGAGTACGCCAACGTCCCGGGCGGCTCGACGCTGTCGCAGCGGCGGATCGACAACGGACGCGCGGCACCGTTCGACGTGCGCGTCTGGTGCCTGGGCAACGAGATGGACGGCCCCTGGCAGCTCGGTCACCGCTCGGCCGACGACTACGGCGAGCTCGCCGCCCGTACCGCGAAGGGCATGCGGCAGCTCGACCCCTCGATCGAGCTCGTCGTCTGCGGGTCGTCGGGTGCGAACATGCCGACGTTCGGCCACTGGGAGCGCGTGGTGCTCGAGCACACCTACGACGACGTCGACATGATCTCGTGCCACGCCTACTACCAGGAGCGCGACGGCGACATCGACTCGTTCCTCGCCTCGGCCGTCGACATGGATCGCTTCATCGAGGCGGTCGTCGCCACCGCCGACCACGTGGGCGCCGCCCGCGGCAGCAGCAAACGCATCGACATCTCGTTCGACGAGTGGAACGTCTGGTACATCGACCGGGTGGCATCCGTGAAGCCCACCGCGATCGACGACTGGCCCGTCGCGCCGCGTCTGCTCGAAGACGTGTACTCGGTTCTGGATGCCGTCGTCTTCGGCGGTCTGCTCATCTCGCTGCTGAAGCACGCCGATCGGGTGGCATCCGCGTCGCTCGCGCAACTCGTCAACGTGATCGCGCCGATCATGACGGAGCCCGGCGGACCCGCCTGGCGGCAGACGACCTTCTTCCCGTTCGCGATCACCTCCCGGCTCGCGCGGGGGACGGCCGTGCGCGTGCCGATCGAGGCGCCCACGATCGCCACGGCGGTCTACGGCGAGGTATCGGCCGTGGATGCCGTGGCCACCCACGACGCCGACAGCGGTGCGACCGCGATCTTCGCCGTGCACCGCGGGCGCGACGAGCCGGTCGAGCTCATGATCGACGTCAGCGGCCTCGGCGAGGTGGAGGTCGTCGAGTCGCACCTGCTCCATGACGACGACCCGTCGGCGCAGAACACGCTCGACGACCACGATCGCGTGCGCCCCGGAACGGTGCCGACGCGGCTCGTCGACGGCATCCTGCACGTGACTCTCCCGCCCGTCGCGTGGGCCGCCGTGGCTCTGCGGCGTCGCTGAGGGATGCCGCGCATAATCTCAGCGATTCGCGCGAGGTCAGTTCTTCCACCGGAATGTCGGCTGAGGATGTGCACATCGCGGAGGTTATGCGCGCGGCGCCGCGACACGCGGAACGCCCGCCCCGTGGCATCCGTGATGCCTACGAGGACGGGCGCCCGGCGGTGATCAGGCCAGCTGCGCGCGACGCTCGGCGAGCTGGTCGAACGTCGCGAACGACTCGGCGATGGGGCTGCCGGTGAAGTGGCCCACCCAGCCGTCGTCGTCGTGGAAGAAGCGCACGCTGACGTAGTGCGGGGCGGTGCCCATGTCGAACCAGTGCGTGGTGTTCGCCGGCACCGAGATGAGGTCGCCCGCCTCGCAGTACACCGCGTGCACCTTCTCGTTCGCGTGCAGGTAGAACACGCCCGCACCCTTGGCGAAGTAGCGGTCCTCGTCGTCGTCGTGCGCGTGCTCCGAGAGGAACTTCTCGCGGAACGGCGTCTTCAGCTCGTCGTAGTCGCTCTGCGCGGGGTCGAGGGCGACGACGTCGACGAGGGTGTAGCCCTCGCGCTCCTTCACCGCGCCGATCTCGTCGGCGTAGAGGGCGAGCACCTCGTCCTGCGAGGCGCCGGTGGGGACGTCCTTGACCTCCCAGCGCGAGAAGCGGGCGCCGAGCTCGGCGAGGGCCTCGCGGATCTCGCTCTCTTCGGTGGTCTCGAGCACGGGCGTGCTCGGGTCGGTTTCCTTCCAGACGGTCAGCAGGGTCATGGCCGCTCCTTTCGTGGGGTGTTCTCGGTGGGTGGATGCCGTGGGCTCAGCGGGTCGCGACGGCGAAGCGCAGCAGCCATTCGGTGATCTCGAGGTGGCGCCGGGCGGCGGCGACGTCGTTGCCCCAGGCGTACATGCCGTGATTCGCCACGATCAGGGCCGGCACCTCGGGGACGTCGGCGGTGGCGGGGCGGTACACCTCGTCGAACCAGCCGGCCTCGACCGTCATGTCCTGGTGGTTGCGGATGACGGGGATCGTCACGGTCTCGTCGTCGGCGAGGTGGCCGATGCCCTTGAGCATCTCCATGTCGCGGATCTCGACGCCGCCCGGCCACCGGTGTCCGGCGACGACGGCGTCGAAGGCGTGCACGTGGAACACGGCGTTCGCGCCGGTGCGCGCGGCGATGTGGGCGTGCAGGCCCGACTCGGCCGACGGCGGGCGGGGATCGTCGGGATCGATCGCGTGACCGGCCGCGTCGATGAGCACGACGTCGGCGTCGGTGAGCAGCGACTTGTCGAGGCCCGAGGCGGTCACGGCGAGCACGAGCGGGTCGCGGTCGACCACGACCGACAGGTTGCCCGAGGTGCCGCGCATCCACCCGTAGCCCGAGAAACGTGTCGCCTCTGCGGAGAGCGCCGCCCCGGCCGCGCGCACGGCCTCGCGAGAGGGGAGCGTGGTCATCGGGTCACCTCGATCTCGTCGAAGGATGCCACGGCGGGCGCGGCGAAGTCGGCTCCGGCCCACGGCTCGCCCGCGCGGTCGAGGGCGACGACCTGCCAGCCGGCGGCGAGGGCGGCGGAGACCTCGTCGGGGTGGTCGGTGAGGAAGAGGGCGCGGTCGGGGGCGACGCCGAGGGCGGCGGCGATCTTGTCGAACGACGCGCTCTCTTTCTTGGGCCCGGCCTTGACCGTGTCGAAGAAGTCCTCGACGAGCGGGGTCAGATCGCCCTGCGGGGCGTGACGGAACCACGGCACCTGCGAGGCGACCGAACCCGAGGAGTAAACGGCGAGACGGATGCCGTCCTCGTGCCACGCGTGCAGACGCGGGGGGACGTCGTCGAAGAACTGCGAGTGGATCTCGCCCGCGGCGAAGCCCTCGGCCCAGATGATGCCCTGCAGGGTCTTCAGCGGCGTCGACTTCACGTCTTTCGCCATGAGTCCGCGCAGCGCCTCGGCGATCTCGGCGTCGGAGGCGTCGGCATCCAGTCCCGTCTCGGCGATCGCGTCGGCGCGGGCGGCGCGCACGGTGTCGTCGTCGCGGCCGAGCACCTCGTCGAGGCGCGGGCGGGCGTAGTCGTAGAGGTCGCCGAGGATGAAGCCCGCGGCCGAGGTGGTGCCCTCGATGTCGAGCACGACGACGTCGGCGGTGGCGGTGGCGGTCACGTGGTGTTCTCTTTCGTGGGGGTCGGGCGTCGAAGCTTCCCGGTGAGTTGCGGCCTGTGTCCGCGATTCCGCATCCGGCGCGGTCGCTTCCCGCGAGTCATCGGGGTGGGTGGGGGAGGCGTCGGCGTTGCGGTGAGTTGCGGCCTGTGTCCGCGATTCCGCATCCGGCGCGGTCGCTTCCCGCACCTCAGCGGAGTGGGGCGACGGGCTCGGGGAGGAGGAGGGAGGCGGGAAGACGGATGCCACGGCGGCGGCGGCCAGGCGGGAGTGCTCGACCACGACGTCGTCCGACGCCCCGGCGATGTGCGGGGTGAGGGTGACGTTCGGCAGGCGCAGCAGCTCGTCGTCGGACGACAGCGGCTCGTCGTGGAAGACGTCGAAGCCGGCGCCGGCGATGCGCCCCTCGCGCAGCACCGCGAGCAGCGCGTCGCGGTCGACGAGGGCGGCGCGGCCGGCGTTGACGAGGTAGGCGTCGGGGCGCAGCAGCGCGAGCTCGCGCGCGGCGATCAGCCCGGTGGTCTCGGGGGTGAGCGGAACGTGCAGGGTGACGATGTCGCTGGTGGCGAGCAGGTCGTCGAGCTCGAGGTGCTGCACGTCGTCGCCGAGGGCACCCGGGGCGAGGAACGGGTCGTACACGGCGATGCGCATGCCGAAGCCCTGCGCGCGGCGCACCACGCGTCGTCCGACCGCGCCGCCGCCGACCACGCCCAACTGTCGTCCCGACAGGCCGATGCCGCGGAAGCGCGCGTACGGCTCGAAGACGTCGTCGCCGCTCCAGTTGCCCGCGCGCAGCCATGCCGAGGCGGCGGGCACGTGTCGCACGGTCGCGAGCAGCAGCGCGAGGGTGAAATCAGCGGTGACATCGGCGTTGCGGCCCGGCGTCGTGCGCACCTCGACGCCTCGCGCGGCGCACGCCGCCAGGTCGACGTTGGCGGGGTTGGCACGGCAGGCCACGACGAGCGACAGGCGAGGAGCCGCCGCGAGGGCGTCGTCGTCGATGCGGTCGAGCTCGGCGATCACGACGTCGGCCTCGGCCAGGGCGGCGGCGAACACGGGGTCGGCGGCGGCGCGGGCGCCGAGCGACTGCCCGGTCTCGGCCTCGGATGCCGTGACGACCTCGCCCGGGAGCTCGGCGGCGATGCGCGGATCGAAGGGCGCGGTGATGACGATGCGGGTCACGCGGAGGTCCTCTCGGGGGCGGGGACGTCGAGGGAGGGGGCGTCGAGGTGCGCGGCGGGGGCCGCGGCGGCGGTGCGCTCGACGTCGGCGCGTGCGGCGGCGGGCGGTTCCGAGACGTCGGCGCGTGCGGCGGCGGGCGGTTCCGAGTCGTCGGCGGCGGGGGCGGCGGCGGCGACCTGCGGGGTGTGGGCGACGGCGGCCGTCTCGCCCGTGCCGGCCGGGGGAGCCGCCGCGGCGAGACGCCCGAGCGACCGGAGCGCGGGCCATTCCGGCCGCAGCGCCGCCCGCACGCGCGCGAACACCTCGCGCGCCGCCGCGAGGGCGGGCGAGGGGCGAGGGGTGAACTCGACGCTGTCGGCGGGGAACACCCGCACGGCGGTCTCGAGGTCGTCGGCGAGGCCGGCGGCGACCAGGGCGACGGTCGCGGCCCCGCGCGCCCCGACCTCGGGGTCGGCGGTGCGCACGATCGTGCGCCCCGACACATCGGCCAGCAGCTGGCACAGCAAGTCGCTGCGCGCGCCGCCGCCGCACACGGGCACGCGGTCGGCGGCATCCAGCAGGTCGAGGCACTCGGCGACCGAGAACGCCAGGCCCTCGAAGACGCTCCGCAGCAGCTGGGCGGGGGTGGTCGTGACGTTCATGCCGACCCACGACGCCGAGGCCGCGGCATCCACGAACGGGGCGCGCTCGCCGCTGGGCGAGCCGTAGGGCAGGTAGATGACTCCGCCGCTGCCGTCGGGCGCCGTGCGCGCGAGGCGTTCGAGCTCGGTCCAGCTGCGGTCGGCGAGGCCGAGGGTGCCTCGCACCCAGTCGAGGTTGGGCGTGCCGACCATCGACGACAGGGCTTCGAGCACCTGGGTGCCGCGGCCGGTGGGGATGAGGATGCCGATCCCGCTGTCGGCCGCCGCGCGGTCGACGCGGTTGACGGCCACGGTCGCGGTCGTGCCGAGCACCACCCAGCCGTCCTGGTCGGCGAGCGCGCCGAGACCCACGGGGCAGGCGGCGGAGTCGACGAGGCCGATGGCGACGGGCACGCCGGCGCGGAGGCCGAGCTCGGCGGCGGCATCGTCGGTGAGGGTGCCGCCGCGCTCGTGCGGGGCGCGGACGGGCGGCAGCAGATGCGCGAAGCGGCGGTGGTCGAGCGCGTCGATCATCTCGTCGGAGTACGCGAGGGTCGCCGGATCGAGGTACGTGCGCGACGCCTCGGAGGGATCGGTCGCGACCTCGCCGGCGAGGCGGTGACGCACCGAGTCCTTGCAGTTGAGGTGGTGAGCCGCGCGGGCGAGCACGTCGGGCTCGGTCTCGGCGAAGCCGTCGAGCAGCACGGGGAGGGTGCCGGGGAAGCTGGCCGATCCGGTGGCGGCGATCACCGCGGCATCCCGTCCGTCGCGCTGCCAGGCGGTCACGCGGTCGGCGTTCCGGCCGTCGAGCCACAGGGCGGCGGGACGCACCGGCCGCCCCTCGGCGTCGACGAGCCACGCACCGTCGCCCTGCCCGGTCACACCGATCGCGACGACGTCGGGGGCCGTGCTGCGCGCCTGCGACAGCGCCTGGCGCACGGCGCCGACGACAGCCTCCCAGACGAGGTCGATGTCGCTCTCGGCACCGCCGTCGGGGGTGCGCACGACCGCGACCGACCGGTGCCCGGCGGCGAGCGTCTCGCCCTCGAGCGAGTACAGCACGGCCTTGACGGCGGTGGTGCCGGCGTCGATGCCGAGGACGGCGGGGGTCACGCCGTGCCGCCCGGGGTGGTGTCGCCGGTGCGCGGGGCGGCTGCGGCGTCCGGGGCGACCGCGCCCGTCCCGGCGGCGCCCGGTCGGGCCGCCGCGACAGCGGGCTTGCGCTCCGCCGCCGCCCGCGCGCGCTGCGCGACGGTGTACGCCAGCACGAGGGCGACCAGCAGCACCACGCCCTGCACCGCGGCCTTCACGTTGAAGTCGAGCCCGAGCAGGTCGAGGCCGTTCGCCAGCACGCCGAGGAACAGCACACCCACGACGGTACCGGGCACGTTGGGCCGCGAGCGCGGGTGCATCGACGCGCCGATGAACACCGCGGCAATGGCATCCAACAGGTAGCTGAAGCCCGCGAGCGGGGTGTACAGCCGCAGCGACGCGCTGAGCAGGATGCCGCCCGCCGCGCACAGCACGCCCGCGCCGACGTAGACGAGCACCCGGATGCGACGGGTGCGCAGCCCCGCGACGACGGCCGCGCGATCCTGCAGGCCCATGGCCTGGATGCGCACGCCCGCGGGGGTGCGGTGCAGCAGGATGCCGATGCCCACGGCCGCGACCGCGGCGATGATGACCGGGATGCCGACTCCGAGCACGTCGCCCGAGCCGAGGAAGGTGAAGCCCTCGGGAGCCGCGCGGAAGCTGACGCTCGCGCCGCCGTTCGTACCGATCTGCTGGGCGCTGCGCCCGATGAAGAACGTGCCGAGGGTGGCGAGGAAGGGCGTGACGCCGAGCCCCACGATGAGGAAGGCGTTGAGCGCCCCGATCAGCGCGCCGCCGAGCAGGCCCAGCAGCACGGCGACGGGCCACGGCATCCCGAACGACATCATCGACACGATCGCGAACCACGCGCCGAAGTCGACGGCGACGGCGGCGGAGAGGTCGATGCCGCCGGACGACACCACGACGGTGAGGGCGAGGGCGACCAGCAGCAGGATCGCGACGCCGTCGAGCACGTTGAGCAGGTTCGTCGGGCGAAGGAACGCGTCGCTCGCGAACGAGAAGAACACGATGAGCAGCGCGAAGGCGGCGACGAAGCCGTAGCGGGTGACGGTGGCCGCGGCGGAACCGGCGACGCCCGACCAGCGGGTGCGGGTGGCGGTGGTGCTCACGCGCGGGCCTCCTCGCTCTTGCGGGCGGCCGCGGCGGCCACGACGAGCAGGATCAGCACGCCCTTGAAGCCGTCGACCCAGGCGTTGGCGACGCGCGAGAGGATGAGGCCGTTCGACAGCAGCGCCACGAAGAGCGCGCCCAGCACGGACCCTGCGACGGTCACGGTGCCGCGCCGAGTGAAGGCGGCGCCGAGGAACGTCGCCAGCACCATGTCGACCATGAGGCGCTCGTCGATGCCCGGGCTGCTGCCCGAGCCGCGGGCGATGAGCAGCAGCGCGCTGAGACCGGCGACGACCCCCGCGATGACGAACGTCGACATGATGTAGCGCTGGGCCGGGATGCCGGCGAAGATCGCGGCATCCCGGTTTCCGCCGACCGCCTGCAGGCGTCGGCCGTAGGGGGTGCGGGCCATGACGAACACGAGCACCGCGGCGACGATCAGCATGAGGACCGCAGCGAGCGGGATGCCCGCGACGCGCGTGTCGCGCACGGCCACGATCAGCGGGTCGGCGACGTCGATGCGACGGTTGCCGCTGACCACGCGCGTGATGCCGACGACCGCGACGTACACCGCGAGGGTCGCGAGGATCGACGACAGTCCGACCCAGCCGACGAGGATGGCGTTGAGCAGCCCGAAGACGGTGGTGACCAGGATGCCGAGGGCGAAGGCGACCGCGAAGGGCGTGCCGTACGTGGTCAGCTGATCGCTGACGATCGCGGTGGCCAGGGCGGCGGTCGCGGGGATCGACAGGTCGATGCCCCCGACCACGACGTCGTCGCCGCCGCCGATCACGACGATGGCGAGGCCCATCGCCACCAGCGCCACCGGTGCCGCCTGGGTGAGGCTGGCGGTGACGTTGGCGACGCCGAGGAAGCCCTTCGCCGTGACGGCGAGGTAGACGGTCATCGCGAGGACGACGAGCAGCGGGCCGCGCCGGGCCAGCAGGCTCCGCACGCGCGGGGCGAGCGCGGTGCGCTCGGGGGCGGCGAGGGTGCTCACGCGGCATCCCCTTCGGTCGATCGGGAGGGCGCTCCGCCGGCGCCGGGGCCGATGGTGACGAGGGTGCTCACGCGGCATCCCCTTCGGTTCGAGGGTCGGCGGTGCTGCCGGTGACCAGCGCACTGAGGTGCTCGAGGGTCAGGCCGTCGGTCGGCACCTCGTGCGCCACGCGTCCGCGCTCCAGCACCACGATGCGGTCGCTGAGTCCGAGCACCTCGGCCGGGTCGGTCGAGACGACGACGACGGCGGTTCCGGATGCCGCGAGCTCGGCCAGCAGGCGATAGATCTCCTGCTTCGCGCCGATGTCGACGCCGACCGTCGGCTCGTCGAGCACGATGACGCGGGCGCCGGCGGCGAGGCTGCGGCCCAGCACGACCTTCTGCTGATTGCCGCCGCTGAGCAGACGCGTCTGCACGCCGGTGTCGCGCGGGCGGATGTCGAGGCGCTCCGCCAGCTCCGACGCGCGGTCGCGGGACGCCGCGTCGTCGAGGAGTCCCGCGCGGGTGCCCTCGGCGAGCGTCGACAGCGTGAGGTTGCGCTGGGTCGAGAAGTCGAGCACGACGCCGTCGTGACGCCGGTCACGCGGCACGAGCACGACACCCGCCTCGAGGGCCGCGGCGGGGCTCGACGGGCGGAAGCGGCGGCCCGAGAGCGACAGGTCGCCCGTGTGACGGTGCAGGCCCACCAGGGCCTCGGCCAGCTCGGAGGCGCCGGAGCCGAGCAGCCCGGTGACGCCGAGGATCTCGCCGGGGCGCACGTCGAGGTCGACACCGTGCACGACCGCCCCGACGCGCAGGCCGCGGCCGCGCAGCACCGGTTCGGCCGTGGTGGCGGGGCGGCGGGCGGGGTAGAGGTCGTCGATCTCGCGCCCGATCATCAGGCGGATCATCTCGCGGCCGCTGTCGGCGTCGACGGAGTCGATGCGTCCGACGTCGAGACCGCCGCGCAGGACCGTCACCCGGTCGCAGATGCGGGTGACCTCGCCGAGGTAGTGCGAGATGTACAGGCTCGCGATGCCGCGGTCGCGCAGGCGCCCGATGATGCCGAGCAGCTGCTCCGCCTCGGCGCTGGCGAGCGGGGCGGTGGGCTCGTCGAAGACGATGAGGCGCGCGTCGTCGTCGACGAGCGCCCGGGCCACCTGCACGAGCTTGCGCTCGGCGGGCCCGAGGTCGCGCACGAGACGGGTCGGCGAGAGCCGGATGCCGAGCACGTCGTGCAGCACCTCGGTCACCCGGGTCTTCATGCGGCGTCCTCGCAGCACGCCGCCCGCGCTCTGCTCGTTGCCGAGCCAGACGTTCTCGGCGACCGTCATGTCGGGCACGAGCTGGAGTTCCTGGTGCACGAAGCGGATGCCGGCCGCGTGCGCATCGGCGGGTGTCAGCGTGCCGGCATCCGTGCCGCCGATGACCACCGAGCCCGCATCGCGCGCATAGATGCCCGCGAGGATCTTGATGAGCGTGGACTTGCCCGCGCCGTTCTCGCCGACGAGGCCGTGCACCTCGCCCGGGCGCACGTCGATCGAGGCGCCCCGCAGAGCCGGGACGCCCGCGAACGCCTTCGTGACGCCGGTCATGTGCAGGACCGGCGTCACGAAGGAGGAGGAGCTGTTCGTCACTGGGTGTAGCCCAGCTCCTTCGAGACCTTCTTCGCCTCGTCGGGACCGGCGACCGGGATGGTGTCGACGTAGCTGACCTTCTCGACCTCTTCGCCGAGGAAGTACTTGCCCACGTTGTCGGCCGAGATGGTCGCGATCTTGCGCGGCAGCTGGGCGATGTTGCCGACGAACGGGCTGCCCGGCTCGCTCATGATCTCGAGCGTGTCGGGGCCGGCGTCGAAGGCGGTGACCTTCACGTCGGTGCGGCCCGAGTCCTCGATCGCCTGCACGACGCCGATGGCGGGCTGGTCCCAGCACGCGACGTGGATGTCCTGGATGGTGCCGACGGGGTACTTCTCGAGCAGCGCGAGCGTCTGCTGACGGGCGTCGTCGGGGGCGTTGGCGAACTGCTCGGCGAGCTCGGGCTCGATGAGCTTGATGTTCGGGTAGTTCGTCGCGAGCTCGTTCTTCCACGCGTCGTAGCGCTCGCCGCAGAACGACAGGCTCGAGCCGAACGCGTTGAACACGGCGATGCTGCCCTCGCCGCCGAGCGCGTCGCCGGTGATCTTGCCCAGGGCCGTGCCGCCCACCTCGTTGTCGGACTGCGCGTTGTTGACGGCCCACTCCGAGGCGTGGTCCACGCCGAAGACGGGGATGCCGGCGTCGTGCAGCTGCTGCAGCTTCGGGTCGACCGAGGCGTCGCCGAGGATTGTGATGACGGCGTCGACGTTCTGAGCGAGGAAGATGTCGTGGTTCTGCGCGTGCAGGGTGTTGTCGCGGTTGCCGTCGGTGGTGAGCACGGTGCCGCCGAGCTTCTCGACCTCGTCGACCGCACCCTGGAAGGCCTCGCGGTCCCAGAAGTGCTGCGTGCCGACGACGGCGACGCCGATCGTCTTGCCCGCGAGCGGCTGGCTGGCGTCGACGCCCTCGCCGTTCGGGGCGGAGGACTCGGACGAGACGGTCGTGCAACCGGCGAGGGCCAGGCCCGCCGCCACGACGATCGCCGGAAGGGCGAAGAGGGACTTTCTCACGGTGGGCTCCTGTGGGGCCGTTGGGCGCTCGCGTCGGTGCGCGCGTCGCCGCGGATGCTGTGTGGGGTGCCGCCGGGAAGCGGCCCCCTCAGCGTAGGGAGTGCCTCGGACAACGTTCGACCCGACCGTCACACGATGACATGAAAGCGGCGGCGCTCCCGCTGTCAGTAAGATGCGCCCGTTCCGCCCCGCACGAGGAGACCCATGCCCGCGACCACCACCCGCCGCGTCGTCACCGCCGGCCTTCACGTCGCCGACGTGCTCGGCCGCTACGTCGACGCCATCCCTCCCGGGCAGGGACTCGCGCTGCTCGACGAGATCCGTCTGACCGTCGCCGGCACGGCCGCCGCCACCGCCGTCGACCTCGCGCGACTCGGCGTCCCGGTCGCGACGGTGGGCGCGGTCGGCGACGACGCGCTGGGTGCGTTCCTGCGCTCGACGATGGCGGGAGAGGGCGTCGACATCGACGGTCTCGTGGTGCGGCCCGAGCGGCCGACCTCGGCGACGATGCTGCCGATCCGCCGCGACGGCAGCCGGCCGGCGCTGCACGTCATCGGCTCGAACGCGGCGATCCGGCCCGACGATCTGGCATCCATCGACTTCAGCGACGTGGCGGTGCTGCACCTCGGCGGCACGTGCCTGCTTCCGGGCATCGACGGTGCCCCGAGCGTCGAGCTGCTGCGTCGGGCCCGCGCGGCCGGGGTCGTCACGACCATGGACTTCATCCCCACCGGCGCAGCCGCCGACCGCGAGGCGGTGCTGCCGTGCCTGCCGTACGTCGACTACCTCTTCCCGAGCGAGGAGGACGCCCTGTCGTTCGCGGGCGCGACGACGCTGAGCGAGGCGATCACGTTCTACCTGGCTGCCGGGGTCTCGACCCTCGTCATCACCCGCGGCGCGGCCGGCGTCAGCGTCAGCACGCGCGCCGGCCGCGACATGCGGCTTCCGGCATACGCCGTCGACGTCGTCGACACGACCGGCTGCGGCGACGCCTTCAGCGCCGGGTTCATCTGGGGCCTGGTCGACGGGCTCAGCACGGCGGAGTGCGCGGAGCGGGGGCTGGCGTGCGGCAGCCTCGTCGCCACGGGGCTGGGATCGGACGCGGGCCTGTACTCCGCGGCCGACGTCGTCCGGTTGCGGGCGGAGGGCGTGCGCGGGGCCTTCTGACGCGGCATCCGGTGTCGGCTCGCGCAGGGTCGGTTCGCGCAACCTGTGCACATCGCGGAGGTTGTGCGGCGCGTGCCCGTCCGCCCGTCGCCGTGCAGAAGGTCAGTGATTCGCGCACCCTCCGTCGGGTCGGGGTGGATGCCGCTGAGGTTGTGCACATCGCGGAGGTTGTGCGGCGCGTGCCCGTCCGCCCGTCGCCGTGCAGAAGGTCAGTGATTCGCGCACCCTCCGTCGGGTCGGGGTGGATGCCGCTGAGGTTGTGCACATCGCGGAGGTTGTGCACCGCGAAACCGCACCGCGCCGCGCCACGCGCGCTCGCTCGCGCGCGCGTGCGAGAATGATCGCGGCGTGCTCGGACCGACCTTTCCCCGCACGGTGTCACGGCACCGACGGGTTCGAAGGGCCACCGGGCCCCAGGACAGCGTCCGCCGCACCTTTCCTCCGAGGAGCAGAGATGTCCGCTACCCCCACCGCCACGCCCGCATCCGACGTGGCCTCCGCGACGAGCACCGAGCGCGTGCAGCAGCACCGCCGCTACCTGATGTGTCGCCCCGAGCACTTCACGGTGAGCTACAGCATCAACCCGTGGATGGAGCCCTCGCGCCCCACCGACACGAACCTGGCGCTGCAGCAGTGGCAGGCCCTCTACGACACGTACACCGAGCTCGGTCACGACATCGAGCTCATCGACCCGGTCGAGGGCCTGCCCGACATGGTCTACACCGCCAACGGCGGATTCGTCATCGACGGTGTGGCGTACGGGCCGAAGTTCCGCTTCCGCGAGCGCGCCGCCGAGGCACCCGCGTTCATCGACTGGTTCGCCGCCAACGGCTTCGAGGTCGCCGAGCCCGTCGAGGTCAACGAGGGCGAGGGCGACTTCCTGCTCGTGGGCGACACGATCCTGGCCGGCACGGGCTTCCGCTCGACCGGTGACAGCCACCGCGAGGTGGGCGAGGTGTTCTCGCGCGAGGTCGTCTCGCTGACGCTCATCGACCCGCGGTTCTACCACCTCGACACTGCGATCGCCGTGCTCGATCCGGTCGAGGGTCCCGGCGGCGTCGACAAGGCCAACATCGCCTACCTGCCGAACGCGTTCGACGAGCGCAGCCAGGCGATCCTGCGCGAGCGGTACCCGGATGCCATCCGCGTCTCCGACAGCGACGGCGCCGTCTTCGGACTCAATTCCGCCAGCGACGGCAAGAACGTCATCATCTCGCCCCGCGCCGTCGGGTTCGAGGCGCAGCTGCGCGAACGCGGCTACACGCCGGTGAAGGTCGACCTGTCCGAGCTGCTGCTCGGCGGCGGCGGCATCAAGTGCTGCACCCTCGAACTGCGAGGGGGATCCCGATGAGCACCACTCTCGACGACCTCGGCGCCCGTCTGATCGCCGATGAGGGCGCCCACGTCGCGCACAACTACCACCCGCTGCCCGTCGTCGTCTCGCGCGCCGAGGGCGTGTGGGTCACCGACGTCGAGGGCAAGCGCTACCTCGACCTGCTGTCGGCGTACTCGGCGCTGAACTTCGGTCACGGTCACCCCGCGATCGTCGCCGCCGCCCGCGAGCAGCTCGACCGCCTGACGCTCACGAGTCGGGCGTACCACAACGACCGCCTCGGCCCCTTCGCCACCGCGCTGTCGCAACTGTGCGGCAAAGACCTCGTGCTGCCGATGAACACCGGCGCCGAGGCCGTCGAGACCGGCATCAAGGTTGCGCGCGCCTGGGGCTACCGCACGAAGGGCATCACCCCCGACGCGGCGACCATCATCGTCGCGAACGGCAACTTCCACGGCCGCACCACCACGATCGTCGGCTTCAGCGACGACCCCACGGCGCACGACGACTTCGGCCCGTACGCTCCGGGCTTCGTGCACGTGCCGTACGGAGACGCGGATGCCATCGCCGCGGCGATCGACGAGAACACCGCCGCCGTGCTGCTCGAGCCCATCCAGGGCGAGGCTGGCGTCGTGCTTCCGCCGGAGGGGTTCCTGCAGCGGGTGCGCAAGCTCTGCACCGAGCGCAACGTGCTGTTCATCGCCGACGAGATCCAGTCGGGCCTCGGACGCGTGGGTGAGACGTTCGCGTGCGATCGCGAGGGTGTCGTGCCCGACGTCTACCTGCTCGGCAAGGCGCTGGGCGGTGGCATCCTGCCCCTGTCGGCGGTCGTCGCGAACGAGGACGTGCTCGGCGTCATCCGCCCGGGCGAGCACGGCTCGACGTTCGGCGGAAACCCGCTGGCCGCCGCGGTGGGGCTCCGCGTCGTCGAGATGCTGGCATCCGGAGAATTCCAGACCCGCGCCAAGGCGCTCGGTGCGCACCTGGAGCCGGCGCTGCGCGCGCTCATCGGCCACGGCGTGACCGGCGTGCGCATCGCGGGCCTGTGGGCCGGCGTCGACATCGACCCCGCGTACGGCACGGGCCGCGAGGTCGCCGAGAAGCTGCTGTCGCGCGGCGTGCTCGTGAAGGACACGCACGGCCAGACCATCCGCATCGCGCCGCCGCTGACGATCCGCGCGACCGAGCTCGACTGGGCGGTCGAGCAGCTCAAGCACGTTCTGTCGGCCTGACACCCCACGCGCTCCGCGCCCGACGCCCCGCGCGCTCCGCGCCCGACCCGCGTGAGGGGTCATTTTCTGTCGCCGAGGACGCTCGGAAGCGACAAAAAATGACCCCTCACGCGCGCTCAGGCGACTGTCACCCGCACTTCCGGCCAGCCCGTCGCTCCGTCGGGGGCGGGTGGGGTGCGGGCCTCGGTCTGCGTCTCGCCGGCGGTGGAGGTCGCGCGGCAGCGCAGAGTGTGCTCGCCCGCCGTCGCCTGCCACGGGATGCTCCACTGCACCCACGTGTCGGCCGAGATGGCGGTGGCGAGTGTCGCGGGCTGCCACGGCCCGTCGTCGATCTGCACCTCGACGCCGGAGACGCCGACGTGCGTCTGCCAGGCGACGCCCGCGATGACGGCGTCGCCCGCCGCGACGCGTGCGCCGGCACGGGGGACGTCGATGCGCGACTGCAGCTTCACCGGGCCGCGCTCCGACCAGCCGCGCGGCGTCCAGTACCCCTCGGCCCGGTCGAAGCGCGTGACCTCGAGTTCGGTCACCCACTTCGTCGCCGAGACGTAGCCGTAGAGCCCCGGCACGACCATGCGCACCGGGAAGCCGTGCTCGATCGGCAGCGGTTCGCCGTTCATTCCGATGGCCAGCAGCGCATCGCGGTCGTCGGTCAGCGCCTCGAGGGGCGAGGATGCCGTGAACCCGTCGATGGAGTGCGAGAGCACCATGTCGGCCTCGGCGGTGGGGCGTGCCCGCGCGAGGATGTCGCGCAGCGGAACGCCGAGCCAGCGCGCGGTGCCGACGAGATCGCCGCCGACGCCGTTCGACACGCACACGAGGGTGGCGACCGTCTCCTGCTGCGGCAGGGCGACGAGGTCGTCCCAGCGCAGCACGACCTCCTGCTCGACGAGCCCGTGCACGCGCAGCGACCACGTGGCCGGGTCGACCTGCGGCACGACGAGGGCGGTGTCGATGCGATAGAAGTCGGCGGCGGGCGTGATCACGGGCGACAGTCCGTCGATGCCGAGTTCGGCTGCGGCCGGTACGTCGACGGTGGTCGCCGGGGCCGGCAGGCGCAGCGCCGCCCGCACGGCGCTCACCGCGCGCGCACCGCTGCTCAGGGCGACCGACCCCAGCGCCGCCAGCGCGCCCGCCATCACGGCGACGCCCGACAGGGCGAGCACGCCGCGTCGGGTGAGGCCGGTGTCGGCCGGCGCGAGCGTCGACGGCCGGCGGAGGCGACGCAGCAGCAGCGCGGTCACGATCGCCGCGACGCCGCCCGCGACGATCGACGGCACGGGCGACAGGGTGCCCGCGTCGGCGCGGGTCATCGCGACGACGGCTCCGACGACTCCGAGCCCGACGAGCACGACCCGACCCCACGGCGGGCGGCGCCACTCCAGCAGCCCGGCCAGCCCGGCCACCACGAGCAGCAGCACGGCGATGCCGACGAGCAGCGCCGCCTTGTCGCCGGTGCCGAAGAGGTCGATGGCGAGGTTCTTCGCCCACGCAGGCGCGATGTCGATCATGCCGCCGCCGATGACGGAGAAGGGGCTGGCGGAGGGAGCGACGATCGCCGCGACGAGCTCGCCCAGCCCCGCGCCGAGCACGGTCGCCCCGATGGCGGCGGCAGCGGGGATGCCGCGGGAGAAGGACGTCGAGCGGGTCACGATCGGAGCTTATGGATGCCGATGCCCGCCGACGCCGTCCCCGCCCGATTTCACAGCCAATCGGCATCCCGCGCGTCGGTGACTCATTCGTCGCGGCGGAGCGCCCAGAACGCCGGTTCGCGGCGCTCATGCGCGTACGCGAGGATCACGACACCCGCCGGCTCGACTGCGTAGACGATCCGGTACGGGAACCCGTGGATGGCCTTGCTCCGGACGATCGTTCCGTCATCGAGAGTTCGAGAAGGCGGCGACGCATCGGGCCACTCAGCGAGATCGCGGCGGGCCTGCTCCGCCCGGTCCAAGAGCAACGCGCCGAGTCCCGTTCGCTCCTGTTCGTACCAATGAACGGCGGCGTCGAGTTCGGCGGCGGCCTCCGGATGCTCGCGCTGACGGGCCGTCACTCGGCGAGCGAGGCGCGCAGGCGCGCGTAATGCGCGTCGGCGTCAATGGTCTCCGATGATCCGTCGCGCGCGGTGTCGAGGCGACGGGCCGCCTCTGTGAGCCATGGCTCCTCGACGTCGTCGGGTTCGGATGACGGGTGGAGACTCTGCAGGAGGGCGTTCGCGATGACCGCACGCTGATCGGGGTCGAGCGCGAGCGCGTCCCTGATGAGGGTGAGGGTCTCAGGCGCCATGTGGCCGAGTGTACGTCGATTCATACCGCAGGCACAGAAGCTCTCCACAGCGGCATCCCGCCCCCGCGAGTAGCGTGCTGGCATGCGTGAGACCCCGCGGTCGATCCGCCGCCCGGCCGCGGGCGGTGCACCGGCGTTCGACCTGACGTACGTGCGCACCGGGCCGCGTGGGGCGACGCCCGTCGTCGTCATCCCGGGCGGCCCCGGGCTCGCCTCGCTCCTGCCCTATCGCGGCCTGCGGCGGTGGGCGGCGCGCGGCGGCCTCGACCTCGTGATGGTCGAGCACCGCGGGGTGGGCCGGTCGCGCACCGACCTCGACGGCCGACCGCTGCCCGCCGAGGCGATGCGCATCGCCTCGGTGCTCGACGACCTCGTCGCGGTGCTGGATGCCGAGGGCATCGACCGGGCGGTGATCGTCGGCTCGTCGTACGGCAGTTATCTGGCGATGGCGTTGGGGGCGCGGCATCCGCAGCGCGTGGCATCCATGCTGCTCGATTCGGCCCTGCAGTCCACGCGCGACGTCGGCCTCGAGCGGGAGCGCGTGCGCGGATTGTTCTGGGATGCCGACGACGAGATGGCCCGCGGCGTGAGAGGTCTCGTGGCCGCGGGTGTCGCCCCGCGGGTCGTGCTCGACATCGTGCGGGCCGCGTACGAGCTGGGCGGCTCCGACCTCGTGCTGCCGCTGCTGCGCCACCGGGCGGGTCTCACCTGGCGGGCCCTGGGGGCGTACGCCACGCGCGACGGCGGTCTGCCGCGCATCCCCGGCATCTACGAGTTCGACCTCGTCGGCACCATCGCGTTCCGCGAGCTCGGCTACGCCGGCACCCCCGACGGGCACCCGCTCGATCCGGCGCTGACCTACCTTCCGCTCGCGCACCTGTTCCCGGCGTTCGTCGGCGAGCCCGACGACCTCGTCGCGGCGGTGCGCTCGTTCGACTTCCCGCTGGTGGTGCTCTCGGGCGACCGCGACCTGCGCACCCCGCCCGCGATCGCCGAGCGGGTGGCGGCGTCGGCCCCGGATGCCACCCTCGTGCGCATCCGCAACGGCCACAGCGCCCTCGACACGCACCCGCTGGCCCTGCTGAACGCGACGCGGCGGCTGGTGCGGGGGCAGCAGGCGAGGCTGCCCGGCGACGAGGCCGCCCTCGACCGCCTGCCCCGCAAAGGGGCGTCGGCGTCGTTCCCCCGATTGCTGCTCGCCGTCGCTCACCTCGACGCGCTACGGCACGGCCGCGTGCGGTCGCGTCGCTGACCGAGCCGCGCCGTGCGGTCGCGTCGCTGAGCCAGCCGCGCCGTGCGGCACGGCCGCCTGCGGTCGCGTCGCTGACCGAGCCGGGTCTTCGCGCAGTACTGCAGCGGTCGGGCCGCGCTGTCAACGATCTAGACGGAATCCGCAACGGTTTCTTCACTGACGTGCGTGACCGACGGTGACCATCCCGCACTCCCCCTGCTCATCCCCGACACGACCCCCGGCCTCGACGACGTCCGCGACGCCCTGCACCGAGCGCATGCCGTACCGGCCCTCGGCAGCGACGTCGCCGCCACGCTCGCGTGGGCCACTGTCGTCGCCCGGCCGGCTTCGGTCGCGGCGACGTGGGAACTGCTCGCGTCGGTCGCCGCCCGCGACGTCGCCGCCGCGCGCGTGCTCGAGCCGCACCTCGACGCCCTCGCGATCCTCGACGAGGCCGCGGCGGCCGGTTTCGCGATCGACGTCGACACGGCTGGTTCGTGGGGCGTGTTCGCCGCCGAAGGCGCGGGACTGCGGCTGGAGGCACGACAGGATGCCGACGGCTGGACGCTCCGCGGCACGAAGCCCTGGTGCTCTCTCGCCGCCGACCTCGATCACGCGCTCGTCACCGCCTGGATCGACGACGAGCGCCGGCAGCTCTTCGCGCTCGACCTTCGCGACCCGGCCGTCACCGCACGCTCCGGCCCCTGGCACGCGCGGGGTCTCGATCGCATCGTCAGCGCCCCGATCGACGTCGACGGGGCCCGGGCCGTTCCGGTGGGGGATGCCGGGTGGTACCTGCGCCGGCCCGGCTTCGCGCACGGCGGGGTCGGGGTCGCGGCGTGCTGGTGGGGCGCGGCGACGCCCCTGCGCACCGCCCTCGCCGCCGCGGCGGGCGGGGAACACGCCGACCAGCTCTCGCGCGTACACCTCGGCCGGGCCGACACGGCGCTCTGGGCCGCGCGCGCCGTCCTCGTCGAGACCGCGGCGGTGTTCGACGCCGGGGGCTCGGCATCCGAGGGTCTGCGGGCCGCCCGCGCGCGTGCGGTCGTCGCCGACGCGGTCGAGACGACGATCGCCGAAGCCGCGCACGCGCTCGGGCCGCTGCCGCTCGTCGCCGACGAGGCGCACGCCCGGCGCGTCGCCGACCTGCAGGTCTACGTCCGCCAGCACCACGCGGAGCGCGATCTCGCGAAGATCGGCGGCGACGTGGCAGGGGGTGACGGCGCATGGTGAGCTTCGACCACCGCGAGCCGGGCACCGACGAGGGATCCTGGACCGCCGCCCTGCGCCGCGACCTTCCCGCGCTCGACCTCGACGTCGACCGGCTCCTCGTCGTCGCGGCGCACCCCGACGACGAGACGCTCGGCGCGGCGGGGCTCCTCGCCACGGCCGCTGCCCGTGGCATCCCGATCGACCTGCTGGTCGCAACCGACGGTGAGAGATCGCATCCCGACTCGCCCACGCACACGCCCGCGACGCTCGCGCTGCTGCGCCGCCGGGAGCTTCACGCCGCGATGGGCCAACTCGGGCTGAGCGCCGCCCCGGTCTTCCTCGGCCTGCCCGACGGGGGGACCGACGAGCACCGCGACGCCATCGCCGCCGCCGTGACGCACGCTCTCGACCGCGCCGGTTCCGACCGCGTGCTCGTGCTGTCGCCCTGGCGCGGCGACGGACACCGCGATCACCGCGTCGTCGGCGAGATCGTCGAGGAGGTGTGCGCGGCCCGCGGGGTGCACTCGCGCGCGTTCCCGATCTGGCTCTGGCATTGGGGCACCTCCGACGACGTGCCGTGGGATCGCGCCGAGCGTCTCGCGCTCGACCCGAGCGTTCAGGATGCCAAGACCCGCGCCCTCGACGCGCACGCGAGTCAGCTGCGACCGCTGTCGCCGGCGCCGGGCGACGAGGCGATGGTGCACGTCCGCATGCGCGCGCACTTCGAGAGGGATGCCGAGGTGTTCTTCGCGCCGGAGGGAGTCGGTGCGAGCGCCGGCGCCGAGGTGCGGGATGCCGAGGGCTCCCTCGTGCCGCAGGGCGCGGGCGCGACGCCGGCGCCGACCGCGAGGATGGCGGAGGGCGCCGGCGCAAGCGTGGTCGCGCCGCGGGAAAGCGCGGACGCGGCGGGGCCGTCGGCATCCGTTGGCCAGGCCTACTTCGACGACATGTACGCCCGGCACGACGACCCGTGGGGCTTCGATTCGCGCTGGTACGAAGAGCGCAAGCGCGCCGTGCTCCTCGCCGCCCTGCCCTGGCGCCACTACCGCGCGACGTTCGAGGCCGGGTGCTCGACGGGCGCG
This sequence comes from Microbacterium enclense, assembly GCF_001456955.1. Taxonomy (GTDB): domain Bacteria; phylum Actinomycetota; class Actinomycetes; order Actinomycetales; family Microbacteriaceae; genus Microbacterium; species Microbacterium enclense. Next base: position 110,584 of record NZ_KQ758475.1, on the reverse strand, counting down.
CTCACGGCGCAGCTCGCGAACCGCAGCGACAGGGTGCTCGCCGTCGACCTCGCCGAGGCCGCGCTGGAGCGCGCACGCCGGCGGCTGGGCGACCGCGGGAACGTCGAGCTGCGCCGGGCGACCCTTCCCGACGACTGGCCCGAGGGTGCCTTCGACCTCGTCGTGCTGTCGGAGGTCGCCTACTACTGGGCCGGGTCCGACCTCGATCGCGGGCTCGCCGCCGCCGTCGCCTCGCTCACCCCCGACGGTCACCTCGTCGCCTGCCACTGGCGGCATCCGGTCGCGGAGTATCCGCGCAGTGGCGACGAGGTGCACGATGCGCTCGCCGCACGCTCCGACCTCGTGCGTCTCGTGCGGCACGAGGAGGAGGACTTCGTGCTCGAGGTCTTCGCGCACCCGGGGGCGCGGTCGGTCGCGGCCGAGGCCGGGCTCGTCTCGTGAGGGCGGTGGCCGTCGTCATCCCGGCGCACGACGAAGAGGCATTGATCGGGCGGTGTTTGGCATCCGTCGTCCGCGCGGTGGCGACGGCGCGCGAGCGGCACCCCGACCTGGTGGCGACGGTCGTCGTGGTGCTCGATGCCTGCACCGACACCACGGCCCCGCAGGTCGCCCGCTGGCCGGTCGAGTCCGTGACGATCACCGCTCGCCGCGTCGGCACCGCCCGCCGCATCGGGGTCACGCACGCGCTGTCCCTGAGCGACGTCGACCCGCGGCAGACGTGGATCGCGATGACGGATGCCGACACCGTGGTGCCCCCCGACTGGATCACGCACCAGCTCGACCTCGCCGACGCGGGGGTCGACCTCGTGCTCGGCACCGTCCGCCCCGACTTCGCCGACCTCAGCGCCCGACATGCGGCCTACTGGCTCGCGACCCATCACCGCGGCCGACCGCCCGGGAACGTGCACGGCGCGAATCTCGGGGTGCGGGCGAGCACGTACACCGAGGCAGGCGGCATCCCGGATCTCGTCGAGCACGAGGACGTCGCGCTCGTGCGCGCGGTGCGGGCTCTCGGCGCGCGCGAGCGGGCGAGCGACGAGCACGAGGTCGAGACGTCGGGTCGCCTCACGGGGCGCACGCCGGCCGGGTATGCCGCGTTCCTCGCGCGTGTGCACGCTTGGATCGACGCACCGCCGCTGGCGGCCCCGGGCGCGTGACGCATGGCCGGGGGGCTCGTCAACCACCTCGGCCGCGTACGCGCGCCGGGCGCAGACTGGCAGACCCCGGAACGAGAGGCACGACCATGAAGGCACTGACCTGGCAGGGCACGCGCAACGTGAGCGTCGAGGAGGTCCCCGACCCCGAGATCCTCGAGCCCACCGATGCGATCGTGAAGATCACGTCCACCGCGATCTGCGGGTCGGACCTGCACCTCTACGAACTCTTCGGACCCTTCATCGACAAGGGCGACGTGCTCGGCCACGAGCCGATGGGCGTCGTCGTCGAGGTGGGCTCGGCCGTGACGAACCTCGCCGTCGGCGATCGCATCGTCGTGCCGTTCAACATCTCCTGCGGCCACTGCTTCATGTGCCGCCGCGGCCTGCAGTCGCAGTGCGAGACGACGCAGGTGCGCGAGTACGGCAGCGGTGCCGCGCTCTTCGGCTACACCAAGCTCTACGGCCAGGTGCCGGGCGGACAGGCCGAATACCTGCGCGTTCCGCTCGCCGACTACAACCACATCCGCGTCGGCGACGACCTGCCCGACGACCGCTACCTCTTCCTCAGCGACATCGTTCCCACGGCTTGGCAGGGCGTGCAGTACGCGAACGTGCCCGAGGGCGGCACCCTCGCGGTCATGGGGCTCGGGCCGGTCGGGCAGTTCGCCGCCCGCATCGGCGTGCACCTGGGGTACCGCGTGCTGGCGATCGAGCCGGAGCCCGAGCGCCGCGCGATGGCCGAGCGCCACGGCATCCTGACCTACGACCTCACCGACACGGTCGTCGACGAACTCGTCGATCTCACCGAGGGCCGCGGGGCGGACGGGGTGGTGGATGCCGTCGGCATGGAGGCCCACGGCAACGGCGGCATCAAGCTGGCCCAGAACGCCGTCGGCCTGCTGCCCGACGCCCTCGCGCGAAAGCTCATGGACAAGGCCGGGCTCGACCGCCTCGCCGCGGTCTACGCCTCGATCGACCTCGTGCGCCGCGGCGGCACCGTCTCGCTGAGCGGTGTCTACGCCGGCGAGGCCGACGTGCTGCCCATGAAGACGATGTTCGACAAGCAGCTGAACCTGCGCATGGGCCAGTGCAACGTCAAGCGCTGGATCGACGACCTGCTTCCGCTGGTCGAGGACCCCGCCGACCCGCTCGGCGTCATGGACCTGGTGACCCACCACGCCCCGCTCGACGACGCCCCCGGCCTGTACGAGACGTTCCAGAAGAAGGAGGACGGCTGCATCAAGGTCGTGCTGCGCCCCGGCTCCTGACCCCTCGCGCTTTACGCGCGGCGACCAGGCCGGGGTGTCAAGCCGCGTGAGGGGTCAATTCTTGTCGCCGGGAGAGGCGCCGGGCGACAGTTCTTGACCCCTCGCGCGGCTACGCGCGGGCAGGTCGGTGGGGAGGAGAGACGGATGCCGGGAGGCGGCGCTCACGCCCGGCTGGCGTGCACGGCCTCGAGGGCGGCGGCATCCGTTTCGCTCATGCCCGCGATCGGCTCGCCGTTCCAGACGATGTCGTCGCCGAGCGCGGCGAGCGCCTCCTTGCGGTCGCCGTGCGAGATCTTCGCGCCGTGCACGATCGTCGCCGGGCTCCACAGCATCGCGGCGTCGTCCCACCACCCGGCACCGACGTCGCGCACGGTCAGCAGATCGTGCAGCGTCTTCGGCAGGTGCGACAGCGGCTCGGTGAACGCGTCGGCGATCACGGCGAGCGTGATCTGCCGCTGCGTGCCGGGAATCGCGACGACGGGCGCGGCGAGCTCGCCCTGGATCGCCTTCGAGACATCGTCGGCGTCGAGCAGGATGACGCCGTTGGTGGGCCGCGGGTTGCACTCGATGATCTTGTAATCCGGGGCGGCGTCCGTGCCGTGGTCGACGAAGTCGAACGAGATCTGGCCCGTGAACCCGGGGTCGAGGGCGTCGACGAGCTGCTGCGTGTACCGCAGCGTGTCGGTGCTGTCGACGGCGACGAAGGCGATCGCGGTGGAGTGCGCCCACTGCTCGGCGGCCTTGTACGTGGTGTGCGCCTGCACCCGGCCCGCGACCACCACGCTGTACGTGCACACCATCGGCCCGTCGACGAAGGGCTGCACGAGCCACGGCTGCTCGGGCGTGGGCACGCAGTCCTCGATCGGCACCTTGCCGGCGAGCGGTCCGGTGTTGGTCAGCAGGCCCACGCCGCCGCGCGAGAACGCCGCGCGGGCGAAGTACCGGGGGAAGTGGTCGATGGCGGTGCGCAGCTCGTCGGGCGAGGTGACCACGACGGTCTCGGGGATGGGCACCCCGGCATCCTGGGCGAGTCGCTGGAAGCTGGCCTTGTCGTGCAGGCGGGCGAGATCGCTGAAGCGGCCCGCGTAGAGGCGGGTTCCCGCGGGCAGGTCCGTCGCGCGGGCGGCGAGGTGGAACACCTCCTCGAAGGTGGGGATGATCAGGTCGATGTCGTGCTCGGTGACGTACGCGCTCACGGCGGCGATGAAGGCATCCGTCTCGAAGCGCGGCGACGGCGTCGTCAGGTGTCCGGCGAGGAAGCGCGAGTGGCTCCCGACCGCTCCGTCGTATGTGTCGCTGGCGAAGACGGTGTGACCGACGCTCCCGAGCTTGCGGATCAGATCGAGCGCGAAGGTGTTGCGGGAACTGGTGACGAGCACGCGCATGGAGGCACCCTTGGTCGTGGCGGCGAGGTGAGCGTCACTCTATCCATCCGCCGGGATCGCCGCCCGGGAAACGTGGCGGCAACACGGCGCTGAGTAGAGTCGTCGCATGGGTGACCTGTTCGACGGTTACGGCTCCACGCTGGCGCCGCGCAAGACCGCATCCGGCGTCCCGGCGTTCGACGAGATGTTCGGTGTCCCGGTGAGTCCGGGCGAAGCCGCACCCTCTCGCGCGGCGTACCGGGAGCTGTACCAGACGCTCGCGCAGATGACCCAGGAGGAGCTGCGCGGACGCACCGAGTCGCTCGCGAGCTCGTACCTGGCGCAGGGCGTGACGTTCGACTTCGCGGGCGAGGAGCGGCCCTTCCCCCTGGATGCCGTGCCGCGCGTCATCGCGTACGACGAGTGGTCGCGCATCGAGGCCGGCGTGAAGCAGCGCGTCAAGGCACTCGAGGCGTTCCTCGACGACGCGTACGGCAACCAGCACTGCGTGCGCGACGGCATCCTGCCCGCGGGGCTGATCTCGTCGTCGCAGTACTTCTACCGCCAGGCCGCCGGCATCCGCAGCGCCAACGGCGTGCGCATCCAGGTGTCGGGCATCGACCTGATCCGCGACGAGCACGGCGAGATGCGCGTGCTCGAAGACAACGTGCGTGTGCCCTCGGGCGTCTCGTACGTCATCTCGAACCGCCGCGTCATGGCCCAGACGCTGCCGGAGCTGTTCGTCTCGATGCGCGTGCGGCCCGTCGGCGACTACCCGAACAAGCTCCTCGCCGCCCTGCGCGCGTCGGCCCCGCCCGGCATCGACGACCCGAACATCGTCGTGCTCACCCCGGGCGTCTACAACTCGGCGTACTTCGAGCACACGCTGCTCGCACGCCTCATGGGCGTCGAGCTGGTCGAGGGCCGCGACCTGCTGTGCATCGGCGGCAAGGTGTTCATGCGCACGACCCGCGGCCCGCAGCGCGTCGACGTCATCTACCGCCGTGTCGACGACGACTTCCTCGACCCGCTGCAGTTCCGCGCCGACTCAATGCTGGGTGCGCCCGGCCTCATGCTCGCCGCGCGCCTGGGCAACGTCACGATCGCCAACGCCGTGGGCAACGGGGTCGCCGACGACAAGCTGCTCTACACCTACGTGCCCGACCTCATCCGGTACTACCTCGCCGAGGAGCCGATCCTCAAGAACGTCGACACCTGGCGCCTCGAAGACCCGGGCGCCCTCGAAGAGGTGCTCGACCGGCTGCCCGAGCTCGTGGTCAAGCCCGTCGACGGCTCCGGTGGCAAGGGGCTCGTGGTGGGCCCCGACGCCTCGCCGGCCGAGCTCGAGCAGCTGCGCAAGCGCCTGCTCGCCGACCCGCGCGGCTGGATCGCCCAGCCCGTCGTCATGCTCTCGACCATCCCCACGCTGGTCGAAGACGGGATGCGACCCCGCCACGCCGACCTGCGTCCGTTCGCCGTCAACGACGGCGACGACATCTGGGTGCTGCCCGGCGGCCTCACGCGCGTGGCGCTGCCCGAGGGGCAGCTCGTGGTGAACTCCAGCCAGGGCGGCGGTTCGAAGGACACGTGGGTGATCGGCGGCGCCGCGCCCTCGCACGTCGAGTACGGCCAGGGCAACGGCGTCTCGGGACTCGTCGCCGACCAGGCGGCGGTGACCGAGGCCATCCCGATCATCTACGACGGGCAGCCCGCGCCCGCCACCTCCCCGCGTGACCCGCGGCCGAGCGAATCGCGTTCGGGCAAGGAGCAGCAGGAGCAGCAGCAACAGGATGCCGGGGTGCAGCACGGTCCGCAGGCCGAGCAGCAGCAGCAGACCCGCGAGCGGGTCCCCGACCCGTCCGCGAGCTCGGTGACCGAGGAGGTCGGCTCATGCTGAGCCGCATCGCGGAATCGCTGTTCTGGATCGGGCGGTACATCGAGCGCAGCGACGGGACCGCCCGCATCCTCGACGTGCACCTGCAGCTGCTTCTCGAAGACCCTTGGATCGACGAGGACACCGCCTGCCGGTCGTTGCTGAGCGTCATGGGCTCGGCCTGGCCCGAGAACGTCGACACGGTGCGTCGCGACGACGTGCTCGCCCGCCTCGCCGTCGACCGCATGAACCCGTCGAGCATCGCCTACTCGCTCACGGCGGCGCGTGAGAACGCCCGCCGGGCGCGCGAGATCGTCTCGACCGAGCTGTGGGAGATCCTCAACACCACGAACTCCCGCATGCCGCGGCGGTTGCAGACCGACAAGGTGCACGAGTTCTTCCAGTGGGTGCGCGAGCGCGCGGCCCTGGCCATCGGCATCGTCGACTCCTCGACGAACCGCGACGAGGCGTGGCAGTTCTTCACGCTGGGCCGCAGCATCGAGCGCACCGACATGACGGCGCGCCTTCTGGCCACGCGGTCGCTGACGGAGGTGTCGGGTCCGTCGTGGACGACGATCCTGCGCTCCTGCGGCGCGTACGAGGCCTACCTGCGCACGTATCGCGGGATGCCGAGCGCGCGCAATGCGGCCGAGTTCCTGCTGCTCGACCGCCTGTTCCCGCGCTCGATCATCTACTCGATCCAGCGCGCCGAGGACTGCATGAGCGCGATCGACCCCCGCGCCGATCGCGTCGGGCACTCCAACACCGTGCTGCGCGCCCTCGGTCAGATCCGCAACGATCTGGAGTATCGCCCGGTCAGCGACGTGCTCACCGATCTGCCGGAGCACATGCAGCGCGTGCAGACGGTGACGCGCGAGGCGTCGGAGGCCATCCGATCGCGCTTCTTCCCGACGCAGGCCGAGCCGAGCTGGATCGGGGAGATCTCATGATGGTTCGACGGGCTCACCAACCCCTTCGACGGGCTCACCAACCCCTTCGACAGGCTCAGGGACCCTCGGCGCGACGCCAGGGTGAAGGGAACGTGCGATGAAGCGTCTGCGCATCGAGCACCAGACCGGTTTCGTCTATCCGGGCGACGTCTCGGCGTCGTACAACGAGGCCCGCATGCTCCCGCACTCGACGGAGAGCCAGTTCGTGCTGAGCTCGTCGCTCGACATCGAACCGTCGACGTCGGTCAACCAGTACGTCGACTACTTCGGCACGCGGGTCGCGGCCTTCGACGTGCTGTCGCCGCACTCGGCGCTCATGATCACGGCGCGGTCGCTCGTCGAGGTGCGTCCGCGACCGATCGAGCACAGCGACATCACGTGGGAGCAGTTGGCCGCGGAGTCCGCCCGCTCGATCGCGACGGTCGAGCAGCTGACGCAGACGCGTCGCACGGTTCCGCACCCGGAGGTCGCCGAGCTCGCGCGCTCGATCGCCGCGCAGCACGATCGTCCGGGCCCCGCGGCCCACGCCATCGCCGAGGCCATCGGCGACGCCATCGACTACATGCAGGGCGTGACCGGCGTGCATTCGACCGCCGTCGACGCGTGGGAGGCGCGCAAGGGCGTGTGTCAGGACATCGCGCACATCGCCATCGGGGCGCTTCGCGAGGTCGGCATCCCGGCCCGGTACGTGTCGGGGTATCTGCACCCCAGGCCCTCCGCCGAGGTCGGCGAGGCGGTGACCGGGGAGTCGCACGCGTGGGTGGAGTGGTTCGCCGGCGACTGGCAGGGCTTCGACCCGACGAACAACATCGAGATCGGCGACCGCCACGTGCTGGTGGGCCGGGGCCGCGACTACAACGACGTGCCGCCGCTGCGCGGTGTGTACGCGGGTCCGGGCCGGAGCAACCTCAAAGTGAAGGTCACCATCACGCGCGAGACGTAGCGGGCAGCCTGCGGGGGGTTCTACGATGTGGTCAGACCACATGAAAGTGAGAACCCCATGGTTCAGCGCCAGCTCCCCAAGGTCGGCGAGCTCCTCGAGCTCATGCAGTTCAAGAAGCCCGAGCTCGACGCGCGAAAGCGCCGTCTCGACGCTGCGCTGACGATCGGCGACCTTCGCGCGATCGCGAAGCGGCGCACCCCCAAAGCGGCCTTCGACTACACCGATGGCGCGGCCGAGGGCGAGCTGTCGCTCGACCGCGCCCGCCGCGCGTTCGAGGACGTTGAGTTCCACCCCGACATCCTGCGTCCCGCGGCCGACGTCGACACCTCGTGCGAGATCCTCGGCGGTCCCTCGGCCCTGCCGTTCGGCATCGCGCCCACCGGGTTCACCCGTCTCATGCAGACCGAGGGCGAGACCGCCGGAGCGTCCGCGGCGGCGGCCGCCGGCATCCCGTTCACCCTGTCGACCCTGGGGACGACCTCGATCGAGGACGTCAAGGCGGCCACCCTTCGCGAGCCTCAGGGGCCGATACCCGGGAGGAACTGGTTCCAGCTCTACGTCATGAAGGACCGCGACATCTCGTACGGCCTGGTGGAGCGCGCGGCGAAGGCGGGGTTCGACACGCTGCAGTTCACCGTCGACACCCCCATCGCGGGCGCGCGTCTGCGCGACAAGCGCAACGGGTTCTCGATCCCGCCGCAGCTGACGGTCGGCACGATCGTCAACGCGATCCCGCGGCCCTGGTGGTGGTACGACTTCCTCACCACGCCCAAGCTCGAGTTCGCCTCGCTCAGCACCACCGGCGGCACCGTCGGGGAGCTGCTGAACGCCGCGATGGATCCGACGATCAGCTACGACGACCTCGACGTCATCCGCGGCATGTGGCCCGGCAAGATCGTCGTCAAGGGCGTGCAGAACGTTCAGGATGCCGCCCGCCTGGTCGATCAGGGCGTCGACGGCATCGTGCTGTCCAACCACGGCGGCCGCCAACTCGACCGCGCGCCGATCCCGTTCCACCTGCTGCCGAAGGTCGTGCGCGAGGTCGGGAAGGATGCGACGGTCATGGTCGACACCGGCATCATGAACGGCGCCGACATCGTGGCATCCATCGCCCTCGGTGCGAAGTTCACCCTCATCGGCCGGGCCTACCTCTACGGCCTGATGGCCGGTGGCCGGCAGGGTGTCGATCGCACGATCGCGATCCTGCGCAGCGAGATCGAACGCACGATGACCCTGCTCGGGGTGTCGTCGCTCGACGAGCTCGAGCCGCGGCACGTGACGCAGCTCACGCGGCTGGTGCCGGTGGACGGCTCGGCGGTCGACACCCGGGTGTAGGCGGCGGCTGCCCGGGAGCCGCGCAGGCTCTGCGACGCGCACGCTCCGTGCGCCCGCAGCCGAGGTCGTGCAGCTCGAGGAGCCCGCGCGACGCCGTCGCCGGGCGGCCGCCCGCGCGCATCGCGGCGGCCGCCCGAGGGGTTTCAGACCGTTTCGCCGGTGCTCGCCGCGTGCGGCTCGCGCCGCGCCGCGCCCGCACCGAGCGTGAGCGTCGAGGCGAGACCCAGCGTCAGGAACGCGGCGGCGGTGAACGCCGCGGCGCGGGTGCCGTCGCTGAACGCTTCGCGGGCGTCGGTCGCCAGATCCCGCGTGTCGGGAGACGCCGCCAGGCCCGCGATGGCGGCACCGGCACTGTCGACGACCTGCGAGACGACCTGATCGCGCTGAGCCGCGGGGATCCCGCGATCGTCGAGAGCGGATGCCAACACCCCCGCCGTGGTCGAGAACAGCACGGTGCCGAGGATCGCCACGCCCAGCGCGGCGCCCAGCTGACGAGACGTCGATTGGGTGCCCGACGCCTGGCCGCTCGCGGCCGGTGGCACGTCGGCCAGTACGACCCCCGTCAGCTGGGCGGTGGCGAGTCCGACGCCGAGTCCGTAGACGAAGAGGGAGGGCACGAGCGGTCCCCACGCGGCATCCGGCGCGATGGTGACGGCCACGCCCGCCACGCCGACGACCTCGGCCAGCAGGCCACCGCGTACGACCCAGACCGGGGCGACCTTGCCGCTCAGTGCGCCCGCGACGCCGCTCGCGACGAACGAGCCGATCGCGAGGGAGAGCAGCAGCAGTCCCGTCTGCAGGGCGTCGAAGCCCACGACGAACTGCAGCCACAGCGGCAGGGCGAGGATGATGCCGAACTCGCCGAGCGAGACGACGGCGGCGGCGATGTTGCCGTTGCGGAACGAGGTGATGCCGAACAGGTCGAACGCCAGGAGCGTCGAGCGGCCCCGTCTCTGACGGGCGATGCCCCACGCGATGAACGCGGCGAGGCCGATCACGGCCAGCGCGAAGGCGACGGGCACGGGGGAGAGGGCGAAGGGCCACGTCCAGGCGCCGATCGTGGGGACGGTGTCGACCGTCCACCACCCGTAGGTGCGGCCTTCGATGAGGCCGAAGACGAGGGGCGCCATCGTGAGCACCGACAGCAGGGCGCCGATGCCGTCGATGCGTTCCACCCGGTCGCTGCGCGATTCGGCGACGGTCAGCACGACCCCGATCACGATGACGACGCCGAGGGGGATGTTGATGCCGAACGCCCACCGCCACGAGAAGGCGGTCGTCAGCCACCCGCCGAGCAGGGGTCCGACCGCGGCCATCCCACCGATCGTCGAGCCCCAGACGGCGAAGGCGATGCCGCGCTCGCGGCCGCGGAAGGTGGCGTTGATGATCGACAGGGTCGTCGGCAGGATCATCGCCCCGCCCACGCCCTGCACGAGCCGGGCCAGGATCAGCAGCCCGCCGGTGGGGGCGACGGCCGCGGCGATGGAGGCGGCGCCGAAGACGACGACGCCCGTGAGCAGGAGTCGTCGGCGCCCGAAGCGGTCGGCCAGGCTGCCGAAGACGAGCAGGAACGACGCGAAGACGAGGGTGTAGGCCTCCTGCACCCACTGCACCTCGGTCGATGAGATATCCAGCTCCTCGACGATCGAGGGCACGGCGACGTTGACGATCGTCGAATCGACGATGATCAGCGAGACGGCGATGCTGATGAAGACGAGTCCCGCCCAGCGGCGGGGCAGCTGATTCTCGGTCATATAGCTAGCTTATCTAGCTATTGGGGAAAAGGGGGAGAGGTCGGCGACAGGGCGGTCGACCGAATTCGAGTCGCGATCCGCCGATGCGGACCGACTTCGACGTCGCTCAGGCGCCGTGTCGAGGGCGGTGCACCGGGCGCGGAGCGCGCTCGCCCGGCGGGAGGGGGATTGGGGTCGTGCCGGCGATCTCGTCGCTGAAGTCCTCGGGCTCGGGCGGGATCGTCGGCAGGGGCCGCGTCTCGTCGACGGTCAGGCGGAACCGCTTCGTCTCGTGGCGGTGCACTCGGCCCGACGCGAGGGTCCACGAGGCGCCGATCGCGCACGCGATCAGGGCGACCACGGCGGCGAGTCCGATGGCCGTGCGCGGGCCGAACTCCGCCGCCACGGCGCCGACGATCGGGGCGCCGACGGGGGTGCCGCCGAGCAGGATCGCCATGTACAGCGCGATCACCCGTCCGCGCAGCGCCGGATCGGTCGTCGTCTGCACGTACCCGTTGGCGGTGGTGAGGGTCGTGACCACGCAGAAGCCGGTCAGCACGAGGGTGGCGGCGTACGTCTCGTAGCCGGGCGCGAGCACCGACAGGGCGGATGCCACGGCGAACCCGCCCGTGCCCACGATCACCACGCGCATGCGCGCGCGTTCCCGGCGCGCGGCGAGGAGGGCTCCGGCGAGGGAGCCGATCGCGACGAAGGAGCTGAGCAGCCCGAAGCCGTCGGCGCCGCGACCGAACTCGAGCGCCATGGTGGAGGCGAAGATCGGGAAGTTCATGCCGAAGGCGCCCAGAAGGAACACCATGACGAAGATGACGACCAGGTCGGGGCGGCGCGCGACGTAACGGAAGCCGTCGGCGAGACGAGCGGGCCCCGCCCGCCGGACGCGGGCCACGAGTTCGTGCGGGCGCATGATCAGCAGCGCCCCGAGCATCGCGAGGAACGTCACGGCGTTGACGAGGAAGACCCACCCGGTGCCGATGAGCACGATCATGACGCCGGCGACGGCGGGACCGATGAGGCGGGCGGTGTTGAACGAGGCGGCGTTCAAGGCGACCGCGTTGGAGGCGTTCTCCTGCGACACCAGATCGGAGACGAAGGCCTGGCGCGCCGGGTTGTCGAACGCGGTGGCGACCCCGAGCGCCAGTGCGAAGCCGTACATGAGCGGCAGCGTCATCGTGCCGGTCAGAAGCAGGATGCCGAGGGCGAGGGCCAGCAGCAGCAGGGCGCCCTGCGTGCACATGATGAGCCGCCGACGGTCGAACCGGTCGGCCACCCAGCCGGTGACCCCGACCAGCAGCAGCGGGGGCGCGAATTGCAGGGCCATGGTGACGCCCATGGCGGCGGCGTCGTTATCGGTGAGCTGCGTGAGCACCACCCAGTTCTGGGCGGTGGCCTGCATCCAGGCGCCGACGTTGGAGACGAGGGCTCCGATGAACCAGACGCGGTAGTTGAAGATCGACAGCGACCGGAACATCGGGGAGCTCACCTGTCGGCCACCTTCCTCATGATCAGGGCCGCGCGGGCCAGGGTGTCGCGTTCGTCGGGAGTGAGTTCGGCCAGCGCCTCCTCGACGAAGGCGTCGCGCCGGCGGACGGTCTCGTCGACGATCGTGCGACCGAAGTCGGTGAGGTCGATGCTGACGCGGCGGCGGTCGGCGGCATCCGGAATGCGTGTGATGTAGCCGGCTTCTTCGAGGAGCGACACCGTGCGGTTCATCGACGGCGCGGTGACGCGCTCACGATCGGCCAGTTGGCCGAGCGTGTGCGCGCCATGCACCGTGAGGGCGGCGAGGACGGCAAACTGCCCGTCGCTCATGGTGTCGACGGCTCGCTGGGCCCGGAGGCGGCGAGCCAGTCGGAACGTCGCCATGCGCAGCTCGGAAGCTGCGGCGCTGAAATCATGACTGTTGTCGGTGAGGGGGGATTCGTCGACGCGGTCGTTCATGTTCCTGTTTCTTAGCCTAACTCATTAGTCGTGCTAACGGAATGGATGCCACACCCCCGGGCGAGTGCCGGATCGCGCCGTCACGTCGGTGCGGGCTGCCGAACCCGCGGGGTGACGGAGCGACGGCCGTACACTCGCCCCATGCCCGAGTTCACCGACGCCTACGGCATCCCGATCGTCTACGACGTGCACGAGGCGGCCCAGCCGCGCGCGGTGGTGCAGTTGCTGCACGGCGTGGGGGAGCACGCTGGTCGCTACGGGGCTCTGATCGAGGCCCTCGTCGCCGACGGCTACACCGTCTACGCCGACGATCACCGCGGTCACGGGCGCACGGGTCTGCGCCAATGGGGCGGCGACCGCCGCAAGCTCGGTCGTCTCGGCCCCGGCGGTCTGGGGGCGGCGCGCGACGCGGTGTGGACGCTCACGCAGCGCATCCGCGACGAGAACCCCGGCCTGCCGCTCGTGCTCATCGGGCAGTCGTGGGGCTCGTTCCTCGCGCAGATGCTGCTCGATCGGCATCCCGAGGCCTACGACGCCGTCGTGCTGACCGGATCGGCCCTGCGGTGGCCGGGCGCGCTGAACGCGGGCGACCTCAACGCCCCCTGGAAGCACCAGCGGGGCTCGGGCATGGAATGGCTCTCGAGCGACGAGCGGGTGGGTCGCGACTTCGTCGCCGATCCGCTGACCACCACCACGCCGATCCTGCGGCTGTTCGGCCCGATCGAGACGCTGAAGCTGGCGGGCCGCCCGCGGCGCGACCTCGGTCGTGACGTACCGGTGCTGCTCATGGTGGGTCGCGACGACACCGTCGGCGGCCCTCGCAGCGTGCACCGCCTCGCCGACGCCTACCGCGAGCGAGCGGGACTGACCGACGTGACGACGCGGGTGTACTCGGGGGCGCGGCATGAGGTGTTCAACGAGGTGCAGCAGGTCGAGGTGCGCGCCGACCTGCTCGCGTGGCTCGACGAGCGCCTGCCCGCGCGGGACTGAGCAGCACCCTGTCGGGGGCCGAGTCGGAACACGCCCGGGCGTCGCGCACTTAATGCGCGTTCCGGCTTCACCTTTTGGTTGCCAAGCCGCAAAAGCCTGAGTACTGTCGGGAGGACTGGAACACCTCGACGACGAGACCCGTCCCGAACATCCGAACCGCCCGCCATCCCCCTGCAGCGCGCTCTCTCGCGGCCCGACCGGCCGGTCTTCGGCGTGCGCCCGGATGAGCTCATCCCTCAACGAAGAACGGATCCCCGCGTGAACACCTCGGACACCCCCTCCACCGCCGAAGTCGGAGCCTGGTTCATCGGCGCGCGCGGGTCGCTCGCCACGACCGCGACCATCGGCATCCACGCGCTCGCCCTCGGTGCCGCCTCGCCGATCGGCCTCACCACCGAGACCGACGCGGTGCGCGTCGAGGAGTTCCCCGCCGTCGCCGACATTGTCGTCGGCGGCCACGACATCGCGGCGACCCCGCTCGAGGAGCGCGCCGAGCAGCTCGCCGGGGGCGGCATGTTCCCCGCGGCCCTCGTCGACGCCGTGCGCGAGCGCCTCCGCGCCACCGAGCAGAACCTGCGCCCCGTCCCGACGCGCACCACCACGCAGCAGGAGGAGATCGACCTGATGGCCGCCGACATCGCGGACTTCCGCGATCGGCACGGCCTGCGCGAGGTCGTCGTCATCGACGTGTCGTCGACCGAACCCCTTCCGCCCTACCACCCCGGCTTCGAGGACGACGCCCTGCTGCAGGCCGCGCTCACCACGCCGGGCGTGCGGGTGCTGCCGCCGAGCTCACGCGCCGCCCTCGCGGCCATCGCGGCCGGAGCCGCCTACGCGGCCTTCACCCCCTCGGCATCCCTCAACCTCCCTGTGCTGCGCGAACGCGCCGAACGCGCGGGAATCGCCTACGCCGGACAGGACGGCAAGACGGGTGAGACGCTGCTGCGCACGGTGCTCGCGCCCATGTTCGCCGCGCGCGGCTTCCGGGTGCAGTCGTGGGCCGGTACGAACCTGCTCGGCGGTGGCGACGGCGCCACGCTCGCCGACCCCGAAGCAGTGCGGTCCAAGCTCGTGTCGAAGAACCGCGGCCTGCACGCCCTCGTCGGCGACGACGTCGTCGCGCCCCTGCACATCGACAACGTGCCCGACCTCGGCGACGTCAAGACCGCGTGGGACCACGTCAGCGCCACCGGCTTCCTCGGCAGCCGCGTCACCCTGCAGACCACGTGGAGCGCGTACGACTCCGCGCTGGCAGCGCCCCTGGTGATCGACCTCGTGCGCTCCCTGTCGCTGGCCACCCGCGCCGGTCACGCCGGCGTCGTGCCCGCCCTCGGCTGCTTCTTCAAAGACCCCTGGGGCAGCGACGTGCACGGCTTCGGCGAGCAGACCGCGCAGTACGTCTCGTGGGTGCACGAGACGGCGGCCGCGGTGGCCGCGGCGCGGGTCGCCGCACCGTGACGCGCGTCGCGGACTATCTCGACCTCGTCCGCGCTCCGGCGTCGCTGACCGTGCTCGGCGACGCCGTGGTCGGCGCGCTCAGCGCCCGCGGCTCCGGAGGCGACTCCCCGCTGCGAGGCGGTGCGCTCGCGGCGTCGTCGGTGTGCCTGTACAGCGCCGGAATGGCTCTGAACGACTGGGCGGATGCCGATCTCGACGCGCTCGAGCGGCCGGAGCGCCCGATTCCGTCGGGGCGTATCACGCGCTCGCGCGCGCTCGCCGTCGGCGCGGGACTCACCGCTCTCGGCATCGGGTCGGCGTTCGCCGCCGGGCGCGCCTCGGGCCTGGTGTCGCTCGCGCTGGCGGGGGCGCTCTGGGCGTACGACCTCGTCTTCAAGCCGACCGCCGCCGGACCCGTCGTCATGGCGGTCTGCCGTGGCCTCGACGTGATGATGGGGGCGGCGGGCCCCGGGTGGCGCGGCGCCCTGCTGCCCGCGAGCGCGGTCGCCGTGCACACCGTCGCGGTCACCGCCGTCTCGCGCGGCGAGGTCGACGGGTCCACCCGCGTGACGGGCGGCGCCGCCGTCGCCGCGAGCGTGGCCGTCGCGGCATCCGGTCTGCTCGGCGGGGGTGGCGCGTCGGGTCGGCCCGGCGGGGCCCGCGCGGCTGCGGCCCTCGGGGGTGCTCGCGCGGCTGCGGCCTTGGGTGGGCCCCGCGCGGCTGCGGCCCTGGGCGGCGCCCGCGCGGCTGCGGCCCTGGGCGGCGCCCGCTATCTCGCGGCCGTGCTTCCGGGGTACCTGGCCGTGGCGGGCGAGGCGAGCGCATCGAACTCACGGGATGCCACGCGTGCCGGCATCCGCGCCGTCGTCCCGCTGCAGTCGGCCCTTGCCGCCCGGGCCGGGTCACCGGTCGCGACCCTCGCCCTGCTCGGCGTCGAGGTCGCCGGTCGCCTGCTCGGGCGCCGCCGCTCGAGAGGAGACATCACATGAACGAGGTGCCTTGGAGCATCGGTTACGGAACCAACGGCTTCACCGATCACCCCCTGCCGTCCGCGCTCGACGTGCTGCAGGACGAGGGGTACACGGCCGTCGCCCTCACGCTCGGCCACCCGCACCTCGACCCGTTCGCACCCGACTGGCGCGCGCAGGCCGAGGCGCTGTCGGCGGATCTGCGCCGACGCCGGATGCGGGTCGTCGTCGAGACCGGAGCGCGCTACCTGCTCGACCCCGTGCGCAAGCACCGCCCGACGCTGGTCGACCGCAACGCCGAACCGCGCATGGTGTTCCTTCGCCGCGCGATCGAGATCGCCGCGATCCTCGGCGCCGACTGCGTGTCGCTGTGGAGCGGTGTGCTCCCCGACGATGTGACGCTCGACGCCGCCCGCGTGCTCCTCGATGAGCGTCTGCTCGAACTCACCGCCGTGGCAGCGGCGGCGGGCGTTCCGCTCGCCCTCGAACCCGAGCCCGGCATGGTCGTCGAGACCGTCGCCGACGCCCTCGCCGTGCGCGCCCGCCTCGGGCACCCCGCGAACCTCGGCATCACCGTCGACCTCGGGCACTGCGTCGTCGTCGAACCCGACGGTGTCGTGGGCGCGTTGCGAGCAGCGGGTGCGCTGCTGCGCAACGTGCAGGCCGACGACATGCTCCCGCACGCCCACGAGCACCTCCCCTTCGGCGAGGGGGCGCTCGACCTGGATGCCGCGCTCGCCACGCTCCGCGAGCTCGACTACCGCGGCGTCGTCGCCGTCGAGCTGCCCCGCCATGCGCACGCGGCTCCGGCCCTCGCGCGCGCCAGCATGGCGGCGCTGACCGCCGCCGCGGCGCGCTCCGGTGCGGCTTCCGGTGCGACGGTGCCGGTGGCGGGCCGGGCCCCCGCGGCGCCGGCGGCGGGAGGGGATTCGGCGACGGGAGGATCGGCCGGGGCCGTGGCATCCTCCGCTCCCGCGATCTCCTCCCGCGGCGCGGGCCCGCACCCCTGGACCACCCGGGCCGTCGAGCAGGTGCGAGGGGATGCCACGGGCGCGGCGCGCCTGTTCGCCGCGGCCGGACGCGAGGTCGGACGCGAGCCGCTGACCGCGGAACCGTTCGCGCCGACCGCCGACGACGCCGCCCGGGCCGCCATCATCGCGGCGCTCGCCGACGGCGGCGCCGACCCGGCCGCGGCGGTCGCGCTCTACCGGCGCGGCGACGACGCCGAGCGCCGCGGCGTGCTGCGCGGCCTCGACGCGATCACCGATCCGGCGCCGGCCTGGCGTGATGCGGGGCTCGACCTCGTGCTCGACGCCCTGCGCGCGAACGACACCCGCCTCGTCGCCGCAGCCCTCGGCTCCTTCGCCGCGGCGCACCTCGACGACCATGCGTGGCGCCACGGCGTGCTGAAGTGCGTGTTTCTCGGCATCCCGCTCTCGGTCGTCGCGGGGCTCGAGGCGCGCGCCGACGACGAACTCGCCGCGATGGCCGCGCGCTTCGCCGAGGAGCGCCGCGCCGCCGGACGCACGGTGCCCGACGATCTCACCCTCCTCCGCGCTCGTGAAAGGGCCTGACATGCGCATCTTCGATCCCCACATCCACATGACGGCGCGCACCACCGACGACTACGAGGCCATGTACGACGCCGGCGTTCGCGCCCTCGTCGAGCCGGCGTTCTGGCTCGGTCAGCCCCGCACGAGCGTCGGGTCGTTCCTCGACTACTTCGACACCCTGATCGGGTGGGAGAGGTTCCGCGCCGCGCAGTTCGGCATCCGTCATCACTGCACGATCGCGCTGAATCCGAAAGAGGCGAACGATCCCCGTTGCCGCGAGGTCATGCCCGAACTGCCGCACTACCTCGCCAAAGACGGCGTCGTGGCGGTCGGTGAGACCGGCTACGACTCGATGACCCCGGAGGAGGACGAGATCCTCCGCCAGCATCTCGCCCTCGGCATCGAGTTCGCGCTGCCCGTGCTCGTGCACACCCCGCACCGCGACAAGGCCGTCGGCACGCAGCGCACGCTCGACGTGGTGCGTGAGTCCGGCATCCCGATGCAGCATGTGCTCGTCGACCACCTCAACGAGACGTGCGTCGACGCCGTCGCCGACAGCGGAGCGTGGATGGGCTTCTCGATCTACCCCGACACCAAGATGGACGAGCAGCGCGTGGTCGCGATCATGCAGCGCATCGGCCTCGACCGCGTGATCGTCAACTCCGCCGCCGACTGGGGTCGTTCCGACCCGCTGAAGACCGCGAAGACCGGCCTCGCCATGCTCGACGCCGGCTTCAGCGACGACGACGTTGATCGCATCCTGTGGCGCAACCCCCGCTATTTCTACGCGCAGAGCGGTCGGGTGAACACCGACCCGATCGAGGGGTTCGCCCCCGCGAAACAGGGTCCCGACCTGTTCGAGGGCAACTCGGTGCTGCGCGGCATGGCGTCGCGCCAGGGGGCGTGAGGGTGGAGCTGTCGTACTGCACCAACGTCCACCCCGCCGAAGACCTCCCCGGCATCGTCCGCCAGCTCGACGAGCACGCCGGCCCCGTGCGGCGGGCCGCGGGCCTCGACCGCCTCGGCGTCGGACTGTGGATGCCGGTGGGCGTGGCATCCACGCTCTCCGGTGACGGGCGGGCCCGCGCGGTGCTCGCCGACGCCCTCGAGCGCAACGCTCTCGAGCTGCGCACGGTGAACGCCTTCCCGTACCGCGGGTTCCACGACGACGTCGTCAAGCTCGCGGTCTACCGCCCCGACTGGACGACGCCCGAGCGCCTCGCGTACACGCTCGACTGCGCACGGGCGCTGGCAGCGCTGGTGCCCGAGGGCGCCGAGGGCAGCATCTCGACGCTGCCGCTGGGGTGGCGTGAGGGGTGGGATGCCGCGGCCTCCCGCGCCGCGGAGCAGAACCTCGGACGCCTGGTCGAGGGCCTCGCCGCCATCGAGCGCGAGACCGGACGTACCGTGCGGGTGGCGATCGAGCCCGAACCGGGGTGCATCCTCGACGACGTCGCCGACGTGGTGGCGTGGCTCGGCGCGCGCCCGGCGCTCATCGCCGACGGACGGCTCGGGCTGTGCCTCGACACCTGCCATCTCGCGGTGTCGTTCGCCGATCCGGCCGCCGTCGTCGCGGCCGCGACCGCCGCGGGCGTGCGGGTCGTCAAGGTGCAGGCCTCCGTCGCGCTCGAGGTGCCCGACCCCGAAGCTCCCGGCGCCCTCGACGCGCTGCGCCCCTTCGCCGAGGAGCGCTACGTGCACCAGGTGCGCAGCGCCGGCGGCACGCACACCGCCGACGACCTGCCCGAGGTGCTCGACGCAGACGAGCCGTGGCCCGGCGATCAGGCGTGGCGGGTGCACGTGCACATCCCGCTCCACGCCCGGCCCGCGGCTCCGCTGCGCGCGACGACCGAGGTGCTGCGCGCGGCCGTCGACGCGGTGCTCGCCGCTCCCGGCGGGGCCGATGCGCACCTCGACGTGGAGACGTACACGTGGTCGGTGCTGCCCGCATCGCTGCAGCCCGACACCCTCGCGGACGGCATCGCCGCCGAGCTCCGCTGGGTGCGCGAGCATCTGCCGCACGCGCTGACCGACTCGGCTCCGGATGCCGTGCCGGCGGTGCCCGCGCCCGAGGACCGCGATGCCACGGGGGCGGTGCCCGCGCCCGAGGACCGCGATGCCGCGCCGGCGGCGCCCGCGCCTGAGGATCGGGATGCCACGGGGGCGGTGCCCCCACCCGCGGTTGGGGCTGCCACCGCGGCGGCGCCCGCGCGCGGCCGCGAGCTCGCCGGGGTCGCCGCATCCGGTGCTCCCGCGCGGTCGCCGCACGCGAGCGACATCGCCGGGTCTCCGGCATCCGGAATCGACGGCGGGAGCCGCACATGAGCAAGGTCCTTCTCCTCGACATCGTGGGGCTCACCCCGCGGGCGCTCGCGGCGATGCCGCGGTTGAGCGCGCTCGGTCGCCGCGGCGGTCAGGTGGGGCTCGACACGATCCTTCCCGCCGTGACGTGCAGCGTGCAGTCGACCATGCTCACCGGTCTCGCCCCCCGCGAGCACGGCATCGTCGGCAACGGCTGGTACTTCCGCGGGCTCGGCGACCCGCTGCTGTGGCGCCAGCACAACAAGCTCGTCGCGGGAGAGAAGGTGTGGGAGACCGCCCGCCGCTCCCGTCCCGAGCTGCGCACGGCGAACCTCGGCTGGTGGTTCGCGATGGGCGCGACCACCGACGTCACCGTGACGCCCCGGCCGATCTACCACGCCGACGGGCGCAAGAGCCCCGACGCGTACGTGCGCCCGGCGGCCCTGCACGATCAGCTCGTCGGCGCGCTGGGGGAGTTCCCGCTGTTCCAGTACTGGGGGCCGACGGCGACGATCCGAAGCAGCGCGTGGCTGACCGAGGCGACCCGCGGCATCATCACCGAACGGTGGGGACCCGCGCCCGACCTGGCGATGGCGTACCTGCCGCACCTCGACTACGACCTGCAGCGCTTCGGACCGAACGGCGCCGAGGCCGATCGCGCCGCCCGCGAGCTCGACGACACCATCGCGCCGCTGCTCGACGACGCCGCCGACCGCGGCTACACCGTCGTCGCGGTGTCGGAGTACGGCATCGAGCAGGCCTCGCGCCCCGTCGACGTCAACCGCGCGCTCCGGCGGGCGGGATTGCTCGAGGTGTACGTGCAAGACGGCCGCGAGCAGCTCGACCCGTGGACCTCGCGCGCCTTCGCCGTCGCCGACCATCAGGTGGCCCACGTCTACGTTCCGGATGCCGCCGACCTCGCGCGCGTCGCCGCGCTGCTGCGGGGGCTCGAGGGCGTCGACGAGGTGCTCGACCGCGAGGCGCAGGCCCGCTACGGGCTCGACCACGAGCGTTCGGGCGATCTGGTCGTCGTGGCCGAGCCGGGCGCGTGGTTCACCTACTACTTCTGGCTCGACGACGACCGCGCGCCCGAGTACGCCCGGGGCGTCGACATCCACCGCAAGCCCGGGTACGACCCCGCCGAGCTGTTCTTCGACCCCGCCGACCGCCTCGCGAAGGCCAAAGCCGGCGTCAACCTCGTGAAGAAGAAGCTGGGCCTGCGCTACGCCATGAGCACGGTGCCGCTCGACCCCACCTGCGTGCGCGGCACCCACGGCCGCCTGCCCACCTCGCGCCACGATGCGCCGATGGTCGTGACGAGCGATTCCGGACTGCTGCCCGACGTCGAGGCGCTGCCCGCGGCGGGAGTGCGCGACCTGGTGCTGCGCGGGCTCGGCGCCTGACGCCCCGCCGGGCGCGCTGGACGTCTGGCGCGCGCCGGGGGTGCGGGGCGCCGGCGCGCGCGGCGCCGCGCGCCGGGGGTGCGGGGCGCCGGCGCGCGCGGCGCGGGTTGGGCGCCGGGCGCGCACCGTGCGGGCCGGGCGCAGGCGCCGGGCGATTCCGGGCGTCTGGCGCGCGCGGCGCGTGCGCCGAGAACAGGGGATGCCACGGAAACAGGCCGATTTCGGCTACAACGGCCTGTTCTCGTGGCATCCCCTGTTCTGGTGACGCGTTTGCGTCGCGGCGACGGGGCGAACCGCCTCGCAGGCGTCCGCCGCCGCCACCCCGCGGAATCCTGCGTGCTGGCCGTTGGGCGCATCGCCCGGCGCTGGCGCCGGGCGCTTCCGGGCGTCTGGCGCGCGTTGCGCGTGCGCCGAGAACAGGGGATGCCACGGAAACAGGCCGATTTCGGCCACAACGGCCTGTTCTCGTGGCATCCCCTGTTCTGGTGACGCCGCACACACCGCCGCGACGGTGAACCGTCTCGCAGGCGTGCGCCGCCGCCACCCCGCGGCATCCTGTGTGCTGGCCGTTGGGCGCTTCTGGGCGTCTGGCGCGCGTTGCGCGTGCGCCGAGAACAGGGGATGCCACGGAAACAGGCCGATTTCGGCTACAACAGCCTGTTCTGGTGGCATCCCCTGTTCTGGTGACGCCGTTCCCGCGCGGCGACGGCGCGAACCGTCTCGCAGGCGTCCGCCGCCGCCCGCCGACGGCCGCCCGCCGACCGTGGACCACCGACTACCGACCGCCGCCGTCGGCCGCCCCACCGCGCCCTGGCTCGCTGGGCTGGCGCGCGTTGCGCGTGCGCCGAGAACAGGGGATGCCACGGAAACAGGCCGATGTTCGCCGGAACGGCCTGTTCTGGTGGCATCCCCTGTTCTGGTGACGCCGCACACACCGCCGCGACGGCGAACCGCCCCGGGGGCCCCGCCGCCGCCGCCGCCCGCCGCCCGCCGCCCGCCGACCCCGGACCGCCCCCGCGCCGCCGCGCCCCCGCGTCGCCGCGCCGCCGCGTCGCCGGGGGACCGCCCGTGGGCTCGCGCCGCCGGCCGCGTGCACAACTCCTGCACATCGCTGACGTCGGAGCCTCCCGAACCCGCTCCTGCCCGCACCCGCAGGAGTCGTGCGGAACCAGGGCGGGATCCGGGCGCAACGAGGTCAGGATCAGCGCGCAGACAGGGCAGAACCCGCGCAGAACCCGCGTAGAACCCGGGCACACCCCGCGCAGACCCCGCGCAACCCCCGGGCAGACAGAAGGGCCGGGTGCCTGACGCACCCGACCCTTCCGTGGCTCGCTTCCGCAGCCCCCCGGTGTTCAGCGCGTGCTGAACGCCGCGTCGAACGCCGCGCCCGAGGGCTCGTACGTCGACAACTTCCGCACGAATCCGAGCGCCTCGGGCGCTCCGACCAGACGGTCCATACCGGCATCCTCCCACTCGACCGAGAGGGGGCCGTCATAGCCGATCGCGTTCAGCATGCGGAAGGCGTCCTCCCAGGGCACGTCGCCGTGCCCGGTGGAGATGAAGTCCCAGCCGCGGCGCGGGTCGGCCCAGGGCAGGTGCGACGACAGACGGCCGTTGCGGCCGTTGCCGAGGCGCTTCTTCGTGTCTTTGCAGTGCACGTGGAAGATCTTGTCCTGGAAGTCCCACAGGAAGGCGACCGGGTCGATGTCCTGCCACACCATGTGCGACGGGTCCCAGTTCAGCCCGAACGCCTGGCGGTGCCCGATCGCTTCGAGCGCGCGCTTCGTCGTCCAGTAGTCGTAGGCGATCTCCGACGGATGCACCTCGTGGGCGAAGCGCACGCCGACCTCGTCGAAGACGTCGAGGATCGGGTTCCAGCGATCGGCGAAGTCCTGGTACCCGGCGTCCACCATCTGCTCGCTGGCGGGCGGGAACATCGCGACGTACTTCCAGATGCTCGATCCGGTGAAGCCGGTGACGGTCTTCACCCCCAGCTTGGATGCCAGGCGCGCGGTGTTCTTCAGCTCCTCGGCGGCGCGCTGACGCACGCCCTCGGGGTCGCCGTCGCCCCAGACCCGATCCGACACGATGTCGCGGTGCCGCTGGTCGATGGGGTCGTCGCAGACGGCCTGGCCCTTGAGGTGGTTGGAGATGGTCCAGACCTTCAGGCCGTTGCGCTCGAGCACGTCGAGCTTGCCCTGCACGTAGTCGTCGTCGTCCCAGCGCCACGGGTCGAGGTGATCGCCCCAGCAGGCGATCTCGAGGCCGTCGTAGCCCCACTCCCCGGCGAGGCGCGCGACCTCTTCGAAGGGCAGGTCGGCCCACTGGCCGGTGAACAGCGTGATCGGTCGCGTCATCGCGGACGTCCTTTCGAAGGGGATGGATTCAGGATGCCGCGAGCAGCTGATCGGCCGCCACGGGCGCCGTCGGTGCCTCGACGCTCGTCCACGCGCCCTCGGCGTCCGAGCTGCGCGCCACGGCATCCAGCACCTCCTGCACGTGCAGACCGTCGGCGAACGAGGGCCTGGGGTCGGCGTCCGCGGCGATCGCCTCGACGAAGTCCTTCGCCTGGTGCGAGAAGCCGTGCTCGTAGCCCAGCATGTGGCCGGTGGGCCACCAGGCGCCGGCGTAGGGGTGTCCGGGCTCGGTCACCAGGATGCGGCGGAAGCCCTGTTCGGTGTCGGGCAGGGTCGCGTCGTAGAGGTGGAGTTCGTTCGGGCTCTCGAGGTCGAACGAGAGAGAGCCGAGGGAGCCGGCGATCTCGACGCGCAGGCCGTTCTTGCGGCCGAGGCGGAAGCGCGATGCCTCGAACGAGGCGAGGGCGCCGGACTCGAGGCGCCCGGTGAACAGGGCGAGATCGTCGACGGTCACCGCGCCGCGCTCGGTTCCGGCCGAGCCCGACAGGCCAGACGACGACGCCAGCACGGGGCGTTCGGCGACGATGGTCTCGAGTACGCCCGCGACGCGGGTGACGCGCTGACCGGTCATGTACTCGGTGATGTCGACGGCGTGCGCGCCGATGTCGCCGAGGGCGCCGGAGCCGGCGCGGTCTTTCTGCAGGCGCCACGTCAGGGGCGCCTCGGCGTCGCTGAGCCAGTCCTGGAGGTACTCCGCGCGCACCTGGCGGATGTCGCCGAGACGGCCGGCGGCGATGAGATCGCGGGCGAACGTGGTGGCGGGAAGGCGCCGGTAGGTGAAGCCCACCATGGACCGGATGCCGTTCTCGGCGGCGGCCGCCGCGGCATCCGCCATGCGCCGCGCTTCGTCGACGGTGTTGGCCAGGGGCTTCTCGCACAGCACGTGCTTGCCGGCCTCGAGGGCGGCGATGGCGATCTCGGCGTGCGTGTCACCGGGGGTGACGATGTCGACGACGTCGACGTCGGGACGCTGGACGACCTCGCGCCAATCCGTCGCGCTCTCGCCCCAGCCCCAGGTGTCGGCGCACTGCTGCGTGCGAGTGGCGTCGCGCCCCACGAGGACGCTCATCTCGGGGGAGCGGGGGAGGTCGAAGAATCGGGGTGCGACGCGCCATCCCTGGGAGTGCGCGGCGCCCATGAATCCCGCACCGATCATGGCGATGCGAAGGGGCTGGGTCACGATGGGATCTTTCTCTGGGGGAACGGGGTACGGGGCGCCCGCCTCGTCGGCGGACGCCCCGTTCCGGATCAGGACTCGAAGGCGAGATCGATGAAGTCGGCGACGTTGTCCCGCGTGACGACGGGAGCGTCGAGCACGATGCGGTTGGGGACGCTCGGGGTGATGAGGTCGCCCGCGGTCTTGCCCTGCGCGATGAGACGCGCCAGCGCGATGCCGTCGGCGGCCTGCGTCGACGGGTAGATGACCGTGGCCTGAAGCGGGCTGTCGCCGGCCTCGATGGTCTCCATCGCGTTCCGGCTGCCGGCGCCGCCGACCATGATGAACTCGTCGCGTCCGGCGGCCGTGATGGCGGCCAGCACACCGATGCCCTGGTCGTCGTCGTGGTTCCAGATGGCGTCGATCTTCGGGTTGGCCGACAGCAGCTGCGAGGTCGAGGCCTCGCCGCCCTGCACGGTGAAGTCGGCGGCCACGCGGGGACCGACCTTCAGGCCGCAGTCCGACAGCGCGTCGGCGAAGCCGGCGGAGCGGTCCTGCGTGAGCGGCAGCGAGTCGATGCCGGCGATCTCGGCGACGACGGCGCTGCTGTTGCCCTCGAGCTGCTCGCAGATGTACGTTCCGGCGCTGACGCCCATGCCGTAGTTGTCGCCGAGCACGGTGGAGCGGGCGGCGAAGGGGCTGGAGAACTCGCGGTCGACGTTGATGACCGGGATGCCGGCGTTCATCGCCTTGATGGCCACTTCGGTCAGGGCCGCGCCGTCGCTCGGCAGCAGCACGATGGCATCCACGCCGTCGTTGATGAAGGTCTCGACGGCGGCGATCTGCGCGTTGACGTCGTTGGTGCCCTCGGCCTGACGCAGTTCGACGTCCGAGAAGCTCGCGGCGGCGGCGAGCGCGCCGGAGTTGATCGCGCCGAGCCAACCGTGGTCGGCGGCGGGGCCGGAGAAGCCGATGACGACGGTGTCGCCGGCCGCGGCGTTCTCTTCGGCGGACGTGCCCTGGTCGACGACGTTCTGGGCGTCGTTGTTCGAGCCGGTGCAGCCGGCCAGCAGACCGACCGAGGCGACGACCGCCATACCGGTCAGGACGAGTCGCGATCGCGACTTCCAGTTCGAGCGCATGTGCTTCCTCCTTGAATGTGATGCAGCTGGGGTCAGCCCGGCCCCGGGTGTTTTCCGGAAGGAAGGGTCCGCTCTGACGGGCCTCACGCTAGCAGAAGTGTTGGTCAATCAGTCAACTTTTGTTTTTTGCACTGCATAAGTGGGCGTTCGGCTCGCAAGGAGCGAAAAGGGCGCCCGCGCTCGCGCGCCCGCGAGGCCGGTCTCCTCCCCCGGATTGGGTGTCGCGCGACGGTGAGGGAGCGTGTTATGTTCGCCGAGTGATCAAAGTTGACCATCAGCCGTCATTACTCAGCGTCCGAGGTGTGACGAAGTCCTTCGCCGGCGTCCGAGCTCTGCGCGGCGTCGACCTCGACATCGTCGCGGGCGAGGTGCACTGCGTCCTCGGCCAGAACGGTGCGGGAAAGTCGACGCTGATCAAGACGCTCGCCGGCGTGCACCGCCCCGACGAGGGCGAGATCGTGTGGCTCGGAGAGAACGTCGAGATCGCCGACCCGGATGCCGCCATCGACCTCGGCATCGCCACCATGTATCAGGAACTCGATGTCGTCGACGGCCTCACCATCGCCGAGAACATCTTCCTCGGGCACGAACTGGCTCGCGGCGGCTTCACCAACCGCGCCGAAGCCGCGCGCCAGACGCGGGAGCTCCTTCGTCGTCTCGGTCACTCGTCGCTGTCACCGCACACCGAGGTCGGTTCGCTGAGTGCCGCCAACAAGCAGATCGTGAGCATGGCGCGCGCTCTGTCGCACGACATCAAGCTCATCATCATGGACGAGCCGTCTGCCGTCCTCGACACCGAAGAGGTCAAGAACCTGTTCGCGGTCGTTCGCGAGCTCACCGCCGCCGGCATCGCCGTGGTGTACATCACCCACCGTCTCGAGGAGATCCGCGAGATCGGCGACCGCATCACCGTGCTGAAGGACGGCCGCACCACCGCGGTCGGACTCTCCGCCGCCGACACCCCCAAGGCCGAGCTCATCCGTCTGATGACCGGTCGCGAGGTCGCCAACGTCTTCCCCGTGCGCGAGCCCGTGGCATCCGACGCCCCGGTCGTTCTCGACGTGCAGGACCTGGCGCTCCACGGTGTCTTCAGCGACGTGTCGTTCTCGGTGCGTGCGGGTGAGGTCGTGGGACTCGCCGGTCTCGTCGGCTCGGGACGCTCCGAGATCCTCGAGACCGTCTACGGTGCCCGCCGTGCGAGCGCCGGCACCGTGCGCGTGCGCGAGAAGACGCTGCCCCGCGGGTCGGTGCGCGCCGCCGTCCACGCCGGCATCGGCCTCTCACCCGAGGAGCGCAAGAGCCAGGGTCTGGTGCTCGACGAGCCCATCTTCATCAACATCGCCCTCGCCTCGATGAAGCGCTTCGCCAGGGGCGGCTTCCTCGACGACCGCGCAGCCCGCAAGGTCGCCCGCGAGCAGATCGACGCGTTCGAGCTGCGCCCGGCCGATCCCGACCGTCCCGCACGCACCCTCTCGGGCGGCAACCAGCAGAAGATCCTGCTCGCCCGTTGGCTCGTGCACGGCACCAACGTGCTGCTGCTCGACGAACCGACCCGCGGCGTCGATGTCGGCGCCCGCGCCGAGATCTACGCCCTCATCCGCGACCTCGCCGCCGCCGGCAACGCCGTCGTGGTGGTCTCGAGCGAGATCGAGGAGGTCCTCGGCCTCGCCGACGTCGTCCTGGTCGTCGCCGACGGCCGCATCCTGAGCACCCTTCCCTCCCATCAGATCGACGAGCACGGCGTGCTCGATCTCGTCATGAAAGGATCCGCCGCGTGAGCGAGCCGACCACCCCGACCCGTGTGCGCACGGCTCCCGCCGAGACCGGGGCCGTCGCCGCTCCCGCGCCCGCCCCGACCTGGCGACGCCTCCTCTCCGGCTCCGCCGGGCGCAACATCGGCCTCGTCGTCGCGTTGCTCGTCATCGTCATCGTCGGCGCGGTCACCGCCCCCACCTCGTTCGCGAGTGTCGACAACCTGCTCGTGATCCTGCGGCAGGCCTCGATCATCGGTGTGATCAGCATCGGTATGACGCTCGTCATCATCGCCGGCGGCATCGACCTCTCGGTCGGTTCCGTCATGGGTCTGGCCTCGGTGGTGGCCACCCTCGCCGCCGTGCAGGACCTCGCCGACAACCTCCACTGGAGCGTGATGATCCTCATCGCGCTGGCCGTCGGCATCGGTGCGGGTCTCATCAACGGCATCGTCATCGCCTACGGCAACGTGGTCGCGTTCATGGCGACCCTGGCGATGCTCGTCGGTGCGCGCGGTCTCGCCGAGATCCTGGCCGAACGCCGCACGCTCGTCGTGCAGGACCGCGGCTTCATCACCTTCATGAACTCCGACTTCCTCGGCGTCGACATCCTCATCTGGATCTTCGCCATCGTCGCGGCCTTCGGCTGGGTGCTGCTGAACCGCACCACCTTCGGCCGCCGCACCGTCGCCGTCGGCGGCAACCGCGAGGCCGCACGCCTGGCCGGCATCGACGTGCGACGCCACACCATGTGGCTGTACGCCATCACCGGACTGTGCGCCGGCATCGCCGCCGTCATGATCCTCGGCCGTACCACCGCGGGCACCTCGACGCACGGTCAGCTCTACGAATTGGATGCCATCGCGGCGGTCGTCGTAGGAGGGACCCTGCTCATCGGTGGTCGCGGCACGATCACCGGCACGGTGTTCGGCGTGCTGATCTTCGCGACGCTGACCAACGTCTTCATTCAGAACAATCTCTCGTCTTCTGTCCAGGCCGTGGCAAAAGGTGTCATCATCGTGGTCGCGGTGCTGCTTCAGCAGCGCTTCTCCCGCCCTCCCGGACGGAGCTGACAGACCATGTGCCGTCGGCGGCTGCGTAATGTGCGTAGCCGCCTTCGGCATGTGGATCGAACACATGGCAACTAATGGTGTACTGAGGGCGTGAACAGGATGACGACAGATTCCGTGCAGTCGGTCAACGGCGTGAGCCAGTTGTTCCAGCTGCTGCGAGACGGGGTCCCGCGTACGCGCGCGGAGCTGGCTAAGTCGACCGGGCTCGCCCGGTCCACCGTCGCCGTCCGCGTCGACGAGCTGATGCGCATGGGGCTCATCACCCCCGTCGCCGATGCCGTCTCGACCGGCGGACGCCCGCCGTCGCAGTTCGCCATCAACCCCGCCGCCAAGGTCGTCGTCGCCGTCGACCTCGGCGCCTCCCACGGCACGGTGGCCATCGCCGATCTGACGGGCAAGGTGCTCTCGGAGCGTCACGGCGAGATCGACATCGCCCTCGGCCCCGAGCCCGTTCTGACGTGGCTCGTCGAGACGGCATCCGCTCTGCTCACCGAGTCGGGACGATCGGTCTCCGACGTCGCGGCGATGGGCATCGGGGTCCCCGGCCCCGTCGAGCACTCCACCGGGCAGCCGGTGAACCCCCCGATCATGCCCGGCTGGGACCGCTTCGACATCCCCGGCTGGATCAACCGGCACATCCCCGCGCCCGTGCTCGTCGACAACGACGTCAACATCATGGCGCTGGGCGAACGCAGCGTCGCCTGGCCGGCCGTGGAGCACTTCATGTTCGTCAAGGTCGCCACCGGTATCGGCACGGGCCTGATCTCCGACGGGCACCTGCAGCGCGGCGCCCAGGGCATCGCGGGCGACATCGGTCACGTGCAGGTCGCGCGCGGCGCCGACATCCCCTGTCAGTGCGGCAACCGCGGATGTCTCGAGGCCCTGGCATCCGGTCCCGCCATCGCCCGCGCCCTGCGCGCGCAGGGGATCGAGGCGCACACCGGATCCGACGTGGTCGACCTCGTCAAGCGTGGCAACATCGACGCGATCCAGGCGGTGCGTCAGGCCGGCCGCGACATCGGCGAGGTGCTGACGACGTGCGTGAGCCTGATGAACCCGTCGGTCATCGCCATCGGCGGGTCGATGGCACGCGTCGGCGAGCACCTGATCGCGGGAGTGCGCGAGGTCGTCTACACGCGTTCCACGCCGCTGGCCACCGAGTACCTGTCGATCGTGCAGTCGGCTGCGGCCGAGAACGCCGCCGTCATCGGCGCGAGCATGCTGGCCGTCGAGCACGCGCTCGCGCCCGAGTCGCTGAACGCCGCGTTCCTGCGCGCCTGACGCCGGCCGCCGCGCGGGGTGCGGCTTTCGCTGTCCACGCGGTGCGGTGTGGTTGCCGCCGTGCCGTGCGGCCGTGCCGTGCGGCCGTGCCGCCGTGCCGCCGTGGGCGTGCGCGGCGCCTGCGGTGCGGTGTGGGGCCGTGGCGCTGTGCCGCGCTGCGAGGCGCACAGCTCCTGCGGATGGGGTGCGGTCGGCCGTTTCGGGCTGCTGTGGTGACGGTTTGCAGGAGTTGTGCGCGGAGCGGCGGGCCGGGGTGCCGTGTTTCCTGCGACTGAGGGCGGCGTCGGTCGCCGGGCTCCTGCGTTGTGTGCGGGTTTGCCTGTGGCGCTCCACGGGCGCACGACTCCTGCGGCTCCGGCGCGGTCGGCCGGCAAGCGGCGGCTGCGGTGACAGTTTGCAGGAGTTGTGCGCGTCGCGGCAGGCCGGGGTGCCGGGTTTCCTGCGGCTGAGGGCGGCGTCGGTCGCCGGGCTCCTGCGTTGTGTCCCGGGTGGGGTTGTGCCGCCGTGCCGGGTGCAGGGCTCCTGCGGTTCTCGCGCCGGCGGCCGTTTCGGGCTGTTGTGGTGACGGTTTGCAGGAGTTGTGCGCGGAGCGGCGGGCCGGGGCGCCGGGATTCCTGCGGCTGGGGGCGGCGTCGGTCGCCGTGCTCCTGCGTTGTGTCCCAGGGTGGGCCTGTGTCGCTCCACGGGCGCACGACTCCTGCGGTTTCGGTGCGGGCGGCCGTTTCGGGCTGTTGTGGGACGGTTTGCAGGAGTTGTGCGCGTCGCGGCGGGCCGGGGCGCCTGGTTTCCTGCGGCTGGGGGCGGCGTCGGTCGCCGTGCTCCTGCGTTGTGTCCCAGGGTGGGCCTGTGTCGCTCCACGGGCGCACGACTCCTGCGGTTTCGGTGCGGGCGGCCGGTTCGCGGCGGCTGCGGCGACGGTCTGCAGGAGTTGTGCGCGGAGCGGCGGATGGACGCGCGAGCACGCGAAACGCCCGCCGTGCCGCAGCACGACGGGCGTGATGGGTCGCTCGCGGCGCGGAGTGTCCCTCTCCGCGCCGCGAGCGGGTCTCAGGGGTCGCGGCGCGAAGCGCGCGTCGCGGTGTCGGGGGAGTCGGTGATCACGCCACCCGCGGGCACCGGCTCCGCGTCGGTCGCCGGTGCGGCCTCGGCACGCGCCGCGGCCACCGCGGCGGCGAGCTCCCGGGCGTGCGCGGCCTTGCGGCGGCGGGCGGCGACGATGCGCCAGACGACGAACGCGGCGAGCACGGCGAGGATCGCCAGCGCGGTCCACGGCATCGCGGCCGTGGCCGCCGAACCGGCCGACACCAGCGGGTCGAGCGTCGAGGGCTCCGCACCGGCGAGGGTGCGCGAGACGACCTGCGAGGTGGCCGTCACGTCGGCCGCCAGCAGGCCCAGCGGAACGACCGATGCCACCTCGACCGTGCGCTGCAGGCTGCTCCCCGGCAGCAGCTCGGGGGCGTCGTCGGCGGCGCTCACGCGAGCCAGACCGAACGGACCGCCGAGGGCGACGTCGACGTTGGGATCCAGGCGCGTGTTGCCGGTGTTGGTGAGGGTGTAGGTGACGGTCGCCGATCCCGCTTCGACGGGGTTGGCGGTGCCGTGGTAGTCGACCGCGACGTCGTTCACGGTCAGGGCGGGCGCGAGGTCGCCCTGCACCCGCAGGTGCACGCGCGAGCCGAGGCGTCGCTCGGTGATCGTGCCGTTGTCGGCGGTGACGAGCATGGATGCCACGACGCCCGCGGCGTAGTCACCCGGGGAGGCGTCGGCGGGTACGGCGATGGTGAAGGGCACCTCGGCGCTGGCGCCGCTGTCGAGGGTGAGCTCGGCGGTCTCGATCTGGACCCAGCTGCCGAGATCAGTGGATGCCACACCCCCGGCGAGGATGTCGAGGGCACCGTCTTCGGTGAGGAAGCCGTCGGCCGCGTACACGGTGAGCGTGATCGGCTGGGGGCTCCGATTGGCGACGTAGAGCGCATCGCCGACCGTGCCGCCCGGCGGCAGGTCGTAGGCGTAGTTGGGCCGGTCGCGCCCTTGCGCGGTGTCGGCGGGTTTGACGCTCCACGTCACCGTGGTGTCGGCGGAGGGGGCGGCGGCCGCGAGCGCGGCGGAGGGGGCGGCGGCCGCAAGAGCGGCGGAGGGAGCCGCGGCCGCGAGCGCGGCGGAGGGGGCGGCGGCCGCGAGCGCGGCGGAGGGAGCGGCGGCCGCGGACGCGGCGACGGGGGTGCCCAGCACCAGAGCGAGGGCTGCGGAGACGGAGAGGAGAAGACGGGGAAGGGTGGTCGCCTGGGACATGGGCGTGGCTTTCGTTCGGAGGGTTCTCGCCGGGGCCGAGCTCGTGGAAGAGCGGGCCCTGGCCAAGGGTGTCCGCCGGGGCCGCGCTCGAGGCGAGCGCGACCCCGACGGAGGGATCAGCTGAGGGCGGTCAGCGTCACGGTCGCGGTGTAGGTGCCGCGGGGGGTCTCGAGCGGGAGCTTGAGATCCAGGTCGGCGCCCACGAGGGAGCTGCCGCGCGCGTGGCCCTCGTTCGCCGAGGCGAGCGTGCGAGCGACCGACAGGCCCTCGCCCTCGTCGAAGCCCGAGGGCACGGGAGCGCCGGCGATGGCGTCGCCCGCGTTCTCGAGCACTTCGGGCGTCCAGCCGAGGTACTTGCTCGACACCTGCTCGCCACCGGCGGTGAAGTCCGACACCTGGGCGGTCAGCGACCATCCGGGGTTGCCGGCGCGGGTGTCCTGGATGCGGATCGGGATGATCTCGCCCTCGGCGTGGAAGTGGTCGAGCTCCTGCTCGGCGACACCGAGGTCGACGAGACGCGAGGTGCCCTCGATCGACCAGGTGAGCTCGCCCGAGCCCTGCGCCGGCACGGTGACGGCGATCGACTGGTCACCGGTCGGCGGCGCGGTCGGCGCCTCGCCGGTGTAGTCGCCCGTCGTGGATCCCGCGCGCACGCCCGCGCCGAAGATGGCGCCGGGGGTGTTCGCATCCAGCGCCAGGGCGCCGTACACGGTGGTGTTCGCCACGCGCAGGTTGGCCGAGTTGCCCGTGAGTGACAGGCCGCCGCCGATGGTGTTGGCGAAGGCGTCGCTGCCGCCGTCGGCGGTGGCGCCGATGAGCACGTCGCGCGAGCTGCCGCTCACGGTCACGTCGCCCTGCACGACTGCACCGGTCATCGACACGCCCCAGCCGGAGCGGTCGATCGACACGTCGCCGCCCACCGAGGTGCGCACGACGTCGACGTAGTTGGCCTGCTGCGTCAGCAGCGAGCCGGTGATCGCGCTGTCGACGACCTCGACGTCGATGCCGCCGGCTTCGACCGAGCCTCCGACCCGCAGGTCGTTGACGTAGAGGAAGCCCACCGTGGTGTCGGCCGAGTACGCGCTGATGTCGCCCTCGACGCTGGTGCCGTCGAGCGAGACGCCGTACGCGTCGGTGGCGATGACATCGCCCGTGACGGTGACGGAGGTGGCATCCAGCCATCCGCCCTCCTCCACGATGATGTCGCCCTCGACGGTCGCGCCGCCCAGGACGCAGTCCGCGCCGCCGGGGACGAGGAGGTTGCCCGAGACGGTCTGGCTGCCCAGGTCGTCGGTGCAGGTCAGGTCGGCCGCGTACGCGGGGACGGCGACGACGCTGCCCCCGATGACGAGGAGGCCGACGGTGGTGAGTTTGATGATCTTGTTCATGTGATCTTCCTCGAGGGTCAGCCGCGCAGGGCTGCGATGTTCTCGTAGCTGCGGTCGGCGTTGGCCAGCGAGTTGCCGGGGTTGACCGGCACGGTGGCGGCGTTGTCCTGCTCGAACATTCCGAAGCGCTGGCCGCGGTCGCGCAGCTGCGAGAGGAACGCCGTGTAGTCGATGTTGCCGGCGCCGAACTCGACGATGTCGTAGCCGTTGGCGCTGTTCGGGTTCAGCTTCCCGTCCTTGAGGTGCAGGATCGGAAAGCGTCGCGGGTCGCGCTTGATGTAGTCGATCGGCTCGAATCCCGGGTACAGGTGCTTTCCGACGTGCGCCCAGTAGACGTCCATCTCGAAGAACACCGTCTCGGGGTTCAGGTGCTGCCAGTACAGGTCGTAGACGCGCTCCTTCGTGTCGGTCGTGAAGCCCCACTCCTGAGCGTGGTTGTGCAGGTAGAGCTTGATGCCCGCCGCACGGCCCTTCTCGCCCATCTGGTTCCACGTGCCGATGGCCTGCATCCAGGGGTCCTTGGCGAGCGGGCCGCCGTATCCGCCGGCGATGGGGCCGCCCTGGCCCAGGTGCGGCATGCCGAGAACGTGGGCGATCTCGAGCTGCTGGTCGATGTTGTTGGGGTTCAGGTTGACGTGGGCACCCGTCGCGCGCAGGCCGTTGTCGTCGAGCAGCTGACGGATCTGCTGCGGGGTGATCGCGCCGACGTTGCCCTGCGTGTACCCGGCGAACTCGACCTCCGAGTAGCCGATGCGGGCGAGCTCCTCGAACACCGCGCGGAAGCCCAGCGAGCTGACCTTGTCGCGCACGGTGTAGAGCTGGATGCCGATGCGGTTGACGGGGACGAGCCGCTTGCCGGCGCTGACGGGCGGGGCGGCCGCGGCGGCACGGGCACCGAAGGCGGTGGATGCCGATGCGGCGGCGGGCATGGCGGCGGCGCCGATGCCGACGGCGACCGACGAGGCGGCCAGGGCCTTCAGCAGCGTGCGCCGGCTCATGGGCCGATCCGGCACCGTGGGGTGCGCGTGGTCGTGGTGGTGACTCATGACTCTCCTTCGAGGTGGGTCCGCCCCGGTGCCGGGACGGCCGAGGGGGGTGGTGGGGGCCGCGTATCGCGGCCCCCACCGGGGTGTTACTTCTGGACGGTCAGGCTGGTGCTGCCGCTGCTCTTCGCGATGCCGGCGGATCCGTTGTAGGAGGCCTGCACCTGGTAGGCGCCCACCGTGCTGAGCTTGGGCAGGGTCACCTGGACGGTGCCGTCTGCGCCGAGCGTTCCGGTGAGGGTGGCGACGACCGCGTTGTTGCGGCGGATGGTCACCGTGGCGTCACCGGTCGGGACGATGCCCGTCGACGACGCCACCTGGACCGTGGCGGTGGCGGCCACGGCTGGCTTGACCGGCGTGGGCGACACGGCGACCGTGGTCGTCGAACGCGCCTGCGACACGGTGAGGCGGGCGATACCGGCCGACGTCTTGAACGTCTCGTCGGCGCCGTAGGTGGCTCGCAGGGTGTGCGTGCCGACCGGCAGGTCCGCGGGCAGGGCGATGACGGCGTTGCCGTCGGCATCCAGGGTTCCGCGGGCGATCTCGTTCTCGCCGACCGTCAGCACGACCTCGCCCGAGGGGGCGCCGCCTTCGCCGCGCACCGACACCGTGACGTCGCCGGGGGCGCCGTAGGTGACACGCGGGGAGGCGAGCGTGACCATCGTCCGCGTGTCGACCGTCGGCTCGTTGGGGGCGTCGAGGTCGATCGTGAACGACACCGAACCCAGCTCCGACACGTTGCCGCCGGTGTCGGTGGCGCGGTAGCGGAGGTCGTACGTGCCGTTCTGGTCGAACGTCACGCCGTACTGCTGGTTCGCGGCGAGGTTCGTCCAGGTCGCGCCGTTGTCGCGGGAGTACTGGACGCTGGCGAGCGTGCCGTTGTCGGCGGCCTGCACCGAGAAGCGCACGGGCTCGTTGAAGACGCCGCCCACACCCGTGGGGGTGGCCGGAGCGAGGGTGTGCGCCACCGTGGGAGGCGTCACGTCGCCCACGCCGTCGCCGACCATCTTCAGCGAGTCGACCGCGAGCTCGTCGGCCGAGGTGACGTAGAGCGCGCCGGTGCCCTCGGGGGCGTCGAACGAGATCTCCACGTCCTTCCAGCCGTTGCCGCCCGGGATCTTCGCCGTGGCGAAGGGCTCGGCGTCGGCGGCGCCCCAACGCAGCTGGACCTCGCCCGCACCGGTGGCCCGGACGATCGCTCCGTCGATACCGGCGAAGTTCACCGGGTCGAAGGCGAGGTAGTCGCCCTGGCCGAGGCCGCGGATGGCGTTGCCGCCCGAGGCGTCCTCGTCGGCGTACACCGTCACGCCCTGGCGGCGGATGGCGTGCTCGGCCTGCTGCTCCTTCGGGTTGAGGCGGAGGGTCGCCTCACCCGTGGCGGCCGGGAGGCCGTTGGCACCGCGGTCGGTGTAGGTGACCACGACGGCGCCGTAGAGCAGGGCACCGGGGCCGTGCTCGGGCGAGTTGGGGTCGGTGCGGAAGACGCCGGTGCAGCCGGTGCCCGAGACCTCGGGGTGGGCGTGCTCGTCGTGGCCGAGACCGTAGGTCCAGCTCACGCGGGCGCAGTCGGTGGCGGTGCCGTCCTCGGCATCCTGGGTCGTCACCTTGAACGGGATCGCCTGACCCCAGTCGAAGAACGCGCCGTTACCGGGGAACTCCACGGTCACCTCGGGGGCCTGGTTGCCCACCGAGATGGTGCGGGAGGTCAGGCCGAAGCGTCCGCCCGCGTCGGTCACCCGCAGGCGCGCGGTGTAGTTGCCGAGCTCCGTGTAGGTGTACGAGGCGGTGACGCCGGTGGCGTCGAAGGTGCCGTTGCCGTCGAAGTCCCACTCGTAGGTGAGGGCGTCGCCGTCGGGATCGGTGGATGCCGCGGCGTCGAACTGCACCGTCAGGGGCGCCTGCGACGACGAGGTGGGCGTGGCGGTGAAGCGCGCCTGGGGCGACTTGTTGCCCGCGACGTAATCGATGCGGTACAGACCGGCATCCGGGTTGGCGCGGAAGAAGCCGTCACCGTAGTCGAGCACGTACATCGAGCCGTCGGGCCCGATCTCCATGTCCATCGGGTTGTCGTGCGGGGGCTGCCCGAGGGCCGACAGGGCCGCGTTCGGCAGGAAGTCCTCGATGTCGGTGACCTCGAAAGCGTCCCAGTCGAGCGTGAATGCGGCGATGTAGTCCTGCGAGAACTCGCCCATGAACGCCTTGCCGTCCCAGTGGCGGGGGAGCTTGGTCGTCGAGGGGTTGGACTCGTCGTAGTGGTAGACCGGTCCGCCCATCGGGCCCTGGCCGGTGCCGGCGCCGAAGTT
Organism: Microbacterium enclense; assembly: GCF_001456955.1. Taxonomy (GTDB): domain Bacteria; phylum Actinomycetota; class Actinomycetes; order Actinomycetales; family Microbacteriaceae; genus Microbacterium; species Microbacterium enclense. The sequence continues at coordinate 73,504 of NZ_KQ758475.1, read as the reverse complement.
CACCAGCTCGTCCCACGGCTGGTCGCCGGGGTTGTCGCCGTACCAGAGGGTCGCCGGCTGCGCCGGGGGCAGGTCGACGAGACCGGTGTTCCAGCGCGACTCGTTCTTGAGGTTCTGCGGGTCGAAGAACGCACCCGGGGTGGCGGTGGCGAAGTCCCAGTCGTTGTAGGCGAAGTTGTCGCCGTGCACGTAGGGCCATCCGGCGTTCTGCGGCTCGTCGAGGCTGATGGCGTCCCACTCCACCAGGCCCATGGGGCCGCGGCCCGCGGTCTCGGCGACGGCCTTCGTCGCGTCGGGGCCGTAGTCGCCCCACGACAGCGAGTTGGTCTCGATGTCGACCTCGATGCGGAACGGGTTGCGCACGCCCATGACGAAGATCTCCGGGCGGGTGAGCTCGGTGCCGGGGGCGAAGAGGTTGCCCTCGGGGATCGTGTACGTGCCGTCGTCCTCGACGTGGATGCGCAGGATCTTGCCGCGCAGGTCGTTGGTGTTGCCGGCGCCGCGTCGTGCGTCGAAGCCGGGGTTGAAGCCGGGGGCGTCGTTGTTGGGTGCGAAGCCGTTCGCTCCCGGAGTGGATGCCGGGGTGTTGTCGCCCGTGCTGAGGTAGAGGTTGCCGTCGCCGTCGAAGCCGATGTCGGCGCCCACGTGGCAGCACTGCCCGCGCTGCACCTCGACGTCGAGGATGACCTGCTCGGAGGAGAGGTCGAGCTGGTCGCCGGTCCACTGGAAGCGGGCGAGGCGGTTCACGCCCAGCCAGCGGTCCCAGTACGACTCGTCGGCCCCGGCGGGCAGGGTGTTCGGTGCGTTGCCGGTGGGGGTGTCGGCCACGCCGTCGCCGTCGGCGTCGCGCGGCGAGTACACGAGGTACACCCACTTGTTGTTCTCGAAGTCGGGGTCGATCGCGACGGTCTGGAGGCCGTCCTCGGAGTTCGCGTAGACGTCGAGCTTGTTGATGATGCGCGTGACGCCCGTGGCCGGGTCGGTCAGACGCACGTCGCCGTTGCGGGCGGTGTGCAGGACGCGCTTGTCGGGGAGCACCGCGAGGTCGATCGGCTCGCCGACGTCCTTCGTGAGCAGGACGCGCTCGTAGTTGCTCCAGTCGAGGGCGCCGCCGTCTTCGCCGGTGTCGCCCGGGTCGGGGGTGCCGGGGTCGGTGGGGTCGCCGTGGTCGCCACCGGGATCGGTGATGACGGGGTCGGTCCCGTGGTCGTGTCCCTCGTGGGCGAAGGCCGCCGAGGGTGCCGCGGCGAAGGCGCCGAGGCCCAGCGCGGTGGCCGCGAGGACCGCCGTCAACCGGGACCTCTTGGCCGGATGCCGAGAAGTAGAGTTCATCGTGAATACAGCTCCTGTGAATGCGTGCGAGTTGTTTTCACCGGGTCGTCACACGGTCGGTCTCAACGACTGTTTCGTGACGGCCCGGGCTCTTCATGCGGTGGCTGTCGGCCACGCGCGGGTGCGATCCTCCGCTCTTCGTCGAGTTCGGATGGGTCGCCGATCACCGCCTCTGCGGGCGGGTCTCGGGCGAGCTCCGGGGGTGAGTCGTCTTCGCATGATCGGCGATGTCGCTCGCTGGTCATCTTGACCGATGTTTTTCCATAGGTCAATCAAAAGTTGCGCGACTGGCGACCAACAAAAGTGCGTGCGACGCGGAGGTTGTGAATCTTTGTCGTCGCGGGCTAGCATCGCCGACGGTGCGTTCCCCGCGCCGATTCCCGATGGCCGGCGAAGGCGCCGGCACGGCCGAGGAGGCCTCATGCTCCATGGACTGACCGGATGGCACCTGCTGATCGTTCTGGCAGTGATCCTGCTGCTCTTCGGCGCGGCCAAGCTCCCCGCCCTCGCGCAGAGCGTCGGCAAATCGGCTCGCGTCTTCCGCGGTGAGATCAAGGCGATGAAAGACGAGGATGCCGCCGACGCGCGCGCCTCGGCCGCGCCGTCGACCGACGCGCGCAGCGACGCCGTCGCGGTCGATCCGCCGTCGTCTCGCTGATCCGACACGTGCGCCCGCACGACGCCGCGTCAGTGCACAAGGGTCTCTCATGACCTTCGGCCTGACGATGGAGAAGATCCTTCTGATCGGTCTCATCGCCGTGATGATCATCGGCCCCGAACGTCTGCCCGCCGCGGCGGAGTCGTTGCGCCGCACCATTCAACAGGTGCGGCGCATGGCCCGCACCGCTCAGGAGCGGGTGCGCGAGGAGCTCGGGCCCGAGGTGGCCGACGTCGACTGGCAGCGTCTCGATCCTCGGCAGTACGACCCGCGCCGCATCATCCGCGAGGCACTGCTCGCCGAGCCGGATGCCGCCGCGCCGGCGGCCGCTGGGCCGTCGGCCGCTACGCCGGATGCCGACGCGCCGGCCGCGACGTCGGCCGCGAACCCGCCCGAGGCGTCGGCGCCCGGCGAGCCGCTCGCGTCGGCGGCGGCAGCGCCGTCCACACCGTCGGTGGAGGAGCCGGCCGCGCAGGCGTCGGAGCCGGCCGCGCCCACATCGTCCGCGCAGGCGTCCGAGTCGGCCGTATCGGCACCCACCGTGCCGCGCTCCGCGCCGCCCGCGCCGCTCGATGCGGCATCCGATCTCGACGACGACGAGCCGGCGTGGGAGGCCGCTCCCGCGCGCGTCCGCCCCTCGGCATCCGTCGATCTTCGCGCCCCGCTGTCGCCGGTTGCGGACGCCTCCTCCCGCTGAGGCTGTTCTCCCCACCCGGCTGTCGGGCATTCGTCTGACGATGGCCGGTACGCGAAGATGTTCGCATGACTCAGACGTCCGCGCCCGCCGCCCCGGGCGACCCGGTCGACGCCCCATCGGTCGCCCCGCGGCGTGCGACCGCCCTCGGCCCGGCATCGGGGGTCGCCTCCCGCGTCTGGGGTCGCCGTCGCGACTGGGCGGGTCCGGTCGCCGTCTTCGTGATCGTCTTCGTCGGCTACGTCCTCTTCGCCGCGCAGCAGTGGGCCCACTTCACCGCCCGCTCGTGGGATCTCGGCATCTTCACTCAGTTGCTCGCGCACTACGCGGCGCTGCAGCCGCCCATCGTCGACATCAAGGGCGACGGCTACAACCTGCTCGGCGACCACTTCCACCCGCTGCTGGCCGTTCTCGCGCCGATCTACGCGATCTTCCCGTCGGCGTTCACGCTGCTCGTCATCCAGGCCGCCTGCTTCGCGCTCTCGGCAGCCGTCTTCACGCGCGCGGCGCTGACCCGCCTGGGCCCCATCGCCGGCGTGGCGCTCGGCCTCGCCTTCGGCTTCGCCTGGGGTCTGCAGTACGCCGCCGACGCGCAGTTCCACGAGATCGCGCTCGCCGTGCCCCTGCTCACCCTCAGCCTGATCGCCGTGCTCGACCGCCGCTGGGGCGTCGCGACGCTGTGGGGCGCGCCGCTCGTCTTCGTCAAGGAAGACCTCGGGCTCACGGTCGTCATGCTCGGCTTGGTCATCATGCTGCTGGCGTGGCGTGAGCGTCGGGGGCATCCGCACGAAGACGTCTCCGCGGTCGCGCAGCACGGCCGCGTCGGGGTGGCACCGCGCGCGGGCGCCGCCTCGGCGCCGTCGGTTCTGCGCGGGCTGGCACGCCTCTCGGGCGTGAGCCTGGGTGCGGGGCTGGCGGTGTGGGGTGTGGTGTGGTTCGTCGTCGCGACGATGATCGTGCTGCCGGCGCTCAACCCGGGTGGGGAATGGGCCTACGCCGACAAGGCCGATCCGCTCAGCGTCCTGACCGACACTGCGATCCTCTTCAACCCGGCCAAGGGTGAGACCCTCGCGCTCATCCTCGCCTCGTCCGCCGTTCTCGTGCTGCGCTCGCCGCTGGCGCTGCTGCTGCTGCCGACCCTGGCCTGGCGCTTCCTCTCGACGAACACCGGCTACTGGGCGCCGACGTGGCACTACAGCGCGGTGCTCATCCCGATCGTGCTCGTCGCACTCCTGGATGCCATCGAACGCGGACGCTCATCCCGCTGGGCGTGGATGCGGGCCTACGTACGCCAGGCGCCCGCCATCGCGGTGACGGCGGCCATCGTGCTGTTGCCCGGCCTGCCGCTGTTCTCGCTCGTCACGGCCGCCGCGTGGGAGCCGTCGCCGCGCGCGGCCAGCGCCCGGGCGGCGATCGCCGCGGTCCCCGCCGGGGCGAGCGTGGTCAGCGACATCGGGCTGATGAACTACCTCGTCAGCGACCACGAGGTCTACTGGATCGGCAACGCCAACCCCGAGCCCGACTGCATCGTGATCGACACCGTCGCCGGGGGAACGCCCGGCGAGTGGGGCAGCGTCACCGACGTGGGGCAGCGCTTGTTCCCGGGCGTCGGCTACGGCGTCGTCTTCGACGGCGACGGTTATGAGGTCGCCTGCCGGTGAGGCACGGCGGGCGGGATCAGCCCGCCGCCTCCGCCGCCACCGTGCGCAGCGTCCGCAACACGCGTCGCACCGCGGCGTAGGCCAGGGTGTCGGGTCGCGCGAGAACGTCGACGTGACGCACGAGGTCCACATCGGCGAGCGGGCGCAGCACGACTCCGTCGGCGGCGAGCGAGGTCGTGGTCGTCCTCGGCATGACGGCCACCGCGCCGCCCGCGCGCACCACCTCCGCCGTCACCGAGAACTCGTTGATGCGGTGCGCGATGCGCAGGGGCCGTCCGACGCGGGCGGCGAGGTGGTCGAGCACGCCGGCGAGGGGAAAGCCCTCGTGCACCGACACCCACGACTCGTCGGCGAGGTCGGCGGCGTGCACGCGGGATCGGGATGCCAGGGGATGCCCCGCGGGCAGGGCGATGTCGAGGGGCTCCTCGAGCAGCCCGGTCGCGACCACGCGGTCGCTCGGCCACCGAGGATCGTGCGCCAGGCGGTGGGCGATGACGAGGTCGTGGTCGGCGGTCAGACCCGGGAAAGCGTGGTGAGCGACATCGGCGTCGGTCAGGTGCAGGGGCGGGGTGCCGTCGAGGGCGCGCAGGAGCGGACCGAACAATGCCAGCCCGGCACTGTGGAACGCCGACACCCGCACGGGCCGATCGTCGCTCTCGAGGAATGCCCCCACCGCCTCCCGCGCGGCGGTGAGCGCTTCATCCACGCGCGCTCCCGCCGCAGCCAGCGCCTCACCGGCCGGGGTCAGCGCGAGGACGCGGCCGCGCCGCATGGTGAGCGGCACGGGAACGCGCGCCTGGAGCGATGCGAGCTGCTGCGAGACCGCGGATGCCGAGATGTGCAGGGCCGCGGCGACGGCGGCGACGCTGCCGCGGTCGCCGAGCTCTCGGAGTAAGCGCAGGTGGGCGGCATCCATAAGTCCGAACTTACGGGATACGGAAGGAAGTGGGCGTTGTTCTTCCGCGTCCGGGCGGTGACAGTGGGGATATGACCCGTCGCGTACCCGAGATCGTCGTCGACCTGCTGCTCATAGCCGTGGCCGTGGTGTGGGGCGCGAGCTTCCTCGCGGCGAAAGAACTGACCGGCGAGGTGGGCGTCGCCCCCGCCGTGGCGCTGCGCTTCATCATCGCCGCGGCGGCGCTCGGGATCGTGTGCTTCATCCGGCGCGAACGGATGCCGCGCGGCCGGGGCCTCGCGATCGCGGCACTGCTCGGGTGCTCGCAGGCGGCGGTCATCGGCCTCGAGACCGCGGGCGTGCACCTCACGACGGCGACCAACGCGGGGCTGCTGATCAGCCTCGCCCTCGTCTTCACCCCGGTGCTCGAGAGCATCGCCGCGCGGTCGTGGCTGCCGCGTTCGTACTTCGTCGCCGCCGTCGCGGCGGTGGTCGGCGTGGCCCTGCTCGTCTCGGACGGCGGGCTGCGCACCCCCACCGTCGGCGACGCGCTCGTCATCGCCGCCGCGGTCGTGCGCGCCGTCCACGTCACCGCCAGTGCGCGCCTCACTCGCGAGCGGCACGACAGCACCCTCGCCGTCGTGCTCGTGCAGCTCGTCGTGTGCGCGGTGACGTCGTCGGCCGTGGCCGGCGCCGACCTGCCCGCTGCGGCGGCCCGGCTCACGGCATCCGGATGGGCGAATCTGCTCTTCCTCGGACTGCTGTGCTCGGTCTTCGCCTTCGTCGTGCAGCTGTGGGCGGTGCGGCGCACGTCGGCGACGCGGGCGAGCATCCTCATGGGGACCGAGCCGGTGTGGGCGCTCGCCGTGGGCGTCGCGATCGGGGGCGAGGCGGTCGGGCTTCCCGGCCTCGCGGGTGCCGCCCTCATCATCGGGGCGTCGTACGCCGGCCAGGCGATCGAGCGTCGCCACCGCCGGGGACCGGCTCCGGCGTCCGCGCCGAGCGCGCGCCCCGCCATCGCCGAGACGGCACCGCGCTGACATCTCGGCGGCAGCCCCCGCGGGCCGCCCGCCGTAGGCTGGACGCATGCACGGCGAGTACAAAGTCCCGGGGGGCAAGCTGGTCGTCGTCGACCTCGAAGAGCGCGAGGGTCGCATCCACGGCTTCCACCTCGCCGGTGACTTCTTCCTCGAGCCCGACGACGCCCTCGACGACATCGACGCCGCCGTGAACGGCCTGCCGGTGGAGTCCGACGTCCCGACGATCGCCGCGGCCATCCGTGCGGCGCTCCCCGAGGGGGCGCAGCTGCTCGGATTCACGCCCGAGTCGGTCGCCACGGCCATCCGCCGCGCCCTCGTCACCGCTCCCGGATGGGCCGATTTCGAGTGGGAGGTCGTCCACGACCGTCCCGTCTCTCCCCGCATGAACCTCGCGCTCGACGAGGTGCTGACCACCCGCGTCGGGGCGGGGCTGCGCAAGCCCACGCTGCGCCTCTGGGAGTGGAACGAAAGCGCCGTCGTCATCGGCTCGTTCCAGTCGCTGCGCAACGAGGTCGACCCCGCGGGGGCGGCCGCGCACGGCTTCGACGTCGTGCGCCGCATCTCGGGCGGGGGAGCGATGCTCATGGCCGCGAACTCGATCGTGACGTACTCGCTGTACGTCCCGGCATCCCTCGTCGCGGGGATGACCTTCGCCGACTCCTACGCGTTCCTCGACGACTGGGTGCTGCAGGCGCTGAGATCGCTCGGCATCGACGCGGTGTATCAGCCGCTCAACGATATCGCCGGCCCGCACGGCAAGATCGGCGGGGCCGCGCAGAAGCGCCTCGCCAACGGCGGGGTGCTGCACCACGCGACCCTCAGCTACGACATGGACGGCCAGGTGCTCACCGAGGTGCTGCGTATCGGCCGCGAGAAGCTGAGCGACAAGGGCACGGTGTCGGCGGCCAAGCGGGTCGACCCGCTGCGCAGCCAGACCGGCCTTCCGCGTGATCAGGTGATCGACCGGTTCATCCAGACCTTCACGACCCTGTACGGCGCGACCCCCGGGCACATCACCGACGAGGAGTACGCCGAGGCCGAGGCGCTCGTCGAGACGAAGTTCGCCACCGACGCGTGGCTGCAGCGCGTTCCGTGAGCGTCGAGGTCCTGCCCGACGCTCCCCAGCCGGGCCGCGTCGAGATCCACCACGCCGACAATCTGGCGATCACTCCCGCGTACGCCGACGGCTCCTTCGCCCTCGTCTACCTCGACCCGCCGTTCAACACGGGGCGCACGCGCTCCAAGGCCGTCGAGTCGGCGACCTACACGCCGCAGATCGACGAGACCCCGGATGCCGCGACCCCGGATGCCGACGAGCCCGAGGCCGCGGCATCCGTCGACGACGACCCCAACATGCTGACGTTCCCCGACGAGGAGCCGCCCCCGCCTCCCGTGGTGCAGCGCGGCTTCCACGGACGCGAGTATGCACGTCTGCGCGGCGACCTGCGCACCTACGACGACCGGTTCGACGACTATTGGGGTTTCCTCGAGCCGCGACTGATCGAGGCATGGCGCCTGCTCGCCGACGACGGCACGCTGTACCTGCACCTCGACTACCGCGAGGTGCACTACGCCAAGGTGATGTGCGACGCGCTGTTCGGCCGCGACCGATTCCTGAACGAGCTGATCTGGGCCTACGACTACGGCGCGAAGACCAAGCGCCGCTGGCCCACGAAGCACGAGACGATCCTGGTCTACGTGAAGAACCCGCAGCGGTACTTCTTCGATTCGGATGCCGTCGACCGCGAGCCCTACATGGCCCCGGGCCTCGTGACCGCCGAGAAGGCCGCGCGCGGCAAGATGCCCACCGACGTCTGGTGGCACACGATCGTTCCGACCACGGGCCGCGAGAAGACCGGCTACCCGACGCAGAAGCCCGAGGGGGTGCTGCGCCGCATGGTGCAAGCGTCCAGCCGCCCCGGTGATCGCGTGCTCGACATGTTCGCCGGCAGCGGCACGCTCGGCGCGGTCGCCGCCCCCCTGGGCAGGGACAGCGTGCTGATCGACGACAACGCGGATGCCGTGGCCGTGATGCGCAAGCGCCTGGAGCCGTTCGCGGACTGACCCTCCGGTGCGGTGCGGCGGGCTTCGCCCGCCCCGGGTCGCCGCCCGCCCCGGTGAACGCGCGTTCAGCGATTTGGGGCGGATTTCGCCGTTCGGGGCGTGATTTTTCCGCCCCGAAGTGCGGAAGCCGCCCCAATCCGGCGCAGTCAAGTCCGACGGGCGGGCTGCCGCCCTCGGCCGGCCACGTGCGGCGGCGGCGGGGCTTCGCTGGGTTCGGGGCGGATTCCGCCGTTCGGGGCGTGATTTTTCCGCCCCGAACGGCGAAAACCGCCCCAAACCGGGCCAACCGCATCAGCCGGGCCCGAAGACACGGACGCGAGCACGCCCTCAGACCAGCGGTGCGACGTCGGCGTAGGCGTCGGACTCGACGACGGGGGCGGATGCCACGGCGTCGAACACCCGCGCGCGCCGTGTCGTGGCCTCCCACTGCGGCCAGCCCGGATCACCGTCCCGCGCGAACGCGACCACGCAGCCGTGCATCCGCGTGGCGAGGTCGACGGGAGGGGTGGGGCCGGCGATCGCGGTGACCCCGTCGGCGCCGAGGTGGTCGAACCAGAACGGCACGTCGAGGCAATGGCAGGCGACGCCGATCGAGGGCACGGGGGAGGCCCACGCGAAGCGGTACACCCACGTCGGTGCCGTCCCGCGCGCCCGGGCGGCCTCGAGCACGGTCGATCGGATCACCCGGTCGGTGGCGTAGCCGCCGAGCACGGCCGCGGCTCCTCGACGCCGGGTGCGGTCGAGGTAGGCGCGCCGCCGCGAACGCGGAAGGCCGAGCACGGCCAGCGCCAACGGCACCGGCACGAAGCGGAGCACGCCGGCGAAGCGCGCTGTGAGCCCCGTGAACTCGTCGTCGGTCGAGCCGATCACGAGCGGGATGTCAGCCGACGCTCCGTCCGCCAGGGCTTCGAGCGGATGCCGCGGCAGCACGTCGCCGTCGATGACCGGCCCGAGCGGCAGCCCGTCGTCGAGCAGGGTCGCCAGCGACGAGAGCGTCCGAACGGGGCGCGGGGTGAGGGCGCTCTTCTGCGCCGCGAGCACACGGTCCTCGGCGAGGGATGCGAAGCCCTCCCGGTCGGCCTCGACCCCTGCGCGGGCGGCGACGCGGCGGGCGAGGTTCTCGGCGGCCTCGTGCGTGACCGCGCCGACCGCGGGCGAGACGGCCATCGCAGCGGAGAAGAGCCCGGATGCCGCGGGGCTCGCCATCAACGCGAGCACCGACCCGCCGCCCGCCGACTGCCCCGCGACGGTCACACGCGCGGGGTCGCCGCCGAACGCGCGGATCTCGTCGCGCACCCATTCGAGCGCGGCGATCTGGTCGCGGAGGCCGCGGTTGGCGGGTGCGCCGTCGATGAGCCCGAACCCGTCGAAGCCGATGCGGTAGGAGATGACGACCACGATGACCCCGTCGCGGGCGAACGCGTCGCCGTCGTACCAGCGGCTCGCGGGGGAGCCCGAGGTGTAACCGCCGCCGTGGATCCACACGAGCACCGGCAACGCGGAATCCCGGATCGCGTCGGCCGGTGCGAAGACGTTGACGTTCAGCGTGGCCTCGCCCGGCACGCTGGGCTCGGGGATGAGCGTGATGCCGGCATCGCCCCGCTGGGCGGTCGCGCCGTACGCGGAGGCGTCGCGCTCGCCCTTCCACGGCTCGACCGGCGCCGGCGCGGCGAATCGCAGGGACCCCACGGGTGCCTGAGCGAACGGGATGCCGAGGAACACGGCGGTGTCTCCGCGCCGGAAGCCGCGCACGCGGCCCTTCGAGGTCACGGCGAGGGGAGCGGCATCCATTCCCTCATCCTGCCGCCCCGGTCGCGCGGGCCGCCAGATTCGGTCGCGCCCGCGAGCCCGCTCGCCGATGACCGCCCGCTCGGGGGCTCACCCGACTCATCGAGACACAACGCAGGAGTTGGGCTCCGCGGGCGGCGACGGATGCCGGCGCCTGGATCGCTCGGCGCCGGATCTCCTGCGTCGTGTCGCCCTGGCCCTCAGGGCCGCAACGTCACGCGTCGCGGCGCGCGCCCTCCGACGGCACCACCGTGAACACGTTCGGCGCGCGGAATCCGGATGCCGCGAAGGCGGCGAGAACCGCCTCGGTCGCCGCCGGGACGAGCCCGGTGGGGATCAGCGCGATCGCCGCCCCGCCGAAGCCGCCGCCGGTCATGCGTGCGCCCAGCGCGCCCGACGCGAGCGTCGTCTCGACGGCCAGGTCGAGCTCGGGCACCGAGATCTCGAAGTCATCGCGCATCGAGGCGTGCGAGGCGACGAGCAGCCCGCCGATCGCGGCCGGGCCGTCGGCGTCGAGGGCCGCCACGGTGTCGAGCACGCGCTGGTTCTCGGTGATGACGTGGCGCACGCGGCGGAAGGTGACATCGTCGAGGATCTGCTCGGCGCGCGGCAGGTCGTCGACCGAGAGGTCGCGCAGCGAGGCGACGCCGAAGGCCGCGGCCCCGCGCTCGCAGGCCTCACGGCGCTCGCGGTATCCGCCGGTGGAGTGCGCGTGCTCGACGAGGGTGTCGGTGACGAGGATCGACAGGCCCGCGTCGGCGAAGCCGAGGGGCACCGCGCGGGTCTCGAGGGTGCGGCAGTCCAGGAAGGTCGCCGCGTCCGCGACGCCGAGCATCGAGGCCATCTGATCCATGATCCCGGTGGGCGCGCCGACCGCGTCGTTCTCGGCGATGCGGCCGACCCGGGCGAGCGCGACCTTGTCGAGGCCGGCGTTCCACACGTCGTTGAGCGCGGATGCCACGGCTCCCTCGATCGCGGCCGACGACGACAGTCCGGCGCCGACCGGCACGTCCGACGCCAGCGCGATGTCGACGCCGCGCGGGGTGGCATTTGGAGCCTCCCGCAGAAGCGCCCATGCCACACCCAGCGGGTAGCCGGCCCAGTCGAGGCCGCCCGCGGTGATGCGTGCGTCGAGCTCGCCGAGGGAGACCTCCACGGCGTCGGGGGAGAACGTCGAGCGCACGCGGATCACGTCGTCGTGACGCAGGGCGACGGCGGCGGCCGTGCGCTGTGCGATCGCGAAGGGGAAGACGAATCCTTCGTTGTAGTCGGTGTGCTCGCCGATGAGGTTGGCGCGGCCGGGAGCCGACCACACCCCCACGGCGGGCCCGGCGAGCAGGGTGCGGGCGTTGTCGACGGCGGTCATGCCGTCACCTCCGGAACGGTGTCGAGGGCGGCGCGCAGACGTTCGGCCTGCGACTCGGGGGTCACGTCGCCGATCCAGGCGCCCATGGCGGCCTCGGATCCGGCGAGGTACTTCAGCTTGTCGGCGGCGCGACGCGGCGAAGTGATCTGCAGGTTGAGGCGCACGGCGTCGCGCCCGCGGTCGACGGGGGCCTGGTGCCACGCCGCGATGTAGGGCGTGGGGGTGCCGTACAGCGCGTCGATGCCGCGCAGCAGCCGCAGGTAGAAGGGTGCGAGCTCGTCGCGCTCGGCATCCGTGGTCTCGGCGAGGTCGGCGATGTGACGGTGCGGCAGCACGTGCACCTCGATAGGCCAGCGGGCCGCGAACGGCACGAACGCCGTCCAGTGCTCGCCCCGCAGCACGACGCGCTCGCCGCCCTGCTCGAACTCCAGGATCCGTGCGAAGAGGTCGTCCGAGCTGCGCGAGATCGTGTCGAGCAGACGGTGCGTTCGCGGGGTGACGTAGGGGTAGGCGTAGATCTGGCCGTGCGGGTGGGGGAGGGTGACCCCGATCTCCTGCCCGCGGTTCTCGAAGGGGAAGACCTGCCGGATGCCGGGCAGAGCCGACAGCGCCGCGGTGCGGTCGGCCCACGCCTCGATGACGGTGCGGGCGCGGGTGCGCGAGAGCGAGCCGAACGACCCCTCGTGCGCGGGGCTGAAGCACACGACCTCGCAGCGGCCGACGGAGGTGCGCGTGCGGCCCAGGCCCAGGTGCTCGAGGTCGTCGTCGCTCTGGGGCGGGTCGACGGCGGCGGGGGCGTCGCCGGTCGCGATGTCGAGGGCGGGGCCGAACGACGGCGACTTGTTCTCGAAGACCGCGACGTCGTACAGCGACGGGATCTCGGAGGGGTTCGTGGGCGTCTGCGGTGACAGCGGGTCGAGGTGCGCGGGAGGCAGGAACGCGCGGTTCTGGCGATTGGATGCCACGGTGATCCAGTCGCCCGTCAGCACGTCCTGTCGCATGGTCGCGGTGGCGGGCCGCGGGTCGAGGGTTCGCGCGTCCACCGCGCGATCGGCTCCGAGCGTCGTCTGCGGGTCGTCGAAGTAGATGAGCTCGCGGCCGTCGGCGAGGCGGGTCGGGCGCTTGACCACGCCGGCGCCCAGCGGCACCGCGGAGAGGCTGTCCGTGTTCACGATAACACGCTACAACTCGGGCGTGATATCGTCAACATGGGAGTGAGAATGCGCGTATCGATGGCACACGTTGCCGAGAGGGCCGGGGTCTCGGCGCAGACGGTGTCGCGCGTGGTCAACGGCAGTCCGCGGGTCGACCCCGCCACCCGCCAGCGCGTCGAGAAGGCGATGGCCGACCTCGGCTATCGCATGCACCGCGCCGCGCGTGCCCTGCGCACCGGCCAGACCTCCACCATCGGCCTGGTCGTGTCGACCCTCGCCTCCGTCGGCAATTCGCGCATGCTGCAGGCCATCTCCGAAGCCGCGGCCGCGCGCGACTACGCTCTCGCGGTCGTCACGGTGGGGGAGCGCGGCATCCGCGAGGCCTTCGCGCGCCTGCGCTCGCAAGGCGTCGACGGCGCGGTCGTGCTCAACGAGGCCACCGAGCTCGCGCGCGACGTCGAGCCCCCCGCCGACCTCCACGTCGTGGTGGTCGATTCTCCGCCCGATGCGCGCTTCTCGATCGTGCAGACCGATCACGCCGGCGGCGCGCGGGTGGCCACGGCGCACCTGCTCGCGCAGGGCCACGAGACGGTCCACCACGTCGCCGGCCCCGCGCGATCGTATGCGGCCCGCGAGCGCGAACGCGGGTGGCGAGAAGCGCTCGCCGACGCCGGCGTCGCACCGCACGAGCCGGTCCGCGGCGACTGGACCTCGTCATCCGGCCATCGCGCGGCCGCAGACCTCGATGCCGCCACCGCCGTGTTCGTCGCGAACGATCAGATGGCGCTCGGCGCCCTCCGCGCCTTTGCCGAGGCGGGGCGCCGCATTCCCGCAGACGTCGCCGTGGTCGGTTTCGACGACATCGTGGATGCCGCCGAGTTCCGCCCCCCGCTCACCACCGTCCGGCAGGACTTCGACGCCCTGGGTGCTCGCGCCGTCGCGGCACTGGTCGATGCGATCGAGGGGGGCGAGACGGTCGCCGAGACGGTTCCGACGTCGCTGGTCGTGCGCGCGAGCAGCGTCGCGGACTGACCGCACGGCGATTCCGGAACGCTCGCGAAGGCCCGCTCCCGGCGTCGCTCATCGGTTTGGGGCGGATTCCGCCGTTCGGGGCGTGATTTTCCCGCCCCGAACGGCCGATCCCGCCCCAAATCCGCGCGCACGCCGCTGCGCCGGTACGCACGCCGGATCCCGCCCCGAATCGCGCTTACGCGTTGCGCCGGTGCGCACGCTGCTGCGCCGATCCGCCCCGAACGGCCGGTCCCGCCCCGAATCCCTCGCACGCCGCCTGCTGCGGCCGAACACCTGATCGCCGCCGGATCGATGGTGACCGCAGCGCGCCGATGACGACAACCCGCCCGTCTCGCGGGATTCTGCTTCCCGACGCTTCCCGACGCTTCCCGACGCCTCCGACCCGCAACGAGACCATGACGACGACGTCCCCCGCCCCGCGCGCCGCCCACCTGCAACGCGGGGGTACGAGCCTGATCGCCCGCCCGTCCAGTCGCGCCGGCACGTCGCGCTGGCAGGTCCAGCCGGCGACGAGACCGTCTCTCACGATCAGCCGCTCTTCCAGCCCTGCTCGAGGATGCGGAAGCCGGCCTCGATGGTCGCCGCGGCGTCGTCGTGCTCGAACGCCAGGATCTGCAGCTGCAGCACCATGCGCGCGTAGACGCGGGTCCCGGCATCCGGTGTGCTCTGCCCGGTCGTCTCGGCGATCGCCTGGGCCAGGGCGTCCTCGTGGCGGAGCCACATGCGCGAGGCGTAGTCGTGCAGGGCGGGGGTGTCGGTGATCAGCTTCATGAACTGCCGGCGATGCGCGCCCGTCGGGTCGAACGCCAGGCCGACGAGCTCGCGGCGGTAGAGCTCTCGCAGGGCTTCCGACACCGAGGTGCCCGGGGCGCGGTCGCGCACGGCGCCGACGAGCAGGTCGCGCTGCGCGTCGTCCTCGTCGAAGACCAGCGCCTCTTTCTGCGGGAAGTGCGCGAACACGGTCGTGGGCGACACGTCTGCGGCCTCGGCGACCTCGCGGATGCTCACCTCGTCGAAACCTCGCTCGATGAAAAGCAGGGTCGCGGCATCGGAGATCGCCTTGCGGGTGGCGGCCTTCTTGCGTTCCCGCCGACCGATCGTCTCGCCCATGTCCGCCACGATACCGGATTGACTCAGTAACTATGTTGACTATGAAAGTGGTACGAGTACAGTTACGGCGTGACTTCACCTTTGCCCTCCTCTCAGTCGGGCCGCCGCGCCTGGGTCATGCTCGTCGTCATCACGACCCTGACGACCGCCGGCATGACCGTCGTGCTCCCCGTCCTTCCCTTCGTCGTGCTCCGCTACGTGTCGAACCCGTCCGACCTGGCTGTCTGGGTCGGCATCCTCGAGACGGTCAACGCCCTCTGCGCGTTCCTCGTCGCGCCGTTCCTGGGGCGCATCTCCGACCGCTTCGGGCGACGGCCGGTCATCATCGTCGCCGGATTCGGCGCCGCCCTCGGGTTCTTGCTCTTCGGCGTCGGCGGAGCGATCTGGGTGCTGTTGCTCGGCCGGATCGTGCAGGGTGTCACCGCCGGAGACCTCCCCGCCCTCTTCGCCTACCTCGCCGACATCACCCCGGCCGACGAGCGCGCGCGTCGCTTCGGCGTTCTGGGGGCGACCGCGGGCATCGGCACCATGGTCGGACCAGCTCTCGGCGGATCACTCGCCGCGATCGATGTCGACCTGCCCGTGTTCGTCACCGCCGGTCTCGCCCTGACGGTCGCGGTGTTGAGCATCTTCCTGCTGCCCGAGAGCCTCGCGCCCGAGAAGCGCATCGCCCGGCTCGACCTGCGGGTTGTGCACCCGCTCGCGGTTTTCCGCGGTGTATTCCGCCGCCCCGAACTGCGCGGGCTCATGATCGGTCTGATCCTCGTCGGCCTGCCGTTCGGCTTCTTCGTCAACAACTTCAGCGTGCTCGCGCTCGACGCGATCTCGTGGAATCCCACCGCGATCGGCCTGCTCACCGCGTGCGTCGGCATCATCGACATCGCCATCCAGGGCGTGCTGCTCGGCTTCCTGCTCCCGCGTATCGGCGAGCGGGGCGTCGTGCTCAGCGGCATCGTCACCCAGGCCGTCGGGCTGATCGCCCTCGCCGGGGTCGCTTCCGTGCTTGCGCAGCCGTGGCTGTTCATCGTCGGCGCGTTGACGCTCGCCGCGGGACAGGGCGCGGCCCAGGCCACGATGGACGGCCTCCTCTCCAACGCCGTGGGCGATGACGAGCAGGGCTGGATCGCCGGCGCCGCGCAGTCGCTCAACGCCGCCGTCGGCACCGTCGCGCCGCTGGTTGCGGGCTTGCTGTACGCCCACGTCGCGCACGCGGCGCCCTATCTGCTCGGGGCCGCGCTCATGGTCGCCGCGGCCGTCGTCATCGGGCGGGCGCGCTTCGCCAGCCCCTCGCTGCGGACGACGATTCCGGATGCCGCGGAGCCGGCGCACGCGACGGAGCGACGATCCCGAATACCCGCGTGAGTCGCCAGAAACTGTCGCCTCGGCAGGCCTCGAAGCGACAATTCCCGGCGACTCGCGCCGGTGGATGCCGTTCGCGGAGGCTACGGCATCCGGGTCCCCACGGCGCGGACGCTCTGCGGCGCGCGAACTGTCCGGGGACGTGGGGGAGCGCCTCGCCGCCCGCGCGGATGCAGAGCCAGCGCAGCTCAGCCTCGGCGTGCGGTATCGCTCGCCAGGTGCGCCACACCTTCTGTTCGACCCGCGCGACGCTGCCCGGCCCGACGTCAGGGACGTCACGAGAACAGGGGATGCCATGAGAACAGGCCGTCCCACGCGGGAACGGCCTGTTCTCGTGACATTGGCCTGTTCTCGGCGCACGGCGCAGGGCGCACGGCCGCGCCCGCGCGACGCTGCCCGGCCCGACGTCAGGGACGTCACGAGAACAGGGGATGCCATGAGAACAGGCCGTCCCACGCGGGAACGGCCTGTTCTCGTGACATTGGCCTGTTCTCGACGCACGCCGCACGCCGCACGCCGCACGCCGCACCGCGCTCGACGCACGCCGCACGACACCGACACGCGCCCGCGCCGGTTACTCCTCGAGCTGCCCCAGCGACGGGGCGGCGACGAAGCGCGCGACCGGCTCGACCGCGTGCTCGAGCTCGAGCACCACGATCTCGTTCGCGCCCGCGCGCGTGGCGGGTCCGGGCACGTAGAGCGTGTTCTGCGGCACGTTGTTCCAGTAGCGGCCGAGGAAGAAGCCGTTGACGAAGGCGAAGCCCTTGCCCCAGCTCGTGGTGTCGAGGAACAGGTCGACGGCGGAGTCGAGCGTGAAGGTGCCCCGCAGCAGGGCGCGGCCGACCGCGGTCGATCCCGTGCCCGAGGCCGTGGCCAAGTCCACGGGGGTCGCCGTCCAGCCGGTGAGCGGTTCGCCGTTCAGGGTCACCGCGCCGATGAGACCCTTCGCCTCGCCGAGCCGATCGGCGTAGTTGACGCGGCCCTGGTCTTCGACGAGCACCGTCAGGCGCGAGCCCGCGGGGATCGTGATCGCGCGCTCGTGCAGCGTGCGCGACAGCCGCCCTACGGGCGTGCCGTCGATGTGGATCCAGGCCAGGTCGCGCACCTCGCCGAACACCAGGGCGGCGGGGCCGGCGTACGCGGGCAGGTCGACGTCGTAGCGCACGAGGGCGCCGAGGTGGCCGAGGTCTTCGAACGTGGCCGGGTTCTCGGTGCCGTCCGATACCGTGGCATCCGGCATCCAATCGCCCTCGCCGGTCAGGGCGACGTCGAAGGCGGGGGCCGCGGGTCGCGGAGTGGGCTCGAGGTCGCGCACGGGGGCGTACTTCGCGATCACCTCGCGGAAGGCGTGGTATTTCGCCGTCGGGTGACCGCACTCGTCGATGGGTGCGTCGTAGTCGTAGGAGGTGACGATCGGGTCGAACCGGCCCTTGTCGTTCGCGCCGTTCGTGGTGCCGAAGTTCGTGCCACCGTGCACCATGTAGATGTTCACCGAGGCGCCGGCCGCGAGCAGCACGTCGAGGTCGTGGGCGGATGCCGCGGGGTCGGTGGTGTGGTGGATGCTGCCCCACCAGTCGAACCAGCCGTCCCAGAACTCGCTGCACATGAGCGGCCCGGTGCTCTGGTGCTCGCGCAGCGTCGTCAGGCGCTCCTCGGACCGCGACCCGAACGAGCCCGTGAGGTGCAGCTCGGGCAGGCTCCCCGCCTCGAGCATCCACGGCATCGGCTGGTCGACGGTGGTCAGCGGCACGGTGATGCCGGCCTCCTTCGTCACGCGCACGAGCTCCTTCAGGTACTCCTTGTCGGAGCCGTACGCGCCGTACTCGTTCTCGATCTGCACGAGCACGACGTTGCCGCCGCGGTCGATCTGGCGGGGAGCGACGATCTCGTACACCCGGCGCAGGTACTCCGACACCGCCGCCATGAACTGCGGTTCGGAGCGACGGATGCCGATTCCCGGCGTCGAGGTGAGCCAGACCGGCAGGCCGCCGTTGTGCCACTCCGCGCAGATGTAGGGCCCGGGGCGCACGATCGCGTGCAGTCCCTCCTCGGCGATCAGGTCGAGGAAGCGGCCCAGGTCGTTCCAGCCGGTGGCATCCCATTCGCCGCGCACGGGCTCGTGCGCGTTCCACGCGACGTACGTCTCGATGGTGTTGAGCCCCATGTCCTTGGCCGTGCGGATGCGATCGGCCCAGTGCTCGGGGTGGATGCGGAAGTAGTGCAGCGTCCCGGAGATGACCTGGTGCGGTCGTCCGTCGAGGAGGAAGTCGGTGTCGCCGATGGTGAAGGTCGTCACGATGTCTTTCGGGGGTCAGGCGGTGAGACGCGCGGTCAGGCGCACCCAGGCGAGGGCGGGGAGGGTGAAGCGGAGGATGCCGTCGGCGCCGGTCTCGACGGCCAGCGGCGCCGGCGCGACGGGCTCGGCGTCGGCGGAGTTGGTGGTGTGGCGGTCGCCGCCCTCGGGGATCGTCACGACGACGGCCTCGACGTTCTTGACCGCGCCCAGATCGAGCTCGACCTCGGTGGCGGCGTCGAGGTCGCGGTGCGCGAGGAAGACCGACACGGCGTCGCCGTCGACGGTGGCGACCGTGTCGACGGCGTCCACCGCGCCGTGACGCGGCGTGTCGATCGTGGCGCCCTCGACCCGGGGGACGACCACGCGACCGGATGCCGCCTTCGCGGTGAGGGCGAAGGGGTGGAACGTGCTCTGGCGCCAGGCCGCCCCGCCGCCGGGCTCGGTGCGGATCGGCGCGATCACGTTCACCAGCTGGGCGAGGTTGGCCATCGACACACGGTCGGAGCGGCGGATGAGGGTGATCAGGAGCGAGCCGACGACGACGGCGTCGGTGACGGTGTAGTCGTCCTCGATCAGGTGGGGAGCGACCGGCCAGTCGCCGGTGAAGACGCGCGGCTTGTCGACCTCGTTCCAGCGCGTCTGGTTCCAGACGTTCCACTCGTCGACGCTGATGCCGATCGTGCCGCCGTCCGGGGTCGTCGCGCCGGTCTCGTCGATGATGTCGACGACGTCGGCGATGTAGCGGTCGAGGGCGGCGCCGCTGGCGAGGAAGCTCGCCGGGTCCGACGGGTCCTCCTCGTAGTACGCGTGCACCGAGATGTGGTCGATGAGTCCGGCGGTGTGCCGCAGCACCGTGCGCTCCCAGTCGCCGAACGTGGGCATCTCGTGGTTCGAGCTGCCGGCTGCGACGAGCTCGACGTGCGGGTCGATGAAGCGCATCATGCGCGCGGTCTCGGCGGCGAGGCGACCGTACTCGTCGGCGGTCTTGTGGCCGATCTGCCACGGGCCGTCCATCTCGTTGCCGAGGCACCACAGCCGGATGCCGAAGGGCTCGTCGCGGCCGTTGGCGCGGCGACGATCGCTGAGCGCCGTGCCGGAGGGGTGGTTGGCGTACTCGAGCAGGTCGGCGGCCTCGGCGACGCCGCGCGTGCCGAGGTTGACCGCCTCCATGACCTCGAAGCCCGCGGCATCCGCCCAGTCGGCGAACTCGTGCAGCCCCACCTGGTTGGTCTCGGTGCTGTGCCAGGCGGCATCCAGGCGCACCGGGCGTTCTTCGCGCGGACCGACCCCGTCCTCCCAGCGGTAGCCGGAGACGAAGTTGCCGCCGGGGTAGCGCACGACCGTCGCGCCCAGCTCGCGCACGAGCTCGAGCACATCGGCGCGGAAACCGGCGGCGTCGGCACTCGGGTGCCCGGGGGAATGGATGCCGTCGTACACGCAGCGGCCCATGTGCTCGACGAACGAGCCGAACAGGCGGCGCGGCACCTCGGCACCGACCGCGGTGCGGTCGACGGTGATGCGGGTGGGGGTGGTCATGACTCTCCTCGGGAGGGAAAGGGAAGGGGCGGACCGCTCGCGTTCGCTGCGGCCCGCCCCCCGATGATGCCGATTACTTGTTGACCGAGAAGCCCTGGTCGTTGCCGTACGTGACCAGCTGCTCCTGCCAGGCCTTCAGGCCCTCGTTCAGGTCGCCCTTGGTGGAGTACGCCTGGCCCACGGTGTCGCCGTAGATGCTGTTCGCGTAGACCTGGAAGGGCAGGTAGCTGAAGCCCTTGACGACGTCGCCCGACGCCTCGGTGAGCACCTGGTTGATCTGCTGGCCGCCGAAGTACTCCGACTCCTTGTCGACGAAGGCGGGGTCGCTCAGCTGAGCCGTGGTGGAGGGGAAGCCACCCGACTCGGCGAAGATCTCCAGGCTCTCCTCGTCGTTGTTCAGCCACTTGAGGAAGCCGGCCGCGAGGGCGGGGTTCTTGCTCTGCTTGGTCACGGCCTGGCCGCCGCCGCCGTTCTCGGCGGTAGCGGGCGTGCCGTCGTACGTGGGGATGGGGGCAACGGCCCACTTGCCCGCACCGTCTTCGACCGAGCTCTCGAGCACACCGGGCATCCAGGCGCCGATGACCAGCGAGGCGATCGAGCCGTCACCGAGGCCCTTGAACCATTCGTCGCTCCAGCTGGGCGTCGACGAGAGCAGGTCGCCCTCGATGAGGCGGTTCCAGTTCTCGGCGAACTTCTTCGAGCCCGCGTCCTGCAGGTCGATGGTGACGTTGGTGCCGTCGGCCTTGAACGGGGTGCCGCCGGCCTGCCAGATCATGCTGGTGGTGAAGCCGGAGTCGCCGGTGTCGGCGGTGATGTACTTGGTCGGGTCGGCGGCGTGCAGCTTCTGCGCGGCCGCGTAGTACTCGTCCCACGTGGTCGGCACGGCGATGCCGTACTGGTCGAAGACGCTCTTGTTGTAGAACAGGGCCATGGGGCCCGAGTCCTGCGGCAGGCCGTAGATCTTGCCGTCGAAGTCGACCGCGCCCCACGGGCCGCTGGCGTACGCGCTCTCGAGGTCGCCGAAGCCGTAGGGAGCCAGGTCGAGCAGCGAGTCCGACAGGGCGAACTGCGGGAAGGCGTAGTACTCGATCTGCACGACGTCGGGGGCGCCCGAGCCGGCCTTGATCGCGTTCTGGAGCTTGGTGTACTCCTCGGTGTTGGTGCCGGCGTTGACCAGGTTGACCTTGACGTTGGGGTACTTCGCCTGGAACGCGGCGACCTGGGCCTCGGCCGAGGGGGTCCACGACCAGTACGTGATCTCGCCGCCGGCCTCGAGGGCCTTCTCGATGTCGTCGGCGGAGCCGCCGCCGGTGGTGCCGCCGGTGTTGCCGCCGGAGCACGCCGTCAGCGCGCCGACCGACAGGGCGGCGGCGGCGACGGCGAAGACGGTCCGCCGGACGGCGGTGCCCTTGCGCATGAGTGTCATCGGGTTCCTCTACTTCGTTGTGTGAGTTCCGGGGCGGAACGCTCCGGTGCGGGTGGGTTGTGAAGACCGGGGCAGGACGCTCCGGGTGTTTCGGGTGGTGGGGCTGATGCCCCGATCGGGGGAAGTCGTGGTTGTCATCCCTTGACGCTGCCCGCGCTCAGGCCGGACTGCCAGAAGCGCTGCAGCACGAGGAACGCGGCGACGATCGGGATGATCGACAGCAGCGAACCGGTGATGACGAGGTTGTAGATGGGCTGTGCGCCGACGCCGACGGCCTGGGCGTTCCACTGGTTGAGGCCGACCGTGAGCGGGTACCACTCCGGGTTGCTCAGCATGATGAGCGGCAGGAAGTAGTTGTTCCAGGTCGCCACGACCGCGAACAGCAGCACGGTGACGATGCCGGGCGTGAGCAGGCGGATCGAGATGGTGAAGAACGTGCGGAACTCGCCCGCACCGTCCATGCGAGCAGCCTCCAGAAGCTCGGTCGGAACGGCGTCGGTGGCGTACACCCAGACCAGGTACAGACCGAACGGGCTGATGAGCGAGGGGATGATGATCGCCCACGGGGTGTTCGTCAGACCCAGCTGGCTGAACAGCAGGAAGGTCGGCACGGCGAGGGCGGTGCCCGGCACGGCGATCGCACCGAGGATCACGGCGAAGACCGCCTTGCGTCCGCGGAAGTTGTACTTCGCCAGGCCGTACCCCGCGAGGGTGGCGAGGAAGGTCGCACCGCCGGCGCCGACCACCACGTAGAGCAGGGTGTTGCCGAGCCAGCGCAGGAAGATGCCGTCGCGATAGGTGAAGGTCTGCACGATGTTGTCGCCGAGGGCGAAGCTGTCGCCGAACCAGAGTCCGAACGACGAGAACAGGTCGGGCTGGGTCTTGGTGGCGTTGATGAGCAGCCACGCCAGCGGCAGCAGCGTGTACACGAGGTACAGGCTCATCACGATGGTCAGCACCACCGAGCGGCGAGTCTGCGTGGGCGAGGTGCGGGCGTACGAACGGCGCGAGCGCGAACGGTCGGTGGTCACCGCGACGGTGTCGGTGCGGGGTGCGGTCGCGGTGGTCATCGCGCCTCCTGACGTGAGCCGCGCAGCTGCACGACGTAAGCGATGATCGCGGTGATCAGACCCATGATGATGGCGATCGTCGCGGCGTAGTTGTACTGCTGGCCCGCGAACGACAGGTTGTAGGCGTACATGTTCGGCGTGTAGAACGTCGAGATCGTGTTCGGGGCCAGGGGCTTGAGGATGTTCGGCTCGTTGAAGAGCTGGAAGCTGCCGATGATCGAGAAGATCGTGGCGATCACGACGGCGCCGCGCACGGCCGGGATCTTGATCGAGAAGATCGTGCGCCACGCGCCCGCTCCGTCGATGGATGCCGCTTCGTACAGCTCGCTCGGGATGGTCTTGAGCGACGAGTAGAAGATCAGCATGTTGTAGCCGACGAACTGCCAGGTGACGATGTTGCCGATCGACAGCAGCATCCACTGCGGGATGAACGGCTGGAGCACGTCCGAACCGAGCAGCTGGTTGACGTTGCCGGCGAGGCCGAACTGGTCGCCGTAGATGTAGCCCCACATCAGCACCGCCACGACCGCCGGCACGGCGTAGGGGAGGAAGATGACGATGCGGTAGAAGCTCGAGGCGTGCAGTCGTGCGCTGTCGATGGCGAGGGCGGCGCCGAGGGCCAGGATCAGCATGATCGGCACCTGCACGACGAGGAAGACCGAGACGCGGATGAGGCCGTCCCAGAACTTCTCGTCGCCGAAGGCGGCGATGTAGTTGTCGAGGCCGACGAACGCGTTGCCGCCGATCAGCTGCTCGCGGAAGAGGCTGAGGTAGATCGAGTACACCAGCGGCGCGAGGAACACCAGGGCGAACACGATCGCGAAGGGGGCGACGAACAGCCAGCCGCGATCGTCGATGCGTGCACGCCGTTTGCGCCGGGGGGTGCGCAGGGCGGGCGGGGGTGCCGCGGTGGTCGTCATCGTCCAGTGCCTCTTCGTTGGTGCGCATTCGGTCCGGGTGGCCGAGATGTTGACGTAAACATAACCCGGCCCCGCTAGGGTGTCAACGTCAACACCGAGGGGGCATCCATGAGCGAGACGACGACGGCGTCGCCCGCGATCCCGACGCGCAAGCGCCGACGCGAAGTGTCCATGGCAGACGTCGCTGCGGCGGCCGGAGTGTCGGGTCAGACCGTATCGCGCGTCGCCAACGGACGCAGCAACGTCGACCCCGACACACGCGCCCGCGTGCTCGACGCCATGACGCACCTCGGCTACCGGCCCAACAGCGCCGCCCGGGCCCTGCGTTCGGGGCGGTTCCGCAGCATCGGCGTGATCATGTTCTCGCTCGGGTCGTACGGCAACACCCGCACCCTCGACGCGCTGGCGTCGATGGCCGCGGCATCCGGCTACTCCATCACCCTCATCACGGTGCAGTCGGCCTCGCAGTCCGACGTCTCGGGCGCCTTCATGCGCCTGCGCGAACACGCGGTCGACGGCATCGTCATCCTCATCGAGACCCATCGCCTGGGCGAGAACGAGCTCGCGATCCCGTCGGGCCTGCCCGTGGTGGTGGTCGACTCCAGTGCCGACTACCCCTACGCCGTCGTCGACAACGACCAGGCGCAGGGGGCGCGGCTCGCGACCGAGCACCTGCTCGACCTCGGCCACGAGACGGTGTGGCACGTGTCGGGACCGCCGGAGTCGTTCGCCGCCGAGCGCCGGCACAACGCGTGGCGGGCCGCCCTCGAAGACCGCGGATGCCGCGTGCCCGAGGTGCAGATCGGCGACTGGACGGCCGACTCCGGCCACCGCATCGGCGCGGCGCTCGCGGTGCGCCCCGAGGTGACCGCGGTCTTCGCCGCCAACGATCAGATGGCGCTCGGCGTCATCCGCGCCCTCCACGAGGCCGGGCGTCGCGTGCCCGGGGAGGTGAGCGTCGTCGGCTTCGACGACATGCCCGAAGCGGCGAACTTCTGGCCCCCGCTCACCACGGTGCGCCAGCGGTTCGAGCGCGTCGGCGCCGAGGCGATGAAGGCCCTCATCGCCGATATCGAGGGCACCGGAGACGACCACGAGCGCACGCTCGTGCCCACCTCGCTCGTGGTGCGGGCCAGCTCCGGCCCGCGCTGAGACGCATGTCGCGGACGGGCGGTGCCGGCTCGCACGCGACCGCCTGGTCCGGTGACTCGGTCACAGGGCGCATGCGGGCCCGGGAACACATGCGCCCCTGCGTCCGGCGCCCGTATGTCAGGGAGCACGTGCGCCCTCGTGTCGGCGAGCGCGGGCGGGGAGCCCGGCGCCCTCGCGTTCGGCGCCTGCAGGCCGCCCCTGCTTCCGCGCGGCGGCCCCGGCGCCGCGGCCTTCGTCGTCCGCTCGATCGGCCGGCTGCGCTGATGCTGGGGATCTCGTCTGCGCGACGATCGCCGGAGCGGAGCCCCGCGGCACCCACGGCTCCTTGTGTGCGGTAACAGCGTCGTCTAAGCTCCTGCTGAGCGTCCATGTTGACGTAAACACCCCCACATGAGGCCGCACCGCAGCGGCCGGATCGGAAATGACGATGAAGTCAGTTCGACTGCTGTCGATGACGTGCGCCGTGGCGTTGGCCGCCGGCGCCATCACCGCAACCGCCTCCGTGACGGCGTCCGATGAGAGTCAGGCCGCCACGACGCCGGTCCGCGTCACGCCCAACCCCGCGACGGCGTCGGCGCCGTTCGAAGGCTGGGGGACGAGCCTGGTCTGGTTCGCCAACGCGACCGGCAACTACCCCGCCGACGTGCGGCAGAAGCTGTTCGACGCCGTCTTCGGCGAGGACGGGCTGAACCTCAACATCGCCCGGTACAACATCGGCGGCGGCAACGCGACCGACGTCCCGTCGTACCTCCGCCCGGGCGGTGCCGTCCCCGGCTTCTGGAACCCGAACCTCCCCGCCACCGACGCGCAGGGTGCGATCACCTCGACCTACGCCGACCGCGAGCGCTACAAGGCCGCGTGGAACCCCGACGACCCGACGCACTACGACTTCGACGCCGACTCCGCCCAGCGCTGGTGGATCGACGCGCTCAAGGGCAAGATCACGCACTGGGAGGCGTTCAGCAACTCCCCGCCCTACTTCCTCACCCAGAGCGGCTACGTCTCGGGCGGCATCAACAACGCCACCAGCGAGCAGCTCGCCACCGCCGACATGGACAAGTTCGCGGGATACCTCACCACCGTCGTCGACGAGCTCGAGAAAGAGCACGGCATCCAGTTCGACACCATCGACCCCTTCAACGAGCCGAACACGAACTACTGGTCCACCCGCATCCCGGCCGGGGCGACCTGGCCGACCAGCGAGAGCCGGCAGGAGGGCGCGCACATCGGGCCCCAGCGTCAGGACGAGATGATCAAGGCGCTCGCCGCGCGCCTGGCCGACCCCGACACCACGACCGACGCCGTGATCTCGGCCATGGACGAGACGAACCCCGGGATCTTCCAGACCAACTGGAACGCCTGGTCACCCGAGGCCAAGGCCGCCGTCGACCAGCTGAACGTGCACACCTACGGCGTTCAGGGCCGCCCGATCGTCCGCGACATCGCCAAGGCGGCCGACAAGCCGCTGTGGATGAGCGAGGTCGAGGGCAACTGGACCCCCGGCAAGGGCTTCAACCCGGTCGACATCGGCAACGGACTGGGGATGGCCGAGCACATCCAGGCCGATCTGCGCGAGCTCGAGCCCGACGCGTGGGTGTTCTGGCAGCCGGTGGAAGACCTCTACAACATGGAGAAGGTCGAGCAGCTCAACTGGGGCAGCGTCTTCATCGACTTCGACTGCAACGCCGAGGGCAAGTCCGAGCGCCGCATCAAAGACGGCGACGCCGACCCGTCGTGCAAGGTGCTGACGAACGAGAAGTTCAACACCGTGCGCAACTTCACGCACTACATCGAGCCCGGCGACCACCTCATCGCGACCAACAACACGCAGTCGACGGCGGCGACGGACGCCGACGGCACCGGCGCGACCATCGTGCACGTCAACAGCGAGACCGCCGACCGCACCGTCGAGATCGACCTCAGCCGCTTCGGCTCCGTGGCCGCGGGCGCGACCGTCACTCCCGTGGTGACGACGCAGTCGACGCTCGAGAACCCCACCGTCAACGCGCTGAAGCAGGGCGCGGCCGTCGCGGTGAACCCGGCCACCAAGACCGCGACCCTCACGGTGCCCGCGCGCTCCGTGACGACGTTCGTCATCGACGGCGTCTCGGGCGCCGCCGACACCGCCACGGCCTTCCGCAACGGGCAGTCGATCCAGCTGACGGGCGTGCAGAGCGGCCTGGTTCTCGACGGCGGCTCGTCGCTGGCGATCCGTCCGTCCGCGACGACCGCGAGCGCGGCCAAGACGCAGACCTGGACGGTGCGTTCGCTGAGCGGCGAGGGCACGAACCGTCACCGCTTCACCCTCGAGAACGCCGCGGGGCAGTACCTCGCCGTCACGGGCGGCGGAACGACCCTCGTCGACTCGGATCCCGAAGCGGCAGCGGCGGATCGCAACCTCCAGTGGATGGCATCCACCACCGACGGTGAGACCTTCTCGGTGCTGAGCGTCGGCGACCAGCGTGTTCTCGACGTCAACGGAGCGAGCACGCAGGCCGACGCCCGCGTGGGCCTGTGGACCTCGAACGGCGGCGGCAACCAGCAGTGGCGCCTGTCGGGCACTGCGGTGCTCGGGGTCGACCCGGTCTCTGTCAGCACGCCGGTCGGCACGGCACCCACCCTGCCCGCCACGGTGACGGCGCGCTACGCCGGCAACACGGCCCGCGCGGTCCCCGTGACCTGGCAGCTCGAGGGCAAGGACTTCTCGAAGGCCGGCACGGTCACCGTGCGCGGCACCGGGACCGACATCTTCGGCGCGACGGTGGAGGCATCCGCCACGGTCGAGATCGGCGCGTACACCGCGGCACGTCCCGCATCGATGACGGTCGCCGCGGGCAGTGCGCTCTCGAGCGTCAAGGCCAACGCCCCCAAGACCGTGCAGTCCGAGGTCCGTGCCGACGGCGCCGGCTTCTCGACGCCGGTCACGTGGGCCTGGGGCGACCTGACCGACGCGGCCTTCGCCCAGACGGGCACCGTGTCCGTGAGCGGCACCGCCACCGGCCCCAGCGGCGAGAAGCTGCCCGCACGGCTGACGGTCATAGTGACGGCCGCCACCGAGCGCAACGTCGCCCCGCAGAGCCGTCCGTCGGCGACCTACACCGAGAGCGGATACCCGATCGAGCGCACCATCAACGGTCAGAGCGCCGACAAGGGCTGGTCGAACTGGCGTTCGGGCACGAAGAACACGCAGGACACCCTGACCTACGGTCTCGCGACCGCCGAGACGGTCCAGCGCGTGGCGGTGCAGTTCTACCGCGACGGTGGATCGCTGAGCTGGGCCGACACCCTGCGCGTGGATTACCGCACCGCCGGTGGAACGTGGATGCAGGGCGCCCTGCAGACCGTCCCGGCGCCGGCGACGGGTGCGCCCAAGGTCGAGGTGTCGCTGGGAGGCGTCGCCGCCGACGAGGTGCGCGTCGTGATGAACGCGCGCTCGGCCACCCACATGGTCGTCTCGGAGGTCGAGATCTTCGCATCGGCGCCGTCGGCGGCCGGTGTCGCCGATCTCGCCCGCCTCACCGTGGGTGCCACGGCGGTCGACGGATTCGACCCCGCCAAGACCGATTACGCCGTGACCGTCACGGGCGACGCCTGGCCCACGCTCGCCGCCCAGGCCGTCGACCAGAACGCGACCGTCCGCATCACTCAGCCGGCCGACGCGAACGGCGTGGGCACCGTCCGGGTGACCGCCCCCAACGGTGCGGAGCGCGCCTACACGGTGACCGTGACGCGCGTCCCGGCCGTCACGGTGTCGACGACCGTCTCCTCGCGCTGCGTGGCCGGCAAGGTCATCGTCGCGGCGACGGTGCAGAACGACGGAGCGACCCGCGCCGACGTGCGCATCGACACCCCCTACGGGGTGAAGAGCCTCGGCGCCGTCGAGCCGGGCAAGCG
Organism: Microbacterium enclense; assembly: GCF_001456955.1. Lineage (GTDB taxonomy): Bacteria > Actinomycetota > Actinomycetes > Actinomycetales > Microbacteriaceae > Microbacterium > Microbacterium enclense. Next base: position 45,057 of record NZ_KQ758475.1, on the reverse strand, counting down.
CGTGTCGGCGACGTTCACCACGCGTCAGGCGTCGATCGCGGCGGGCACCGCCACGATCACGGCGACCGTGAACGGCACGTCCGCGACGTCGCAGGCCGTCATCCCGGCGGCCACCTGCAAGTAGGACGGTGACGGAAGGGGCGGCGATCCGATCGCCGCCCCTTTCCGCATCCGTCAAGGGGTCCTCCCCGCCGGTGGGTGCTGACGGAGGATGGATGCATCCGCATCGACCCCCTCTGAGGAGAACCATGCACGTCAACGCCTACGCGGCGTCGTCCGCGACCTCACCCCTCGAGCCCACGACCATCGAGCGCCGCGACGTCGGCCCGAAGGACGTCCTCATCGACATCGCCTACGCCGGCATCTGCCACTCCGACATCCACACCATCCGCGGCGAGTGGGGCGACGTGCCCTACCCCCTGACCGTCGGTCACGAGATCGTCGGCACGGTCGCCGAGGTCGGCTCCGAGGTCACCAGCCACAAGGTCGGCGACCGGGTCGGCGTCGGCTGCATGGTCAACTCGTGCCGTGAATGCGAGAACTGCAAGGCCGGCGAGGAGCAGTACTGCGAGAAGGGCAACATCGGCACCTACGCCGGCAAGGACGTCGACGGCACGATCACCCAGGGCGGCTACAGCGAGAAGATCGTCGTCGACGAGCACTTCGTGCTGCGCGTTCCCGAGTCGATCCCCTACGAGAAGGCAGCGCCCCTGCTGTGCGCCGGCATCACGACGTACTCGCCGCTGAACCACTGGAACGCCGGCCCCGGCAAGAAGGTCGCCGTCGTCGGCCTCGGCGGTCTCGGCCACATGGCCGTCAAGATCGCCCACGCCATGGGCGCCGAGGTCACCGTGCTCTCGCAGACGCTCAGCAAGAAGGACGACGGCCTGAAGATGGGCGCCGACCACTACTACGCCACGAAGGACGACGAGACCTTCGAGAAGCTCCAGAAGAGCTTCGACCTCATCATCAACACCGTCAGCGCCCCGCTCGAGCTCAAGCAGTATCTCGGGCTCCTGGCGCTGAACGGCACGATGGTCAACGTCGGCGCCCCGCCGGAGCCGCTGCCCATCCAGGTCTTCACGCTGTTCACCAACCGTCGCTCGTTCGCCGGTTCGTCGATCGGCGGCATCCGCGAGACGCAGGAGATGCTCGACTTCTGCGCCGAGAAGGGCATCGCGCCCGAGACCGAGCTCATCTCGGCCGACCAGATCAACGAGGCGTACGAGCGCGTGCTGAACAGCGACGTGCGCTACCGCTTCGTCATCGACGCGAAGACCTTCGCCCCCGCCTGACCCGCGGTTCTTCCGGTCCGGGCGTGGATCCCGGATGCCACGGCCCCGACGTTCTCCGGAGCGTCGGGGCCGCGGTATCCCGTCGCCCTGCCCGCGAGCGCTGTGGCGATCGCCGTCCGTTCGCCCTGCCCGCGAGCGCTGTGGCGAGCGTGCCAGGCCGTGGCATCCCGTCGCCCTCCCCGCGAGAAACGCCGTTTCGTCCGAGACACGCCTTGCGGTGCCGTTTCTGCCTCGCCGCGCCGTTTGTCGGCGGGAACCGCGCGCGCCGGGGCCGCGGCATCCCGTCGCCCTCTCCGCGAGAAACGCCGTTTCGTGCGAGACACGCCTTGTGGTGCCGTTTCTGCCTTGCCGCGCCGTTTATCGCGAGGTCTGCGGCGATCACCGCGGGCCGCGGCCTCGGATTCCGGATGCCGCAGCCCCGGCGTTCCGCTGAGCGCCGGGGCCGCGGCATCCCGTCGCCCTCCCCGCGAGAAACGCCGTTTCGTGCGAGACACGCCTTGCGGTGCCGTTTCTGCCTCGCCGCGCCGTTTGTCGGCGGGAACCGCGCGCGCCGGGGCCGCGGCATCCCGTCGCCCTCTCCGCGAGAAACGCCGTTTCGTGCGAGACACGCCTTGTGGTGCCGTTTCTGCCTTGCCGCGCCGTTTATCGCGAGGTCTGCGGCGATCACCGCGGGCCGCGGCCTCGGATTCCGGATGCCGCAGCCCCGGCGTTCCGCTGAGCGCCGGGGCCGCGGCATCCCGTCGCCCTCCCCGCGAGAAACGCTGTTTCGTGCGAGACACGCTTTGCGGTGCCGTTTCTCGCTCGCCAGGGTGTTTCTCGCAGCGGTTCGGCACCGACCCCGACCCCGCACCCGCACCCGACCCCGCACCGACCCCGACCCCGTCCCGCACCCGCCCCGCCCCGTCCCGCACCGCCCCGGCCCCGCACCGCCCCCCGCCCCGGCCCCGCCGCCGCGCCCACACACCCGAAAGCGGCGCCGCCCCGAAGGGCGACGCCGCTTTCGAACCGCGCGGGTCAGGCCTGGCCGAGCGCGGCCGAGACCACGGCCCGTGCCTCTTCCTGCACCGCGCGCAGGTGGTCCTCGCCGCGGAGCGACTCGGCGTACAGCTTGTAGACGTCCTCCGTGCCGGAGGGGCGGGCGGCGAACCACGCCGACTCGGTCTGCACCTTGAGGCCGCCGATCGCCGCGCCGTTGCCGGGCGCGTGCGACAGCTTCGCGGTGATGGGCTCGCCGGCGAGCTCGGTGGCGGTCACGGCATCCGGAGACAGCTTCGACAGCGCCGCCTTCTGCGCGGGCGTGGCCGCAGCGTCGACGCGCTGGTACGCCGAGGCGCCGAACTCGGCCTCGAGCTCGGCGTAGCGCTGCGAGGGCGTCTTGCCGGTGACGGCGAGGATCTCGGCGGCGAGCAGGCAGAGCAGGATGCCGTCTTTGTCGGTCGTCCAGACCGTTCCGTCCTTCCGCAGGAACGACGCCCCGGCCGACTCCTCGCCGCCGAAGGCGACGGAGCCGTCGAGCAGGCCCGGCACGAACCACTTGAAGCCGACGGGGACCTCGAGCAGCGTCTTGCCGAGCGATGCGGCGACGCGGTCGATGATCATCGACGACACGAGGGTCTTGCCCACGGCGGCGTCGGTCGGCCAGCCGGGGCGGTGCGAGAACAGGTAGTCGATCGCGACGGCGAGGTAGTGGTTGGGGTTCATGAGCCCCGCGTCGGGGGTGACGATGCCGTGCCGGTCGGCGTCGGCGTCGTTGCCGGTGAGGACGTCGTAGTCGGCGCGCGCGGCCACGAGTGAGGCCATGGCCGACGGCGACGACGGATCCATGCGGATCTTCTCGTCCCAGTCGAGGGTCATGAACTTCCACGTCGGGTCGACCTCGGGGTTCACCACCGTGAGGTCGAGGCCGTAGACCTCGGCGATGAGCGCCCAGTACTCCACCGACGCGCCACCCAGGGGGTCGGCGCCGATGCGGACGCCGGCGCTCTTGATGGCATCCACGTCGATGATCGATGCCAGGTCGCGCACGTACGCGTCGCGGAAGTCGTACTGGCCGAGGTTCTCGAGATCGATCTCGGTGTGGGGGGTGCGCAGGACGCCCGCCAGGCCCGCAGCGATGAGCTCGTTCGCGCGGTCGGCGATCCAGCCGGTGGCGTCGGTGTCGGCCGGGCCGCCGTGCGGCGGGTTGTACTTGAAGCCGCCGTCGCGCGGAGGGTTGTGCGAGGGGGTGACGACGATGCCGTCGGCACGGCCCGGGTCGTCGGCCGCACGGTCGCGGTTGTACGTCAGGATGGCGTGACTGAGCGCCGGGGTGGGCACCCAAGCGTCACGCGAGTCGACGCGCACGTCGATGCCGTTGGCGACCAGCACCTCGACGGCGCTGCGCTCGGCGGGCAGCGACAGGCCGTGGGTGTCGCGTCCGAGGAAGAGCGGGCCCGTGATGCCCTGTGCCGCGCGGTAGTCGACGATCGCCTGCGTGGTGGCGAGGATGTGGTCTTCATTGAAGCTCGTACTCAGTGACGACCCCCGGTGGCCGCTCGTGCCGAACGCCACGCGCTGCTCGGGCACCGCGGCATCCGGCTTGCGGTCGTAGTACGCGGCGATCAGTTCGTCGATGTCGATGAGATCGGATGCCTCGGCGGGCTGTCCTGCACGGCTGCTCATGCGCCCAGTCTGCCCGCTCCCTCCGACATGCGCACACGTCATTGCGGATTCGTCGGGGATCGGTCGTCGCCGCCGCATTCCGGCGGGCGCCCGCACCCCCGCGGTCTAGGCTGTACGCCGTGCTGCCCGACACAGACTCCACGCCCGCCCGCCGTACCTACAGCTACCTGGGGCCGGCCGGAACGTTCACCGAGGCGGCGCTCGCGCAGGTGCCCGAGGCTCGCGATCAGATCTGGCGGCCCGTGCGCAACGTCGGCGAAGCGCTGGCCGACGTTGTCGAGGGGCGGTCGGATGCCGCGATGATCGCGATCGAGAACTCTGTCGACGGCGGCGTCTCCACCGCGCAGGACGCCCTGGCCACCGTGCCGGGGCTGCGCATCGTCGGCGAGTACCTCGTGCCGGTGAACTTCGTGCTCGTCGGCCGGCCGGGCACCCGTCTCGACGGCGTCTCGCTGGTCGCCGCGCACCCCGTCGCCTACGGGCAGTGCCTCGGCTGGCTCAGCAAGAACCTCCCCGCACACGCGCATCTGCCGGCGGAGAGCAACGTCGCCAGCGCGCTCGGTGTGCTCGACAAGACGAGCGCCGCGGATGCCGCGATCGCGGCGCCCGGAATCGTCGCGCACCACGAGGTCGAGGTGCTCGCCGAGAACATCGGCGACAACCCCAACGCGGTGACGCGCTTCGTGCTCGTCAGCCGCACCGTCGCCCCTGCTCCTCCGACGGGCGCCGACAAGACCTCGCTCATCGTCGAGCTGCCCGAGGACCACCCCGGTGCACTGCTCGAGCTTCTCGAGCAGTTCGCCACGCGGGGCATCAACCTGAGCCTGCTGGCATCCCGCCCCATCGGCGATGCCCTCGGCCGGTACCGCTTCGTCATCGACGCCGACGGGCACGTGCACGACGAGCGCATGGCCGACGCGCTGCTCGGGCTGCGTCGATTCAGCCCGAAGGTCATCTTCCTCGGCTCCTACGCCCGCGCCGACCGCGCGATCGTGCGGTACCCGCAGCGCTACAGCGACGACGTGTTCGTCGAAGCCCGCGACTGGCTTCGCGGGCTGCTGAGCGGCGAGCCCGAGGCCTGACCCCCCAGCTGAGGTCACTGAGCCTGTCGAAGGTCCCGGGACCCGCTCGTCCCAGGTCCCTGAGCCCGTCGAAGGGCCCGGGACCCCGTGGTGGGCCCGGTGGCTTCGACGGGCTCAGCCCCCTCGCATCTCAGGTCCCTGAGCTCGTCGAAGCGCCCGGGAGACCCGCGGAGCGTCAGGCCGCGACAGCCGCCGTCGCCGCGATGAGCTCCAGCGTCTGCGCGCGCCCCTCCGACCCTTCGCCGTCGTAGGCACCCGCCACCGGCGACATCATGATCTCGTCGACGCCGTGCTGCGCGGCGAAGGCGGAGAGCTGGCCCTGCACATCGGCGCCGGTGCCGACGAACCACTTCTGGCGCGTCGAGGCCATGAGCGACTCGGCCAGTGCGTCGAACGGGTCGGCCTTGGCCTGTTCGATCGTCTCGAGCGGGGTCAGCGGGCGGTTCGTGCGCAGGCGGGCCATCATGCGCAGCTGCGGCAGAGCGCGCTCCTCGGCCTCCTCCGCGGTGGGGGCGGCGACGACGTTGGCGGTGACGAACGTGCGCGGACCCTCGCCCGACTCGTTCGGCACGAACTGGTCGCGGTACAGCCGCAGCGCGTGCTCCAGCCCTTCGCCGGCGAAGTGGTTCGCGAACACGTACGGCAGACCGAAGCTCGCGGCGAGCTGCGCGGAGTAGTCGCTCGATCCGAGCAGCCAGACCTGCGGCATCCCGGATGCCGAGGGGGTCGCCTTCACCTGGTACTCCGTGCCGGAGGTGAAACGCACGGTCGCGCCCTCGGGCGAGGTCAGCGCCATGATGTCGGTGACGTGGTCGGGAAAGCGTGAGACGTCGCTCGTGGTGCCCGAGCGGTTCAGCAGCTGCGTGATGACCGGGTCGCTGCCCGGAGCCCGGCCGATGCCGAGATCGATGCGGCCCGGCGCGATCGCCTCGAGCGCCGCGAACTGCTCGGCGACGATCAGCGGCGAGTGGTTCGGCAGCATGACCCCGCCCGAGCCCACGCGGATGCGGCTCGTGCGCGCGGCGGCCGCGGCGATGAGCACCGGGGGAGAGGTGGATGCCACGGCGGGCATGTTGTGGTGCTCGGCGAACCAGTAGCGGGTGTAGCCGAGGCGGTCGGCTCGCTCGACGAGGTCGAGGGCGGCGCTCACCGCCTGGGCACTGGTCTGCCCGTGGCGCACGGGCACGAGGTCGAGAACGGAGAGGGAGGGGATCGCGTCGTTCACCTTCGATCCAACCTCCGCCGGCCTCGCGCTATTCCTGCGGCCGGATCGGTCGAGCGCGGGCGCCGGAGTCGACTCGTGGCCGGGGCGGACGATCTCAGGTTCCTCTCAGGAAGAAATCCGTGACGAAAGCCGCGCTGCTCGCGTCTTACCTATGACATCGCGGGACGCACGGTCCCGGCACGACGGAAGGAAGCGAACATGGCTGAGAACACCACCACCGCCACCCCCACCACCGCCACGAAGGACGGCGGCTCGACCGTCATCGTCGACGCCGTCGTCGCCAAGGTCGCCGGCATCGCCGCGGCCGAGGTTCCCGGCGTTCACGCCCTCGGAGGCGGCGCCGCCCGCGTCATCGGCAACATCCGCCAGGCCGTGGGCGCGAAAGACCACGCCCAGGGCGTGAGCGTCGAGGTGGGCGAGACCGAGGTCGCCGCCGACATCTCGATCCAGGTCGACTACCCCGAGCAGCTGCAGCGCGTGGCCTCGAACGTCCGCGCGGCCGTGCACCAGGCCATCACCGAGCTGGTCGGCATGAAGGTCGCCGAGATCAACGTGACCGTGGTCGACGTCTTCATCCCGGGCGACGACGACGAGGACGACGCCGACGAGCAGCGCGTCAACTGACGAACGTTCCAGAAGGGGCGTCACTGCGAGGTGGCGCCCCTTCGTCGTACCCGGATGCCATGGCTCTCGCGTCCGCTCCCGCGAGCGTGACCGGATGCCATGGCATCCGCGTCCGCCTCGGGCCACCCGTCCTGCCGACGGGATCGGATTTCCGCTCAGCCGCCGTGGCGCACGTGCGCGTAGGCGTCGAGCGCGCGCTTGCGCGTCTCGCCGAGGTCGACCATCGGCTGGGGCGGGTCGTCGCCGAGGTACTCCGGCGCCCACTCGCGCACGTACTGGTCGTGCGCGTCGAACTTCTTGCGCTGCGTCTCCGGGTTGAAGACGCGGAAGTACGGGGCGGCGTCCGCGCCGGATCCCGCGACCCACTGCCAGTTGAACGGATTGCTGGCGGCATCCGCGTCGACCAGGCAGTCCCAGAACCACTGCTCGCCGTGGCGCCAATCGATCAGCAGGTTCTTGATGAGGAAGGATGCCGTGACCATGCGCACGCGGTTGTGCATGACGCCGGTGTGCCAGAGCTGGCGCATCCCGGCATCCACGACGGCGACGCCGGTCTCACCCTTCTGCCAGGTCTCGAGGTGCGCGCGGTTCAGCTTCGGCCAGGGGAAGTCGTCGAAGTTGCGCCGCCAGTTCACCGTCGCGATGTCGGGGGAGTGGTAGGTCACGTGCCAGGCGAACTCGCGCCAGACGATCTCGGAGAGGAACCCGCTCGCACTCTTCGCGTGCTCGCCCGAACCGCGATGCTCGACGGTGTCGTGCCACACCTGGTAGGGGCTCAGCTCGCCCCAGCGCAGGCGCGGCGAGAGGTTCGACGTCGCCCCGCCCGCGAATTCGTCGCGATACTTCGAGTAGTCGCCGAGGTCGTCGTCGAGGAACTCCTTCAGCCGCGCCTTCGCCGCCGGTTCGCCCGGCTCCCAGGTCTCCCGCAGGCCGCCGGCCCAATCGGGCTTCGTGGGCAGCAGATCCCACGCGCCGAGGTCATCGCCGTCCACCGTGCCGTCGAAGCCGGGGATCTTCCGCGCCTCGGGCATGGGGGGACGCGGCGCGGGGAGCTTCTGCACCGCGCGGGCGAAGGGACTGTAGACGCCGTACGGCTTGTCGGACTGCGTCCGCACCGTCCAGGGCTCGTACAGCAGGTTGGCGGCGAACGACGCGACGGTCACTCCGTCGTCGCGCAGCTTCTCCTTGATGCCGGCGTCGATCTCGCGCTCGACGCCGCCGTAACGGCGGTTCCAGAACACCGCGCCGGCACCGACCTCCTCGACCACGGCCGGCACGACCTCCGCCGCCTTGCCGCGCCGCAGCACGAGCGAAGCGCCACGCTCGGCGAGGCGATCGCCGAGGGATGCCAGTGACCCGTGCAGCCACCACCGCGCGGCCCCGCCGATGAGGCGCACGCCGTCGGACTCCTCGTCGAGCAGATACAGCGCCACGATCGGCTCGTCGCGGTCGAGTGCCGCGCGAAGGGCCGGATTGTCGGTCAGGCGCAGGTCGTCACGGAACCACACGATCGAAGGCGACGGCATCCCTCGACGCTATCCACCGCGGCATCCCGTGCTGCGGGCTTGACACTGGTGTGCACGGGTCTGCGCCGGCCCCGGCCACTGCGCGCGCCCGGCCCGACGTCGAGGACGTACCCGTTCGATGAAGACGCATTCAGTTCGTCGCATCCGCGTGCGGTCTCGACGATCGCGTGCGTCTTCGCCGCCGGCCGCGCGGCGCCCACGTGCCACGGCCGGCGTCACAGGGTCGAGACGTCGTGACCCTTCGGCAGCGCGATGGCGAGGCCGCCCGGGACGATGCGCGTGTAGATGCGCGTCGCCTCGCCGAACTCGTCGCCGTCGAGCTCGATCGGCTGTGCGGGGGCGGTGGCCAGCTCGATGCCCGTACCGCGCAGGTAGCGCACGGAGGTGTCCTTACGGCGTTCGAGCACGCGGCGGCCCGCGCGGAACTTGCGCAGCACGGAGTTGTCCCACACGATGCTCCGCCAGACGCCCAGCCACCCGAGCACGCCCGTCGGCTGCAGCACGGCCACGTCGATGCGGCCGTCGACGATGGAGGCGTCGGGGATGAGCGCCACGCCGCCCTGCAGGGCGCCGCAGTTCGCGAACAGCACGCTGTGCACCTTGGCCGAGTGCAGGCGATGACCGTTCAGCTGGTACATCACCCGGAACGGCTTCGCACCGACGAGCGACCGGGCGGCCCCATCGACATAGGCGACCCAGCCGACCTGCTTCTTCAGGTCGTCCCGGGTGTTCTGGATCATGGCGGCGTCCAGACCCATGCCCGCCATGACCGAGAAACCGTGCTCCTCGATCTCGCCGTCGGCGCGACGGATGCGCGCGATGCCGGTGTCGATGGCGTGCACGTCACCCTCGAAGGTGGCGCGGATCATCGCGTCGGTGTCGGTCAGCGGAAGGTTGAGGTTGCGGGCGAGGAGGTTGCCCGTGCCGCTGGGCACGATGGTGAGCGGAACCCCGGTCGACGTCAGCGCCTCGGCCACGGCGCGGACGGTGCCGTCGCCGCCGGCCACGAGCACGGCATCCACCTTCTCGTCGAGGGCGGCGCGGGTGGCGTCGTCGCCGAGGTCGTCGACGGTGGTCTCGTAGAAGAGGGGCTCGGCCCAGTCGGCCCCGGCGGCCAGTTCGGCGACGCGCGCCCTCAGCGTCTCGGGCTCGACCTTCGTGGGGTTGTACACGAGGGCGGCGCGCTTCTTCTGCGTGTCCTCCGCGTCGATCGGCGCCTCGTCGCCCTCGGCGTCGACGCGCTGCGTCTTGCCGGGCAGCTCCTCCGACGAGTCGGGGGAGACGTCCTCGGGCTGATGGATGACGTCGTCGGGCTCCGCCGCCTCTTTGGGGTCGGGGGCGTCCTTGCGAGGCCGGTCGCCGACATCGTCGCCCAGGCGTGCGGCGTGGAAGTGCTCGCTCGAACCGTCGGCTGCGGCGGCATCCGCCTTCACCTCTTCGGGGGCGTCGGCGGGGGTCTGTTCGGGGGACTCCGCGTCGTCACGCGGCTCGTCAGGGGCGGCCATGGCATCCACCATAGGACCGCGATCCCTGCCGCGACCGGGTGAAAGGACGGGGTTGACGCGGGGGATGCCGCGCGCTCATGCGCGGGGTGGACCCGGTGCGTCGTTCCGTGTCTCCCGCTCGACGCGTCGCCCGGCGCCGACAGGACGATGTCGGACGCCGACCCTAGGATGGACGCGTGATCGACCTGACTCTGCTGCGTGAAGATCCCGAGCTCGTGAAGCGCTCCCAGATCGCCCGCGGGGAGTCGCCGGATTCCGTAGACGACGCGCTCGCCGCCGACCGCGACCGCCGCGCCGCCATCACCGCCTTCGAAGAGCTGCGTGCCGCGCAGAACGCCCACGGCAAGCGCGTCGCGCAGGCGCCGAAAGACGAGAAGGCGGCCCTCGTCTCCGAGGCGAAGCAGCTCAGCGAGCAGGTGAAGGCCGCGCAGCAGGCCGCGAACGAGGCGGAGGCGGCCGCCGAGGCCGCACTGGCGAAGATCGAGAACATCGTCATCGAGGGCGTGCCGGCCGGTGGCGAAGAGAACTTCGTCACGCTGCGCACTCACGGCGAGGTCCCGACCTACGACTTCACCCCGCGCGACCACCTCGAGATCGGCGAGCTGCTCGGCGCGATCGACATGGAGCGCGGCACCAAGGTGTCGGGCAGCCGCTTCTACTTCCTCACCGGCATCGGTGCCCGTCTCGAACTCGCGCTGATGACCCTCGCCCTCGACCGCGCGCTGCAGGCGGGCTTCACCCCGATGATCCCCCCGACGCTCGTGCGGCCCGAGGTCATGCGCGGCACCGGCTTCCTCGGCCAGCACGCCGACGAGGTCTACCACCTGCCCAAAGAAGACCTCTACCTGGTGGGCACGAGCGAGGTGCCCCTCGCCGGGTATCACATGGACGAGATCCTCGACTTCGGTCGCGGTGCCAAGCGATACGCCGGATGGTCCACGTGCTACCGCAGCGAGGCGGGCTCGTACGGCAAAGACACCCGCGGCATCATCCGCGTGCATCAGTTCAACAAGCTCGAGATGTTCGTCTACACCGACCCCGCCGACGCCGAGGCGGAGCACGAGCGCCTCGTCGCCATGCAGGAGCGCATGCTGCAAGACCTGGGCCTGGCCTACCGCGTGATCGATGTGGCGGCCGGCGACCTGGGCTCGAGCGCCGCGCGCAAGTTCGACATCGAGGCCTGGGTTCCCACGCAAGACGCCTACCGCGAACTCACCAGCACCTCGAACTGCACCACCTACCAGGCGCGTCGCCTCGACACCCGCTTCCGTCCCGCCGACGGCGGCAAGACGCAGCCCGTCGCGACGCTGAACGGCACCCTCGCCACCACCCGATGGATCGTCGCCCTGCTCGAAACGCACCAGCGCGCCGACGGCTCGGTCACCGTGCCCGAGGTGTTGCGACCGTACCTGGGCGGACTCGAGGTCATGGAGCCGATCGCGTGACCGACGAGGCCGCTCTTCCCGACACCGGCGCCGTCGAGAGCGCGCCGAAGCAGGAGGCGGCCGACACGGTCGCCGCGCTGGCCGACGACGCCCCCGTCGGCCGCATGCTGATCGCTCTCGACATCGACGGCACCGTCCTGCTCGAAGACGACACCCTGAGTCCGGGCGTCGTCGAGGCCGTGACCGATGCCGCCGAGGCGGGGCACGAGGTGATGCTCGCCACCGGCCGCAGCTGGGACAGCACGCACACGATCATGGATCGTCTCGGCATCCGGCCCGAATACGCGGTGTGCTCGAACGGCGCCGTGATCATGCGGCGCGTCGGCGACGAGACCTCCGACGCCTACGAGCGCGCGCACGTCGAGACCTTCGATCCCACCGAGGTGCTGACGCTGCTGGGCGAGCACCTGGCCGGAGCGCACTTCCTCGTCGAGCTGCCCGACGGCACCCGCCTGTTCACGGACTACCTCGACGACTGGAACCTTGTCGGCGCCAACCGGGTGTCGTTCGAACGTCTGGCGGACCAGCCGGTGTGCCGCGTCGTCGTGGTCGCCCCCGAGCAGACCGATCAGGACTTCCTCCAGTTGGTCGAGCGCATCGGCCTCAGCCAGGTGTCGTACGCGATCGGGTGGACGGCGTGGCTCGACATCGCGCCGCAGGGCGTCGACAAGTCGACCGCGCTCGAGCGCGTGCGGGCGTGGCTCGACATCGCGCCCGAGCGAGTGCTGGTCATGGGCGACGGCCGCAACGATATCGAGATGATGCAGTGGTCCGTGCGCAACGGCGGCCGCGCGATCGCCATGCACCAGGGGCCGCCCGAGGTGCACGAGGCAGCGGGCGAGGTGGGTCTGTCGGTGACCGAGGGTGGCGTCGCCGCCGCGCTCCGCGCCCTCTGACCCGTCTTCCCGCGGTGTCTCGCCGTCGGCCGACCGCCTTCCGCCGAGCTCCCGGCTGAGGTCCCGCCCCGCCGCCGAGCACCCGGCTGACGTCCCGCCCCGCCGCCGAGCACCCGGCTGACGTCCCGCCCCGCCGCCGAGCACAACGGCGGGGATCGGTGACGACACGCCGAGGTCGGCGGCGAGTGGGCGGCGTGTCTGCGGCTCGTCCTGCCGTCATGCCCGCGCCGCGAGGGCCGCGTCCGCTCCCGGCGGTTCTCGGCGCGCGTGTCACACGCGCGCGAACCCGCCCGCGACGTGCGCGGCGCGGTCGGCGAGGGATGCGGTGCGATCGACGACGGTGATGGGCCGGTGGGCCGCACGGTGATCGGCGACGCGCGCCGCCTCCCACGCGACGAGCCCGACCGGCGGCAGCAGAAGCAGAGCGGTCGCCCAGGCGGCGCGAAGCCCGGGAGACGCCTGCGAGTCTCTCACGGCGACGATGGCGGCGAAGATGGATGCCGCGTAGACGAGCGCGAAGACGGCGAGAACGATCTGCGCTGACAGCGGGGTGACGAGCATGATGACCTCCTCATCTCGAACGGCCCGGCGGGTCGTGGGGTGATGTTCTCGGTCTACGCCGGTCGCGGCGGCGTCGGGCGACTCCGCGGCGAACTGATAACCCCGTCGTATCCGTTACTCAGACGTCAGATCGGTAGTCACTCCGACGTGCCCCGCCCCGGCCGACGCCGACCTTCCGTCCGGCACCCCGCCGGGAACCGGTCTTCGAGGCGGAGCCGGAGTCGAATCTCCTGCGTCGTGCCGCCACGCACCCGTCGACCTCGCGGCCGACTACCGCCCCCACGCCTCCCGCACCGCTCGCCGCAGGATCCGCCCATCGCTCCGGTCGAGCTGGCGACGGCTCCGCTCGTACGCCGCGCGCGCGGCATCCCGGAACACCCCGGCCCGCGCGGGAGCGGATGCCGAGAGCGAGGCGAGGCATTTCTGCAGCCGCACCTGCACCTCGACGTCGGCCGCGCCGTCGCGCGCCAGCGGGCGGAAGGCGTCGTCGACGAGATCGACGAGTGCGGGCGCCGCGACGAAGACGCGCTCGTGCTCGATGTCGGCTGCGGCGTCGACGGAGAGGCCGCGGGCGAAAACCCGCTGCAGCGCGGCGATGACCTCGATGGCGGTGCCCGGGTCGTTCGTCGCGGCCGACAGGGCGCGGCTGCCGATCTCGGTGAGCGCGATCACCCCGAAGCGCGGGTCCTGCTCGTACGTACGGTGGTTCTCGATGCGGAACGCGCGACGGATGCCGGACCGCACGTCGTCATCGACGTCCCCTACGACCGCGGCGAGCGGAACGCGCGCGTCGGCGATGCGACCCGGCGTCGCGCGAACGTGCACCTCGATCCCGTGTCGATGCGCGAGGCGGTCGAGCCCGGCGACGTCGACATGCGTGACGTAGCCCACCCCGTCGGCGTGGACCGCGGTGGCATCCGCGGGCACGACGGTCGCCGGCCGTGCCCCGAGCGTCGGCGACTCCGCGTGCACCTGGAACGACAGCGTCGCGGCCTTCTCGACACGGTCGATGACGTCGGCCATGCGTCCGAACGTCGACAGGTGGGAGATCCAGCGCAGCAGGGTGAAAACGACGATGGCGATGACGACCAGGGTGGCGACGAACAGGATGGTGCGCCCGCGCGGTTCGTAGTACCCGGTCGAGAGGGCGACGATGCCGACGAGCGAGAAGGTGAATGCGCCGATGAACGTGGAGACCGCGTTCTGCGAGGTCGGGTCGGCGATGAGCAGGGGCGTCGACCGGGGTGTGGCGGTCGTGGTGGCCGACGAGAAGGCCGTGACCATCGCCGTGACAGAGAAGGTGCTGACCGTGAGCATCGCCGTGGCGATGATCTGGAGCAGCGAACCGACGGAGTTCTGCGCCAGGTCGATCCCGAATTCGAACGGCAGCACCGGGCCGAGGTAGTTCGCCGCCAGGGCGACGACGACGGCGATGAGCGTGAAGGCCGCGGCCCGCACCCACACCTGTCTTCCGAGGCGGAGGAAGAAGGATGCCAGGGAGCTGCGCGTCGTGGTGGCCATTCCGCCGACGCTATCCGGTCGGGCCGGACCCGCCCCGGGGCTGGACGCCGCCTGGCGGGGCGGTCGGTAGACTCGGTGCGTCCGGGAGGGTTGTCCGAGCGGCCGATGGACCTGGTCTTGAAAACCAGTGGGCAGCAATGTCCCGTGGGTTCGAATCCCACACCCTCCGCAACGCGAAACGCGGGCCCCGCAGGGGTCCGCGTTTCGCGTTATGACCGGTTGAGCGGGATGAGAACGCAGTTGGGCCCACGCCGCCGGAGGCTCCGCGTGCCGCGGAGCGGCGCGTGGAGGGGCGGTGGGGTCACCGACGCCGGGCTGCTCAGTCGCGGTTGCTGCGGGCCGCGATGATGCCCATCACCACGGTGGCGATGAAGAGGCCGATCATGCCCGCGATGATGGCGTAGGTCTCGAACGTCTCGCTCATGCGTGACGCCTCACCGGCGGTCGCGCCGCGAGCGGGCGGCGACGATGCCCATCGTCAGTGTCGCGAGGAAGAGTCCGGGTACGAAGATGATCATGGCGACCATGTCGACGGACGGGAACATGCGTACCTCCTCGTTCCGTTCTGACGATAGGGGTCGACGGTAACGGCAGGGCGTCCGGAAGGCGAACGCTCGAAGCCGTCGCGAGGACGCCTTCACGGCATTCACAGCCGTGCGTCCCTAGTATTGCTGCGACCTCCGACCCGCCGGGGTCGACGTGCTGCCGGGCCGGTGGCATCCGTCGCGAAAGGACCCGAGTGAGCAAGACGACCACACCGCGCGGTCAACGCACCGTCGCCCGCCACGGGCGGCTGTCGTCGCCGGGCCCCTTCGCCCAGCTCTTCCGCGGTCTTGCCATCGTGCTGGCTGTCGTGCTCGTCGCCGGCGGTGCCGTCTTCGCCTACGCCGCGATCGACCTCACCCGCAGTTTCACCGCCGACGCGGTCGATCTGAAGGGGCAGCCCGCGGTGCCGCCGGATCTGGGCGAGCTCAAGGGTGGCGTGAACCTGCTGCTCATCGGCACCGACGAGTGCGAACCCGACTTCGCGCAGCTCTTCGGCGACCGCTGCTCCGGCGACGACGCCGAGGGCAACCTCAACGACGTCAACATGCTGGTGCACATCTCCGACAACCCGCGCCGGGTGACGGTCATCTCGTTCCCGCGCGACCTCATGGTGCCGATCCCGTCGTGCACCGACGAAGACGGCAACGTCAACTCGGCGATGAGCAAGCAGCAGATCAACAGCGCCTACCTCTACGGCGGCCTGTCGTGCGTGGCATCCACCATCTCCGACCTGAGCGGTCTCGAGATCCCGTTCGCCGCGAAGGTCAGCTTCGGCGGCGTCATCAACATCACGGATGCCATCGGCGGCGTCGATGTCTGCATCGCCAACGGCATCAAAGACCCCTACACGGGCATCGACTGGCCCGCCGGCATGCGCCAGGTGAAGGGCCTCGACGCCCTGCAGTTCCTGCGCACCCGCCACGGCGTCGGCGACGGCGGCGACCTGGGCCGCATCTCGAACCAGCAGCAGTACATGTCGCGTCTGGCCAACAAGCTCAAGAGCCAGGAGGTGCTGTCGAACCCCGCGACCCTGTACAAGCTCGCGTCCACGGCGCTGCGCAACGTCGACCCGTCGACCTCGCTCACCAACCCGCTCACCCTCGTGCAGATCGCCTCCGCGGTGAAGGACGTCCCCTTCGACGACATCGTCTTCATCCAGTACCCGACGTACACCGACCCCTACGACGCGAACCGCGTCGTGCCCGACTACGAGGACGCCGACACGCTGTGGGCCGCGCTCGCCGCGAACCAGCCCCTCGAGCTCTCGGGCAACCTGAGCGACGGCGACGGCGTCGTGGTCGACGAGAACGCGACGCCCGCGCCCGCCGAGACGCCGGCCCCGAGCGAAACGGCAACCCCCGAGGCCACCGACAGCGCGGAGCCCACCCCGGCACCCACCTCGTCGGCCATCGCCCTGCCCTCCGGAATCGCGGGCCAGACGGCAGCGCAGGCGACCTGCTCGAACGGCAACGTCCGCGAGTGATCCTCGGCCCAAGCACCCGGCATCCTGATCGTGGTTCGGATGCCGGGTGACGACGGGCTAGTATGGACCGGTGTGTTCGAGCCGTACGGCTTCGATCACCTGGAGACGTCGCATAGTCAGGCCTAGTGCACCACCCTGCTAAGGTGGAGTCCCCGTAAGGGGACCGAGGGTTCAAATCCCTCCGTCTCCGCCATCGAGAAGCCCCGGTTCGCCGGGGCTTCTCGCGTATCCCGTCGATCGTCGTGACGAGATCAGGCTCTTCGGATCTCGAGAGCGCTGAGTCCCGGCATCCCGAGCCACGTCCTGCCATCCGGCGCGTCGACGAGGGTGACGAGCACCGCCTCGCACGAGCGGCACCGCACGACGACCCCCATGTCGCTCGCGTAGACGGCGGCCGTGGCGAGAAGTCCCGGGACGCCGCAGTGTCTGCAGCGCACGAGGGATGCCGTGGCATCCCAGCCGAGGAGGTCGTCGAGACGACCGGCCAGGGCGTTTCCGTCGAGCAACGACATCACGAACCTCCGAACCTCTCCGTGCGGACACGTGCCGGCGCGTGCCCTGCGTCGATGAGCCATCCGGCGACGGCCTCGACGAACGGCGTCGGTCCGCACACGAACACCCGGGGCTCCTGGCCGGCGGGGAGGACGGCTGCGCGGAGGCTCTCCGCGGTGAGGCGACCGGGGGCGCTCGCGAAGCCGGGCGGCGCGGTCCGGGTGTAGACGATGTCGAGGTGAAGGCGATCGCCGTCGGCGAGGGCGCGTAACTCGTCGCCGAAGAACACGTCGTCGGACGAGCGCACCGAGTACAGCATGCGGAACGGTGCGGTGTCGTCGCTTGCGGCGTGCGCGGATGCCATGGCGTACAACGGCACGACTCCCGACCCGCCGGCGATGAGTTGCACGGGCGCGGGGTCGGGCGAGGGCGTCCATACGAAGAAGGCGCCGAGAGGACCGTGCACCTCGATCCGGTCGCCCTCGCGCAGGTCGTGCACGAGGAAGGGCGAGACCTCGCCGTCGGGCACCTCGTCGATCACGAGCACGACCCGGGTGCCCTCACCCGACGACGCGACCGAGTAGGAGCGGCTGGCCTGATACCCGTCGGGTGCGGTGAGGCGCACGTCGAGGTGCGCCCCCGCGTCGTTGCCCGGCCAGGTGGCGATCTCGAGCTCGATGCGCCGGGCCGTCGCGGTCTCGGCGCGCGTGCCGACGACCGTCGCGACGTGCCAGGAAGGGCTTCGGCGGCTCACCCGTACCGTTCCTCGCGCCACGGGTCGCCGCGCGGGTGGTAGCCGTTCTGCTCCCAGAACCCGGGCTTGTCGTGCGGCATCGTGATGAGCCCCTGCACCCACTTGGCGCTCTTCCAGAAGTACAGGTGCGGCACGAGCAGGCGCGCGGGTCCGCCGTGCTCGGCGCTGAGCGGTTCGCCGTCGGCTTCGAACGCGATCCAGCTCTTCCCGCCGAGCAGGTCGTCGAGGGCGAGGTTGGTGGTGTACCCGCCGAAGGAGTGCACCATGGCGAAACGGTGGTCCGTCTGCACCTCTGCGAAGATCCGGTCGAGCGACACCCCTCGCCAGGGCATGTCGAGCTTCGTCCAGTGCGTGACGCAGTGGATGTCGACGACGATGTCCTCCATGCCGAGCGCCTGCAGCTCGGCGCGATCCCAGCGGTGCACGCCGTTCTCGGTGCCGATCGCGAACTCCCAGGCGTCGGGCGCGACGCGGGGGGTGGGGCCCGCGGACAGCACCGGCCAGTCCGACACCAGGCTCTGCCCGGGAGGAAGCCGCGGATCGCGCTCGCGGCGACGGCCCCCGAAGCCGCGGGTGATGAACGACATGGCATCCCTTCGACGGGGTCGATGTGTGGATTTACCCTAGCCATCCGCCCGGGCGCGGGACAGGGGTCGGTGAGCGGGAGGGGAGGGCGACCGGGTGGAACCCCTCCTCCCACACCGGACGTCCTCCTCCGCCGGGGTACCACCGCCGCTGCCCCGGCGCGCCACCCGCTAAGGTCGTCCCGCGGCGCACACGCGCCCAGCCCCCTCACCCCCGGGAGAAGCGCACATGTCGGTCGGACTCCTCGCCGTCGTCGATGACATCCTCAGCGCCGCCGTGAAGGCCAGCGCCAAGACCGCCGGCGTGGTCATCGACGATGCCGCCGTCACGCCGCAGTACGTGCAGGGACTGACTCCCGCGCGGGAGCTGCCGGTCGTGTGGAAGATCGCGCTCGGCAGCATCCTCAACAAGTACGTCGTGATCATCCCGATCGCGCTCCTGCTCACCGCCTTCGCGCCCTGGGTGCTGCCGTACCTGCTGATCATCGGCGGCGGTTTCCTCTGCTTCGAGGGTGCAGAGAAGGTGCTCGAGTGGTTCGGCGTGCATCACGGCGCGCACGACGACGACGGCCCGCGCGACGAGAAGAAGCTCGTGCTCGGCGCGGTGCGCACCGACCTCATCCTCAGCACCGAGATCATGCTCATCGCCCTGTCGAGCCTCGACCCCGACTTCGGCATCTGGATGACGCTGGGCGCCCTGCTCGTGATCGGTCTGGCGATGACGGTGATCGTCTACGGCGCCGTGGCGCTGCTCGTGAAGCTGGATGACATGGGCCTGCGCCTCATGAAGAGCCCGTCGCGCGGCATCCGTCGCTTCGGCGTGCGGATCGTGGCATCCATGCCCGCCGTCTTCCGTGTCATCAGCATCGTGGGGACCGTTGCGATGCTGTGGGTCGGCGGTCACCTCGTGGTGCAGAACCTCGCCGAGACGCTCTGGTCGGGTCCGTACGACCTCGTCCACGTCGTCACCCACGCGATCGAGGCGGCGGGACCGGTCGTCGTCTGGATCGTCGACACGGCGATCTCGGCCGTGTTCGGTCTCGTGCTCGGCCTGATCATCGTCGGCGTGGTCACGGGTGTCTCGCGCCTGACCCGTCGCGGCGCGACCGCCCACTGACCCCGGCGCGACGCCTCAGTCGAGCCGCGAGTGCTCGCCGAGGCGGTGCCAGCTGCGGTTGTAGTACACCAGGGCGGCGCCCGCCTCGCCGGGCTCGAGGTCGCGTTCGACGTCGACCTGCAGGGCCTGGGCGGCGATGACGGTCGACCCGCCGGCATCCATCCGGCTGACGATCTTGCACCGCAGCCACGCCCGCACGCCGTGGTAGACCGGCTCGCCGGTCGCCAGGCGCGACCAGGCCGACGTGTCGGCGAAACGGTCGAGGCCGCTGGTCGCACCGGCGCGGGCGAGCGAGATGTCTTCGGCGTCGAGCAGGTGCACGACGATGGTGTCGGCGGCGATGATCGTCGGGGTCGCCGACGACAGCGCCGACACCGAGAAGATCAGCAGCGGCGGGTCGGCGCTCACCGACGACACCGACGAGGCGGTGAGGGCGACGGGGCCCTTCTCTCCGTAGGCCGTGATGACCGCGATGCCTCCGGGGTGGCCGCGGAACGCGCGCTTGAAGTCGTCGGCCGACACCGACGTGCCGATGGCCGGGGTGCTCTCGGGGGCGCCGTGCGCAAGCGAACTCATACCTACGACGGTAGGCGCTGTCGGCGCGCAGGGGGCCCTCTGGCGCAATACGACGAAACGCGTCCCACCAGACCGCCCATCCGCGAAGACCGCGCGTGCCGTCCGTCCGGCCGATTCATGGCACGCTAGTCAGCGCCGATGCCGCGGCCCGTGGGGGTCGCCGCCGCGGCATTCGACGAGCGATGCATCGCACCGGTGCACGACGAAACGGAGACCCGACGATGGGCAGTCCGATGAAGGGCAGTCCGACGAAGCCGCGCCCGACGCCCCTCGCGTCGCCCGCGGCGGTGTCGACGCCCCGCCTCTCGCGGGCGTTGCCCGTCGCGGCGGGTCTTGTCCTCGTGGCGGTCGTCGCCCGCGTTGTCACCCTCGACGCGCCCAACGCCCTTCCCAGCGCTCTCTCCGACGGCATCACGCTGGCCGCGAGCGTCGTCATCGAGTCGCTGCCCTTCGTGTTCCTCGGTGTCGTCATCTCGATCGCCGTGCAGCTGTGGGTGCCGACCCGGGTGATGGATGCCATCGTCCCGCGTCGTGGCATCCCTCGGCGGGCGGTGCTGTCGCTGCTGGGCGTCGTGCTCCCGGTGTGCGAGTGCGGGAACGTCCCGCTCGCGCGCGGCCTGATGATGCGGGGCTTCTCGGTCGCCGATTCGGTGACGTTCCTCCTCGCCGCCCCGATCCTCAACCCCGTCACCCTCGTGACGACCTACCAGGCGTTCGGATGGAGCGACGGCATCCTGGTCTCGCGTCTGGTGGGCGGCTTCGTCATCGCCAACCTCGTCGGGTGGCTGGTGAGCCTGCACCCCGATCCCTCGCGTCTGCTCACCCCGGCATGGGCTGCCGCATGCGCGGCGGCACCGGAGGGCCGCGAGCGCCCCAGCCTGGCGCGCGCAGCGGGGATGTTCCGCGACGAGATGTCGGCCATGCTCCCGGCCCTCTTCGTCGGCGCGGCCATCGCCGGGCTCATCCAGGTCGCGATCTCGCGCGAGACCCTGACCGGGGTGGGCGGTCACCCGGTCGTCGGCATCCTGGCGCTCATGGCGCTGGCCTTCGTCATCGCTATCTGCTCGAACGTCGATGCCTTCTTCGCGCTCTCGCTCGCGTCGTCCTTCTCGCCGGGCGCCCTCGTGGCCTTCCTCGTCTTCGGGCCCATGATCGACGTGAAGATGCTCGCGATGCTCGGAACCACCTTCCGCGCCCGGGCTCTCGCCGCGATCACCCTGATCGCCGCTCTCGGGGCACTGACGATCGGTCTGGCGGTGAACCTCGTTGTCTGACTTCCTGGCACGCTGGACCGGCCTGCTGCTGTGCGGCATCGGCGTCATCGCCACCCTCGCGCTCGCCGCGGCCGGCGATCTGACGCTCTACATCCACCCGCGCTACGTGGTGTTCACCGTGGCGCTGGTCGTCATCGGTGCGGTGCTCCTGTGTCTGTCGGTCTGGTTCGCGGCGACCGGGCGGGACCACCGGCACGATCACGACGCAGAGGGTCACGTGCACGACCACGACCACTCCACCCGTCCGTCCGCATGGCGTCGTGCGGGCCTCCTCGGCGGGGGTGCGGTCGTGGTGGTCGCGGCTCTCGCCCTGCTGGTGGCCCCGCCGACGACGTTGAGCGCAGACCGCGCGCTGACCAGCGCCGCCGCGACCGACGGCGGGGGCGACGTGCCCGCCCCCGTCCTCGTCGGCAGCGACCCGACCCGGTTCTCGGTTCGCGACTGGGCGACGATCCTCGGCAGCGGCTCCACGGCCACCGACCTGGTCGGTCAGCGCGCCGACGTGACCGGCATCCTTCTGCTCGACGACGGCGGCGGAGCGCGCATCGGCCGCTACGCCGTCACGTGCTGCACGGTCGACGCGCAGCTGTTCGCCGTGCCGCTCGACGACGCGCAGCTGCGTTCGGGCCTCGCGTCGGGAACGTGGGTGCGCATCACCGGCTCGTTCGCCGACGCCGACGGCGTCACCCGTCTCGTTCCCGACGCGGTCGAGGAGGTGACCGAGCCCGATGACCCCTACCTCTCCTGAGCGCACGAGACGTTCGCCCCGTCGCTTCCGTCTCGCGGCGGGCGCGATCGTCGGCGTCCTCGTCGCCGCGAGCACGACCATGGCCGTCGTGGCCCTCGAGCGGGGGCCGCAGGTGCGCGCGGTCACCGGCGACACGGCACTGACGGTCTCGCAGCAGGGGGTGACGGTGACCGTGCGGACCGACCAACCCCTCGACCCGTCGTCGGCCGACGGCATCCGCATCGAACCCGACGCTCCGGCACAGATCGACGTGAACGGCGCGAGCGTGCGTGTGCGGTTCACCGACACCCTCGCCTTCGCCACCGACTACCGCATCGTCGTCCCGCGTTTGGAAGGCCAGACGACGGGCACGACGAGCGCGACCGAGTTCGCCTTCACGACCCCGGCCCTCACCGTCACGACGCTCGAGCGCGGGGGAGCATTCGACCGCTCGGCGGGCGACGACGATCGGATCGTCCGCCACGATCTGTCGCACGGCGCCGACGAGACCCTCATCTCCGCGCCTCGCATCCAGGAGTACGCCGACGACGGCGACAGCGTCGTCGCGCTGACGATCGACGCCGAGGGGACGTCGCACCTGCTGCACACCCGACCCGGCGAAGAACCTCGGTCGGTGAGCACGCCGGGAGCGGGCGATGTGCGCCTGCTGCGAGCGTCGAGCGACGCCGGTCACCTCGGCTACGTCTACACCGGCTCCTCCGGCGATGGCGCCGAGGTCTACACGAGCGCGCTGTTCATGCTCGACACCACCGTCGAGGGGTCGTCGCCGCGCGTCGTCGTCGGCCTCGATGGAGAGCCGCTGCAGACCGCGGCGTGGCAGTTCGTGCCGGGGAGCGCGTATCTCGTCGCGCAGACGGCGCAGGGCAGCCTCATCCTCGTCGATTCCACCGGAGCCGCCCCACCGCGGGTGCTGGGGGAGCTGGGTGAGCTGCGTTCCTTCCTGCCGGGCACCACCTCCGTCGTCGTGGGCTCCCTCGCGGGGCTGTCGGTGCTCGACCTCACGACGGGCTCGATAGAGGCGGTCCCCGGTACCGCGGGCGGAGGGGTCGGATCGGGCGCGCTCGTCGTCTCGACGGATGCCACGGTCACCTGGACGCCGTCCGAGGTCACGCGCGCGACGGCCGGAGCGGATGCCATGACGGTGACGCGCGCGGCGGCAGGCGAGCGCATCGAAGAGGTGTGCGTCTCGCCGAGCGGACGCCATCTCGCGGTCGGCGTCGTCCCCGCCGGTGCCCCGATCGACGGGTACCCGGCCCGCGCCGACTGGCAGGGTCGCGCGACGGATGTCGTCGACGCGGTCTCGGGCGAGACGGTCGCCCGGGTGACGGGTACGCGGCCGGACTGGTGCGGTTGAGCGCACGCGATCGCTCCGGGTCGCGGCGTTCGTCGATCAACGGGTCGCACGCCCCGCGAGGCGGGGAGGGGCGGCGGTCCGCCCGCGATCCGAGGTCGCGCGAAGCCGAGCGGGCTCAGACGGTCTCGGCAGGTGCGGCCTCGGGCCGCAGCTCTCTCCGCGTCGCGAAGCGGCGGGCGACCCGTCGAGCGAGGTGGTGGCTGGGGCGTTCGACGAGACGGAAGAACACCTCCGCCAGCCCGAGCGCGACGACGATCACGAGGGGCGAGAGGAAGAGCGGGTTGACGGACTC
The DNA here is from genome assembly GCF_001456955.1 of Microbacterium enclense. Taxonomy (GTDB): domain Bacteria; phylum Actinomycetota; class Actinomycetes; order Actinomycetales; family Microbacteriaceae; genus Microbacterium; species Microbacterium enclense. Next base: position 21,496 of record NZ_KQ758475.1, on the reverse strand, counting down.
GGGAAGGAGTCGGCCGAAGGCGACGATCATCGGCTCGTGCACGAGGTACAGGCTGAACGAGCGGGTGCCCAGCCAGCGCAGCGGGCGCACGCTGAGAAGGGCGCCGAGGCCCGGCGAGAGGATGACGAGGATGACGAGAAGCGCGGCGCCGAGCACCTGCAGCACACGCGTGGCCGGTGCCACGAGGTCGAGCGCCCCTTCGCCGATCGGAAGCGCGAACACCATCCAGTAGCTCGTGATCAGCAGGACCGTGAGCACACCGAGCCACGCGAAGACGGGGGTCGGGTTGCGCAGGCGGTCGCGCAGCGCCACCAGACGGTCCCACTCGAAGGCGATGAGGCAGCCCAGCGCGAAGATGGGCAGCTGGAACAGGGCGCCGAGGGCGTAGGGGCGCTCGATCGGCCCCTCGTACGCCCCGATGGCGAGCAGCGCGAGCACGACGACGACTTTCACGGCGAGGCCGCGCCGCCACTTCGCCGCGAACAGGATGAACAGCGGCAGCAGGAGCGAGAAGATGATCTCCCACTTCAGCGACCAGAGCACCGTGTTCGTCATCCCCGGCTGTGCGGGCACGATGAGGATCAGGTCGCGCAGGATGCCGAGCGGCACCGGATCCATGTGGATCTGCAGGAAGCGGCTGCCCTCGACGAGGTCGGGCAGCGCGTAGATCCAGATCAGCGCGACGCCGATCGAGGCCCAGACCGGCAGGTAGAGCCGCACGAGGCGGCTGGGGTAGTAGGCCCGCCAGTCCATGCGTGATCGGCGTGCGGGCAGGCACAGCACGAATCCGCTGAGGACGAAGAACACGAAGACCGCGACCGACCCCTCCCACGGCAGGTGCAGGGGAGTGTGGGTCAACCACCACATCGCATCGGCCGGCGTCGTGGTGGGGCGCGGGTCGGCGAAGGGGGTGACGAAGGCGTCCGACAGCAGCAGCGAGTGCAGCAGCACGACGACCATCGCGGCGACGCCGCGGAGTCCGTCGAGCCCCTCGATCCTGCGACCACCGGCGTTCGGATTCGGCTCGGTCGTCGTGGCAGCACTGTGCATGTGGTCTTCCCCCCGGCTGTGGCCCCGGCGTCAGCATAGGGACTCAGCGTGTCATCCGTGTAACGCACGACTCCGGCCGGGGAGCGTACGCGTGAGTCCGCCCTGAACGCGGCAGGACCCCGGATGCCGTGGCATCCGGGGTCCTGCTCGAGCGAGCGCCGTCAGCGCAGCAGCGGCACCGCGCCCACCAGTACGCCCACGGCGAGCATGACGAGCGAGACGACCGTTGCGCGCCACAGCACCTTCTTGTGATGGTCGCCGAGGTTGACGCCGGCGAGCGAGACGAGCAGCAGGATCGCGGGCACGAGCGGGCTCTGCAGGTGCACGGGCTGGCCGGTGATCGAGGCGCGGGCCATCTCGACCGGGGCGATGCCGTAGTTCGCGGCGCTCTCGGCGAGCACGGGCAGGATGCCGAAGTAGAACGCGTCGTTCGACATGAAGAACGTGAACGGGATCGACAGCACACCGGTGATGACGGCGAGGAACGGACCCATCGACGAGGGGATCACCTGGGTGATCCAGTCGGCCATGGCGGTGACCATGCCGGTGCCGTTCAGCACGCCGACCAGCACACCGGCTGCCAGCACCATCGACACGACACCCACGATGCTCGGCGCGTGAGCGACGATCTCGTCGGCCTGGCCGCGGAGCTTGGGGAAGTTGACGATGAGGGCGACGGCGGCTCCCACCATGAAGACGAACGCCAGCGGGAAGAGGTCGAGCACCAGCAGCACCATGACGGCGACCGTCAGCGCCAGGTTGAACCAGATGAGCTTGGGACGCAGCGTCGCGCGGTTGGGGTCGAGCATCGTGTCGGCCATCGCGGTGTCGGCGGCCTCGACGAGCTGCGGGGCGGCCACGGCATCGCGGCCGCCGCGGACGGTGACGATGTTGCCGGTGCGCAGCGAGGCGAGGGCGCCGGGCTTGTGCTCCGCGCCGCGGAAGATCTTGGGGGCGCCGAGGCGGCCGAAGCCGCCGGGGCCGTCGATCTTGGCGGTGTCGACGGAGCCGGCGAGACGCTTGCGCTCCGACAGGCCTAGGAACCAGGCGAAAGCGAGCGCGACGACCAGACCCGCCAGCAGCGAGGGCAGCATCGGAACGAAGACGTCGGTGGGCTGCAGCCCGAGCGCGGTCGCGGCGCGGACGGTGGGGCCGCCCCACGGCACGATGTTCAGCGTGCCGTTCATCAGGCCCGCGACGCAGGTCAGCACGACGGGGCTCATGCCCAGGCGCAGGTACAGCGGCAGCATGGCCGAGGTGGTGATGATGAAGGTCGTCGAGCCGTCGCCGTCGAGCGAGACCGCGCCGGCGAGGATCGCCGTGCCGAGCACGATCTTCGCGGGGTCGTCGCCCAGGAAGCGCGTGATCACGCGGATGAGCGGGTCGAACAGCCCCACGTCGATCATGATCCCGAAGTACATGATCGCGAAGAGCAGCAGGGCGGCGGTCGGTGCCATCTTGCCGATCGCGTCGATCACCATGTCGCCCAGGCCGAAGCCCGCGCCGGCGATGAGGCCGAAGACCGTCGGAACGACGATGAGGGCGACCATCGGGGTCATGCGCCGCGTCATGATGAGGGCCATGAAAGACAGGACCATGAGGAAGCCGAGGGCGACGAGCACACCGTCGGCGGGCGTGTAGGCCACCGGGTACTCGGCGGCTTCGGCCGCAAGGATCAGGGGGGTCATCGCGACTCCTTCGTCGAGACGGGCGCGGCTGTCGCGCTGTCGATGCGGTGACATTACGGATGCCATGCACCTGAGCGCGCGCTTGCTCGCATTGCACCCGCTTATGCGCGTACCGTGTGTTCTGCGCATTTCGCGCACCGCCCCCGGCAGCGCACCGGGCGACGGACGGGTCGGAGGTGGGAATGCGGTTCGCCACGAGGATGCTCGTCGTCCAGGTCGCCACGCAGGTCGCGGTCGTCGCCGTGTGCACCGCGGTCTTCGCGTGGCTCGGTGTGCAGCAGCTGAAGGCCGAGGCCGACTCCTCGGCACTGAACATCGCCCGTTCCGTCGCGGAGTCTCCCGAGGTGCGAGACCTGGTGACGCAGTACTCCGCCGACCCGGGCACCCCGGATGCCACGGGACTGCGCGACGGGGTGCTGCAGCAGTACGCCGCCGACGTCACCGCGCGCACCGACGGTCTGTTCGTCGTCATCACCGACGACCACGGCATCCGTCTCGCTCATCCGGACCCCGACCGCCTCGGACAGGTCGTCAGCACGAGCTTCGCCGACGCGCTCGCCGGGCGCGAGGTCGTGACGTGGGAAGTGGGCACGCTGGGGGAGTCGGCCCGCGCCAAGGTGCCCGTGTACCCGCCCGCCGGCGGTGCCCCGGTGGGAGAGGTGAGCGTCGGGTTCGAGCGCGCGAGCGTGTTCGACGACCTGCCCGCCCTCGTCGCCGGCATCGCCGTCGCGGTGCTGCTGGCCGTCGCCATCGGTGCGCTCGTCGCGCTGCTCATGCGCCGCCGCCTCGAGCGCCTCACGCTCGGCGTGCAGCCGGAGGAGCTAGCCGCCCTCGTGCAGACCCAGACCGCCGTGCTCGAGAGCGCCGACGAGGGCGTGCTCGCCCTCGACGACGCAGGGGTCGTTCGCGTGTGCACCGCCGCGGCCGAGAGGCTTCTCGGCACCACGGATGCCGTGGGCCGCCCCCTCGCCGCGCTCGCCCTCCCGCCGGCCGTGGTCACCGCGCTCGCCGGTGCCGGAGCGAGCACGGGCCTTCCGATCGGCGACCGCGTCGTGTTCATCGACGTGCGACCGGTGCGCCGCGGATCCCGCACCCTCGGCCGCGTCGCGGTGCTGCGCGACCGCACCGACGTGGCGGCCCTGTCGGGGCGGCTCGACAGCGTCCGCGCGATGGGCGACGCGCTGCGCGTCCAGCGCCACGAGAACGCCAACCGCCTGCATGCGGCGGTGGGGCTGCTCGACGCCGGCCGCACCGACGAGGCGCGCGCATTCCTCGCCGACCTCGTCGACCGCGGCTCCGTCGACTGGGCGGTGCCCGGCATCGACCTCGTGGGCGATGCGATGCTGCAGTCGTTCCTCGGGGCGAAGGCGCTCGCCGCGCGCGAGCGGGGTGTGGCGCTCCGCGTCTCCGATGACACCTACCTCCGCGGAACCGTCGACGACGTCGAAGACGTGGTGGCGGTCCTCGGCAACCTCGTCGACAACGCGGTCACCGCCACGGCGTCCGGCCCCGAGCCGCGCGAGGTGGAGATCGCGGTGCTCGGCGACGGCGATGCCATCGTGCTCACGGTGTCCGACACCGGCGAAGGGATCGCCGACATCGATGCCGTGTTCACCCCGCGCGAGCGCGATGACGACCCCGCCGCGGTGCACGGCCTCGGCATCGGCCTGCCGCTCTCGCGCGAGTTCGCGCGGCGCCGCGGGGGAGACGTCTGGATCGTCGAGCCGGGCGGCGACCGGCGAGGTGCCGTGGTGGCCGCGCGCCTGCCCGGCGTGCTGCGAGGAGAGAACCCATGACCGACATCCGCGTCCTCGTCGTCGACGACGACTTCCGCGTCGCGGGTCTGCACCGCGACGCCGTCGCCTCGCGCCCCGGCTTCGTCGCCCTCGAGCCCGCGCGCACCGTGGGCGAGGCCCGCGCCGCGCTCGCCGCGCACCGGCCCGACCTGCTCCTCGCCGATGTGTACCTGCCCGACGGCGACGGGGTGGAGCTGGTGCGGTCCGCCGGCGTCGACGCCTTCGTGCTGTCGGCGGCGACGGATGCCGAGACCGTCCGCCGCGCGTTCACCGCCGGCGCCCTCGCCTACCTGGTCAAGCCGTTCGACACCCGCGTCCTGGCGGAACGCCTCGACCGGTACGCCCGCTACCGCAACCTGCTGACCAGCAGTCGGCCGCTCTCACAGGACGACATCGACCGCGCGGCATCCGTGATGCGGGGCGAGCGCGAAGGTCCCTCGCTCGCCCGATCGGCGACGGAGCAGACCGTGCTGGCCGCCCTCGGCGCTGACGAGGCCTCGGCGAGCGAAGTCGCCGAGCGCACCGGTGTCTCGCGCGCCACCGCGCAGCGGCACCTCACGGCCCTGGCCGAGCGGGGACTGGTGCAGGTGAGTCTGCGCTACGGCTCCACCGGCCGCCCCGAGCACCGTTTCCGCGCCGGCGCCTGACCCTCCCACGCGAAGGTGGCCGAGCGTGTCGACGTCACCGGGCGTGCGGTGTCTCGACGGGGCTGATGGGGACGTGGCTGAGCCTGTCGGAGCCACCGGGGGCTGCGCGGGTCCCGGTCCCTTCGACGGGCTCAGGGACCTCGTACCAGACCCCACCCCCGCCGCATTCACGCCTCCAGCACCACCCACCCCCGCGGGCCGAGCTCGACCCGCCCGCCGACCGGTGTTCCCTGCCCGGCGACGACCCCGTGTCCGTCCGCGACGGGCAGCGAGACCGGCTCCTCGCCGATGTTCAGCGCCACCACGACCGCGTCGTCGCCGATCGCCGTACGCAGGGCGATGGCCGCGTTCGCGACCTCGACGACGTCGGTGTGCGCGCGCCAGAGCCAGGGCTTGCGCCGCCGCAGCGCGATGAGCGCCCGATGCGCCTCGAGGATGCGGGCATCGCCCCCGGCCTCGTCCGGCGACGCGGGGAACTCCGGTCGCACCGCGTCGTCGCCGCCGAGCCGCTCTTCCTTCACTCCCGTCCAGCCGAACTCGTCGCCGGCGTAGACCGACGGCGTGCCGGCGACCGTGAAGAGCACGGCGAGCGCGTGCGGCACCAGCTCGGCGCCGATCGCCGACGCGATGCGGGTGACGTCGTGGTTGCCGACGAAGGTCTGCGGTGCGAACGTCGCCAGCAGCTCGTCGTGCCTCTCGATGGCGTGGCTCAGCTCGAAGAGGTTCCCGTCGGCGATGCCGTGCCAGATGCCCTGCCACAGCTCGTACTGCGTGAGCGAGTCCATCGTCGACTCCTCGACGATCCGCGCGGCTTCGCCGTGGATCACCTCGCCGAGGAACCACGCCTCGGGGAAGCGCTCGCGCACGCGCGGCAGCACCTCGGCCCAGAACGACGAGGGCACCGCGTACGCGGCATCCAATCTCCACCCGTCGATTCCGCGATCGAGCCAGTGGCACATCACGTCGACGACGAGGTCGACGACAGCGGGGGAGGAGTGGTCGAGGGCGACGAGCGCGTCATGCCCCTCGAAGACGTCGGCCTCGAAGCCTCCGTCGACCCAGCGCCCGCGCAAGAGGTTCGGGCCATCCGGGGTCAGACTCGTGAAGGCGGCGTGCCCACGCCCCACATGGTTGAAGACCCCGTCGAGCAGGATCCGGATGCCGCGCTCCCGCGCTGCGGCGACGAGGCGGTCGAAGTCCCCGTCGTCGCCGAGCCGCGGGTCGATGCGGAAGTGATCGACCGTGTCGTAGCCGTGCGTCTCGGCGGCGAACACCGGACCGAGCAGCAGACCGTTCAACCCCAGCTCGATGACGTGGTCGAGCCAGGGCTCGAGGCGGTCCAGGCGGTGTACCGGTGCGGCATCCGGGTCCACGCCGTCGCGGATCGGCGCCCCCGCGAATCCCAGCGGGTAGACGTGCCACCAGATGACGTGTTCGGGCCACGCGGGCATGGGTCCTCCTCCGCCCGGCGGCTCGGGAGCCGGGTCTCCTCGACGCTATCCGCCCCTCCCCGCACGTCCCCGAGGGTTGCGCCCGCGGCCCATCTCGCGTGAGTCGCCACGTTCTGTCGCCTCCGGCGCGGCGGAAGCGACAAAACCTGGCGACTCACGCGGGGGCCCGCCGGGGCGTGCGCTCACGCCCGCGCCCGGTCGTCCTCCGGCAGGGCGAAGGCGTCGAGGTCGAGCGCGTGCGCCCGCGCGGCTTCCACCGCCGCGGCCACCGCCCCGATCGAGACGATGTCGGCGCCGAGCGTCGAGGCGACGATCCGCGGGGCGGGCAGGTGCAGCGAGTCGGGGATGGCGTCGATCGCGGCCTCGATGATGGGTCCCGAGCCCGCGGCGATCGCTCCCGACACGACGACGAGCTCCACGTCGAAGAGGCTGCCGAAGATCGCCGCCACGCCGGCGAGCGCCCCGCCCACCTCGCGGGCGACCTCCAGGGCCCCCGCGTCCCCGGCCGCCGCGAGGTCGAGCACCGTCTTGGCCTCGAGATGGTCGGGATCGATCGCGCGTAGAGCGCTGTCGGGGGGCAGAGCGCCGGATGCCAGTGCGGCGCGCGCCGCCTCGACGCATCGCGGGGCGAGGCCCCACGCGCTGCCGACCCCCTCGACGCGGTCGAAGGCCACGGTCTCTCCGGCGCCGCCGTGGGTGCCGCGCAGCAGGCGCCCGTCCACGCTGATGCCCGCGCCGAAGCGCTCCCCGGCCAGGAGCGCGACGAAGTCGTCGCAGCCGGCGGCCGCGCCGTGCGTGCGTTCGGCGACCGCGGCGAGGGTCGCGTCGTTCTCCACCCGCACCAGCGGCGCCCAGGCGGCGAACGTCTCGATGAAGTCGGGGTTCATCCGCGCCCAGAACCCGTCGTGGTGCACGGGGGAGCGACCCTGCCGGTTCACGGGGGCGGGGACCCCGACGCAGAGGGCGACGACCTCATCGCGCGACCGTCGAGCGCGGGTGAGGGCGGCACCGACCGTCGCTTCCGCGGCCCGCCGGCGTCGCTCGGGGGAGTCGAGCTCGGGGTCGACCGTCAGGCGCGAGGCGCCGATCGTGCGGCCGCGCAGGTCGGCGACGGTCGCCGTGAGGTGGCCGCGGCCGGCGTCGACCCCGACCACCACCCCGGCGTCGGGCCGGAAGGCGAAGCGGCGCGCGGGCCGGCCCTTCGAGTACTCGCCGACCGCCCGAGCGTTGGGCATCTCCGCGAGGAGCCCGCGCGCAGTGAGTTCGTCGACGACGTCGATCGCCGTCGAGCGGGTGAGTCCCACCGCCGCGATCACGTCGCTGGCGGTGAACGCCTCGGAGTCCCAGGCCGCGGCGAGCACCGCGTCGAGGTTGTGGCGGCGCAGCGACGGCGTCGCCGTCATGGCATCCATCGGCACGCTTGACCCCTTTCGGTTCTGCTGCAATACTGCCTGCACGACATTGATTTGGCGAGTAGATTTACTCGCTGACACAACATATTCGCAGTGCGGCGGAGGAGGCAGCTGGTGTCGACGAAGATCAGGGCGGGGCGACGATGGATCGCCGCGACCGCGGTGGGGGTGCTGGGGGCGGCGATGCTCGCCGGGTGCTCCGCCGATGGGCGCGAGACGATCCGATTCACCTTCAGCAAACGCGAGGCGCTGTCGTTCATGAACGACGTGGTCGCCGAGTACAACGCCTCGCAAGCCGCGGTGCGCGTCGAGATGGACAGCTCGGGAGTCGACGTGGTCTCGGCAAGCTTCGTCCGCGGCAACCCGCCCGACATCATGCTGGCCAACTACAACTACGAGACCGCCCGCTTCGTCCAGCGGTGCGCGCTGAGCGACCTCTCGGGCACGACGGCCGCGAGCACGGTGCGCGACGACCTGCAGCCCCTCATGGACCAGTACGGCTCGTGCGAGGGGCGCACCAGCGCGCTGCCCTACTCGGTCATGGCGGCCTCGGTCATCTACAACCAGCAGATCTTCGACCAGTACGGCCTCGAGGTTCCGACCACGTGGGACGAGCTGCTCGAGGTCTCCGAGACGCTGAAGGCCAATGGCGTCACGCCCTTCTACGGCACCTTCAAAGACGACTGGACCGTCGGTCAGGGCTGGTACGACTACTCCGTCGGCGGATCGCTCGACGTCATCGACTTCTTCGACGCGCTCGCCGCCGAGGGCGACCAGGTCGGCCCGCAGTCGGCGGTGTCGTTCGCGAAGGACTTCAGCGAGCCGATGGACCGCATGCTCGAGCTCGCCGAGAACTACACGAACCAGGATGCCGAGAGCCGGGCCTACGGCGACGGCAACCTCGCGTTCGCTCAGGGGCAGGCGGCCATGTACCTGCAGGGCCCGTGGGCGCTCGGCGAGATCGCCAAGACCTCGCCCGACCTGCCCGTCGGCACCTTCCCGCTGCCCATGACCGACGACCCGGCCGACCTGAAGGTCCGCGTCAACATGGACCTCGCGGCCATCATCCCCGAGGCGTCCCGCCACAAGGATGCCGCCCGCGACTTCCTCGAGTACCTGTACCGGCCCGAGGTGATCGAGGCCTACAACGAGTCGCAGCTCGGCTTCGCGCCGACGAAGGACGCCCCCTCGCCGAGCGACCCCCGCATCGCGGGAATGGTGCCCTACTACGACGAGGGCCGCATCTACCAGGGCGCCTCGGTGCTCGTGCCCAAGACCATCCCGGTCTTCAACTACGTGCAGGCGATGCTCTTCGGCGCCTCGCCGCAGGCCACCCTGAACACCCTCGACGAGGACTGGTCGCGGCTCGCCTTCCGCCAGCCGCCGGCCTCGACCACCGACGCATCCGGCGAGGAGGCCGCGCGATGAGCACCACGACCACGATCGTCACGGGAGGGAAGGCGGCCGCGCGCCGCAGCACCCGCCGCGTGGAGCCGATCTACTACCTGTTCCTGCTGCCGACGCTCGTGCTGTTCACGCTCGCGATCACGGTGCCCGGCATCATCGGGATCTTCTTCAGCTTCACCGACTCGATCGGTCTCGGCGAGTGGAACTTCACGGGGCTGACGAACTACATCGCCATCTTCAGCGACCCGGCCATCCTGCAGGCCTATCTGTTCACCTTCGGGTTCTCCGTCGCGACGGTCATCGTCGTGAACATCGCGGCATTCCTGCTGGCGGTGGGCCTGACCGCGCAGATCCGCTTCAAGAAGGCACTGCGCACGGTCTTCGTCATCCCGATGGTGATCTCGGGCATCATCATCGCCTACGTCTTCAACTTCCTCTTCAGCAACTCCGTTCCCGAGGCGGGAGCCGCCATCGGCATCCCGTGGCTCGAGACGAGCCTGCTGGCCAACCCCGACCTGGCGTGGGTCGCGATCGTCATCGTCACGGCGTGGCAGGCGATCCCCGGCACGCTGCTGATCTACATCGCGGGGCTGCTGTCGGTGCCCGGCGACGTCTACGAGGCGGCCGGTCTCGACGGGGCGAGCAAGACGCAGCAGCTGCTGCGCATCACCCTCCCGCTGGTCGCCGGCTACGTGGTGATCAACATCATCCTGGGCTTCAAGGGCTTCCTGAACGCCTACGACATCATCGTCGGTCTCACCGGCGGCGGCCCCGGCACCGCGACCCGCAGCGTCGCGATGTCGATCATCCTCGGCTTCAACGGTGGCGATTACGCCTACCAGATGGCGAACGCGGCGCTCTTCTTCGTCGTCGCCGTCGTCATCTCGCTCCTCCAGCTCTCCCTGACCCGGGGAAGGAACACCCTGTCATGACCGCTCTCAACCAGCCCGCGCTCGCCTTCGAGCAGGCCGAACTCGCCTTTCCCGAGCGGCAGGGGACCGAACCACCGCGCCGCCGCTTCCGCCGCGTGGGAACCGAACGCATCAACTGGTCGACGACGACCATCCTCGTGCTCTGCTCCCTCACCGTGCTGCTGCCGCTGTACGTCACCGTCTCGATGGCGCTCAAGAGCGGTACCCAGGTCGTCGACGGCAACGCCTTCTCGTTCCCCTCGCCGATCAGCTTCGACGGCTTCGTGCAGGCGTGGACCCTGACGAGGTTCCCCGTGGGCCTCGCCGTCTCGCTGCTCGTGACCGCCGGCACGGTCGCGGCCACGATCATCCTCGCGGCCTTCGCCTCGTACGCCATCGCCCGCAACTGGGACCGCAAGCTCTTCCGCTACTCGTTCTTCTATCTGCTGGCCGCGATGTTCATCCCGTTCCCGGTGGTGGCCCTCCCGCAGATCCAGCTCACCGGACGCGTCGGGCTCGACAACCCGGTCGGCGTGATCATCCTCGCCACGATGTTCCAGCTGAGCTTCAGCGTCCTGCTGTTCACGGCGTTCCTGCGCTCGATCCCGCTCGAGCTCGAAGAGAGCGCGCGCATCGACGGCGCGACCACGTGGCAGACGTTCTGGCGGCTCATCTTCCCGCTCCTGGCTCCGATGAGCGCCACGGTCGGCATCTTCGCGTTCCTCTACGCCTGGAACGACTTCATGATGCCCTCGCTCATCATCAGCGACCCGGCGCTGCAGACCCTGCCGGTGCGCCAGAACCTGTTCCAGACGCAGTTCAGCAACAACTACAACGTCGCCTTCGCCTCCTACCTCATGGCCATGGCTCCCGCGATCGTCGCCTACCTCTTCACCCAGCGATGGGTGATGGCGGGCGTCACGCAGGGCGCCATCAAGGGCTGACCTCACCACCCCCCTCGAAAGGACCCCGTACGTGACCACCGCCGCACCCTCCGTGCAGACCCGCGAGCTCTCCGACGCCCCCGACTGGTGGCGCCAGGCCGTGGTGTACCAGGTGTATCCCCGCAGCTTCGCCGACACCGACGGCGACGGCCTGGGCGACATCCGCGGGATCACCTCGCGCGTGCCGTACCTCGCAGAGCTGGGGGTGGATGCCGTCTGGCTCAGCCCCTTCTACCCCTCCGACCTCGCCGACGGCGGGTACGACGTCGCCGACTACCGCGACGTCGACCCGAAGCTCGGGACCCTGGCCGACATGGACGAGCTCATCGCGCAGCTGCACGCCCACGGCATCCGGATCGTCGTCGACATCGTGCCGAACCACACCTCCGACAAGCACGTCTGGTTCCAGGAGGCGCTCGCCGCGGGTCGAGGTTCCGCGGCCCGCGAGCGGTACATCTTCCGCGAGGGCACCGGCGTCGACGGTTCCGAGCCGCCCACCGACTGGGAGTCGCTGTTCGGCGGCTCCGCGTGGGAGCGCGTCGACGACGGGCAGTGGTACTTGCACAACTTCGACGTCTCGCAGCCCGATCTCAACTGGGACAACCGCGAGGTGCGCGACGATTTCCTCACCACGCTGCGGTTCTGGAGCGACCGCGGTGTCGACGGCTTCCGCATCGACGTCGCGCACATGCTGACGAAGGATCTCACCGAGCCCCTGCCCTCGCGGGCCGAGCTCGCGGCGCTGCCCTTCGACGGCACGCACCCGCTGGTCGACCGCGACGACGTGCACGAGGTCTACGCCGAGTGGCGCGCCGTGTTCAACTCCTACGACCCGCCGCGCACCGCGGTCGCCGAGGCGTGGGTGCACCCCTCGCGCGTCCCGCTGTACGCCAGTGCCGAGAGCCTGGGCCAGGCGTTCAACTTCGACCTGCTCGAAGCCGACTTCGACCCCGCGCAGTTCCGCCGGATCGTCGCCGACAACCTCGCCCTGGCCGCCGAGTCGGGCTCCTCCACGACGTGGGTGCTGTCGAACCACGACGTCGTCCGTCACGCCACGCGCTACGGACTCCCCGACGCCGAGCGCGGCGCCGACGGCCGCCCGACCCTGAAGCACGGCAACGAGTGGCTGCTCTCCGGCGGTCAGTCGCCGACGCTCGACGCCGCCCGTGGTGAGCGCCGCGCCCGCGCCGCGGCCACGTTCGTGCTGGGGCTGCCCGGCTCCGCGTACCTGTACCAGGGTGAGGAGCTCGGCCTGCACGAGGTCGCCGAGATCCCCGACGCCGAACGACAGGACCCGACGTTCTTCCGCAGCCCCGGCATCGATCAGGGGCGAGATGGATGCCGTGTGCCGCTGCCGTGGACCCACGACGGTCCCGCGTTCGGCTTCGGCTCCGCGGGCGCCCACCTGCCGCAGCCGGAGTGGTTCGGCGCCTATGCGGTCGACGTCCAAGACGGCGACCCGGCCTCGACCCTGTCGCTGTACCGCCGCGCGCTCGAGCTGCGCCACGATCTGCAGACCGACGAGCAGCTGCAGTGGGTCGACGCGGGCCGCGACGATGTCGTGGCGTTCGAGCGCCCGAACGGCTGGACGGTCGTGACGAACTTCGGCACCGACCCTGCTGAACTCCCCGTGGGCGAGGTGCTCCTGTCGAGCGCACCGCTCGACGGCGACGCCCTGCCCGGCGAGACCACGGTCTGGCTCCGCCGCGCCTGACCGCCTCGACGAAGCCCCGGCGCAGCTCGCGTCGGGGCTTCGTCGCGCCCCGCAACCCCCTCGAGCGTCCGGCACGCCGTCCGCTCGGCATCGCCCCGGACGCTCGCCGCATCCCGCCGACCCCGTTCCGACCGATGACGGGGCCGTCACACCTTCAGCGCACCCGCACCCATCCGTCGCCGCGCCGTTCGATCGCCCCGGCCGCGGCGAAGGCCTCGAGCCACCCGCCCATGGGCCACTCGCCCCACCGCTCGAAGAACGCGGCGCCGTTGCGCAGGATGTCGTCGAGGTGCTGCCACGGTGGAGACGACACCGGATGCCACTGGTGGTAGGCATCCGCTCCGCCGATCCACCGCATCTCGACGCTCCGGGCGCGGGCCGTCCAACCGAGGTCGGTGTCCTCGGCGCCATAGCCCTCGTAGCCGGGATGGAAACCGCCGATGCGGTTCCACGTGGCAGGCGTCACGGCGAACGACAGCGACCAGAACAGGTCGTACTCGGCCGGTGTCGCGGCCCGCGTCCCGCCGACGGGAAGTGCCGGACGCGCCCGGTGCGGACGGGTGAGGAACGGCAGGTCGGAGGCGCTTTCTGGCCGCTGCACGCTCGCGAGGTACGTGACGGCGCCGGCGAGCAACGCCCCCGGACGCGCGTCCGCCGCAGCGCGGTACCCGGTCAGCAGGTCGGGCCCGGGCAAGCAATCCACGTCGAGGAACACCAGCAGCTCCGCGCCCGCGGTCATCGCGGCCTCCGCCGCCCGATTGCGCCCCTCGCCGACGCGGAATCCGTGGGGCCCCGGCGGCACGTGCAGCGTGACGGTGTCGGCATCCCGGATGCCATCCGGCAGCGTCTCGTCGAGCCAGGCCTCCACCCGCACGATGTCACCCGCCACCTCGGCGAGCATGCGCCGCTGACGGTCGAGGTGCTCGCGTCGCGCGGACGAGGCGACGGTGATGACGGCGGTCCTCACGACGGTGTCCCCTCGATCGCGTCGGCCATGCGCCGGGCCGCGCCCGCGACCCGCCACCGCGTCCAGTCCGGTGCGTCGGCGGCCGCCCGTTCGATCAGAGCGACCAGGTCCGGGGCCGAGACGTCCTCCGGCGCCTGACGCGCGAGACCCCACGCGGCGAGGGCGTCGGCGGTGGCGTGCTGTTCGTCGAAGGGCCGATCCTGCGCGATGACGACGGCGCGGGCTCCGGATGCCGCGAGGTCGGCCACGCTGTTCTGTCCCGCCGCGCTGACGACCACCGTGCTGCGGGTCAGCAGCGGCCAGGGGTCGTCGACGCGCGACGCGTCGTCGTGTCCCACGGACGTCACGGTCCAGCCCCGCGTGCGCAGGAGCCGGTCGACCTCGTCGCGCACGCCGGGCCGCAGCACGCGCCCGAGCAGCAGCGCGTGCCGGCCGTCCGCCGGACCCGACGCGTCTCGCCCGTCGAAGCGCGAGATCCCGCCCGTCCACGTCACGCGATCGCCGTGGGGCGACAGGCCCGGTGCAGGCACGGCGCCCTCCGGCCACGGCGCGACGATGCGGTCGGCCAGGTCGTAGGCGAGCACATGCGCGGGGTCGACCCGTGCCCCGGGTTGCGTGACCGCGATCGTGCGCAGACCGAGCAGACGCGCGAACGCGACGACCTCGGCGCTGACGTCGACGACGAAGGTCTCCAGCCCGCGTTCCACGGCCGCCGCGGCGATCGCGGCGAGCCGCGCCCGGTGCCCGGGGTGTCCGTGGGGCGCCCAGTGCAGGTGACCGCGCACGGTCGGATCGGCGGCCCGCGGGTCGATCGGCCGCCCGTCCGGCCCCTCGAACGTGTCGGCGTCCGGCGGCAACGGCACCCACTCCACGTCTCCGGCGAGAGCGGCCGGCCGGGGCATCGACGAGAACGCGATCACGGGCGCGCGCAGGTGCGGCTGCACCGCGAGGAACCGCGAGACATGGCCGAAGCCGTGGTGGTGGACGTACCAGCCGATCACCACGACACCGCCGGCACGCGACGTGCGGCGACGGGCTGAGCGGTGTGCGCGAGCACGCGTTCGACCTCGCGGTAGCGCTGGGCGAGGGAGTGCTGGCGCACGGCCGCCCGACGCGTCCACACGCGGGTGAGCGGCTCGCGCGCGCCCTCCGCGGCGAGCTGTGCAGCCGCCTCCCCGAGCGCCACGACGTCACCGGGCATGACCGTCGCCGCGCCCGGCATCCCGGCCAGCACCTCCGACACCCCTCCGATGTCGAAGGCGGCGACGGGCGTTCCCGTTGCGAGCGCCTCGGCGATGACGAGCCCGAACGGCTCCTCCCACATCGGGGTCACCAGCGCGACGGCCGACGATCCCACCAGCCGGCAGAGATCGGGTTGGCGCAGCGGGCCGACGTAACGCGCGTGCGCGCCGAGGCGCGGCACGATCTCCTGCTCGAAGTAGTCGACGTCGCCGATGCGACCCGCCAGCACGATGTGCGCACCGGCCGAGCGGGCGGCCTCGATGGCCAGGTGCGGCGCCTTCTCGGGCACGACGCGCCCCGACCACACCCACGACGACCCGCCGTCGCCGCGCGTCCACTGGTCGGTGTCGATGCCGTTCGGGAAGACGAAGGCGTCCACCCCTTCCACCGACCACGCACGTGCCGTCGCCTGGCTCACCGCGACGAAGCGGTGCGGGCTGTCGCGCACCTCCGACGCCGCCTCCAGCATCGGCTCGAGCGGTGGTGTGTGCAGGGTCGTGACGACCGGGATGCCGGCCGCTCGGCTCCACCGGATCGGAGCCGGGTTGAGGCTGTGGTTGTCGACGACGTCGTACAGGTGCCGGTCGGCGACCAGCCGGTCGAGGGCTGCGTCGTAAGCGGAATCCACGGCGGCGGCGTACCCCTCCGGGTACTCGGTGTCCGACGAATCCTCGGGCCGGGTCCACTCGGGCACGGGGAGGCGGAACTCGGGCGCGTCGCCGAGGAAGTCCGATCCCTCCGCCGCGCACAGCGTCACCTCGTGGCCGCGGGCACGCAACCACCGCACACGATCCCAGACGCACGCCTCGAGGCCGCCGGCGTGGGGCTGGCGCAGCGGGTAGCGCGAGGGGGCGACGACGAGCACCCGCAGCGGACGCGCACCGCGGATCACGCGGCCACCTCGCTCGACAGCGCCCGGCGATACACCTCGAGATGCGCCGCGCGCACGGCGTCGAGCTCGGCACGGCGCTCCGCCCGTCGCCGGTCCACCTCGGCCGCACGAGCCGTCGATCCCGGAGCCGTCCACGCCGGGCCGGTGGCATCCACGATCGCCCGGGCGAGCGAGACCGGGTCGCCGACGTCGAAGGAGTGGAAGTCGTTCGGATGCTGCGCCGCGATGTGTCCGATCCGCGTGCTTACGATCGGCACCGCGAGGTCGTAGCAGAGCTCGGCCCAGCCGGACTGGGTGCCGTGACGATAGGGGAGCACGCACGCGTCGAGATCGGCGAGCCATGCGGCCAGCGCGTCGTCGTCGAGGCGGGCGCCGCGCTCGCACGTGACGCCGTCGGCCCCCTCGACGAGAAGGTCGATGGATGCCGCTGCCTCCGCGTCGCGGACCCGCTCGTTCATCCGCACGACGGCCTCGATGCGCGCACCCTGGGCACGCAGGTCGGCGATGGCCCGCACGAGGGTGGCGGCCGTTCCGACGCCGTCGATGTTCGGTCGGAGGTCGCGCAGGTGCACCCCCACGCGCACGGTGTCGTGGGCGATGCCCGCGGGGCGCACCGTGTCGTCGAGCAGCGTCGGGTGCGCGATCACGGTCACGGGTCGATGGGCGATCGCCTCGACGGCGGTCGCGGCGGTGCCGGTGAGGGCGATCAGCTCGTCGGCGGCTGCGGCCAGGACGGCGACCGACGCGCGATGCTCATCCTGCGCGCTCAGCTGCGGGTTCTCGAGATCGTGCACGGTGTAGACCAGAGGCCGGCCGAGGCGGTGCAGCGTCGCCGCCGTCGCCCGCAGCTCGTCAGGGCCGTAGGACTCGATACCGAAATGCACGTGGACCAGGTCGAAGTCGTCGGCGTGCGCTTCGAGCCACTCGGGCAGCAGCACCTGCGGCGGCCACCACTGGCCGCTGGGAGCACCCGGCGGCGGGGGGTCGGCGAGGAGGGTCACGCGACGGGGATCGGCGATGGCCGCGACATAGGGGTGGTTCGAGGGCACCGCGGCGATGCGAACCGGGGGAACGGTGGTGGCGACGATCTTCTTTCCTCCTCGTGCGGTGATGTGGCCATGGCGTGCGCGTACCGCATCGCCAGGCACATCGCAATGCAACGGGGCGGTTGGGACGACGATGACACCGACGGATACCTTCACATCATGGGCGGCGAGAGTGAGCGGCTGGGAAGCCTTGCGGACCACGGCGAGGCGGTGATAGCGCGACGTCGGCACTACGGCCAATTCTTCGGCCTGACGCCGTTGCCCCAGAATTTCGGCCTGGTCGTGGGCAATTGCCAAGCAGAATCACTTCGGCTGGTGATCGCATCCGACGCCCTTCCCGCCATACGCGTCCCTGCCGTCCACGAGCTCACGGCCGACGACGCACGGCGTCTGCACGAGCTCCTCGCGAGGGCCTCGTTCCTGGTCGTCCAACCGATCCGCGACGACTACCGCGGCCTCCCGCTCGGCACGGCCCAGCTGCGCGCGTCGCTGCCCACCACGGCCCGCGTCGTCACCGTTCCGGCCGTCCGCTTCGCGGGTCTGCAGCCGTTCCAGGCGGTGCTGCGCCTGCCCGCGTTCCCCGAGGACCCGCCCCTGGTGGACTACCACGACGTGCGCACCGTCGCCCAGGCCGCCGGCACCCCCGTCCCTGCCGAGCTGCCGCCCGCCGCCGTGCACGCGATCGCCGACGCTTCGGTCGCAGAACTCCGCCGCCGCGAGACCCTCGGTATCGACATCGCGGCATCCGATCTCTTCGCTCCCGTCGTAGAAGACCTCGCCCGCACGGTGAACCACCCCGGGAACGCCCTGTTCCTCCCGCTCGGCGAGCGTCTGGTCGCCGCTCTCGGCGCGCCCGGCCGCGTCGTCGATCCCGGCCGCCCGATCCTCGCCGGCGTCCGCGCCCCGCTGGAGTCGTGGGTCGTCGATGCGTGGAACCTGGATGCCGCGCCCCGCCCCGACTGGATCGTCGCGGGCGAGACCCTCTCCGCAGCCGACGTCCGCGAGGCGCACCTGGCGTACTACGCCGAACGACCCGCCCTGCTCGCCGCGGTCGTCGAGCGCATGGAGCCGCTCCTGGGCACCTGGGCGGGCGCCGCATGACCGAGCGCCCGATTCCGGATGCCGTCCCGCCGGTGCTCCTGGTGCACCCCGGGCCCCACGGCGTCGCCGTCTACGCCCGCGAAGTCGCGGCCGAGGTCGCCCGGCAGCGACCGGACGTGCGCGTGACGACGCCGGACGCGCTCGCTGATCTCCCCGCGGGAACGCCGCTGCACGCGCACGTCACCGATCGGCTTTGGGGGGCGTCGCCGGAAGAGGCGGGCCGCGCCGTCGTGGCGCTCGCGCACAGGCACCCGGTGACGGTGACCCTGCACGACGTCCCGCAGGCGTCCGACGGAGAGCGCAACCGCCCACGCCGACAGGCGTTCTACCGTGCTGTCACCGCCTCCGCCCGCGCCGTCGCCGTCAACAGCGCCCACGAGCGGGAATTGCTGCGCGAAGAGGGGGTCTGGGACGGCCCGGTCGCCGTCGTCCCGCTCCCGGTCGAGACCGTCCCGCCCTCGGCATCCGCCCCGCACGATGACGCGGTCGGCGTGCTCGGATTCTTCTACCCCGGCAAGGGGCACGACGAAGCGCTCGCCGCCACCGTCGCGGCGGGCATGAGCCGTCTCACCGTCCTCGGTCGCGCTTCCGACGGGCACGCCGCCGACCTCGACGCCTTCGTCCGTCGCGCCGACGACGCCGGTGTGACCGTCGAGGTGACGGGGTGGCTCGACGAGCCCGAGATGATCGCTCGCGCCCGTCGAGTCGCGGTGCCGGTGATCGCCCACCGCCACGTGTCGGCGTCGGGTTCGCTGGCATCGTGGATCGGTTGGGGCCGCCGGCCCCTCGCCGTGCGCAATCGCTACGTCGATGAGATGGTCGCGCTGCGCCCGGGCGCCCTCCGCGTGGTCGAGCCCGACGCCCTGGCCGGGGAGGTCGCCGCGGCGCGGGTCGATGCGGCACGCGCGTGGCACGGCCTCGACCCGGTGCCGTTCGGTCGTGTCGACGCGGCCCGCGCGTACCTCCGGTGGTGGGCGGAGGTCTTCCGATGAGCGTCGGGTGGAACGATCGGATGCCGTGGGTCCCGGGCAACCGGTGGGACCTTGTCGCCCATCGCGAGCCGGAACCCCCGCGGGTCAGCGTGATCGTGACGCACTACGACCAGCCGGCCGAGCTCGCGCGGACGCTCACCGCGCTGCGGCGGCAGGATCACCCGGCCGACCGCCTCGAGGTCATCGTGGCCGATGACGGATCCCCCCGGCGGCCGGAGGTCCCCACCGGTGTCCGCCTGGTCCGGCAGGAGGACCGCGGCTTCCGCGCCGCGGCCGCCCGTAACCTCGGTGCCGCTGCCGCGACGGGCGACGTGCTCTGCTTCCTCGACGCCGACACCACCCCCGAGCCCTCCTACGTGCGCCGTCTCTCGCGCCTGCCCGCGCTGCTGACCGAGGCGGTGACCGTGGGTCGCCGCCGTCACGCCGACCTGAGGGGAGTGGATGCCGACGTGCCCGTCGCCGAGGCCGGCCCGGCGCACGAACTGCCCGAGCCCGCCTGGCTTCGCGACGCCTATGCGCGCAGCGGCGACCTCCTGCGCGCCGACGACCGTTCGTACCGGTACGTCATCAGCGCCGTCCTCGCCTGCTCCCGCGCGTTCTTCGACGAGACCGGAGGCTTCGACGAGGAGTTCTCGTCCTACGGGGGAGAGGATTGGGAGTGGGCGCACCGCGCCTGGCAGGCGGGCGCCGTGCTCGCTCACGTCCCGGATGCCGTCGCGTGGCACGACGGCCCCGATTGGGCGGCGCGAGAGGGCGACGACCGCGTCCGCGAGGGCAACCGCCAGTCGTTGCTGCTCGCGCAGAAGATCCCGGTGCCGGGTTCCGCCGGACGCGGGCTGCTCTCCGCCACCCCCGACCTGATGGTCGAGATCCCCGCCGGACTCAGCGTGTCTGCGGAGTTCGTGTGCGTGGACTCCGTCCTTGCGACCTTCCCCCTGGCTGCGGTGGTGCTTCCGACCGAAGCGCAAAGCCCGCTCGTGCGCGCGGACCCGCGCGTCCGCGTCGCCACCGAGGCAGGAGGACTCGACGCCCGCCTGACGTTGCGCCTCGAGAGCCCGCTGGTGATCCAGGATGCCGCCCCCCTCACCGCCGCTCTCGCCTCACTGGGTGACGCTGACGTCGATGCCCTGCGTCTGATCGACCCGGCGGCGTCTCCGCTGGGCCGGGTGACGTCGCGTCGCGCCCGCCGTCGACGCGAGCGGTGGGGCACGCCCGTCGGCTTCGCCGAGAGCACTCTCACCCTTACCGGCGCGTACGTGCTTCGCGACGAACCGCACGTCGAGGCCTGGGTCGGCGGATGGGGCGGACCGGATCGCTTCGCCGCGTCCTGACAGTGGGACGCCACGGCACCCCGCACGGCGCAGGGGGAGTCACGGCGCGACACGCCCGGGATGGGGCTCGATTCGCCCGGATGCCGAAACGCACGTAACTTATTACTTGTTCGCCCCACAGGGGAGAGCGGAGCGGCCGGAAGGCCCCGCGTCCTCTCAAGTGGTGAACCACTCCCGACAGCAGCACTTGAGAGTTTCCGCTCTCTGGTCTACAGTTGGGATCCTGCCACTCGGCGCACACCCTCAGCTAACACTCTCTTCCAAGAGTTGTGTCCGGCTGTTCGGGTCACCGGTGGCCATCTAGAAGTGAACTGCCCCACGGGTCGGTCGAGAGATCGTTTCTGTGGGTGCGTCCGTTCCTTGAGAACTCAACAGCGTGCACTTGTCAAATGCCAATTTATTCCTCGTCGGTCTTCGGACTGCGAGAAATTCCTTTGGATCAAAGACCAGCCCTTTCGGGGGTTGGCAACGGATAGTCAGCAATGATTTATCTCTTTGGTCAGTTTCAAACTCGCGGCAGCATCGTTTTCCCGGTGTTGTTTGCATTTTTTCTTTTACGGAGAGTTTGATCCTGGCTCAGGATGAACGCTGGCGGCGTGCTTAACACATGCAAGTCGAACGGTGAAGCCAAGCTTGCTTGGTGGATCAGTGGCGAACGGGTGAGTAACACGTGAGCAACCTGCCCTGGACTCTGGGATAAGCGCTGGAAACGGTGTCTAATACTGGATATGAGGCGTGATCGCATGGTCATGTTTGGAAAGATTTTTCGGTCTGGGATGGGCTCGCGGCCTATCAGCTTGTTGGTGAGGTAATGGCTCACCAAGGCGTCGACGGGTAGCCGGCCTGAGAGGGTGACCGGCCACACTGGGACTGAGACACGGCCCAGACTCCTACGGGAGGCAGCA
>NZ_KQ758474.1:113745-168114 GCF_001456955.1 Microbacterium enclense | reverse complement strand
GGCTTGGACGGTGCCGGCTTCGAGGGCCTTGACCTGGGCGGGGCCGGCGTCGAAGCCGACGATGGTGACCTGTCCCTGCTTGCCGGCCTGCTGGACGCCGGTGGCGGAGCCTTCGGCGGCGAAGAGGTTGGCGGCGAAGATGCCGACGATGTCGGGGTCCTTCTGCAGCGCAGCGGTCACGATCTCCGCGGCGGTGGAGGGCTCGTTGTGCGAGTACTGCACGCCCACGGATTCGAACTTGCTGTCTTCGGCGACGGCGTTTTCGAAGCCTTCGGCGCGGGCGTCGGTGGTGGACACACCGGGGTCGGTGGAGACCACGAGCACCTTGCCGCCGTTGGGGTTGGCATCCTGGATCGCCTTGAAGGCGGCGGCGCCGCCGCCTTCGTTGTCGGAGGAGATCTGCGAGACCGCGCCGGAGGGGTCTTCGAGCGTGGTGTCGACGAGGACGACCTTGATCCCTGCCGCCTCGGCCGCAGCGATCGGCGCCTGCATCGCGGAGACGTCGGTCGGCGCGATCAGCAGCGCGTCGGGCTTCGACGCCACAACGGCGTCGACGATCGGCTTCTGAAGCGTCGGGTCGAACTTCTCCGGACCCTGGGTGGTGACGGTTGCGCCTTCCTTCTCTGCTTCGGCCTCGATGCCGCACTGCATGGAGATGTAGAACTCATCCCCGGCGACGCCCTGCACGAACGCGATCTTGTACCCGCCGTCGCCGCCGCCGGACGCGCCGCCGGAGGCCGAACCGCCGGAGCAGCCCGCGAGGGTGAGGGTCGCCGCCATGCCGAAGACCGTCAGTGCGGTCGCTTTGTTGTTCCACTTCATTGTGATCACCGTTCTCGAGTGTCGGGTTCTGGGTTGGGGGTGGAGGAAGGGATGCCGCCGCGGCTCAGCCGCGCCGACCCCCGCTGACGAACTTGCGCCAGAGGCTCTGGGAATTGCCGCGGGTCGCGGCGGTGCGGCGCACCTGGTCGACGTAGACGGCCGTGATCAGCACCGCGCCGACCGCGACCTGCTGCCAGAAGGGCTGCACGCCGGTGATGACGAAGCCGTTCTGCAGCACCGCGGGGATGAACAGGCCCACGACGGTGCCCATGATCGTGCCGACACCGCCGAAGAGCGAGGTGCCGCCGATCACCACGGCCGCGATGACGTTCAGGTTCGTCTGCGACTGGCCGGCGATGGCGGTCGTGGAGAACTGCGAGAGAGACAGGATGCCGCCGAGCCCGGCCAGCGCGCCCGAGATCGTGTAGATCTTGATCAGCTGCGCGTCGACCTTCACACCGACCCGGCGGGCGGCGATCTCGCTCGATCCCACGGCCAGCGTGTACAGGCCGAAGCGGGTGTAGTGCAGCACGACCGCACCGATCACGACGACCACGAGCGCGATGACGCTGATGATCGGCACACTGCCGAAGACGTTGCCGTAGCCGATCGAGACGGTCAGCACGGTGGGGACGTCGCGGATGTCGACACCGCCGGTGAGGATCTGCGCGAGACCGAGGGCCATGCCGAGCGATCCGAGCGTGACGATGAGCGGTGGGATCTTCGCCTTGGCGATGAGGAAGCCGTTGAGCAGCCCCCAGCAGACACCGCTGAGCACCGCGACGAGGATGCCGACGATGGCGACGCCCCAGCCCTCGCCGCCCATGGCCCGCATGACGAGGGCCGCGACGACACCGGAGAAGACCAGGACCGACCCCACCGAGAGATCGATGCCGGCGGTGATGATCACGTAGGTCATCCCCACGGCGAGGACGGCGAGGATGGAGGCGTTCTGGATGATGAGGCGGAAGTTCGTCCACTGGGCGAACGACTCGGGGGCGAGGATGCTGAAGACGATGATGATCGCGAGCAGCACCAGCAGGATCTGGAACGCCTGGGTACGCAGGACCGCGGCGATCGGGTTGACCCTCTGATTGTCGAGGGTGCCGATGGCGACGGTTTCGGTCGGGGGTGTTTTGAGGCTCATTTCTGGTCGTCCTTCGTGACGGCGCCGGTCATGAGCCCGACGAGTTCTTCCATGGAGGTGTTCTTCGCGTCGATGTTGGCCACGCGGGTGCCCAAGCGGAGGACTTGGATGCGGTCGCAGACCTCCATCACGTGCGGCATGGAGTGCGAGATGAGGACCACGGCGATGCCCTTGTCGCGCACCCGGCGGATCGTTTCGAGGACGTTCTTCGTCTGACGCACCCCGAGGGCGGCGGTGGGTTCGTCGAGGAACACCAGGCGCCCGGCCCAGTGCACGGCGCGGGCGATCGCGATCGCCTGCCGCTGCCCACCCGACATCTCCCCCACCGGCGAGGAGAGCGAGCGCACCGTCGCACCGAGTTCGTCGAACGCGGCGCGGGAGGCTTTCGCCATGTCCTTGGTCTTCATGAACCCCAGCGCCCCGGCGATGCCCGGGCGGCGGATCTCGCGACCCAGGTACATGTTCTGCACCGGGTCCAGGTGCGGGGCGAGCGCGAGGTCCTGGTAGACCGTCTCGATGCCCAGCGATGACGCGACCTGCGGGTTGGTCATCTCGATCGGCTTGCCGTCGAAGAGGATCTGCCCCTCGTCGACGGCGAGGTTGCCCGACAGCGCCTTCACCAGGGTGGACTTGCCGGCACCGTTGTCACCGATCAACGCGGTGACCTCCCCGGGGTAGACCTCGAAATCGACGTTGTTCAACGCCCGGACATGACCGAACTGACGCGACAACCCGCGCGCCTGCAACACCGGCACGGTCGTGGTGGTGCTCATGACGAAGCTCCTTCGTGATGGCCGAGGCCCCCGGCGGGGGCGTCGGAGACGGTGATGACGAGGTGGGCGCGGTGGCGTCCGCGTTCGACGACGGCCGCGTTGGCCTCGTCGACGTCGCGGACCCACGCGACGGCCTCGTCGTGGGGGTGGTCGTGGGAGAGGCGGCGGGCGACGAGCCGCTCGCGGCGCTCGGCGGCCTCGACGTCGAGGAACCAGATCTCGTCGAGACGGGATGCCACGGCATCCCACCCGAAGGCGTCGTGCAGCAGGTAGTTGCCCTCGGTGATGACCAGGGGCACCTCTGCGGGCACGAGCACGGCCGAGCCGATCGACTCCTCGAGGCTGCGGTCGAAACGCGGCGCGTAGACGGTGCGCCCGGCGCGGATGCGGTCGAGCAGCGCGATGTATCCCTCGACGTCGAACGTGTCGGGAGCGCCCTTGCGGCCGCGGCGGCCGAGCCGCTCGAGCTCCTCGTTGGCGAGGTGGAAGCCGTCCATACCGACGAGGATCGCCTCGTCGCCGAGAGCGCCGAGAAGCGCGTCGCTGACGGTCGACTTGCCGGCGCCCGGGGTTCCGGCGATGCCCAGCAGGCGACGCTCGCCGGTCGCGACGAGCGCCCGAGCGCGGTCGACGAGGTCGTCGATGCTCAGGGTCGCAGCGGCGGGGGCGCCGGCGTCATCGAAGGTGGGGGTCACGGCTGTGTGGGTCCTTCCGGGCGGCGCCGCACGTCGTGTGCTGCGTCGATGGAGCGGGTTCGGCGAGGTGGTCGCCGGTCGAACTCTGGTCACCGTACGGCCACCATGTCACCGGTGTCAACAGTCGTGACGAATTCGTCATGACACCGAAGTCATCCGCGTGATTCTGTGGTTATAGTGGGCCGCGACGACACCGATGTCGTCCTCGACCACCCGACCCGCGAAAGAGCCGCCCCATGACCGAATTCACCGACCGCACCATCCTCGTCACCGGCGCCGGCGGCGGCATCGGCGGAGCGACCGTCCGCCACCTCGTCGCCGCGGGCGCCACCGTGCTGGCCGCCGGGCGCACGGCCGACAGCGTCGCCGCGATCGCCGACGAGACCGGCGCCGAGCCGGTGGTCTTCGACCTGGAGTCCGAGGACGAGATCCGCTCCGCGATCGAGGGTCGCGACCTCTACGGCGTCGTCAACTGCGGCGGCTGGGGCGGCGAGATCGCCACGCCCATGGAGACCGACATCGACGTCTTCGACAAGGTCATGAGCATCAACGCCCGCGGCTCGCTGCTGGTCACCAAGTACGCCTCCCGCGAGATGATCCGCGTCGGCAAGGGCGGCGCGATCGTCAACGTCTCGAGCCAGGCCAGCCTCGTGGCTCTGACCGGCCACATCTCGTACGGCTCGTCGAAGGCGGCGCTCGACAACATCACGCGTGTGTCGGCCCTCGAGCTCGGCGGCTACGGCATCCGGGTCAACAGCGTGAACCCGACCGTCGTGATGACGCCGATGTCGGCCTGGTACTGGGGTCGCCCCGACATCGAGGGACCGTTCCTCGAGGCCATGCCGCTGCACAAGTGGGCGACCGAAGACGACATCGCCGCCCCCATCGTGTTCCTCCTCAGCGACGGCGCCGGCATGATCTCGGGCGTCTCGCTCCCCATCGACGGCGGCTACTCGAGCCGCTGATCCCGGATGCCACGCCGGCGGCGCCGCGGTGGGCGGCGTCGCTCGCGTGGTTCGCTTCCGTCGGGGGAACGCGCGGAAGGTTCGGCGCGTCCGCGTTCCCGCTGGTGGGATATCCGTCGTTGCGCACAACCTCCGCGATGCGCGCATAGTCAGTGGCATCCGGACCGAGTCTGCTGAGGTTGTGCACATCGCGGAGTACGCGCCGCACGTGTCGACGGATGCCACGAGGTCGAGGATGGCGCCGTTGCCCGCCGACGTCGTCGCGCACAACCTCCG
The DNA here is from genome assembly GCF_001456955.1 of Microbacterium enclense. Classification (GTDB taxonomy): domain Bacteria; phylum Actinomycetota; class Actinomycetes; order Actinomycetales; family Microbacteriaceae; genus Microbacterium; species Microbacterium enclense. The sequence continues at coordinate 163,436 of NZ_KQ758474.1, read as the reverse complement.
TGATGCGCGCAAAGTCAGTGGCATCCGGGCCCGCTCTGCTGAGGTTGTGCACATCGCTGAGGTTGTGCACATCGCGGAGTACGCGCCGCACGTGTCGACGGATGCCACGAGGTCGAGGATGGCGCCGTTGCCCGCCGACGTCGTCGCGCACAACCTCCGGGATGCGCGCAAAGTCAGTGGCATCCGGGCCCGCTCTGCTGAGGTTGTGCACATCGCTGAGGTTGTGCACATCGCGGAGTACGCGCCGCACGTGTCGACGGATGCCACGAGGTCGAGGATGGCGCCGATGCCCGCCGACGTCGTCGCGCACAACCTCCGCGATGCACGCAAAGTCAGTGGCATCCGGGCCCGGTCTGCGGAGGTTGTGCGCATCGCTGAGGTTGTGCACATCGCTGAGGTTGTGCACATCGCTGAGGTTGTGCGCATCGCTGAGGTTGTGCACATCGCTGAGGCTATGCTGCGACCTGCCGCGACCGAGCCTGTGCGCTGGGTTACAGCCCGAGCGTGCGGCGGAGGAAGTCGTTGCGGAAGACGCCTCGCGGGTCGGCCGCGCGTGCGGCGCCCACGAACTCGTCGACCCGCTCGAGCGTCGCCCGCACGTCGGCCCCGGGCATCGTGAACGCCTTGCCCCAGTGCGGCCGCACCTCGAACGGGGCGAGAGCGGCCTCGATGGCGGGCAGCACGCCGAGCACTCCGGCGGTGTCGTTGCGCCAGGTGAAGTGGATGGCGAGCACGTCACGCTGATACGCGGGGCTCAGCCAGAGCTCGTCGGCGGCGACCGTGCGCAGCTCGGTGACGAGCAGGTGCGCGTCGAACGCGGGCGCGATCGCCCGCACTGCCGCGAGGGCCTCACGCGCCGAGGCGAACGGCACGAAATACTCGGATTGGATCTCATCGCCGTCGCTCGGCAGCGCGTCGGCGCGGAAGTGCGGCAGGCGCGTGTGCCAGGGCCCGGGCGTTGCGCGCGGGGTGGTGTTGTCGACGGTGCGGATGCGACCGAGGTGGATGTCGTCGCCGACGGGCTGCCCGCCGAGTTCTTCGACCCACGCCGGGTCGCCGTCGTCGCTCTTGGCCCAGATGAGGTCGTGCGCCGGGTCGCCCCAGGTGGTGAAGACGCTGACGCTGCGCGAGCCGCCGAACACCCGCTCGGGGTCGCCCGCGATATCGCTCCACGAGACGCCGGTGTACGCCTGCTGCGTGACCTCGTAGGTGGGCTCGGTCTGCAGCTCGACGGCGGTGACGACGCCGAACGCCCCGATCCCGACCGCCGCCGCGGGGAACCACTCGTGCGTCTGATCGATGCGCTGCGTGTGCCCCTCGGCATCCATGATCTCGAGCGCCCGCACCGCGCTCGACAGGTTGCCGTTCCGCACCCCGGAGCCGTGCGTGCCGGTCGCCGTGGCTCCCGCGACCGAGATGTGGGGGAGCGAGCCGAGGTTGTGCAGCGCGCGCCCCTCGGCCTCGATCACGGGCGCGAGCTGCGCGAAGGTGACCAGGCCCTCGACGCGGACGCGGTCGTCGATCATCTCGATGCGGGTCGGCAGGCGCTCCAGCGAGACGAGGGAGGCATCGCAATCGGCGACGTCGTTGAACGTGTGCCGCGTCGCCTGCACGCGCAGCGAGTCAGCGGATGCCACGACCTCGGCGAGCTCGTCGAAGTCGCTCGGCAGCAGCACTTCGGTGGCGCGGTAGCGGTGGTTGCCCGACCAGGTGGCTCCGGCCTCGCGTGTCTGGATCACGCTTCCATCCTGCCCCGCCCCGCCGACATCGGGGTCGGGCCGGCGGTCTTCGCTGTCGCGGGGGAGGTGGGCGGAGGGGTGGGAGGGAGGTTCGGGACGGTCTCATCGGTCGATGGGGAGGCGGACGGAGGCGCCGGCGGGAGGAGATTCGGGGAGGGGAGGATGCCGCGGTCCTCAGGGGTCCTCCGCACGCGGAATGTCCTCCCGTGCCGGCGTCGACCGCGGGTGCCGGGTCTCGTGTCGGCGTCGGTCGCGGTCGCCCGGTTTCGTGCCGGTGTCGATCGCGGAGGTGCGGTCCGTGCCCGCGTCGGTCGCGGCCGCCCGGTCCCGTGCCGGCGCCGACAGCGGCCGCCCGGTCTCGTGCCCGCGCCGGTCGCGGTCGCCCGGTTTCGTGCCGGTGTCGATCGCGGCCGCCGTGAGATCGGCCCCGCCCCGCCTCAGCGCGTCGGGAACAGCTGCGCCTCGAATACCGCCTCGGCGGCGCCGACGAGCAGGCGGTCCGCGCCCAGTTCCGCGACCGCCAACCGCAGGTCGTCGGCGCAAGCGGGCATCGTCTGCGCGCGGACGGCGGCGTCGAGACCATCGAGGTCGTGTGCGGCGAGCACCGCGAGGAATCCGCCGAGCACGATCACGGCCGGGTTCAGCACGTTCGCCGCGTTCGCCAGGGCGGTCGCGAGGATGCGTCGCTGGCGCTCGATCTCGGCGAGCGCCGACGGATCGACGGTGGATGCCAGGGCTGCGGCCAGGGCGGTGTCGTCACCGCCGTCGAGACCCACGGCCTCCAGCAGCAGCGTGCGGCTCACCTCGTCTTCGAGCACGCCGTCGAGCGCCCGGCGGTCCGCCGGGTCGACGATGCCCGGACGGTTCTGCCCGAACTCCCCGGCGTACCCGCCGGCGCCGCCGAGCAGCGCGCCGCCGATGATGACGGCACCGCCGATGCCGCTCGCGCCGCCATTGAGGTAGACGACGTCGTGCGCGCCGCGCGCGGCACCGAAGAGGTACTCGGCCAGCGCGCCGTGGGCGGCGTCGTTGCCGACATGGGTGGGGAAGGCCGTGGCATCCGTCATCAGATCGGACAGGGGGGCGTCGAGCCATTCGAGGTGGGGGGCCTCGCGTACGAGTCCGTCGGACGCGCGCACCGGACCGGGCACGGCGACGCCCACGCCCACGACGTGGGATTCTGCGAGCGGACCGCTGCGCCAGTCGGCGAGGGTCGCCTCGACGAGCTCGACCGTGCGTTCGGGGGTCAGGAGGGCGCTCTGCTCGAGTCGCTCGCGCGCGACGATCTCACCGTCGAGCGCCACCGCGCCGATGTCGAGGGCGTCGACCTCCGGGTTGACGGCCACGGCGACGACGCGCGGGTCGGGCGCGACGATGGGGGAGGGGCGGCCGACGCGACCCAGTCCCTCGGACGCGCGCTCGACGACCAGGCCCGCGCGCTGCAGTTCGCCCACGAGGTCGGCGATGGTGGAGCGGTTCAGGCCGGTCGTCTCGGTCAGGGCGGCACGCGAACGCGGACCCTCGCGGTGCACGGTGCGCAGCACGAGCGCAAGATTGGCGCGGCGCATGCCGTCGCCTCGACTCCCCGCGGTGACCATGCGACAACTGTGCCACGGGCGGGCCGGTCGGCGCGGCTCGCGAGAAACGCTCGGCGCCCGCACAAACGCCGCGCCGCGCCGTTTCTTCCGCGCGATGCCGTTTCTCGACGGCTCTTACGCTGCGGCGCGCCCGCTTCTTGCGCGCGATCCCATCGCACCGCCGTACCCACCCCGCAACCCCGCCCGGTCATGCGGGCCGGTCGGCGGGGCCCGCGAGAAACGCTCGTCGCCCGCACAAACGCCGCGCCGCGCCGTTTCTTCCGCGCGATGCCGTTTCTCGACGGCTCCCGCCCCGCAGCCGCGCCGCTTCTTCCGCGCGATGCCGTTTCTCGCCCGTACCCACCCCGCAACCCCGCCCGGTCATGCGGGCCGGTCGGCGGGGCCCGCGAGAAACGCTCGTCGCCCGCACAAACGCCGCGCCGCGCCGTTTCTTCCGCGCGATGCCGTTTCTCGACGGCTCCCGCCCCGCAGCCGCGCCGCTTCTTCCGCGCGATGCCGTTTCTCGCCCGTACCCACCCCGCAACCCCGCCCGGTCATGCGGGCCGGTCGGCGGGGCCCGCGAGAAACGCTCGTCGCCCGCACAAACGCCGCGCCGCGCCGTTTCTTCCACGCGATGCCGTTTCTCGCCGGCTCCCACCTCGCAATCGCGCCGTTTCTTCCGCGAGGCGCCGTTTCTCGCCGGCTCCCACCCCGGTCGAAGCCGGCGGTGCGAGGATCGGAGCATGGACCTCTCCGGCATCCCCGTCACGACCCTGCAGGGCGAACAGACCACCTTCGGCGCACTCACCGACGGCAAAGCCGCGCTCGTGGTGAACGTCGCTTCGCGCTGCGGGCTCTCCGGCCAGTACGAGACCCTCGAAGAACTGCACAAGCGCTACGCCGACCGCGGGTTCACCGTGATCGGCTTCCCCAGCAACCAGTTCCTGCAGGAGCTGAGCGACAGCGAGAAGATCGCCGAATACTGCTCGTCGACGTGGGGCGTCACCTTTCCGATGACCGAGAAGGTCAAGGTCAACGGGCGAAACGCCCACCCGCTCTACAAGGAGCTCACGCAGACTCCGGATGCCGAGGGCAAGACCGGCCGTATCTCGTGGAACTTCGAGAAGTTCGTCGTGGCTCCCGACGGTCGCGTCACCCGCTTCAGCCCGCGCACGCAGCCCGACGCCCCCGAGGTCGTCGCCGCGATCGAAGACGCGCTGCCGCGCTGAGCCGCCTGCCGGTCGCGCGCATCTGGGTGGGGGGCTGGACGTCGCACCCTCCGGGGTATATGTTGTGAACACCAACAAAACCGGCGCGCATCACCGCGCGCTCGAGCGTCTCCATGCGAAGGAGCAGGAATGCCCACCCCCACCCGCGACGACAAGTTCTCGTTCGGCCTCTGGACCGTCGGCTACAACGGCACCGACCCCTTCGGCGGCCCGACGCGTAAGCCCCTCGACGTCGTGCACGTCGTGGAGAAGCTCGCCGAGCTCGGCGCGTACGGCCTGACCTTCCACGACGACGACCTGTTCGCCTTCGGCTCCACCGACGCCGAGCGCCAGACGCAGATCGACCGGCTCAAGGGCGCGATGGATGCCACCGGCATCGTCACGCCGATGGTGACTACCAACCTCTTCTCGGCCCCGGTCTTCAAAGACGGCGGCTTCACCTCGAACGACCGTCAGGTGCGCCGTTTCGCGCTGCGCAAGGTGCTGCGCAACCTCGACCTCGCCGCCGAGCTCGGCGCGAAGACGTTCGTCATGTGGGGCGGCCGCGAGGGCGCCGAGTACGACTCCGCGAAAGACATCCGCCAGGCGCTCGAGCGCTACCGTGAGGCCGTCAACCTGCTCGGCGACTACGTCACCGACAAGGGCTACGACATCCGCTTCGCTATCGAGCCCAAGCCCAACGAGCCCCGCGGCGACATCCTGCTGCCGACCCTCGGCCACGCGATCGCGTTCATCGACTCGCTCGAACGTCCCGAGCTCGTGGGCCTGAACCCCGAGGTCGGCCACGAGCAGATGGCGGGCCTGAACTTCGCCGCCGGCATCGCCCAGGCGCTGTACCACGGCAAGCTCTTCCACATCGACCTCAACGGTCAGCGCGGCATCAAGTACGACCAGGACCTCGTCTTCGGCCACGGCGACCTGCACAACGCGTTCGCGCTCGTCGACCTGCTCGAGAACGGCGGCCCCGGTGGCGTGCCCGCCTACGACGGACCCCGTCACTTCGACTACAAGCCCTCGCGCACCGAAGGCGAGACGGGTGTCTGGGATTCGGTGTCGGCCAACATGAACACGTACCTGCTGCTCAAGGAGCGCGCCGCGGCCTTCCGCGCCGACCCCGAAGTGCAGGAGGCCCTCCAGGCCGCCAAGGTGTTCGAGCTCGCCGAGCCCACGCTGAACGAGGGGGAGTCCTACGACGACTTCCTCGCCGACCGCTCGGCCTACGAGGACTTCGACGCCGACGCCTACCTCGGCGGCAAGGGCTTCGGCTTCGTGCGCCTGCAGCAGCTCGCGACCGAGCACCTGCTCGGCGCGCGCTGAGCCTCGAAGGACCCGGATGCCGCGGCGTCCGGGTCCTGCCGGCTCCCCGTCGGATGCGCTCGTGTGTCCGCGCGCCTCCGGTTCGGCGGCGGCGCGGGTCGGATCCTGCGCCTCGCTTCGACCCTCGACATGTGCGAGACACGCCGCGCCGGTCGCGGCGTTTCTGCGTCGCGGAACATCGAGTCGCGGCCGGGGCCGGCCACGCAATACCGGGTGGCATCGGACCGCCGTCCGCGGCATCCATTCGTCGAGCATTCACGACACGTCGCACGGGCCGCATCCGCTAGGGCTTCTGCGGGACACTCGATCAGGGCGGCGACCGCAGCCGCAGCATCACACCGACATCACGCCGCGCCGAAGAGGGCGCGGCAGACAGAAGGGCAGAGCATGGCGCTCGTCATGGGAGTCGATTCGTCGACGCAGTCGTGCAAGGTCGTCGTGGTCGACGCCGAGACCGGACGTGTGGTGCGCGAAGGGCGAGCGTCGCACCCCTCCGGCACCTCGGTAGACCCCGAGGCGTGGTGGAGCGCGCTCCAGGATGCCATCGCCCAGGCGGGCGGTCTCGACGACGTCGCGGCGGTGTCGATCGCCGGTCAGCAGCACGGCATGGTCGTGCTGGATGCCGAGGGGAACGTCATCCGCGATGCCCTGCTGTGGAACGACACCCGTTCCGCGCAGGCGGCCCGCGACCTCATCGACGAGGTCGGCGCCGACGCCTTCGCCGAGCGCACCGGTGCCGTGCCGGTCGCCTCGTTCACCGGCACGAAGCTGCGGTGGCTGCGGGATGCGGAGCCCGACAACGCCGCGAAGGTCGCCGCCGTCGCCCTGCCGCATGACTGGCTCACCTGGCGTCTGCGCGGGTTCGGCCCGGGCGATGCGGCGCTCGACGAACTCGTCACCGATCGTTCCGACGCCTCGGGCACCGCGTACTGGGGTGCCGACGGCTACGACCTCGACCTCTTCCGCCGCGCGTTGGGCCAGGACGCGGTGCTGCCGCGCGTCCTCGGCCCGTGGCAGAGCGCGGGGACCCTGCCCGGCGGCGCCGTCGTCGGGCCGGGCGCCGGAGACAACGCCGGCGCGGCGCTCGGGCTGGGCGCGGGCGTGGGCGACGTCGTGGTGTCGCTCGGCACCTCCGGCACGGTGTTCGCCGTCGCCGACGCGCCCACCCATGACACCACCGGCACGGTCGCCGGGTTCGCCGATGCGACGGGCAGGTTCCTGCCGCTCGTGGCCACCCTCAACGCCGCCCGTGTGCTCGACGCCGTCGCCGGACTCCTCGGTGTGACGCACGACGAGCTGGGCGCTCTCGCCCTCGAGGCCGAGCCCGGCGCCGGCGGCGTCGTGCTCGTGCCGTGGTTCGAGGGGGAGCGCACGCCGAATCTGCCGCACGCCCAGGCGTCGCTGACGGGGCTCACCCTGGCATCCACGAACCGCCCGAACCTCGCCCGCGCGGCGATCGAAGGGATGCTGAGCGGCCTGGCCGTCGGGCTCGAGGCCATTCAGGCTCAGGGCGTCGAGGTGCGGCGCATCCTGCTGATCGGCGGCGCGGCCGCCAACGACGCGGTCGCCCGCATCGCCGCGCAGGTCTTCGACGCCGAGATCGTCGTGCCGGCCGCGGGGGAGTACGTCGCCCTCGGCGCGGCGCGGCAGGCGGCCGGTGTGCTGGCGGGCGGTCCCGTCGACTGGGCCGTCGCCACGACGCGCGCCGTCGAGCCCGACCACCGCCCGTCGATCCGCGACCGCTACGACGTCGTCGCGGGTCTGCGTGCGGCAGAGTAGACCTGGGGCCGCCGGCATCTTGTAAGGGGGATGCCGGCGGTCTCAGCCCGTGACCGGCGCTCGTGATCCGCCACCCGGCGCGTCGACGGGATGCCGGTCGTCTCAGCCCGCGGCCGGCCGCCGTCGTCAACCACCTGGCGCGTCCACGCTGCCGCGCCGTACGGTCCTGCCATGACTCGCATCCGCCTGCACGCGCCCACCCTCCAGCGCGACGTCGACGTCGATGCCGCCGACGACCTCATCGAGGCCGAGGGGATGACCTGGGTCCGCGACGGAGACGTCGACGGCCTGCCGCGCTACGTGCCCGTCGCCGCGGGCTGAGGCGTCGCCGGCATGCGGATCGGGGCGTCGTCGGGCTGAACGCGCACGTACGACGGCTGGCGCGCCGCCCGAACCCACGCGTAGGTGCGCGCACCCGGGACGGGGTGGCGAATCGCGTCGAAGCGCAGGCCTTCGTCGGCTTGATCCGGGTCGAGCCGCACCTCGAGCTCGGCGAACGGATGCCACGGCCCCCATGCCGTCGCGTGACCGAGCGTCAGCACCCACGGTGCGGTGTCGCGGGTGGGGAGCTCGCGTGGATCCGTCGCCGGGGGCTGCCCCGACCGCGTGCGCGCGATGAGGAGGACCGGACCGCGGTCGCCCCGATAGGGCAGCAGGATGCCGAGACGCGCGCGTTCCGCGCGGCGATGCGCGAGCAGGGTGAAGCGCAGGGGCACGTTCCAGCCGGTCGAGGCGAACTCGATGTCGGCGGGTCGGCCCGCGACCTCGAACCTCACGGCCAGGCCGATCACATCGGGCAGCGGCGCGGGGAGGCCGATCGAGCGCGAGAGGCGCGCGACGACGGGGACCGGTCGCGTCGGGGCATCGTCGACGAACGCGAGGCCGGCGGGCCGAGCGCCCTGCAGCCACCGCATCTCTCCACCGAGAACGACTCCCCGGCTGTGGATCGGGCGCGGGTTGCGCAATCGCTGCGCGACCGTGAACGCGCGCGCCAGGGCGGATCCCGCGGCACGAGCGACAGGTGCGCGGGTGGGGGAAGTGATGCCGGTGGGCGGGTTCATGCCGACATCGCACCCCGGCGGGGCGAGTCTTCCGAGGGGGTTGCGCGCCGGCGTGCGGCGGCGAGGAACTGTGGGTATCCGGCCTCGCAGAAGGGCGGATCACGGCGCTCGGACGGAATGCGACAGCCTCAGGACAGTGTGCGATGCCGGTCGGCGACGGACCTATGAATCCGTTGTGGGAATTTGTGGTGAGAGGTAACTTAATCGGAAGTTAGCGCTCACACCCCCCCCCCGGATCGTGGGCGCGACGCTCCATCCCGGAGCGATCTCTTCCGGCAAAGGAGCCGTGACATGATCGACCGTTCCCCGACGACGTCCCCGCGTGGCCGCCTCCGCCTCCGCCCCGGCGCCGCCCTCGGCCTCGCCGCGGAGGTCCGCACGTCGTACGACGCGCGATCCTGCGGCTGATGAGCGGCCACGAACTGCTCCCCACGACGTCTTACCGGGTCCGGGCTCTCACCGGCCCCGGTACGACCGGCGGCTCCTCGGGGCCGACGAACTCCCCACACCGACGAAGGAGAGAGAACGTGCAACGAACACACACGCGACGCACCCCGTTCCGGGCGCTCGCACTGGCTGCGGCCGGGGTGCTGCTGGCGGCGGGTTTCGCCGTCACCACCCCCGCCAACGCCGCGCAGGAAGAACTCATCGCCAACGGCGGCTTCGAGAACGGCACGACGTCGTGGTTCTCGAACAACGGCAACGCAGCCGACGGGGCCACCCTGGCATCCACGACCGACGCCTACTCCGGGTCGCAGGCGATCCGCGTGACGCAGCGCAAGACCACCGGCTCGGGGCCGATGCAAGACCTGTCGGGCAAGCTGCAGGCGGGCCAGACCTACACGGTCAAGGCGCGCGTGAAGTACGACAACCCCGAAAGCCCCGCGACGAAGCAGTTCTTCGTCACGATGCACTACGGCGGCGGCACCTACACCAACCTCGGCAGTGCCACCCCGGCGCGCGGGGAGTGGGGCTACGTCAACTCCACCTTCACCATCCCCGCCGGCCAGAGCGTCGCGACGACCCGCCTGTTCGTCGAGACCCCGTGGACCTCGGCCGCGAACGCGGCGGCCGCTCCGGCCACCCACCTCATGGACTTCACCGTCGACGACGTCTCCCTCGTCGGTGCGGCACCGCCCGCAGCGCCGTCGAAGACCATCGAGGTCGTCGGCAAGCTCCCCGGCGAGCACAACCCGCTGATGGGCCACAAGTTCGGTGCCGACGGCTACGGGTTCGTGCACGACGGCCGCGTGTACATGTACATGACGAACGACACGCAGGGCTACGCTCCCGACTCCAACACCGGCATCTCTCCGCAGATCAACTACGGCGCGATCAACCAGATCACGCTGATCTCGTCGGACGACCTCGTCAACTGGGTCGACCACGGTGAGATCCAGGTCGCGGGCCCGAACGGTATCGCCCCCTTCACCGGCAACTCGTGGGCTCCGGGCATCGAGAGCAAGGTCGTCAACGGCAAGGAGAAGTTCTTCCTCTACTACGCCAACGGCGGCGGCTCGAGCAACGTCGTGACCGGCGACTCCCCGCTCGGCCCCTGGACGAGCGAACGCACCAGCACGCTCATCAACAGCAGCACTCCCGGTGCGCAGGGCGTCAACTGGCTGTTCGACCCGGCTCCGCTGGTCGACGACGACGGCAAGCAGTACCTGTTCTTCGGCGGCGGCCCGGCCTCGACGAGCTTCCCGGCCGAGGAGCGCTTCAACAACCCCAAGAACATCCGCGTCATCGAGCTCGGCGACGACATGATCTCGACCAAGGGCACGGCGGCCGTGGTCGACGCGCCCGTCGCCTTCGAAGCGGCTCAGGTGTTCAAGCGCGGCGAGAAGTACTACCTGTCGTACTCGTCGCACTTCGGCGGCAACGACTTCGGTGGCAACCAGCCCCGCGTGCCCGGCTACCCCGGTGGCGGCGAGATCGGCTACATGATTTCGGACGACCCGATGTCGTGGCCCAAGGAGGCGTACGCCGGCGTGATGTTCCCGAACCAGTCGCAGTTCTTCGGTGCGGGTACCGGTGGCAACAACCACCAGTCGGCGTTCGAGTACGAGGGCAAGTACTACTTCTCGTACCACGCGCCCACGCTCAACAAGCGCATCAACGGCAACACCACGCAGGGCTACCGCAGCGCTCACCTGCAGGAGCTGACCTTCAAGGAAGACGGCACCGTCAACCAGGTCGTCGGCGACTACGCCGGTGTCGAGCAGGTGCGCGACTTCAACCCGTTCCGCACCTTCGAGGCGGAGACCCTCGGCTGGACCAAGGGCATCGCCACCGCGAAGATCGACGGCGGGTCGGCGGAGTTCGGTGCCGCGGCGCCCAACCTCGTCGTGAAGGACATCGACAACGGCGACTGGACGGGTCTGTCGTCGGTGGCGTTCGGTGAGAACGGCGCTGCCAAGGTGAGCGTCAAGGTCAAGCCGCTGCAGTCCGGCGGTTCGATCGACGTGCGCTCCGGCAGCGCCACCGGCCGGATCCTCGGGACGATCCCCGTCACCGGCGAGGCCGGTCAGTGGACCGAGCTGTCGGCAGACCTGGCGGGCGCCACCGGAACGCAGGACGTGTACTTCACGTTCAACGGCCCGACCGGCGACCTCTTCGAGATCGACACGTACGCGTTCACCGAGGCCGAGGCGGCACCGTCGCTCGACGTCGCGGCCGCGGCGTCGGTCCGGTGCATCGCGGGCAAGGCGTACGTCGCGGTGCAGGTGACGAACAACGACGACACCGCCGCCGCGGTGGAGGTCTCCTCGACCTACGGGACGAAGTCCTTCGCCTCGGTCGCGGCCGGCAAGGTCGCGTCGCACGTGTTCACGACCCGTCAGGTCGACCTCGCCGCCGGTGAGGTCGCGGTCACCGCGACCGCGACGGTCGACGGCCAGCAGGTGGGATCCCAGGTGAGCGCCGCCTACCCGGCACGCTCCTGCGGCTGAGCCTGCGCCTCCCGGTGCGGGCTCCGGGCCCGCACCGGGAGGCATCCCCCTCCGGTCCCTCGACACGGCACGCCGCGCCGAGGGGCGCCCGATAACCCTCCTCTTCGACGACCGGACAGTCCGGTGGTCGTCTGTCGCGACCGGCATCCGCGCCGGTCGGAAAGTGAAGCAACCATGAAGTCGTCCCAGGGCCTCTCCGCCCGCCTCGCCGTGGCCGCCGTCGGTGGCCTCCTGCTCGCCGGTACCGCCGGTGCCGCCTTTGCCGCCGACGAGTTCGGCGACAGCGACGTCGACGTGAACGTCGACATCGCCCCCGTGGTCGCGCCGGGCTCGCTGAGCATGACCGTCGCGGGCACGAGCGCGACGCTGACCGAGGTCGCCTCGGGTGACGCCCTGCTCCGCCAGTTCGACGGCACGCTGCCGACCGTGACGGTCACCGACACCCGCGCCGTCGACGACATCGGCGCCGACCGTTGGTGGTACGTGCTCGGTCAGGCCACCGACTTCGTCGGCGATGCCGGACAGCCCGCCATCGGTGCCGGTCACCTCGGCTGGACCCCCGACGTCATCGACGACGGAGACGGACTCGTGCTCGAAGGCGATCAGGTTGACACCGTCGAAGACGGCGGCCCCAACGCGGTGGGTCTGGTCGACCAGGAGCTGCTGTACGGCGCCTTCGACTCGGCCGCCCTCGTCGACGCCGGCGGCACGTCGTGGACCGCGAACGCGTCGCTCTTCCTCAAGACGGGCGCCGATGTGGCTCCCGGGTCGTACTCGTCGACCCTGACGCTCTCGCTGTTCGAGGACGCCATCGGCTGATCACGTCGCACATCGGCAGGGGCGGGCTCCTCCGGGGGCCCGCCCTTCTGCGCGACGCACGCGGATGCTGGTGGCCCGTGGTTCCGGAGACGTCGAGGCCGGCCCTCAGTGCACGGCATCCCTCAGAGACCCGTCCACCCACCGCTCGACGTCTCGCGGGCGGCGCAGGCGCACCACCGGCAGGTCGGAGCGCACGGCCGCGACCCGGTCGCGGTAGACGTTGCGCGTCGAGAACGACCAGCGCACGATGTGTTCGGGGTCGGTGAAGAACGTGTGGAACGGCGGCTCGACGTTGCCGTTCCACAGTTGCTGTCGCGTCATGCGTCGCCGCACCGTCCGCGCGACGACGCGGGGCAGGGTCACGGTCGCGAACGGCAGATCGAGCCAGACCAGGAGGTCTGCGCGCGCGGTCAGAAGCGGGCGCGCGCCGCCGTACTGCCACTCCGTGACCCACTCGTCGCGCGCGACGAAGGCGCGCACGTCGTCGAGGAACTCCGGCCGCGGCGTCCAGTCCCGACCGTGGAACAGCGCGTCGATCTCGACGTGCGGGATGCCGACCACCTCGGCGATGCGCGCCGACAGCGTCGTCTTGCCGACGCCCGAAACCCCGGCGACGACGATGCGCCGCGGGCGCGCGGGCAGCGGGTCGGTGGCGTGGAGCATCCGTCCACGCTACGCCGCGCAGCGCTTCGCGCCCAGGCCGCGTCGCTGCCGGGACCGCAGGTCTGCCGGGAGGGGCGGATTCGGGGCGACTTCGGCCGTTCGGGGCGGGATTTCTCCGCCCCGAGTGGCGGATCGCGCCCCGAACCGACGGTGGGGAGGGCGGCCTACAGCCGCTGCCCCAACGCCCACAGCCGGTCGGCGCGGCCCGAGATCGCCTCCGACAGTGCGAAGGCCTGCGAATCGGTGAGGGATGCCACGTAGTCGACGATCCCGCGGCTTCGCGCGAGCGTCTCGGCTTCGGCATCCGAGGGTCGACGGTCGCCGGGGAGGGCCGCGTACTGCTCGCGGGCGAGCGCGATGAGCTCGCGCAGGCGCCGCGGGGTGCGGGCGCGGTCGAGGTCGTCATCGAGCCATTCGCCCAGCGCCCGCACCGAGCGGGCGAGGATGCGACTCATGCCGCGTTGCTGGATCGCCAGGTCGGGGCGGCTCAGCACGAAGCGCTTGTGCACGAACTTCAGCACCTCGACGTGGTGCCAGGCCCATGGCGACAGCACGACGGGCCCGGCGCGCGGGGTGTCGAGCGGACGCAGGCGCGCCGACTCCTGGAATCGACGGATCCACCGGTCGGTGAAGCCTGCGAGGCGGCGCTCCGCCGTCAGCGAGCCGTCGAAGGGGCGGGCGAGCAGGTCGGTGACCATCTCGGCATCCACGTCGCTCACCGCGGCGAGGAAGGCCTCGTCGTCGGCGATCCACGGGTCGTCGCGGCGCATCTTGCGGCGCAACCTCTCGAGACCGGCGCCCGGAGCGAGCTCGGCGCGCACCTCGGCGTCGTCGCGCTCGCGCCACTCGAGCACGTCATCGAGCCAGCCGCGGAACTCGGCCGCGATGGGAGCGTGATCCAGGATGCCGGCGCGATAGAAGTCGTCGACGTCGTGCACCGAGTACGCGATGTCGTCGGCGAGGTCCATCACGGCGCCCTCGATGCTCTGGCGCAGGGGCTCGGCATCCACGCCCTCCCGGGCGGCGTCGAGATCGGCGAGGTCGAGGTCGTAGGCGGAGTACTTGTGCACGCGATACGCCCCGTCGGAGGAGCGACGGATGCCACGGGGCGGGCCGATCCGCTCGACGTCAGCCGCCTCGACGGACGGGGCCCACGGATACTTCGCCGAAGCGGCGCGCACGGCCGCCGTGAGGTTCAGACCGCGCGGGGCGTCCTCGACCACATCGAGCGCGGTGAGGATGCGGTAGGTCTGCGCGTTGCCCTCGAAGCCGTCGGAGAGGCCCAGCTCGGTGCGCGCGAGGCGGTCGAGCGTCGATTCGCCGAGGTGCCCGAAGGGCGGGTGGCCGAGATCGTGCGCGTAGGCGGCGGCCTCGACGACGGTGGCGTTGCACACGTCGCCCTCGCCGGCCTGCCGCGAGCGGGTGTTGAGCTGCAGCGCGACGACGCGCGCGATCGCGCTGACCTTGAGCGTGTGCGTGAGGCGGTTGTGCACGGGCGCTCCGCCGATCGACGGCGACACGACCTGGGTCACGGCCGATAGGCGCGAGAAGTACGGCGAGAACTGGATGCGCTCCAGGTCGATCGACCACGGATCGGCGCGGGCGTCGTCGCGATCGGGGTGGATGCGGGATGCCGGGTTGCCGACGATGGCGTCGGGCGCTGACGCGGTGCCGGGCGCTGATGCGGTGCCGGGCGCTGATGCGGTGCCGGGCGCTGATGCGGCGGGGCGCGAGTCCGTGGCCGGGGGAGCGGTCTCGTCGTGCAGTGTCATCGGATCCTTCCGCGGCGTCGATGGCGTGGGTCCACGCTAACGCGGATGCGGTACGGGAGCTCGTGGGGAGCCTCCTCGCGCACGACTCCGGTCCACGTCGGTGCGGGACGTGTCGAGGGGTTCCCGGGCACGGCCCCGTCGACATCGGCGCGGGGACTGTCGAGGTGTCTCCGAGCACGTCAGCCGATGTCGGTGCAGGGAGTGTCGAGGATTCCCGGGCACGACTCCTGCATATCTCAGTGCCCGCAGTGACGGAGCCGCCCCGCGGCCCCGGTCTTCAGGAGCTGTGCACCCGCTCCGGAACGCGACGCCCACCGTCGTGCGGGAGCAGGACCGGTTCGGGGCGGTGGCCGGGGCGTGCACAACTCCTGCGGAAGCCGGTGCGACAGCGCGGTGCGGCCTTGAAGCGTCGCGTTCTGCAGGAGTCATGCGCGGGCGGGCGGTTGCACGCAGCGGCCCGCCCACGCGAGGCAACCGGGGCCGTCAGTCCCGCCGCACCTCCACGTCGACGACGCGCGCATCGCCGACGCTTAGCTCGTACAACGGGCCGGTGATCCGCAGTGCCACCGCCTCATCGACCTCGGCGCATGAGGGCCCGAGGCGGAGCTCGACGTCGCCCGGCTCGACGACGCGGCGCATCGCGCGGTCGCTGTAGGCCAGCCGCGACGCGGGCACCGTGAAGCGCACCTCGGCGCTCTCGCCGGGCTCGAGGTCGACACGGGCGTAGGCCACCAGCTGTGCGACGGGGCGCGTGACGCTGGCGACGGCGCGATGCGCGTAGACCTGCACGACGTCGGCACCGTGCCGGGCTCCGGTGTTCGTCACGCGAGCCGACACGGTGAAGGCGTCGCCCGCGCGAACGTCGGCGACAGTTCCGGAGCCCGGCACCTCGACCGCCGCGATGCCGCTCGAGACCGCGGCCGAACCGGACACCCCGTCCGCCCGCAGATCCCCGCGCTCGAACGTCGTATACGAGAGCCCGAACCCGAACGGCCGCACGGGCGTCGGGTCGGTGCTCGTCACCCCCGACGGCCCGCCGAGCAGAGGGTGCAGGTACGAGTACGGCTGCGCACCGGCCGAGCGGGGGAGCGAGACGGGCAGGCGGCCCGAGGGGGTTGCATCCCCCGCCAGCAACGCCGCGAGCGCCGGCGCCCCCTCCTCACCGGGGAAGAAGGCCTGCAGCACCGCCGCGGGGCCGGACGCACCGTCGAGCGCCCAGTCCAGCGCGTAGGGCCGCCCGGTCAGCAGCACGAGCACCACCGGCGTGCCGGTCGCGACCACCGCCTCGACGAGCTCACGTTGCACGCCCGGCAGATCGAGCGAGTCGGCGTCGTTGCCCTCGCCGACGGTTCCGCGGCCGAAGAGGCCGGCGCGGTCGCCGACGACGACGATCGCGATGTCGGCAGCCTCGGCGGTGGCGACGGCCTCCGCGAAACCAGTGGTGTCGGAACCCTCGACGGCACAGCCCGCGGCGTACGAAACCGCCCCGAACCGCGAAGCCAGAGCCTCGCGCACCGTCGGCAGCGAGAACCCGAGGGGAACGCCGGGGTGGTGGGCGAGCACGTGGTTCGCGAACGAATAGCACCCCATCAGCGCCTCGCCGCTGTCGGCGTTCGGACCGATCACCGCGATGCGCCCCGGCGCGCGAAGCGGCAGCACGCCGTCGTTGCGCAGCAGCACCACACTTTCGAGAGCGAGACGGTGAGCGAGCGCCCGGTGCTGGGCGTCGTCGAGGTCGATCTCGGCCGGGGCATCGGTGAAGTCGGCATCCAGGAGTCCGAGGTCTTCCTTCTCGGTCAGCACGCGTGCGACGGCGCGGTCGACCACGGACTCCGGAAGGGCTCCGGATGCCACTCGCTCGGCCAGGTGCGGATACGCGTCGGGCCCGGGCAGCTCGACGTCGATGCCCGCCTCGAGAGCGAGCTGCGCCGCCTCGCCGAGCGAACCCGCGATGCCGTGCATCGACCGCAGGAACTCGACGGCGAAGTAGTCGGAGACCACCGTGCCGTCGAAGCCCCAGCGGCGTCGGAGCAGGTCGGTCAAAAGGTCGGGGTTCGAGGCGACGGGCACCCCGTCGATCTCGGTGTACGAGTTCATGACGCTGCGCACCCCGCCGTCGCGCACGGCCATCTCGAACGGCGGGAGGAAGACGTCCTGCAGCTCGCGTTGCCCGGCCGACACGGGCGCGTGATTGCGTCCGGCACGCGAGGCGGAGTAGCCCACGAAGTGCTTGAGCGTCGCGTGCACGCCGGCGCCCTGCAGCCCCCGCACGTAGGCGGTCCCGATGGTGCCGACCACGTAGGGGTCTTCCGCGATGCACTCGTCGACGCGGCCCCATCGCGCGTCGCGCACGACGTCGAGCACGGGAGCGAGCCCCTGGTGCACGCCGACCTCTCGCATGGAGCGTCCGATGGCGGATGCCATGAGCTCCACGGCATCCGGATCGAACGAGGCGCCCCAGGCGAGCGGCGTCGGGAACGTCGCCGCCTGCCACGCCGCGAAGCCCGTCAGGCACTCCTCGTGCACGAGGGCCGGGATGCCCAGACGCGTCTCGGTCTGCAGGCGGCGCTGCTCGCCCCACAGCCATTCGGCGCGCTCGACCGGATCGACCGGCCGCGTGCCGTAGACGCGGGTGAGGTGACCGAGGCCGTGCACCGTGGCATCCGTGTAGGCGGCGGTCGTGACCTTCTCGCCCGAGAGGGGGGCGACGACCTCGTCGCCCTGGTCGACCCAATAGCCCACGAGCTGCGCGAGCTTCTCGTCGAGGGTCATCTCGGCCACGAGCGCCTGCACCCGGGGGGAGACGCCCGCGGGGAGGGCAGCGCCGACGTCGGTGTTCTGGATGGTCATGATCGGATCAGCCCTTCACGGCGCCGGTCAGGCCGCCGACGATCCGCCGCTCGAAGACGCTGAAGAACAGCAGGGCGGGGATCATCGACAGCGAGGTGAACGCGAGCACGCGCGCGGTGTCGACGGAGTACTGCGAGGCGAACGCCTGGGTGCCCAGCGGCAGCGTGTAGGCGGCTTCGTTGTTGAGGATGAACAGCGGCAGCATGTACGAGTTCCAGCTGTTCACGAAGGCCAGGATGCCGACCGTCACCACCGCGGGAACGGCGAGCGGCAGCACCATGCGCCAGAAGAAGCCGAGCCGGCCGAGGCCGTCGATGGATGCCGCCTCCTGCAGTTCGTTCGGGATGGCGGCGAGGAACGGCGACAGGATGATGATCGTCAGCGGCAGCGCGAAGGCGATCTGCGGCACGACGACGCCGGCGAGAGAGTTCGTCAGCCCGAGGTTGCGCACGAGGATGTAGAGCGGCGTGATGGCCACCGTCATCGGGAACATCAGTCCCGCCGTGAACAGCGCGTACGTCGCACCGCGTCCGCGGAAGCGGTACCGGGCCAGGGCATAGGCCGCCATCATCCCGAGCGCGACGACGAAGAGCGTCGTCGCGACGGCGGCGATGGCGGAGTTGCCGACCTGGCCCCAGAACACGCCGCTGCCGAGCACGTCGGCGTAGTTCTGCCAGTTCCACACGGTCGGGAACCCGGCGGGGTCGACGGTGATCTCGGCGTTCGAGCGGAACCCGCCGAGGATGATGTACACGACCGGCGCGAGCATCATGCCGATCAGCAGCAGCGCGACGAACCCGACGAGCACCGACGAGCCGCGGTTCGCCCCGGCCGGACGCCGACGCGGAGCCTTCGCGCCGCGGGGTGTCACGAGGGTGGCGGTGGCGGTCATTTCGAGCCTCCCGTGAGAGCGCCGGCGGTGTCTCGGCGCAGAACGAAGCGCTGGTACACGAGGGCGACGGCGAGCGAGATGAGGAACATCACGACGGCGACGGCGCTGCCGTAGCCGAAGCTGCCGGCGTTGCGACCGTTGGCGACCATGTAGGTGGCCATGGTCGAGGTGCCGGCGGTCGAGGCGACGTACTGGCCCCAGATGATCCAGACGAGGTCGAACAGCTGCAGCGAGCCGATGATCGACAGGAACGCCCAGATGCGGATCGTGGGGCCCATCAGTGGCAGCACGATGTGGCGCTGGATCTGCCAATACGACGCGCCGTCGATGGCGGCCGCTTCGCTGAGCTCCTCGGGGATGCCCTGGAGACCGGCGAGGAAGAGGATCACGGCGAAGCCGATGTACTTCCACGTGATGATGATCAGCAGCGTCCAGATCGCCAGCGCGGGGTCGGAGATCCAGTCGGCACGGAGCGCGCCGAGGCCGATCTTCTCCAGCGCCCCGTTGAGCGCTCCGCCCGACTGCAGCATGAGCCCCCACCCGAGACCCACGACGACCTCGGAGATGACGTACGGCACGAAGATCAGCACGCGGATCAGCGACTGCGCCCGCATCTTGCGGTTCAGAAGTAGCGCGAGACCGAGCGCGAGCGGCCCCTGCAGCACGAGCGAGCCGATGACGATGAACGCGTTGTGGCCGAGCGCCTCGTGGAAGGCGGGGTCGGTGAGGATCGTGACGTAGTTGCGGACTCCGACGAAATCGACGGGGGTGCCGAAGCCCGACCAGCTGTAGAAGCCGTAGTAGGCCGCGAGCACGACGGGCAGGATGACGAACGACACGAACACCACCAGGGCGGGCCCGAGCAGGATCGCGAGCTCGCCGCGGATGCGCCAGTTCTCCGTACGTCGCCGCACGGGCGGCCGCCCGGCCGAGGGGGCACGGGTGGCGCCCTCCCCGGCCGGGCGGCGAGCGCCGGCCTCTGTCGCCTGGGAGGCGAGTTGGCTGGTCATGTGCGGTGTCCTCAGGAGCGCGCGGCGGCCGCGTTGACGCCGTCGACGATGCTCTGCGGGGTGCCCTTGCCGGCGAACATGTCGACCACGGCGACGTTCAGGGCGTTGCCGATGTTCTGGCCGTAAAGGGTGTCGAGCCACACCGAGACATACGGCGCGTCGGTGTAGGCCTCGAGCGCCGACTGCAGGGCGGGCGTGGTGACGGCGCCGGTCGCTTCGCTGGAGGCGGGGATCGTCTGGAAGGCGTCGGCGTAGCGCTCCTGGTTCTCCTGGTTCACGAGGAAGTTCAGGAAGTCGGTGCACTGCGCGGGAGCGTTGACCCAGCACGAGTAGCCGTCGACGCCGCCCATGATGGCGCCCTCTTCGCCGTCACCGCCGGGAACCTCGGGGAACGGGAACCAGCCGAGGTCGGCGAGCGGCTGCTCGTCGGGTGTCAGCGATGCGATCACGCCGGGGTTCCACGCGCCCATGAGCTCCATGGCGGCCTGGTGGTTGGCGAGCAGACCCGCCGACGACCCCGCGCCCTGCTGGGCGGCTGTGGTCAGGAAGCCCTCGTTGAACGGCTGCGTCTCGAGGAACGACTGCAGGTTCTCGCCCGCCTCGAGCCAGCACGGGTCGTCGAAGCTGCGGCTCTCGGCCGCGGCATCCAGGACGTCCTTCGAACAGGCGCGCAGGGCGAAGTTGTAGTACCAGTGCGCGGCGGGCCACGCGTCCTTCGCGCCGACGGCGATGGGAGCGACGCCGGTCGCGCGGATCTTCGCGTTCGCGGCCTCGAGGTCGCTGATGGTCGCGGGAGCGGCGGTGACGCCGGCGGCGGTCAGCAGGTCCTGCGAAGTGAAGATGCCGGAGGGGAGCACGGCGACGGGCATGCCGTAGTTCTTGCCGTCGACCTCGAACGCGCCGAGCGAGGTGCCGAGCGCCGTCTTGGCCTCGGGGGAGATCTTGTCGGTAAGGTCCATCGCCTGGCCGGCCTCGACGATGTCGGCGAGCTTGCCGCCGCCGCGCGCCATGAACAGGTCGGGGGCGTCTCCGGAGTTCAGTGCGGTCTGGAGCTTGCCGTCCATCTCCTCGTTCTGCAGGGACTGGATCTCGATGGTCACACCGGGGTTGGCCTCTTCGAAGGCGGCGGCGGTGTCTTCCCAGTACTGCTTGCCGTCGCCGGTGGTGGAGTTGTGCCACAGCGTGAGGGTGACGGAGCCGTCGGCGTTCTGCCCGCTGCCGCCGCCGGCGCAGCCGGCGAGGGCGAGGGTGCCGGCGACGGCGAGGGCCGTTCCGGCGAGGATCGTGCGCGTGTTCATGTGAGTCCCGTTTCTCTTCGTCGAGGTGCGTCCGCGGGGGAGCGCCGGTTGTCATCGGCGGCGATGCCGTTGTGCGGGGCGGTGCGGCGGCCCCGGGTCTGAGCAGTGTGACCCGGCGCGGGAAGGTCGTCAAACGTTTTCGAAAATGTTTTCCACGCTAGGGTCGAATGCCATGACCAGACGCGCGACCATCCACGACGTCGCCGCGGCGGCCGGTGTCTCGGTGGCCACGGTGTCGAAGGCCGTGAACGGCCGTTACGGGGTGTCGCCCGCGACGGTCGGGAAGGTCCTGGATGCCGTGAAGTCGCTCGGCTACGAATCCAGCCTCGTCGCCAGCAGCATGCGCTCGCGCCGCACGGGCGTGATCGGGGTGCTCGTCGCCGACATCGAGCCGTTCTCGGCCGAGATCCTCAAGGGCGTCGGGGGAGCGCTCTCCGACACCGGATACGACCTGCTCGCCTACACCGGCGCGCGGCGCGACGGCGAGGGGTGGGAACGGCGCTCGCTCAGCCGCCTCAGCGGCACCCTGATCGACGCGGCCATCATCGTCACCCCCACCGTCGTCAACGTCGCGGGCGAGGTGCCGATCGTCGCGATCGACCCGCACACCGGCCGCGGCGACGTGCCGACGGTCGAGTCCGACAGCTACACCGGCGCGCAGCAGGCGGTGCACTACCTCCTGCAGCTCGGCCACCGCCGCATCGGCTTCATCGCGGGCCGCCCCGATCTGCGGTCGGCGGTGGCCCGCGCCTCGGGTTATCGCGCCGCGCTGTCGGCCGCCGGCATCCCGTTCGATCCGGCCCTGGTGGGCGTGGGGCGGTACGAGCAGGACGTCGCGCGCGAAGCGGCGGAGGCTATGCTCGCGCTCGCCGATCCGCCCACGGCGGTCTTCGCCGCGAACGACCTCTCGGCGCTGTCGATCGTCGAGGTCGCCCGCGCGCGCGGGCTGCGTGTGCCCGAAGACCTCTCGGTCGTGGGGTTCGACGACGTGCCAGAGGCCGCCCGCGCCCAGCCCGGCCTGACGACGGTGCGCCAGCCGATGAAGCGCCTCGGCGCCGAGGCCGTGCGCATGGTGCTCGCCCTGCTCGCGGGCGACGACCTGCCCGAGACCCACATCGAACTGCCCACGCGCCTCGTCGCCCGCGGCACGACGGCGCCGCCGCGGACGCGCTGAGCCGGGTGGGCGCCGGGCCGGCGGCGGGTTGTGCCGCGCTCCGGAGCCTTGCGCCCTGTGGGGCGCTTCGGGCGGGCCCGAGCGGGTTATGCCGCGCTCCGGAGTCTTGCGCTCGGTGGGGCGGTGCGGCGGGGTGGCGGGGGTGGTTTCGGGCGGTTTGTCCGGAGCGCGGCACGGCGCAGGGCCGCGCAGCATCGGCACGCGCCGCCGCGGCCGCGGCCGCGCGCCCCCCGGCAGACGCGCGCCACCTCAGTCCGCACACCCCGACCCCGCACGCCCCGGCCACCCGTGCACTCCCCGGCCAGCCGCCACGACCCGTCCCGGGCGAAGACCGAACAGCCCCGGCTCAGCGCGCGGCGAGCCGGTACAGCACCTCGGGGCGGCCGCGGGCGCCGAAGCGGTGTGAGACGTCGACCTCGCCGCGAGCCACGAGCACGTCGAGATACCGCCGCACCGTGGCGCGCGACGCGCCCGACGCGGCGGCGATGTCGCGCGCGCTCGTGGGGGTCACGGGGTGGAGAGCTGCGCGGATGGTGTTCATGGTCGACTCGGCGACCCCTTTGGGGAGGAGGGGATCGGATGCCGTGACCGTGCGCACGGGAGCGGTCGCCGGTCCCACGAGCCGGTCGATGTCGCCCTGGCCCATGCTCACCGGGACCTCGGCGGGGCGCTCGGCGCGACCGCGGCGGTACTCCTCGAGACGGCGCACGAACGCTTCGCGGGTGAACGGCTTGGCGAGGTACCCGACGACGTGCGCGGCGGCGGCCTGGCGGATCGTGAGCGTGTCGCGCGCCGAGCTGATGACGAGCACGTCGACGTCCCACTCGCGCACGAGTCGCAGCCGGTGCAGCACCTCGACGCCGCTGAAGTCGGGGAGGTTCATGTCGAGCAGCACGAGGTCGACGTCGGTCCCGGTCGCCAGCGCCGCCCCCGCCACCCCCGTGCGCGCGGTGCCCACGAGCCGGAACCCGGGCAGCGCCTCGAGGTACGCGGTGTGCAACCGCACCACCGCGGGGTCGTCGTCGACGATGATGGTGCGGATCACGGCATCCGGGGTCATCCGCGCCCCCTGCCGATGTGTCGAGCGTCCACGACACGCCGCGTCGTCCGACGTGCACCGGCCCGCCCTGCACACGCGACCCGTCTCGACGCGGGGGAGTGCCCGCCCCCGCAGCTCATGCCCGCACCCCCGCGGCCGGCAGCTCCACCGTGAAGCGCGCACCGCCCGACGCCGACCGCCCGACGGTGACCGAGCCGCCGCGCGTGCCCGCGATCCGGCGCACGAGGTCGAGTCCGACGCCGCGACCGGAGGCGGCCTTCGAGCTCACCCCGCGGTCGAAGATGCGCGCCGCATCGGCGGGCGCGACGCCCGGGCCGTCGTCGGCGACGTCGATCGTGAGCCGCTCGTCGCCGGCGAGCACGAGCACGTCGACGTGTCCCCCCTGTCCGGCGGCCTCGGCGGCGTTGCGCACGAGGTTGCCGATCACGGTCAGCGCGTCGTCGTCGACCACTCCGCGCGGCACGAGGCTCGCGGGGTCCACCCGCAGCCCGGCGTGCTCGGCCGACAGTCCCTCCAGCAGGGCGCGCAGCGCCGGGTCGTCGATGGGGAGTCCGGATGCCACCGGCGCGAGCCCGCCGATGTAGGTCAACGCGTCGCCGGTCTCGCCCTCGGCGACGAGCCCGCGGATGACGTGCAAGCGGGTGTGGAATTCGTGGGTCTGGTCGCGTAGCGCGCCCGAGATGCGCCGCTGCGTCTCGAGCTCGCGTGCGTCGGCCTCGAGCCGTCGCACGCGCCGACGCAGCGCCGCGGTCAGCAGACCGCTCAAGACGACGCCGAGCACGATGGAGCCGGCCACCCAGGGCAGCAACCCTCCGACGGCTTCGTCGTAGCTGCCCGAGATCTCGGATTCGAGCACGCCGACCGAGGCCGTCCCGATGACGGAGGCGTCGGCGGCGCGCACGGGCACCTTCGCGCGCAGGCTCGGCCCGATCGTGCCCGTCTCCGTGCCGAGGAACGTCTCTCCGCCGAGCACCGCCGTGGCATCCGTCGACACGCTCCGCCCCCGCTCGGCGGGGTTCGGGTGGGTGAGTCGGATGCCGCGGGCATCGGTCACCACGACGTAGTCGACTCCGGATGCCGCGGCCACGACGTCGGCGAGGGGCTGGAGCTCCGCGGTGGCGGCGTCGGTGTCGAGCAGCACGGCGCTCTGCACCTGGTCGAGCTCGACGAGGCTCGTCGCGACGTCGAGCACGCGTTCCTCGGTGGCCGCGCGGATGCTGCGCTCCTGCACCGACATCGCGACCAGCGTCGTGGCGAGCACGCACACGAGCACGACCGCGCACTGCAGCGCGAGCAGCACGGCGAGGCGCACACGCACGGGCCGGGTCGTCGACATGAGCACCTCCTCGTGCAGCATCACCGCGTGAGCGGATCGTCGTGAGCATCAAAGAGCGCAAAGGCTCCCGGACGCGCCATCGGGGGAAAGGCGCTGACAACCTAGCTTCTCATCCGGAAACGACGATGTCCCGGGAGAGGACGAGCATGCAGCCATCAACCAGACGGCGGACCATCGGAGCGATCGTGGGAGTCGTCGCTGCGGCGCTCTTCGTGACGGCCGGTCTCAGCGCCGCCGCGAACGGCGGTGTCGCCAACCCCCGTACGAAGCTGACGATCGTGGCCCCCGCGGCCCCGGGCGGCGGGTGGGACACCTTCGGGCGCGAAGCCCAGCAGGTCATGCGTGAAGAGGGCATCGCCGGCGCGGTGCAGGTGATGAACATCCCGGGCGCCGCGGGCACGATCGGCCTCGGCGCGGTCGCCGAGATGGGCGACCGGCACGACATCATGCTCGTCACCGGCGGCGTGATGGTGGGCGGCGTGATCGTCAATCGCTCGCCGGTCAGCCTCGAAGACGTGCGTCCCATCGTGCGTCTCGCCGACGACTTCAACGTGCTGGTCGTCCCGGGCGACTCGCCCTTCCAGACGCTCGACGACTTCATGCAGGCGTTCCTCGCCGACCCCGAGGGAACGGCGATCGCGGGCGGATCGCTGGGCGGAATCGACCACCTGCTCGCCGGCATGCTCGCCCAGCAGGGCGGCATCGACCCGCAGCGGGTCAATTACCTCGCCTACCCGGGCGGCGGCGAGGTCGTCACCTCGCTCCTGTCGCACACCACGCAGGCCGGCCTGTCGGGCTACAACGACTTCCGCGACCAGATCGAGTCGGGCAACCTCCGCGCCCTCGCGCTCTCCGCCGAGGAGCCGCTCGACGACGTCGACGTGCCGACCTTCCGCGAGCAGGGCGTCGACGTGGCGATGTCGAACTGGCGCGGGCTCGTGGCGCCCCCGGGCATCGACGACGAGGTGCACGCAGAACTCGTGGCCATGGCGTCCGAGATGCGTGAGACCGCAGCGTGGCAGGAGGTGCTCGCCCGCAACAGCTGGGAAGACAGCTTCCTGGCGGGCGACGAGTTCGCCGCCTATCTGTCGGAGGAGACGAAACGCACCACCGCGATCATGAAGGAGCTGGGCCTGTGACCGAACCGTCCACCCTCACCACGGGGTCGTTGCGCGTACAGCGCACGCCCCGGTGGTACACCGGCCGCAGCGAGCTGGTGGTCGTCGCCGGGGTCTTCGTCCTCGCTTCGTTCATGACGTACGGCACCGCCACCATGCAGGTGCCCGCCGACGTCGCCTTCCCCGGCCCGCAGTTCTTCCCGATGCTGGTCAGCGGCTTCCTCTGGCTCGCCGGGATCGGGCTGCTGATCGAGGTGCTGCGCACGAGCCGTCGTTCGCACGTCGCCGACGACCCCGTCGAGATCTCGAACGAGATGCTCGAAGACCTCGGAGCGATCGACGAGACCGGCGAGATCCGCGTCGTCTCACCCGAAGACGTCGCGTCGACGTCGGCGCCCGCGGCGATCGACTGGCGCACGCTCGGCATCACGGTGGCCGGTCTGGCCGCGTTCATCGTCGTGCTGCCCGTGCTCGGCTGGATCATCTCGGCAGCAGCCCTGTTCTGGGTCATCTCGTGGGCCTTCGGCAGCCGTCGGCCCCTGCTCGACATCGGCGTCAGCGTGATCGTGTCGTCGCTCGTACAGCTCGCGTTCGGGGCCGGGCTCGGGCTGTCGCTCCCCGCCGGCATCCTGGAAGGACTCTCGCCGTGGATCAGCTGATCAACCTCGCCGACGGATTCGCGGTCGCCTTCACGCCGCAGAACCTCCTCTTCCTCGTCATCGGCGCCGTGCTCGGCACCGCCGTGGGCGTGCTCCCCGGCCTCGGCTCGGCCATGGCCGTCGCCCTGCTGCTGCCGGTCACCTTCAGCCTGGATCCCACCGGCGCGTTCATCATGTTCGCCTCGATCTACTTCGGTGGGCTCTTCGGCGACTCCACCGCCGGCATCCTGTTGAACACCCCCGGCAACTCCTCGGCGATCGCGACGACGTTCGAGGGCCATCGCATGGCCAAGAGCGGTAGAGCCGCGAAGGCGCTGGGCACCTCGGCGATCGGGGCGTTCATCGGCGGCACGATCGCGTGCGTGCTGGTGGTGTTCTTCGCGCCGTACATCGTCGAACTCGCGAAGGTCTTCGGCCCCGCGGAGTACTTCGCGCTCGCGGTGTTCGCCTTCGTCGCGATCTCGGCCGTCGTCGCCGACTCGATCGTGCGCGGCCTCGTCGCCCTGGGACTCGGCTTCGCCCTCGCCCTCGTCGGCATCGACGGGATGACGGGAGCCGAGCGCTTCACGGGCGGCAGCCCCGTCTTCTTCGACGGCATCTCGATCATCGTCATCACCGTGGGCCTGCTCGCCATCGGCGAGGTGCTGCACGTCTCGGGACACATCCGTCGTGCCGGCGGACCCGGCAAGCTGGTGGCGCCCAGCGGCTCGCCGCTGCTGTCGAAGCGGGAGTGGCGTCAGGCGCTTCCGGCGTTCCTGCGCGGCACGGCTTTCGGCGTGCCGTTCGGCGCCATCCCCGTCGGCGGCTCGGAGGTGCCCACGTTCCTCGCGTACGGCACCGAGAAGCGCCTGGCGCGCCGCCGCGGTGACACCGACTTCGGTTCGCGCGGTGCGATCCAGGGCGTCGCCGCCCCCGAGGCCGCCGGCAACGCCACCGCGGGCTCCGCCATGGGCGCCCTGCTCGGCCTCGGCCTTCCCACCTCGGCCACGGCCGCGATGATGATCGCCGCGTTCCAGCAGTACGGGATGCAACCGGGGCCCCTGCTCTTCGAGCGCTCCGGCGACCTCGTCTGGCCGCTGCTGGCCAGCCTCTTCCTGGGTCTGATCATCCTGCTGATCATCAACCTGCCGTTCGCGGCGGTGTGGGCGAACCTGCTGCTGATCCCGCGCCACTACCTGTACGCGGGCATCACCGTCGTCGCCATGCTCGGTGTCTATGCGATCGCCTCGCGCGTGGTCGACCTCTGGCTCGCCCTCGCGATCGGCGTCGTGGGATTCGTCATGCGGCGCTTCTCGATCCCGCTCGCGCCGGTGCTGATCGCCGCGATCCTCGGGCCCATGGCCGAGACGCAGATGCGCCGCGCGCTCGCGGTGTCGGAGGGCGACCCGACGATCTTCGTCTCGTCACCGCTGACCGTGGTGCTCTACGCCCTGCTCGCGATCATCGTGACCGTGAGCGTGCTGCAGCACGCCCGCCACGCGCGCCGCGAGCGTCTCGAGGCCGCCGCCCGCCGTGACGCCCCGGTTCCCGCCGGGCGTCGCTGAGTCCGGCACCGCCGGCCCGGCTCCCGCCTCGCGCGCGGAGCCGGGCCTTCCGCGTTCCGACGCGGTCCGGGGAGGGATTGCGTGGGGCCGACCCGCACTCGCGTCGCGCCCTCTCACCCCCGCGGCTCCGGTACCGTCGAAGCATGCCTACCGCGAGCAGCAAAGACGACGAGGTCGACCTCCTCATCGACGCGTGGTCGCAGCTGCTGCCCGAGGTCGATCTCACGCCTCTCGATGTGATGTCGCGCCTGCGCCGCGCGGCGTTCCACCTGTCGAAGCTGCGCGCCAAGGCGTTCGCGAGCGCCGGCATCGCCGTGTGGGAGTTCGACGTGCTCGCCGTGCTCCGCCGCGCGGGCACCGAGCTGAGTGCCACGCGTCTGATCACGGCCACGATGATCGGCAGCGCCGCGATGACCAACCGCCTCGACAAGCTCGCCGAGCGCGGCCTCGTGCACCGTCGCCCGAATCCGTCCGACGGCCGGGCGATCCTCGTCGCGATCACCGCCGAGGGCATCGAACGCGTGGATGCCGCCATGACCGAGCTCGTGCGCCTCGAGGCCGAGGCCCTGCGCGACGTCAGCCGCGGCGATCAGGCCTTACTCGCGAGCGCCCTCCGCGTGCTCGCGGCCGGCGAGACGCACGAGGCGTGATCGACCTCGCCGCCACCCTCGCGCACCGTCCCGTCGTGCTCGACGGGGGACTCGGCACGCTGCTCGAAGCCCGCGGGAACGACGTCGCGAGCGACCTCTGGTCGGCGCGCGTCCTGCGCGACGATCCCGACGAGGTGCGCGCAGCCCACGCCGTCTTCGCCGACGCCGGAGCCGAGGTCGTGATCACCGCGTCGTACCAGCTCGGCTTCGGCGGACAGATCCCGGATGCCGAGCTCGAGGCGCTCCTGCGGCGCTCGGTGTCGCTCGCGCGCGAGGCCGCCGACGTCGTGGTCGCGGCATCCGTGGGCCCGATCGGGGCGCTGCGCGCCGACGGCAGCGAGTACACCGGTGACTACGGTCTCGGCGTCGACCAGCTCCGTCGCCTTCACCGCCGTCGACTGCACGTGCTCGCCGACGCCGGCGCCGACCTGCTCGCCGTCGAGACCATCCCCTCGCCGCTCGAGGTCGAGGCACTGGCCCTCGAACTCGCCGACATCGGCGTTCCCGCGTTCGTGAGCGTGTCGGCCGACAGCACCGGATTCGTCGCGCCCGGCTCCCGGGCCGATGCCCTGCGCGCCGCGGCATCCGTTCCGGCCGTGCTCGCGGTCGGCGTCAACTGCTGCGCGCCCGAGACGGTGTCGGCCGCTCTCGCCGAGGCGCCGGGCGTCCCGCTCGTCGCCTACCCGAACACGGGGGAGCGGTGGGATGCCGCGACCCGCACCTGGCACGGCGCCCCGGCCCCGCTGGCCGCCGCCGTGCCGCAGTGGGTCGATGCCGGCGTGCGTCTCGTCGGCGGCTGCTGCCGCTCGACCCCGGCCGACATCGCCGCTATCGCCGCAGCCCTCCGCTGACCCGCAGCGTTCCGCCTGGTCGCGGCGCACGACTCCTGCGCGTGACGCGTTCGCGCGCGGTCCCGCCTTCACCCGGTTCGTTCTGCCGGAGTCGTGCCGCCTCCGGTCAGTCGAAATCGGCCGCGACGGCGTTGCGGTGGTACTCGAAGATGATGCTCGTGCGGGTGGATGCCACGCTGTGCCGCGCCGAGAGGTGATCCACGACGAAGCGGCGCACGGCGGAGGAGTCGTCGACGGCGATGTGCACGAGGAAGTCGTCGGCCCCGCCGAGGAAGAACAGCTGGATGACGTCCGGATGCCGGCGCACGTCGTGCGCGAACGCGCGGATGCTCTCCTGGCGCTGACCCGGCCGCAGGGTCACGCCGACGATGGCCTGCAGGCCGCGCCCGAGTCGGCTCTGGTCGACGGCGGCGTGGAAGCCCGTGATCAGACCGCGGTCGATCAGTGCGCGCACGCGCGCGTGAGCGGTGGATGCCGCGACGCCCAGTGTCTCGGCCAGAGCGGCGTTCGTCATCCGGGCGTCGGCGGACAGCAGCTCGATGATGCGCGCGTCGAGGGGGTGCAGCTCTTCGTCGGCCATCGCAGATCCTTCGCTCATCGCGGGCCAGCGGGCCCCTGGCATCCGACGATAGCCGCCGAGAGAACGCAACAGGCGAAGAAGATTCGGCGAAACACCACGGAAACGTCCGTTTCTGCGATTCTCTCGGCAACGCTCATCCGCTCGAGGAGGAACCCATGCGCGTGTCCGTGCCGACCGAGATCAAGAACAACGAGAACCGCGTCGCGATGACGCCCGCGGGGGTCGACGCGCTCGTGCATCGGGGCCATGAGGTGTTCGTGCAGGCGGGCGCGGGCGAGGGCAGCGGATTCAGCGACGAGCAGTACCGGGCGGCCGGAGCCGAGATCGTCGCCACCGCCGACGAGACGTGGGCGCGGGCCGAACTGCTCGTCAAGGTCAAAGAACCCATCGCGCCCGAGTACGGCTTCCTTCGGCGCGACCTGACGCTCTTCACGTACCTGCACCTGGCCGCGGACCGGCCGCTGACCGACGCGCTGATGGCGGCGGGCACGACGGCGGTCGCCTACGAGACCGTGCAGACCGCCGACCGTGCACTGCCGCTCCTTGCGCCGATGAGCGAGGTCGCCGGGCGCCTGTCGATCATCGAGGGCGCCCATCATCTGCTTCGCGCGTCGGGCGGCCGGGGGCTGCTGCCCGGCGGCGTCCCCGGCACCCCGCGCGCCAAGGTCGTCGTCATCGGCGGCGGCGTCGCCGGGGAGCACGCGGCGGCGAATGCGCTGGGCCTCGGTGCCCGGGTGACGGTCGTCGACATCTCGCTGCCCAAGCTGCGCCAGCTCGAGGAGCGCTTCGGCGGTGCCATCGAGACGCGCGCCTCGACCCGTCTCGAGATCGCGGAGCAGCTCGCCGACGCCGACCTCGTCATCGGCTCGGTGCTCATCCCGGGTGCCGCCGCCCCGAAGCTCGTCACCGACGACATGGTCGCCGCGATGAAGCCCGGGTCGGTGCTCGTCGACATCGCGATCGACCAGGGCGGATGCTTCGAGGGCTCGCGGCCGACCACGCACGACGCGCCCACGTTCCGCGTGCACGACTCGCTGTACTACTGCGTCGCGAACATGCCCGGTGCGGTGCCGCACACCTCGACGCGCGCCCTGTCGAACGCCACCCTGCCCTACATCACGCGCATCGCCGACGCCGGCTGGGAGGCCGCGGCATCCGCTGACCCCGCCCTCGCGAAGGGCCTGAACGTGCACGCCGGCGTCGTCGTCAACGAGGGCGTCCGAGCCGCCTTCGACCTCTGACGACGAGCGAGCGGTCAGGGTCAGCCGCGCACCCAGGCGTAGGTGATCTCGGGGCGCCCCTGTCCGCCGTAGCGGGGCTCGCGGCGCACGCGGCCGACGTCGGCGAGGTGCTCGAGGTACCGCCGGGCGGTGACACGCGACATGCCTTCGCTCTCGCCCACCTCGGTCGACGAGACTGCTCCGGATGCCGTGCGCACACGCTCGGCCACCGCCTGCAGCGTCTCGTCGCTGAGCCCCTTGGGCATGGCGGGCGGCGCGACGGTGCGAAGCGACCCGAGCAGGGCGTCGACCTCGGACTGGGTCGCCTCTCCCTCGGCGCGGTCCAGACCCTCGACGTACGCGCGGTACGCCTCCAGGCGCTCGCGGAACGCCGAGAAGGCGAACGGCTTGATCAGGTACTGCACGACGCCGATCGAGACCGCGGCGCGCACGGTCGCGGCATCCCGCACCGCGGTGACGGCGATGATGTCGACGCGCGAGCCCATCGCGCGCACGCGCCGCGCGACGTCGAGGCCGGCGCCGTCGGGCATCGTCATGTCCAGCAGCACGAGATCGAACTCCCGGGCGGGGTCGGTCAGGGCGGTCAGCGCCGCCCGGGCGCCCGCGGCCTGCCCCGCCACCTCGAACCCCGGCACCCGCGACACGTAGGCGGAGTGCAGCTCGAGCGCGAGCGCGTCGTCGTCGACGACGAGCACCCGGATCACGCCGACACCACCACGGGCAGGAACACGCGCACCGTCGTCGGCTCGGACGCGAGCTGCAGCGTCCCTCCGCGTGCGGCGACGATGTCGCGCACGAGCGCGAGCCCCACCCCGCGTCCGCCCGGGGCGTGCGCGGGCTTCGTCGACGCGCCGTAGGCGAACGGGTCGGCGAGAGAGGAGTCGAAACCCTCGCCGCTGTCGGCGACCTCGAACACGGCGTCGCCCTCCTTCTCGCTGAGCGTCACGCGCACCCAGCGGGGCTCGCCGCCCGCGGCCGCGGCATCCAGCGCGTTGTCGACCAGGTTGCCGACGACCGTGACGGCCTCCGGGGGAGCCAACGCGATGCGCGGCGCGGGTTCGGCGACGTCGAGGTCGAGACGCACACCGCGCTCCGCGGCCTCGTCGAGCTTGCCGAGCAGCAGCGCGACGATGACGGCGTCGTCGTCATCCGACACCAGGCGGTCGGCGAGCTCCTGCCGGTCTTCGGTGGATGCCACGATGAGCCGCCGCGCCTCGTCGATCCGCCCGAGCTCGAGCAGCGCCAGCAGCGCGTGCAGGCGGTTGCCGTGCTCGTGCGTCTGCGAGCGCAGGGTGTCGCTGAGCGTGCGAACGCCCTCCAGCTCGCCCAGCAGGGCCTGCAGCTCGGAGCGGTCGCGGAGGGTCATGACGTGTCCGCGTTCGGGTGCCCGGCGCCCGGTGAGATCGCGCGCCTCCTCCTGGTTCACCAGCAGTACGCGCTCGCCGTTGACCACCGTCTCCTCGACCATGCGGCGCCCGCTCGCGATGGCGTCGGCCAGGGTGGCATCCATGTCCGCATCGTGCGGGTCGAGCGACACCTGCCCGGTGATGGCGGGCGGAAGGCCCAGCAGATCGGCGGCTTCGTCGTTGTAGAGCACGATGCGCCCGTCGCGGTCGGTGACGACGAGGCCCTCGCGCAGCGAGTGGAGCACCGTCTCGTAGCTCTCGACGAGACGCGACAGCTCACGCGGCGTGTACGAGCCGGTGACACGGCGGGCGCTGCGGCGCACGAACATGGCGCCGAGCACGCCGAAACCGACGATGGCGGCGGATGCCGCGACGATGAGGGGAACGCGGGCCGCGAGGTCCTGCTGCACGGCGCCGAGGGTCACGCCGACCGAGACGAGGCCCACGATGGGGCCGTCTTCGTCGCCGCCGTCGCGGATCGGGGCGATGGTGCGCACCGAGGGGCCCAGCGTCCCGACGTAGACCTCGGTGAACGTCTCGCCGGCGAGGGCCTCACCGCGCGAACCCTGGTACTGTTCGCCGATCTCCGAGCGGTTCCGGTGGGTGAGACGGATGCCGTCGGGCGTCATGATCGTGACGAACGACAGGTCGGCGTCGGGCAGGATCTGCTCGACCATGGGCTGCAGACGGTCCGAGTCGCGGGCGGCGACGAGGTCGGCGATCTCGGCTTCGTGCGCGAAGGTCTCGGCGACCGAGCGCGTCACCTTCTCGGCTTCGCGCTGACCGGAGTCGCTCAGCTGCACCGACAGCAGTGCCGCGAGGACCCCGGCGACGAGCACGACGACGCCGAGCGACACGAGGGCCAGGCGGCCGCCCACACTCAGTCGCATCCCGCGCCCTTTCTCGCCCATGCCGTGAACAATACGACCACAAATCGCCGTGGAGCTCGCTGTCGACCACAGTCGTCTCATCCACCGGCGGTCCGGCCGGCAGGAACGAGACATCTCACCCACCCGGCGATCCCGCCGGAATTAACAATGACGTTAGGAAGAGGGATAGACGCTGATGGCACTCTCACTCCGCACCACGCGCGACGGTCGGCCGCGTAAGAAGATCGACCGCAACCACTGGCTCTACATCTCGGTGATCATCGCCGTTCTCGGCGGTATCGTCGTGGGCCTCGTCGCTCCGGCGTTCGCGACGACGCTCGAGCCGATCGGCAAGGGCTTCGTCAGCCTGATCAAGATGATGATCGCCCCGGTCATCTTCTGCACGATCGTGGTCGGCATCGGCTCGATCGCCAAGGCCTCCACGGTCGGCAAGATCGGCGGCCTGGCGATGGTCTACTTCCTGATCATGTCGTCGTTCGCGCTGGTCATCGGCCTCATCGTCGGCAACATCATCCACCCCGGTGAGGGCCTGAACATCGCGGGCGCCACCTACGAGGCCGCGGCCGAGCCCACCACCACGCAGGACTTCATCCTGGGCATCATCCCGACCACCTTCTTCTCGGCCTTCACCGGCGGCAGCATCCTTCAGGTGCTCTTCATCGCCCTGCTGGTCGGCTTCGCCCTGCAGCGCATGGGCGAGCGCGGCGCGCAGATGGTCGACGCCATCCGCAACTTCCAGGTGCTCGTCTTCCGCATCCTCGGCATGATCCTCTGGCTCGCCCCGATCGGCGCGTTCGGTGCCATCGCCGCGGTCGTCGGCAAGACCGGCTTCGCGGCCGTGATCAGCCTCGGCATCCTGATGGGCGCGTTCTACCTCACGTGCTTCGTCTTCATCGTCGGCGTCCTCGGCACGCTGCTGTACGCCGTGACCCGCGTCAACATCTTCACGCTCATGAAGTACCTGGGCCGCGAGTACCTGCTCATCGTCGGCACCTCGTCGTCCGAGGCCGCGCTGCCGCGCCTCATCGCCAAGATGGAGCACCTGGGCGTCTCCAAGCCGGTCGTCGGCATCACCGTTCCGACCGGTTACTCCTTCAACCTCGACGGCACCGCCATCTACCTGACCATGGCCTCGCTGTTCATCGCCTCGGCCATGGGTGCGCCGATGTCGATCCCCGAGCAGATCGGCCTCATGGTCTTCATGATCATCGCTTCCAAGGGTGCGGCCGGTGTCACCGGTGCGGGCCTGGCGACCCTCGCCGGCGGCCTCTCGGCCTACCGTCCCGACCTGGTCAACGGCGTCGGCGTCATCGTCGGCATCGACCGCTTCATGTCCGAGGCCCGCGCCGTCACCAACTTCACCGGCAACGCCGTGGCCACCATGCTCATCGGCGCCTGGACCAAGGAGTACGACGGCCAGCGCGTCCGCGAGGTGCTCGCCGGCAACATCCCGTTCGACGAGAACCTGCTCACCGGCGACGACCACGGGTCGGTCAACAAGGCGGCGGATGCCAAGGAGCTCGCCTCGGCAGAGGTCGGCGCCGGACCCACCACCGTCGACACCGACACGCTCGACGCCTTCCGTGCCAAGGCGGAGGCGGAGGCGGCGGCTCGGAGCCGTTCGTGACCATCGCGCACACCCCGGCGGGGGCGGCTTCGGCCGCCCCCGCCCCCGCGCGTGTCGACCTCGCCCGCACGTGGATGCTGCGCTCGCCGCTGGCCGGTGGCCTCGAGACCGCAGCCGACGTGCTCGTGCTCGACCTCGAAGACGGTCTGCCCGCCGGGCGCAAGGCCGAGGGACGCGAGCGGGCCCGTCGCGCGGCCGCCGGGTCTCCGGTGTGGCTCCGCATCAGCGCCGCCGGAACCCGTGACGGCGAGCACGACCTCGCGCTCGGTCGCGAGCTCGACGACCGCCTCGCGGGGGTCGTGCTGGCGATGTGCGCCGGCCCCGACGACGTCGCCCACGTGGCGGCGTCCCTCCCGGGCGGCACCCCGATCGTGGCGATGGTGGAGTCCGCCGCGGCGCTTCTCGCCGCTCCCGCGATCGCCGCGCACCCGTCGACCCGCCGTCTCGCCTTCGGCACCGGCGACTTCCGCCGCGACACCGGCATGGCGGCCGACCGCATCGCCCTGTCGTGGCCGCGCGCGCAGCTCGTCGTCGCCTCGGCCGCGGCGGGTATCGCCGGACCCATCGACGGCCCGTGCGGTCCGATCGAGCAGGCCCGGGATGCCGCCCTCCACGCGGTCGCGATGGGCTTCACGGGCACGCTGGCGTTGCGGGATGCCGCCGTCGCCGGCGCTCACGCGGGTTTCACGCCCTCGCCCGCCGAGGTGGAGGCCGCGCGGTCGCTGCTGTCGCAGACGCCCGACGGTCCGGTCGACGGCTCGTACGCGCCGACGCTCGCCCGAGCGCGGGCTCTCGTCGAACGCGCGGAGGCGCTCGCCGCGCTCTGACACCGCGGGCTCAGCCACCTCGCCCGACAGGGCCGCGGTTCACCGCCGCCCGAACCACCGCCGCCGTCGCACCGGGGCTTCCACCGCGGCCGCTTCCTCACGCGCGCGGCGCCGGGCGGCCCACGCGGCCACCTCGGCATCCACGTCCACCGTCGGCGTCACCACCGGCGGCCCGCCGAGCAGCTGTCGCCGCGCCTCGATCACCCGGCGGTTGAAGTCCTGCACCGCTTCCCGCACCTCGGGCTCGCGCGCGATGGCATCCAGGCGCTCCGCAAGCTCGGCGTGCTCGACGCGCAGGGTGAGGGCCGGCGGACCGAGTCCGGTGAGCTTCTCGGTCTCGATCTTGCGCCGGATCCACCAGTCGGGATCGTGCGACGACCCCAGGTCGGGCAATGGCTTGCCGGCTCCCGGCAGGTCGTCGAACTCCCCGCGGCGGATCGCCTGCTGGATCGCCGTCTCGACGAACGCGGCGCGTTCCGCGGCGGTGGATCCGCGGGCGGGCGTCGAGCGCGCCTCGGGCGCCGCGTCCTCGCGCGCCGCTTCGTCCGGCGCGGGCTCGAGGCCCGCCGCCCGCAGCTCACGGTCGAGCCGGTAGCGTTCGGCCGACTGCCGGGGATCCTCGTTCACGCCGCCTCCCGCTCCAGCCTCCGCAAACGCTGGCGCGCCATGTCCTGGGCGCGCGGGCCCGAGCCGAGCGCTCGTTCGGTGATGCGCAGGACGACGCGGGTGAGCGTGAGCACGGGCAGCGGCCACCGCCGCACCCCCAGCATCCTGCGGTATCGGCGCGGGATGGTGGCCACCGCGGCCGCGAACAGCACGCGGTACGCCACGCCCATCGCGCCGGGGAACGGCGGTCGGCGCAAGAACCGCACCACGTCGTCGACGCGCTCGCCGCCGCGCAGTTCGCCGCGCTCGAAGAACCCGTCGATCTCGCCGCGGAGCGCCGCACGGGTGAGGGGCGGGTCCACCACCCGCATGAGGCGACCGGCCGTCGCCCAATCGGCGACATAGGCGTCGGCGCCGCCGGGGATGGGCAGGCGAGACACCTCGTGCCCGGCGAGGAAGGCATCGGTGAAGGCGAGGTGCACCCACCGCACCAGGTCGGCCGCCTCCGCCGTGTAGGTCCGCTCCGACCCGTCGCCGGCCCGGTACTCGCCCTTCACGCGCTGGTGGAAGCGTCCGACGCGTCGAGTCTCGGCATCCGCCTGCGTCTTCGAGCCGTAGGTCAGCGTGATGACCCAGCGCACCGTGCCGGTGAGGCGTCCGATGGGGTCTTCGCGGTAGCGCGACCAGTCGTGCACGCCCGCGAGCGCTCCCGGGTGCAGCGCCTGCAGGAGCAGGGCCCGGATGCCGGCCACCAGCGTCCCCATTCCGGCGTGCACCGTCCACGCGGGGCCGTTCTCGGCGAAGTAGCCGGCGTCGTCGCCCTCGGCGATGTCGCGCACGTAGGGGGCCATGCCCGTGGGATCGCCCGCGAGGGCGGTGAGGATCTTGCCTCGCAATGACGAGATCCAACCCGGGACGGGGGAGGAGGGGACGTCTGTCACCCTTCCAGCGTGCCACCGTCCGGGCGGCCGGGCGCCGGAGGTACCTCGCTCGTGGAGGTCTTGCGGACGAGATCAGTGCCCGTCGTGGGTGATGACGGGCAGGGTCCCGTCGTCGCGCAGCAGGACCGCGTTCTGCGTGGCGCCGAGAGCGGGCGTGACCACGACGGCGATGACGGCGGCGGCCACGAGGAGTCCGATGACGCTCATCGGCTGCGCCGACCGGTCGGGCGCTTCCGCGCGTCGCATCCGTCGCACGTGCGCGGCGGCGGTGGCGCCGACGACGACGAGGAGGAGGGATGCCGCGGCGGCACCCATGATGCTGGTGTGCGCGGGGTCTGCGAAGACGAGGGCGCCGGTCAGCACGAGAGTCACGAGCGAGCCGCCGAGGATCGTCCGCGGCAGCACGAAGCGGCCGGTGGCCAGCGCGGCACCGCCCCACAGGAGAAGGGCGAGGCCGAGCGCCACCGCTCCGGTTCCGAGGCCGATGGTGACGGCCTCGGAACCGGGGCGGACGATCGCGCCCGCACCGAGGGCGACGGCGATCAGGCCGGCCCCCCATGCGGACACGGAGGGCCACGACCGCGTGAAGGTCGCGGCGGTCACCTCACACCGCCGAGGTGCGGGGAATGCTGCGCTCGGTGCCGAGGCCGACACCCAGCAGCACGACGGCGCTGCCGAGGTGCAGGAAGTGGTCGGGCACGTTGAGCGCGAGGATGTTCGCCGGACCCATGAGGAAGAAGCCGACGATGCCGAGCAGCAGGTAGACGGCGCCGACGGTCGTGTTGACGCCCTTCGCGGCGCGCGCGTTGGCCAGACCGGCGACGAGCAGTGCGCCACCGATCAGGAGGTGCGCGATGTTGTGCAGCGGGTTGACCTCGAAGATGCCGAGCAGCAGACCGCCCTCGTTCGAGATGAAACCGACACCGCCGGTGACGGCGAAGCCGAGCAGGCCGACGAGCAGGTAGACAGCGCCGAAGACGGTGGCCACGAGTCGATTGGGTGATGAGCTCATGATGAACCTCCCAGTGTGTTGGCAGCGACCGTCCGGCCGCCTTTCCACATCTTCGGAGACAATCCCGCGTTCGGATTGGGCTTTGCGCATCGCCGGATCCATCCGGTAGAACCCGACCACGACGTGGTGCCACGGCATCCGGATCACGCCCGTCGGCGAGCGGACCCCGGAAACGACAGAAGGCCCCCGAGTACTCTCCGAGGCCCTCCGCAACGAGGGTGACGCTACGGGGCCGCCCATTCGGATCGAGGGGGCTTGCGCTTCATCCGATGTTCACCTATCGGTCCCCGCAGGAGCGACCGGTCATCAGGCCGCGCGGCTCCGCTCGGCTCTGCGTTGTGCGGCCGCCGCGCTGCGCCGGGCCCGCACCGCGTACTCGCGGATGAGGCGGGTGGCGTCGGGCGACGCGGCCGCCGCGCTGATCGCGCGTGCCTCCGCGTCGAGGTGGCGGCGGAACTCCTGGGGATCGGCCCCGCGGAAGAGGGCGCGGGATGCCGCCATGTGCCCCTGCGGGCGCGCGGCGAGCCGGGTCGCCAGCGTCTGCACCGCGTCGTCGAAGTGCGCCGACGGCACGATCTCGTGCACGAGTCCGACGTCGCGGGCGCCGTCGGCGTTCAACCGCAGACCGACCGCGCTCATCGCCCGGGCGCGAGAGGCGCCGATGACTCGCGGCAGGAGGTACGACGCACCACTGTCGGGGCTCAGCCCGATCGCCTCGTACGCCGTCAGGAAGAGAGCCCGCTCGGAGGCGACGACGACGTCCGCGCAGAGCGCCAGGCCGAGCCCCCCTCCCGCAGCGACACCGTCGACGGCCGCGATGATGACGGCGTCGAGATCGGCGAGGTCGGCGAGTGCGCCGTGAAACGTCGTGGCCAACTCGTAGACGAAGGCGCCGATATCGTCGGCCGCGGCCATGTCGACCACATCGCCGCCCGTGCTGAAGGTGCCGCCCGCCCCGGTGACGACGACCACGCGCGAGCCGGCCGCCGCGATCGTTCCGACGATCTCGGCCAGCGCGCGAGCGAGATCGAGGGTGATCGCGTTGCCGTCGTCGGGACGGTTCAGGGTCACGCGAGCGACACCATCTGTCATCGAAAGCTGAACCGGTCCGGTCATCGTCATCGCCACTCGTCAGTGCGAACCCCGCGGGCGACCCCTGCCCCCGCATCGCCGCTGCATCTTGTTCGGAGCGTACGCTGCGGGGGATTGGCCTCCGGCGCTCTTGACGCGTGGGGATGAGTGACCCGGGCGGGCGGCTCTGCCACAATGACGCGCATGCGCTTCGACACGACTCTCTCGCAGACGGGCAACAACACCGGTATCGAGGTGCCGCCCGAGGTCATCGACGAGCTCGGCGGCGGCAAGCGTCCCGCCGTGGTGGTCGACGTCAACGGCTACGTCTACGCCAGCACCATCGGGGTGATGGGCGGACGTTTCCTCATCCCCTTCTCGTCCGACAAGCGCGCCGCGACGGGACTGTCGGGAGGGGACGCCATCACCGTCACCCTCACGCTCGACACCACGCCGCGAACGGTAGAGGTTCCCGACGATCTGGCCGCGGCGTTGGCCGCGGCGGGTGTCCGGGCGTCGTTCGACGCGTTGTCGCCGAGCGCCCGCAAGGCGCACGTGACCAGCGTGCAATCCGCCAAGGCCGCCGACACCCGCGCGCGCCGGATCACCGCGGTCGTCGACAAACTGTCCTGAGGGTCGTGCCCCGCGGGCGATAGCCTGGGACGGGAGGTTCCGTGGGGCGCACGAATGAGGCCATCGCCGAGGGGCTGTCTATTGCGACAGCGGCGGCGCGTCTTGCCGTGCGCAACCGCATCCTCGTCCAGACCATCGCGCGGGGCGGGCAGTTCGACGGTGAGGTGTTCGCCGAGTACGCGCGCAAGACGCTCAACTCCCTCGCCGACGAGCAAGACCAGGCGGCCGAGCGGGTGACGCACCAGCGCAAGCGCGCCTGGGGGCGTTTCTCCGACTCCTCCGGCACCCACGATTACCGCGACCGTGACACCCGGAACCTCCGCCGCCGCGCGAAGCAGTCGCGCGGGGTGGCGAAAGAGCTGCGCGCATTCGCCGACGATCCCCAGCGCGTGGCGGGACTCGTCACCGATGCACGGATCGCCGCGTGGGGCGATGTCGAGGCCAACCTCAGCCAGCGTCTCGACGTCGAGGGCATGACGGCCGACGCCGACCCCGAATACGCCCAGATGCGCAAGGCCCGCATGGACGCACTGCGCATGGTCGATCTAGCCCGCCTCGCCTCGCAGGCGAAACGACGGGCGAAAGAGAGGGCCGCCGTCGAGGAGTCGACGCCCGACCAGCCGGCCGCAGACGGCGACAAGGCCGAGAAGAGCAAGAAGAAGAAGACCGCCGCGCGCTGACCCGCCATCGCCCCGCGGCGCGATACTCTCGGCCGCGAACGGAAGGTGGATGCCATGACGGAGCGACGATTCGGCCGGAAGGCGCGGGTGCCGCGTCCGGGTTATGCGCTGGTCTCG
This sequence comes from Microbacterium enclense, assembly GCF_001456955.1. Classification (GTDB taxonomy): domain Bacteria; phylum Actinomycetota; class Actinomycetes; order Actinomycetales; family Microbacteriaceae; genus Microbacterium; species Microbacterium enclense. Next base: position 122,456 of record NZ_KQ758474.1, on the reverse strand, counting down.
GTGAGCGCACGCGACGCGAACGGCTTCGTGCACCACTACGACGAGATCGAAGCGCCCCTGGGCTCGCTGCGCGAGTCGCTCGCGATCCTGCACCTGCACTCGTCGGAGACGGATGCCGCGCACCGCGGCGAGGAGGCGGCCTCGAGCTGACCCGCCGCTGCGGTGCGTCTTTTCTGGCGTGAGGTGCCGAGAATAGTCGCTCGAACGGCGTCCGCGGCGACAATTCTCGGCGACTCACGCGCGGAGACCCACGCCCGGATACGGAAAAAGCCCCGGCCGGAGTTTCCTCACGGCCGGGGCTTGTCACTGTCTCAACACAGTGTGCGCCCGAAGGGACTCGAACCCCTAACCTTCTGATCCGTAGTCAGATGCTCTATCCATTGAGCTACGGGCGCAGGACCTCCGCGCGATACGGCGCGCAGGCCGTGGTCCAGCATAGCCGGGACCCCGGGAGACGTCTAATCGGCCCCCAACGCGATGCATCCCGGGCGTGGCGCGGAGGTGTCTGTCCGGTGTCGGAACGGCGACGTACGCTGGCGGGATGAGCGCATACACCTCCGCGTTCGAGCTGTTCTCCATCGGGATCGGACCCTCGAGCTCCCACACCGTCGGCCCCATGAAGGCCGCTGTCGATTTCGTCACGAGACTGCGGGGCGACGGCGCCCTCGATCGCGTGGCGTCCGTCTCGTGCGCCCTCTACGGCTCGCTGGGCGCCACGGGCATCGGTCACGGAACACCGGATGCCGTCGTCGCGGGCCTCCAGGGCCTCGACCCCGAGACGGTGGATCCGGATGCCGTGCGGCGGGCGTGGTCGGACTGGCCCGAGGGTCGGATGCTCGAGCTCGCCGGCTCGCACGAGATCTCGTTCGCGAAGGCCGACATCTCGCTCGAGCCCCGAACGCGGCTGCCGGGCCACCCCAACGCCATGACGCTCATCGCGCGCGACGCCGACGGCGCGGTGATCGCCGACGACACGTATTATTCGATCGGCGGGGGCTTCATCCGTCGTGACGGCGAGCCGCCGCGCGTGGCGTCCGCACAGATGCCGCTCGCCTTCGACGATGCGGCCACGCTCATCGCCCTCTGCGACGAGCGCGGCATCACGATCGCCGAGGCGGCGCGGCTCAACGAGGCCGCGCTGCGCTCCGATGAAGAGATCGCCGCGGGCCTCGACCGCATCTGGGACGCGATGGCGGCCTGCGTCAACGCCGGACTCGAGAACGACGGCGTGCTCCCCGGCATCCTGAAGGTGAAGCGGCGGGCCGCCGTGATCCGGGGGCAGCTCGACGCGATCGCGGCCGAGGGCCACCGCGAGCTGCCGGGGGAGTGGCTCGGCGCGTTCGCCCTGGCGGTGAACGAAGAGAACGCGGCCGGCGGGCGCGTGGTGACGGCGCCGACGAACGGGGCGGCGGGCATCCTTCCGGCCGTGGCGATGTACTGGTGGCGCTTCCTCGCCGACTCCGGACTGGGGGTGGGCAATGCGGTGACGCCGCACGGCGAGCTCGTCGGGAGCGCCCTCCTCGGATATGACGGCCACGCCGTCACACGCACCGAGGTATCGGCGTGGGACGACGATGACGTCGCCGAGGCGAACCGCCGCCGTGGCATCCGTCGATTCCTGCTCACGGCGACGGCGCTCGGCTCGCTGTTCAAGGCCAACGCGTCGATCTCGGGCGCCGAGGGCGGCTGCCAGGCCGAGGTGGGATCGGCGTGCGCGATGGCGGCCGGTGGACTGACGGCCGTCATGGGAGGCACGAACCGGCAGATCGAGAACGCCGCCGAGATCGCGATGGAACACCACCTCGGGCTCACGTGCGACCCCGTCGGGGGTCTCGTGCAGATCCCGTGCATCGAGCGCAACGCCATCGCCGCGTCGACGGCCGTGACCGCGGCCCGACTCGCCCTGCGCGGTGACGGCAGTCACTACGTGTCGCTCGACGCGGTCGTCGAGACGATGCGGCAGACGGGCATTGACATGTCGACGAAGTACAAGGAGACGAGCGAGGGCGGCCTCGCGGTCAACGTCATCGAGTGCTGAGGGGGCGGCCACCGCCGTGTCGAGCAGAGGGGGCTGAGCCCGTCGAAGCCTCCCGGTATGACGGGGCAAGAAGAGAGGGGGCTGAGCCCGTCGAAGCCTCCGTGCCCGGCTCAAACGACACGCGGCGCCCGAGAGGCGAACCCGAGCGGCCGCAGCGCGTCAGGCCCCGCCGCGCAGCTTCGCGGTGAGAGCGTGCAGTTGAGCGAGCTCGTCGTTGTCGAGGCGGGCCATGCGCTGGGCGATCGATCGTCCGTGCGATGCGGCGATGCGGCGGAACACGACAGCGCCGTTCTCGGTGGCGGTGACGAGCGAGCCGCGGCCGTCTTCCGGGTCGGCGCACTTGGTCAGCAGCCCTCGCGTGACCATGCGTTCGACCAGCCGCGAGACGCTCGGCTGGCTGATCAGCATGTTGCCCGTGACGTCGCGCAGACGGGCGGTCATCTGCGGCGCGCGGGTGACCGTCAGGAGCACGTCGTACTCGGCCTGCGTCAGGTCGGTGCCGTCGAAGTCGCTGCGGATGTCTTCGAACACCTCGTGCTGCGCGCGGAAGAGGCTCTCCCAGGCCTGCACAGCGAGGCGTCGATCGGTCATCCCTTCAGCGTAGAGCCGACGGGGCTCGTTCCGCCGCGGTGTTCCGCGGCGCGGCGCGGGTGAGATATGGGTGTTCGCGCCGACAGAGTAAGGGCCGGTCGGAGAGGCTTCCGACCGGCCCTTGTCCCTGCACCAAGAGTGTCCTGCAATCACATGTCGGCAGCTGCCACAGCAAAACAACTACCGTGCGAGCACTCTATAACGGTGGGGTAACGGAAGGGAAGAGTCCGTCGTTACATTCTCGTGATGAATTTTCGCGCGGTCCTCTGCGGGTTCCGTCCCGCCCTACGGGTCACCGACCCCGCACGTGGTTCCACTGTGTGATGACCTCGGTTCCATGCTCGAACCCGAGCTCGCTCACCGCCGACGTGCCGAGCACGAAGTAGCGGCCGCCGGCGGCGGTGAGACCGAGCCACGTACCGGCGAGGGCGCGCAGGAAGTGCCCGTGCGAGAAGAGCAGGATCTGTTCGCCGTCGCGCACCCGCGGGCGGAGCTCGTCGAGCAGGGACTCGGCCCGCGCGGTGACGGCGGCGACATCCTCGCCCGGCGTATCGCCCGCGGGCGTGCCGTCCCACACCGTCCACGGGTGGCCGAGGCGCTGGATGATCTCGGGCGTCGTCAAGCCCTCGTAGGCGCCGTAGTCCCATTCGACCAGTCGCGGTTCGGGCCGCGCGTCGGGGTAACCCGCGCGGGCGGCGGTCTCGACCGCGCGCTGCAGAGGACTGGTGAGCACGAGGTCGTAGCGACGCATCGCCAGCAGGGTGCCGGCGAGTTCGGCCTTGTACGCGCCCGTCTCGGTCAGGGGGATGTCGGTCAGGCCCGTGTGCCGTCCGTTCCGGCTCCACTGCGTCTCGCCGTGGCGCACGAGTACGATGCGGCCGTCGGGTTCGGTGAGTTCCGCGTCCTTCACCCGTCCATCCTCGCCCTGTCGCCGCCGGGGCGCCAGGCGCCGAGCCGTGCCCCGCCGCCCTCGCGGTCGCGGCGCGGGACCGAGGGCCAGGTGTCGAGCGGCATCCCGCGTCAGACGAAGACGGGCCGGTCGGAGATCCCGACCGGCCCGATCCTGCACCAGAGTGTCCTGCAATCACATGCCGGTAGCTGCCACAGCAAAACAACTACCGTGACTGCACTCTATAACGGTGAGGTAACGGAGGGGAAGAGGTCTCCGTGATCTTTCCGTTATTCATATGTTTCCCAGGGTCGGGAGCGCTGGCGACGGCGACGAGCGCTCACCCGCTCGTCTGACCCAGGCTGCGACGTGGAGGATGTCGTGAGGGAATCGGGCGACGACGGACGCCAGCTCCGGCGACACGTGATGCACGAGCACCTGACTGCGGAAGCGACCCTCGTCGTCCCAGCCGATACCGAATGCGTAGGGCTCCGGCGCGGTCTCGATGGCCGCGCTCTCCGCCTCGTTCACCTGGTCGAGGGTCCACGCGCTCGGAACGACGTGCAGGCACGGCCCCAGCAGGGGTTCCAGGGCGTCCCGCACGGCAGCGACATCGACGGCGGACGCGAGCCCGAACCACCCCCGCGGTCCCCGCGCCGCGAGAAAGGCGACGAGAGCGTCGCCGCGGAGTGCGTCGCAGGCCTCGAGCACGTCGCCGCGCAGGATCTCCGACCGCGTCGGAACGGCGCCCACCTCGGGAAAACTCATCTTGTCGAGTCGGGCATAGCTCTCGACGCCCCGGCCGCCCTCGGCGACGGTCGCGTCCACGACCGCTTCACCCGTCCACACGCCACGGACGGTGACCATCCCGCTGGGCTGCGGGCCGGCCAGGCCCGAGACGGGCAGGGCGAAAGCATCCGTCTCACCGACGAGCTCGCCGTAGAGTCCCTCGCCGCGCAGGAGGAGTCGATGCGACGACCCCTCCTCGACGAGCACTCCCGCGGCAACGACCCGATCGCCCGCCACCACCGGTTCGATGTTCGAGTCCCGCATCGGTTCTCCCTCGCCCTCTCGGCATCGACCGCGCCCGCAGGATCAGCCTGGCACGACCCGTCCCGAACGCGCCGAGGAACATCGCACGCACGGACGGAAGCGTGTCCGAGCCCCATCGGCGCCTGGGAGGATGGATGCCGTGACCCCCGACATCCGCCTGGTCGCCGTCGACATGGACGGCACGCTCCTCGACGGTGACGGCAACGTCCCCGAGCCGCTGTGGGAGATGCTCCCGCGGCTCGCCGAACGGGGTGTGTCCTTCGTCCCGGCATCCGGGCGCCAGCTCGCCACCCTGCGGGCCACGTTCGGCGAGGCGGCGAATGCCATGACCTTCATCGCCGAGAACGGCGCCTACGTCGTGCGGGCCGGTGTGGAGGTGGCATCCGACGCCCTCGAACCGGAGGTCGTCGCACGTGCGGTGCGCCACCTGAGGTCGTTGGCCGCGGAGGGGTACGACCTGGGCGTCGTGGTGTGCGGCAAGCGCTCCGCCTACATCGAGCGCACCGACGAGGCGTTCCGGCTCGAGGCGTCGACCTACTACGCCGCGCTCGAGGCGGTCGACGACGTGCTCGCGATCGACGACGACGTGCTGAAAATCGCCGTGTACGACTTCGCCGTCGCCGAAGACAGCGTCGGGCGCGCGCTCGACGACATCGCGCGGACGCACCGCGTCGTCGTGTCGGGGCGGCACTGGGTCGACATCATGAACCCGGGCGTCGACAAGGGCGTGGCGCTCCGCCGCCTGCAGGACGCGCTCGAGGTCACCCCCGCGCAGACCGCGGCGTTCGGCGACTACCTCAACGACCTCGAGATGCTGGATGCCGCGCACTGGTCGTACGCGATGGCCAACGCCCACCCCGAGGTCGCCGCCCGCGCCCGCCATCGGGCGCCGTCGAACACCGAGCACGGCGCGCTGACCGCGCTCGAGACGCTGCTCGCCGAAGCGTAGACGCAGACACGACGACCGGATGCCGTCGGCATCCATTACTCTGACCTGCGTCGCCCGGACGCCTCGATGGCTCCGGGCTCGATCGTGATTGCGAGACCCCATGACTCGACCCGCTGCCTCGTCCATCGACGGAGCGCCCGCCCCGCGCACCCTCCGGCGGGCGATGGATGCCAGGCACCTCGTCATGATCGCGCTCGGCGGCGTGATCGGGTCGGGTCTGTTCCTCAGTTCGGGGTACACGATCCACCAGGCCGGACCCCTGGGCGCGGTGCTTGCCTACCTGCTCGGCGCGTTCGTGGTGTGGCTCGTCATGGTGTGCCTCGGCGAGCTCGCCGTCGTCTACCCCGTCTCGGGCTCGATCCACATCTACGCGGCCCGCACGATGGGGCCCGCGACCGGCTTCGCGACGGCGTGGCTGTACTGGCTGTGCTGGGTCGTGGCGCTCGGGTCGGAGTTCACGGCATCCGGGATCCTCATGCAGAGGTGGTTCCCGAACGTCGAGGTGTGGGTGTGGTGCATCGTCTTCGCGGGCGTGCTGTTCACGTTGAACGCCATCTCGGCCCGCGTGTTCGGCGAGACGGAGTTCTGGTTCGCGCTCATCAAGGTGGTCGCGATCGTCGCCCTCATCGTGCTGGGGACGATGGCGATCTTCGGCTTCACGCCGCTGTCGCCCGAGCCGCATCAGGCGGTGGGACTCACCAACTTCGCGACCCCCGACGGGCTGCTCCCGGCGGGCCTCGGCGGGGTGCTCATCACCTCCCTCGCCGTCTTCTACGCCTTCAGCGGCGCGGAGCTGGTGGGTGTCGCGGCCGGCGAGACGAAGGATCCGGGCAAGAACATCCCGCGCGCGCTGCGCTCGACCGTGCTGCGCCTGCTCGTGCTCTTCGTCGGGTCGATCATCGTGATCGCCGCGCTTCTGCCGTACGAGCAGGCGGGGCTCAGCTCCAGCCCGTTCGTCGACGTCTTCGAGTACGTGGGCGTGCCCTACGCCGCCGACGTCATGAACTTCGTCGTCATCACCGCCCTGCTCTCCGTCGGCAACAGCGGCCTGTACTCGTGCGCGCGCATGCTCTTCTCGCTGGCCGAGGAGGGATACGCGCCCCGCGCCTTCACGAAGCTCACCCGCCGCGGCATCCCTATGCTCGCCCTGCTGGTCAGTCTCGCAATCGGTCTCGTCTCGCTGATCACGAGCGTCGTCGCCGCCGAGACGGTGTACCTCGTGCTCGTCTCGATCGCCGGCTTCGCGGCCGTCGCGGTGTGGATGGCGATCGTCGCCGCCCAGTTCTTCCACCGGCGACAGTTCCTACGCGGCGGCGGCGATCCGTCGACCCTCGCCTTCCGCACGCCGTTCTACCCGCTCGTGCCGATCCTGGCGTTCGTGCTGCTGACCGCGTCGATCGTCGCCATCGCGTTCGACCCGAATCAGGCGCCGGCGCTGTACTTCGGCATCCCGTTCGTCGCGCTCTGCTACCTCGCCTTCTGGCTGCTGTACGGGCGCAAGGGCATCACGCCCGTCCACCGCGACGAGGAGGCACCCGTCGACTGACGCTGTACGCGTCGTCCATCCGGGCGGTATCGGCCCTCCAGAACGGCGGATGCCACGGGACTCACGACCGCAGTACGGTCGCGGGACCACGAGCCCGCGGAGGACACATGCAGTCGGTCGACACCATCGTCGTGGGTGCGGGCGTGGCGGGCCTCGCCGCCGCCCGCCTGCTCGCCCGGGCTGGACGCCGAGTCGTGGTGCTCGAGGCGCGATACCGCATCGGCGGCCGGGTCTTCACCGACCGCACGGGCGGGCACGTCACCGACCGCGGCGCCTCGTGGATTCACGGGATCACCGGCAGCCCCGTGGCGTCGGCGGCACGCGCGTTCGGCATGCCCATGGTGGAGTTCACCGTCGGCGGGTATCAGCCCGACAGTCGGCCGCTGGCGTATTTCGATGCCGCAGGGCACCGGCTCGACGCGGTCGCGGTGCAGCAGTACGCCGACGACGTCCGCGCGCTGAACCGCGCGCTGGTGGGGATCATCGCGGGGGCGCCGGCCGACGCCACTTACGCCGATGTCGTCGCCCGGGCCCTCTCGATGCAGGACTGGGATGCCGAGCGGAAGGAACGCGTGCGCGAGTACAACGACCGCCGCGCCCAGGAGCAGTACGGCATCGGCATGGACGGCCTCGGCGCACACGGTCTCGACGACGACACGGTCGACGGTGACGAGGTCGTCTTCCCGCGCGGCTACGACGAACTCGCGCAGCACCTCGCCGAAGAGCTCGATGTGCGCCTCGCGCACGTCGTGTCGGCCGTGCGCTGGTCGGCATCCGGGGTCGAGATCGAGAGTGACCGGGGGACTTTCGGGGCGCGCGAGGCGGTCATCACCGTCCCCGTCGGCGTGCTGCACGGCGACGATTTCGTGATCGAACCCTCGCTGCCGGCCGCGCATCGACGTGCCCTCGGGCTGCTCCGTATGAACGCGTTCGAGAAGGTCGTGCTGCGCTTCGCCGAGCGGTTCTGGGATGCCGGGGTGTACGGCATCCGTCAGCTCGGCGACGAGGGGGAGTGGTGGCACTCCTGGTACGACCTCGGGCGCCTGCACGACGAGCACGCCCTGCTCACGTTCGCCGCCGGCCCGGCCGCCGTGGCCACGCGCACCTGGAGCGATGCCGAGATCGTGGCATCCACTCTCGCGCAGCTTCGCCGGATCTACGGCGATACGGTGCCCGACCCCACCAGCGCGGTCGTGACCCGGTGGCAGGACGACCCGTTCTCTCGCGGGTCGTACGCCTACATGCTGCCCGGCTCGGTCGGCGCCGACCACGACGTGCTCGCCGAACCCGTGGGCGGCGTGCTGCACCTGGCCGGCGAGGCGACGTGGGGCGACGACCCGGCGACGGTACCCGGCGCGATGCTGTCGGGCCACCGTGCGGCCCAGAACGTGCTGGGCCGCGAGATCGCGGTGACCGACCTCTGGACGTAGCCGCCCTTCCCGCCGGCCCCGCGCCGGCCGCCCCCGCCCCGCCGCGCCCCCGCCGCGCCGCGCCCCGCCCCACCCGGCCGCTGACTTGCGCCGTGTGTTCGCGGCGGTGCGTTGTGCGCGAGCACACGGCGCAAGTCATCGGGGTTGGGCTGTTTCGGCGATGGGCTGGCTGTTGACTTGCGCCGTGTGTTCGCGGCGGCGCACTCGAAGCGGGC
>NZ_KQ758474.1:0-113425 GCF_001456955.1 Microbacterium enclense | reverse complement strand
CGTTTGGGCGGGCGGCCATCCGGTGACTTGCGCCGTGTGTTCGTGGCGGCGCGGTCGGAGCGGGCAGACGGCGCGAGTCATCGACGGGCGGGTGCGCCTCGGCCAAGACGGATGCCGGAGACTTACCGCGGCTCGGGACCCGTCGCCACGGGCAGCTCGGGGTGGTTCGACCACTGGCTCCACGACCCGGGGAACACGCGCGGCTCGAAGCCGGCGAGGGTCAGGGCCACCGCCTGGTGCGCCGCGGTCACGCCGGAACCGCAGTACACGCCGACCGTCGCGCCGTCGTCGGCCCCGAGCATCCGGAACCGCGACCGCAGCTCGTCGGGCGAACGGAACCGTCCGTCGCCGTCGACGTTCTCGGTGGTGGGCGCGCTGACCGCGCCCGGAACGTGCCCGGCCCGCGGGTCGATGGGCTCGACCTCGCCGCGGTAGCGCTCGCCCGCGCGGGCGTCGAGCAGCAGCGCCTCGTCCGCGAACGCGCTCACGCCGTCGAGCTCGAGCACAGGCAGCGACCCATAGGTGAGAGTGACGTTCCCCGGGGCGGGGGTCTCGGCATCCCCGGTCTCCACGTCGTATCCGGCCGAGGTCCAGGCGCGCAGCGACCCGTCGAGCAGGCGCACGTCGGCGATACCGGCGTGGCGCAGCAGCCACCAGGCGCGTGCGCTCGACATGTTCTTCAGGTCGTCGTAGACCACCACGGTGTCGCCGGCATCGATGCCCCAGCGCCGCGCGGCGGCCTGCAGCGTCTCGATGGAGGGGACCGGATGCCGCCCGTCGGTCGGAGCGCCGTGCTCGGCCAGATCGTGGTCGAGGTCGACGTACTGCGCGCCGGGGATGTGACCGGCGAGGTACTCGGGGCGCCCGTCGGGGCGATCGAGGCGCCAGCGCACGTCGAGCACGCGCACCGGGCCCCCGTCGGGGAAGGCGCCGGCAGCGAGGGCGGCACGCAGGTCGGTGGGCGTGGTGAGGATCTCAGGCATGCACGTGCTCCCGCTGTTCGTCGTGGATACCCGACAGTTTGAAGGCCAGGCGCCCATGCGCGAAACCGCCGCCCGCCCGGATGGCGGTCGCGACCCAGGCGGCCTCGGCGATCTCGGCCTGGCTCGCGCCGGCCCGGACCGCCGCCTGCGCGTGTCCGTCGATGCAATACGTGCACTGTGTCGTGATGCCGACGGCCAGCGCGATGAGCTCGCGGAACTTCAGGGGGATCTCGCGCCCGTCGCGCGCGAACACCGCGTCGTTGAAGTGGGTGAAGGCCGCAAGCACGTCGGGGGTGCTCTCTTTGTAGTCGCGGGTGTAGGCGCGGTCGCCCTCGCGGTCGAAGAAGTCGCTCATGTCTCGCTCACTCTCGGGGCGCACGGAGAAGCGCCGGCGCGATCGAGCCTAGGAAGCATGCGGAAGGCGGAACAATGCAGGGTTCGTGATGGGCAGTCATCGCACGCCCTGATGGATGCCATGTGAACGCGCGTGACCTCGCGCACGCGGCATCCCCGCCGTCGCGTCTATCGTCCGAGCATGGCCGACACGCTCGACATCATCCAGCTCCGCACCTTCGTCGCCATCGACGAGTGCGGCGGCTTCGGTCGTGCCGCCGTCGCGCTGCACCTGAGCCAGCCCACCGTGAGCCAACACGTGCGCTCGCTCGAGAAGCGTCTGCAGCAGCTGCTCGTCGAACGCGACGGTCGCCGCGCCAAGTTCACCCAGGCCGGGGAGAAGCTGCTCGCCGAGGCGTGGCGCATCCTCGCGGTGCACGACGAAGCGCTCGCCCGGCTCGACGTCACGCGCGCGCGGACCATCGTGGTGGGCTCCACCGAGACCGCCGCCGAGCAGGTGCTGCCCGAGCTGCTCGGCACGATGCGTCGGGCCTTCCCCGAGCGGCAGGTGCAGTTCCACATCGATCGGTCCACGCGCATGACGGATGCCGTGGCCAAGGGCAGCATCGATCTCGCCGTCGTGCTGGACACGGGATCGACCGTGGCCGGCGTCGAGGTCGGCGAGCTGCCGTTGAACTGGTACGCGGCGCCCGGCTGGCAGGCACCGGCGGCAGGAGAGCCCGTGCCGCTGGTCGCCTACGTGGAGCCGTGCGGAATGCGTCAGCGAGCGCTGCAGGAGCTCGGCGATATCGGCGCGCGCGTCGACATCGCGGCCGAGTCCGGAAGCCTCGAGGGGGTCATCGCGGCCGCACGCGCCGGATTGGGGGTCGCCGTGCTCCCCACCGGCGGGCGCACGCCGGACGGCCTCGTGGTGCGGCGGGACTTCCCCGACCTCGGTCGGATCCACGTGCGGCTCATCACCCGGCGCGGGCTCGAATCCGAGGTGGAGGAAGCGGCGATCTCCTCGCTCGACGGCTTCTTCACGGCGCGCAGGTACGTACACGCCGTGTCTGCGTGACCTCGCATCCGGGACCGCCGCGCCCGGCCGCGGCCGCAGGCACGAGCGGCGCGCGAAGAGGCGCCCACAGATCGGATTACGCGATGGATGCCGTTCAGGGATCGCTGTTGGACGCCGCGGGTGCGGCGCATCGAGCATGAAGGGATGACCGTCCCTCTCGCACCTGCCCGCACCACCGCGTTCACCGCCCGACCGGACGAGCTCGCCGCCCTGACCGCGGCGGTCGCCGAGACCGCCGACCATTACGACCGGTCGGGGGAGTTCCCCGCCGGCGGCCTCGCCGCCGTGCATCGCGCCGGCGTCTTCGCCGCGGTCGTCGACGAGCGCTTCGGCGGCGGGGGCCTCGGACCGCTCGATCGCCTGCGCACCGTGCAGGCGATCGGTCAGGGCGATCCGTCGGTCGCGCTGATCTTCGCCAACACCCTGGCCGCCCACGTCGCGCAGTCCGGGCGCGGGGGGCTGCCCGAAGCCCTGTACGAACGGATCGTCGCCGAGACCGCCGAGCGGCCGGTCTCGATCAACACCGCGCGTGCCGAGCCCGAGCTCGGGGCCCCCGCGCGGGGCGGCCTGCCCGCCACGACGGTTCGCCGCACGGCCGACGGCTGGGTACTGTCGGGGCGCAAGGCGTACGTGACGGCCAGCACGGGCCTGGACTACCACCTCGTCTGGGCCAAGACAGACGACCCGGAGCCGCGGGTCGGTCACGTCGTGGTCGCGGGAGACGATCCCGGCATCCGGATCATCCCCACCTGGGATCATCTCGGGCTTCGCGCGAGCTCCACGCACGACGTGGTCTATGACGAGGTCGTGGTTCCGGCCGACCGGTTCCTGGAGATCCCGTTCCAGGGCACGTACCGCGACCCGTCGAGCCGGGCGTCGGCGCTCTCTCTCACCCACGCGGCGATCTACGTCGGCGTCGCGCGCGCCGCGCAGAACTTCTTCACGCGCTTCGCGCACGAGCGGGTCCCCGCGGGCCTCGGGCGACCGATCGCGTCCACGGAACGCATCCAGAGCCTGGCGGGCGAGATCGAGGCGCAGCTCGTACAGGCCGAGGAACTGCTGTACGGCCTCACCGCGCGGGCGGTCGCCGGCGACGAGGCGGCGATCGCGCGGACGCCGCTGGCGAAGGTGCTCATCGTCCGCTCCGCGATCTCCGCGGTGGAGACCGCCGTCGCCGCCCTCGGCAACCCGGCTCTCAGCCGCCACAACCCCCTCGAACGGCACCTGCGCGACGTGCTGTCGGCCGCGTGCACCCGCCGCAGGAGGATGCCGCGCTCCTCGCGGCGGGCCGACGCGTGCTCGACGTGTGACGCAACACGGCGTCACGCCGCGTCACGGCCGAGAGGGCCCCTGTTCGGAGAAAAGGCCGGACAGGGGCCTTTTCGGCATCCATCATGCGTGCCGATGGGTTCTCATCCGTCTCCGTCGTTGGACCCCGCTGCGGCCCCGCCCAGACACTCGGGGAAGAGTTCACGGCCGCCTCAGGCCCGCACCCGAAGGACACCCTCATGACGCAGCATCCGTCCCGCCACCGACACCGTCGGCGCGCCGCGCTCGCCGCGGCCGTCGCCCTCTCCCTCACCCTGCTCGCCGGCTGCGCGGGCACGGGATCGACCTCCGCCGGAGCGGACGCGGGTCCGACCGAGGGCGGCGACGCGGTCTTCCTCATCAACTCCCTCGGCACGAGCTGGGTCCCCAACGAGAGCTCGATCTCGAGCTACCAGGGCAACATCTGGGGCCAGGTGACCGACAAGCTCGTGTACGTCGACGACAGCGGTGCCGTCTCGCCGTGGATCGCCGCGAGCTGGGACCAGAACGCGGATGCCACGGCGTTCACGCTGCACCTCGAAGAGGGCGTGACCTTCTCCGACGGCACGGCGCTCGACGCCGCCGCGGTCGTCACGAACCTCGACTACTGGGCCTTCGGCGCCCCCGACAAGGGCATCACGCCCATCGGCCTGTTTCCGAAGACCTACCAGAAGGCCACCGCGGTCGACGCGCAGACCGTGGAGGTCACCTTCAGCGCCCCCACTCTGGGCTTCATCCCGACGCTCGGCTACCACGGGTCGATCCTCGTCTCGCCGAAGACCCTCGCGCTGTCGAAGGAGGAGCAGGGCGATCTCGACAACTTCTCGGGGTCGGGGCCGTTCACGATCCGGAGCTGGGCCGACGGCGACGACGTCGTGCTCGCCAAGCGCGTCGACTACACCTGGGGGCCCGAGGCGATCGGTCACACCGGGGCGCCCTACCTCGACACCCTCACCTACAAGCAGGTGGCCGAGTCCAGCACTCGTATCGGCGCGCTGACCTCGGACCAGGCGCAGGTGATCTACAACATCCAGCCGAGCGAACTGGCCGGTCTCACCGATCGCGGCTACGAGGTCGGACTTCCCCGCTACCTGGGTTTCACCAACGGATACCGGGTGAACGTCACGGCCGCGCCGTTCGACGACGTGCGGGTGCGACAGGCGCTGCAGCACGGCATCGACCGTCGGCAGATCCTCGACACCGTCTACACCGACGGCTGGCAGGCGGCCCAGGGCCTCATCCAGAGCAACGTGCCCGAAGCCACCGCCCACTCGGCCGACTTCGCGTTCGACGCCGACAAGGCAGCTGCCCTGCTCGACGAAGCGGGCTGGGTGCCCGGAGCCGACGGAAAGCGCACGAAGAACGGCCAGCACCTCGCGGTGACGCTGTACGCCAACCCGTACCTGGCCACCTCGGCATCCATCGACGAACTCGTCGCCCAGCAGCTCGGCACCCTGGGCTTCACCGTGACGGTGCAGACGTACGACGTGGCGACCTTCGGCGAGAAGGTCAAGAACGACTCCACGACACCCCTGTACGAGATCACCCGCTCGTTCATCGACGTCGGGACCGTCGCGAGCATCCTCACCAGTGCCAACAAGGGCGAGGACTGGTTCGGCCTCGGCGAGACCGACCCGACGCTGAACGACCTCCGCGACCGCATCGCGCGGGCCACCGACCTCGACACCCGTGCCGCCGCCGTCGACGAACTGCAGACGTACGTGCTGCAGCAGGGGCTGTTCGTTCCGATCACCCAGATCGTGCAGCGCATCTACGTGCAGAGCCCGAAGCTGCAGGGCGTCACCTACAACGGTGTCGCCATCGCCGGCTACGCCGCGGCGTACCTGCAGAAGTGACCCCCCTCCCGGCCGGCGCCGCGGCGCCGGCCGGGACCGCCTTCGTGAAGGAGATGGCATGAACCCCGCCTACGCAGTGTTCGCGCTGAAGCGCCTCGGCCAGGCCGTGCTCGTGGTGCTGCTGGCCTACGTGCTGACATTCGTGGTCATCAGCGTGCTGCCCGGCGATCCGCTGACGAGCACCCTGCGCAACCCCGAGAACGGCTTCAGCGAGGATCAGATCGCGCAGATGGTGTCGTTCTACGGCCTCGACCGGCCGGTGTGGGTGCAGCTGTGGGAAGCGCTCAGCCGCTTCGTCGTCGGCGACCTCGGCATCTCGCTGCGTTCCAGCCAGCCGGTCGCCACCATCATCGGCGAGGCGCTGCCGTCGACCCTGTCGCTCGCGGTCACCGCCCTCGCCGTCGCTCTCATCCTCGCGTTCGCCATCGCCTACGGCGTCCAGGTGCTGCCCGAGCGCGCGGCGCGGCTGCTGCGGTCGTTCCCCGCGCTGTTCCTCTCGGTGCCGAACTTCGTCATCGGTCTGCTGCTGCTCAACGTGTTCGCCTTCCAGCTCGGGCTGTTCTCCGTGATCGACCCGGATGCTCCGATCGCGACGTTCTTCGCGGCGGTGGCGCTCGGCATCCCGGTGTCGGCTCAGATCGCCGAGGTGCTCATCACGGGGCTCGACCACGAGTTCCGTCAGGACTACGCCGTGGTCGCCTACGCCCGAGGGCTGGGGCGGGCGCGACTGTTCTTCGCCCACCTGCTCAAGCCCTCGGCCCTGCCCGTCGTGACCGTCATCGCTCTGACGGTGGGCGAGCTGTTGGGCGGCGCCCTGATCACCGAGACCGTCTTCGGACGGGCCGGTATCGGCAGCGTCGTGCAGACCGCGGTCGCCACCCAGGATCTCCCCGTGCTGCAGGCGGTGGTGGCGCTGGCCGCCGTGGTCTTCGTGACGGTCAACCTGCTCGCCGACCTCGTCTACCCCCTGCTCGACCCGCGCGTGGACCTCGTGCACCGCGCATCGCGACCGACCCCGACCCCCGAGAGAGCGAGCGTCTGATGGCCTCCGTGCTGACCTCGACCACGATCCGGGATGCCGCGCCCCGGCGCCCCGTCCGCGCCCGGCTCGTGCCCGCGACGGTGGTGGTCGCCGCCCTCGTGCTCCTCGTCGTGACCGCCTGGGCGATCGCCCCCGGTCTGTTCTCGAGTGCCGACCCGGTCGTCGGCGACACGGCCGAGAAGCTGCTGCCGCCGAGCGCCGCCCACTGGTTCGGCACCGACAACCTCGGAAGAGACGTCTTCGCCCGGGTCGTCTACGGCACGCGCTCCTCCGTGGTCAGCGCCCTCGTCGCCGTTTTCATCGCGGTCGTGATCGGCGGCCTGCTGGGACTGGTGGCGGGCTTCTTCGGCGGGATCGTCGACGTCGTCACCGCCCGCGTGATCGACGTGCTGCTGGCCATCCCCAGCTTCCTGCTCGCGGTGGTCGTCGTCAGCTCGCTGGGATTCCAGACGATCAACGCCGCCGTGGCCACCGGCATCTCGGCCGTCGCCGTGTTCGCGCGGGTGATGCGCTCCGAGGCGGTCAAGGTGCGCAGCACCGTGTTCGTCGAGGCGGCGCGCCTGCAGGGCGGTTCGCGAGCGCACGTGCTGCTCGCGCACGTGCTGCCCAACGCCTCGCGCTCCGTCCTGTCGCTCGCGGTGCTGCAGTTCGGGGTGTCGATCCTCGTCATCGCCGGTCTGGCGTTCCTCGGCTACGGCGATCCGCCGCCGGCATCCGACTGGGGACTCCTGGTCTCGGCGGGCAAGGACTATCTCGTCTCCAGCCCCTGGCTGGTGTACGCCCCCTCCGCGGTCATCGTCGCGACCGTGCTCTCGATCAACCGTGTCAGCCGCTGGCTGCGAGCGAAGGACTGAACCAATGACCGTCCCCCTCTTGAGTGTGCGCGACCTGTCGGTGTCGTACGGCCCGCAGCGCGTGGTGTCCGACGTGTCGTTCGAGCTGGAACGCGGCCGCAGCCTCGCCCTCATCGGCGAATCGGGCTCGGGCAAATCCACGATCGCCAAGGCCGTGCTGCGTCTGCTGCCCCGCGCGTCGGGCCGCACGTCGGGCCGCGTCGAGGTCGACGGCATCGACACCCTCGAACTGTCGCTTCGTCGGTTCCGCACCCTGCGCGGTCGCACGCTGGGGTTCGTTCCGCAGGATCCGGCGTCGGCCCTCAATCCGGTTCGCACGATCGGTTCGCAGGCCCATGAGGCCGCCGCACTCACCGGGGAACGGGATGCCGCGCACCGGCGTACCGCGATCCTCGCGGTGTTCGAGCGGGTCGGACTGTCCGATCCGGAACGCGTCTACCGCTCGTACCCCCACCAGCTTTCGGGTGGCATGCTTCAGCGCGTCCTGATCGGCCTCGCCGTGCTGCCCGAGCCCGCCCTGCTCGTGGCCGACGAGCCGACGAGCGCGCTCGACGTGACGATCCAGAAGCGCATCCTCGACCTGCTGACCGAACTGCGCGACGAGCGCGGCATCGGGCTCCTGCTCATCACCCACGACCTCGCGCTGGCCGCCGAACGCGCCGACGACCTGCTCGTGCTGCGCGACGGGCGGGTGGAGGACGCCGGACCCACCGCCGAGGTGTTCCGGGCGCCGCGCTCCGACTACGCCGCCGCGCTGCGCGCCGACGTCCCCGCCCTCGCCCCCGACCGCTTCCGCGCGGCGCTGTCGGCGCGGCCGGTCGGCGGGGCGAGGCCGGCCGTGTCCGTGCGCGGGGTCACCAAGACCTTCCGCACGTCGGGCCGCGAGGTGCGCGCGCTCGACGACGTCTCGTTCGAGGTCGCGGCCGGCACCACGCACGCCCTGGTCGGCGAATCGGGGTCGGGCAAGACGACGGCGGTGCGCCTGCTGCTGGGGCTGGCGCATCCGGATGCCGGGGAGCTCGTCGTCGCGGGGGAGTCCGTCACCGGTCGCACCGCGGCCGACCTCCGCGGTGTGCGGCGGCACCTGCAGCTGGTGTATCAGAACCCGTTCACCTCCCTCGACCCGTCGTGGAGCGTCGAGAGCATCGTGGGCGAGCCGCTCGCGCGCTATGGCGTGGGCGATCGTCGGTCCCGTCGGGACGCGGTGCGCACGGCGCTCGCCGCGGTGGGCCTCGGCGAGCACCTGTGGCGCCGCCGGCCCGCCGCGCTGTCGGGAGGTCAGCGCCAGCGCGTCGCGATCGCCCGGGCCCTCGTGATCGAGCCCGACGTGCTCGTACTCGACGAGCCCACCAGCGCGCTGGACGTCACCGTCCAGGCCGAGATCCTCGACGTGCTCGTGCGCCTGCAGGTCGAGCGCGGCCTCACGTACCTCTTCGTCTCGCACGATCTCGCGCTCGTACGGCAGATCGCCGACACCGTCACGGTGCTCCGGCACGGCCGCGTCGTCGAGCACGGCCCGGCCGCCGACGTGCTCGACGCGCCCCGGCATCCGTACACCCGGACGCTGGTCGCGGCCGTGCCCGATCCCGGCGTGATCCGCCCCGCCGCTCTTGCCCCCGGCGCCCCTGTCCCCGTCTGACCTGTCTGACCCCGTCCCCGTCCGACCCTCGCCCTCATCCGGAAGGAACCCCATGCCCATCGAATTCGTCAACATGGTCGGCAGTCGCCCCCCGGGTGCGCCCGCATACAGCGGCAGCACCTTCACCCAGCCCGTCGACGTCGCGTGGTTGCGCCATTACGCCCGGACGATCGAGGAGTTCGGCTTCGACTACACGCTCATCCCGTATGCCTCGGCCAGCGCCGATCAGTACGCGCTCTCGGCGACCGTGCTCGCGGCCACCCAGCGGCTGCGGACGGTCGTCGCCGTCCGCCCGAACTCGGCCTTCCCGACGGTCGCCGCGCAAGGACTGTCGACCCTCGACCAGCTCTCGGGCGGGCGGGCGCTCATCCACATCATCTCCGGGGGCAGCGACGAGGAGCAGGCTCGCCAGGGCGACTACCTCGACAAGGAGCAGCGTTATCGCCGCTCGTCGGAGTTCATCGAGGTGCTGCGCAAGGTGTGGACCGCGAAGGAGTCGATCTCGCACCACGGCGAGTTCTACCGCTTCGACGACTTCGGCCCCGGATACGCCACGCACACCGGGGGTGCGCTGCCCGTGTCGCTCGGCGGATCGAGCGAGTTCGCCTACGCCTCGGGCGGCGCGCACGCCGACATCTTCGCGCTGTGGGGCGAGCCCCTCGCCGAGACCGCCGAGCAGATCGACCGCGTGTACGCCCACGCGCGCGCTGCGGGCCGCACCGACCGCATCCGCTTCTGGGTGACGTTCCGCCCCGTCGTCGCGCCGACCGATGCCCTCGCGCGCGAGAAGGCCCGCGGCATCCTGGAGCGCGCGAAGCCGTTCTACGAGAAGGTGCAGGGACTGAACCGGTCGAACGTCGGATCGGTGCGGCTGCGCGACCTGTCGGAGCGGTCCGAGGAGCACGACGGCGGCGTGCTGTGGACGCCCCGGGGTGTCGCCGGCTCCGGCGGGGCGTCGTCGCTGCTGGTCGGATCGCCCGAGACGGTGGCCGAGGCGATCGTGCGTTACGTGGAGCTCGGCGCGGACATCGTGTCGCTGCCCACCCTCGGCGACCTGAACGACGCCGTGGATGCCGGTCGCCTGGTGATTCCGCTCGTGCGCGACGAGGTGGCGCGCCGCGGGATCGACCCCGAGGCCGTGTTCGCCCGCCGGGCCGTGGCGTGAGCCGCGACGCCGTCGGGGGCGCGCGGGCTCCCGAAGACGCCGCATCCGGCGGGCGCCGCATCGTCGTCGGCGCCGGAGCCCTCGGCGCCTTGCTCGCCGCGCAGTGGACGGCGGCGGGCGTGCCGGCCGTGCTCGTGGCACGCGGTGCCGCTCTCGACGCGATCGGCGAACGCGGCGTGCTCGTTCGTCGCCCCCATGGCGACGAGCGGGTCGCGGTCGACGTCGTCGGCTCCATCGACGAGGCCGAGCCCGTGCCCGGCGACACCGTCGTGCTCGCGGTGAAGACCCAGGATGCCGAGCAGGCGCTCGCCGCGATCGCGTGGCGACCTCTCGTCGGCGGAGGTGTCGTGGCGGATCTGCCGGTGGTCACGCTGCAGAACGGGCTCGCGACGGAAGATGTCGCGCTGCGCCGATTTGCGCGCGTGGTGGGGGTGTCGGTGGCGATCCCCGCCAGTCATCTGCGCCCGGGCGAGGTCGTGGCGCCGTCCTGGCCGACGCTCGGAACGGCACGCGTCGGCGCCGTCACCGGGCGCGCGGCCGACCTCGAGCAGCGCGTGAGTGACGATCTCGCGCGCGCCGGGTTCGCGGCATCCGTCGTCGCCGACATCGCCGCGACCAAGCGCCGCAAGCTCCTGGCGAACCTTCGCAACGTCGTCGAGGTGTTCGGCGTCGACGACGCGGGCCGCGACGCGGCCACCGCCTCGCTGCGCGACGAGGCGGGGGCGCTCTTCGACCGCCTCGGCCTCGCCGTCGCACCGGCCGAGGCGGCGTTCGTTCCCGTCGAGCACGTGCCCGGACACATCGCCGGGCGGTTGTCGACGTGGCAGAGCCTGGAACGCGGAGCGAGCGTCGAGAGCGACTTCCTCGTCGGCGAGCTCGTGCTGCTGGCGCGGCGCGCGGGGCTCTCGGCGCCCCTCGCCGAGGCCGTGCAGCGCGACCTCGGTGTGCTCGCCAGCCGGGGAGGGCGGCCGGGCGTCGCGCCGCTGCCCGCCGCGCTCGCCGAGGCGGTGCCGGATGGGCAGCCGAGTGCCGTGCCGTCGCCATCCGCGCCTACCGCGGTCGAGCCCGGCGGGCCCGCCGCGCCGTCGCCGTCCACGTCTGCGGCGACCTTCGTGGGGGCGGCCACGTGACCTCGATCGCTCAGGTCCCGACCCATGCGCCGCGTACGCTCACCCTCGTCGCGCCGGCGGTGCGAACCCGAACAGGAGTTTCTCCATGACCGATCTCGCCCCCGCCCTCGCCCTCGACCGCTCGGGACTGCCTGCCGACGGCGCGCCCGCGGCCATCATCGTCGCGCGAGACGTGGCGGATGTGCAGGCTGCGGTCCGGCGCGCGCGGGCCGAGCGGCTCGTCGTCGTCACGCGCGGTGCGGGCTCGGGCCTCGCCGGCGGAGCGGTGGCCGGTGACGGCGCGCTGGTGCTCGACCTCTCGCAGCTCGACCGCATCCGCTCGATCGACGCGGTCGACGGCACCGCCGATGTCGAAGCGGGCGTGATCACGGCTCACCTGGATGCCGCTGCTCGCGCGCACGGGCTGTTCTACGCCCCCGACCCGGGCAGCGTCGGCATCTCGACGATCGGCGGCAACATCGCCACGAACGCCGGCGGCCTGCGCGGGGCCAAGTACGGCGTGACGCGCGATGCGGTGCTGTCGGTCGATGTCGTTCGCGCCGACGGTTCTCTCGTGCGGCTCGGCCGCCCCACCATCAAGGGGGTGACGGGATACGACCTCGCCGGTCTCGTCGTGGGCTCGGAGGGCACCCTGGGGGTCGTGGTCGCGGCGCGGGTGCGACTGCTCCCCATCCCGCGTCGCGTCGCCACGGCATCCGCGTTCTTCGCCACGCTCGAGGATGCCGCCGATGCGGTCGCGGCGATCGCCCGGAGCGGCGCCCGCCCCGCGGTGCTCGAGATCCTCGACGGAGAGACGCTCGGGGCGATCGACGCGCTCGAGGGCTCGGCTCTGCGCGCCCGCGGGGAGGCGCTGCTGCTCGCCCAGACCGACGGCTTCGGCGCGGAGGAGGAGATCGCGGTCGTGACCGAGGCCCTCTCCGCGGCGGCGACCCACCACGAGTGGACCGCCGACCTGGAGACGGCGGCGACGCTGCTGCACGCGCGTCGGCAGGCCCTCCCGGCTCTCGAGAGGCTCGGTCGCCCGGTGATCGAAGACATCGCGGTGCCGCGTAGCCGTCTCGCCGAGGCGGTGCGGGGGATTCGCGCGATCGCTGCTCGGCGCGAGGTGCCGATCTACGTCTTCGGTCACGCCGGCGACGGCAACCTCCATCCGATCATCGTCGTCGACCCCTCCCTCGACGAGCTTCCGGCGGCCGCCGTCGAAGCGGCGGATGACATCTTCGCCCTCGCGCTGGAACTCGGCGGAACGGTGACCGCCGAGCATGGCATCGGGCGACTCAAGCGCGAGTGGGCGCGTCGCGAGTTGGGACCGGAGGTGGTGGCCGTGCACGATGCGATCAAGGCGGTCTTCGACCCCGACGGCATCCTGAACCCCGGGGCGGCGTATTGAGTGAGGCTCCCGCGGGGTCGGGGCGCGTTCCGCTGCGGAGGCGGGAGGCATCCCGGCCCCTCACCGCGGTGCCCCCCAAGTCAGGGTGCTGCTCCGGACCGCCTCACCGGGCCGTCAGTCACCCCGGCCCGCGCCGCTTCGCGTCCCGCCGTCCGCCAGACGTGCCCGTGCCCGGTCGTGCCGCGACGCGATCGGCACGGTCTCGGTCACCCTCGGAAGCCCCATGGGCGGGGTCGCCACGTAGATGCTCTCGGCCCGCTCGACGAGGTGCGTCTCGTGCCAGATGCCGACCGCGCCGGGCGCCTTGCGCGCCCGCTTGTTGAAGCGCGTCCAGGCGGGACGGTGCTCCTGGTCGGGCGCCGACGCGTAGGCGTAGAGCTTGTCGAGCGACGACCAGTACTGCACGAGGTAGGGCCCGCGGGCGCCGAGCAGCATCGTGAAGCCGAGCAGACCGGATTCGCGGTCGACGCTCAGCTCGCGCAGCATCCGCGGCATGTCGCCCATGGGCGGCATCCACTGGTCGGGCCGCCACCACTTGTTGATCGTCATGCCGATATGGAAGACGACGAGCTCGCCGTCGTAGCGGTGAGTCATGCGACCCGGATTGATGGATGCCATGGGGTGTCCTCGCTCGATAGTGATGCTATCCAGTGTTGGATAGTCTTGCTATCGAGTCAAGGGGTGCAGGTGCGGATCTCCGAATTGTCAGCGGCGAGCGGGGTGCCCGTCGCCACCATCAAGTACTACCTGCGCGAGAAGCTCCTGCCGGAGGGCGCGCGCACCTCGCCCACCCAGGCTTCGTACGGCGTGGCGCACGTGCAGCGGCTCGGGGTGATCCGCGCTCTCGTCGACGCCGGCGTCGGTATCGCGGGGGTGCGCAAGGTGATCGGCGTGCTGGAGGAGCCGCCCGAGAACCCGTACGACTTGCTGGGCGCGGCCAATGCCGCCGTGACCCCGGCGGTCTCGGCCGACATCGATCTCACCGCGGCCCTCGCGCTGCTCGAACGCATGGGCGGCGACGTCGAGAAGTGCTTTCCTGATCAGATCGCCGCCGTCGCCCAGGCCCTCGCGGCGCTCGACCGCGCCGCATTCACGGTTCCCGACCGTGTCATGGACGCCTACCTCACCCACTTGTCGGCCATCGCCGAGGAGGAGCTCGCGGCCACTCCCGAGACGTCGATCGAGGATGCCGTGCGTTACGTCGTGCTCGGCACCGCCCTGGTGGAGCCGCTCATCCTCGCCCTGAGGCGCGTGGCGGAGCAGGTCGCCGCATCGCGCCGGTTCGGCGGTGCGCTGACAGGCTGACGCCCGCTGAGCGGATCAGCGGTCGGGGTTGCTCGCCGCCCCGTCGAGCCAGAGCGTGTCGCTTCTGTCGCCGTGCGTACCGGCCTTCCCGACGTGCGCGTCGCCGATCTTCGGCCCCTTCGTGATCACGTGCACGAGCGCCATGCCGTGACCTCGACCGAGGTCGTAGTCGGTCTTCAGCCACTCGAGGATGGGCGTGGCCTTCGTTCCCGGGCCGAAGCCGCGTTCCTCGGCGAGGGCGAGGAACTGGCGCGGGGTCAGCCCCGTCTTGGTTTCGATGTTGTCGAGGTATGACTGGAAGGACATGACCGGAGGCTAGCGTGCCCCTCCGACATCGGTCGATGTCCCCGGCTCGGCGCCGCTGCGGTAAGCGGTCCACGGTGTCGACGGATGCACCGGGACGGCGATGTCGGAGTGCCGGGATACGGTCGGAGGATGGCCGTCACACTGCACCGGGCGCCCGTCGCCGCGATCGACCCTCGCACCCTCTACCGCATCCTCTGGCTGCGGGTCACGGTCTTCGTCGTCGAGCAGCGAGCCGCCTACCCCGAGATCGACGGTCGCGACATCGAGCCCGGGGCCGAGCTGATGTGGGCGAGCGAGGGCGACGCCGTCCTCGCCACCCTGCGCGTCCTCCGCGAGCCCGACAACACGCGCATCGGCCGCGTCGCCACCGCCCCCGACGCGCGAGGCCGCGGCATCGCCGCCGACCTGATGCGCGAGGCGATCGAGGTGTTGGATGCCGAGGCCCCCGGCATCCCGATCCTGCTCGACGCCCAGGCGCACCTCGCGAGCTGGTACGCGCGATTCGGTTTCGTCGTGTCGGGGCCGCCGTTCGCCGAGGACGGCATTCCGCACGTGCCGATGCGCCGCACCCGCCTTGCAACCGATCGTCTCGTGCTGCGGGAGTGGACCCGATCCGACGACGACCGCGAGTTCCTGTTCGACATGTACAGCCGCATCGAGGTGCGCCGGTATCTCAGCGGCGGCCAGGTGATGACCGAGCGTGACGAGGTCGACGCACTGCTCGACCGTTGGCAGGGGCTCTCCGACGGCATCCTCGGTGTCCGGGCCGTCGAGACGACGGGTGGCCGGCGCCTCGGATCGGTGTTGCTCAAGCGCATCCCGTGGTCGGCGGGAGCGGGTGCCGGGCGACCCGAGCGCATCGAGATCGGCTGGCACTTCCACCCCGACGCCTGGGGCGCGGGGTACGCGACCGAAGCGGCCGCCGCGCTCCTGACGCTGGCCCGTGATCATGGCATCCGCGGGGTCATCGCGGTGACCGACCCGGCGAACACGGCGTCCGGTGCGGTCGCCGAGCGCATCGGGCTCCGCCCCGCGGGCGAGACGGGCGACTTCTACGACACGACGTGCACGCTGTACCTGTCGGACGACGAAGGGTGCTGACCGGGCGCTCCTAGTGCGGCGCGTGGTACTCCGCAGTGCCGCGCTTCCAATACCCCTTCACGACCGTGGCGGCGGGATCACCCGTCCAGCGGTCGAGCAGCAGCGCGCGACCGGAGCGCACGACGGACTGCTCGGCGGCGACGAAGCCGAAGACGCACCCGTCCGGTCGTTCCTCCACGTCGAGCGCATCGAGCCAGTCGGCGAGCTCCTCGCCGGCGGGGCGCTCGCCGCGGTGCAGCTGCACCACCTCGACGCCCGGGGGACCGGCGACGGGCAGGTCGTGCGCGGCATCCGGGACCTCGATCGCGATGCGCCCGACCGCGTCGTCGTCCATCGCCGCGGCAAATCGGCGGATCGCCGGGACCGCGGTCTCATCTCCCGCCAAGAGCCAGGCATCGGGGCGGCCGACGAGCACCATCGATCCACGCGGGCCGCCGACGCCGACCGGTGCGCCCAGGGGAGCGGATGCCGCCCACCGGCTGCCGACACCGGCCCCGTGCAGCGCGACGTCGATGTCGAGCCAGCCCGCCTCGGCATCCCAGCTCACCGGTGTGTACTCCCGGTTCGGGGCCTCTCGGAGGTCGCGAACGGGCTCCGTCGGGAAGAACACGCGGATGTGGTCGTCGGCGCCGGGGGAGTCGAACCCCCGCAGCTCGGGGCCCTCGACCCGAAGGCGCACGTACGACGGTGTGAGGAACGTCCGGGCGGCGAGGGCCGCCGAGCGGAAGACCAGGTCGTGGCGGCGGGGTTCGAGGCGGGCGGCGAGGCGCGGGTTCGACAATGTCACGTAGGTAAGGCTAACCTCACAAACCGGGCGTCGCCATCCCCTGCGGCCGCTCGACTCGCACACAGCACTGGAGAGATTCGCATGAGAACCCGCCTGATCCGTCCCCTCGCCGCCGCCTCGCTGGTAGCCGCTCTCGCCCTCAGCGGGTGCGCCGGGACCGCCGCCGCCCCGGTCGACGAGCCCGCCGCGGCGACGACCGTCACCGTCGAAGACAACCACGGCTCGATCGAGGTGCCCGTCGCTCCCGAGCGCGTCGTCGCCCTCGACAACACGACCTTCCAGACGCTGAACGACTGGGGCGTGAAGCTCGTCGCCGCCCCGAAGCCGCTGATGTACGACCTGTGGCCCTCGCTCTCGGGCGGCGACGAGGTGCTCGACGCGGGCCTGCACCGCGAGCCGAACATCGAGAACATCCTCGCCGCGGAGCCCGACCTCATCGTCGGCGGCTACCGCTTCCGCGAGCTCTACGACCAGCTGAAGGAGATCCAGCCGGCGACGATCGAGACGAGCCCGCGCGACGGCGAGGAGCACACGTCCGAGCTCAAGCGCCAGACGACGATCCTCGGCCAGGTCTTCGACAAGAACGACGAGGCGGCGACGTTGAACGCCGACCTGGATGCCGCGATCGCCGACGCGAAGGCCGCTTACGACCCCTCGCAGACCGTGATGGGCCTGATCACCTCGGGTGGCAAGATCGCCTACGCCGCCCCCGGAGAGGGTCGAGGCGTCGGCGTGCTGTTCCCGACGCTGGGGCTCACTCCCGCGCTCGAGCGCGCCGCCGAAGACGCCTCGCACGGCGATGACATCAGCGTCGAGGCGATCGCTGCGGCGAACCCCGAGTGGCTCTTCGTGCTCGACCGCGACGCGATGTTCGGCGAAGACGGCTACGTCTCGGCGAAGGAGCTCGTCGAGAACGCCGAGGCGCTGAAGAACGTCCCCGCCGTGCAGAAGAACCAGATCGTCTACCTCGACGGCAGCTTCTACCTCGACGAGGGCATCCAGGCCTACACGAAGCTGTACCGCTCGGCCGCCGAGGCCTTCGCCTCCTGACCACGCCTCCGCCGCGCGCGCGTGAGGGGTCAGAACTTGTCGCCGGGGCTCGACCCAGGCGACAGGAATCGACCCCTCACGCTCGAGCGAGGAGGGGAGAGAGGGATGCCATGAGACAGACCGTCCTTCGACCTCGGGTCGCGCTGCCCGCTGCGGGCATCGGCGTCGCAGCCCTCGTCATCCTGTCGCTGTTCGTCGGCGCCTACGACCTGACCGCCGACGACTTCGGCGGCGAGATGTTCCTCATCTCGCGCGTGCCGCGCACGGTCGCGCTCGTGCTCGCCGGCTGCGCGATGGCCGTCTCGGGCCTCATCATGCAGCTGCTCACGCAGAACCGTTTCGTCGAGCCCTCCACCACCGGAACCTCCGAGTGGGCGGCGCTCGGGCTGCTGGTGACGGTGCTGCTCGTTCCCACGGCATCCTTGCCGGTGCGGATGATCGTGGCATCCGTCGCCGCCTTCGCCGGCACGATGGTGTTCATCGGCATCCTGCAGCGCATCTCGCTGCGCTCCTCGCTGGTCGTGCCGCTGATCGGCATCATGCTCGGAGCCGTGGTCTCGGCGTTCACCACCTACCTGGCCGTGTCCACGAACTCGCTGCAGATGCTCGGCACCTGGTTCATGGGCAGTTTCACCTCCATCGTCCGCGGACGCTACGAGGTGCTGTGGGTCGTCGCGATCGTCGTGCTGCTGGTGTTCCTGTACGCCGACCGCATCACCGTCGCCGGACTCGGCCGTGACATCGCCACCTCGGTCGGGCTCGACCACACGCGCGTCCTGCTCGTGGGAACAGCCCTCGTCGCCGTCGCGACGGGGGTCACGACGGTGGTCGTGGGCTTCCTGCCCTTCCTGGGGCTGGTGGTGCCCAACCTGGTGTCGATGTGGCGGGGCGACAACGCCCGCGCGAATCTCCCCTGGGTGTGCCTCGGGGGTGTGGCGATCGTCGTCGTCTGCGACATCGTCGGACGCGTCATCCGGATGCCGTTCGAGGTCCCCGTCTCGATGATCCTCGGGGTCGTCGGCTCCGCCGTGTTCATCACCCTGCTGTTGAGGATGCGTGCCCGTGGCTGACACCCTGACCCGCTCCGCGCCGACTCTCGCGACCCGTCGTCCACGGATCGCGGTGCGCTTCGGCATCCTGGCCCTCGTCGTCGTGGTCGCGGCCGTGGGCGTGTTGACCTGGAACGTGCCCGGGGAGCCGGGCTCGCGCGCGTTCTGGCTCGCGGTGAATCTGCGCGTGGTCAGCGTCGCGACGATCGCGCTCGTCGCGTGCTGTCAGGCCGTGGCGACCGTGCTGTTCCACACCGCGACGGCGAACCGCATCCTGACCCCGTCGATCATGGGCTTCGACGCGCTCTACGTCGTCATGCAGACCGCGCTGGTGTTCTTCTTCGGCAGCGCCGCGCTCTCGGCGACCGACGGCCTGCTGAAAGTCGCCGTGCAGAGTGCGCTGATGGTGGGCTTCGCGACCCTGCTGTACGGGTGGCTGTTCGCGGGCCGCCGCGGCAACCTGCACGTGATGCTGCTCGTGGGCGTGGTGCTGGGCGTCGGATTCGGCTCGCTCTCAACCGTCATGCAGCGCCTGCTCACCCCCAGCGACTTCGACATCCTGTCGGCACGCCTGTTCGGCAACCTCTCGAATTCGGATGCCGAATACCTCCCCTGGGCGGCGCTCGTCGTCGCGGCGGTGCTCGCGGTGGTCTGGCGCGCGCGGCACCGACTCGACGTGCTCGCCCTCGGTCGGGAGGCTTCCCTCAACCTGGGGCTGTCGTACCGGCGGGAGGTCATCGGCATGCTCGTGCTGGTCGCCGTGCTCATCTCGGTGTCGACCACCATGGTCGGACCGATGACGTTCTTCGGCTTCCTCGTCGCGACCCTCGCCTATCAGCTGGCGGGGTCGTCGCAGCATCGTGTCGTGCTGCCCTTCGCGGCGCTTCTGGGCATGGCGACACTGCTCGCGGGGTACTTCGTGCTGCGGCACGTGTTCTACGCGGCCGGGATGCTCTCGATCATCATCGAGTTCGTCGGCGGCGTCTTCTTCCTCGTCTACCTGCTTCGAAAGGGCAGCCTGTGATCTCGCTCACCGACGTCACCATGACCTACGGCGACCTCACCGTGCTCGGTCCCGTCACCCTCGACATCCCGTCGGGCGGGGTGACGGCACTGGTCGGGCCGAACGGGGCCGGCAAGTCGACGCTCCTGACGATCATCGGACGCCTGACCACCGCGACCGCGGGCCGCGTCACCGTCGGCGGACACGACGTGACCACGACTCCCGGCCGGACCCTGGCGAGGATCGTGTCGATCCTGCGGCAGGAGAACCATTTCGTCACCCGTCTCACCGTGCGCGAGCTCGTCGGCTTCGGGCGCTTCCCCCACTCGCAGGGGCGCCTGACCGCCGACGACCACGTGAAGATCGACGAGGCCATCGCGTTCCTCGACCTCACGGAGCTGTCGGGGCGCTACCTCGACCAGCTCTCGGGCGGTCAGCGACAGCGCGCGTACGTCGCGATGGTGCTCGCCCAGGACACCGATTGCATCCTGCTCGACGAACCGTTGAACAACCTCGACATGAAGCACGCGGTGGCGATGATGGGTCAGCTGCGCCGCGCGGCCGACGAACTGGGCAAGACGATCGTCATCGTGGTGCACGACATCAACTTCGCCGCCGCCTACGCCGATCGGATCGTGGCCCTCTCGGAGGGGCGGGTGGTGCACGTCGGCACGCCGGGCGATCTCATGACGTCGACGACGCTCGAAGAGGTGTTCGGCACGCCGGTCGAGGTGCGTCGGGACGGGCCCTACCCGCTGGCGGTGTACTACCGGTGAGCGGTGCGCCCGCCGGGACCTCAGAGCTGGATGCCGTTGTCCTCGTCGTTCACGCCGACGTTACGGCCGCGGCTCGACTCGTAGGCGATGAGCCACCCCACCGAGACGGCCGCGGCGATGACGAGCCCGAGCCAGACGTTCTGCCACACCAGTCCGAACAGGATGCCGAGGCCGAACAGCAGCACGCTGCCCAGGACCCAGTACGTGCGTCCGCGCGGCCAACCGGTTCCCGTCTGCGTCATGCGCCCAGCCTAGGCCGCACGACGCGACGGGCACCGGATGCCACGGACGACCGACGAGAGAAGGAGGGGCCGATGGCCCGCACCAACGCCGCGCAGACGCGCGTGAAGCCCGACAAGAGCGAGCTGCTCACGCTTCATGTCGTGCGCCGACGGCGCCTGTCGCCGTCGTTCGCGCGCGTGACGCTGGGCGGGCCCGATCTGGCGCGCTTCACCCAGATGGGCTGGGACCAGTGGTTCCGCCTCTTCCTCCCCGTCGCCGAGGGCACGCTCGCCCGCCTCCCGAACCGCCTCGACACCTTCGCCTACATGCGGTACCTCGCGATCGCGAAGACCGAGCGCCCCGTGCTGCGCAACTACTCCGTGGCCGGTTACCGCGCCGACGGCGAGAGCGGTCCCGAGCTCGACGTCGATTTCGTTCTGCACGGATCGACCGCCGACGGCACGGCGGGCCCGGCGGCGACCTGGGCGGAGCGCTGCGACCCCGGCGACGCCGTCGCCATCCTCGACGAGGGCGTCCTCTTCGCGCTGCCCGAGGACCGGCCCGGTCCCGTCTCTCTCGTCGGCGACGAGACCGCGCTGCCCGCACTCGCCGGCATCCTGGCATCCCTTCCCCCCGACGCGACGGGAAGCGCATTCGTCGAGGTCCCGGATGCCGCGGATGTGCGCGCTCTGGAGGCTCCGGCCGGTGTCGAGGTGCGGTGGGTCGTGCGGCCCGATCCGCACGCCACCCCGGGCTATGCCGTCCTGACCGCGGCGATCGACGCCGGCGCGTCGAGCGTCCCGCCGGCGTCGGCGTGGGTGGCGGGGGAGCAGTCGCTGGCCGCGGCGATGCGTCGGCACTGGGTACGCATCGGCGTCGACAAGCGGGCCATCTCGTTCACCGGGTACTGGCGCGCGCCGCGATCGCACTGAGCCTCGGCGCCTGTGCCTCTCGGCCGAGTCGACGTCGAGTCAGCGGTCGCGGTGATCCTCGGGGTGCAGGCGCGGGCCGCGGCGTGGCTCGAGCGCCGAGCCGGCGTAGATCAGACGAATGACCCGCTGGCGGTGGCCGGCGAACGGCTCCAGCAGTTCCAGCATCCCGTCGTCGTCGGTGCGGTGGCCGGTCAGGGCGAAGCCCACCTGGTGGGCGAGGTGGTAGTCGCCGGTGCTGACGGCATCCGGGTCTCCGAAGGCGCGGATGCGCGTCTCGGCGCTCGTCCAGATGCCGACGCCGCGGAGGCTGATGAACACGCGGTCGCGCGCCTCGCCGTCGGCGGCGGAGGTCGCGGCGCGGACGATCGTGTCGCCACGACGCGCCGTCTCGACGATGGTTCGCGACTGGGGCGGCTCGAGGCCGGCGCGATGCCACGCCCACGACGGCACGTGTCGCCACCCCTCGATGTCGGGCGGTGCGAACATGGGCCGCGGCGTCGGCCCGGGTGCGCGCTCGCCGTACCACGTGACGATGCTCCGCCACGCCGAGAAGGCCTGCATGCTGGTGACCTTCTGCTCCATGATGGCGCTGACCAACGCGTCGAAGACGAGGTCGGTGCGTCCGATACGGAGGTCGGGATGACGGCGATGCCACTCGGCCACGGAGGGATGCCGCGATGCGTCGAAACCGTCGGGATCGTCGGCCGCGCCGCACAGGGCGGGCAGCTGGTCGAGCGCCCACGCCGCGCCCGGTCCCCACGCGGCCGCGCGCACGCCGCCTCCGACGCGTTGACGGAGCGCCAGAGTGGCCACGCCCAGAGGGGTGCGACTGACCCGCCACACCACCCCGCCCGAGCCCAGAGGACTGGTCGAGAAGTAGGTGGGATCGTTCCGGCCGTGCCGTTGCGCCGCCACGGCCCGGCCGATGTCGACGGGGCCCGAAGGCTCGTAGTCGGTCTCGAGGGGTCGTTCGACCGGCGTCGCGATATCACGCGGCACATGGTGCGCGCGAACCCCGGTCGATCTCATGCCGACACCCTACGTCGCACCGCCGACATCGCGGCATCCGGATCGGTCCGCGATGGGCGACGACCGCTCAGAACCGGTCGGGCGACGGGGTGCCGTGACCGTAGCGGATCGAGACGTCGGCGTGCCGGTCGAAGCGGTAGCCCACGCCCCGGACAGTGCGCACGATGTCTTCGTACGCGCCGAGCTTGGCCCGCAGGCGCCGCACGTGCACGTCGATCGTGCGCTCGCCGGGGGCGTCGTCGTCGGTGGAGCCCTCCCACAGGGATGCCACGAGCTCGGTGCGCTCGATCGTGCGCCCCTCGCGCAGCACGAGGTACTGCAGCAGTTCGAACTCCTTGAACGTGAACGCCGCCGACTCGCCGTCGATGAGGACGCGCTTGCGCGAGATGTCGACGACGACGCCGCCTGCGGCGCGGTCCTCCTCGGCGGGCTCCTCTTTCGTGCGGGCCACGGCCGACGGCTCGTGCAGAGCGAGGCGCACCACATCGACGTCGCGACCGCCCGCGCCGACGGGGGCCAGGGCGACCGTGGCGTAGGTCTCTGCGGCGGGTGCCAGCTCGCCGAGCGTGCGGCGAAGAGCCTCGACGAGCGTGCCGAGGCTCACGCCCGCGGCGGCGGCCTTGGCCTCGTCGATGCCGACGTACAGCGCGAAGCCGCGAGGCGCGGTCGATGCGGCAGGACGTGCGGAAGCGGCGGCCGGAGCAGGGGCGCTCGCGGGCGGCGCGGTCTGCGCCGAAGCGGACGTCGGGCGCGGGGCGGCGGTGGGACGGGAGGCGGCGGTCACGGGGCGATCGAGAACGGCGGAA
Organism: Microbacterium enclense; assembly: GCF_001456955.1. GTDB lineage: Bacteria > Actinomycetota > Actinomycetes > Actinomycetales > Microbacteriaceae > Microbacterium > Microbacterium enclense. The sequence goes on along the minus strand of NZ_KQ758474.1, from coordinate 90,281 downwards.
AGCGACATGAGGAGAAGTCCTTGGGTGTGTGAACCCGGGCGTCATCATGAGCGGGGTTCGACGGGAGGTGTGGGCCGGTGGGCCGGAGTGCGGTGCGGGCGTGCGCGTGATCGACGCGGACTGCCCGCGACCGGGGGACGACGTCGGCGTTCAGAAGCACGAGGGTCGTCGGGGCGAGGGTCGCGGTTAGCGGCACATTCGACAACACATGACAGCGCGGCCGGGCATCATCATGCCGGCAGTCCTGTTCGCCTCCCGGGCGGACAGAGAACGCGCGAAGTCAGTCATGGCGGCATTATTGCCCACCGAGTCCAACAACGTCAAATCATGACGATCGTCGTGCGAGTGCGCACCGTGCGCGATCCGGCGGGGTCAACCTGCGCCGTCGCCGAGCATTCTGCGTCATCCCCCCGCCGGTGTCCGTCGGCGGCGTACCCTCACGGCATGTCCGATCTGCATTTCGCCGACGACAAGACGGCATCCCGATTCACCCTCCACCGGGGCGACGACCTCGTCTCCGTCCTCGACTATCGCGACGACGGGCGGACGATCGCCCTCACCCGCGCGTTCACCATCCCCACCTATCGTGGGCACGGGTACGCCGCGATCGTCACGGAACGCGCGGTCGACGCGATCGAGGCGGCCGGGCAGCGCGAGGTCATCCCGGTGTGCTGGTACGTCGGGGAGTGGTTCGACGCGCACCCCGAGCGTGCCGGCATCCTCCATCGGCGTCCCGCGTCCTGACGATCGGGTGGGGTGCGCGCGGGCGATCGTCAACCCCTGCTGCGCGCTCAGGGGGCGGGACCAAGCTGGAGACCTCGAAAGGGGGAGTCATGAACGACGACCGCGACCTGCCCGAAGGCGTCATCGACGCCGATCCGCCGGGCGGCTGGGAGAGTGGCGCCGTCGCCGACGGTGAGACCGCCGAGCGCAACGAGCACGCGAAGGGATCGCCGCGGTTGAACGACGCGGAACCCTCGGATCCCATCGAAGGCGATGCCGCGAGCCAAGGCATCGACCCCGACCTGAGCACGGAGGACTGACATGACCGACGCAACCCGGGCACCCGAGCCCAGCACCGGACCCGACGGGGGCGCCGACGCGGCCGATTCGGTCGGCGGCGCCGTGCACCGCGACCGCAAACTCTCGCGCCCCGACGAGCAGTCGGCTCCGGCGATGGACACCCACCCCACCGATGACGAAGCGCGCATCCAGGGTGTCGTCGTGCAGACCCGTGCCGACGTGGGCGACAAGAGCGAGGAGCGCATCGCCGACGTGCTCCGTCAGCGTTTCGCCGACATCGGGCTCGACCTCGGCGACGATCGCATCCGCGCGCTCGCGGCCGAAGTCGCCGGCGGCTGACGACGCCTGCCGAACGCCCCGCCCGCCTCGTGCGCAGCGGGGCGTTCGCATGTCAACGAGCGCGCGCCGGCCGTCGCCTCGCGGGCATCCGCGCGTTTGCTGCGAGCCGATGTCGGAGGTGCGACGTACCGTGTCTGCATGCGCATCCTGCACACCTCCGACTGGCACATCGGGCGCTCCTTCCACGGGCACTCCACCCTCGACGCCCTCAGCGGCGTGCTCGACGTGCTCGTCGGCCAGGTGCGTGAGAACGCCGTCGACGCGGTCATCGTGGCCGGCGACGTCTTCGATTCCGCGGCGCCGTCGGCGGCGTGCTACCCGGTGCTCTCCCGCACGCTCGCGGCGCTCGCCGATGCCGGTGCACGCGTCGTCGTCACCAGTGGCAACCACGACTCCGCTGCGCGCCTCGGCTTCCAGTCGGCGCTGCTGCGCGCCGACATCACCGTTCTGACCGATCCGACATCGGTCGGAACGCCCGTCACGCTCGCCGACGAGCACGGTCCCGTGCACGTCTACGGCATCCCTTACCTGGAGCCCGCGATCGTCCGCCACCTGTGGCCCGGTGTCGAGCTGCGCAACCAGGCGCAGACCATGCGCCATGCGCTCGACCTGGTGCGCGCCGATCTCGCCGAGCGGGGAGGCCGCTCGATCGTCGCGGCGCACTGCTTCGCCGCCGGAGTCGATGCGACGCCGGGCGTCGAGCGCGAGATCCGACAGGGCGGTCTCGACGTGGTGCCGCTCACCGCATTCGACGGGCCCGATTATGTGGCGCTCGGCCACATCCACGGCCGTCAACAACTGTCCGAGCGCGTGCGCTACGCCGGGGCGCCCCTGCACTACAGCTTCGGTGAGGCGGGCAAGCCGCGCGGGTCGTGGCTCGTCGACCTCGATGCCGACGGGCTGTCGTCGGTCCGATGGCTCGATCTCCCCGTTCCGCGCGCGCTCGTCACCCTCGAGGGGCCTCTCGACGACCTGTTGACGCACGAGCGGTTCGATGCCCATCGAGGCGACTGGGTCCGCGCCGAGTACACCGATTCCACTCCCCAGCCCGACCCGATGCGTCGGTTGCAGGCGCGGTTCCCGTGGTGCGCCACCGTGGTGCACGCGCCCGCCGAGACCCGACCCGACGACGGTGAGGGCTATGCGCGGCGCGTTCGCGCTGCGCGCGACGACGCGGAGGTCATCGACGCCTTCCTCGCCCACGTGCGCGAGGGTGAGGGTGCCTCCCCGGCCGAGCGCGAGCTCATCCGCCACGTCCTCGACGCCCGCGCCGTCGCGGAGGCCCACGCATGAAACTGCACCGACTCGAACTCGAGGGCTTCGGCCCGTTCCTCGACGTGCAGCAGGTCGACTTCGACGCGTTCGCCGACGACGGGATCTTCCTCATCACCGGTCGCACGGGTGCGGGCAAGTCCAGCGTGCTCGACGGCGTCTGTTACGCCCTCTTCGGCGGGGTGCCGCGCTACGACGGCGCCGAGCGTCGCCTCCGCAGCGACCACTGCGAGCCCGACGACCCCACGCGGGTGACGCTGGAGTTCAGCGCCGACGGCGACCGGTGGCGCGTCACGCGGTCGCCCGAGTTCGAGCGTCCCAAGCGGCGCGGCGGCGGCACGACGAAAGAGCCGCATCGCGCCCTCCTTGAGGTCCTCGCGCCCGAGGGATGGACGGGGGTCGCCGCCCGCCCCGTCGACGTGGCCGCGAAGCTCGACGAGATCCTGGGTCTGACGCAGCAGCAGTTCCTGCAGGTCATCCTGCTGGCGCAGAACCGGTTCGCCCGCTTCCTCCTCGCCAAGAACGACGAGCGCCTCGGCCTGCTGCGCACGCTGTTCGGGACGCGCTCGTTCGAGCAGTACGCCACCGACCTCGACGAGCGTCGCAAGCGCGCACAAGAGATGCTCGCCGCCGAGGGCGTCGAGGTCGCCACCCTGCTCGACGAGGCCGAGCGTCTCGCGGCCGAGGTCCACGTCGACGGTCATCCCGGCGCCGATGTCGCGGTGGTCGACGGCGCGCGCGGCGTCGGTGATCGTCTCGCAGACGTGGTGCGAGCGGTCGAGCGAGCGCACTACCGCGTCGACACCCTTGCACGAGAGAACGCCACGGTCGACGCCCGGCTCGATGCGGCCCTCGCGGCCGAGCACGAGGCCCGGTCGCTGGCCGAACGTCAGAGAGCACGACAGGCGGCGCGCACCGAGCTCGCCGACCTCGAGGCCCGATCCGAGACGATCGCGTCCGCCCGGCGAGAGGCTGCGACCGCCGCCGAGGCCGAAGCATTGCGCCCGGCGCTCGAGGCGAGCGCGTCGGCCCGACAGGCCGCCGCCGTCGCAGCCGAGCGTCACGTCGCCGCGGCGTCACGCGTCCACGAATGCGACGAAGACGACACCGGCGACGATCTCGCACCTCGCGACGACGCGCTCACCGCCCTCCTCGCCCGGGGCGAGGCGGCCCTCGCCGCCGAGCTGTCACTCGCCGCGCTCGACCACGACCTGGTTCGGCTGCAGGCAGGGGTAGACGGCCTCGAGAGCGAGCGTCAGACGCTCGTCGGCAGCCGCGCCGAGGTTCCCGAGTTGCTCGCCGCCCTCGATCAGCGTCTGACGGAGCTGTCGGGGGCAGATGTGCGCCGCGAGTCCGCGCTCGCGCATCGCGATGAGACCGCCCGTCGCCTCGAGGCCGCTCGTGAGGCGGCGCGGCTGCTCGACCAGCGCGAGCAGGCCGACCTGGCGTCGCTGGTGCGCGCAGACGACCTCCAGCGGGCGATCGAGGCGTGGACGACGCTCCTGCGCAGGCGGCTTTCGGGTGCCGCGATCGAGCTCGCCCATGAACTCGTCGACGGCGAGCCCTGCGCGGTCTGCGGTGCGCGCGAACACCCTCGTCCCGCGCGAGGAACCGACGTCCCGGTGAGCGATGCCGACCTCGCGGCAGCAGAAGAGCGAAAGAACGCCGCGGCCGAGAGCGACCGGCTCGCCTCCGACGCGGCGCGGGTCGCTCGAGACGCGCACACGATGGCCGCCGCCCTCGCCGGAGGCGAAAGCGTCGACCAGCTCGAATCCCGTCTGGCGGCGGCCGAGACCGCGCTCGCGGACGCGAGGTCCGACGTCGACGAGGCCGATCGCCTCCGCGTCGATCGCGACCGCGCCGCCGACCTCGACGCCACCATCGCGCGCCGTCTCGGCGTGCTGACCGAACAACTCGCCGGTGCCCGCCAGGAGCTGGCTCTCGCGCAGCAGCGTGCAGACGCACTGCGCGCGGAGGTCGACGCCGCCCGCGGCGACTTCGCGACGGTCGCTGCTCGCCAGCACGACCTGCGAACGCGACGCGAGGCCGTGCGCGGGCTCCTCGCGGCGCGAACGGCTCTCGCGAACGCACGCGATGCCGTCCGCGCGGCCGACGACGGCCTCGACGCGCTCGTCACCGCAAGCTCCTTCGCCGACCGGGGAGCGGTCGCCGCAGCGCTGCGCTCGACGGCGGAGCGTCGCCGGCTCGACACGAGCGTCGCCGAGCACGAGGCGGCGCTCGCCGCGACGCGCCAGCGACTGCTCGACCTCGAGCTCACCCTCGTCGACGCGGGCGACGAACCCGTCGACCTCGCTCCCTTCGCGGCCGAGGTGGCGTCGGCCCGCGAGGCCGTGCAGTCCACGGCCGCCGCCCACGCCGCGGCGCGTGCCCTCGCCGACCGTCTGCGCTCGCTCGCGCAGCGCGCCGACGCCGGCCACGCCTCCATCGCGGCGCTCTCCGACGAGCACGCGGTCGTCGCTCGTCTGGCCGACACGGTCGCCGGTCGTGCGCCGAACACGCGCCGCATGACGCTCGAGACGTTCGTGCTCGCCGCCGAACTCGAAGAGATCGTCACCAGGGCCAATCTGCGCCTCGAGCACATGTCCGCCGGACGATACCGCCTGCAGCACACCGACGCCCTCGCCGCGCGGGGCGCGGCCAGCGGTCTCGGGCTCGAGATCATGGACGCGTTCACCGGCCAGTGCCGTCCGCCGCAGTCGCTGTCGGGCGGCGAGACCTTCCTCACGTCCCTTGCGCTCGCGCTCGGCCTGGCCGAGGTCGTGACCGCGCGCGCGGGCGGCCTGCGCCTCGACACCCTGTTCATCGACGAGGGCTTCGGCTCACTCGACGACGACACGCTCGACCTCGCCATGCGCACTCTCGACGAGCTGCGTCAGGGCGGTCGCACGGTCGGCGTCATCAGCCACGTCGCATCGATGCGCGACCAGCTGCCCGCACAGCTGAACGTGTCCGCCACGACGCGCGGTCCGAGCGTGATCCGGCAGGGTGTCGCAGCAGCCGTCGGCTGACGGTCGATGCGGCGAGCCCGCCTCTAGGCTTCTCGTATGCGCAAGAGCACTCTGTGGACCATCGTCGGTGTCGTCGTCGCCGTGATCATCGCCTGGGTGCTGGTCAACGTGCTGTTCTCGCTGATCGCTTTCGCGTTCCGTCTCGTCGCCGTGGCGGTGGTCGCGCTCATCGTCTTCTTCATCCTCCGCGCGGTGTTCGCCCGGCGCGACGTCGACTGACCCTCGCCTGGGGCGCGCAGACGCACGACCGCCGCGAACGCAACCCCGGACGCCGCGTCTCAGGCCCGGAGTAGCGTCCGAGACGATGCCTGATCAGCCCCCCACCTCCGAGTCTTCCGCCCCCATCACCCGCGACATCGACCTGTCGTCGCGGCACCGCTGGCGGGCGTACTGGGTCGCTGTCGCGGTGGCGGCCCTGACCATCCTCGATCTGACGAAGGTGAACGTCGCGCTGCCCTCGATCGAGGCTGCGCTGAACGCCGGACCCACCGAGTTGCAACTCGTCGTCTCGGGCTACATCCTCACCTTCGGTCTGGTCCTCGTGCCCGCCGGACGTTTGGGAGACCTGCGGTCACGCCGGGTGCTGTTCCTCGTGGGGCTGTCGTTGTTCCTCGTCACGAGCCTCGCCTGTGCCCTCGCCCCCGACACGACCGTGCTCCTGGTCGCCCGTCTCCTGCAGGGCGTGGCGGCCGGCATCCAGATGCCGCAGGTGCTGGGTCTCGTCCAGCAGCTGTTCCAGGGCAAGGAGCGTGGACGGGCGTTCGGGCTGTTCGGTGCCACGATCGGCATCGCCACGGCGTTCGGGCCCACCCTGGGTGGACTGCTCATCGCGCTCGGCGGCAGCACCGACGGCTGGCGGCTCATCTTCTGGATCAACATCCCGCTCGTCGCCGTGGTGATCGCCCTCGCCGCCTGGCTGCTGCCCGACACCCGCACGAAGTCGCACCGCCGCCTCGATCTCGATCCGGTGGGCGTCGTGCTGTTCGCCCTGACGATCCTCGCGCTGATGTGGCCGTTCCTGTTCACCACGGGCAGCCCCGACGACGATCCGAACCGCTGGTGGTTGCTCGTGGCATCCGTGGTCTTCGCCGCGGCGTTCGTCTTCTGGGAGCGGCGGTATGCCGAGCGGGGCCGGATGCCGCTCATGCCGTTCTCGATCTTCTCGCTCCCGTCGTATCGCAACGGCGTGCTGATCTCGACCGCGTACTTCTCGGCGATCCCGGCGATGTTCCTTTTGGGAACGCTGTTCCTCCAGGGCGGGCTGGGCCTGCAACCGGTCTTCGCGGGGATGGTGACGATCGGCTTCGCCGTCGCGTCGGCCTGGAGCTCATGGATCGGCGGCAACCTGGTCACCCGGCTCGGCCGCCCGCTCGTGGTGTGGGGGATTCTCGGCATGGTGGCCACCGCCGGCAGCCTCGTGCTGGTTGCGTTGTTCACCGCGCCCGAGTGGACGCCGTGGGCGATGGCCGCGGTGATGGCGTTCGGCGGGTTCGCGGGCGGGCTCGTGATCTCCCCGAACCAGACCCTCACCCTGGCCGACATCCCCGTGCGCAGCGGGGGAGTCGCCGGCTCCGTCGGTCAGCTCGGCCAGCGCATCGGTACGGCCGTCGGCACGGCGATCGCCCTGGCGTTGTTCTACGCCACGGTCTACCGCGAACAAGACACGGTGGATGACACGGTCGTGCTGTACCACGACGCTTACGCGTCGGGCATGATCACCGTCGGCGTCTTCCTGGGTCTCGCCCTCATCGTGGGCGTCGCCGACCTGGCCAAGCGCGCGAAGACGGGCTCGCAGACGCCGTAGTCGCTCGACGGCGTCGGCGCGTCCGCGTGACCGCTCGCTCGTGCTCGACGACGACCCGTGCGGTCGTCCGCAGCCCGAGGCGTCGGCGCCAGGTCGTCAGACCCCGTAGCGCGTGCGGAACTCGTCTCGCAGCTGGTGGCTGCAGCGCTCGACGACGACGTCCCACAGCTCGGTGGCACCGTCCTGCGCGCGGTCCGAGACGGCACGGAGGATGCGGATGGGCACACCGAACTGCTGAGCGACCCAGATCAGCGCGTACGACTCCATGTCGACCAGGCGCGCGCCGAGCCCGCGGATGAGGGCGACCGTCTGCGCATCGTCGACGAAGTGATCTCCCGTGGCGATGACGAGACCGTCGTGTCCCGTGTCGACCCGAGGCGGGAGCGACACGTGCTCGCCGAAGGTGCCGTCCAGCCCCTTCACGTCGTGCTGGATCGCACCGGCGATGTCGTAGATGCCCCCCTCGACGGCGTCGTCGATCGCGCCGGCCGTTCCGACGACGACGATCTCGTCGTACTCGCCCTGGCACAACGCCCGCGTGAGCGCCGAGGCCGCGGGGATCTTCCCCACCCCGGTGAGCAGTCGCTCGAAACCGGGGATGTCCGCCTCGAAGGCGGCGAGTTCGGACGCGTGGGCGGCGACGAGGAGCTTCACCCCTCCATTCTGACGTGTGCGCCGGAGGGGGCGCACGCTGCGCGGTCCGGGCCCGCACGGGCCCGGACCGGGCGGGTCAGTCCTGAGCCGGTTCCGACGCCGCGGAGAGACGGGCAAGTTCTGCCGCCGTCAGCTCGAGCGAGGCGCTGGCCAGGAGGTCGGCGACCTGCTCGACCTTCGACGCGCTGGCGATGGGCGCGACCACGGTCGGCTGCGCACGCAGCCACGCGAGTGCCGTGGTGGCGATCGACGCATCGTGCGCACGCCCGACCTGCTCGAGCGCATCGATGAGGGCGAGGCCGGCGGGGGTGGCGAGCTTCGCGGCCCCCTCCGCGCGCGGCGAGCTCCCCGTGGCATCCGACGAACGGTACTTGCCCGTGAGGAACCCGCTCGCGAGTGCGTAGTAGGGCACGAGCGACATGCCGTACTGCTGGGCGACGGGCACGATGTCGCGCTCGACCTCGGTGCGGTGCACGAGGTTGTAATGCGGCTGGATGGCGATCGGCAGGTCGGCACCCGACGCCTCCGCGAGGGAGATCCACTCGCGGACGCGCTCGGCGGTGTAGTTCGAGACGGCGACGTAGCGCACCAGGCCGTCGCGCACGAGGTCGGCGAAAGCTGCGACGGTCGCTTCGAGAGGAGTGTCGGCGTCGTCGAAGTGGGCGTAGTACAGGTCGATCGCGTCGACGCCCAGTCGCTTCAGCGACGCCTCCGCCGCAGCACGGACGTTCTGCGCCCCGAGACCGCGGAAGTCGGGGTGCTGACTCACTTTCGTCGCCACCACGACGTTCTCAGGTCGGCGTGAGCCGAGCCACTCCCCGATGAGGGTCTCGCTCTCACCGCCCGAGTTGCCGGGCACCCACGCGCTGTACGCATCGGCGGTGTCGATGAAGTTCCCGCCGCCGGCGTGGAACGCGTCGAGGACCGCGAAGGAGGTGTCGCGATCGGCGGTCCAGCCGAAGACGTTCCCGCCGAGCGAGAGAGGGAGGATGTCGAGGTCGCTGCGTCCGATGCGCGTCATGATGTCCTTTCGAGGGTGTCCGATCCTTGGGACAACGACACCCGTCCGGGGACATTCCCGCGACGCGCCGGGTCAGCTTCCGCCGGAGAGGATGCCGACGAGGCCGCTGATCAGCAGCCACAGGCCGATGCCCGCGCCCGCGATCCAGATGACGACCGTGCCGGGCGGGAACTTCTTCTTGCCGCCGTCTTCGCCGGGCGCCGTCACGAGCGCACCATCATCACGATCGAGACGATCAACACGGCGAGACCTCCGACGACGCCGATAGCGGCGATGATGGGGCCTCCGCCGGCGAGGAACGCCGCCGCACCGAGAGCGAGGAACAGTGCGGCCACCACGATGCCGATGATCTGGTAGATCCGGTACCGACGGCCGACCGCCGACGTCTTCTGCTCGCTCACGCTGCCCCCTTCCGCCCCAGGCTATCGAAAAGCCGCGCGCTCCCTGGCCGTTCTCCCCGGACGACCCCCACGACCGCGGCGCGGCGTACCGTAGGCGCATGGCGCGTCCCGTTCCCGAACCCGTTCGTCCCGGCCAGCAGTCCGTGTGGGATTACCCTCGCCCGCCGCGCGTCGAGCGCGAGAACAGGCGGGTGCAGATCGACCTCGGCGGCACGCGCATCGTCGACACCGACGACGTCGTCCGGGTGCTCGAAACCAGTCATCCGCCCGTGTACTACCTGCCCATCGCCGCGTTCGGCGACGCGCTGTCGCGAGGACAGGGGGCGTCGTTCTGCGAGTACAAGGGCGCGGCTCGCTACTTCGACGTGCATGGCGGCGGGGGAGTGGTCGCCGAGCGGGCCGCGTGGAACTACCCCGCCCCGCTGCCCGGGTACGAGACGCTGCACGACCGTGTTGCGGTGTACGCCGGCCCGATGGATGCCGTGATCCTCGGCGGCGAGACCGTCGAGCCGCAGCCCGGCGGCTTCTACGGTGGCTGGGTCACGAAAGACCTCGCCGGTCCGTTCAAGGGCATCCCCGGCTCGATGGGCTGGTAGCCGGGGCGGGTCAGCCGTCGAACGCCTGCGGGACCGCCGCGTGCAGGTCGGCCAGCCACACCCGCGCGTTGCCGTCGGAGGGCGCGCGCCAGTCACCGCGCGGCGACAGCGATCCGGCCGGTGAGACCTTCGGCCCGTTGGGGATGGCCGTGCGTTTGAACTGCGCGAACCCGAAGAAGCGCTGCAGGAACACCTCGAGCCACTTCGCCACGGTCACGAGGTCGTACGAGGGCCGTTCACCCTCGGGGTAACCCGCGGGCCAGGTTCCGACACCCGGATCCGACCAGGCGTGGGCGGCGAGGAAGGCGATCTTCGAGGGGCGGAAGCCGAAGCGCAGCACGTGATAGAGCGTGAAATCGTGCAGGTTGTAGGGACCGATCCGGTCTTCGGTGGACTGCATGCGTCCGTCTTGCCCGGCGGGCACGAGTTCGGGGCTGATCTCGGTGTCGAGCACCGCCTGCAGCACCTCGACCGTGGCGGGGCTGAGTTCGCCCGCCGAGATCACCCAGCGGATGACGTGCTGGATGAGCGTCTTGGGGATGCCCGGATTGACCGAGTAATGGCTCATCTGGTCGCCCACGCCGTAGGTCGACCAGCCGAGCGCGATCTCGGAGAGGTCGCCCGTACCGACGACGATCCCGCCGTTCTTGTTGGCGAGGCGGAAGAGATAGTCGGTGCGCAGGCCCGCCTGGACGTTCTCGAACGTGACGTCGTGCACCGGTTCGCCCGAGGCGAAGGGGTGACCCATGCGCGCGAGCATCTCGGATGCCGCGGGGCGGATGTCGATCTCTTCGATCGACGCCCCCACGGCCCGGGCGAGGGCGATGGCGTTGCGTTTGGTCTTGTCGCTCGTGGCGAAGCCGGGGAGCGTGTAGGTGAGGATGTCGCTGCGCGGTCGTCCCATGCGGTCCATGGCCCGGGCGATCACCAGCAGCGCGTGGGTCGAGTCGAGGCCCCCACTGACTCCGAGCACCGGTTTGGGGTCGCCGATGGCCTGCAGGCGCTGCACGAGGCCCGACACCTGGATGTTGAAGGCCTCGTAGCAGTCCTGCGCGAGACGCGCGGGGTCGTCCGGCACGAAGGGGAAACGATCCAGCGCCCGTCGCAGCCCGATGTCGCCCGCGGGCGGGGCGAGCTCGAACGACACCGTGCGGAAGACGGGGCCCGTCGTCTTGCGGTTGTCGTCGAAGGTGCCCTGACGGATGCGATCCTGTCGGAGGCGGTCGAGGTCGACGTCGGCGACACTGCGCCGAGGCCCGTCGGGGAAGCGCTCGGTCGTGTCGAGCAGCTGCCCTCCCTCGTAGATCATGGTCTGCCCGTCCCACGAGACGTCGTTCGTGGACTCGCCCTGCCCCGCGGCGGCGTACACGTACGCCGCGAGGCACCGCAGCGACTGCGATTGCGAGAGCAGGGTGCGATCGTCGGCGCGCCCGATCGTGATGGGACTGCCCGACAGGTTGGCCAGCACGGTCGCACCGGCCAGCGCGGCACCCGACGAGGGCGGAATGGGCACCCACACGTCTTCGCAGACCTCGGCGTGGAGCGTCAGCCCCGGCACGTCGACGGCGTCGAACAGAAGATCGGGCCCGAAGGGCACGGTGTGGCCCGCCACCCGGATGTGCTGGCCCGACTGATCGTCGCCCCGGGCGTACCAACGGTGTTCGTAGAACTCGCGATACGTCGGCAGGTAGGCCTTGGGGGCGACTCCGAGCACCCGCCCGCGGTGGATCACCACCGCGCAGTTGTAGAGGCGGTTGCCGTGTCGCAGCGGCGCACCCACGAGCAGCACGGGAAAAAGATCGACGGATGCCGCGACGAGGCCGGCGATCGCGGCCTCGACCGCGTCGAGCAAGGGGTCTTGCATCACCAGGTCGTCGATCGCGTACCCGGTGAGACAGAGCTCGGGGAAGACGGCTACGGCGACGCCCTCGGCGTCGCACGCTCGCGCGGAGTCGAGCACGGCGGCGGCGTTGGAGACGGGGTCGGCGACCGCGACGGGGATCGTACACGCGGCGACCCGCGCGAACCCGTGCCGGTAGACGCTCTCGAACGGCAGGTCGGTGATCACCCTCCCAGTCTGGCAGTCCCCTCCGACACTGCGGCCACCGGTGCGGGCGACCGCGTCCTGTGGACGCCGGCCCGGGCGATGTCGGGGGTCGCGGATAGCGTGGAGGCATGCGGTACATCGAGCACGACGCGCGAATCGTCTGGAGCGCCAGCGACCTGAAGGCCGCGGCCGAGTGCGAGTTCGCGTGGCTGCGTGCCATCGATGCGAAGCTCGGGCGCATCGCCGCCGTCGACGACCCCGAAGACGCGACGCTCGAGCGTGCCGCGCGCCTGGGTACCGCGCACGAGGTGCGCGTGCTCGACGAGTACCGCGCGCGGTGGGGCACGGCGGTGCGCGAGATCCCCGCCGCGCGGTCATCCGACGCGGGGGCGCTCTCGGAGGCCGTCCGTCTGACCGACGCCGCCCTCGCCGATCCCACCGCCGAGGTCGTCTACCAGGCGGCGTTCGCCACCGACGAGTTCGTGGGCTTCGCCGACTTCCTCGTCCGCGAGCCCGTGGCGCGCCCCGACGGCTCGCGCCCGTGGATCGTGCAAGACACCAAGCTCGCCCGCCGGGCGCGTGTCACGGCGCTCATGCAGCTCGCGGCGTACGTCGACCAGCTCGACCGGCTGGGGGTGTCCCGCTCCGACGAGGTGCAGCTGCTGCTCGGCGACGGCACCACCAGCACGCACCGTGTCGACGACCTTCTTCCCGTCTTCGCTCTGCGTCGCGAGCGCCTGCGCGCTCTCATCGCCGACCGGCGCGTCGACCTCGGCGCCGAGGGCCCGGTGATCGCCTGGGGCGACGCCCGCGGCGACCTGGGCGTCGTCGCCTGCGGCCGGTGCGCGACGTGCGAGCTCGAGGTCGTCGCCCATCGCGATCTGCTGCTCGTCGCCGGCATGCGGCCGGTGCAGCGCGACCGCCTGCGAGCGAGCGGCATCCTCACCATCGACGCGCTCGCGCAGGCGACCGCCGCCCCGGCCGCCATGAGCGCCGACACCTTCTCGTCGTTGCGCACGCAGGCGCGTCTGCAGCTCGAGAGTCCCGCGGGCGTACCGTCCGACGGTGCGCCGGAGCATGCCGTCCCCACGTTCGAGGTGGTCGCGCCGAAGTCGCTCGGGGTGTTGCCGCGTCCCGACCACGGCGACCTGTTCTTCGACTTCGAAGGCGACCCGCTCTACACCGAGGGCATCGGCGAACACTGGGGCATCGACTACCTCTTCGGATGGGTCGACACCCGAGAGACCTACGGCGCCATCTGGGCTCATACCTTCGACGAAGAACGCGACGCCCTCGAGCGCTTTCTCGACATGGTGGCGCTCCGACGTCAGCAGTACCCGGGCATGCACATCTATCACTACGCCCCGTACGAGCCGACGCATCTGCTGACCATGGCCGCGCGATACGGCGTTCGCGAGGCCGACGTCGACCGGCTGCTGCGCGACGGGGTGTTCGTCGACCTGTACCCGGTCGTGCGTCGGGCGTTGCGCGTGGGCTCGCGGTCGTATTCGATCAAGAAGCTCGAGCCGCTGTACATGGGCCACGAGGTGCGCACGAGCGATGTGCAGCGCGGCGACGATTCGATCGTGAAGTACGTCGAGGCGCGCGCCCTCGCGGCCGACGGTCATGCCGAGGCCGCGCGGGCCGGGCTCGACGACCTCGCCGACTACAACCGATACGACTGCGTCTCGACCCGCCGCCTGCGCGATTGGCTCGTCGACCGTGCGCGGGAGTCGGGCGCCGTGCCCGCCCGCGGGGCCGAACCCGACGAGCAGGCCTACGAGCCGTCTCCGCGGGCGACGGCCCTTCAGCGCTGGGCCGCGGACGCCGAGCCCGACTCGCGCGACGCAACGGCCCTGCGGCTCGCGGCCGCCGCGATCGACTACTACCCCCGCGAAGAGAAGACCTACTGGGCGACGCACTTCCTGAGGCTGCGCGAGCCCGTGTCGGTGTGGGAAGAGACGCGTGACGTCGTGGTGGTCGACGCCGCCCGCTCTCGGGTCGTGACCGATTGGCACATCGCCGAGTCGGGGCGCGGTTCCGAGCGCCGCCTGGTCGAGCTGCGCGGCGAGCTCGCCCCCGGCACGCGCCTGAGCGTGGATGCCGATCCATTCGCGATCTACGACCTGCCCGCCCCGTTCCCGCTCGACACCCGTCCGCGGTGGATCCACGGTGCAAGGCGCGTGACCGTGCGCGAGGTGCTCGACGACGGCGCGATCGTCGAAGAGATCGCGGCCGACGGCGTCACGTGGGACGAGTTCCCCCTCGCCCTCACCCCGGCGGCCCCACCTCGCGCCGGCAATCAGCAGAAGGCGATCGATGCATGGGCCGACGCCGTGCTGGCGGCGGCGCCGACGATCCCCCAGGGGCCCGCGGCCGACATCCTGCGGCGCGTGCCCCCGCGCACGCGCTCCGGCGCGCTCACGCCCTCCGCCGCGGCGGGTGTCGACGAGGTCACCGCGATCGCGCGCACCGTGGCCGACCTCGATCACAGCTACCTGGCGGTCCAGGGCCCGCCCGGCACCGGTAAGACCTACGTCGGCTCGCACGTCATCGCGCGGCTCGTGGCCGAGCGCGGCTACCGCATCGGCGTCGTCGCACAGTCGCACGCGACGATCGAGCACATGCTCGACCAGGTCATCGCCGCGGGTGTGCCGGCATCCCGGGTCGGCAAGGCACCCAAAGACCCGAGCGCCCCGCACGCGTTCACCGTGCTCCCCAAGAACGGCGTCGCGGGCTTCACCGCCGAGAACGCCGCGCACGGGTTCGTCGTGGGTGGCACGGCGTGGGACTTCAGCCACGAGGCGCGCATCCCGCGCGGAAGCCTCGACCTGCTCGTGATCGACGAGGCGGGGCAGTTCTCGCTCGCCTCGACGATCGCCGTCTCGCTCGCCGCCCAGCGTCTGCTGCTGCTGGGCGACCCGCAACAGCTGCCCCAGGTGAGTCAGGGAACGCACCCCGAGCCGGTGGACACCTCGGCGCTGGGGTGGATCATCGACGGTGCCGAGGTCATCCCGGCCGACCTCGGGTACTTCCTCGCCCGCACGCGGCGCATGCACCCGGCCGTCGCCGGACCCGTCTCGACACTGTCGTACGAGGGGCGCCTGGCGGCCCACCCGTCGACCGCTCTGCGACGGCTCGACGGCATCGAGCCCGGCGTACACGTCGTACCGGTGCGCCACCACGGAAACTCCACCTGCTCCCTCGAAGAGGCTGCCGAGGTCGCGCGCCTGGTGGCTGACCTCGTGGGCCGTGAGTGGACCGGAGCCGAGGGTGGCGCCGGCGACACCGCGACGATGCAGCTGCCGCGTCCGCTCGGCCAAGACGACATCATCGTCGTCACGCCCTACAACGGTCAGCAGGTGGCGGTCGAAGAAGCCCTCGCCGCGGCGGGATTCGCCGATGTGCCCGTCGGGACGGTCGACAGGTTCCAGGGCAAAGAGGCCGTCGTCGCCATCCTCACGCTCGCCGCATCATCGGGGCGCGATGCGCCGCGCGGCCTGGAGTTCCTGCTGCTGCGCAACCGCATTAACGTCGCGATCTCGCGCGCCATGCAGGCGGCCTACGTCGTGTACTCCCCGGCCCTGCTCGACGATCTGCCGCGCACACCGGAGGGGGTGGCGCGCCTCAGCGGCTTCGCCCGCCTGGTCGCGTCGGCAGGCTGACCCTCCCCGCGACCGCCGGCGTCGCTCCCGAGAGAGCGCACCCGCAGGACGCGTCAGGCGGTGCCGTACAGGCGGTCGCCCGCGTCGCCGAGGCCGGGCACGATGTACCCCTTCTCGTTGAGGCGCTCGTCGACGGCACCCAGCACGAGGGTCACGTCGTGACCCTCGACCTGCTTCTCGATCGCGGCCACGCCCTCGGGCGCGCCCAGCAGGCAGATCGCCGTGACGTCTTGCGCCCCGCGCGCGAAGAGGAAGTTGATCGCCGCGCCGAGCGAGCCGCCGGTGGCGAGCATCGGGTCGAGCACGAAGCACTGACGGTCGCTCAGGTCGTCGGGCAGGCGCTCGGCGTAGGTGGTGGGCTCGAACGTCTCCTCGTCGCGCACCATGCCGAGGAAGCCGACCTCGGCGGTGGGCAGCAGCTTGACCATGCCCTCCAGCATGCCGAGACCCGCACGCAGGATCGGCACGACGATCGGCCGGGGCTCGCTGATCTTGACGCCCTCGGTGGTGGTCACCGGCGTCTGGATCTCGATCGGCTCCACGCGGACGTTGCGCGTCGCCTCGTAGGCGAGGAGCGTCACGAGCTCCTCGGTGAGCTGGCGGAACACCGGCGACGACGTCTGCACGTCGCGCAGCACCGTCAGCTTGTGGGTGATGAGGGGGTGGTCGGCGACGTGGACACGCATAGGCTCAAGGCTAACCGCTTCCCCCGTCCCACCCCGTCCTGACTTTCGGAGCCCCGTGACGCCCACCGCCCGAGACCTCGCCGCGATGCACCGGGCGTTCGCTCTCGCCGCCGAGGCCGCCGCCGCCGACGACGTGCCCGTCGGCGCCGTCATCGTCGACGCCGACGGTCACGTCCTGGGCGAGGGTCGCAACCTCCGCGAGGTCACGAACGATCCCACGGCGCACGCCGAGGTGGTGGCGTTGCGCCAGGCGGCATCCCGAATCGGGTCCTGGCACCTCGCGGACTGCACGCTGGTCGTCACGCTCGAGCCGTGCGTGATGTGCGCCGGCGCGATCCTGCAGGCGCGTGTTCCCCGCGTGGTGTTCGGATCGTGGGATGCCAAGGCGGGAGCCGCCGGATCGATGTACGACGTGCTGCGCGACCGGCGCCTGCCGCATCGCGTCGAGGTGATCGGCGGGGTCCAGGAGCAGCGGGCCGCCGCCCAGCTGCAGGCGTTCTTCGAGCACCGCCGGTAAGGACCTCTTCAGCGGGGGAGCAGGGGAAGCACCTCGGCGCCGACCTGGTCGGCGTGATCGATGTCGCGCAGATCCATGAGCTGGAAGTAGACGCGCTCGGCGCCCAGCGCACGAAGTCTCTCCACCTTCGCGGCGACCTGCTCGGGGGTGCCGATGATGTTCGCCCCGTTGTCGAACTGTTCCGGCGTCTGTCCGATCGCCGTGGCGCGCCGGGCGATCTGAGCGTCGTCGGCGCCGACGATCGTCGGCAGCGCCACCGAGAGCTTCAGCGTCGCCGGGTCGCGACCGATCGACTCGCACGCGGCGCGCACGACGGCGAACTTCTCGGCGACGACGTCTTCCGCGACGAAGCCGATGTTGAACTCCGTCGCGTACCGCGCGGCGAGGGCGGGCGTGCGCTTCGGGCCGCCGCCGCCGACGATGACCGGCACGCGGGACTGCACGGGGCGGGGGAGGGCCGGCGCGTCGTCGAGACGGTAGTGGGTGCCATGGAACGTGAAGGTCTCGGCATCCGGGGTCGACCACAGGCCGGTCACGATCTGCAGCTGTTCCTCGAGCAGGTCGAATCGCTTGGCCGGGAACGGGATGCCGTAGGCGGTGTGCTCGCGCTCGAACCAGCCGGTGCCGAGCCCCAGTTCGACGCGGCCCGACGACATCGCGTCAATCTGCGCGACCTGGATCGCGAGGATGGCCGGCACCCGATAGGTGACCGACGACACCAGGGTGCCGAGGCGGATGCGGGAGGTCTCACGAGCCAGCCCCGCCAGGGTGGTCCACGCGTCGGTCGGTCCGGGCCGTGGGTCGCCCTCGCCCATCCGCAGATAGTGGTCTGAGCGGAAGAATCCGTCGAGTCCGTGCCGCTCGGCCGACTGCGCGAACGCGAGCTGGTCGTCGTACGAGAAGCCCTGCTGGGGCTCGGTGAACAGGCAGTACTCCACGAAGTGCCTCCGGGGGAAGGAGCGGGCGCCCGTCAGTCGGCGGAGCGCAGGATGATCGCCTCGGTGGGCGGGGCGGGGTCGGCAGGGCGCCCGACGTATCCGATGTGGGTGAGCAGCGCCCGGCGGAACTGCGCGGGACGCTCGAGGTGAACCGAGTGTCCGGCTCCATCGACCGCCAGCTCCGTGACCTCGCCCCCCTTCTCGGAGTAGACCGCGAGCACGTCGCGCGTCTGCGACACCATCGGCTGCGCGGGAGCGATGTCGGCGCCCGGCCAGCCGGGGACGACGCCGAGCGAACCGAGATGGTTCAGATCGGAGAACGAGGTGTCCGACACGATGGCATCCGCCGTGCCGTGGATCCACAGGATCGGAGGTTTGTCGGCGAGATCGACGATCGCCGACACGTCGAAGTACTTCGGCGAGAGGGTGTTGAGCACGCCCGTGGTGCCGGGGGCGAAGCCGGGCCAGGTCGCCGTCGCAACGGCGTCGCCGGGGTAGTTGCCGCCCGCCGTCGAGGTCGAGAGCATCGCCTCGACCCATACGTCCTCGTGCTCGCTGGTGTACCCGGGGGCGACATAGCTGGAGCGGAACACCGACCGCGGGGAGGTGGGGGCGTCGGCGGTGGTGTCGTGGTCGATGAGGCGCTGCACGAAGTCGTCGTTGGCGACGCCCGCACCGGTGCCGGCGGCGTCGTCGTTCACGCGCGACCCGTCACGACGGGTGCCGCCGAAGCCGTAGGGCGACACCGGTGACTGCAGCGTCAGGGAACGCACCGGGTGATCGAGGGCATACTGCATCACGACACCGCCGCCCAGCGACCACCCGACGAGGTGCGCCTCGGCGATGCCGAGCGCCTGCAGGGTCGCGTACAGGTCGTCGCTGAAGTCGCGCACACCGCGGGTGGCGTCGATCGGCGTGTGCTCGGTGCGGCCGAAGCCGCGCAGGTCGACGGCGACCACGCGGAGCTCGCTCGGCAGGTCCTGCATGATCTCCTGCCAGAAGAGCGACGACGAGACGTTGCCGTGCACGAAGACGACGGTGTGCTCGGCCGCGGTGGCAGGATCGTCGCCGACGCGCTCGAGCACGTTCACGCCGAGTCGGTCGGTCTCGACCAGGCGTGCAGTGATGCCGTCGAAGAGTGTCATCGCAGGTCCTCCGTGTCGCTCGCCGGTGCTCCGAAACGCCGCTTTCCGACTCTAACGCGCCCCCTTATCGGCCGCATTCAGGCTTGCTTCGCGCGGGGTCGCCCCCCTTCGTCCCATCGGTCGCCGGGTCGATGTCGGGGGCGCTTCGTAGACTGATGCGCATGACGGATGCCATCACCTCGCTGCCCCCGATCGCGATCCTCGGCGCCGGCTCCATGGGGGGTGCCATCCTCCGCGGTCTCGTCGCCGCGGGGCTGACCGGTGGCGGTGTCACCGCGACGAACCGTTCGCGGGCGAAGGCCGAGGAGCTCTCCGACCTCGAGGGCGTCACGAGCGTCGCGCTCGAAGAGAACCCCTCCGGCAACACCGACGCCGTGGCATCCGCCGACATCGTGCTCGTCGGCGTCAAGCCCGCGATGGTGCCCGACCTGCTCGCGGAGATCGCGCCGCACCTGCGGCCCGGTGCCGTCGTGGTCAGCCTGGCAGCCGGGGTCACGCTCGACACGTTCGCCCGCCACCTCGGCGACGAGGTCGCGACGTTGCGCTCCATGCCCAACACCCCGTCGCTCGTCGGCCGAGGCGTGACGGGACTCGCGGCGGGTCCGGCGGCGTCCGACGACGACGTGGCCGTCGTGCGCGCGTTGTTCGAGACGGTCGGTGCGGTCGTCGAGGTTCCCGAGGCGCAGATCGATGCGCTGTCGACGATCTCGGGATCGGGCCCGGCCTACGTCTTCCTGCTGGTGGAGGAGTTCACCAGAGCCGCCGTGCGTATGGGCTTCGACGACGACCAGGCTCGCCTCCTCGCCGAGCAGACCTTCATCGGCGCGACGAGCCTGCTGGCCGCGTCCGACGTCGATCCGGCGGAGTTGCGTCGCCGGGTCACGAGCCCCAAGGGCACGACCGAACGCGCGGTCGCCGTGCTGCAACACGCCAAGCTCGACGACACCTTCACCGCCGCCGCCGAAGCCGCTTTGGTCCGCGCGAAAGAACTGGCCGCCGGGGGCTGAACATGCGACTGCGCTTCTCGGGTCCGATCTGGTTCTGGCGGGGTCCCGCCCCCTTCCACTTCGTCACCGTGCCGCCCGCCGAGGCGCAGATGATCGCCGAGATCGCCCCCGTCGTCACCTACGGGTGGGGCATGATCCCGGCATCCGTCACCATCGGTGACACGACCGTGGCGACCTCGCTCTGGCCGAAGGCCGGCGGCTACATCGTGCCGGTGAAGAAGTCGCTTCAGGATGCCGAGCACCTCGCCGTCGACGATGACGTCGAGGTCACGCTCGACATCGACGCCTGACGGCGGGTCAGCGGTCGAGGGCCGCGAAGCGCTCGATGTCGGAGTTCGTGCCCGAGACGATGATCAGATCGTGGTTGGTGACGACCGTGTTGGCTTCCGCATATCGGAACGGCCGGCCCGGGCTCTTCACGCCCACGACGGTGACGTTGTACTTCGAGCGCACGCCCGACTCGTTCAGCCCGACACCGCGTACGAGCTTCGGCGGATACATCTTGGCGAGCACGAAGTCGTCGTCGAAGCGGATGAAGTCGAGCATCCTGCCGCTCACGAGGTGCGCGACCCGCTCGCCGGCTTCGGCCTCGGGGTAGATGACGTGGTTGGCGCCCACACGCGCGAGGATCTTGCCGTGCGACTGCGAGACCGCCTTCGCCCAGATCTGCGGCACCTTCAGATCGACGAGATTCGCCGTGATCAGCACCGATGCCTCGATGAGGGAGCCCACGGCGACGACCGCCACCTGGAAGTCCTGCGCGCCGATCTGACGGAGGGCGTCGATGTTGCGGGCGTCGGCCTGGACGGCGTGGGTCACCCGCTCCGACCACTTCTGCACGAGCTCGAGGTTGCCGTCGACGGCGAGCACGTCGCGGTCGAGCCGGTCGAGCTCTCCCGCGCAGGCGGCACCGAATCGGCCGAGTCCGATCACCAGGACGGGCGCGTCGCTGCGAATCCGTTCAACCAACGATCGGCCTTTCCACGGGCAGCGCGTACAGCTGCGATCGAGATGCCGCGGCGACCGCCGCGGCGAGAGTCACAGTACCAATGCGCCCCATGAACATCGTGGCCGCCATGACGTAGACGGCGGGGTCGGGGAGCTCGGCGGTGAGACCGGTCGACAGCCCCACCGTGGCGAAGCCCGAGATGACGTCGAAGAGCACGTACTCGATGGGTGCGTCGGTGATGCGGCTGATGGTCACCGTCGAGATGGCCACGATGGTCGCGCCCCACGCCACCACCGAGAGCGCCACCCGCTGCACATCGCTCGGGATGCGGCGGCCGAACGCCTGCACGGACGGGCGCCCCTTGGCCTCGGAGAAGACGGCCAGCGCGAGGACGGCCAGGGTCGTGACCTTGATGCCGCCGGCTGTGGATGCCGAGCCTCCACCGACGAACATGAGCATGGATCCCACGATCAGGGTCGCGCCGTTGAGGTCGCCGATGTCGATCACACTGAATCCGCCGGACCGCGTCATCGCGGAGAGGAAGAACGCTTGGAACGTGGTGTCCCAGGCATCCATGCTTCCGAATGTGAGCGGGTTGTCGTATTCCAGGAGCAGGATGAAGCCCGCGCCGAGGACGAACAGGATGACCGTCGTGATGAGCGTGAGCTTGGTGTGCAGCGACCACAGCCGGAAGCGCCAATGATGACGCCACAGCGTGAAGATGACGGGGAAGCCGATCGAGCCGAGGAACACGCCCATCATCAGCACCGTCAGCAGGAAGTAGTCCTGCGCGAACGGGGTCAATCCCTCGGCGTTCGGGATGAAACCGGTGTTCGTGAACGCCATCGCGGCGTAGTACGGCGCCTCCCAGAGGGCCACGAGGGGGTCGATCCCGCCGATGACGAGCGAAGGGTAGATGAGGACGGTGAGTCCGGCTTCGATGACCAGCGTCGACAGCGCCACCGTGCGCAGAAGCTGACCGACCTCGCCGAGACGGACGGTCTGGCCCTCGTTGACCGGCCCGCCGTGCGCGCGGAGCGGGTTGCTGTCTCCCGCGGCGATGAGCTTGGCACGCAGGCCGAGTCGCTTGGAGATGACGAGACCGAGGATGGATGCCAGGGTGAGCACCCCCAGGGCGCCGACGTTCACTCCGATGTAGGTGATCGCGTGGCCGAGCGGCGACCAGTGCGAGTACATGTTCACCGTCGACAGGCCGGTCACGCAGATGGTCGACACCGCGGTGAAGAGCGCGTCGGCCAGGGGCGTCACCTGTCCGTCGGCGGCGGCGGCGGGCAGCGAGAAGAGTGCGGTGAAAAGCAGGATCAGCGCGGCGAAGACGAGCACGGCGAAACGCGCCGGAGAGGCGGTCGTCAGATTGCGCAGACGATCCCATGCCTCGAACGCGATGCGTCGCACGCGCACCCTCAGTCGCACCTCGTTCGGCGTCGCCGCCATGCGCCGCTCCCTTCGGTGCCCGAACCCGAATCATGGTACTCGGGCCGGGGCTTGGCTAATCTGATGCCATGGCGGACATCTTCGACGTGATCGCTGACGGGACGCGTCGCGACATCCTTCAGCTGCTCCTCGACCGGGCGACCGGTGGCGAACGCGGCACGAGCGTGTCGCAGATCGTCGCGGCCCTCGGCGTCAGTCAACCCACGGTGTCGAAGCATCTCAAGGTCCTCCGCGAAGCCGAGCTGGTCACCGTGCGCGAGGTCGGCCAGCACCGCTACTACAGCCTCGCGGTCGCGCCCCTCGACGAGATCGACGATTGGCTCGTGCCCTTCTTCTCGATCGAAGAGGAGAACGAGCCGGCGCTTCCCGAGTCCGCGGTGCATGCGGCCGAGGTCGTGGGCCGGGCGGCGGCGTCGGTCAAGCATTCGTTCTCGACCGCGTTGCGCAAGCTCCCCGGCCGCTGATCCGCGGCGCTGCGGCATCCGGACCGGCCGGTCGTCCCACGCGACCCACCGGTTTACAGCCGTCACAGCCAGACCCTAGAGTGTGGTCAGCATCAGAGGGTGAGTCCACCCGGATCGAGGGGTGAACGATGGCCGAGCTGCCGGACGTGCGGTTCTTGACGGTCGCCGAGGTCGCCGAGCTCATGCGCGTGTCGAAGATGACCGTCTACCGGCTCGTCCACGCCGGTGAACTGCCCGCGGTGCGCTTCGGCCGCAGCTATCGCGTGCCCGAATCCGCCGTCGCGGAGGTCGTGCAGCGACCGGTGTCCGACGTCGGCTAGACTGATCCGAGGCTTTTTTCCGAACGCCTAGTGTTCCCGGGCGCCGACATCGGCACCCAGACCCCGACTTAGTGAGGTTTTCCGTGGGTTCTGTCATCAAGAAGCGCCGTAAGCGCATGGCGAAGAAGAAGCACCGCAAGCTGCTTCGCAAGACTCGTCACCAGCGCCGCAACAAGAAGTAAGCGGCCACCACACCGAGCGCCTGTCCGAAGCGACGGGCGCTTCGTGTATGCGCCGCGCCTCGACCGCGCCGGCGTTCCGCTCGTCCCCTCAGGAGGGAAGCATGCAGTCCATCACCGTCCACGATCTGCACGCGGGACGCGAACGTCCCCTCATCGACGTGCGCGAGGAGCACGAGTTCGCCGCGGGGCACGTGCCCGGTGCGGTCAACCTGCCCATGTCCACGCTGGGCGAGCACCTCGACCAGCTGCCCGCAGAGCCGTTCGACGTGATCTGCCAGATCGGCGGCCGTTCGGCGCGCGTCGCCGAGGCGCTCGCGGCACGTGGCCACGACGTGACGAACGTCGAGGGCGGCACGGGGGAGTGGGTCGCGGCGGGCTACGCCGTCGAGGCCTGACCTCGTCGTCTCCTCCTAGGATGGTCAGGTGACCACCCTCACGCTGATCGGCAAGCCCGACTGCCATCTGTGCGACGTGGCCGAGCAGATCGTCGAGACGGTCGTCGCCGACCTTCCGGCCCGCGTCGCGGAGCGCGTCGACATCGAGCAGGCCTCGATCGCCGACAACCCGGCCCTGCACGCCGTGTGGTGGGAGAAGATCCCGGTCGTACTCATCGACGGTGAGTTGCACGCGCACTGGCGCGTCTCGGCCGACCGCCTGCGTGCCGCGTTGATCGCGGCCGATCCCGAAGGAGCCTCCGCGTGAGCATCCGACACATCGTCCTATGGAAGCTGGCGGCCGACGAGGCCGACACCCGCGCCCTCCACGCCGAGCAGATCGCCGAGAAGCTGCTGGCGCTGCAGGGCGTCGTCGACGAGATCGACCGCATCGAGGTGGGGCGCAATGTCGTCAACCCGCAGTCGAACTGGGACGTCGCGCTCGTGAGCGAGTTCGCCGACGCCGCTGCCCTCGAGCGGTATCAGGTGCACCCGGCGCATCAGGAGGTGGCGGCGTTCGTGCGTTCCGTCGTCGCCGAGCGCTCCTGCGTCGACTACCCGTTCTGAGTCGCCGCCCGTCAGCGGGCGAGCACGGTCGCCGGCACCGGCGCGAGAGCGATGCGCACACGCGCGTGATCATGCAGGCGGTGTTCCGCGGCGTGCTCGACGAGGACGCGACGGCCGTCGACCGTGCGGACGGTGGAACGCCGCACGCTGCCGAGGAAGGTCGTCTGCTCTACTACGGCATCCGTGCCCGGTGCGTCGGCGCCGATGAGGACGACGTGCTCCGGACGCACAACGACCTCGCAGTGACCGTCGTGGGCGGCGTGGGCGAGGGGGAGCCGCTGGCCCCACACCTCGACGACGGTTCCCTCGACGATTCCCGGCACCATGCTGACCGGTCCGAGCACCTCCGCGACGGCGGCGTCAGCCACCCGCCCGTACACATCGTCGGGGCACCCGCGGGCGACGATCCGCCCCTCGTCCATGACGACGAGCTCATCGGCCACGGCCGCAGCCTCCGTCGTGTCGCGCGTGACCCAGAGCGTCGTCGCCCCGAGCTTGCGCAGTTCGCGCACCAGACGGTCGCGGATCTCGGCCCGGGCGGCGGTGTGCAGCGCCGCCAGGGCATCGTCGAGCACCAGAGCGCGCGGACGGGAGGCGAGTACGCGAGCCAGCGCCCAGCGTTGACGGTCCCCGAGTGCGAGCCGGGAGAGCCCGGCATCCGTCCGAAGATCGACCAACGCCAGCAGGCGATGAGCCTCGGCCGCGGGGTCGGCCGCGCCGGCGTTGCGAGCCGCAGCGATCACCGAGGCCGTCGCTCGCCCGAGGCGAGTGGGCGGCGTCCGGTCGCGCACCTCGGGCACGCGCGGCGCGGCGGCACCGGTGCGGCCGTCGACGCTCACGGTGCCGGCATCGGCGCGTTCGGCGCCCGTCACCAGCCTCAGCAGTGTCGAGGCGCCGCATCCCGACGGTCCGACGACGGCCACGATCCCGCCCGGTCCGATATCGAGGTCGATGTCGTGCAGCACACACGCGCCGGCGCGATCGCGGCGCACCCCGCGCAGACTGATCGACCATCCGCGGGCGCTCGGCTCGCGCGCGGATGCCGGGGGATCCACGGGCGTGACGGCGACCATGCCCCGAGGCTAGGCGTCGCCGATGACGCACGAGCGCCCGGGGAGTGAACCCCGGGCGTCGTTCGCTCGAATCCTGTGCGACCGCGAACGCGGCCACGACGGCGCGGCGGGCGTGCCGCGGGCGAGGCCCGCGCGCCGGTTACGGCGCGAGGCGGGTCGGTCCGCGGAAGAGGTACGTCACTTCGCGGATCGACGACTCGCCCAGCAGCAGCATGAGCACGCGGGCCAGGCCCATGCCGAATCCACCGTGCGGCGGGGCACCGAAGCGGAAGAAGTCCAGATAGAAGTCGAGGTGCTCGGGGTCGAGACCCTTCTCTTTCGCCTGCTCGATCAGCACGTCGACGCGGTGCTCGCGCTGCGCGCCGGTGGTGATCTCGACGCCGTTGAACAGCAGATCGTACGACTTGGTCAGCCCGGTCTCTTCGTCGCGCATGTGGTAGAACGCGCGGATCTCGGGGTGGTAGTCGGTGATGAACACGAACTGGTGCCCGAACGTCTCGGCAACGTGCGCGGCGATCTGACGCTCGCCCTCGGGGTCGAGGTCGCCGTCGGTGCGCGGGATGTCGTAGCCCCGGGCCGCGACGATCTCGCGCGCCGCGGCGAGGGGGATGCGGGGGAACGGCAGCGCGGGCACCTGCACCTCGACGCCGAACAGCTCCTGGATCTCGGCGCCATGCTTGTCGGCGACGGCCTGGAACGCCGTGTGCAGCAGCTCTTCCTGCATGCGCGCGACGTCTTCGTGCGAGTCGATCCAGCTGATCTCGGCGTCGATCGAGGTGAACTCGGTCGCGTGACGGCTGGTGAACGAGGGGTCGGCGCGGAACGCGGGCGCGATCTCGAAGATCTTGCCGAAGCCGGCGACCTGCGCCATCTGCTTGAAGAACTGCGGGCTCTGCGCGAGGTAGGCCGTCTTGTCCTCGAAGTAGGGCACCTCGAACAGCTCGGCGTTGCTCTCGGAGGGGGATGCCATGAGCTTGGGGGAGTGCACCTCGATGTAGTCGCGCTCCACCCAGTAGGTGCGCATGGCGTGCTCGAGGGTGGTCTGCACCCGGAAGATGAGGTTGTTGCGGCGCTGGCGCAGGTCGATGAAGCGATAGTCCATGCGCTTGTCGGGACTGCTGTCGGCGGCGATCGGCGTCTCGGGGTTCGCGGCGGCGGCGATGACCAGCTCGCCTACCTTGATCTCGACGCCGCCGAGCTTGACGCGCTCGTCGTGCTTGAGCTCACCGCGCACGGTCAGGAACGTGCCGGTGGCGAGTCCGCCGATCGTCTCGGTCAGCGCGAGGGCCGCGGCATCCTGCTCGGGGTCGGTCCCTGAGTCTGTCGAAGGGGCCGAGGGGCGCGTCGCCGGGTTCACGAGCTGGACCGCGCCGGTCTCGTCGCGGAGGACGACGAACTGCACCTTCTTCTGATCGCGCACGGTTTCGACCCATCCCGACACCTCGACGGGGCCGGCGGGAAGGGATTTCAGCTGGTTGACCAGGACGCGTTCGCTCACGATCGACCATCCTACGTGCGCGGGTCGCGCGGCACCCGGCCCGCCGACGGCGTCATGGCATCCGATGGTCGTGACGGCCGTGCGGAGCGCGCACGGGAGGGTGGTCCGCTCGGGGGCAACCCCCAGGAACCTCGCACGCACCGGGCCTAGCCTGGAACGGGCGTCCGATCGGACGGCCGATCACCGAGCGCGCGAAGGCACCCGATGACCGACACCACCCTCACCCTCACTCCCGTGCGATCGAGCTCCGGCTCCGGGGAGGGCCAGTCGTGGCTCACGTCGCTCGCCGACTGGACCGTCTCGCTGATGGAGATCATCGGCCCGGTGGGCGCCGGTGTGGCCATTGCCCTCGAGAACCTCTTCCCGCCGCTGCCCAGCGAGGTCGTGTTGCCGATGGCGGGGCTGACCGCGAGCCGCGGGTCGTTCACGCTGTTCGAGGCACTGCTGTGGACGACGATCGGCTCGGTCGTCGGAGCGTTCATGCTCTACGGCCTCGGCCGCTGGCTGGGGGCCGCGCGCCTGCGCGCCTTCGCCGCGAAGATGCCGCTGCTGCACCCCGAAGACGTCGACCGCACGGTGGCCTGGTTCGAGCGCCACGGCGGCAAGGCCGTGTTCTTCGGGCGCATGATCCCGATCTTCCGCAGCCTCATCTCGATTCCCGCGGGCGTGTCGAAGATGCCCATGTGGCGCTTCGGCCTGCTCACCGGCGCCGGCAGCCTCATCTGGAACACCATCTTCGTGCTGTCGGGCTACCTGCTGGGCGAGAACTGGCACGTCGTCGAGGAGTACGCCTCGATCCTGCAGTACGTGGTCATCGCCGCGGTCGGGATCGGGGTGGCGCTTTTCCTCTACAACCGCATCCGATCGCTCCTCGCCGCGCGCAAGGATGCCTGACCCGGGCGGTTATCTCCACGTCGAGGCAACCGGCATCCGGACTCAGTCAGACCACAGAACCCGCGCCTAGACTGGGATCGTGCCCGCCGATCGCCTTCATCTCGTGCGCCACGGAGAGGTTCACAACCCCCGTCGCGTGCTCTACGGTCGGCTCCCCGGATTCGGTCTCAGCGTCGACGGCCGTCGCATGGCCCGTCAGGCCGCCGAGTACGTGCAGGGCCTCGACCGGCCGGTCGGAGCGCTCGTCGTGTCGCCGCTGCAGCGCACGCGCGAGTCGTCGGAGCCCTTCACCGAGCTGTTCGGTGTCGAGGCGTACATCGACGATCGCGTGATCGAGCCCACCAATGTCTTCGAGGGGCGGCGCATGAAGCAGGCGCTGGCGAACCCCCTGAACTGGCGTCACCTGAGCCGCCCGGCCGTGCCCAGCTGGGGCGAGCCGTACGAGCGCATCGTCGCGCGGATGACGGATGCCATGACCGACGCCTGGGAGCGGATCCCCTCGGGAGATGTGGTCGTCGTCTCGCACCAGCTCCCGATCTGGGTGACCCACCTCGCCCTCTCCCGCCAACCCACCCGCCACGATCCCCGCAAGCGCCGGTGCGCGCTGTCGAGCGTGACGAGCTTCGAACGGCGAGACGGCGCCGACGGCTCGACGCGCTGGGTCGAGGTGGCGTACGCCGAGCCGGCGAGCACCGCCGGAGCCGTCGACGTAGGAGCCGTGTGATGCGCCGAATCCTTACCGCCGCGGGGTCCGTCCTCGCCGCGGCCGCCCTCGTCGTGGGTCTGGCCGCGTGCTCGGAAGACCCGCTCGCCGCGCAGTATCGCGAAGGCGACAACAAGGGTTACATCGCCGCGAACGGGTTCCAGACCGCGGAGATCCCTGCCGAGAACCGTGGCGAGCCCGTCGACTTCGCCGGCACGCTCGACAACGGTGATGCGGTGTCGAGCGCCGACTACGCCGGCAGGGTGCTGGTGGTGAATTTCTGGTACGCGACCTGCGGTCCGTGCATCATCGAGGCCCCGCGTCTCGAGCAGGCGTACCAGAGCTTCCAAGGCCAGGACGTCGCGTTCCTCGGCGTCAACACCTACGACCAGGCGTCGACCGCCCAGTCGTTCGCGCGCGACCACGGCGTCTCGTACCCGAGTGCGTTGGCCGTGAACGACGCCGAGCTCAAGCTGGCGTTCGCCGACAAGACCCCCATCAACGCCACCCCCACGACGCTGGTGCTCGACAAACAGGGCCGCGTCGCCGCCCGTATCGTGGGCGAGCTGCCCGAGGCGTCGATCCTCGAGGCGATCGTCCGCACCCTGGTCGCGGAGGAGGCGTGAATCCGGGCGCGCTCGTGTTCGACGGGGCGCTGTGGATCGCTATCCCCGTCGCCCTGGCCGCCGGTCTCATCTCGTTCCTGTCGCCGTGCGTCCTGCCCCTCGTGCCGGGCTACCTCGGCTACATCGGTGGTGCCGTCGCGCCGCGCGGGGCCTCGGCATCCGCCCCGGGACGCGGGCGGCTGCTGGGCGGGACCCTGCTGTTCATCGCCGGCTTCACCGTGGTGTTCATGGCCGTCAACGCGCTCGGCGGAACGGCCGGCGCCTTCTTCATCCGCTACGGCGACGTGATCACGCGCGTGCTCGGCGTCGTCATCATCCTCATGGGCCTCGTGTTCATCGGGCTGTTCGGCATCGCCCAGCGCTCCGTGCGGCTGCAGGCCAAGGGCAACCTCGGCCTGGTGGGCGCGCCGCTGCTGGGCATCGCCCTCGGCATCGGCTGGACGCCCTGCATCGGACCCACGCTGGCGGCGATCATCTCGGTGTCGTACAACCTCGGCGACCCCGGCCGCGCCGCGCTGCTCGGGTTGGCGTATTCGCTGGGGCTCGGCATCCCGTTCCTTCTTCTCGCCCTCGGCTTCGGGTGGGCGACGCGCTCGGTCGCGTTCATCCGTCGCCACATCCGGGTGGTGAACATCGTGGGCGGCCTGCTGCTCGTGGTGCTCGGTCTCGCGATGGTCACCGGCGTCTGGGGTGCCTGGATGTCGTCGCTGCAGGGGGTGATGAGCGGTGTCGAACTCCCCCTCTGACGGCGTGCTGCGTCCCTCCGACCACGCGGACTCGTCTCCGGCATCCGATTCCGACGAGATCACGCAACCGCGCCTCGGTGTCATCGGCTGGGCGCGCTGGGGCTGGCGACAGCTCACCTCGATGCGCACCGCCCTCGTGCTGCTGCTGCTGCTCGCGATCGCCGCGGTTCCGGGCTCGCTCGTGCCGCAGCGCAGCGCCGATCCCAACGGCGTCACGCAGTACTTCACCGACAACCCCGATCTCGCGCCGGTGCTCGACAAGCTCAGCCTGTTCGACGTGTACACCTCGCCGTGGTTCTCGGCCATCTATCTGCTGCTGTTCATCTCGCTGATCGGGTGCGTGCTGCCGCGCACGAAGCACCATTGGAAGGCCCTGCGCTCGCAGCCGCCGCGCACGCCCGCGCGGCTGTCGCGCCTCGACGATCACCGCAGCCGCACGATCGCGGTGGACGGCGAGGCGGATGCCACGGCGGCGGCCGCCGTCGACACGGCCGCGGCGCAGCTGCGCAAGAGCGGTTACCGCGTCGCGCGCTACGACGCGCGGGGCAGCTACTCGGTATCGGCGGAGCGCGGGTACCTGCGCGAGACGGGCAACCTCGTGTTCCACGCCGCCCTCGTCGGTGTGCTCATCGCGGTGGGCGTGGGCGGCGGCTTCACCTACACCGGCCAGCGCGTGCTCGTCGAGGGCCAGGCGTTCGCAAACAGCCTGCTCGACTACTCCTCGTTCAACCCCGGCCGCTTCGTCAACGGCGACACCCTCTCGCCCTACTCGATGACGCTCGACCAGTTCGACGTGACGTACGTGCCGCCGGGCCAGCCCGGCTCCGGCCAGGCCGGTGACTTCGTCGCGCACGTGACGACCCAGGCGCCGGGCGCCGATCCGCAGGACGGCGAGGTGCGCGTCAACCACCCGCTCGACGTGCAGGGCGATCGCGTGTATCTGCTCGGCAACGGCTACGCCCCGACCGTGACGATCCGAGACGCCGACGGGCGCGAGGTGTTCCACGACTCGGTCGCGTTCCTGCCCCAGGATGCCAACATGACCTCGCTCGGGGTCATCAAGGTGGCCGACGGGTTGCCGCAACAACTCGGGCTGCTCGGGTTCTTCTACCCGACGATGGACGTGCTGCCCTCGGGCGCCCTCACCTCGACCTATGGCGATCTCGAGTACCCCGTGCTGACGTTGCGCGTCTACGAGGGCGACCTGGGCATCGACGACGGGACGCCCCGCTCGGTGTACACCCTCGACCCGTCGGGCATGACGCAGATCGCGGGCGGCGACAGCGGCAATCCGGCGATCCAGCTGATGCCGGGCCAGACCGAGGATCTCCCCAACGGCCTCGGCACGATCACGTTCGAGAACGAGGCGCCGGCGGGGGCCTCGGGCTACGACGGTTCGGTCAAGCGTTTTGCATCACTCTCCATCCACCGCGATCTGGCCGGTCCCTGGGTGCTCGCCTTCGCCCTGCTCGCCCTGTTCGGCCTGCTCGCCGCGCTCTTCGTGCCCCGCCGACGCATGTGGGTCAAGGCGACGCCCGACGCGGGAGGCGTGCGCATCGAGTACGCCGGCCTCGCCCGCGGTGAAGACCCGACCCTCGCAGCCGCCGTCGAGCAGCTCGCCGAGAAGCACGGCGCCGCCCTCCCTCCCCAGAGCCACCCCGAGACCGGAAAAGTAGACTGAGACCATGCCCGGAACCGACCCGCTTCTCCTCGATGAGATCTCCCTCCTCCTGGTGTGGACGGCGGTCGCGATCTACGTGCTCGCGTTCATCGCCTACGCGATCGACCTGGCGCGCCGCTCCGACCTCGCGCTGAAGGCGAAAGACGAGGTCGTCGCACGCGAGCTCGTCACCGCGGGCGGCGGGGGAGTGATCTCGGCCGGCACCGGGTCTTCGGCATCCGTGGCCTCGAAGCCCCGGTACCTATGGGCCCGACTGGGTACGGTGCTGACGGCGCTCGGGTTCGTGTTCCATCTGGTCGCGACGGTGCTGCGCGGCATCGCCGCCGAGCGCGTGCCGTGGTCGAACATGTACGAGTTCGCGCTCACGGGTCTGCTGCTAATCGTCGCCGTCTACCTCGCGGTGCTGACGCGCTACGACCTGCGCTTCCTCGGCTCGCTCATGACAGGCCTGGCGGTGCTGCTGCTGGGCGGGGCGACGCTCGCCTTCCACGTCGAGGTGGTGCCGCTGGCCGACCCGTTGAAGTCGGTGTGGCTCGTCGTGCACGTGTTCGTCGCGAGCCTCGCGACGGCGCTGTTCGCCCTGGCGTTCGGCCTGTCGGTGGTGCAGCTGATTCAGACGCGTCGTGAGCGCAAGCTCGCCGAGGCGCCGGCGGATGCCGAGCCGAAGCGCAGCTTCCTGCGCACGGTGCCGAACGCCGACGCGCTGGAATCGCTCGCCTACCGCTTCGCCATCGTGGGCTTCATCTTCTGGACCTTCACCCTCATCGCCGGATCCATCTGGGCGAACGACGCATGGGGTCGCTTCTGGGGCTTCGATACCAAGGAAGTCTGGACCTTCGTCATCTGGGTGCTGTACGCCGGCTACATCCACGCGCGTGCGACGCGCGGGTGGCGCGGTACCCGCTCGGCCTGGCTGTCGATCATCGGCTTCACCGCCGTGCTGTTCAACTTCACCATCGTCAACGTGTTCTTCAAGGGGCTGCACGCCTACAGCGGCCTGACGACGTAAGGCGGTGCGTTCCCGAGAGGGCCCGTCCGGCTGCCGCCGGGCGGGCCCTCTTCGTGAGCGGGGCGCCGCGCGGGGCGCGGTCACGCATCGGGCGTGGCCGTTCGGGCGGGGCGGGGCGCCGGGGCGTGGTCGTGCATCGGGCGTGGCTGTTCGCGGGGCGCGGGGTGGGGGCGTGATCGTGCATCGGGCGTGGCTGTTCGCGGGGTGCGGGGCGCGGGGCGCTGGGCGTGGCCCGGGCGTGCCCTGTGCGTAAGCGGTGTGCCGCGTGTCGCCCACGCCCGACGGATGATCGCGGCGTGATGCCGCCCGACCTCACGCGGGCCGGGTGGCGGCCGTCGTAGGCGTCGTGCGGCGCCGCGCCAGGCTCACGCGGGCCGGGTGGCGGCCGTCGTAGACGTCGTGCGGCGACCCGCCACGATCACGCGGTCTCGGTGGCGGCCCTTCGCGGACGTCGTGCGGCGCCGCTCCAGGCTCACGCGGGCTGGGTGGCGGCCTTGGCGGACGTCGTGCGGCGCCGCGCCAGGCTCACGCGGGCTGGGTGGCGGCCTTGGCGGACGTCGTGCGGCGCCGCGCCACGATCAGCGTCGTGACGATCAGCGCCAGCAACGCCCACACCACCAGCCCGACGACCCCCGCGGCGACGCCTCCGGACGACGACAGGGCGCCGAGCATCGCGTCGTACACCGGGGCGGTGGGCATCAGCGCGGCGACGGCCGCCAGGGCGGGCGGCACCGTCGACACGATCGTCGCTCCCAGCGCCAACGCTCCGATCACCGCAGCGACCCAGCGGCCGGCTCCACCGAACACGGCCACCAGCGCCTGATGCACGGCGGCGAAGGCGATGCCCGCGGCGATGCAGATGAGGGCGAAGAGCGCCCAGTCGCCCCAGTCGTAGCGGGATGCCACTTGCACCACGGCCGCGACCAGAAGGCCCTGCGCCGCCCCGACGCCTGCCGCTGGCAGGTACCCGCGCATTGCGATGAGCGCGGAGGGACGTCGGCTGGTGAGAGCGCGCGCCGACACCGCTTGGAAGGCCACGAACGACGCCAGCCCACCGAACCAGAGCACCGCCATGGCCAGCAGGGGGACGGCCGCGAGGCCGAACAGGGAGGTGCTCACGCCGGTCGCCGACACGGGATCCGCGACGACATCGGCGAGGGTCGTCGCCTGCGCGTCGGTATAGGTCGGTAGTTGTGCGACGGCGGTGTCGAGACCGTCCGCGAGCGACGAGGTTCCGGATGCCACCTGACCGACGCCGTCGGCCAGTTGGGCCGCACCCGTCTCGGCGTCCGATGCCCCGGATGCCAGCTGCCCGGCCCCGGATGACAGCGCCGCCGCCCCGGTGCCGAACTGGCGTGCGCCGTCGGCGAGCTGCGTCGCACCTCCGGCGAGCCCGTCGATGCCGCCGGCGATCGTGCCCAGACCGGCTGCCGCTTCGCGGGCTCCGCCGGCGAGACCGGTGGAGCCGTCGGCGAGCTGCTGGTTGGCGTCGGCGATGGCGCGGATGCCGGCCGGGAGCTGCGCCGCCTGACCGGCGAGGTCACCGATGCGGGTCACGGTCTGCGTCGCCTGGGGGAGTGCTTCGTCGGCCTTGGTCGAGGCGTCGCGCAGCACCTGGCATTGCTCGGGGGTGCCGGTGCACTCCTCGGCCGCCTTTCGCAGGGCCGCTGCCGCGTCGACCAACGCGGTGTTCACCTGCGGCGCGGCTTGCGCGAGCTTCTCGGCGTCTGTGGCGAACTGCGGAGGAATCCGATCGGCGAGGCCGTTGACCTGCGTGGCGAGCTGCTGATTGCCCGCGGCGATGCCGTCGGCGCCCGCGGCGAGCTTGTCGACACCCGCCGCCGCTTCGCGCGTGCCGCCCGCCAGCGCGCCCGCTCCCGTCGCGAGCTGACTCGCGCCGTCGGCGAGCGGCCCCGCGCCCGCGGCGAGCTGCGAGGCGCCGTCGGCCAGGCCGGTCGCGCCGCTCGACAGCTGCCCGAGTCCGTCACTCAGGCCGGTGGCCCCGTCGGCGGCCTGACGCGCGCCGTCGGCGAGCTGATGCGCTCCGCTCGCCGCCTGCCCGAGCTGGTCGCTGAGCGACGTGAATCCCAGGAACACGTTCTTGAGGTACTGCGACGACAGCTCACTGCCGTAGACGCTCGACGCGGTGGACGCGAGGGTGGCGGTGATGGCACCGTCGACGACCCGCGCGCCGGGAGCCGTCTGCACGTCGATGGTCGCCTTCTCGGGGGTCTCACCCGGCCGGGTCGAGAGGGAGGCGGCCGTGAAGTTCTCGGGGATGGTCACGACGGCGGTGTAGGTGCCGTCGGCGAGGCCCGCCGCGGCGTCTTCATCGTTCGAAATGACCCAGTCGATGTTGCTCGGCTGATCGGAGGCGCCCTTGACGAGGCCGCCGGTCAACTGTCGTCCGAGCGGCACGGGTTGACCGTTCAATTCGACGGCCTTGTCGTCGTTGACGATCGCGGCGGTGATGTTGTCGAGACGGTCGGTGGGGTCGTAGAGCGCACCGACCAGGATGCCGCCGATGACGGCGGGGAGCAGGAGCACGCCGATGAGCGTCAGCCAGGTGACGGGGCGGCGCGAGCGGGAGCGCTCGACGGGGAGTGTCATGCGAACACCTCGGAGAGATCGGCGAAGGTTTCGGGTTCGGGCTGGTGCCGACGCGGGGTGGGCAACGCGAGCGACTGGACATCGGGGCGCTGGGCCTCGGCGAGCAGCGCGAGCGCGCGGCGCTCGTCGCGGGCCGACACCACCAGCGTCATGGGCGAGGAGGCGTCGTCGGACCGTTCGTGCGCCTCGAGTGCCGCACGACGCAGCACCCGGGCGACGTCGTCTCGGGCGTCGTCGTCGAGGCGGTCGATATCGGAGACGACCACGATGCGCGTTCCGCGCGCGATGGCCTGGGCGACCTCCGCCTCGGCGGTCGAGGGGTCGTCGAGCAGGGCGACGCCGACGCGGGCGCGCACGGCGCCGGCGCGCTCGGGCACCAGCGATCCGTCGACGCGCAGATTGCCCTCGATCTCGGACAGGCGACCGGCGAGGGCCAAGAGAAGAGTGCGCGTGGTGCGCGTCTCACCCGTCACGAGCAACGTGCCGCCGACGCCGACGCGCAGCGTCACGTCGCGGAACACAGGCTGCGCGGCGTCGGAGGGGACCGTGGTGCGCAGGTCGTCGGCGGCGATGGCCATGTCGGGTTCCGACGGCCAGTCCGCCAGGCGCACCTCGCGTTCGACGGCCTCGCCCTCGACATCGAGCTTGGGCAGCAGGCGGTCGAGCCAGCGCGGCATCCACCACGCCTTCGCGCCGAGCAGCGCGAGGATGGCGGGGACGAGCGTCATACGCACGAGGAACGCATCGACCGCGACGCCCACGGCCAAGCCCAGGGCGATCGGCTTGAGGCTCGAGTCGCCCTCGGGAACGAACGCCACGAACACGGCGAACATGATCACGGCGGCCGCGACGACGACGCGGGCGGATGCCGCGAAGCCACTGCGGACGGCGCCGAGAGCCACCTCGCGCGGCGTTCGGCCCTCGCGGTCGGCGTGCACGAAGTCTTCACGCATGCGCGAGACGAGGAACACCTGATAATCCATCGCCAAGCCGAACAGCACGCCCATGACGACGATCGGCATGAAGCTGATGATGGGCCCGACCTTCGCCACGTGCAGGGCGTCGGCGAACCAGCCCCACTCGAACACGGCGGCCACGACGCCGAACGAGGCGGCGACCGACAGCAGGTAGCCCCCGGCGGCGGTGAGCGGCACCCAGATCGAGCGGAACACGACCATCAGCAACACGAGTGACAGCCCCACCACGAAGAGGCCGAACGGCAGCAGTGCCGCCCCGAGCTGATCGGAGATGTCGATGGTCACGGCGGTGTATCCGGTGACGAGCAGCCGCACGCCGAACTCGTCGAACAGCCGGTTCTCTTGCGCCCGGAGTTCGCGGACGAGGTCGGCCGTGCGAGGGTCGTCGGGAGCGGTCTCTGGCACGATCTGCACGATGCCCGTGTCGGCCGTCTCGTTCGGCGTCGCCAGGGCGACCTCGGCCACACCGGGGATCTTGGCGATCTCGTCGCCGATGTCGGTCATGAGCGTCAACGGGTCGTTCGAGGTGACGATCGTTCCGGTCATGATGAGCGGACCGTTCGCGCCCGGGCCGAAGTACTCGTCGGTGAGTTCGTACGCGACGCGCGCCTCGTCGCCCTCGGGTAGCTGCCCGGCGTTCGGCAGCGTCAGCGCCAGCGACGCGGCGGGGATGGCGGTCGTGCCCAGGATCGCGACAACGGCGACGGTCGTGACCACCGGGTGCCGGGTCACCAGACCGACCCACCGCTTCGCGGGACCGTTGCGTTCGGCCCGCGCGGCCGAGGCCGCGGCCTTCGCCTCGCGCTCCCGGGCGGCTTCGGCGAGAGCGTCGGCGTCTTCTTGCGCCGACATCTCGCGGCGGCGACGCGACGAACGCGGGCGCGTGTGACCCCACCCCACCACGCGGCGACCGGCGAAGCCGAGTAGCGCCGGGGTGAGCGTCAGGCCGACGCACACGGCGATCGCGACGGCGACGGAGGCGGCGATGCCCATGGTCGTCAGGAACGGGATGCCGGCGAAACCGAGACCGATGAGGGCGATCAACACCGTGATCCCCGCGAAGACGACGGCCGAACCGGCCGTGCCCACCGCGCGCGCGGTGGACTCCTCGGGGTCCATCCCGGCTCTCGTCTGGTCTTGATGTCGCGACACGATGAAGAGGGCGTAGTCGATGCCGACCGCCAAACCCAGCATGACCGCCAACAGCGGCGTCGTCGCCGACACGGTCGCGAACCCCGTCGCGATGAAGATGAGCCCGACCGAGAGCGCCACGCCGAGGATCGCGGTGGCCAGCGGCATGCCGGCCACCAGGAACGAGCGGAACGTCACCATGAGCACGAGCGCGGCGATCAGAACGCCGAGCGCCTCGGTGAGGGAGGCGCCGGGGATCTCGGTCGCGAACAGTTGGCCGCCCAGCACGGCCTGCGATCCCGTCGGCAGCGCCGATCCGAGCGCGGTCGCCGCTTCGCGCAGGCCGTCTTCGGTGGCCTGCGGCACGGCCGTCGCCTCGCCGGAGAACTGGATGCGCACGATGGCGGCGCGATCGTCGTCGGCGACGCCGCCGGCGATGCGCGCGTCGTACGGGTCGGTGACGGCCTCGACGAAGTCGAGCTTCGCGATGTCGGCGGTCGTCGTGGCGATGGCCTGCTGGTAGGCCTGCTCGCGCACGCTCGCGCCGTCGGCCGCGACCACGATGATCTCGGCGCTCGCGCCGCTGACCTGGGGGAACGTGCGCTCCAGCATCTCGAGGCCGGCCTGCGACTCCGTTCCAGGGATCGTGAAGGTGTTGTCGGTGCCCTTGGCGAAGAGCGCGACCCCACCCCCGGCGATGACGACGATGAGCAACCAGGCGGTCACCACCCGCCACGGGTGGCGGAACGACCAGCGACCCAGGCTGTAGAGGTATGTCGACACGGCGGCTCCCACGATCGGTGAACGGGTCGATACATCACCGTATCGGATACATCAATGTATCGTAGTGCGGTAAGGGAGGATCGAACCTGGATCCATCCCGTGAACAGGAGGTCGCGGATGACCGACATCGCCCCATCGCGTCGGCGCGAGAACACGCGTACCCGTCTGATGGACGCGGCCGCGGAGATGTTCGCCGAGGTCGGCATCGACGCGGCGTCCGTCGAGGCCGT
Source organism: Microbacterium enclense (assembly GCF_001456955.1). GTDB lineage: Bacteria > Actinomycetota > Actinomycetes > Actinomycetales > Microbacteriaceae > Microbacterium > Microbacterium enclense. The sequence goes on along the minus strand of NZ_KQ758474.1, from coordinate 51,805 downwards.
GTGCGAGCGCGCCGGATTCACCCGCGGCGCCTTCTACTCGAACTTCGCCTCGAAAGAGGAGCTCTTCCTGGCGCTCTGCGCGCGATCGGCCGAGACCACCATCGCGGCGGTGCGCGAGCGCGTGACGTCCATCGAGGATCGCGGCCTCGAGACGGCGGGCGACGTCATGCAGCTGGTGCAGGAGGTGCTCGAGGCGACCGGGGAAGACCGGCTCGACGTGCTCCTGGGTGCAGAGACGCGTCTGCAGGCCCTGCGCAACCCGGGCTTCGCCGAGGCGTATCTCGCCCTCAACCGGGGTCTGGGCGAGAGCGTCACGCAGCTCGTGCGCGACATCGCCGACGCACGCGGACTGTCGCTGCGGCTGCCGGCGGACGTCGCGACGGAGCTGCTGCTCTCGGTCTGGATCTCCACCTCCGAGACGGCGCTCCTCACCCGTCAGGCGCCGGCGGAGTCCCGGTCGGGGCTCGCCGAGCGGTTGTCGCAGGTGGTCGGGCTCATCCTCGAGTGATGCCCGCCGAGCGCGGCACCCGGGTGCGCCCGAGCCGACAGCTCATCTCGCCGTGCGCTCCAGCAGCGTGTGACAGCGGCGCAGGCGCTCGAGCCACCAGTCGCGGCGGTCGTCGGCGGCGCTCACGCGGTCGAGCTCCGCGGACGACGGCCGGGGGCGGTCGAGTGTCAGGACGCCTTCGCGCGCGACCAGGGGGGATGCCACGACGTCGGTCGTGAACAACGACGCGGTGCCCAGACCGCAGTCGTAATCGAGGCCGGGCAGCGCCGCCGCCAGCGTCGCGCCCATCGCCAGCCCGATCGAGGTGTCGAGGGCGCTGGAGACAACCGCGGGCAGCCCCGCCCGCGCCACGATGTCGAGCGCGGCGTGCACGCCGCCGAGGGGCTGCGCCTTGATCACCAGCAGGTCGGCCGCCCCCGCACGGGCGACCCGCAGCGGGTCGACGGCCTTGCGCACGCTCTCGTCGGCGGCGACGGGGATGTCGAGATAGGCGATGCGCTCGCGCAGCTGGGCGAGCTCATCGATCTCGGCGCACGGCTGTTCGACGTACTCCAGGTCGAACTCGGCGAGGGCGTGCACGGCCCGTTCCGCCTCGTCGAGGTTCCACGCGGCGTTGGCGTCGACGCGCACGCGCCCCTCGGGGCCCACCGCCTCGCGGACCGCCCGCACTCTCGCGACATCGTCGGCGAGGGTCTGCCCCGCCTCGGCCACCTTCACCTTGACCGTGCGGCATCCGTCGTACCGAGCCAGGATGCGAGGAACCTCGGATGCCGCGACGGCGGGCATCGTGGCGTTGACCGCGACGGTCTCGCGCAGCGCCGGCGGTGCGGGGTTCCATCCGAAGTCGAAAGAGCCGGCGAGCCAGGTCGCCGCCTCCGCGTCGTCGTACTCGAGGAACGGGGAGAACTCCGTCCATCCGCGCGGCCCCTCGAAGACGACGGCCTCGCGCGTCGTGACTCCGCGGAAACGCACCGCGAGGGGGAGGGCGACGACCCGCGCCGTCGCGAGCACGTCGGCGAGCGGGGGGAGGGGCATGGAGCTCATCCCCCCATCCTGGCCCGGGTGTCGGAGGGCCGGAATAGGCTTGCCGCATGCTCCTCGACACCCCGGTCCGGCTCGGCGTCCAGATCCAGCCGCAGCACGTGCAGTACTCCGACATCCGCGACGCCGTCTTCCGTCTCGAAGAGATGGGGGTCGACATCCTGTTCAATTGGGATCACTTCTTCCCCCTGTACGGCGACCCCGACGGCGAGCACTTCGAGTCGTGGACGATGCTGGCGGCGTGGGCCGAGCAGACCGAGCGCGTCGAGTTCGGGGCGTTGGTCAACTGCAACAGCTATCGCGGTGCCGACCTGCAGGCCGACATGGCCCGCACGATCGACCACATCAGCAAGAAGGGCGGCGACACCGGCCGCTTTATCTTCGGCACCGGGTCGGGCTGGTTCCAGCGCGACTACGACGAGTACGGCTACGACTTCGGCACCGCAGGATCCCGTCTGAACGCGCTCGCGACCGACCTCGACCGCGTCGTCGAGCGATGGGGGAAGCTCAACCCCGCGCCCACTCGCAAGATCCCCGTCATGATCGGCGGCAAGGGCGAGCAGAAGACCCTCCGCATCGTCGCCCGTCAGGCCGACATCTGGCACAGCTTCGTCACCCCCGACGAGCTGCCGCACAAGCTCGGCGTGATCGAGAACTGGGCCGGCACCGAGGGGCGCGATCTGTCGGGTCTCGTCGTCTCGAACGAGCTCAAAGACCGCGACGAGTCCGTCGCCGACGCCCTCTACGACGCAGGCACCCGTCTGTTCACGCTCGGCTTCTCGGGTCCCGACTGGGACTACTCGCTCATCGAGCGCTGGCTCACCTGGCGCGACGGCAAGAACGCCTGAGCCGGGCCACCGTCGCGACCGTCGAAGGACGGGTTCGGGGCGGCAGGGGTCAGATCGACCCGCTTCCTCCGCCGCCCGACGTGAACCGCTCGGCCTCACCCCGATACCTGTTCGTGCTCGCCTGACGCAACGCCGACTGGCGCGCCTGTTCGGCATCCTCGTGCGACGGTGGCGCGCCCACGAAGTACTCGCGGATCCGGCCGAGGACCGACATCTTCTTCGCCATGCTCATTCCCATCGTCGGGGGCGTCCAGGCTATGCGCACGCGGCGCCCGCGTCGATGGATCCGGCGAGACGGCGCGTCAGAGACCCCCGCGGCACGGCGACGCGTGGCGGTCCTCACACGTCGACCGCGATCTAGGCTGATCGGGTGACCGTCTCCGAGCTGTTCGACCCCGCGGAGTGGACCCTGGCGCCCGGCGCCGCGGACTACACCGACATCACCGCCCACGTCACCCACGACGGGCGCATCGCCCGCATCGCCTTCGACCGTCCGGAGGTGCGCAACGCCTTCCGGCCGCACACGGTCGACGAGCTCTACCGCGCTCTCGACATCGCGCGACAGGACCACCGCATCGGCGTCGTGCTGCTCACCGGTAACGGGCCCAGCCCGAAGGACGGCGGGTGGGCCTTCTGCTCCGGCGGCGACCAGAGGATCCGCGGACGCGACGGCTACAAGTACTCGCACGACGAGACCGCGGTGCACGATCCGGGCCGCGCGGGGCGCCTGCACATCCTCGAGGTGCAGCGCCTCATCCGCTTCATGCCGAAGGTCGTCATCGCCGTGGTCCCCGGCTGGGCCGCGGGTGGGGGACACTCGCTGAACGTCGTCTGCGACCTGTCCATCGCGAGCGCCGAGCACGGCCGTTTCAAACAGACCGATGCCGATGTCGGCTCCTTCGACGCCGGGTACGGCTCCGCGTACTTCGCCCGTCAGATCGGGCAGAAGTTCGCGCGCGAGATCTTCTTCCTGGCCGAGGAGTACTCCGCCGAGCGCGCGTACGAGATGGGCGCCGTCAACCGCGTCGTGCCGCACGTCGACCTCGAGCGCGAGGCCCTCGCGATGGCCCGCACCATCCTCACGAAGTCACCCACGGCGATCCGCATGCTGAAGTACGCCTTCAACGCCGTCGACGACGGCCTGGTGGGTCAGCAGCTCTTCGCCGGTGAGGCCACGCGCCTCGCCTACGGCACGGACGAAGCCGCGGAGGGCCGCGACTCGTTCCTCGAAAAGCGCGACCCCGACTGGTCGGGCGTGCCGTGGCACTTCTGAGCGGCCTCGGCGCATGAGGCTCGCGCCCGCGGCATCCGGTGATCCGCGCGACGTCGTGCGGGCGCTGCGGGCCGCCGTCCTCGGCGCGGGTCCGGCGGTCGCCCTGGGCGGAGCCGATCTGCCCGACGAGGCGCCCGCGGGAACAGCCGCCGTGGTGACCACCTCGGGTTCGACCGGCGTGCCGAAATCCGTCGTGCTCAGCCGCAACGCGCTCATCAGCAGCGCCTACGCCACGGCCGCGCGCCTCGGCGAGGGCGCGTGGCTGCTCGCCGTCCCCGCTGCCTACGTCGCGGGCGTCCAGGTCATCGTGCGGGCGCTCCTCGCCGATCGCGAACCGGCGATCGTCGCCGGCCCCTTCCGTCCCGAGCCGTTCGCCGCGGCCGCTCTCGGCATGGCATCCCATGTCGACGGCGCACGCGTGCCGAGCTTCACCTCACTCGTCCCCGCGCAGTTGCAGAGGCTTTTGGATGCCGCCGAGCACGATGCCGACGTCGCCCGCGCGCTGCGCTCGTTCGAGGCCATCCTGATCGGCGGCCAGGCGCTCGCGCCCGCGGTACGCGAGCGCGCGGAGGCGGCCGGCGTCCGCATCGTGCGCACCTACGGCTCGAGCGAGACCAGCGGCGGCTGCGTCTACGACGGCGTTCCGCTCGACGGCGTCGGCATGCGCCTGATCGACGGCGAGGTGCAGCTGTCGGGCCCGACGCTCGCCGAGGGGTATCTCGGCGACCCCGCGCGCACGGCATCCGTCTTCCCCGTCGACGCCGACGGCACGCGCTGGTACCGCACGGGCGACGGGGGCGAGATCGTCGACGGCGTGCTGCACGTGACCGGACGTCTCGACAACGTCATCGTCTCGGGCGGCGTGAACGTGTCGCTCGACCGGGTCGAGGCCGCCGTCCGTGGCATCCCGGGCCTGGCGTCCGCCGTGGTGGTGCCGATTCCGGATGCCGCGTGGGGCCAGGGATCCGCCGTCGTGGTGCCCGGGCTCGCCGCTGCCGACGAGCCGACCGTGCTCACCGCCGTGCGTGAGGCCGTGGCCCGGGCGGTGGGTGCTCCCGCGCGTCCGGCACGCGTGGTGGCCGTCGATGAGATGCCCACCCTCGCGTCAGGCAAGCCCGACCGGGCGACGCTGCGCGACACGCTCGCGCAGAACCCGCGGGCATAGGATGACCCTCCGTGGCAGCACCCTCTCGTAAGCGTTCGACCCCGACCAAGAAGCGTCGCCCCGGCGGCAACCCGCAGAAGCCGAAGGGCGGTGCGCCGCAGGCCGTCTCCCCGGCGACCGCGCGCGACTGGATCGCCGCGGCGCGCCTGCGGACTCTGCCCCTCGCGATCACTCCGGTGCTCATCGGCACGGGCGCGGCGACACTCGTCGACGACCAGCTCCACTGGGTGATCGCGCTCGCGTGTCTCGCCGTGGCGTTCGCCCTGCAGATCGGCGTCAACTACGCCAACGACTACTCCGACGGCATCCGCGGCACCGACGACGTGCGGGTGGGGCCCGGACGCCTGACCGGTGGCAAGAAGGCGAAGCCGCGCACGGTGCTCGTCGTCGCGTTGGCGTTCTTCGCGCTCGCGGCGGTCATCGGTCTCGCCCTCGTCGTCCGCACGGGGCAGTGGTGGCTCCTTCTGGTGGGCGCCGTCTGCATCGTCGCCGCCTGGTTCTACACCGGCGGCAAGCGCCCGTACGGCTACAACGCCATGGGTGAGCTGTTCGTCTTCGTCTTCTTCGGGCTCGTCGCCACCCTCGGCACGACCTGGCTGCAGGTGCAGTCGCTGCCGCAGGAGGCGTGGTTCGGCGCGGTCGCCGCGGGCCTGCTCGCGTGCGCGGTGCTGCTCGCCAACAACCTGCGCGACATCGACCAGGACCGCCTCGCCGGCAAGCGCACGCTGTCGGTGCTGATCGGCCGCCCGGCGACGAAGGTGCTCTTCACCCTCTTCGTGCTCGTGCCGTTCGCGATCGCGGTCTTCCTCGCCATGGTCTACCCGATCGCCTGGCTCACCCTGCTGGCGCTGCTCGGCGGTCTCTCGGCGATCCTCATCGTGTGGACGGCTCGCACCCCGCGCGAGCTCATCACGGCGCTGCAGGTGACGAGCCTCACGTCGGTCGCCTACGGCGCGCTGCTGTTCTGGGCGCTCGCCGGCTGACCGTGCGGTGCACGTGCGCTCGCGCGCCGACCGCGCGATGAGAACGGACGGCGAAGCAAGCTCGCCGTCCGTTTCTCCCCATCGCGCGACCTTCTCGAAAAGAAGCGGTCGTTCTCTTGCCGCAGACCTCAGGAGGTGCTGGTGATCAGGAACGTGGTGTAACTGAGCGGACAGCTCTCGCCGAGTCGAGTCACTATTCGGCCGTCGGGGATGTTGATGGGTGCGGGTGCCAGACGGGATGTCGTCGTGCCGTCGCCGAGTTGCCCTGCTCCGTTGAAGCCCCAGGCATTGACCGAACCGTCAGCCATGAGAGCGTATCCTGACCCGATCGTCGCCGCGACGGCCGATACGCCCGAGCCAAGACCGCTCACCGGGGCGAGGTTCGGATTCTGCGTGGGAGAGCTCGCGCCATTTCCGAGTTCGCCATCATGGTCGTTGAAACCGCAGCTCAGGACGGAACCGTCGGAGCGCAGCACGATCATGTTGCCCGATTCCGCGGTTATCTGAGTAGCGATTCCCGTCAGGCTCTGTACCGGTGATGATGTCGCTCGTTCGGTGGTCGTGCCGTCGCCGAGCTGACCGTAGTCGTTGAACCCCCACGCGCGCCCGGTGCCATCAGTCATCCGCGCATAGCCGGACACCGTTCCGGCGGCGATCTGCGCGACCCCGGAACTGAGACCGACGACCTGTTTGGGTGTCAGGCCGGGCCACGCCGTCCCGCCTGTGCCGGCGGCGTGGAAATCATTAGCTCCCCACGCCTTCACAGACCCGTCGGACAGCAAGGCGTATCCGGTGCGGCGACCGCGTGCGATCTGCGTGACGTTCGCCAGACCCGGCTGTTGCTTGGGAGAACTCACCGTGTCGTAAGGCTCGAATCCCCATCTCATGACCGTGCCGTTGCTCCGTAGGGCCATAACAGATTCTCGGCCGAGTGCGATCTGCGTCACAGTCGAAAGCCCGTTGACCTTCGCCCAGGTGGCCCGATCCGTCGTCGTGCCATCGCCGAGCTGGCCGGAGCTGTTCGATCCCTTTGTCCATACGGTGCCGTCAGCGAGAAGAGCGACGAAGAATGAAACGTTGTTCCAGGAACTCCCGCTGATCTGGGTGACAGGTGAGGGAAACGCGAGCTCCGCCTGCGACAGAGTGGAGGAGTACCCCTGCCCGGCCACAAGCACGTTCGCTCCGAGAACGATGAACCCTTTGGAAATGTTGCTGCTGCCCGCCATCGCGGTGATCGTCGCCGTCGAGCCCGGCGCCGCCCACGTGTCGTTCAGATTCACGGTGGTCGTCGCTACTCCGGCCGAATCCGACGTGGCGGTGGGTGGTGAGAAAGTGGCGCTGGCCGGGCCTGCGAATGTGACGGCTTGCCCGGCGACCGGGGATCCATCGCTGTCGACCACGATCGCGCTCACGGGCGCACCGCCGGCGGCCGGCAGTTGATCGTCCAGCGAGGACAAGCTCGCCACGCGGTTGTTGGAATCCGCGAATGCGGGCGTGGCCACCGTCATCGCTACGGCTGGCACGGCCCAGGCGGCAGTGGTCAAGACGAAGCGGCGTTGCACATCGCTCGGGCCGCCTGGAGTTGTCTCGGGGAGCGCGCTCCTCACTCGGTCGTTCATGTCGTGTCCGTCCTGCAGGAAGGGTGTCCGGGTGCGCACTCGCCTGCAAGAAATCGAAGGAGGACGCACTGCATAGGAAAGACCGGATAGAGGGCACCGCGCCCTGAGAGAGCTCAGCCTCCCGACGGGTGAGAAGGCTCCGGGTCGCGCGGACGGCGGCGCGCGGAGGCAGCCATCTAACGCCGCACCGTCACACATCGCCCGAAGGCTCACCCTACAAATCGTCGACTTTCACCACGCGAGTACGGGTACCCGGCTGCTTCGTGCGCGAGCTGCCCGAGGCGCGTCGAGCCCACGCGCCGCGAGGCGCACGTCGAGCCGGACCGCAGAGGTAGATCAGCGCGCGTCGTGGTCAGCCGGGCGCTGCGGTGCGTCGAGCGCCGCGTCTTCGGCATCCGCGTCGGCCTCGGCGCCCGTGCGACGGCCGGTGGTGCCGCGTTCGGCGCGGCGCGCGGCGAGGCCGCCCGTGACGTTCTCGAGGGGGCGACGCAGGAACAGCAGCGACAGGCTGAACCCGATCAGCGCCGCGAAGATCGCGGCGAGCCACGGCAGCTCCTGGAACACCGGGAACAGCAGCAGGATGCCGAGCGGCACGAGGAACGCGAGGAGTCGCAGCACCGTGTAGACGAGGGCCGAACGAGCGCGCATTCCGCCAGTCTACGACCGCGCTCTGTGCCTCTGCCGCGGGTGCTTCGACGGTGGGAGACCGGACGCCGTCTCCGGGCCGTCGCCCAGCCGACGCACGTAGAATCGGTCCATGGCACGGTTGCTTCTCATCCTGGCGCTCGTGGCGACCGTCTTCTGGGTCTACACGATCGTGGACTGCGCCGTGCAGCCTCCCTCTCGACACCGCGGGGTGAGCAAGGGCGCGTGGATGGCCATCGTCATCCTGTTGCCGGTGCTCGGTGGAGTGCTGTGGTTCGTCATCGGCCGAGGCCGCGCGGCGGGCAAGCCCGTGGTGCGTCGGGCCCCTGACGACGACCCCGAGTTCCTCGGACGCATGACGGCGTCGGCGCGCGCCGAGCAGGACGAGCGGATCCGTCGTCTCGAGGAGGAGCTCGCGCAGCTCGACTCCGAGGCCGACGACCCGCAGCCGCCGAAGAAGCCGAGCGACCCTGACGACCCCTCCGGCAAGGGCGACGACGACACCCGCGGTCAGCGCGGCGCCGTCGGCTGAGCCGCCGTGACCCCGCAGAACGGTCAGCCCGGCGTGCCCGCGACCGCATCGGCGACCCCGACCTCCACGACCGACGCCCAGGAGCGCGCTGCCGCCCCCGCGACCGACGCCGCGGCCGCTCTGCTCGCCGGTCTCGTCTCGCGCGGCGTGCGGCACATCGTCGTGAGCCCCGGTTCGCGATCGCAGGCCCTCGCGCTGGTCGCGGCCGAGCTGGAGCGCGCGGGCCTCATCCACCTGCACGTGCGCATCGACGAACGGGTCGCGGGGTTCACCGCGCTGGGCCTCGGCCGCGAGACGGGGATGCCGGCGGTCGTCGTCTGCACCTCCGGCACCGCCGTCGCCAACCTGCTTCCGGCGGCACTCGAGGCGCATCACGCGGGCGTTCCCCTGCTGCTCGTCACCGCCGACCGCCCCGCCGAGCTCCGTGGCGTCGGCGCGAACCAGACCACCCGCCAGCCGGGGCTGTTCCGTCCGGCCGTGCGGTTCGAGGCCGACCTGGCCGTTCCCGAGGCGCTCGATGCCGACGGCGCCGGTGAGCAGACCACCGCTCTCGACGCCCTGGCGGCCGAGGCGCTGGCCGCCTCGCTCGGCGAGGGGATGCGCGCAGCAGGCCCCGTCCACCTCAACGTCCCGTTCCGCGAACCCCTCGCCGGCGCTGTGCCGACATGGCTCGCCGAGCGGGCGGCATCCCGCGCGGTGGAGGTGCCCAGCGACGCCACGGACGACGTCTCGGGTGCCCTCTACCAGGGAGGCGGAGGCATCGGCGTCGCCGACGTCGCTCCCGAGACCGAGGCCGCGCACCGCATCGAGACCGGCCCGCCCACGATCGTCGTGGCGGGAGCGGACGCCGGAGCCGTCGCCGAGCAGTTCGCGCACGAGGGCGGTTTCCCCCTGGTCGCCGAGATCGTCAGCGGCGCGCGCTTCGGCCGCCAGATCGTCCACGGCTACCGTGCGCTGCTGCGCGAACCGACCCTCGGCGGGCGCATCGAACGCGTCGTCGTCTTCGGCCGCCCCACGCTCAGTCGCGAGGTCGCCCTGCTGCTCAGCCGCGACGACGTCGAGGTGATCGCCGTGCGCGGGCCCGGCGAGCCGATCAACCTCAACGGTGCGACGCTCGCCGTCGACGCCGTCCGAGTCTCGGGCCATGCGGATCGCGGGTGGCTGGGGGAGTGGATGCGCGCGTCGCGCGCCGCGGCCGTCGACCTGTCGCCGCCCGCCCCCGACGCCGACGGCCTCGCATCCGCCGTTCCGCACGAGCGGCTGGGAGCCATCAACGCCGAGGTGGAGGTGATGCGCACGCCGCTCGATCGCGCCGCCCTCGCCGACGCGCTCTGGCGCGCCACCTGGCCCCACGATCGCCTCGTCTTCGGCTCGTCGCGCCTCGTGCGCGTGGCCGACGAGGTGCTCGGCGGCAAGAAGGTCGCGGTGCATTCCAACCGCGGTCTCGCCGGCATCGACGGCACGATCGCCACGGCGACGGGGATCGCGCTGGCCAGTCAGGTCGACGAGCGCCCGGGCGTCACGCGGCTGCTGCTGGGCGACCTGGCGTTCCTGCACGACATGGGCGCGCTGCTGCTGCCCCCCGGTGAGATCGAGCCGCGGCTGCAGGTCGTCGTCGGCAACGACGGCGGCGGCACGATCTTCGACGGGCTCGAAGTCGCTGGTGTCGCCGGCGCCGATGCGATGGCGCGGGTGCAGTACACCCCCCACACCGCGCGCCTCGAGCAGCTCGCCCTCGCCTTCGGCTGGGAGTACCACCGCTGCACCACGCGCGTCGCTCTCGACCAGGTGCTCACCGCGCCCACCGGCGGACGTCAGCTCATCGAGGTCCCCCTTCCTCGCTGAGTCGCACGCGTCAACGGCTTTCGACGAATCCGGATCCCGCGGCATCATGCCGGGATGAGCACGAGCAGCCGCTGGTCCACGTCCGCCGCCGACGCCCTGCGCGTCGAGACGGGTTTCCGCCTCGCCGACATCGATCCGCGATCGACTCCCGGGTACGACGGAGACAAGGACGCGGGCAAGGCCGACCTCGATACCGGGCGCCGGCCCCTGGAGGATCTGCAGGAGCGCCTCTTCGCCCAGAGCGTCGCGGGCACCGCGACGGGTTCGGTGCTGCTGGTGCTGCAGGCGATGGACACGGCCGGCAAGGGCGGGATCGTGCGCCACGTGGTCGGCGCCGTCGACCCCCAGGGCGTCGAGCTGGCCTCGTTCAAGAAGCCGACCGCCGAGGAGCTCTCGCACGACTTCCTCTGGCGCATCGAGAAGCGGTTGCCGGATGCCGGGCGCCTCGGGGTCTTCGACCGCTCGCACTACGAAGACGTGCTCATCGGCCGCGTCCGCTCGCTCGCCCCGGCGGCCGAGATCGAGCGACGCTACGGCGCGATCGTCGCGTTCGAGGCGCAGGCCGCCGAAATGGGCATTCGGGTCGTCAAGGTCATGCTGCACATCTCGAAGGACGAGCAGCGCGCCCGCCTCGCCGAGCGGCTCGATCGCCCCGACAAGCACTGGAAGTACAACCCCGGCGACGTCGACGAGCGCCAGCTGTGGGACGACTACATGGAGGCGTACCAGGTCGCGATCGAGCGCACGTCGACGCCGATCGCGCCGTGGCACGTCGTTCCCGCCGACCGCAAGTGGTACGCCCGGCTCGCGGTGCAGCAACTGCTCATCGACGCTCTCGCCGACATCGACCCGCAGTGGCCCGCGGCCGATTACGACGTCGACGAGGAGAAGCGACGCCTCGCGGCATCCTGATTCGGGTCGTGCCGCGGCACCGGGTCTACGCCAGGGCTTCCACGATCGGTCGGAACTTCACGCGGGTCTCGAGCAGCTCCGACTCCGGAACGCTGTCGGCGACGATGCCCGCTCCCGCGTAGGCGGTGATCGGCGCGGTCGGCGACGACGGGGCGGCGCGGTCGATCTGCGCGCAGCGGAGCGCGATGGCCCATTCGCCGTCGCCCGAGGCGCTCGTCCAGCCCACCGCTCCCGCGTAGCGCCCGCGGTCGAACGGTTCGAGGCGGCGGATGACGTCGATCGCCGCCCGCGTGGGGGTTCCGGCCACCGCGGCCGTCGGGTGCAGCACCGACAGCAGGTCGAGCGACGACGCGTCTTCACTGAGCACGCCCTCGACGTCGGTCGCGAGGTGCCAGACGTTGGGGAGCTTGAGGGTGAAGGGCTGATCCTCCGCCGCCAGCGACGAGGTGTGCGGGCCCAGGGCCGTCAGCACGCTCTGCACCGCGAAGCGGTGCTCGTCCTGGTCTTTCTGGCTGCGCGTCAGACCGATGGATGCCGCGACGTCGGCGTCGGCGTCGCCTCCGCGTGCGACGGTGCCGGCGAGCACCCGCGCGGTCACCGTGCCGCCCGACACCGTCACCAGCGTCTCGGGACTCGCACCGATCAGGCCGTCGACGGCGAACACCCAGCAGTCGGGGTAGCCCTCGAGCAGCGACCGCACCAGCCGGCGCAGGTCGGACCCGGCGGGGACCGTGCCGACGATGTCGCGGGCGAGCACGACCTTGGCGACCTCGCGGGAGCCGATGGCCTCGATGGCCTGGCGGACGGCATCCTGGTACTTCTCCGCCGTCTGTCGCCCGGGGCCCAGTGTCGCCGACCAGTGCGGGCCGAAGGGGGAGCGCGGGGGAAGCTCGGGCTCGGGTTCGTCGGGGGTGTCGTCGAAGGCGAGTCGTGTCACCCACGCCCGACCGCCGTGGCGGCCGACGACCATGCCGGGCACGCGTAGGACGTTCTCGCGCTCGGACCGCGGGTCGAAGACGAAGGAGCCGAAGGCGATGAGACCGGTGCCAGGCAGCTGCACGGGGTCGTCGACCTCGGCCGCGGCGGCGATGGCCCGCCAGCGCTCGGAGATCGTGGCATCGCCGGGGTGTTCGCCGACCCAGCGCAGCGTCAGCAGGTCGCCGAAGGCGGCGAGCGTCTCTCCCCGCCGGCTCCAGAAGAGCGGATCGTACGGCGTGGTGTAGGCCAGCACGTCGTCCATCGGGGGCAACTCGCGCGTGATCACGCGCAGGCGCGGCACGACGTCATCCGCGGGTTCGGTCACGTCTTTCAGCGTAGACCCGCGGTCGGAGGGCCGGTCGCGGGTGCCTCCCGTCGGCCCGACGCCCGGCGGGTGGGGTGCGGCGGGCACGACGCCGGAGGTTCGGAGCCGAAGCGTTGCTGGAGCGGGGAACCGCGCTGTGTCCGGGCGGCCGCGGGGCGGGTCGCGGAGCCCGGCCGGGGCGCGCGATTTAGACTCCGGAGCATGGATCCCCGTCCCGCCCCCGGCACCCGCCTGCTGTTCGAGTGGCGCAAATGGGACGGCTCTCCGCACTGGGTGCAGGACACCGTCTACCTCGGCTCCGACGGGTGGGGCGACTGGTTCGGCCAGCAGGTGGGCTGGCGCAGCGCCCGGCCGGGCGCGGAGTTCGTGTGTCGCCAGCCCAACGTCACCCTCATTCCCGCCAGCGGCGACTGGGCATTCACCCATAACGCCGCGCCGCACCCCGTCGCGGTGTACATCGACCTGGCGTGGGACGTGCGATGGCACGACGACGGCGTGCCCCGCGGCATCGACATGGACCTCGATGTGGTGCGTCGCACCGACGGCCGGGGCACCTGGATCGACGACCGCGACGAGTGGGACGACCACCGGGTGCGCTACGGCTATCCCCTCGACATCGTCGAGCACCTGGATGCCACGGCCTTCGACCTCGAGCGTCGCGTGCGCGCGCGGGAGGCGCCGTTCTCGGACGCCATCACCGGTCCGTGGCTCGAACGGCTCGCGGCCCTGGCGACACCGGGCGCGTCTGCGGTGCGGCCCTGATCGACTCGCCGCGGTGGCGCCGACGGCGTGCGCGCGGCCCTCGCACCCCGGCGCCCACCCCGCCGCCCCGGCCTAGACTCGACGGGTGAGCAGCGACCCCAACCGCGCCGACCTCGGCAAAGACCCGCAGCGCGTCAGCGGCATGTTCGACCAGGTCGCGGCCGCCTACGACCGCACCAACGCGGTGCTCAGCCTGGGCAACGACCGTCTGTGGCGCGTCGCCACCCTGCGCGCCGTGGCGCCCCAGCGGGGCGAGCGCATCCTCGACCTCGCCGCCGGCACCGGCACCTCGTCGATGGCGTTCGTGCCGAGCGGCGCGCACGTCGTGGCCGCCGACTTCTCGCGCGGCATGATCGCCGAGGGTCGCCGTCGGCACGGCGACGTTCCGAATCTCGAGTTCGTGCAGGCGGATGCCACCGACCTCCCCTTCGCCGACGGCGAGTTCGACGCCGTGACGATGTCGTTCGGCCTCCGCAACGTCAACGACCCCCGGCGCGCGCTCCGCGAGCTGCGCCGCGTGACCCGCCCCGGCGGACGCATCGTCGTGTGCGAGTTCTCGCATCCGCCGTCCCCGGCGTTCAACGGCCTGTACCGCTTCTACAACGACCGGGTGCTTCCGATCGTCGCGAAGACCGTGAGCAGCAACGCCGAGGCCTACGACTACCTGAACGAGTCGATCCGCGACTGGCCCGATCAGCCGACGCTGGCGCGCTGGATGCGCGACTCGGGCTGGGACGACGTCGCCTACCGCAACCTCTCGTTCGGCATCGTGGCGCTGCACCGCGGCATCCGTCCTACGGAGTGACCGCGACTCCTCCCGACCGCGGGGCGCTGTCAACCGTCGAGATACCCGCGGCTGCCCGTCAGCGCGCCAGGCTAGGCTGAAAGCGTGACCCCGAGACCGCCCACGGCCGGCTCCCGCCTGTCCGGCAAACTGGGCCTGAGCGACCGCATCTTCGCAGGCCTCCGTTCGCGCACCCTTCTCTCCACCGTGGAAGCGGGGCTCGCGCGCGTCGAGACCGAGCTGGAGGGCGAGGTCCGCAGCGCCGACAAGCTCGCCGACGTCACTGCCCGCTACCTCTACGAGGCCGGCGGCAAGCGCGTGCGGCCGATGCTGGCGATTCTCACGGCGCAGCTGGGCCAGGGCACGACGCGCGAGGTCGTCGAGGTCGCCACCGCCCTGGAGCTCACCCACCTCGGGTCGCTGTACCACGACGACGTCATGGACGGCGCCGACAAGCGCCGTGGCGTGCCGAGCGCGCAGACGGTCTGGGGCAACAACATCGCCATCCTCACCGGCGACCTGCTCTTCGCCCGCGCCAGCCAGCTCATGGCCCGTCGCGGCGAGCGCGCGATCCAACTGCAGGCCGACACCTTCGAGCGCCTGGTGCTCGGACAAATGCACGAGACCGTGGGTCCGCAAGAGGGTGACGAGCCCGTCGACTTCTACCTGAAGGTGCTGGCCGACAAGACCGGTTCGCTCATCGCCGCGGCCGCTCAGTCGGGCGTCATCTATTCGGGGGCCCCCGAAGAGTACGAGCAGCCCATGGTGGTCTTCGGCGAGAAGGCCGGTGTGGCTTTCCAGCTGCTCGACGACGTCATCGACCTGTCGCCCGATCCCTCCGAGACCGGGAAGGTGCCCGGCACCGACCTGCGAGCGGGCGTGCCCACCATGCCGTACCTGCTGCTCGGCCACCGCTCCGACGCGGCATCCGCCGACCTGCGTGCCCGCATCGACGAGGGGCAGGAGCGCATCGCCGACGGCGCCGACCCATCGATCCTCGACGCCGCCCTCGCGGAGCTGCGCGACCACGAGACCACGCACGAGACCCTCGGTCTCGCGCACCAGTGGTCGCAAGAGGCGATCGACGCCCTTGCGCCGCTGCCCGACGGCGCCGTGCGCGAGGCGTTGACGCGCTTCGCCCGCGCCGTGGCCGACCGCTCGGCCTGACCCCCTTCCCACCCCCCCCGATCACGATCGAGAGGACCCCATGACGAAGCTGCGCCTCGCCATCGTCGGAGCCGGCCCCGCCGGCATCTACGCCGCCGACATCCTGCTCAAGGCCGAGCGTCAGTTCGACGTGTCGATCGATCTCTTCGAGCAGCTGCCGGCGCCGTACGGCCTGGTGCGCTACGGCGTCGCCCCCGACCACCCGCGCATCAAGGGCGTCGTCACCGCGCTGCGCGAGGTGCTCGACCGCGGCGACATCCGTCTCTTCGGCAACGTGCGCTTCGGCGAGGACATCACCCTCGACGACCTCAAGCAGCACTACAACGCCGTCATCTTCTCGACCGGCGCGATCCGCGACGCCGATCTCGACATCCCCGGCATCGACGCGCACGGCTCCTACGGTGCCGCCGACTTCGTCAGCTGGTTCGACGGACACCCCGACGTGCCCCGCGAGTGGCCGCTCGAGGCCGAGTCGGTCGCCGTCATCGGCAACGGCAACGTGGCCCTCGACATCACGCGCATGCTGGCCAAGCACGCCGACGACCTGCTGCCCACCGAGGTGCCCGACAACGTCTACCAGGGGCTGAAGGCCTCGCCGGTCACCGACGTGCACGTCTTCGGCCGTCGTGGCCCGGCGCAGGTGAAATTCACCCCGCTCGAACTTCGCGAGCTGGGCGAGCTTCGCGACGTCGACATGGTCGTCTACGACGAGGACTTCGATTACGACGAGGCCTCGAAGGCCGCGATCGAGACGAACAAACAGGTCAAGGTCATCGACCGCGTGCTGCAGCAGTGGCGTACCCGTCCGGGCGCGAACAACGCCGGGGGCGAAGCGTCGCGCCGTCTGCACCTGCACTTCTGGGCGAAGCCGATCGAGGTCGTGAAGGACGCCGATGGTCGGGTCGCGGCCCTTCGTTACGAGCGCACGCGGCCCGACGCCGAGGGCGGCGTCATCGGCACCGGAGAGATCCGCGAGGTGCCGATCCAGGCCATCTACCGCGCGGTCGGCTACTTCGGTTCGCCATTGCAGGACGTGCCCTTCGACGACCGTCACGGCGTCATCCCGAACCACGAGGGTCAGGTGCTGTCGGCCGACTCCAACTCGCGTGTTCCCGGCGTCTACGCCACCGGGTGGATCAAGCGCGGACCCGTCGGCCTCATCGGCCACACGAAATCGGATGCCATGGAGACGGTGCGCCATGTCATCAACGACCAGGGGGAGTGGTGGCGTCCCGCGCACCCCGAAGAGGAGGCCATCCCGGCGCTGCTCGAAGAGCGCGGCGTGCGGTGGACCGATCTCGGCGGATGGCACCGTCTGGACGAGCACGAGATCGCCCTCGGCACCCCGCACGAGCGTGCGCGCATCAAGGTCGTTCCGCGTGACGAGATGATCCGGATCTCGCGCGGCGAGTGACCACGGGGCGTAAGAGTCTCACTTCATCCTCCCCGGGAAAAACGTTCATGACCTGGTCCATCGACCCCGGCTCCGCGCGCAGCATCATCTCGTCTGCGCGGGCGGAGACCTCGTCGCTCGACGAGGCGGCGTCGGCCGTCGCCGATCGGTTCGCGGAGGCTGCGCGGGCTGCCCAGCATGCGCCGCGCACGGTCGGAGCCTTGACGAACCTCGCCGCCGATCCGTTCCTGGTGGCCATCGCCTCGGTGAGACGACGGATCGTCGCGGTCACCGACACGGCCGATGCCGTGATCGACGTGTACGTTGCGGGCGATCTCGAGATGGCGGCGCAGACGCAGGCTGCCATGCCGGGGGACGGATCATGATGCAGCCGGCTCAGCTCCCGGATGCGGGGAGCCTCTCGGCCGCAGCGAGCGGGATCTCGTCGTGCCTCGTGCGGTTCGACTCCGCGATCACCGAGCTCACCCACGGGTGGTCGGGACTGGCCGAATCGTACTCGGCTCCCGAAGACGAGGTGGTGTTGACGGCGTTCGGCCGGCTCGGTCCCATCCGCGACGACCTGGTGACGCTGGCCGGAGATGCAGGTCGTGCGCTGCAGGACTACGCCACGACCGTGGCGGGTCTCGCGACGCGCCGGGCGGCTCTCGTGGAGGACATCACCGCTTACCTCGCAGCCCCGGTCGACCCCGACGCGCCCTCGCCCCTGCCCGACCTCGAAGCGCGCGTCCTGCGCTTCGATGCAGACGCCGAGTCCGCCGACGGTGAGTGCGCCGATGCGTTGAGCGCGTTCCACCGCTACTACTCGTGGTCGATCGGCGAGGGCCTCGACATCGCCACCAGCGTCCCCGCCGGTGCCGCGCAGGGTCTCGCAAGCGAGATGCTGCAGCGCTACCGCGCACTCTGGGTTCCGGTGGAGGGTGTTGTCCTGCCCGACATCCCACGGCTGGACCGGCTCATCCCCGACGAGGTGATCGGGGGACGCCCCTACGTGCGGTCCCCGGGTGGACTCCTCGTCCCGCTCGGCTCGGTGCCGCCCGAACCGCTGCCCTCTCTCACCGCGCGCCCTCCCGGTTTCGACAATCACGCGGTGCTCTCCGGCAAGCCGTCGCTGGGCAGCCCGCCCGAGTGGGCACGGTGGGGTGGTCGATCGCTCGCTGTGGTCGGCGCCGGCCTCACGTACTGGGGCTCGTACACCGACCGCTACAACGAAACGCTCACGCAGCACCCCGAGTGGACCGAGGAGCAGCGCATCCAGAGTTCGGCGACCCACTCGGCGGTCGTCGGCTCGGCATCCGTCGGCGGCGGTATGGCAGCCGCATGGGGTGGCGCGGCCGCCGGAGCGGCCATCGGGTCGATCTTTCCGGGGCCGGGAACCCTCATCGGCGGAATCGTTGGCGGCGTCGTCGGCGGTGTCGTCGGTGGGGAGATCGGCAAGGGAATCGGCGAGTGGGCCATGGGACTGTTCGGAGGAGACGAGTGAGCGTCGCAGCGGTAGTGGTGGGCGTCGCGCTGACTGTCGCGGGGACGGCGGCCTATCTCGGACGCTGGCGGCGGTGGGCCTTCGCCCGTCCCGTGTTCTCGTATGCGATCGGTTTCGGGGTGCTCTACGTCGGGATCGGCATGGTGATCTTCGGCATCCTGACGATGCTCGGCGACGCCGTACCACTCGTTCTCGAGCGCGCTGCGGCCGTGGTCGTCCTCGCGCTGATCGCGACCATGCTGCTGTCGCTCTTCTGGTTCCCGGCCTTCCTGACTCCGCGATGGTTCCGGGCTGAGCGTGCGGCGCAACGCGGTGCGCGCCGCAGGGAGGCGTCATGACCGACGAGCCCATGACACGCGCGGGGCTGTTCTCTCTCACGATTCCGGAAGGGTGGTCCACGGAGGAGTTCGAGGGAGCGGATGCCGTTCTCGTCGCCCCGGTGGTCGAGGGGGACTTCCGTGCGAACGTCGTCCTGACGAGCGTGGAGTCGGCGGCACCGGTCGAAGAGGCGTTGCGTGTGGCCGTCGAGGCGGCCTGGCGGCAGCATCCCGGCGCCCAGGTCGTGGCCACCGATGTGTGGCCGGGCGACCCGGAAGGGCGTCGCCTGATCTTCACTTACCCGGTGGGGGAGGCCGACCAGCTCGAGGTCGAGAAGTGGGTCTGGGCGACGGGCGCCCGCCATGTGCACCTCTCGGCGACCTGGACCCCGCCCCAGCGGGCCGTCGTCGATCCGATCGTGAAGCGGCTCGCGGCGACGGTGGCGATCGTGCACGACAGCGAGGGCGACGCGTCGGCCCCCACCCCGTCGCGTCCAGAACCCGATTTCCGCGGCCGCCAGCACATGAAGGTGGATGGTCCGAAGATCCCCCGCTCGGCACTGGAACTGCTGGCGACCGCGACGCGCAGCGGTCGCGTGGCGATGTCCGCGCTCCGCAGTGCCGATGGGGCGGCTCTCGTCGAGGCGGGTCTCATCGGCCGATTCGGCGGACTCACTACGCAGGGGCAGGATGTCTGCGCGCACTGGGCACGTCCCACGGCGGCGGTGCTGGGGATCGATCGTTCAGACGGGGAGGCCGCGGGTTCTCTGTCGGCGTGGTTCGCCGCAGGCAGTGTGCTGCTGGCGGCACCGCACCCGGTGGGCACCGAGCCGCTGGCCGACGGGCACGTCGTGGTGTGGACGACGTCGGCCTCGCGACTGGTCGCGGCCGTGACCGCGTGGATGGGGCTCGCTCCCGCTCCCGCGTACGCCGATGAGGACGACATCGTCTTCACCACCGGGACGGTCGAACGCCGGCTCGGGAATGCCGCGACGCCTCCGCCGCCGGGGTCTGGTGCCCACCTTGTCGGGGCGTGGGAGCGCGGGTGGACCGCGTACGACATCCGTACCAGTCAGGGACTGCTGCCGCTCATTGCCCTCGACGACGGGCGCTGGTGGCGGCGACGTTCCGTCCCCGACGGCGAGCAGCTGGTGCCGATGCCCGCTGCCGCCGTATTCGAGGCCGTGCATGCCGTCGTCCTCGACGCGCTGCTTTCGCCGGCCGGATGATCCGACGGGTGATTTACGGGTCTCCGCGTCCGCGGATGGATCGCGCTCGCTGAGAGACCCGCGTCCCGCTCCCCACGTGTCATCCGTGCTGTTGGCGACCGGGCGGCCCCTCGCACGCACGCATCGCGACCGTGTCTCCCTCATCACCCGCTGCGTGACTCGGCGCTCATTCGGGCTCGGGGAAGGCTGCCGCACGTTCCGCCTGTACGGTCGGCATCCGGGATCCCGGTCGAATTGCTCAGCGTCCTCTTCGACCGGCTCGACCCCTGCACCTTCCGTTGCCCGTCCATCACCCGAGGAAGAATCTTGCGCAAATTTCTCTCCGCAGCCGCGGCTCTGCTGATAGGCGGTGCCCTCATCGTCAGTTCCGGTGCGGCAGCGACGGCAGCTCCGACGGCCGCACCCGGCACCGTGATCGCGACCATCCCCGTGGGCCGTTACCCCGAGGCCATCGTGACGAGCCCGGACGGTGCGACGGCGTACACCGCCAACTACAACCACGGAACCGTGACGGTCATCTCGACGGCGTCGCACGCCGCAACGGGCACCATCGCCGTCGGTGACTACCCGTCGGGCCTGGCCATGAGCCCCGACGGCTCCACCGTCTACGTCGCGAACTACGGCAGCAACTCGATATCGGTGATCTCGACGGCGTCGGGCACCGTGACGAAGACTTTCCCGATGACTGCGGGTCCGTCGTCGATCGTCGTGAGTCCGGACGGTGCGACTCTGTACGTCATCGTCAACAACAGCGCGGTGGCGGAGGTCTCGGCCGCCTCGGGCGCAGTGACTCGGACCATACCGTTCGAAAGCTACGTCCCGGGCTTGGCCCTGAGCCCGGACGGCGCGGAGCTGTACGTCGCGGACGCCTACGGCGACAGGGTCGCCGTCGTCTCGACCAGCGTCGGTTCCGTCGCGCGGAGCATCCCACTTCCCGCAGACTCCCGGCCCAATGCCGTCGCGGTCAGCCGGGACGGATCGACCCTCTACGTCGTCAACAGATCCAGCGGCAGCGTCTCCGTCGTGACCGCCTCGACCGGCGCGATCGTCAAGAACATCGTCGTCGGCGGGGGACCGGGCGCCATCGCATTGAGCCCTGACGGCCTCACCGTGTACGTGACGAACCAGAACGACAACACTCTTTCCGTCATCTCCACGGCCTCGGGTACGGTGACCGACACCGTCGCCGTCGGCGTGCAGCCCTGGGCCGTCACGGTGAAACCCGATGGGACCGAGGTCTACGTCGTCAACTTCGGTGCCTCCACGGTGACGGTGCTGGCTGCGGCGACCGCCCCCGCCTTCGACGCGGCGACGCCGCCGTCGGGCGTCGTGGGCTCGGCCTACGCATACACCTTCGAAGCATCGGGCAACCCCGAGCCGACGTTCGCGGTGGCATCGGGCGCACTGCCCGCCGGGCTCGCGCTGTCGTCAACCGGTGAGCTCACCGGTACGCCCACCGCGGCGGGGACGTACACCTTCACGGTGTCGGCGACGAACAGCGTCGGCGTCGTGACCACTTCGACGATCACCATCACTGTCACCGCCGCGGCGACGACGACGCCCTCTCCGTCCGCCTCGGCGCCGACGACGGCCACTTCGGCACCCGTTGCGACCCCGGTGAAAGCCAGCGCTTCTTTCACCGGCTGACATCGGGTACCCCGGTTGTCGGTCTGCCGCCCTGTCGACACGATCCGCCGCGGGTGCTCTTCCGGCCCGAAGGGATGATGCCGAGCCTCACGGCTCGACTCCATCCCTTCGGGCCCTCGGTCTTCTCGTACGCCATCGGATTCTTCCTGACCCCGCGATGGTTCCGGACGGAGCCTGCAGCGCAGCGCGGCGCCCGGCGCGGAGCACCGTCGTGACCGACGATCTCGAGGCCGCTGATCGCCTCGGATGACGCACGCTGGTGACGTCGACCCTCTGTCGACGAGGGGGAGCGGCGGGGAGCTCGACCAGCCGCCGCCGTGCGCACCGTCATCCTCGACGCGCTTATGAGCGCCGCCTGATCTCCCGCGCGCGAGGAGCACCCCGAGCGCCAGCGTCGTCCGCTCATCCACGCGAAGGCCCCGCGCGAGTACCACCCGCCTCGTGCCGGGGCAAGCCTCGTGGCCGGAATCCACCCGCCTCGGCAGGATGGAACGCACGACGCCGGGCTCCGACGCCCGCACACCGAGGCGAGGGGGCCGAATGCGCAGCCTGAGACGGATCGTGGCCGGAGCCTCGGCCCTCGCCCTGGCCGGTACGCTCGGCGCGTGCTCGGCGGGCGACGGTGTGCCCACGCTCACCTGGTACATCAACCCCGACGACGGCGGTCAGGCCGAGATCGCGGCATCCTGCACCGAGGCCGCGAACGGGGCCTACCGTATCGAGACCTCTCTGCTGCCGCGCGACGCGGCGTCTCAGCGCGAGCAGCTCGCCCGTCGTCTTGCGGCCAGCGACCGGTCGCTCGACATCATGAGCCTCGACCCGCCGTTCATTCCCGAGCTCGCGGAACCCGGGTTCCTCGCTCCCGTGCCCGACGATCTGCGCAACACCGACGGGATCGTCGAGGGAGCGGTGCAGTCGGCCAGCTGGAATGGCGAACTCGTGACCGTGCCATTCTGGGCCAACACGCAGCTGCTCTGGTACCGCAAGTCGGTCGCCGAGGCTGCCGGACTCGACATGACCCAGCCGGTCACGTGGGACCAGATCATGGAGGCCGCCGAAGACCAGAACAAACAGCTCGGCGTGCAGGGCGCTCTCGCGGAGTCGATGACCGTGTGGATCAACGCGCTCGTGGCATCCGGGGGCGGGAAGATCCTCGAGAACCCCGACGCCAAGCCCGACGAGATGCAGTTGGGGCTCGACTCCGACGCGGGCAGGAAGGCTGCCGAGATCATCGGGCGCATCGGCTCGTCGAACCTCGGCGGGCCGGGACTGCCGACGGCCGACGAGAACGCCAGCATGAACCTCTTCCAGGGCGACAACGGTTCGTTCATGGTCAACTGGCCGTTCGTCTACCCGGCCATGCAGGGCGCGGCGCCCGAGGTCATCGACGACCTCGGCTGGGCGGTCTACCCCCGGGTGGATGCCGGGACCCCGGCGGCCCCGCCCGTGGGCGGCATCAACCTCGGCGTCGGCGCCTACAGCGAACACACCGACCTGGCCTGGCAGGCGGTCGCCTGCATCGTGACCCCCGAGAACCAGGCGCAGTACTTCGTCACCAACGGCAACCCGCCCTCGAATCTCGCGGCCTACGACGACGCCGAGGTGACGGAGAAGTTCCCGATGGCCGACACCATCGCCGAGTCGCTCCAGCTCGGCGCCCCGCGCCCGCAGACGCCGTACTACAACGAGATCTCGATTGGCCTGCAGCGCACGTGGCATCCGCCGAACGCCGTGAGCCCCGACACGACGCCCCAGACCTCGACCGACTTCATCCTCGCGGTGCTCAGAGGGGAGCGTCTGCTGTGACCGCCGAAATCGCCGCCACCGGAAAGCTGCGTGCCGACCGGCAACGTCCGGATGCCGAGACGAAACCGAAGAAGCGACGTTCCGACCGCGCCCGCGCCGAGGCCCGCCTCGGCTGGATGCTCGCCGGTCCCGCGTTCGGGATCATGCTGCTGGTCACGCTCTACCCGATCGTGCAGGCGCTGTGGGACTCGCTGTTCAGCCTGCGGCTCACCGCCCCCGGCGACCGGGAGTTCATCTGGTTCCGCAACTACGCCGTGATCCTCGGCGACCCGGCGTTCTGGCAGTCGATGGGCGTCACGCTGTTCATCACCGTCGTGACGGTGCTGCTCGAGCTCATCATCGGCTTCGGCTTCGCCCTCGTGATGCACCGGGCGATCAAGAAGCTGCGCGGCTTCGCCCGCACGGCGATCCTCGTGCCGTACGGCATCATCACGGTGGTCTCGGCCTTCGCGTTCTTCTACGCCTTCGACATCAACTCCGGCGGATACGTCAACAACTGGCTGTCGTGGATCCCCGGGTTCGACGAGAACCTCAACTGGTTCGCCTCGCAGAGCACCTCGCTCACCGTCATCATCCTCAGCGAGGTGTGGAAGACCACACCATTCATCTCGCTGCTGCTGCTGTCGGGACTCGCGCAGGTGCCGGGTGACCTGGAAGAGGCGGCGAAGGTCGACGGGGCGACGGGCTGGGAGGTGCTGCGCCGCGTCATCCTGCCGAACATGAAGGCCGCGATCATGGTCGCCGTGCTGTTCCGCACCCTCGAGGCGTTCCGCATCTTCGACAACATCTTCATCATGACCGCCGGTGCCAACAACACCGAGGCGCTGTCGCTGCTGGCGTACAACACCTCGATCGGACGGCTCGAGATCGGTCTCGGCTCGGCGATCTCGGTGCTGCTGTTCCTCAGCGTCCTCGTCATCGCCGGCATCTTCATCAAGGGATTCAGAGTCGATCTGTCGGCGGGGAGGAATTCTTGATGCGCGCAATGACCTGGCCCCAGCGGATCATGTGGATCGTGATCATCGCGGCCGTGCTGGTGTGGTCGCTGTTCCCGGTGTTCTCGATCCTCATGACGTCGTTCAAGACGCCGGCGGGATTGTTCTCGGGAACCCTCCTGCCGCAGGAATGGACGCTCGACAACTACGCCACGATCCTCGCGCCGGGCGGCAGCGCGCAGGATCTGTTCCTCCCGGCCTTGCGCAACTCGATCGGCATCTCGCTGATCGCCACGTTCATCGCCGTGGTGCTCGCGACCCTCTGCGCGTACGCGATCGCCCGGCTCGACTTCCCGGGCAAGCGCATCATCCTCACCACGGCGCTCGCCGTGTCGGTCTTCCCGATCGTGTCGATCGTCACTCCGCTGTTCAACCTCTGGCGCGTGGTCGGTCTGTACGACACATGGCTCGGCCTGATCATCCCGTACCTGTCGTTGACGCTGCCCATCTCGATCTGGACGCTCGCGGCGTTCTTCCGCCAGATCCCCTGGGAGCTGGAGCAAGCGGCGCAGGTCGACGGGGCGACGCCCTTCGAGGCGTTCCGCAAGACCGTCGTGCCGCTCGCGGCTCCCGGTGTCTTCACGACCGCGATCATCGCGTTCTTCATCGCGTGGAACGACTTCGTCTACGGCATCTCGCTCACCTCGACGGATGCCGCCCGCCCGGTGCCCGCGGCCCTGTCGTTCTTCACCGGGGCCTCGCAGTTCGAAGAACCCACCGGCGCCATCTCGGCCGCCGCCATCGTGGTGACGATCCCCATCGTCATCGTCGTCGTCATCTTCCAGCGTCGGATCGTCTCCGGTCTCACGCAGGGCGCCGTCAAGGGATAGAGGAGAGAGTCATGGCATCCATCACCCTCAACAGAATCGTCAAGACCTACGACGACGGTTTCACCGCGGTCAAGGGCGTCGACCTCGACATCGCCGACGGCGAGTTCGTGATCCTCGTCGGGCCCTCCGGCTGCGGAAAGTCGACCCTGCTGCGTATGATCGTCGGCCTCGAAGACATCTCGGACGGCGAGCTCAGGATCGCCGACGAGGTGGTCAACGACAAGGCGCCCAAGGATCGCAACCTCGCGATGGTCTTCCAGAACTACGCGCTGTATCCGCACCTCACGGTCTACGAGAACATCGCGTTCCCGATGCGACTGAAGTCGAGCGACCTCAGCGACAAGGAGATCGACGAGCGCGTGCGCCGGGCGTCGAAGCTGCTCGAACTCGATGAGCACCTCGAGCGCAAGCCCGCCAACCTCTCGGGTGGTCAGCGGCAGCGCGTGGCGATGGGGCGGGCGATCGTGCGCAACGCCAGCGCCTTCCTGTTCGACGAGCCGCTGTCGAACCTCGACGCGAAACTGCGCGGCCAGATGCGCACCGAGATCGCGCGGCTGCAGCGCTCCCTCGGCATCACCACCGTCTACGTCACGCACGACCAGACCGAGGCCATGACCCTCGGCGACCGGGTGGCGGTGCTGCGCCGCGGCGAGCTTCAGCAGGTCGCGAGCCCCCGCGGGCTGTACGACCAGCCGGTGAACCTCTTCGTCGCCGGGTTCATCGGCTCGCCGCCGATGAACTTCCTCAGCGGAACCGTCGACGGTGACGTGCTGCGCCTGCCGATCGCCGACGTGCCGCTCGACGACCGGCTCCGCAAGGCCGTCGAGGGGCGCGATCTCGTGATCGTGGGCGTGCGCCCCGACGCGTTCGAAGACGCCGACTCGACCGAGCGCGACCTGACGGGAGGGGTGACCGCCGAGCTCGACATCGAGATGACCGAGTGGCTCGGCGAGGTGCTCTACGCCTACGTGCCGTACGAGACGGATGCCACGGTGAAAGACAAACTGTCGGAACTCGATCGCGATCTCGACGGTGAGAGCCTGCGCACCGAACTCGTCGTGGCGCTGGATGCCATGAGCTCGATCCGCGCCGGGGATGCCGCGCGTCTGTGGTTCTCACCCGATTCGCTGCACCTGTTCGACCCCGAGACCGGCGTGAACCTCACGCGCGACGAGGCCAAGGCCGAGAAGCTCGAGGAGGACGCGCGGGCCGCGCGCAAGCGCGCGCTGGAGCGGGCGAAGGAGCGCGCCGCGCGGGAGGCGTCGGCCGGGCGCTGACCGGCAGCCGCACCTCCTCAGGCGGCCGCGCCGAGCTGGCCCAGCCAGACGTAGCCGCCGACGAACGCCGCCGCCCCGGCGAGGGTGGCGAGGCAGCCGAGCACGCCGGGCGTAATGCGCGGGCGGGATGCCACGATGGCGGCGGTGATCAAGGCGACACCGAGAACGATCTGCAGAGCCCAGTAGACGGGGCTCGTGGTCGCCGCGACGACGGTGAGCCCGTAGACACCCTCGCCGACCAGCACGGCGGCCACGGGTGAGGCTGCCAGCGGTCCCCAGCGGGTGGGGCCGGACCGTACCAGCGTCGCCGACAGTCCGACCACCGGACCGGCGAGGGTCCCGATGAGTGTGAAGGTGTCTTGGAACGGTTCGGCGTAGTGAAAGCCCCGCCAGCCCGAGACGATCCGATAGCCCTCGATCAGGAGGACGAACGACACGGCACCGAGGGCCGCGGCGATCGGCAGGCGCACGCGCGTGAGCCAGACGAGACCGAATGCGAGCATCGTCCAGCCCCCCGCGGAGTTCGCGAACGACACAAGGGCGTCGGGCAGGACCGTCTGCCCGACGCTGGTGAGACCGCCCAGCAGGAGAGACCCGGTCGCGACGAGCAGGGCGGGCACGAGCCAGTGTCGGGGGTGCATGCGTTCACCGTAGGAGGCGGCGACTCCCGGCGCGTCCGTCGCGAGAGGGTGGTGGGTCATCCGTGAGAGGGAGACACCCGCGCCGACGCGTGTCGCTGTTCGCGTCCCGTCGGTGCGAGGCGTCCGACGACGAGATGCCGGGCCTGATCCGCAGACCAGGCCCGGCATCGGGATACATCTCAACCGCCGATGAGGCTCACCAGCAGTCGGATCGAGAGCGCGACGACCGCGATGAGGCCGATTCCGCCGGCGACGTTCTGCCACCAGCGGTTGCGGAGCGGCCCCATCAACGCCCGGTTGTTCGCCATCACGATGATGAGCGCCGCCAGGATCGGGGCGAACAGCACGGTGAGCGCCTGCGCGATCACGATCAGCTGCACGGGGGATGTGCCGGCGAAGGCGAGGGTCACGCCGATCCCGAACAGCAGGATGAACGCGCTGCCGAGCCGCGCCGTCGGCGTCTCGGCCGAGGCGCCGCGTCCGATGGCATCCGACAGCATCGTTCCGCCCGCGATGCAGTTCGGGATCATCGACGAGAAGGCTGCGCCGAAGAAGCCGAGCGCGAAGATGAACGCGCCCACAGGACCGGCGACGGGCTCGAAGATCTTGGCCAGGCCCGTGAAAGCACCGGGGGTGTCGGCGCCGGTCTGTCCGAGAACGGATGCCGCGACCACGATCACGAGTGCCGTCATAAGACCGGGGGCCACGATGCCGGGGATGGTGTCGACGATCGTGATGTCGCGGTACTCGCTCTCGTCGCGGCGTCGCGCCTTGGTGCCGTAGGAGGCGAAGAAGGCCGCGTTGATCGAGAAGTTCGTTCCGACGAGACCGATGATGAGCAGCCACGCCCCGCCGGGGACGATGGGGATGAGGCCGGCTCCGGCCGCCGCCCAGTCGGGGTTCGAGGCGAAGGCCGAGGCGATGAAGCAGAACGCCATCAGCGCGACGATGGCGATGAGGATCTTCTCGACGACGCCGTAGATCTTCTTCAGCAGCAGGATCGTGCCGACGAGCACGGTGCAGATGACCGTCCACATCACCGGTGACGTGCCGGGGACGAGCATCGACAGGCCCACGCCCGAGCCGACGGCGTTGCCGACGGAGAAGCACAGCGTGATGAGGAAGACGCCGATGCCGGCGACGACGCCCGCCCAGGTGCCGAGGGAATCCTTGATCGACGAGATCAGCGAGACGGGGGTGCGGATGCCCAGGCGCACGCTCATGTCGGTGAGGAAGATCATGAGGATGGTCGAGACGATGATCACCCAGATGAGGGTGTACCCGTAGAGCGCTCCGGCGTTCATCGCCGTGGTGAGGTTGCCGGGGCCGAACTGCCAGGCACCCGCGACGAACGCGGGGCCGATGAGGGCGAGGCGCCGCCAGAAGGTGCGCCGCGTGCGGTGGGAGTCGACGATGCTGCGCACCGTCTCTGTCGAGATGCGTCCGTGGCCGGTGCCGGGGGTCGCGGGAGGTCGTTGGGTGGTGCGATCGCTCATGGTCGGTCCTTCCGTCGTCGTTGACGTGATGGGTTCATGAGGGGCGGCCGGCGTGCCGACCGCCCCCGGTAGGTCACGCCGGGACGGCCACGCTGCCGAGCTCGGCCGAGGCGAAGGCCGCGGCGATCTCGGCGTCGGCTCCCGCCGGAAGGGGCAGCAGGGGCTCACGCACGGTGGCGTGATCCAGGATGCCACGGTTCACCAGACCCCACTTGAGGGCGACGGTGCCCTCCATGTGGGAGCCGCGGTGGTAGACGGCCTTGGTCACCGGGAGCAGTCGCTCGTGGATGGCGTGGGCGGCCGCGTAGTCGCGCGCTTTGCCTGCCTCGATGAGGTCGACGAGCAGCTCGGGAGCGATGTTGCCGTAGCCGACGAGCAGGCCGTCGACGTCGAACATCGTGGGGAGGAGGTACTCGTCGTGGCACGACAGCACCTGCAGCTCGGGGTAGGCGGCGCGCAGGGCCGGGATCTCGGTGTACCACCGGCGCATGTTGCGCACGCCGTTCTTCGTGTGGTTGACGCCCTCCTGCCCGGCGATCTCGAGCTGCGTGTCGAGGTCGTACGACGCCTTGGTGTTGTCGGGGTACTGGAAGAGGATCTCCTCGAGACCCGACTCCTCCCAGATGGCGCGGTAGCGGGTCTGCGGGGCACCGGGCTGGAACCCGAAGCGCAGCCAACCGTGCGAGGGGTAGACGAGGGCGCCCTTCGCGCCGGCGGCCGCGGCATCCTTCGCCTCGAGGGCGGCCGTGATGTTGCCCTCCTTCGTGATGCCGGCGATGATCGGCAGGCGGTCGTCGACGGAGTCGCGGAACGCGCGGATGACGTCGAGCTGCTCCTTCTCGGTGAGGAACGTGCCCTCGCCGGCGTGCCCGAGCACGACCAGGCTCTTGACGCCCTCGATCGAGCCGAGCCACGAGCCCAGGCGCTGAATGGCGTCGTAGTCGACGTCGCCGTCGGGGGTGAACGGGGTAACGGGGGCGGGGTTCAGGCCACGGAGGTCGAGGACCATCGTCGTCTCCTTCTCTTCGTCGAGCGTCCTCCGGATGAGAACGTTTGCAGGAACGATTGCAAGTGCGCACCTGAGCCCGCTGCGAGTCAAGGGTCGCGGTGAAAACGTTCCCGGGAAGGATCCTTCGATGGCCGGTATGCTGGTCGCGAGGAGGTGCCATGGTCGACATCGAAGTGAGCGAACGTCACGTCGTCACGCTGAAAGACGTCGCCTCGGCCTCCGGGGTGAGCATCTCGACGGTCAGCCGGGTGCTCGACGACCGGACCCCTCCGTCGTCGTCCGCGACGGCCAAGCGCGTGCGGGCGGTGGCCGACGAGCTCGGCTACCGGCGCAACGTCTCGGCATCCAGTCTCCGCCGGGGCGCGACCGCCACCCTCGGCGTTCTCGTTCCTCGTCTCACGGATGCCGTGATGGCGCTCATGTTCGAAGCGGTCGAGCGCGCATCGCGTCGGCGCGGCTACTTCGCCGTCGTCGCGACCTGCGGAGACGATTCCGACGAGGAGCGGCGGGCCACCGAGACGCTGCTGGATCGCGGCGTGGACGGTCTGGTGCTCGCGACGGCCAGGCTGGACGACGTTCTTCCCGCGTCGCTGCGCGACCGGGGGATCCCGCACGTGCTCGCCCTGCGCACCGACGACGTCAGCCCCTCGGTGCTCGGCGATGACGAGACCGGGGGCTACCTCGCCGTGCGGCACCTGCTCGACCTGGGGCACCGCGACATCGCCGTCTTGACGGGGCCGTGGTTCACCTCGAGCGGTCGCGACCGCCGCGCGGGCGCCGAGCGGGCGCTGCGAGAGGCCGGTGTGAGCCTGCCCGAGGAGCGTGTGCTGGCCGTGGGGTACGGGCTCGACCACGGCATCGACGCCGGGCACCGTTTGCTCGGCTCGGCGGACCGGCCCACCGCGGTGTTCGCCGCCAACGACAACCTGGCCGTCGGCGTCTCCACAGTCGCGCAGTCGCTCGGGCTGGAGGCGGGCCGCGACCTGTCGATCGTCGGCTACAACGACATCCCCCTCGTCTCGAGGCTGCCCGTGCCCCTCACCTCGGTGCGCACGCATTTCGACCGCGTCGCCGAGGTCGCCCTCGACCTGCTGCTCGCCGACGGCTCCGAGGGGCGGATCGAGCGCGTCATGCCGACGTTGATCCCGCGCTCCTCGACGGCTCCGCTCGCTCCGCGTCCGAGATCCTGAGCATCACACGGCGGCCGCAAGGGAGCTTCGATACTCGGGCGCCGCGGCGTCGATGGTGTACTCCAGGATCTCAACCTTGTGTTCCCGGAGGGCGTCCAGCACTTGCTCCGGAGTCGCTCGGAAATACTCCCGTCGGAGATTGATCTTGTTGATTCGATCAGCGGAGAAGTGTGCGTGCAGCTTCGCCTCGATCGAGACCGCGTCGTCGGCGAAGAACAACGCGTGTACGTCGAATCGAAAGGGGACGGAGGCATCACCCAGTTCGTTGACGCGGTCCATCGGGTCGAGCCGTCGAGTCAGTCCGATCTTGACGACATCAGGCCCGAAGGCGCCGACATTGCTGATGACGTAGACGTACCCCGCTCGAATATTAGCGGCGCGGTAATCGACATTCTCAATCGCGTGCTCCACGTCCGCCAGCTTCGCGCGCAAACGGTCCGCGCCCTCGATGTCGCCGTTCGCGATGAGCGTGGAAAGTGCGTTGGCATAATGCGCGCGTTCTTTCTGCAGGCGTTCCTTCTCCCGCGCGAGCTCCTGCTCGGCCTTACGCTGCTCTCGGAGCTCCTCACGACGCGCCCGCTCGAGTTCCTTTTCAACTTGGACGGCCTGGAAGTGGCGACTCGTTAGCTCGAGTTCCTTCAGACGGAGATGGTGGTAGGCAGACGTGATCCGCAGGTCGATCATCGTTCCGAGTCGCTCGACCTGCGCGACCACCGTGGACAGTCGCTTGCGCGCCGCCTCGAGATTGCCTGCCTTCACCGTTTTGACACAGTTCTCAGCCTCGGCGTTATAGGCCCTCAGCAGGAGCTTGGACATGTCAGAGACGAACTTGCGCCCTTTCGCTGCGCTGTTGTTGAAGACGAAGTTCGACGAGGCCTCCGTGGCTTCGCCGGTGCGCACACGTTGCTTTATCTGCGTTCGCACGGATTCAAGCTCCGTGCCGAGCGCCACCGATGACTCGGCGGGGTTCTCGAAATCGAAGAGTCCGAACTCCTGAAGGTGCACGGCATCGCGAAGGTCGACAACCTCGTCGGCGATGCTCGACCGCTCGGCGATGGCTCTCGTGGTGTCGGCGCGCAGTTCCGCGAGTTCTCGCTTCGCAGAATCGATCTCCGCACGCAACGCACGCTTGCGATCGTCAAGTTCGACGACATCATCGAGTCCGTAGTGCGATATCAATCCCGCGAGTCGCTCGTTTTCGACCATCAACGTCTGCGCCTGCTTCTTGGCGCCGAAGAATGAGACCTTGCCCTGAGAGGGTGTGACGCCGTCGACGAACTCGCGCACTTCGGTGGCTTCGTGCGCCGGTGCGGACTGTAGCGACCGGGCGGGCTCGGCAGCGCGAGAAGGCGCCTCGTCATGGTTGCGGTCCGCCGCTTCCCGCACCTCAGCCTCCCTCTGAAGACGCTCCCGCTCCGCTCGGCGAGAACGAGAAGCCGACTCGCTAACCGCTTCGGAGCGGGTCTCGGACAGCTGGCCGGGGGAGGCTGCGGTGAGTGGGTCCAGGCTCTGCGAACCTGACGTGAAGACGTGCTCCGTCCACGTCGCGCCGTCCCAATATCGGCGTTCGTGCCGTCCGGTCGGATCCGGAAACCAACCTGCCGGTGGGTTCAAGTTACTGGTCATTGGTGCCCCTCACTTCGTCACCCCAATATGGTCCATGACCGTCGAGCGCTCCAACGCGGGAACGGAGTAGCGTCGAGGAGTTCGCGCGTACGCGCTGGCGATCGAAGGAGCACCATGACCCCCACCGCTGCGTCCGCCACCGAGCGCTACCGGGCCGCGCGTGACGAACTCCTCGCCGCGCGCACCGACCCCCACCGGGCGGCGGCGTTCACCTGGCCGCGCTTCGAGGGGCCGTTCAACTGGGCGATCGACTGGTTCGACCCCATGGCGCGCGGCAACGACGCCCCCGCGCTGATCGTCGTCGACGACGACGGCACCCACCATCAGCGCACCTTCGACGAGCTCGCGCGCCGCTCCGACCAGGTCGCCGCGTGGTTGGCATCCCGAAACGTCCGCCGTGGTGAGACGGTGCTGCTGATGCTGAACAACCAGGTCGAGCTGTGGGAGGCGATGCTCGCGATCATGAAGCTCGGCGGTGTCATCGCCCCGACCACCACCGCGCTGGGCACGACCGATCTGGGCGACCGCATCGAGCGCGCCGAGATCCGCCACGTGATCGTCGGCGCGGCGGATGCTGAGAAGTTCGACGACCTGCCCGACGGTCTCGGACGAATCGTCGTGGGCGGCGAGCACCTTGGGTGGGCGACGTACGACGACGCCTTCGCGGTGGATGCCGAGCCCGCCCGGCATCCGGGAACCACCGCCGACGACCGGTTGCTGCTCTATTTCACCTCGGGCACCACGTCGAAGCCGAAGCTCGTGGAGCACACGCACGCGTCGTACCCCGTCGGCCACCTCAGCACGATGTACTGGCTGGGCCTTCAGCCCGGCGACGTGCACCTCGCGATCAGCTCGCCCGGGTGGGCGAAGCACGCGTGGAGCCTCTTCTTCGCGCCGTGGATCGCCGGGGCCACCGTGCTCGCACTCAACTACTCGCGGTTCTCGGCGGAGCGGTTGCTCGCCGAGCTCGAGGCCGACCGTGTCACGACGTTCTGCGCGCCGCCGACGGTGTGGCGCATGCTGATCCAGGCCGACCTCACCGGCCGACGCGGGGCGCTGCGCGAGGTCGTGTCGGCGGGGGAGCCGCTCAACCCCGAGGTCATCGCGTCGGTGCAGCGTGCGTGGGGACTCGACATCCGCGACGGGTACGGGCAGACCGAGATGACCGCGGTCGTCGCCAACACCCCCGGCGCCGACCTCGTGCCCGGCTCGATGGGGCGGCCCCTGCCGGGCTGTCCGGTCGTGCTCGTCGACCCCCTGACGGGGGAGCGCGCCGACGAGGGCGAGATCTGCCTCGACCTCACCGATCGTCCGCTGAACCTCATGACCGGCTACGTCGGCGACCCCGAGCGCAACGCCGAGGCCTTCGCCGACGGACTGTTCCACACCGGCGATGTCGCCCGGCGCGATGAGACCGGCAGCATCACCTATATCGGGCGCACCGACGACGTGTTCAAGGCGTCGGACTACAAGATCAGCCCGTTCGAGCTCGAGAGCGTACTCATCGAGCATCCGGCCGTGGTCGAGGCGGCGGTCGTTCCCGCTCCCGACGAGCTACGACTGGCCGTGCCGAAGGCGTACATCGTGCTGGCGAACGGACGCGAGGCGGGGGAGCAGGTCGCGCTCGACATCCTGCGCTTCGCGCGCGAGCGACTGGCGCCGTTCCAGCGGGTTCGTCGGGTGGAGTTCTTCGAGCTGCCCAAGACGATCTCGGGCAAGATCCGCCGCGTCGAGCTCCGCCAGCGCGAAGAGGCCGTCGCCCGCGGTGAGGTCGAGTGCGTCGAATGGACGGATGCCACCCTGCGGGGCTGACGCCGTTGACACCGCCCGGCCGGCGTTGCACCCACGGATGCCACTCTGCGGCGCGCGCGACGTCGGCAACCCCCTCGCGGGCACCCACCGAACGTGTGAGCATCGACGCATGGACCACGAGAAGAAGCAGCCGTTCGAGAACCCCACCGTCGACGAAGAGAGCGACATGCCCTCGCACCAGGAGGAGCGTGTCATGGGCCGCGAGACCGAGCGCGAGATCGATCAACTGATCAACGGCATCGAGGGCTGACCGGCCCGGCGTCAGACCGGTTCGGTCGTGCGGATGAGGCCGCAGGTGACGCACGACCACGCGACGAGGAAGCGCTCGTCGTCGAGGATCTCGAAGCGCAGCGGGTCGCCGCACGTCGGGCACGTCCGCGGGTCGAGCGGGCGCGTCATCGCGCGAACGTGACGTGCACGACGCCGCTCTCCGCCACCTCCGAGGTGACGGTGTAACGGGTATCGAGACCGCGCAGGTCGTCCCACAGTCGTCCGCCGCGACCCAGGATGACCGGGCGCACCGCGACGTGGAGGCGGTCGACGAGGTCGGCCTCCAGCGCTGCGCGCACCGTCGACAGCCCCCCGCCCACCCGCACGTCGGCGTCGCCGGCGAGGCTTTGGGCCCGGGCCACGGCATCCGTGATGCTCTTCGAGGAGAACTCGAAACGGGTGCCGTTGTCGAACTCGATGGGCGCGCGTTCGCGATGGGTGAGGACGATGACGGGCACGCGGAACGGCGGTTCGTCGCCCCACCACCCACGCCAGTCGGGGTCGTCGGGGAAGGAATGCAGGCCGAACATCGCCGCGCCGATCACCTCGGCGCCGACGCCCTCGAAGTACGCCGCGGCGTAGCGGTCGTCGACGCCGGTCGTGCCGGCGCCTGTCGTGTCGCCGAACACACGTTCGCGGAAGGTTCTCGTCGCCATGTAGTCGGCGACCAGGCGACCCCAGTCCTCGCCCATCGGGTTCTCGGGCGACGGATCGGCGGGCGCGGCGACCCCGTCGAGCGAGATGTTCAGATCGACGCGGACAGCCATGGCATCCCTCTCGCGAACGAGCTCAGCGGTAGTTCGTGAACTGCAGGTCGACGTCGAGGTCGGCGGCCTTGAGCAGTCGCTGCACCTCTTGCAGGTCGTCGCGCGACTTCGACTGCACGCGCAGCTCGTCGCCCTGGATCTGCGACTTCACGCCCTTGGGTCCCTCGTCGCGGATGATCTTGCCGATCTTCTTCGCGTTCTCCTGCGAGATGCCCTCCTTCAGCGTGGAGGTGATGCGGTACTCCTTGCCGCTGGCCACGGGCTCGCCGCTCTCGAGGCTCTTCAGCGAGATGCCGCGCTTGATGAGCTTGGTCTGGAACACGTCGAGCACGGCGTTGGCGCGCTCCTCGGAGTTCGCCTTGATGACGATCGACTCGCCGCTCCACGCGATGGAGGCGTCGGTGCCCTTGAAGTCGTAGCGCTGCTCGACCTCTTTGTGGGCCTGGTTGAGCGCGTTGTCGGCTTCCTGCCGGTCGATCTTGGACACGATGTCGAACGAAGAATCAGCCATGCATCGATTCTATTCGCGAGCCCCCGGCGCGCAGCCCCTGGACACCAGGCCCTCGACGTCCGACGAGAGGTCGAACTCGCTCTGCACGTCGGCGAAGGCGGCCACCTCTTCGCGGAGCCTCGCCTCGAGGCGTCGCCCCTCGCGCACCCACTGTCGGCGGTGATCCTGGGCTTCCCACCCGGTCTCGGGCAGGTGATGCGCCTCCCAGTACGCCTGCCAGCGGGCCAGGTCGGCCGCCAGGCCGGGCGTCAAACCGTACTCGTCGGGGCCGGTGGCGTACCCGACGTCCCACGTGGGCGTCGAGCTCTCCCAGAGCGGATAGTCGCGACTGTAGTCCGGGAACAACCGGATGGTGCGGCGGGCGGGCGGCACTTCCCGCCGGGCGCGGGGGAGATCCGGCCAGCCGTCCTTCGGCGACCGGTCGTCGTCGCGGCGGAGCACGCCGGTCCAGGATGCCGACTGCTCGCCGGTGCGGCTCCGCACCTCGCCGGGTCTGCGGCCCGTGAAGGTGAAGCCGCTCTTCTGCGCGACGCGCATCGAGGCCACGTTGCCGATCACGCATTCCCATCGCACGGCCGCGAGGCTCGTCCGGGCGAACATCGCGTCGACGACCGCGGGGAGGGCTTCCGGCAGGATGCCGCGTCCGCGGTGCTCTCCACCGAGCCAGAACCCCACCATGCCGCTTTCGACCCGCACGCCGATGACGCCGATCAGGGGAGCGCCCGCGTTCTCGCGGATCGCCCACGTCCACTCGCGGTCGTCGGCCCATCCGGTCGTGACGTACTGGTCGACGAAGCTCACGGCATCCCCGCGGGTGTACGGCCACGGGATCGTCAGGAAGTGTTCGAAGACCGGGTCGGAGCAGTACCGGGTGATGTCATCGACGTCGTCGTCGGTGGGCTGATCGATCACCAATCGTTCGGTGCGCAAAGCGAAGGGCTCCATCGCCGCAGCCTACCGAGACGCTCGTAGACTCGGATGCCATGCAGGCACTCACCGAAGACCAGGTCCGGGACGCATTCGTGAACGCCACCCCCGACGAGCTGCGCGTGCTCGCCCTGCCGCACGACTTCCTCCTGGCCGACTGGGATCACCTCGACTTCCTCGCCTGGCGCGACCCGCGGACCCGCGGTCGGGCGTACATCGTGACCGAGCACGAGGGCGAGCCCACGGGCGTGGTGCTGCGCGGCGCCGAGGGGCAGTCGCGCGCTCGCTCGGCGATGTGCAACCTCTGCCACACGATGCAGCCGGGCGATCAGGTGTCGCTGTTCACCGCCCGCAAGGCGGGCGAGGCCGGCGAGCACGGCGACACTGTGGGCACGTACATCTGCGCCGACATGTCGTGTCACGAGACGGTGCGCCTGGCCGCGCCCCTCGCGCCCAGCGAGATCCGCGCGAGCGTGGACCGCAAGATCGACGGCACGAAGCGTCGCACCGAGGAGTTCGTCGCGCGCGTGCGGGACGCCGCCGAGGTCGCGCGCTGACGCGCGTCGCGGTCGTGGTTCGACGCATGGCCGCGGGGATAGTAGAGTGATCTATCGCGCCTCCGGTCGACTGAGAAAGCCGGGCGGGTGCGCACTCTGGCGAGTTACCCAAGCGGCCAAAGGGATCTGACTGTAAATCAGACTGCATTGCATTCGGGGGTTCGAATCCCTCACTCGCCACCGAAAGAAAAGGGCACCCGATCGGGTGCCCTTTTCGCGTTCTCTCGTCAGGTGCGTCAGCAGGCCGCCAGCAACGCTTTCGACCGCACCTCGAGGAACGACACCAGTGCGCCGAGCACGACGACCTCGTTGCCGAGGTTGACCAGCTCGACGGCGCTGAGCTCGATGGTGGCGTCGCGCGCCTCCATCGTCGCTTTCCAGGCGCCGTCGCCGCCGGCGATCGGCTGCAGGTACGTGACCGTCTTCGCTCCGCTCAGGTCGACCACGATCAGGCCCGCGTCGGGGTCGGACTCGTCCTCCTGCTCGAGCAGGCGGATCTCGCTGCCGGTGAGGTAGCCGAGCTCGCGGAACTGGGTCAGCCAGTCCTCGAGGAGGTCTTTGTTCAGCAGAGGTCGTACCGGCACCGCTCTCCCCGATCCATGCACGTGAATATCATGTGCTCCCACATCAGCGTGGGCCGGAGCGGGTCGGGTGCGGGAAACGAAACGATCAGGCTGCGCGAACCGGACGACCGGCCGCGCGAGCGGGGGTGCGGAACTGCTCTTCGGCGGACTCCCACGTGCGCACGTCGACGACGAGGCCGGACGCGGCGTTCGCCTGGTCGGCGAGCGCGCGGAGGTAGTCGCCGACGAGCTGCTCGGGCTCGACGGACTCGAAGACGAAGCGGAGGGGAATGGCCGGCTGGAGCCAGATCGTGGAGCGTCCCTCCGCATCCTCCGTTCCCGTCCAGGTGAGGGTGAAAGACTCCCCGCGGCGCAACTTCGTGGATGCGATGACCTTGATGTAGCCCATCAAGCGATCCGGCAGGGAGATGGGTGCCGTGTCGGAACCGTAGTACAGGGTTGCCATGGTGATCTCCTTCGGTCGTCAGTCGGGTTCGGCTGACAACTAAGCTACCACGTATTTCACGAACTTAATTATTTTCGTGAAATATTCGGTCTTCTCACTATGGTGGGGGGAGCGGTCAGCCGGATCGCATCGAGGGGGTGGATGCCGTTGTCGCTTCCGTCCGCGTTGATGGCGGCCCTCGACGACTACGTCGCCGCCCGTGACGACGCCATCGCGAAGGCCCGCCGCGACCTCGGTGTCAGCGATCTCGAGGCGGCGGCCCTGGCGCGGATCGGTGAAGATCCCGGCATCCGTCCCTCGGTCCTCCGCGGTCACCTCGGCGTGACCGCTGCCGGTGTCACGACCCTCGTCGACCGCTTGATCGGTCGCGGACTGTTGCGGCGGGAGCTCGACGAGCAGGACCGGCGCGTCAACCACATCTACCTCGAGATCGACCTCGATGCCGAGCCGTGGGTGGCTCTGCGTCGCTTCCCCCGCGAGGTCGCGTCCGCCGTGGCATCCGAGCCCGCCGATGTCGCGCGCGCGGCCGCGGAGATGCTGGCGCGCATCACCGAACGGGTTCGCACGCGGGCGTGACTCCCTCACGCGCGCCGACCACCCTGCCGGCGTCGAGTTCCACCACCTGATCGGCGTCGCCGATGAGGCGCGCGTCATGGCTTACGCAGACGACGGTGGCACCGCGACGTCGCTCGTGCACGATGGCGGCGCGATTGCGCTCCGCGCTCGCCGCGTCGAGGCCGGTCGTGGGCTCGTCGAGGAAGAGGATGTCGGCCTCGCGTGCCAGGCCCTGCGCCAGCAGCGCGCGTTGGCGCTGGCCGCCGGACAGCGACGCGAAGGGTCGTCGCGCCAGGGGCAGGACGTCGAGACGCTCCATGGCCCCGGCGATCGCAGCCCGGTCGTCGGCGGTGAGGCGGCGGAACGCCCCGGTGCGTCCCCATGCGCCCACCGACACCATCTCGCGCACGGTGAGGGGCAGGTGCTCCGAGACGGCGGCGCGCTGGGGGACGAAGGCGCGTGAGCGTGTGCCGACGTCGACCCGTCCCGACGACGGTTCCCGTGCGCCGGCGAGCACCTCGAGAAGCGTCGACTTCCCCGCGCCGTTCGGGCCCACGAGAACCGTGAGTGCTCCGGCCGCGACGTCGAGGTCGACGCCGCTCAGTGCCGGCGTACCGCCGAAGTCGACTCGGATGGCGCGCGCGACGACGGCAGTGAGGGGCATGGCATCCAGTATACGAGTTTGAGAATCGTTCTCATTCTCGCTAGCGTCGGGCACCGTGTCCTGGCTCTCCGATCCCTTCTCGCTCGAGTTCGTGCAGCGCGCCCTGCTCGGCGGCGTTCTCGTGGCGATCCTGTGCGCGATCGCCGGAACCTGGGTGATCGTGCGGGGAATGGCGTTCCTCGGAGAGGCGCTCGCGCACGGCATGCTGCCCGGCGTCGCTCTGGCGACGGTGCTCGGACTGCCCGTGCTGCTGGGGGCCGCGGTGAGCGCCGTTGCGATGAGCCTCGGCATCGGGGCGTTGCAGCGGCGGGCCAGGCTCTCCTATGACACGAGCATCGGACTGCTGTTCGTCGGCATGCTCGCGCTCGGGGTGATCGTCATTTCGCACGCCGGGAGCTTCGCGACGGATGCCACGGCCATCCTCTTCGGCGACATCCTCGCCATCGGGGTGGGCGATCTCATCGTCCTGGCCGTCGCCGTGGTCATCGGCGTCGTCGCCGCGCTGCTGGCTCACCGCAGTCTTGTCGCGCTCGCCGTCGACGAGCGCGTCGCGCGTGTGCTCGGCCTCGGGCCCCGCGTCGCCCAGACGGTTCTCGTCGGGCTCGTGACGCTGGCCGTCGTCGCCTCGTACCAGGCGGTGGGATCGCTGCTCGTCGTCGGCCTGCTCGTCGCGCCCGCGGTCGCCGCGCGCCAGTGGACGCACCGCATTCCGACCACCATGGCGCTCGCCGCCGCGATCGGCGCCGTCTCGGTCGCCGCGGGCCTGCTCGTCTCGTGGCATGCCGCCACCGCCGCGGGCGCGACCATCGCCGCCTCGGCCATCGCCGCTGCCGGAGTGTCGTGGGCCCTTCGCGCGTGCCGTGACGTGGTGCGCCGGCGCGTGGCATCCCCTGTCCTCCTTCCCGCCTGATCCAGAAAGCCCCCCATGCTCCACCCCGCCTCCCCCCGACGGCTCGCGCCCCTCGGTGCGCTGCTGCTCGTGGCCCTCGCCGGCTGCGCCGCTCCGGCCGTGACGACCGCCCCCGACCCGACGACCGAACCGACCGCCGACACGCACGGCGAGATCGCCGGAGCCGCCGAGGTGGCGGAGCCCGCCGTCGGTCTGACCTCCATCGACGGCGCGGGGCACGTGACGCATTTCGACCTGCTCGACGAGACCACCGCCGACCTCGGGACGGTCCGCGCGCCCGTCTCTGTGCACTCCGACGGTCGTTACCTGTTCGCCTCCGACGAGACGGGTGTCTCGATCGTCGACAGCGGGGTGTGGACCTGGGACCACGTCGACCACTTCCACTACTACCGCGCGGAGGCGAAGGTGCTGGGCGACGTGCGCGGCAGCGGGGCGGCCACGGTGTCGACATCGAACTCGTCGACCACCGGGGGAACCGGGCTGTTCTTCCCCGACTCCGGTGAGGCCGTGCTGCTCGACACCGAGGCCCTGTCGAAGGGCGAGATCGTCGAGGACTTCCGCATCTCCGCGACACCGGGCGACGGACTCGTGGTTCCCGCCGGTTCGTTCGCGGCGGTCGCCGCTGCCGGCCAGGTCACGCTGCACACGGCCGACGGAACGCCGCTAGGCGAGCCGACCCCGTGCGTCGAACCCTCCGGAACGATCACCACCCGCGTCGGCGCGGTCATCGGATGCCAGGACGGCGCCCTGCTCGTCACCGTCGAGGAGGAGAAGCCCGCGGTGGAGCGCATCCCGTACCCGGCGGGCGCGACCGCGTCGCGAGCCACCGCCTTCGCCAACCGCGAGGGGCGCCCGACGGTCGCGGCGATCGCCGACGGCGCCGGCGTCTGGATGCTCGACACGCGAGAGCGCGCGTGGACGCTTCTGCCCACACCGGAGCCGGTCGTGCAGGTCACCGCCGTCGACGACAAGGACGCGAACCTCCTCGCCCTGACCCCCGACGGACGCGTGCTGGTGCTCGACGGCGAGACGGGCGCGCAGCGCGCGGCATCGCCCGCCCTCGTGGGCGCGAGCCTCGCCGCCGGGCAGCCGGTCAGCCTGATCGCCGACCAGCAGCGCGCCTACCTCAACGGTCCGTCCGAGGGGCGCATGTGGGAGATCGACTTCGCCGACGACGCCCGCGTCGCGCGCGAGTTCACGCCCGAGCGCACGCCGCTCTTCGTGGCCGAGACGGGGCGCTGAGATGCGCAGACTGCTCGCCGTAGCGCTGACCGGTGCCCTGCTCGCCCTCACCGGGTGCGCCGGGGGAGCGGCATCCGATCGTCCCCTCGTCGTGGTCACGACGAACATCCTCGGCGACGTCGTGTCGCACCTCGTCGGCGACGACGTCGAGGTGATGACGCTCATGCGCCCCGGTGCCGACCCGCACTCGTTCGAGATCTCGGCCGCCGAGGCCGCGCGCATGCGCTCGGCCGACCTGCTCGTGGCCAACGGCCTCGGGCTCGAAGAGGGGCTGCAGCAGCACCTCGACGCGGCGGCATCCGAGGGGGTGCAGACCTTCGTCGCGGGAGACGCCGTCACGGTGCTGCCGTACACCTCGACCGACGCCGACGGTGCCGACGACCCGCACTTCTGGACCGACCCCGCGCAGATGATCGCCGTCGTCGATGCGCTCACCCCCGTTCTCGAAGGGCTCGGCGCTCCCGCGGTGACCGAGCACGCCGCCGCGTATCGCGCCGACCTCGAGACCCTGGACGCCGAGATGACGACCGCCTTCGCGGCCATCCCGGCCGACCGGCGGGCGCTCGTGACCAACCACCACGTCTTCGGGTATCTCGCCGACCGCTTCGGCTTCCGCGTCGTCGGGGCCGTCATCCCCGGCGGCACGACGCTGGCCGCACCCAGCACGAGCGATCTGGCCGACCTCGTGTCGGCGATCGACGAGGCCGGGGTGCCAACGATCTTCGCGGAGTCCTCCTCGCCCGACCGGCTCGTCCGTGCGCTCGCCGACGAGGCGGATCGCCAGGTGACGGTGACCGAGCTCTTCACCGAGTCGCTGACCGACGCCTCCGGCGGCGCGCCCGACTATCTGACCATGATGCGCGTCAACACGGAGCGCATCACCTCCGGCCTGTCGCCCTGAGCGGCCGGCCCGACACCCAGAAAGAGAAATCACATGCGCAGTTCCTCCTTCCGCGCGGACGGCTTGCGTCGCGCGGGCCTGCTCGCACTCGCGATCGGCGCGACCGTCGGCCTGTCGGCGTGCGCCGGCGGCACGGGCAGCGGCTCGGCCGCGCCCGCCTCCAGCGCCCCGGCCGAGTCGAGCACCCGCGTCGCCCTGTCGTACCCGGGCGGCATCGTCGTGCTCGACGGCGAGAGCCTCGAGACGCTCGGCGACTTCACCTCCGAGGAGTTCACCCGTCTGAACTCCGCGGGCGACGGCCGCCACGTCATGGTCACCACGAGCGCGGGCTTCCAGGTGCTGGATGCCGGCACCTCCGACGCCGAGCCCGAGCTCACCGACCTCGTCTTCCCGGCATCCAAGCCCGGACACGTCGTGACCCACGGCGGCAAGACGGTCCTCTACGCGGACGGCACGAGCGACTCGACCATCTTCGACACCGATGCCCTGTTGGCATCCACCGACGAGCTCCCCGCGTCCGAGACCATCCCGGGCGTCGAGGCGCACCACGGCGTGTCGATCGCGCTCGAAGACGGCTCGTTCGTCACGACCGTCGGCAACGCCAACGGCCGCACCGGCATCGTCGTGAAGGACGCCTCGGGCGCCACCGTCGCCGAGAACGCGACCTGCCCCGGCGTGCACGGCGAGGGCACCGCGCAGAAGGAGGTCGTGGTCTTCGGCTGCGAGAACGGCGCCCTCGTCTACGCCGACGGCGAGATCACCAAGATCGACGCCCCCGACCAGCCGTACGGCCGCATGGGCAACATCTTCGTGACCGACACCAGCCCGCTCGTGCTCGGCGACTACAAGGACGATCGGGATGCCGAGGGCTACCTGCTGCACCGCGTCGCGCTGATCGACACCGAGGCCAAGACGCAGACCGTCGTCGACATGCCCGAGGGGGCCGAGTACACGTTCCGCGACCTGGCGCGCGGGCCGAGCGACCTCGGCTACATCCTCGCCTCCGACGGCGCGATCCACGTCATCGACCTGGAGAAGGGCGCGTTCACCGAGGAGTTCCCCGTCATCGGCGCGTGGGAGGGCCCGGCCGAGTGGCAGGACGCGCACCCCGCGATCAAGGTCTCGGGCGACATCGCCTACGTGACCGAGCCCGCGAAGAACGCCGTGCACGCGGTCGACCTCACCACGGGTGAGGTCGTCAAGAGCGTGACGCTCGACGTGACGCCGAACGAGATCGCCCTGACCAAGTAACCCGTCACTCACCGACCGCCCCGGTCGTACGCCACCTGCAGTGCCCCGCGCACCGCGCGTACGCCGGGGCGGTCGGCCGTTCCGCGACGGACGGCCGTGAACACCTCGCGACGCGGCTCGCCCGGCAGATCGACCAGGCGCACCGCGGGGGTGTCGCCCGCGAAGACGAGGTCGGGGATCATGCCGACGGCGTGACCGGATGCCACGAGCCGTACGTGCGCGGTCAGGTCGGCCATCTCCAAGCGCACGTCGGGCTCGAACCCGACGGCGCGGCACTGCTGCGTCGCCCACTGCCGGGCGGCGGTGCCCACCGGCTCCATCACCCAGGCGCGGCCGCGCAGATCGTCGAGTCGCTGCGCGGGGTCGTCGCGCGAGACGGCGAGGCGGATGGCATCCCGGCCCAGGAGGCTGCGCTCGATGCCGTCGCGGTGCTCGCGGGTGTGGCCGGGGTACTGCTCGGCGACGGCGAGGTCGAACCCGCGGGCGGCGACCTCGAAGAGTCCTTCCTCGGGGGCGAGCTCGGCGATCTCGATGCGCAGCTGCGGCTCGCTCGCGGCCAGCGCGTCGAGGGCGCGGGGGAGCAGGCCGTGGGCGGCGGACTGCATGACGGCGACCCGCACCGGAGCGAGGGAGGGACGCAGACGCTCGAGCTCGGCGCGCGCGGCCTCGTCGGCTGCGAGCATGTGGGCCGCGTGGGCGGCGAGCGCGGCGCCCTGCGCGGTGAGCCGCAACCGGCGCCCGTCGGGTTCGAGAAGCTTCACCCCTGCCTCCTTCTCGAGGAGGGAGAGCTGCTGGGAGATGGTCGACGGGCTGTACGAGAGCGCTTCGGCGACGGCGGCGAGCGTGCCGCGCAGCGAGAGTTCGTGCAGCAGGCGGAGGCGGCGCAGATCGAACATGTCGTCCCTTCGGCTTTGTCGATCATTATCCGTCGGTAATCATCGCTTTTGCTGACGGGATGCCGGCCTCATGCTGAGGGCATCCACGAAAGGATCGCCATGTCGCTCACCGATCAGCACACCACCGCCGCGCTCGTCTCGCCGCACGAGCTCGCCGACGAGGCGATCGCGCTCGTGCGCCGCTGGCTCGCCGCGAGCCGCGAGGAGC
Organism: Microbacterium enclense; assembly: GCF_001456955.1. Lineage (GTDB taxonomy): Bacteria > Actinomycetota > Actinomycetes > Actinomycetales > Microbacteriaceae > Microbacterium > Microbacterium enclense. The sequence goes on along the minus strand of NZ_KQ758474.1, from coordinate 6,961 downwards.
CGGTGGACGTGTCGGCTCAGCGCCTGGCCGGCGTGCTGCGCGACCCGCACGGACTCGACTTCACCGTCGGATTCGTCGACGGTGTGGTCCGCCCCGAGGACGTCCGCGTCGCCGCGCGCAACCTCGCCGCCCTGACTCCGCTGATCCCCGGCTTCCTGCCGCTGCACCTGAAGGCGGCGATCCGCCTCGGCGCCTTCGCGGCGCCTCTCGTGCCGCAGGTCGTGGTGCCCGCCGCTCGCATGGCGCTGCGTTCGATGGTGCGTCATCTCATCGTCGACGCCAGCGACCGCAAGCTCGGCGACGCCATCACCTCGATCCGCGGGCGGGGCGACGGCATCCGGCTCAACGTGAACCTGCTGGGTGAGGCGATCCTCGGCAAGAAGGAGGCCGCTCGCCGGCTCGAGGGCACGCGGAAGCTCCTCGCCCGCGACGACGTGGACTACGTCTCGATCAAGGTCTCGTCGACCGTCGCGCCGCACACGCCGTGGGCGTTCGACGCCGCCGTCGCCGACGCGGTCACGGCCCTGCGCCCGCTGTACCGCGTGGCGAAGGAGACCGGCACCTTCCTCAACCTCGACATGGAGGAGTTCAAGGACCTCGACCTCACCCTCGCGGTCTTCGAGACGCTGCTCGGTGAGCCGGAGTTCCAGGGTGTCGAGGCAGGCATCGTGCTGCAGGCCTACCTGCCCGATGCGCTCGCCGCCATGATCCGCCTGCAGGAGTGGACCGCCGCGCGGGTGGCATCCGGGGGCGCGCCGATCAAGGTGCGCGTCGTCAAGGGCGCGAATCTGCCGATGGAGCGCGTGGATGCCGACGTGCACGACTGGCCGCTCGCCACCTGGCCGTCGAAGCAGGCGACCGACGCGTCATACAAGGCGGTGCTCGACTACGCGCTGCGGCCGGAGCACACCGAGAACGTGCGGATCGGCGTCGCGGGCCACAACCTCTTCGACGTCGCCCTGGCCTGGCTTCTCGCGGAGCGGCGGGGAGTCGTCGGGGGTATCGAGGTCGAGATGCTGCTCGGCATGGCCACGGCGCAGCAGGCCGTCGTGCGCCGCACCGTCGGGTCGATCCTGCTGTACACCCCCGTCGTGCACCCGCAGGAGTTCGACGTCGCGATCGCATACCTCATCCGTCGTCTCGAGGAGGGGGCGTCGAGCGAGAACTTCATGTCGGCGGTGTTCGACCTCGATACCCACGAGGCGCTGTTCGCCCGTGAGCGCGACCGCTTCTTGGCATCCCTCGCCGACATGCCCGAGGGAGTGCCGGCATCGAACCGCGTGCAGGATCGCACGGCCCCGGCCGCGCCCGCGCCGACGCACGGCTTCCGCAACACCCCTGACTCCGACCCCGCGATCGCGGCGAACCGCGCCTGGAGTCGAGCGATCATCGAGCGCATGCAGGGCTCCGACCTCGGCCGCGCGACCATCGCCGCGCACACGGTGACCGACGAAGCCGCTCTGACCGCGCTGATCCAGGATGCCGCGGACGCCGCCGCCGCCTGGCGCTCGCTCGGGGCCGCCGGTCGCGCCGAGATCCTGCACCGCGCGGGCGACGCGCTGGAGAAGCGCCGCGCCGACCTGCTCGAGGTCATGGGCGCCGAGTGCGGCAAGGTCATCGAGCAGAGCGACCCCGAGGTGTCGGAGGCGATTGACTTCGCGCACTACTACGCCGAGCAGGCGCGCACCCTCGAAGCCGTCGACGGCGCGACCTTCACCCCGGTGGGCGTCACGGTGGTCACCCCGCCGTGGAACTTCCCCGTCGCGATCCCTGCCGGTTCCACCCTCGCGGCGCTGGCCGCGGGTTCCGCCGTGGTCAGCAAGCCCGCGGGTCTCTCCGAGCGCTCCGGTGCGGTCATGGTCGAGGCGCTGTGGGAGGCAGGGGTCCCGCGCGAGGTGCTGAAGCTCGTGCAGGTGTCCGAGAGCGACCTCGGCCGGCAGCTGCTGACGCATCCCGCCGTCGAGCGGGTCGTGCTCACCGGCGCGTACGAGACCGCCGAGCTGTTCCGTTCCTTCCGCCCCGACCTGCCGCTGCTGGCCGAGACGAGCGGCAAGAACGCCGTGATCGTCACCCCCAGCGCCGACCTCGACCTCGCCGCGAAGGACGTCGCGATGTCGGCCTTCGGGCATGCCGGACAGAAGTGCTCCGCGGCATCCCTCGTCGTGCTCGTCGGCTCCGTCGCCCGCTCCCGCCGCTTCCGCGACCAGCTCGTCGACGCGGTGACCTCTCTCGAGGTCGGGATGCCGTGGGACGAGTCCTCGCGCATCGGACCCCTGATCGAGCCGGCGCAGGGCAAGCTGCTCTCGGCGCTGACCACGCTGGAGCCCGGCCAGCGCTGGGTGGTCGAGCCGCAGAAGCTCGACGACGAGGGGATGCTGTGGCGCCCCGGCATCCGCGAAGGCGTGCAGCCCGGGAGCGCCTTCCATCGCACCGAGTACTTCGGCCCGGTGCTGGGCATCATGACGGCCGAGACGCTGGAGGAGGCCATCGAGATCGTCAACGCCATCGAGTACGGACTCACCTCGGGCCTGCACGCCCTGGACGCCTCCGAGATCGACACGTGGCTCGCGCGTATCGAGGCGGGCAACATCTATGTCAACCGCGGCACCACGGGCGCGATCGTGCAGCGCCAGCCCTTCGGCGGGTGGAAGAAGTCGGCCGTCGGCGCGGGCACCAAGGCCGGCGGTCCGCACTACCTGTTCGGCTTCGGCACGTGGGCGGATGCCGACGCCTCTGCGCCTCGCACCCCCGACGCCCTCGCCGCCCCCGCACTGGCGGCCGTGCCCGCGGACGACCGCGAGTGGCTGGCATCCGCTCTCGCCGGCGATGCGGCGGCGTGGACGTCGGAGTTCTCGCTCGCTCGTGACGTGACCGCTCTGGAATCGGAGCAGAACGTGCTGCGCTATGCCGCGGTACCGGTGACCGTGCGGCTCGAGGACGCCTCGTCGTCCGCTCTCGTGCGCGTCGTCGCCGCGGGGGTGCGGGCCGGCTCCGCCGTGACCGTGAGCTCCGCGACCGAGCTCACGCCCGCCGTGCGCGCGTGGCTGGAGGGTGTCGGCGTGCGCGCCGCCGTCGAGGACGCCGCCGACTGGGGCCGTCGAGCCGCACGCCTGGCTCGCACCGGCGGGCGCGTCCGTCTGCTCGGCGGTTCCGCGCGCGCGGTGGCCGAGGCGACGGGCGGTTCGCCGTCGGTCGCGGTCTACGCCGGGGAGGTCACCCGCGCGGGACACGTCGAGCTGCTGCCGTTCCTGCGCGAGCAGGCTGTATCGGTCACGGCGCACCGCTTCGGCACCCCGCGGCGGTACGAGGTGCCGCCGTTGGTCGCCGCGCGCTGAGACGGCAGACGGGCGGGGTCGTTCTCGGGCGGCCCCGCCCGTCGACGTTCGGTCGATCCGCGGACGTGAGGGCCTGGGGCGCCGTATCCGTCGGCGCGCACACCTCCTGCAGGAACGCCCGTGCGGACGCGTCGCGGGACACCGAGGGCGGTCGTGCCGGAGTCCTGCCGCGCCGGCGGCGGTTGTGCCGGGGTCGTGCCGCGCCGGCGGCGGTCACCCTGCCGGGCCAGCACTCGTCGGGAGCCTTGTGCGGGCGCACAACTCCCTAAGCACGTGTGTGGCAGTAAGCACGTGTGTGGCAACGCGAGAGGGCGGCTCGGGCGGTTGTGCAGGACGTGTGCCGTCACGGGCCGGAGCCCGGTCGTGCCGGGCCGGGGACACGGTCATGCCCGGCCAGGGCCCCGGTCGTGTCGGGCCGGGTCAGATCGCGCCCGTCGCCGCGAGCCGCTCGGCCGCGAGTCGCACCGAGGCCGGAACCGGTGTTCCGGCCGCCGTCTGGGGCGAGGTGACCGGCTCGCCCACCTGCGTGCGCAGCTGCACCGGATCGTGGCGCTGCGGCAGCTCGGCTTCGGCCTCGACGATGTCGCGTCGATCCTGGACCAGGGGTGGATGCGGATCGCATCACCCTCCTGCTCCGCGAGCGTCGCATCGAGGTCGAGCGCGAGCATCGGATCGCGGCCGCGCGGCTCGTCGACGTGGAGCGACGCCTCCACCTCATCGAGAGAGAGAAGCACATGCGAGACATCGAGATCGTCCAGAAGTCCCTGCCCGCCGTTCGCTTGGCCGCCCGTCGCCGGTTGGTTGCGGACGGTGCCGAGATGGCGAATGTCGTCGGACCGACCTTCGACGCCGTCGCCGCCGTCATCGGTGCGCAGACGGGCGCTCTCGACACCCCCATCGCGCAGTACGCCGCTCGCGAGGACGGAACGGAGGTGCTCGCGGGATACCTGTACTCCGGTGGGGCGCGCGACGGTGTCGAGATCGTCGAGCTGCCCGCCGTCGAGGTGGCGATATGCGGCATCCATCTGGGGCCGATGGAGCGAATCGGCGAGAGTTGGCAGTTTGTTCACGCGCAGATCCTCGACCGCGGGCTCGTGCCGTCCGGCCCGTGCCGAGAGCTCTACGTGCGGGCCGCCTCCGACGACCAGGCAGATTGGGTCACCGAACTGCAGCAGCCGGTTGTCGCCGTCTGACGCGGCGCAGTCTCTCTGAGTGCTATCGCTAGGTCAGCCGTCGAGCCATTGCGCTGCGGTGAGGAGTTGGCGCGCGATGTCGGGCGGTGTGCGGCCGTCGGTGGCGATGCGGATGGCGACGTCGAGGGCGTCGAGTTCGTCGGCGGCGCGTCGGCTCCGAGCGAGGTGTGCCTCGATCGCAGGTCCGAACTCGCGGCGGCGAAGTCGGTTGTCAACGGTCGCATCGTCCGCCGTCAGAAGTACTGCTGTCGCGTCGACGTCTCCGCCGAGGGCTCGGCTCAAGCCGTCCATTTGCGCCACGCTGTCCCATCAATGAGAGGTCGTTGTACCCGGCATGCTTCCCGACGCGAACGCTCCGGCAACGTCGCCACTCAGAAGGGCGGCGGATCCGATGGCGTGCCGGCGGCCAGGTCGTCACCGTCGGGGAGGAACAGGACGCGCGGCGGCGGAGCCTCTTCGATTCTCTGGCCGAGTGGGCTGACAAATCCAAGGGTGCCGTCGGGTTGCTGCGAGACGGTCCACGCGGTCTCCGTCTTGAGCGTGTGATGTCGAACACAGAGGTGAGCAAGGTTCGCCAGCGTCGTCGCCCCACCGTCGCGTGCTTCGTGATTGTGATCGATCTGGCATCGCGACAGGGGTGCACGGCATCCGGGGGCCCGGCAGTGCTGGTCGCGCGCGGCGAGGTATCGGCGCTGCGCCGCGGTGGGGCTGTAGCGGTCGACCTCGAGCACCGTGCCGGCGACGGGGTCGCACATCACGCGGTCCCAGCCGGGTGCGCGTGCCGCGAGACGGCGGGCGGTGCCCGGATCGATGGGGCTCCGGCCCGCGAGCGCCGCTCCTGCGTCGGTGCGCCCGAGCAAGGTGAGCACCGGGACGGTGATCTGCACGTGCGCACGGATCGCGCCGAGGCCGCCGGGGCACGTGTCGTCGTCTGTCGGGTCCATCGTTGGCGCGCCGGTGAGCAGGAGGTCGGCGCACACGTCGGCGCCGATCTGGGCGAGGGTGCGTTCGTCGCGCACCGGGCGGGAGTCCGCGCCGCCGTCGGCGATGTCGCCCGGCGTCACGTCGATCGTGGAACCGGAGGGCGTACTCGCAAGCAATCCACCTATGGACGAGTCCGGCGCCACGTCGATCGCGTCGGCGGCGAGGAGAGGGGCGACAGACGCGCCGAGCGCCTGGTGCCCGTCTGAGGCGTCTGTCGCCGCGCATGCCGCACGTATCGCCGCGGCCTGCCGCCGCAACCGATCGCGAATGCCGTACGCGACCGTCGCCGGCAGGATGATGCTCAGCTCAGCCATCCCGTCGGCGAGGTCTCGCACGCTCACCCCCCGTTCTTCCGCGGCTCGCGCGTGTCGAGCGGTCATGCCGACCGGCTGCACGCTCTCGGCCAACTCCCGTGCGAAGGCCCGCGTGCGGCCAGGGGAGTCGCGTTCTGCGCGCGTCAGGACGACCTGTTCCCACCCCCTCCGGGTGTCGTCGTCGTCGATCGCAGCGCCCGTGTCGAGAACTGCGTGCGCGTGCCGCATGCTGATGCGTCCGGACTCGAGGGCGTCGACCGTCGCGGCGAACTTCTCGGTGAGCGTGTGCGCTTCGCCCAGCTCTTTCTGCACGGTGAGGTCGTGGGTCTGCGTTGCGGCGGCGATGTCCAGCGCCACTGAACGCACCGGGAGTTCCCGCTCGCGTGAGCGGCGGGATGCGCATCGAGCGACCTGTTCCAACGCGATGTGCATGACCGCCGCCCTGTGACGAATGAGCCCCGCGTGCACGCGCGCCAACTCGACCGTGTCGGCCCGGATGTGCTCGACGAGCTCGCGCAGACGGACGGACTCGTCTTCGCCGGAGAGGTCGACATCCGGGGAGTGGAGATCGGTCATGGCTCTAGTTTAGAAACTATGTTCGAATGACGCGATGATGCTCACCTCGACCTCATTCGATTTCACCCGGTGGCCGCGAGCAGGCCTCACAGCGTCAGCGCCAGCATCAGCACCGCGCCGCTGTATCGCGATGCAAGGAGGCCCCCGAAGCCACCGCCACCCGCCACGCGCCCGACGCGTCACCGGCGCGCCGCCTCACTGCAGCGCCACCAACACCCCGCGCCGTCTCACTGCAGCGCCACCAACGCCCCCGCCTCGCGCTCACCCGCCGAGGATCTCCCCCGCCGCCTCACTGCCACGCCACCAACACCCCCGCCGCCTCACTGCCACGCCACCAACACCCCCGCCGCCTCACTGCCACGCCACCAACACCCCCGCCGCCTCACTGCCACGCCACCAGCACCCACGCCGCCTCACTGCAGCGCGACCAACACCCCCGCCGCCTCACGGCAACGCCACCAACACCCCCGCCGCCCGCAGCCCGCAGCCCGCCTCACCCGCACCCGCCGAGGATCTCCAACGCCGCCATGGCCGCGTTCTGCCCGCCGATGCCGCTGAC
>NZ_KQ758473.1 GCF_001456955.1 Microbacterium enclense | reverse complement strand
GCCTGGGCATTGGCCGTCGCGTCACTACGCGCCGGGGCGTTGCTCGCGGCGTTCGAATCGTTGTACCCCGAAGCACTCGCCTGCGCTCCGGCTTGTGTGCCGCCGCTCAGCGCCCGGGAATTTCCGAACCCGTTGTCTGTCGCGACGTTGCTGTTCGCGTCGTCGTACGCGACCGGCCACGAATCGGGGGTGCGGGTCGTCTGAGCCTCGTCCGCTGCGCGAGTCACTGGACGGTTGCTGTCGGCATTGGCGGCGCCAGCATCGATGGCGGGCAGACCGACTGCTACCGATAGCAATGTTGCCGAGGCGAGTACTGAGAGAGCTTTTGCGTTCCTAGCCATGCGACCACGTAAGCACCTCGGTTCGTCGAGCGTCCTCGGCGGTGCCGTTTTCTCAACGACCGGGTGACACCGGGCCGCTGGTCTTCGCCATTGTCATGCGTAGTCGGTGCCTCTCGAAGGAGATGGAAACGTCAGTGTCCCGCCTCGTCCCAGTCGCCGCCGCGGCCGATCTGCACGTCGAGCGGCACCGACAGCTCGGCCGCGTCGGCCATGCGCGCGCGGACGATCCGCTCCACGGCATCCCATTCGCCCGCCGCCACCTCCACGACGAGTTCGTCGTGGATCTGCAGCAGCACACGCGAGCGGAGTTCCGCGGATGCCAGTTCATCGCGGATGCGGAACAGCGCGACCTTCATGATGTCGGCGGCGCTGCCCTGGATCGGAGCGTTCAGCGCCGCGCGCTCGGCATTCTCGCGCAGCACGCGGTTCATGCTCGTGAGGTCGGGGAAGGGTCGGCGCCGACCGAAGATCGTCTCGGTGTAGCCGTCTTGGCGTGCCTGCTCGACCGACCCGCGCAGGTAGTCGCGCACCGCGCCGAAGCGGGCGAAGTATTCGAGCATGAGCTTCTTGGCCTCGGACTGCTCGATGCGCAGCTGCTTCGAGAGACCGAACGCCGACAGGCCGTAGACGAGGCCGTACGACATGGCCTTGACCTTGGTGCGCATGGCGGGCGTCACCTCGGCGGGCTCGACGCCGAACACCCGTGCGCCGACGAAACGGTGCAGGTCTTCGCCCGAGTTGAAGGCTTCGATCAACCCCGGGTCGCCCGAGAGGTGCGCCATGATGCGCATCTCGATCTGCGAGTAGTCGGCCGTCAGCAGCGTCTCGTAGCCCTCGCCGACCTCGAAGGCCGCGCGGATCCGCCGGCTCTCTTCGGTGCGGATGGGGATGTTCTGCAGATTCGGGTCGGTGCTCGACAGACGCCCGGTCTGGCTGCCGGTCTGCACGTAGGTGGTGTGGATGCGCCCGTCGGGGCCGGTGGCCGTGTCGAGCGCGTCGATGATCTGTTTGAGCTTCGTGGCCTCGCGGTGCTTGAGCAGCAGGTCGAGGAAGGGGTGCGGGGCACTCTCTTGCAAATCGGCGAGAGCGGCGGCATCGGTGGTGTACCCGCTCTTGGTCTTGCGGGTCTTCGGCAGCTGCAGCTCGTCGAACAGCACCTCCTGCAGCTGCTTGGGCGAGCCGAGGTTCACCTCGTGTCCGATGGCCGCGTACGCGTCACGGGCGAGCGCGTCCGCGCGGGCGCCCAGCTCGGCCGAGAACCCGGCGAGCTTCTCGTGCGAGACGGCGACACCGGCGAGCTCCATGTCGGCCAGGGCGGTCAGCGTCGGCATCTCGATGTCGTCGAGCACCTCGGCGACCCGCTCGGGCATCTCGGCGCGCTGCGCCTCGGCGACCCGTCGCGTGAACCACGAGAGCTGCCCGGGCGTCGCCCCCTCGGTCTCGGGCACGAGCTGCGTCGGGTCGGCGACCGGGAGCTTCTCGTCGAGGGTGCGCTCCACGAGGTCGCCGAGCGTCTTGTCGGGGAAGCTCGGGCGCACCAGCCACCCGGCCAGGATCACGTCGAAGGCCACCCCGCCGACGGTCACGCCCTCTCTTGCGAGAGCCTTCAGCTGCGGCTTGGCGTCGGCGAACACCTTGGGGGCATCGGATGCCAGCCATCCGGCCAGCGCATCGCGCACGGCCGGCGACCAGTCGGCCTCGACCGCGGCGGATGCCGAGGCGAGCCCGATCTGCACGGGCGCGGCACCGGCCAGGGTCAGTGTGACACCGACGAAGCCGTCCGCCGCCTCGGCCCACGCCGCCAGGGCGTCGGCGTCGAGGCGCGTCGGAGCCGGGGCGGTGGCGGTGGGCCGCGCCTCTTCGACCTCGCCGGCGTCGCCGCCGAGCGCATCGAACACGCGCGGCAGCAGGGTGCGGAACTCGAGCCGCGCGAAGATGTCGCGAACGGCCTGCGCGTCGAGCGGCTTCATCCCGAGGTCACCCGGGCCGACGGGCAGATCGACGTCGCGCAGAAGGCGGTTGAGCGCGCGGTTGCGCTTGACCCCGTCCAGGTGCTCGCGCAGGTTGTTGCCCACCACGCCCGTGATCTTGTCGGCGTTGTCGAGCAGCGCCTCGAGCGACCCCCACTGCGTGAGCCACTTCACGGCCGTCTTCTCGCCCACCTTCGGCACACCCGGGAGGTTGTCGCTCGTCTCGCCGACGAGAGCGGCGATCTCGGGATACTGCGCGGGCGGCAGGCCGTACTTCTCGATGACCGCGTCGGTGTCGTAGCGCTTGAGCTGCGAGACGCCCTGCACGTTGGGGTAGAGCAGCGTGATGTCGTCGGTGACGAGCTGGATGGTGTCGCGATCGCCCGAGCACACGAGCACGGTGTAGCCCTGCTGCTCGCCCTGCGTGGCGAGGGTGGCGAGGATGTCGTCGGCCTCGACCTCTTCTTTCGTCAGCACCGGGACGCCCATCGCCCGCAGGCAGTCCTGCAGCAGGGGGATCTGCCCCTTGAACTCGACCGGCGACTCGCTGCGATTGGCCTTGTACTCGGCGTACTGCTGCGTGCGGAACGACTGCCGCGAGGTGTCGAACGCGACCGCGAGATGCGTCGGCTTCTCGGCTTTCACCAGGTTGACGAACATCGACAGGAAGCCGTAGATGCCGTTGGTGTGCTGGCCGTCCTTCGTCGAGAAGTTGTCGACCGGTAGGGCGTAGAACGCCCGGTACGCCAGCGAATGGCCGTCGACGACGAGGAGAGTAGGCTTTTCGGCATCCGTCACCCCTCCAGCGTAACGAGAACCTCGGACACTCCCCCGGCCTGCGCCGATTCACCACGAAGGCGACGATGACTTCCACCACCGGCGACACCACCTCCGGCCTCGACTGGGCCAAGCAGCGCGGCATGGGCGCCCTCGCCGAGAAGATGGGCATCGAGTGGGTGGAGTTCACCGTCGAGCGCTGCGTCGCCACCATGCCCGTCGAGGGCAACACGCAGCCCGTCGGGCTCCTCCACGGCGGCGCTTACGTCGTGCTCGGTGAGTCGCTCGGCTCGATGGCGGCGAACCTCTACGCGGGCGCGGGTCGCCTCGCCGTCGGCATCGACATCAACGCCACGCACACGCGCTCGGCGACGTCGGGCATCGTGACCGGCGTCTGCACGCCGATCCACCTCGGCCGCTCGCTCACGGTGCACGAGATCGCCGTGACCGACGAGCAGGGCCGCCGTTGCTCGACCGTGCGCATCACGAACATGATCAAGGACGCCCCCGCACCCTGACCTGGCCGCGCGGAGGCCGCTGGGCCCGTCGAACGGTCCGGAGTCGCCGTGCGCGTCCGGCGGTCCGACAGGCTCAACGAGGCTCTGCGCGGAGGATCCTGAGCCCGTCGAAGGGTCCGACACGGTGCGCGTCCGGCGGTCCCACCGAATCAGCCCTTACGGCTCACAGGACCCTGAGCCCGCCGACGGGTCCCACACCGTGCGCGTCCGGCGGCTTCGACGAGCTCAGCCACCTCGAGAGCGAGGATCCCCAAGCCCCACTCCCCCGCATACGCGAAATGGATGCCACCGCAGTGGCATCCATCTCACGAAGAGTCTCGTCAGGCCTTCTTGGGGGCCAGCTGCTCGATGATCGCCTTCGCGACGTCTTGCATGGTGAGACGGCGGTCCATCGACGCCTTCTGGATCCAGCGGAACGCCTCGGGCTCGCTCAGGCCCATCTTCTCGTTCAGGAGACCCTTGGCGCGGTCGACGAGCTTGCGGGTCTCGAAGCGCTCGACCATGTCGGCGACCTCGGCCTCGAGGGTGATGATCTGCTCGTAGCGCGCGAGGGCGATCTCGATCGCCGGCAGCAGGTCGTTGGGGGTGAACGGCTTCACGACGTACGCCAGGGCGCCGGCCTCGCTCGCGCGCTCGACGAGCTCCTTCTGGCTGAACGCCGTCAGCAGCACGACGGGGGCGATGTGGTTCTTGCTGAGCTTTTCGGCGGCGCTGATGCCGTCGAGCTGGGGCATCTTGACGTCCATGATGACCAGGTCGGGACGCAGCTCGGTGGCCAGCTGCACGGCGGTCTCGCCGTCTCCGGCTTCTCCGACGACGTCGAAGCCGTTGTCGCGGAGGATCTCGACGATGTCGAGGCGGATGAGCGACTCGTCTTCCGCGACGACGACGCGGCGCGGAGCCGCGGGGGCGCTGGCGGGAACGGCTTCTTGATCAGTCACGGAACCATCCTAAGTCTGGAAGGGCGAGAAGCCCTGGATCGCACGGGATGCTGTACGGGTACCGGTGGTGGGACTCGAACCCACACGTCTTTCGACAGAGCATTTTGAGTGCCCCGCGTCTGCCATTCCGCCACACCGGCAGGTGTTGCGCTCCCACCCTATCGAGCGGGAACGCCACGACGCGCGCCGGTGCGAACCGACGCGCGTCGTGAGGGGTCAAACCTCCTGGTACCCGGGCGCCGCGCCGTGCACGGCGTCGCCCACGCGGTGCACGCGCAGGTCGTTGGTCGAACCGGCGATCCCGGGAGGGGATCCGGAGATCACGACGACCTTGTCGCCGACCTTGGCCAGGTCGTGCGAGAGCAGATAGTCGTCGACCTGCAGGAACATCTTGTCGGTGTGCGACACGTGCTCGACGAGCGTCGAACGCACGCCCCACGTCAGCGCCAGGCGGCGGCGGATGCCGGGCTCGGGCGTGAACGCGATCATGGGGATGGTCGAGCGCAGGCGCGACATGCGGCGGGCCGAGTCACCCGACTCGGTGAAGACGCACAGGTACTTCGCCTCGACGAAGTCCGCGACCTCGACGGCGGCGAGCGTGATCGCGCCACCCTGCGTGCGCGGCTTGTTGGTCAGCGGCGCGATGCGCTCGAGACCGTGCTCTTCGGTGGACTCCACGATGCGCGCCATCGTTTCGACGACGACCACCGGGTAGTCGCCGACGCTGGTCTCGCCCGAGAGCATGACCGCGTCCGCGCCGTCGAGGACGGCGTTCGCGACGTCGGAGGTCTCGGCGCGCGTGGGCACCGGGTTGCTGATCATGGACTCGAGCATCTGCGTCGCGACGATGACGGGCTTGGCCATGCGACGGGCCAGCTCGACCGCGCGCTTCTGCACGATCGGCACGGCCTCGAGCGGAAGCTCGACGCCGAGATCGCCACGGGCGACCATGATGCCGTCGAAGGCGTCGATGATCTCCTCGAGGTTGTCGACAGCCTGGGGCTTCTCGATCTTGGCGATGACGGGCACGTAGCGCCCCTCTTCGGCCATGATCTCGTGCACGCGCACGATGTCGGAGGCGTCTCGCACGAACGACAGCGCGATGAGATCGGCGCCGGCCTTCAGACCCCAGCGCAGATCGGACTCGTCCTTCTCGCTGAGCGCGGGCACGTTCACGGCGACGCCGGGGAGGTTGATGCCCTTGTTGTTCGACACGGGACCGCCCACGACGACCTCGGTGGTCACGACGGTGCCGTCGGTCTCGACGACGCGCACGCGGACCTTTCCGTCGTCGATCAGCAGGAAGTCGCCGGGCTTGACGTCTTGGGGCAGACCCTTGAAGGTCGTGCCGACGATCTCTTTGGTGCCGAGGATGTCCTCGACGGTGATCTTGAAGATGTCGCCGGGCAGCAGGTCGTGGGGGCCGTTCTCGAACTTGCCGAGGCGGATCTTGGGACCCTGCAGGTCGACGAGGGCGGCGACCGGGCGGCCGGCGTCCTCTGCGGCCTTGCGCACATTGGCGAAGTTGGCGTCGTGCACGGAGTAGTCTCCGTGGCTCAGGTTGAGGCGGGCGACGTCCACCCCGGCGTCGATGATGGCGCGAACCATCTCATACGACGACGTGGCGGGCCCGAGTGTTGCGACGATCTTGGCGCGTCTCATCCGTTTTCAAGCTCCGTGAGGATTTTCGGGAAGTGGCCGATCGGCCCTTGCCAGCTTAGGCGGGCAGGAGGCCGATGGCGACATCGGTCGGGCGCACCGGCGCGGGAAGCACCGTCTCGCCCATGAGGAAGGTGTCGACCTCGGCGGCGGCCGCACGGCCCTCGGCGATGGCCCACACGATGAGCGACTGGCCGCGGCCCGCGTCGCCGGCGACGAACACGCCGGGCGTGGTCGTGGCATACGTGGCGTCGCGCTCGACGTTGCCGCGTCCGGTGAACTGCGTGCCGAGCTGGTCTTCGAGGTGCTCGCGCTCGGGGCCGGTGAAGCCCATCGCGATCAGCACCAGGTCGGCCGGGATCTCGCGCTCGGTGCCGCTCTTGGGCACGCGACGACCGTCGACGTACTCGGTCTCGGCCACGCGCAGGGCACGCACCTCGCCGGCGGCGTTGCCGAGGAACTCCACTGTCGAGGCGAGGAACGTGCGCTCGCCGCCCTCTTCGTGGGCCGATGCCATCTCGAACAGGTTCGGCATCATCGGCCACGGTTGCTCGGCGGGACGCTCCGACGGCGGCTGCTTGCCGATCGCGAGGTTCGTCACGCTCAGCGCGCCCTGGCGGTGCGCGGTGCCGATGCAGTCGGCGCCGGTGTCGCCACCGCCGATGACGACGACGTGCTTGCCCTCCGCGGTGATCTGCTGCGGGATCTGGTCGCCCGCGACGGCTTTGTTGCCCTCGACGAGGTACTCCATGGCGTAGTGGACGCCGTCGAGGTCGCGGCCCGGGATCGGCAGGTCGCGCGGCACCGTGGCGCCGGTGGCGACCACGACCGCGTCGTAGCGCGCCCGCAGATCGCTCCACGAGATGTCTTTCCCGATCTCGACGCCGGCGCGGAAGCGCGTGCCCTCGGCCTGCATCTGGCGAAGACGCAGCTCGAGGTGGCGCTTCTCCATCTTGAAGTCGGGGATGCCGTAGCGCATGAGTCCGCCGATGCGGTCGTCGCGTTCGAAGACCGCGACCGTGTGACCGGCGCGCGTGAGCTGCTGCGCCGCGGCGAGGCCGGCGGGGCCGGAGCCCACGACGGCGACGGTCTTGCCCGTCAGACGCTCCGGCGGCTCGGGTTCGACCCAGCCGTTGGCGAACGCCTCGTCGATGATCGAGACCTCGACCTGCTTGATCGTCACGGCCGGCTGGTTGATGCCGAGCACGCACGAGCTCTCGCAGGGCGCGGGGCACAGGCGTCCGGTGAACTCGGGGAAGTTGTTCGTCGCGTGGAGACGCTCGATCGCGGAGCGGCCCTCGCCGCGCCACGTGAGGTCGTTCCACTCGGGGATCAGGTTTCCGAGCGGGCAGCCCTTGTGGCAGAACGGGATGCCGCAGTCCATGCAGCGACCGGCCTGGCGACGGATGACGGCCGAATCACCCGGCTCGTACACCTCTTTCCAGTCCATGATGCGCACGGGCACCGGCCGACGCTTCGGGAGCTCGCGCTCCGTGGTCTTGAGAAAGCCCTTCGGGTCAGCCACCCGTCACCTCCAGAATGCGCGTCCAGACGACGTCACCGTCGGGGTCGAGACCCTCGGCGACCGCCTCCTGGCGGGTCTGCAGCACAGCGGCGTAGTCACGCGGCAGCACCCGGACGAAATTGTCCACCTCGGTCTCGAAGTCCTCGAGCAGACGACGAGCGAGCGTGGAATCGGTCTCGGCGACGTGCTTCTCGAGCAGGTCGCGGAGGATCTCGGCATCCCCGGATCCGAGGGTGCCGAGCACGAGCTCACCGGATGCCATGGCCTCGCGGTTCACCAGGTCGCGGTCGAGCTTGTAGACGTAGGCCTGACCACCCGACATGCCCGCGCCGAGGTTACGGCCCGTGGCGCCGAGGATCACGGCGAGACCACCGGTCATGTACTCGAGCGCGTGGTCGCCCACGCCCTCGACCACGGCCGTGGCGCCGGAGTTGCGCACGAGGAACCGCTCGCCCACGACGCCGTTGAGGAACATCTGCCCCTGTGTGGCGCCGTAGCCGATGACGTTGCCGGCGATGACGTTCTCGGAGGCCGCGAACGACGATCCGCGCGGCGGACGCACGACGATGGTGCCGCCCGACAGTCCCTTGCCGACGTAGTCGTTCGAGTCGCCCTCGAGGCGCAGCGTGATGCCCGCGGGCATGAACGCGCCGAACGACTGCCCGGCCGAACCGGTCAGGCGCACGTCGATCGAGTTCTCGGGCAGACCGTGCTCGCCCCGCGCCTTGGTGACGTGGTGGCCCAGCATCGTTCCCACCGCGCGTGCGGTGTTGCGGATGGGCAGGTCGACCGTCAGCTGGCCGCCGTGCGCGATGACGTCCTGCGCGCGCTCGATGAGCTGCACGTCGAAGTGGTCCTCGAGCTCGTGATCCTGGTTGCGCGCGTGGCGTCTCGGCTCGTCATCGGCGAAACGGGGTCCCTCGAGGATCGGCGCGAGGTTGAGGCCCCGTGCCTTCCAGTGCTGGATCGCCTCGTTGGCATCCAGGAGCTCCGCGCGCCCGACGATCTCGTCGATCGAGCGGTAGCCGAGGGCCGCGAGGTATTCGCGCACCTCCTGCGCGATGAACTCCATGAAGTTGACGATGTACTCCGCCTTGCCGGTGAAGCGCGAGCGCAGCACGGGGTTCTGCGTCGCCACACCCACGGGGCAGGTGTCGAGGTGGCAGACGCGCATCATGATGCAGCCCGAGACCACCAGCGGCGCGGTGGCGAAGCCGAACTCCTCGGCGCCGAGCAGGGCGCCGATGATGACGTCGCGGCCGGTCTTCATCTGACCGTCGACCTGCACGACGACGCGGTCGCGCATGCCGTTGAGCATGAGCGTCTGCTGCGTCTCGGCGAGGCCCAGCTCCCACGGGGTGCCCGCGTGCTTGAGCGAGTTCATCGGGCTCGCGCCCGTGCCGCCGTCCTGCCCGGAGACCAGGATGACGTCGCTCAGCGCCTTGGCGACGCCGGCCGCGACCGCACCGATGCCCGACTGGCTGACGAGCTTGGTGTGGATGCGGGCCTTCGGGTTGGCGCGCTTGAGGTCGAAGATGAGCTGCTTGAGGTCTTCGATCGAGTAGATGTCGTGGTGCGGCGGCGGCGAGATGAGCCCGACGCCCGCGGTCGCGTGACGCGTGCGCGCCACCCACGGGTACACCTTGGTCGGCGGCAGCTGACCGCCCTCGCCGGGCTTGGCCCCCTGGGCGAGCTTGATCTGGATGTCGTCGGCCTCGGTGAGGTAGAGGCTCGTCACACCGAAGCGACCGGATGCCACCTGCTTGATGGCGCTGCGACGCGTGGGGTCGAGCAGACGGTCGACGTCTTCCCCGCCCTCACCGGTGTTGCTCTTGCCGCCGATCTGGTTCATCGCCACCGCGAGCACCTCGTGCGCCTCTTTCGAGATCGAGCCGTAGCTCATCGCGCCGGTGGAGAAGCGCTTGACGATCGCCGAGACGGGCTCCACCTCGTCGATCGGCACGGCGGGACGCAGGCCCGTGCGCAGGCCGAACAGACCGCGGAGCGTCTTGAGCTCGTGCGCCTGGTCGTCGATGAGCTGCGTGTACTCGCGGAAGATGTCGTACCGGCGCTCGCGCGTGGCGTGCTGCAGGCGGAACACCGTATCGGGGTTGAAGAGGTGCGGGGCGCCGTCGCGGCGCCACTGGTACTCGCCGCCGGTCCACAGGCGTTCGTGCGCCCGGGCCGCCGCATCCTGCGGGTAGGCGTACTCGTGACGCGCGGCGTTCTCGGCCGCGATGATGTCGAGCCCGACACCGCCGAGCTTCGACTCGGTGCCGGTGAAGTACGCGTCGACGAACTCGCGCGACAGGCCCACGGCCTCGAACACCTGGGCGCCCGCGTAGGACGACACGGTCGAGATGCCCATCTTCGACATGATCTTCAGCACGCCCTTGCCGAGCGCGTAGATCAGGTTCTTGACGGCCTTCTCGGGCGTGACGCCGGTGATGAAGCCGGCGCGCACGAGGTATTCGACGGTCTCCATCGCCAGGTACGGGTTGACCGCCGAGGCGCCGTACCCGATGAGGGTCGCCACGTGATGTACCTCGCGCACGTCGCCGGCCTCGACCACGAGACCGACCTTCATGCGGGTCTCGTTGCGGATGAGGTGGTGGTGCACGGCCGCGAGCATGAGCAGCGACGGGATCGGAGCGAGGTCCTTGTTGGAGTCGCGGTCGCTGAGCACGATGAACTCGGCGCCGTCCTCGATGGCCGCGTCGACCTCGGAGCACATCTGCACGAGGCGCTTCTGGAGCCCCTTGTGGCCGGCCTCGACGCGGTAGAGGCCGCGGATCGTCACCGACGACCGACCCGGCAGGGCCGTGTCGATGTGCTGGATCTTGGCGAGCTCGTCGTTGTCGATCACGGGGAAGTCGAGCGTCACCGTGCGGGTGTGCTCGGGGCCCCAGTCGAGGAGGTTGCGCTCCGGGCCGAGGCCCAGCGACAGCGAGGTCACGACCTCTTCGCGGATCGAGTCCAGCGGCGGGTTGGTCACCTGCGCGAACTGCTGCGAGAAGTAGTCGAACAGCAGCCGCGGGCGGTCGCTGAGCACCGCGACGGGCGCGTCGCTGCCCATGGCGCCGAGCGGCTCGGCGCCGCCCTGGCCCATCGGAGTCAGCAAGATGCGCACTTCTTCTTCGGTGTAGCCGAAGGTGCGCTGGCGGCGAGTGATCGAGGCGATCGGGTGCACGATGTGCTCGCGCTCGGGCAGCTCGCTGAGCTTGACGCGACCCTTGTCGACCCACTCGCCCCACGGCTGGAGCGCGGCGAGGTCGGACTTGATCTCCTCGTCCTCGACGATGCGGCGCTGGGCCGTGTCGACGAGGAACATGCGACCGGGCTGCAGGCGCCCGCGGCGCTTGATGCGCTCGGGGGCGAAGTCGAGCACACCGGTCTCGGAACCGATGACCACGAGACCGTCGGTGGTCTCGGTCCACCGGCCGGGACGCAGACCGTTTCGGTCGAGGGTGGCGCCGACGAGCGTGCCGTCGGTGAAGATGAGGGCGGCGGGGCCGTCCCACGGCTCCATCTGCATGGAGTGGTAGTCGTAGAAGGCGCGCAGATCGGGGTCGATCGTCGCCTGCTTCTCGTACGCCTCGGGCACCATCATCATGATCGCGTGCGGCAGGCTGCGACCGGTGAGGGTCAGCAGCTCCAGCACCTCGTCGAACGAGGCCGAGTCGCTGGCGCCCTCGGTGCAGATGGGCAGCAGCGGGCGCACGTCGCCGATCAGTTCGGACTCGAGCTGCGACTGACGGGCGCGCATCCAGTTGCGGTTGCCCTTGACGGTGTTGATCTCGCCGTTGTGTGCGAGCATGCGCAACGGCTGCGCGAGCGGCCACGACGGGAAGGTGTTCGTCGAGTAGCGCGAGTGCACCACCGCGAGCTCGGAGGCGAAGCGCTCGTCTTGCAGGTCGGGGTAGAACGGCTCGAGCTGCAGCGTCGTGACCATGCCCTTGTAGCCGAGCGTGCGGCTCGACAGCGACACGAAGTAGGCCTCGAGCTCATGACGGGCGCGCTTGCGCAACCGGTACACGCGACGGTCGAGCGCGATGCCCGACAGCGCCGGCTGGTCGCCGACGGCGGGGCGCGACACGAACAGCTGCTCGAAGGCGGGTCGGGCGTCGTACGCCAGCTTGCCGAGGTTCTCGGGCTCGACGGGCACCTCGCGCCAGCCGAGCACCTCGAGGTTCTCGTGGCGCGCGATCTCTTCGATCCCGCTCTTCATGGCGGCGCGCTCGTCGTGGCCGAGCGGCAGGAAGACCATGCCGGCGGCGTACTCCCCCACCGGCGGCAGGTCGAAGTCGACGACGGCGCGCAGGAATGCGTCGGGCATCTGGGTCAGGATGCCGGCACCGTCACCGGTGCCCGCGTCGGAGCCGATGGCGCCGCGGTGCTCGAGGTTGCGCAGCGCCGTCAGCGCCAGATCGATGATGTCGTGACCGGCTTCGCCGCGGAGAGTGGCGACCATGGCGAGGCCACAGGCGTCTTTCTCGAACGACGGGTCGTACATTCCCTGTCGGGCCGGGAATGAGCCTCCGACGGTGTCGGAACGCAGGCTGGAAGCCATATCAACCGTCCTCACGTTGATGCTTCGGGATGGGACGACGTCGGCCCAGGTATTAGTTCGTCGCGGAGCTGCTTGTGGCGCTGGTGCCGACGGTGTCGCTCGTCGCGGGCGGCTCGCTCACATCGACGAAGTCAGAGGGGTCGCCTGAGTCTACAGCCCCCGCAGCCTTGCTCTCGCGCCCCGGCACGTACGGAGAGGGCTCCAGACCGAGGTGACGACGCGACTGCACGACGAAGATGACGACGCCGAGGACCACGCCGAAGATGGCGGCCCAGACGTTCGTGCGCAGGCCGAGGATGATGTCGCTGGGGTCGATGCGGATGGATTCCCAGACGATACGGCCCGCGGAGTACCACACGAGGTACACCGCGAACTGCTTGCCCCACTGCAGCCCGAAGCGCTTGCCGGCCCACAGGATGACGGCGGCGCCGAGAAGGTTCCAGATTACTTCGTACAGGAAGGTCGGCTGGAAAAGCGTGCCGGATGGCAGCCCGACGGGGATGGCCGGGTTGCCCGCGGCGATCTCGAGACCCCACGGCAGGTCGGTGGGCTGACCGAACAGCTCCTGATTGAACCAGTTGCCGAAGCGGCCCATGGCCTGCGCGATGATGAGGCCCGGCGCGACGGCGTCGGCGAAGGTCCAGAACCGGATGCCGGTCCACTTGCAGCCGAGGATCGCGCCGATGGCGCCACCGATCAGGGCGCCGTAGATGGCGATGCCGCCCTCCCAGATCGCCCACACCGAACCCGGCTGCGTGATGTTCCACGGGTTGGAGCCCGGGCCGAAGTAGAAGCCGAGGTGCGTGACCACGTGGTAGATGCGCGCCACCACGATCGCGAGCGGAACCGCCAGCAGGCAGATGTCGATGACGACCCACTTCTCGGCGCCCCGACGCGTCAGGCGCGCGTTGGTGAGGAAGAGCGCCACGATGATGCCCGCGACGATGCAGAGGGCGTAGAAGTGGATGCGGAGCGGACCCAGATCGACGTAGGAGATCGTCGGGCTCGGGATGCTGGCGAGCACGCCGGAGGCGGCGCTCGAGAGGGCGAACGTCATGCGAACGAGTCTAGGCGCGGTGCGCGGTGCCCGCGGACAGCTCCCGCGCGAGCGTCGACAGGCCGTCGACGCCGCCGTCGCGCAGTGCTTTCACCAGCGCCGTGCCGACGATCGCACCGTCGGCGTAATCGACGACACCCGCGACCTGCTCGGCGTTGGAGATGCCGATGCCCACGCACGCGTGCTGCGCGCCGAAGCTGCGCAGGCGCTCGACGAGGCCGCGGGCGGCGGCATCCAACTGCGCGCGCTCCCCCGTGATGCCCATCGTCGAGACGGTGTAGACGAACCCGGTGGACGCCTCGACGATCATCTGCAGGCGCTCGTCGGACGAGGTGGGGGCGGCGAGGAAGACGCGATCGAGACCGGTGCGCTCGCTCGCGGCGATCCACGCCTCGCCGGCATCGGGGGTGATGTCGGGCGTGATGAGACCCGCGCCGCCCGCGGCGACGAGGTCGTCGGCGTAGCGGTCGACCCCGTACTGCTCGACGAGGTTCCAGTAGGTCATGACGAGGATCGGCACGTCGGTGCGCGCGGTGACCTCGCGGATGATGGTGAACAGGTCGCGCATGCGGAAACCGTTCGCGAGCGCCGTCTGCGTCGCCTCCTGGATGACCAGGCCGTCCATCACGGGATCGCTGTAGGGCGGACCGAGCTCGATGACGTCGGCGCCCGCCTCCGCGAGGGCGACGGCCGCCTCGATGCTGGTGGCGACGTCGGGGAAGCCTGCGGGCAGGTACCCGACGAAGGCGCCCCGGCCCTCGGCGTGGGCGGCGTCGATGGCCGCCGAGACGCGCGAGCTCACAGCTCGACCCCCGCACCGCTGGCGGCGTCGGGTGCCGACGCGACGTCGACGGGTGAGCCGGCCGCGGATGCCACGGCCTCGGCGGCACGCGTCTGGCCGCGCCCCTCGGCGACCTCCGGCGCGTGCTCGGCGTCGTAGAGGTCGAAGTAGCGCGCCGCGGTGTCCATGTCTTTGTCGCCGCGACCGGACAGGTTGATCGCGATCACGGCATCCGGACCCAGCTCGCGACCGATGCGCAGGGCTCCGGCCAGGGCGTGGGCGGACTCGATCGCCGGGATGATGCCCTCGGTGCGCGACAGCAGGCGCAGCGCCTGCATCGCCTCGTCGTCGGTCGCCGGAATGTACTGCGCGCGACCGAGGTCGGCGAGCCACGCGTGCTCGGGGCCGACGCCCGGGTAGTCGAGGCCGGCCGAGATCGAGTGCGACTCGGTGGTCTGACCGTCTTCGTCTTGCAGGACGTAGGTGCGGGCACCGTGGAGGACGCCGGGGCGGCCGCGACCGATGGATGCCGCGTGCTTCGGGGTGTCGACGCCGTCGCCGGCGGCCTCGACGCCGTACAGCGCGACGCCCGGGTCGTCGAGGAATGCGTCGAACATGCCGATGGCATTGGAGCCGCCGCCCACGCAGGCGAACACGGCATCCGGAAGACGGCCGAGGCGCTCGAGGAACTCGGCGCGCGTCTCTTCACCGATGATCTTCTGGAAGTCGCGGACCATCGCCGGGAACGGGTGAGGACCGGCGGCGGTGCCGAAGATGTAGTTGGTCGTCTCGACCGAGGCGACCCAGTCGCGGTACGCCTCGTTGATCGCGTCTTTCAGCGTGCGCGAGCCGGTCGTGACGGGCACCACCTCGGCACCCAGCAGACGCATGCGCGCGACGTTGAGGGCCTGACGCTCGGTGTCGACCTCGCCCATGTAGATGACGCAGTCGAGACCGAACAGCGCGGCTGCGGTGGCCGTCGCGACGCCGTGCTGGCCGGCTCCGGTCTCGGCGATGACGCGGGTCTTGCCGAGGCGCTTGGTGAGCAGCGCCTGACCGAGGACGTTGTTGATCTTGTGCGAGCCGGTGTGGTTCAGGTCTTCGCGCTTGAGGAAGACGCGGGCGCCGCCGGCGTGCTCGGCGAAGCGGGGCACCTCGGTGAGCGCCGAGGGCCGGCCCGCGTAGTCGCGCAGCAGTGCGGTGAGCTCGGCGTGGAAGGCCGGGTCGGCCATCGCCGACTCGTACACCTCGGTCAGCTCGTCGATGGCGGCGATGAGCGATTCGGGCATGTACCGGCCGCCGAAGTCGCCGAAGAACGGCCCCTTCTGCGCCCGAAGGCTCGTGGGCTGGTCGCGCAGAGGCGTGGTCATGAACCCTCCTGGAGGAACGCGCGGAGCGTGGCGACCGGGTCGCCGGTGACGAGAGCCTCGCCCACGAGCACGACGTCGGCACCCGCGGCGCGGTAGTGGGCGACGTCGGCGGGCGCGAGCACGGCGGACTCGGCGATCTTGACGGCATCGGCCGGGAAGCGGTCGGCGAGCGATCCGAACAGGTCGCGGTCGAGCTCGAACGTCGAGAGGTTGCGGGCGTTGACGCCGATGAGCGTGGCACCGAGGTCTTTGGCGCGCTCGAGCTCGTCGGCCGAGTGCGTCTCGACGAGTGCCGTCATACCGAGCTCGGTCGACAGGGCGAACAGCTCGGTGAGCGTCTTCTGATCGAGCGCGGCGACGATCAGCAGCACGAGGTCGGCGCCGGAGGCTCGGGCCTCGAGCACCTGGTACGGCGTGGCGAGGAAGTCCTTGCGGAGCACCGGCACGCCGACGGCGGCGCGCACGGCTTCGAGGTCGGCGAGGCTGCCCTTGAACTTGCGTCCCTCGGTCAGGACCGAGATGGCCGACGCGCCGCCCTCCTCGTACAGGCGCGCCTGTCGGGCCGGGTCGGGGATGGCGGCGAGGTCGCCGCGCGAGGGGCTCGCGCGCTTGACCTCGGCGATGATCTTCACCCGGTCGGCGGGGGCGAGCATGGCCAGCGCGTCTCGCGCGGGCGTCTGCGCCAGAGCGTCGCGCTCGACGTCGGCGAGCGAACGCGTCTCGGCGCGCTGCTCGGCATCTTGAACCGCTCCGGCCGTGAGATCGGCCAGCACGGTCAGTGCGCCTTCGGGTTGGACTTCGCGCCGTTCGCGCCGTAACCGGCCTTGGTCATGACCCAGCCCACGATGGCGCCGACGACGAGCAGACCGACCGAGGCCCAGACGAGCACGGGCATGTCGAACCAGAAGAACAGCGTGCCGAGGGTGATCGCGACGAGCATGATGATCACGGCCGTCCAGGCGGCGGGCGAGTGTCCGTGGCCGGGATCGCCGATGGGGTTGCTCATGGGGCTCCTTAGAGTCGCGCGCGGGCGCGGGGGAAAGCGTCCGCTCAGTCTATCGAAGCGCGAGGCCGGTCCCGGCGTCGACGTCTCGATGTCGCAAGGTCGCTGGGCGGCGGGCGGCGGGCGGCGGGCGGCGGGTGGCGGGCGGCGGGTGCGGGCGGCGGGCGGCGGGCGGCGGGCGGGCCGAGAAACGCCATCGACGGCGAGACACGCACGCTCGTGCCGTTTCTCCCCGCCGATGGCGTTTCTCGTGCTCGATCTCGAGCGCGTCCTCGGCCTCGGCGGATGAGGCGTGCCGTCAGGCCGTGGGGTCGTCGCCGCGGGAGAGGTCGTCCCACGAGTCGATCGCGTCGTGCGGACGACCCGTGTCGGCCCCCGCCTCGGTGGCCGTGCGGTACTTGCGGCTCGCTCCCGATGTCCAGCGGCGTGCGGTGACCAGGGTGAAGACGGCCGCGGCGAACAGCACCGCCTGCGCGAACAGGGTCACCCCCGGCCACGGGGTCAGCGAGAAGCCGGTGATGAGCGAGCCGACGGCATCCGTTCCGGAGATGCCCGTGGCGTCGGTCACCGTCGATGCCGCCGCGGCGACGGGGCGCCCGATCATCAGCTGGGCGGCGCCGACGCCGACGAGGGCCGCGATCAGCGCGCCCAGCACGCCGAAGACGTAGCGCAGCACGGGTCCGACGATCGACAGCGCGGCCCCGAGCGCCAGCGCCGCGAGGCTCAGCGGGGTGAGCACGGGCAGGGCTTCGGCGCCCGCAACCGCGAGGGTCTGCTGCGCGCCGTCGTCGAGGGTGACGTCGATCCACGTCTGGGTAGAGGCGATCACCCCGATCGCCCCCGCCGCCAGCATCGCCAGCACCGCGAGCGAGCGGGCGCGCCGCATCAGCGCTCCCCCACGACCGGGTGCAGATCGTCGGCGTCGAAGCAGGTGTGGTCGCCGGTGTGGCAGGCGGCGCCGATCTGGTCGACCTCGATGAGCAGGGTGTCGCCGTCGCAGTCGAGGCGCGCGCCCTTGACCAGCTGGATGTGGCCCGACGTGTCGCCCTTGCGCCAGTACTCCTGACGCGAGCGCGACCAGAACGTCACGCGGCCGGTGGTCAGCGTGCGGTTCAGGGCCTCGGCATCCATCCACCCCATCATCAGCACTTCACGCGAGTCGTACTGCTGGATGACCGCGGGGACGAGGCCGTCGGCGTTGTACGTGACGCTCTCGACGCTCATCGGCGCACCTCGATCCCCTCGGCGGCCATCGCGTCTTTGACCTGTCCGACGGTCAGCTGCGCGGAGTGGAACACGGATGCCGCGAGCACGGCGTCGGCACCGGCCTGCACGGCCGGGGCGAAGTGCTCCAGGGCGCCGGCGCCGCCCGAGGCGATGACCGGCACCGCGGCGACCTGGCGCATCAGGCGGACGAGCTCGAGGTCGAAGCCCTGCTTCGTGCCGTCGGCGTCGATGGAGTTCACCAGCAGCTCGCCGGCCCCGCGTTCGACGGCCTCGCGCGCCCAGTCGAGGGCGTCGAGGGTGGTCTCGGTGCGGCCGCCGTGGGTGGTCACGACGAAGCCGGAGGGGGTGGATGCCGCGCGCTTCACGTCGAGCGAGAGCACGACGACCTGCGCGCCGAACCGGTCCGCGATCTCGTCGATGAGCGCGGGGCGGGCGATCGCGGCGGAGTTCACGCCGATCTTGTCAGCGCCGACCGCGAGCAGGCGCGCGACGTCCTCAGCCGAGCGCACTCCCCCGCCGACGGTGAGCGGGATGAAGACCTGCTCGGCCGTGCGGCGCACGACGTCGTAGGTGGTGGAGCGCTCATCGACCGTGGCCGTGACGTCGAGGAAGGTGACCTCGTCGGCGCCCTGCTCGAAGTAGAGCTTGGCCAGCTCGACCGGGTCGCCCATGTCGCGCAGGTCGAGGAAGTTGACGCCCTTGACGACGCGGCCCGCCGCCACGTCGAGGCACGGGATGACGCGACGCGCGAGGGCCATCAGAGCCTCGCGGCGAGGATCTCGGTGACGAGGATCGCGCGCGCGCCGATGGCGTAGAGCTCGTCCATCACGCGGTTGACGTCGCGGCGCGGGCTCATCACGCGCACGGCCACCCACTCGGGGTCGCGCAGCGGCGAGATCGTCGGCGACTCCAGGCCCGGCGCGACGGCGATCGCCTGCTCGACGAGGTGAGCCGGCAGGTCGTAGTCGATGAGCACGTACTTGCGAGCGGCGAGCACGCCGCGAAGGCGCCGCAGGAGCGTCTCGGTGCCCTCGACCTCGTTCGGGCCGGCGATCAGCACGGCGTCGCTCTCGAGCAGGACGGGGCCGAAGATCTCGAGCCCCGCCTGACGCAGCGTCGTGCCGGTTGAGACGACGTCGGCCACGGCATCCGCCACTCCGAGCTGCACGGCCGATTCGACCGCGCCGTCGAGCGGCACGATGTCGACGGCGATGCCGCGCTCGTCGAGGAACGCGTCGACCAGACCCGGGTACGCGGTCGCGACGCGCAGGCCCTGCAGGTCGTTCACATCGGTGAAGCGGCCGGGGCGGCCGGCGAAGCGGAAGGTCGAACCGGCGAAACCGAGCGACTCGATCTCGCGCGCACCCGGCATGCGGGCGTCGAGCAGCAGGTCACGGCCGGTGATGCCGACATCGAGCGCGCCGGATCCGACGTAGGTCGCGATGTCGCGCGGGCGGAGGTAGAAGAACTCGACCTCGTTGACGGGGTCGACGGTGTACAGGTCTTTCGAGTCGCGTCGTCCGGTGTACCCGGCCTCCGAGAGCATCTCGGCGGCGGTCTCGGCGAGCGACCCCTTGTTCGGCACGGCGATACGCAGCATGACGGGGGCTTTCGTGTTGGAGTGAGCGGAAGGCGGCAGACGCCGCGGAGGCGGTGTCGGGCTGTCGGAGGTGGGGCTCAGAGATGTCGGTAGACGTCTTCGAGCGACAGGCCCTTCGCGAGCATGAGCGTCTGCAGGTGGTACAGCAGCTGCGAGATCTCTTCGGCTGCCGCCGCGTCGGACTCGTACTCAGCGGCCATCCACACCTCGGCGGCCTCTTCGACGATCTTCTTGCCTATGGCGTGCACGCCGGCGTCGAGCTGCGCGACGGTGCCCGACCCCTCGGGTCGCTCGACGGCCTTGGCGCTGAGTTCCGCGAACAGGTCGTCGAAGGTCTTCACGATCCCAGGGTATCGGGTCGGCGGGGTGGCCGGTGCCGTGGGCGCGGCGGGGGCGGCGCCGCGGGGTCGGCGGTGCGGCGCGGTCCGCGGGCGGTGGTGCGGCGCGGTCCGCGCGGCGGTGCCGTGAGGCCGTGGCATCGGATGCCGGGTGTCGGTCGCCGATAAACGCGCCTTGCGCGAAGAAACGGCGGCAGAGGGCGTTTCAGCGCGCGGATCGCGTTTCTCGGCGCGAGGAGCAGGCGGTGCCGAGGGGTGGGTGGTGCGGCACGGTCCTCGGACGGTGCAGTGAGGTCGTGGCATCCGGATGCCGGCGCGTCGGTCGCTGATAAACGCTTCTCGCGCGAAGAAACGGCGGCAGAGGGCGTTTCCGCGTGCAAATCGCGTTTCTCAGCGCGAGGGGCCACGCGGGGGGGGGGGGGGGGGGGGGGGGGGGGGGGGGGGGGGGGGGGGGGGAACGCGTTCTCACGCGCGGATCGCGCCTCCGCGAGAGAGCGATGCGGGCAGCGGGCGCTGGAGGCGCGAACGCCGACGGCGCGCGTCAGTGGCGGTGGCGCGCGGCGGAGGCGCGGAGCGACTGGATTGCGCGGTCGGGGTCGTCGGCGCCGAACACCGCGGAGCCGGCGACGAAGGTGTCGGCCCCGGCTTCGGCGGCCTGGGCGATCGTGGACTCGCCGATGCCGCCGTCGACCTGCAGCCACACGCTCGATCCGCGGCGCTTCGCCTCGTCGGCGAGGGCGCGGAGCTTCGGCATGGTCTCGGGCATGAACGACTGGCCGCCGAAACCGGGCTCGACGGTCATCACCAGGATCTGGTCGAACTCGTTGAGCGCCTCGAACAGGTTCTCGACGGGGGTGCCGGGCTTCACGGCCACACCGGCGCGCGCGCCGATCGATCGGAGCTGGCGGGCGAGCGCGATGGGGGATGCCGCGGCCTCGAGGTGGAAGGTGACGGATGCCGCGCCCAGCTCGGCGTAGGCCGGAGCCCACCGGTCGGGGTCGTCGATCATCAGGTGCACGTCCAGCGGCACGGGGCTCGTCTCCTGGATGCGCCCCACCATCTGCGGCCCGAACGTGAGGTTGGGCACGAAATGGTTGTCCATGACGTCGACGTGTACGAAGTCCGCGCCGGCGATGCGGGCGAGCTCGGCCTCCATGTTCACGAAGTCGGCGGCCAGGATGCTCGGGTTGATGCGAGGGGCGTCGGTAGGCACCCGACCATTATGGGCGCGAGCGAGGGTCCTCCCCCGCTCGGGCCGTCGGCTGCCCGCCGTCGCGCGCCGCGTGTGCACCACACCTCGTCCCTCGTCCGTCGCTACGCCACGTGTCGCGAGCACGGGACGGAGAGGGGCGCGATCGCGGGTCAGCGCTTGCGCAGCAGCGCGATCGACATCGCGTCGGTGCCGTGACGGTGGGGCCACAGCTGGGCGCGCAGCGATCCGTCGGCCTGGTCGGGCAGATCGATCTCGTTCTGCGCGACCGCGCGCACGACCGCGCGGGCGTCGAGCTCCTCCACGGCGTCGCCGAGCTCGCGCTTGACCTCCGCCAAGACCCCGGAGGTCTCGGCGAGGTGCGGCGAGCACGTGACGTACGCCACGACCCCGCCCGGCTTGAGCGCCTCGAACGCCGCGAGCACCAGCTCCTGCTGCAGCGCCGTCAGGTCGGGCACGTCGGCCGGCGTCTTGCGCCACCGCGCCTCGGGCCGCCGACGAAGTGCGCCGATGCCCGTGCACGGGGCGTCCACCAGGATGCGGTCGTACTCCCCCGGCGTCCGCGCCGCGCGATCGCGGCCGTCCTCCTCACTGACCTCGACGGGGAGGGGCACGGATGCCACGGCCTGGCGTACGAGTCCCGCACGCGCCGGCGCGATCTCATTGGCATCCAGCGTCGCGCGGGCGGCGAGGGCCTCGGCGGCGAGCAGGGCCGTCTTGCCGCCGGGGCCGGCGCACAGGTCGAGCCACCTCTCGCCCGATTGCACGGGAAGCGCGCGGCTGAGGGCGAGTGCGGCGAGCTGCGAACCCTCGTCCTGCACGCGGATCCGGCCATCGGAGGCGCGGATGAGCCCCTCCGGGTCTCCCCCGCGGGTCGTGAAGGCCGTCGGGGCGAAGCGGGCCCCGGCGGCGTCGTCGGGAACATCGGCCAGCCCCGGCAAGGCGACCATCGCCACGCGGGGCGCGGCGTTGTCGGCCTCGAGCAGCGCCTCGAGCTCGTCGACGCGGCCCTCCGCGTTCAGCGCGCGTCGGAGCGCGCGCACGATCCACACGGGATGGGCCGATATGAGGCCGATGCGCTCGTCGTCGCTGCGCGCCCCGGCGGCGATGCGCTGCATCCACTGACCGGGCGTGTCGCGCGAGACCCGGCGCAGGACGGCGTTGACGAAGCCCGCCGCACCCCTTCCCCCGCCGTGGCGGCGCGCCAACTCGACCGACTCGTTGACGGCCGCGTGCGACGCGACCCGCGTCGACAGCAGCTGGTGAACGCCGAGGCGCAGCGCGTCGAGCACGTTCGGGTCGATGCGGTCGACGGTGCGATCGGCCGCGGCGGCGATGATGGCGTCGTACGTCCCCCGCCGACGCAGTGTGCCGTAGGTCAGTTCCGTCGCGAGACCGGCGTCCTTGGCATCCAGTCTCGCCCGCACGATGGCGTGCGGCAGCAGCAGATTGGCGTACGCCTCATCGCCCGACACCGCGCGCAGGACCTCGTAGGCGACGGCGCGCGCTCCCTGCACACTCATGCGCCGAGCACCGGCTCGTCGGAGCGGAGGCCGCGGAACCAGTCTCCGGCAGCCATGGCGCCCTTGCCCGCGGGTTGGACCGTCTCGAGCCGGATCGGCGTGGAGCCGGTTCCGACGATCACGGTCTTGCCGGATGCCGCGACCCGTCCGGGCGGGAGGGCCGGCGCCTCGGAGGGGGCGGCCCGCAGCACCTTGAAACGGGAGCCGTCGAGGGTGGTGTGGGCGCCCGGCTCGGGAGTGACACCGGCGATGCGGTGCAGAAGGCTCTCGGCATCCTGTGCGAAGTCGAGGGCGCCGTCCTCGAGCGCGAGTTTCGGGGCGAGCGTGGGTTCGCCCCGCTGTGCGGTGGCGACCGCCGTGCCGTCGGCGATGCCGTCGACCACACGGGCCAGCAGCGGCGCGCCGATCTCGGCGAGATCGTCGAGCACGTCGGCGGAGGTCGCACCGGAGGGCACCTCGTAGCGCTCCTCGGCGAACACGTCGCCCGCGTCGAGAGCAGCCACGAGCTGGAACACGCTCGCGCCGGTCACGGTGTCTCCCGCGATGAGGGCGCGCTGCACGGGCGCGGCGCCACGCCAGCGCGGCAGGAGCGAGAAGTGCAGGTTGATCCAGCCGTGCGCGGGCGTCGACAGCAGCGGCTCGCGCACGAGTCCGCCGTAGGCGACGATCACGCCGAGTTCGGGTGCGAGCGCGGCGATCCGGGCGGTCGCGTCGGCATCGAGGCGGTCGGCCTTGATGATCGGGATGCCGAGCTCCTCCGCCGCCTGCGCGACCGGAGACGGGGTGAGCACGCGCTTGCGTCCGAGCGGTGCGTCGCCGCGCGTGACGACGGCGACGACCTCGTGCGGACCGGCCGCCAGCACGCGGAGGGAGGGGACGGCGACGGCGGGGGTGCCGGCGAAGACGAGGCGCATGGTTCTCCTCAGGCGGGTCGGGGCGGGGCTGTCGCCGCACGCGGTCTGCGTCGGCTCGGTGGGGCGACGCTCACAGATCGGGCTCGGGGATGTCGAGACGAACTCTGAGCGTACTGCGCGGCTTCGGACCGCGGTCCTTGCGCGATTTGCGGGCGCGCAGGGCGTCGGCGATGACGCCCGCCCGCAGCGCCTCGGCGACGGCCCGACCGTGGGCGTAGTCGAAGCGCACCAGGGCGCGGGAGGTCGCGACATCAGGCGTCTCGGAGGTGTCGACCGGGCCGAGGATGGCGAGGGCGTCGAGATCGGGGACCGTCTCGCGGAGGGATGCCAACAGCGTGTCCACGCTGCGGGTGTGGCCGTCGACGCTAGCCACGCGCACCGCCGGGGGCATGCGCAACGGAGCCCGGTCGGCGAGCTCCGCGCGCGCGTACGCGGGCTGCGTCCACGTCGCGAGAGCGCGGGCCACGGGGCCGGCGACGCCGACCAGGTGCACGGGAGCGCCGGGGGCGGCCAGGGCGGCGGCGTTGGACCACCAGCGCAGGCAGCTCTCGCCGATGCGCAGGGCCTCGCTCTGCAGCATCCGGTCGCCGTCGAGCAGGATGACGGCGCGATACCCGCCGCGGGCGATCGGCTCGGCGCCGCGCGTGGCGATGACGAGGGCGGGAAGGGGGTCGACCTCGGCGACGGGGTGCGCGCCGTCGGCGACGATGACCCGCGTGTTCGGGAAGGCGCGGCCGAGCTCGTCGGCGGTGCGCTCGCTGCCCGACGACGCCATGCGCAGCTTCGCGGAGCCGCAGTGCCCGCACGTCCACGCGTGGGCGCTCCGGCCGCACCAGGCGCAGACCGGCGTCGCACCGGGCCGGGCGGCGCGCAGCGGCCCCGCGCAGTGCGGGCACCGGGCGGGACGACGGCAGTCGGCGCACACGAGCGACGGCGCGTAGCCGGGGCGGGCGACCTGCACCAGCACGGGACCGTGCTGCAGCGCCTCGCGCGCGGCGGCGAACGCCGAGGACGGAACCCGCGACTGCCGCTGCTCGCCCTCGCGGGTCGCGCTGAGGACCACTCGGGGGCTGGAGCGGCGGGCCGGCGCGATCTCGCGCACGTAGCCGACCTCGACCAACCGCTGTACGTCGGTCGTGCGCGTGTGTCCGACGAAGACGAGGGCCGACCCCTCCCCTTCTTGGCGGACGAGGGCAGCGTCGCGCGCGTGCACACCGGGCGCGAGGGGCTCCGACAGCAGGGAGTCGCCGTCGTCCCAGATCGCCACGAGTCCGGTATCGTGCGCCGGCGCGTACACGCCGGAGCGGCGGCCCACGACGATGCAGGGCACGGGTGCGAGAGTGCGGAGGTACTGCGCGTAGCGCGCGGGCCCCGACTGGTCGGCGTCGTCGCGCACGATGGCATCCGGGGTCACCAGCTCGCCGAGCGCAGCGAGCAGCTGCGCCTGATCGCGGTAGTCGGGGACGACGAGGACGGCGCTCCGACCCCGGGCGAGGGTGCGCACCGCGGCGGCGGCGAGCAGGTCGGCCCATGCGCCGCGCGGCAGCTCGCCGTGCGGGCGCGGGGGCGCGTCGACCGCGAGGCGCTCGCCGGCGTCGATGGCGTCGGCGAGCCCGGGGTAGGGCTGCAGCAGCGCGTCGGAGCGCTCGCGGGCGGCGGGCGCGACCTCGGGTCGCTCGGGCGGCGGTGCGGCCGCCCACGCCTTCTCGGCGCGGACCATGCGCTTGGGAACGGCCAGACGCAGCACGTCGCTCACCGAACCGGCGGCGCGATCGGCCACGCGTCGCGCGAGCGTGTACAGGCGCTCGGGCAGCACCGGCATGGGCGACACCACCGCCTCGACCGACGACAGCGGTCGCTCGGTGCCGTCGTCGGCCACGACCTCGATGACGAAGGCGTCCATCATGCGCCCGGCCGAGCGCAGCGGCACCTTCACCCGCACGCCCGGCGCGACGTCTGCCACCAGGGGGTGCGGAACGGCGTAGTCGAACAGCCGGTCCAGCTGTGGCACGGGCGACTCGAGCTGCACCCGCGCGACGCGGCGTTCGCTCACGAGCGCGCACTTCCGACGGCGAGGCCGCCCCCGGCGGTGGCCGCCCCGGGCGCGAGACCGGCCGGGCCCGGCTCCGCCGAGGTGCGGCCGCGGCCGCAGCCTGCGACGCCCGCCCGCACGGTCAGAGACCGGCGGCGGCGCGCAGCTCGTCGACGCGGTCGGTGCGCTCCCACGTGAACTCGGGCAGCTCGCGGCCGAAGTGGCCGTACGTGGCGGTCTGCGCGTAGATCGGACGCAGCAGGTCGAGCTGCTCGACGATGGCCGCGGGGCGCAGGTCGAACACGTCGCGGATGGCGCTGACGATCACGTCGTCGGCCACGTGGGCGGTGCCGAACGACTCGACGTAGAGGCCGACGGGGTTCGCCTTGCCGATCGCGTAGGCCACCTGCACCTCGAGGCGGTCGGCGAGACCGGCCGCGACGGCGTTCTTCGCCACCCAGCGCATGGCGTAGGCCGCAGAGCGGTCGACCTTCGACGGGTCTTTGCCGCTGAAGGCGCCGCCGCCGTGGCGGGAGGCCCCGCCGTACGTGTCGATGATGATCTTGCGGCCCGTCAGGCCCGCGTCGCCCTTGGGGCCGCCGATGACGAACGGACCGGCCGGGTTGATGTAGTACTTCACGTCGGGGAGCTCGAGGCCCGTCTCGGCGAGCACCGGGTCGATGACCTCGGCCTGCACCTGCGCGCGCAGGTCTTCCTGCGAGATGTCGGGGTGGTGCTGCGTCGAGAGCACGACCGAATCGACGCTGCGCGGCGTGTGCCCGTCGTAGCCGAGCGTGACCTGCGTCTTGCCGTCGGGGCGGAGGAAGGGCAGTGCGCCGCTCTTGCGGACGGATGCCAGACGCTCGGCGATGCGGTGCGCGGTCCACGCGGCCATCGGCATGAGCTGCGGCGTCTCGTTGGTGGCGAAGCCGAACATGATGCCCTGGTCGCCGGCCCCCTGCAGATCGCGGGGATCGACGGAGCCGCGCTCGCGCTGCTCGAACGCTTTGTTCACGCCCGCCGCGATGTCGGAGGACTGCGCACCGATCGAGACCGACACGCCGCATGACTCGCCGTCGAAGCCGGTCTCGCTCGAGGTGTACCCGATGCGGTTCACCACGTCGCGGACGATGGCGGGGATCTCGACGTACGCGCTCGTCGACACCTCGCCCGCCACGTGCACGAGCCCGGTCGTGACCAGCGTCTCGACGGCGACGCGCCCGGTGGGGTCGTCGGTGAGGATGGCATCGAGGATGCTGTCGGAGATCTGGTCGCAGATCTTGTCGGGGTGTCCTTCGGTGACGGACTCGGACGTGAACAGGCGCAGGTCGGTCAAGGTGACTCCGGAGAATGAGCGAGCGGGGATGGGCACAAGTATGCCCCGGACGGCGATGAGCCGCCCGGGGCATCGTCACATCTGTGAACAGATCACGAGAGTGCGGGGCTGGGGATCACTCCGCAGCGCGCAGACGCAGCTTGTCTTCGTGGATCTCGTGCAGCGCGATCGTGAGGGGCTTGTCTTCGACGGTCGAGTCGACGAGGGGGCCGACGTTGTCGAAGAGGTTTCCCTCGTGCAGGTCGGAGTAGTAGTCGTTGATCTGGCGCGCGCGCTTGGACGCGTAGATGACGAGCTGGTACTTCGAGTCGACCTTGTCGAGCAGAGCGTCGATGGGCGGGTCGATGATGCCCTTGTCACGTCCGGCCATGGGGAACCTCCTGGTTCGGCGGGATGGGGTGGATGCGGCGCCGGGAGCGCCGAAGCATCCTCTTATTCTAGCCGACGCCGACCTTGCGCGTGCCGAGGGCGTCGGGTGGGTCGTGCCTTCGGGTTCTGGGGCGGAATCCGCACTTCGGGGCGAAGAACTCGCGCCCCGAGCGGCGGGTTCCGCCCCGAACCGGGGTCAGCGCTGCGCGGCCGCCAGCGCCACCACGTCGGCGGCGGCGGATGCCACGTCTTCGTTCACGACGCGGTAGTCGAACTCGTTCTGTGCCGCGAGTTCGACCCGGGCGGTGCGAAGGCGCCTGGCGCGCTCCTCGGCATCCTCGGTCCCTCGTCCGACGAGGCGCTGGACGAGTTCGTCCCAGCTCGGCGGGAGGAGGAACACGAGCGTGGCCGACGGGTCGGCGGCGCGCACCTGGCGCGCACCCTGCAGGTCGATCTCGAGCAGAGCGGTGCCGCCGGCAGCCAGCACCCGCTCGATGGGCTCGCGCGGCGTGCCGTAGCGGTTCTGGTTGTGCACGACGGCCCACTCCAGCAGCTCCCCCGCGGCGACCATGCGGTCGAACTCGGCGTCGTCGACGAAGTAGTAGTGCTGGCCCTCGACCTCGCCGGGGCGGGGCTTGCGCGTCGTCGCCGAGACCGACAGGTGGATCTGCGGGTAGTTCTGCTTGATGTGGGCGGCCACGGTGCCCTTGCCGACGGCCGTGGGTCCGGCCAGCACGATCAGGCGGCTGCGTCCGTCGCGCGGACCCGGCTCGGGCCAGCGGCTGTCGAGGAACGCCCGCAGCGCGTCGCGCTGACGCGTGCCGAGACCGCCGAGACGCTTGACCGGCGAGATGCCGAGCGAGGCGAGGATGCGGTCGCGCTTGCTCTCGCCGATCGCCGGGATGGCGGTCAGGAACTCGGTGACGCGCATCGCACCCGCCGGCGACAGCGGGTCGGCGAGACCGCGGCGCAGCAGTTCTTGCGGCGAGATGACGCGGCTCGACACATCGCGCTTGAGCGCCGCGCGTTCGCGGCGGGCTTCCACGGCGCGGCGGGACGCTGCGGCGCGGTCGACCTCGGGCGGGCGGCGGGTGTCAACCATTCAGGGTCTCCCGGTAGAGCGCGGCGCGCTGCTCGATGCGGGCGGTCAGGCGGTCGGGGCCGACCGCGAGGATGCTGCGACTCTCGTTCGCCACGACCGCCTTGGCGACGTAGCCGAAGAGCCGATGCAGGTCGGCGGGCTCGGCGCCCTGCGCCCCGAAGCCGGGCGCGAGGATCGGCATGCCCGCCAGTGCCACATCGCCCAGGCCGAAGGCTGCGCGGTCGACGGTGGCGCCGACGACGACGCCGATCGAGCCGAAGGCGCCGGGCGCGCCGATGTTCGCCTCGTTGACGTCGTGCGCGACGCGGGCGGCGACGTACTCGTGATCGCCGACCGCGAGGGCGTCGTCGACGATGGCGCTCTGCAGCGCACGCGCCTCGGGGTTGCTCGTCGCCGTCAGCACGAATGCGCCCTTGCCATGGCGCACCGCGAACGAGAGGGTCTCACGCAACGAGTCGGCGCCCATGTACGGCGCCAGGGTCACGGCATCCGCTTCGAGGGGCGAACCGGTCTCGAGCCAGGCATGGGCGTAGCCGTCCATCGTCGTGCCGATGTCGCCGCGTTTGGCGTCGGCGATGACGAGCAGGCCCGCCGCGCGGGCGGCGGCCATCACGTCTTCGAGGGCGGCGAACCCGCGGGAGCCGTAGCGCTCGTAGAACGCCACCTGGGGCTTCACCACACCGACGCGGCCGGCTGCCGCCTCGACCACCCGCAGGCCGAACTCGCGCGCGCCGTCAGCCGTGGCATCCAGCCCCCACGCCGACAGCAGTGCGGCGTGGGGGTCGATGCCGACGCACAGGGCGCCGTGGGCGTCGAGGGCGGCGGAGAGCCGCTGACCGAACGTGTCGCTCACAGGCGACCCGCGCGATCCCCGGCGTACTCCTGCAGGCTGCGCACGGCGAAGCCGTCCTTCATCGCGCCGAGCGCGCTGACGGCGGCGCCGAGCACGGCCATCGTGGTGAACAGGGCCTTGTCCGCGGCGACCGCGGCGGCACGGATTTCGTACCCGTCGGCGCGCGCCGACCCGCCGCTGGGCGTGTTGACGATCATGTCGACCTTGCCCGCGTTGATGAGGTCGACCACGTTCTGCTGACCGGAGCCCTGCGTCTCGGAGTACTTCTCGACGACCTGCACCCGGATGCCGTTGCGGGCGAGGATCTCGGCCGTACCCTCGGTCGCCATGAGCTCGAACCCGAGTTCCTGGAGGCGGTGCGCGGGCAGGATCACGGCGCGCTTGTCGGCGTCGGCGACCGAGATGAACACGGTGCCGGAGGTCGGCATCCCGCCGTACGCGGCCTCCTGCGACTTCGCGAACGCCGTCGGGAAGTCGCGGTCGATGCCCATGACCTCGCCGGTCGAGCGCATCTCGGGCCCGAGCACGCTGTCGACGGTGTGACCGTCGGCGGTGCGGAACCGCTTGAACGGCAGCACGGCCTCCTTGACGGCGACGGGCGCGTCGAGCGGCACGCGCGAGCCGTCCTGCTCGGGCAGCAGACCCTCGGTGATGAGCTCGGCGATCGTGCTGCCGGCCATGATGCGGCTGGCGGCCTTGGCGAGCGGGATGCCGAGCGCCTTCGAGACGAACGGCACGGTGCGGCTCGCGCGCGGGTTCGCCTCGATGACGTAGAGCACGCCGGCCGAGATCGCGAACTGCACGTTCAGCAGCCCGCGGACTCCGACGCCCTTCGCGATGGCCAGGGTCGCCTCGCGGACCCGGTCGACCTCGGTGCGACCGAGCGAGACCGGCGGGAGCGTGCACGAGGAGTCACCGGAGTGGATGCCGGCCTCCTCGAGGTGCTCCATGACGCCGCCGATGTAGAGGTCGGTGCCGTCGTACAGCGCGTCGACGTCGAGCTCGATGGCATCGTCGAGGAAGCGGTCGACCAGCAGCGGGAGTCCGGGGCCGATGATCGCCTGGTCGGCCACGCGCACGAAGTAATCGCGCAGTGCCTCGGTCGAGTAGACGATCTCCATGCCGCGACCGCCGAGCACGAAGCTCGGGCGCACGAGCACGGGGTAGCCGATCTCCTCGGCCACCTGCACCGCGCCCTCGACGTCGATCGCCGTCCCGTTGCGCGGGGCGACCAGACCGGCGTCGTCGAGCAGGCGCGAGAACAGCTCGCGCTCCTCGGCGAGGTCGATCGCCTCGGGGCTGGTTCCGAGGATCGTGTAGCCGGCGGCCTCGATGCCCTTCGCCAGACCCAGCGGCGTCTGTCCGCCGAGCTGGCAGACGACACCGAGGATGGTGCCCGACTGGCTCTCGGCGTGCAGCACCTCGAGCACGTCCTCGAGCGTGAGCGGCTCGAAGTAGAGGCGGTCGGAGGTGTCGTAGTCGGTCGACACGGTCTCGGGGTTGCAGTTGACCATGACGGTCTCGTAGCCGGCGTCCGACAGCGCGAACGAGGCGTGCACGCACGAGTAGTCGAACTCGACACCCTGGCCGATGCGGTTGGGGCCCGAGCCGATGATGACGACCTTCGTGCGGTCGGAGGGGGTGACCTCGGTCTCGGCGTCGTAGCTCGAGTAGTGGTACGGCG
Source organism: Microbacterium enclense (assembly GCF_001456955.1). Taxonomy (GTDB): domain Bacteria; phylum Actinomycetota; class Actinomycetes; order Actinomycetales; family Microbacteriaceae; genus Microbacterium; species Microbacterium enclense. The sequence goes on along the minus strand of NZ_KQ758473.1, from coordinate 175,084 downwards.
TCAGGGCCGGGAACTCCCCCGCGCACGTGTCGACGGTCTTGTAGACCGGGCGCACGTCGAGCGCGTAGCGGCTCTCGCGCACGGCGGTCTCGTCGAGCCCGCGGATCTGGGCGATCTGCGCGTCGCTGAAACCGTGCTCCTTCGCGACGCGGATGGTGTCGGCATCCAGTTCTTCGGCGGCGCCGATGAACTCCGCGACCTCGTTGATCAGCACCATCTGGTCGATGAACCACGGGTCGATCGCCGTCGCGTCGAACGCCTGCTCGGGCGTCGCGCCCTTGCGCAGGGCCTGCTGCAGCACGACGATGCGGCCGTCGGTCGGGGTCTTCGCGATCTCGAGCAGCTCCTCGAGCGAGCGTGACTCCTCGCCCCAGTGGAAGCTCGAACCGCGCTTCTCGAGCGAACGCAGCGCCTTCTGCAGGGCCGTGGTGTAGTTGCGACCGATCGCCATGGCCTCGCCCACCGACTTCATGGTCGTGGTCAGCGTGGTGTCGGCGGCGGGGAACTTCTCGAAGTTGAACCGCGGCACCTTCACCACGACGTAGTCGAGCGTGGGCTCGAAGCTCGCCGGGGTCACCTTGGTGATGTCGTTGGGGATCTCGTCGAGGCGGTAGCCGATGGCCAGCTTCGCGGCGATCTTCGCGATCGGGAAGCCGGTGGCCTTCGACGCCAGCGCGCTCGAACGCGACACGCGGGGATTCATCTCGATGACGATGATGCGGCCCGTCTTCGGGTCGACGGCGAACTGGATGTTGCAGCCGCCGGTGTCGACGCCGACGGCGCGGATGATGTCGATGCCGATGTCGCGCAGCCGCTGGTACTCGCGGTCGGTCAGCGTGAGCGCGGGCGCCACGGTGATCGAGTCGCCCGTGTGCACGCCGACGGGGTCGACGTTCTCGATCGAGCAGACGACCACCGTGTTGTCGGCGGTGTCGCGCATGAGCTCGAGCTCGTACTCCTTCCACCCGAGGATCGACTCCTCGAGCAGCACCTCGCTGGTGGGCGAGTCGTGCAGGCCCGCACCGCCGATGCGGCGCAGGTCGGCCTCGTCGTATGCGAAGCCCGAACCGAGACCTCCCATCGTGAACGAGGGACGCACGACCAGCGGGTAGCCGAGCTTCTCGGCGCCGGCGAGGAGTTCGTCCATCGAGTGGCAGATGACGGATGCCGCCACGTCGGCGCCCGCCTCGATGACGAGCTCCTTGAAGATCTGGCGGTCTTCACCGCGGTTGATCGCGTCGAAGTCGGCGCCGATGAGTTCGACGTCGTACTTCTCGAGGATCCCGCGCTTGTGCAGCTGGATCGCCGCGTTCAGGGCCGTCTGTCCACCGAGGGTGGGGAGCACGGCATCCGGCTTCTCTTTGGCGATGATCGACTCGATCACCTCGGGGGTGATGGGCTCGATGTAGGTCGCGTCGGCGAAGTCGGGGTCGGTCATGATCGTCGCCGGGTTGGAGTTGACGAGGATGACGCGCACCCCCTCTTCGCGCAGGACGCGGCAGGCCTGGGTGCCGGAGTAGTCGAACTCGCAGGCCTGACCGATGACGATCGGGCCGGAGCCGATGACGAGGACGGAGGTGATGTCGTCGCGCTTAGGCATTGTTGTCTTCCTGGGTCGAGTCCTGAGCGTCGTTCTGGCCCTGAGCCGCGGTGGCCGGTCCCTGGGCCTGTCGAAGGGCCTGGGTGGCGAGGACCATCTCGCGGAAGCGGTCGAACAGGTAGTTGGCGTCGTGCGGACCCGAGGCGGCCTCGGGGTGGTACTGCACGCTGAACGCGGGGATGTCGAGGGCGCGAAGACCCTCGACGACGTTGTCGTTGAGGCCGATGTGGCTCACCTCGACGCGGCCGAAGCCGTTGGGGCTGTCGACGACCTGGTCGAGCGGCGCGTCGACGGCGAAGCCGTGGTTCTGCGACGTGATCTCGACGCGGCCGGTCGTCTTGTCGAGCACCGGCTGGTTGATGCCGCGGTGACCGAACGGCAGCTTGTAGGTGCCGAAGCCGAGGGCGCGGCCCAGCAGCTGGTTGCCGAAGCAGATGCCGAAGAAGGGCAGGCCGTCGCCGAGGACGGCGCGCAGCAGTTCGACGTGCTGGTCGGATGCCGCGGGGTCGCCGGGACCGTTGGAGTAGAACGCCGCGACCGGCTCGATCGCGCGGATCTCGTCGATCGTGGCGGACTGCGGGAAGACGTGCACGTCGAAGCCGCGGGCCGCGAGGTTGTCGATCGTGGACTTCTTCACACCCAGGTCGAGCACGGCGAGGTTGCCGATGCGCTCGGCGGTGGCGGGGGTCACCTCGACCTCGGTGACCGAGACCTCGGCGGAGAGATTGCGCCCCGCCATGCCCGGCGCTTCACGCACGCGGCGCAGCTGCTCGTCGGCATCCAGCTCCGCCGCCTCGCCCGAGAAGACGCCGCCGCGCATGCTGCCCGAGGAGCGGATGCGACGCGTCACCGCGCGGGTGTCGATGCCGGAGATGCCGACGATCCCGTCTTCGACGAGCGCGTCGTCGAGCGAGCGGTTCGCACGCCAGTTCGACACCATGCGCGAGGGGTCGCGCACGACGTAGCCGGCGACCCAGATGCGGCGGGATTCGGGGTCTTCGTCGTTCACGCCGGTATTGCCGATGTGCGGGGCGGTCTGCAGCACGATCTGGCCCGCGTACGAGGGGTCGGTGATCGTCTCCTGGTAACCGGTCATGCCGGTGGCGAAGACGACCTCGCCGAGGGTCTCGCCGCGGGCGCCGTACGCGCGGCCGGTGTAGCGGGTGCCGTCTTCGAGCACGAGGACGGCCGGGTCGCGCGTCAGGCGCGCGGAAGGGATCAGGGCGGTCATGCGTCGCTTCCTGTCGTGGTGATGAGGGGACGGATGGCGTCGGCGAGGGCTTTCGCCGAGGCATCCTGAGGACGGAGGTAGGTGTCGACGACCGTGGCGTCGTCGATGCGCCAGCTGATGCGGGTCAGGCCGCCGGCCTCGACCACACGGTCGATGGCGACGGTGGCCTGAGCGGCATCCACCAGACGGTCTGGGGTGAGCGCGATGCGGGGCTGACCCGGCAGGTCGAGGGCGACGCCGGCCGTGGTGACGGTGACGTCGACGCGGGAGCGGAAGCCGAGACCCTTGATCGCGAGACGCTCGAGCGGCTCGTCGTGACGCGTCGTGGCGACGTAGAGCCCCGGGAACGCGGCCGTCTCGACGGCGTCCTCGGGCAGCTCCCCCACCGGGGCGGTGAAGCGCGCATCGCGCCGCGTTCGTCGCACCCACGCCCACGCGAGCAGGGCGAGCACCACGACGGCGACTCCCACCATCACGAGCAGGGCGCCCTCACGACTCACGCGAGCGCTCCGGGGGTGTCGAGCAGGGCACCGTCGGCGACGGTCGGGATGCCGGCGCGCACGGTCCAGCGCACCTCGCCGGGCAGCTCCCGCCCGAGGTACGGCGAGTTCTTGCTGCGACCGCGCAGGTCGGTCACCGCGAACGGGCGCGACGGACGCGGGTCGTACAGCGTGAACGACGCGGGGTGGCCCGCAGCGACGGGCGTACCGTGTCCGTCGAGGCGGCCGATGCGCGCGGGGGTCTTCGACAGCACGCGGGCGACGTCGGCCCAGTCGAGCAGCCCCGTGTCGACCATCGCCTGCTGCACGACCCGCAGGGCGCTCTCGAGGCCCACCATGCCGTTCGCCGCGGCGGCCCATTCGCAGGCCTTCGCCTCAGCGGGGTGCGGGGCGTGGTCGGTGGCGACGATGTCGATCGTGCCGTCGGCGAGGCCCTCGCGCACGGCCATGACGTCTTCTTCGCGGCGCAGCGGCGGGTTGACCTTGTACCGGGCGTCGTAGTCGCGCACGAGCTCGTCGGTCAGCAGCAGATGGTGCGGAGTGACCTCGGCGGTGACGTCGACGCCGCGCTTCTTGGCCCAGCGGATGATGTCGACCGACCCGGCGGTGCTGAGGTGGCAGACGTGGAGCCGCGAGCCGACGTGCTCGGCGAGCAGCACATCGCGGGCGATGATCGACTCCTCGGCGACCGCCGGCCAGCCGGTGAGGCCGAGCTCGGCCGACACGGCACCCTCGTTCATCTGCGCGCCCTCGGTGAGTCGCGGGTCCTGCGCATGCTGGGCGACGACGCCGTCGAACGCCTTCACGTACTCCAGCGCCCGGCGCATGATGAGCGGGTCGAACACGCAGAAGCCGTCGTCGCTGAAGACGCGCACGCGGGCGCGGGAGTCGGCCATGGCGCCGAGTTCCGCGAGCCGCTCCCCCTTCTGGCCCACGGTGATGGCACCGATCGGCTGCACGTGCACGTAGCCGGCGGCTTCGCCGAGCGCGAGCTCCTGCTCCACCACACCAGCGGTGTCGGCGGTCGGCGAGGTGTTCGGCATGGCGAACACGGTGGTGAACCCGCCCGCGGCGGCGGCGCGCGACCCGGTGAGCACGGTCTCGGATGCCTCGAATCCGGGCTCGCGCAGGTGCACGTGCAGGTCGACCAGACCGGGGAGGGCGATCAGTCCGTCGGCGTCGACGACGGTGGCACCCGCGTGCGACAGGCCGCCGCCGGTCTCGGCGATGACGCCGTCACGCACGAGCAGGTCGGTGGCATCCTGACCCTCGATGCGCGCGCCGCGCACCAGAAGCGTCTGGGGGGTGGCGTGGCTCATCGGAGGTCCTCTTTCTCGGTGTCGGGGCGCTCGCCCGCGAGCAGCAGGTAGAGCACGGCCATCCGCACGGAGACGCCGTTCGTGACCTGTTCGAGCACCGTCGAACGAGGCGAATCGGCGGCTTCGGCGGAAATCTCCAGACCTCGGTTCATCGGACCGGGGTGCAACACAATGCTATCGGTCGGCAAGGCCTCCAGACGTCGCGCGTCGAGACCATAACGGCGTGAATACTCCCGTTCAGTCGGGAAATACGCGGCGTTCATGCGCTCGAGCTGGATGCGGAGCATCATCAGCGCATTGGGGCCTGTGGAGATGGCGTGATCGAGGTCGTAGTCGACTTCGACCGGCCAGCCGCTGACGTCCTGGGGCACGAGCGTCGGAGGGGCGACCAGCGTCACGTGCGCGCCGAGGGTGTGCAGAAGCCACACGTTCGAGCGTGCGACCCGGGAGTGCAGCACGTCGCCGACGATCGTGACCCGGATGCCGTCGAGGTCGCGGCCGCGGCTCGCGTCGCCGAACAGACGCTTGCGGATCGTGAACGCGTCGAGCAGGGCCTGCGTGGGGTGCTCGTGCGTGCCGTCGCCGGCGTTGACGACGCCCGCGCTGATCCAGCCGGAGGTCGCGAGCGTGCGCGGAGCCCCGGACGCTCCGTGGCGGATGACGACGGCATCCGCCCCCATCGCCTGGAGCGTCTGCGCCGTATCCTGCAGCGATTCGCCCTTGCTGACGCTGGAGCCCTTCGCCGAGAAGTTGATGACGTCGGCACTGAGGCGCTTGGCGGCGGCCTCGAACGAGATGCGCGTACGGGTGGAGTCCTCGAAGAAGAGGTTGACGACCGTCTTGCCGCGCAGGGTCGGCAGTTTCTTGACCTCGCGGCGCTGGGTGTCGGCCATGTCTTCGGCGACATCGAGGATCTCGAGCGCGTCGGCGCGCGAGAGGTGCTGGGTGTCGAGCAGGTGCCTCATGACTCGATGGTCACCTCTTCGATGCCGTCGGTCTCAGCAAGACGGACGTTCACGCGCTCGTCGCGGGCGCTGGGGAGGTTCTTGCCCACGAAGTCGGGGCGGATCGGCAGCTCGCGGTGCCCGCGGTCGATCAGGGTCGCCAACCGCACGGCGGCGGGGCGCCCGATGTCCTGCAGGGCGTCGAGAGCGGCGCGGATGCTGCGGCCCGAGAAGAGCACGTCGTCGACCAGCACGACGGTCTTGCCGTCGATGCCGCCGGAGGGGATCTCGGTCTTCCGCGGCGCCCGCGTGGGGTTGCGGTGCAGATCGTCGCGGTACATCGTCACGTCGAGCGAGCCGACCGGCACGGGTGCGCCGCCGAACTCGCTGATCAGCGGAGCGATCCGGTTCGCGAGCGTGACGCCGCGGGTCGGGATGCCGAGAAGGACGAGTCCCTCCGGTCCCTTGTTGGACTCCAGGATCTCGTGCGAGATGCGCGTCAAAGCGCGGGCGATATCGGCATCGTGCATGACGGTGCGCGTACTCATCCGCTGCTCCCTTCTCCGCCTCACGGGACGGGGTTAAAGGTTGCTGTGGTTCGGCGTCGAGTCTAGCGGGTGGGGCGGGGTGAATCCTGGGCGGGTGCGGGTGGTGTCGTGTTCGTGCGCTGGTGGCGCGGTTCCGACATTCGTACTTTTGTTCTATGGATGTGAACGCGCCGAGCGACCGCCTGCGGGTGGCGAGCGAGCGCGTCGTCGAACTGCTGAGGGGGCGGGAGTGCGAGGCGCTCGATGATCGCGAACTCGTGGGATTTATGAGCGAGATCACCGCGGCGCGCAACGCCCTCGACGTGCTCGCGGCCTGTGCGGCCCGGGTGATCGACGCGCGTTCGGCGCGAGAGCTGGGCGGAGCGGGGCTGGCGCAACGACAGGGGCACCGCAACGCGACGGAACTGCTGCAGACGTTGACCGGGCGGAGCCGGCGCGAGGTGTTGCGCGCGGTGAAGACCGGGGGTGATCTGCTCCCCTCGCTTCCGCCCGCGGTCGGGCACGACGGCGATGGTTCTGGAGCCGAGTCTCGCGCCGCCTCCGAGGATGGTGGCGGGTCGTGGCTCGATCGCACGAGCGGGGCGCTTCGCCACGGGGCGCTCAGTCACGCGCAGTTCCAGGCGATCCGCGTGGGGCTGGGCGAGCCGCCGGTGGAGAGGTATCCCGAGCTCGATCCGGATTTCCTCTCCCGCGCCTGGCACACGGCCGTCGAGCGGCTGATCGACGAAGCGCCCCATCTACCGGTCGAGGAGGTGCGGGCTTCTGCGCGGATCGCGCGAGACCGCCTCGACCCGGTCGGGGTGACTCTGCGGTTCGAGGAGCGCTTCGCCGCCCGGTCGTATCGTTCGTGGATCGACGAGCACGGTCAGCGACACGGGCGGGTCGTGTTCGACGATGATGCGGCGACATGGGTCGATGCGATCCTGCAAGCGGCGTTGCGTCCGCGGCGTGGGCCGCGGTTCGTGGATGCGGATGCCGGGAGCACCGGCGCCGGTGCGCGTGCCGTCGCCGACGCCTCCGACGAGCGGTCGGGTGAGCAGATCGCGTACGACACGCTGGTCGCCGTTATGCGCACCGGAGCGGCGGCTGATCCGGCGCGGGCGTTCGGCGACCGGCAACCGGGCGTGCGAATCGTGGTGGAGGCGTCTGCGCTGGGGGCGGTCGAGAGCGGATGCGTCGGCGGCGCCTCGGGCGGAGGCGCGCCGCATACGGTGGCCGACGATGTCGCCGGGGCGAGATCGCAGACGGACCGAGCTCGGCAAGCCGTCGGCCCGGCGGACACGGACGTCTCGCGAGCGGGGAGCGGTCGCGGCGGCTCCGCGGATGAGACGGCGGCGAGGTCGGGTGACCGCGGAGCGGGCGCTGCGCTGGATTCGCTCGGCTCGGCACCGACGACGGTGCGGGGCGTCGGGCATTGGGAGGACGGCGGCGGCTCCGTTCCGGGCGGGGTGGTCGAGAGCTATCTCTGCGACGCGGGTGCGCTGCCCGTCTCGCTGGGCAACGTGGGGCGCCCGCTCGACGTCGGACGCCACCAGCGTCTGTTCACCCGCGCACAGCGAATCGCGATCGCGGTGCGCGACGGCGGATGCGTCGGTATCGGATGCCGCGCCCCCATCTCGCAGTGCGAGATGCACCACATCGATCACTGGGCGGCGGATCGGGCCAGGACCGACGTCGACGACGGCGTCCCGCTCTGCCGGAACCATCACCTGGGAATCCACAACCGCGGTGAGAAGATCGTGCGCGAGCGGGATCCCGTCACCGGTCGAGACGCGTACTGATTGCACGCGCCACCCGATCCGCGCACGGGCGAGGTGCGACCGCCGACGCTGCTGCGGTCGAGATCTCCGCGTCGCTTCGACGCGGCGTGACGGAGCGCGACGCTCGTGGCAGAGTGCGACGCGCATAGCCGAGCGTGACGTGGCGTGATCGAGCACGACGCCCAAGCCGAGCACGAGGCGCGTGATCGGGTCAGTCTTCGTCCGCGACGATCTCCGCCTTGAACCCCGCGGAATTCTCGAGCCACCCGGCGTAGTGCGAGGGACCGCCGGCGAACGGATATCGCTCGTGGTACAACGGTCGCCACCCGTGCACGCTCGCCGCAGCCATGACGGCATCCACCTGAGCCCGGGAGCCGCCGAGGAACGCGAGGTGATTCACACCGGGAGCGCTCCGGTCATGTTCACGGCGCGACAGGTTCGGCGATGTGGTCAGCGTCAGGTATGGGCCGTCGTGCGTGCTCCACGTCTCGCCCTGAGCCCACTGGCCGGTTCGCTCGAAACCGAGCTCGGTGAGCAGCCATCCCCACTCGACACGTGCCACTGCCAGGTCTTCGACCCAGACCTCGACGTGATGGAAACCCGGCACGGCTCAGCTCGCGGCGACCCCGGCGGCCGCACGCTCGGCGGCCGCGCGCTCGCCGCTGGGCGTGGAGCGGATCGGGTGACCCGTCGTGGTCAGGCAGCGCCCCGTCGCCAGGTCCCACTTCCAGTCATGGAGCGAGCACGTCAGCACGCCGTCCTCGATCTTGCCGGTCTTCGTGAGGTCGGCACGCAGATGCGGGCAGCGACGCTGCACGGTCCAGCCGTCGATCTCGGCATCCTCGGTCTGGTCGGACTGCTCGGCGTACCAGTTCTCGACGTACTCGATGCGGTCGCGCGACAGGCACTTGAGGAACGTGGTGAGGAACTCGTTGAACTTGCCCGAACGACCCACCTCGAACTGCATCGACAGGAAGATCGAGTTCGACCAGTCGATCTCGTGGTCGCGGATGTTGGTGGAGACGAGGTCGGCGGGGATCGTGTACCAGTAGATGCACTCCTCGCCGGCGTATTCGCGCACCTTCGCCTTGGGGAAGTCCACGACCATGTCGAGCTCGCCGATGCGGAAGCGCACCGCTCCCCCGACGCCGTTGCGGATGGTGCGGGCGCGCCGCAGCAGCGGCTCCCACCATTCCTTGATCGCCGCGAGCATCTCGGCGGGCGACAGGATCTCGGCTCGGGATGCCACCTCGGCGGCGATCTCGTCTTGGCGACTCTCGCTCTGCGCGGCGAGGTAGTTCCACTTGTCACCGAAGACGCGTTCGATCTCGTCATCCGTGTACAGGGTCTGAGTCACCGTCACGTCGGAGCCCTGCAGCTCGACCTCGGTGCCGGGCAGGAACAGGTAGCCCTTCTGGTCGGGGCGCTGCTGCGTCATGTGCGCGAGGAACTCGCGCTGGTCGGTGAAGATCGAGTCGTTCTCGAGGCCCGTGCCGTTGTAGCGGAACAGCTCCTCGCGCAGGAACATCGGCGGGCCCGCCATGGGGAAGACGTGCTCGGCATCCACTTTCTCGATGTAGTACATCGCGCGCTTGTTCTGCGCGTCGCGCTTGAGCTGCGCGAAGTTCTGCTTGGCGTCCTGCGGCAGGTCGTAGACCATGGGCCACCAGATGGCGCCGGAGACCTGGGTGAAGTACGCGTCGGGCTTGCCGAAATCGAAGAGCTTCTCGAGGTCGAGGGGGTGCGAGTCGTTCTGGTTCAGCACGGATGCCGTGCCGTCGTCGACCGAGAGCGACGAGTCGCCGATGGGCCCGTCGGAGGGCGCGCGCAGCGGCGTCACCATGAGCTTCAGGTTGCCGAACCGCAGGGGGACGCCGGCCTCGGTGCGCACGAGGTTCGTGTAGCCCAGGGCGATGAGATCTTGCTCGAGGTCGTCGGTCGGATACTCGGGGAGAAGCACCTTGACGTCTTTCGAGACGTACCGCTCGAGCAGCGCGGGGTCGAAGTGGTCGCGGTGGCGGTGCGAGATGTAGAGGAAGTCCGCCTGGCCGAAGCGCTCCCAGTCGAGGGCCCGGTTGTCGGGGAACGGGAACCACGAGCCGAAGAAGCTCGGACCGATGACGGGGTCGCAGAGGATGCTGCCGCCCGCCGTCTCGATGAACATGCCTGCGTGGCCGAGGCCGGTGACTTTCATGTCGCTCCTGTGTCGTGGACGGAACCTGTCGAGTCTACGCGGGGCATGCTGAACGGGTTCGGGGAAGAGAGGGCGAGTTCGGGAGCGGACGGTCTCACGGGCCGAGCAGCCCCCGGATGTCGTCGGCGTCCAACGACGCGGCGAACGCCTCGCCGTCGTCGATGACCGCATCGAACAGCGCGGCCTTGCGGCGCTGGAGCGCGAGCACCTTCTCTTCGATCGTTCCCTCGGCGATGAGCCGGTAGACGAAGACGCTCTTGTCCTGCCCGATGCGATGAGCGCGGTCGATGGCCTGGGCCTCGGCGGCCGGGTTCCACCAGGGGTCGAGGACGAAGACGTAATCCGCCTCCGTCAGGGTGAGCCCGAACCCGCCGGCCTTCAGGCTGATGAGGAACACGGGCGCATCGCCCTCTCGGAACCCGGCGACCACCTCGCCGCGCCGGGTGGTGCTGCCGTCGAGGTGCGCGTGCGCGAGGCCGGCGGCATCCAACCGCTGCGCCGCCATGTCGAGGAAGGAGGTGAACTGGCTGAACACCAGCGCGCGGTGCCCCTCGGCGGCGATCTCGACGAGCCGGTCGAGCAGCACGTCGAGCTTGGCGGAACCGAGGTGCGCGTCGCGCTCGTCGACGAGACCGGGCGCGAGCGCCAGCATGCGCAGCAGTGTGAGGGAGCGGAACACGATGAAGCGCTGCCGGTCGAGATCGTCGAGGAGCCCCAGCACCTTCTGCCGCTCGCGCTGGAGCACGCGGTCGTACACCGCCTGGTGCGCGGGGCCGAGGGGCACCGCGATCTCCTGCTCCTGCTTGGGAGGCAGATCGGATGCCACGACGTCTTTCGTGCGACGCAGCAGGAACGGCCGCACCCGGCGACGGAGCTTCTCGAGCATCTTGTCGCGGTGCGCGCCGGTCGCGGCGGCCGAGAGCTCGGTGGGGGCGTCCGAGGGCAGCCGTTCGATCGCGCGGGTGTAGTCCTCGCGGAACTGCCGGATCGAGGGGAACAACCCGGGCGCGGTCAACGCCAGCAACGCCCACAGGTCGTCGAGTCCGTTCTCGATCGGCGTGCCCGTGGCCGCGTACACCGCGTCGGTGCGCAGCGCAGCGATGGCACGGTGGATGCGCGTCGCGGGGTTCTTCACGAACTGGGCCTCATCGAGCACCACGCCGCTCCAGTGCGGCGCGGCGAACTCCTCGGCATCCGCTCGCACCACGCCGTACGACGCGACGACCACGTCGACGGCGCTCGCGATGTCGGCGATCGTGCGATCGCGCCGGACGGCGGTGGCCTCGACGACGGCGACCCTCAGGTCGGGAACGAAACGCGCGGCCTCGGCGCGCCACGTCGGCAGCACCGAGGTCGGGGCGACGACGAGCCACGGCCGCGTCTCGCCGCGCGCCCGTGTGTGCGCGATCAGCGCGAGCAGCTGCAGCGTCTTGCCGAGTCCCATGTCGTCGGCCAGGATGCCGCCGAGCCGGTGCGCGTGCAGCAGCGCGAGCCACGAGAGCCCCTCGCGTTGGTAAGGACGCAGGTCGGCGAGGAACCCGGGCGGGGGTGCCACCTCCGGCACCTCGGCGCTGTCGCGCAGCGCCCGCGCGATCTGACGCCATTCCACCGCGGCGTCGGACTGATCGGCGAGGTCTTCGAACTCCGCCCAGAGCGCGAGATGCGTGCGCGGGACGCGGGGCCCGGTCTCCCATTCGTCGAGCGCGGCGGCCTCGTCGAGCAGTTCGCGCAGACGCTGGAGCGCCGGATGAGCGAGCGAGAACCATGCCCCGTCGGACAGCTTGATGCGCGTGCGCCCGCGCGACAGCGCCGTGAACAGCACACCGAACGGGATGAGACGGCCGTCGATCGTGACGGCGATTCCGAGGTCGAGCCAGTCGCGGTCGAGGGACTCGACGGTCGTGATGCGCAGCGACGGGTCGCCGCGCAGCTCGCGGAACGTCGGCCGCGTGCCGTGCGTTCGCACCCGCACCTCGTCGACCACGTCGACCGCGGGCAGCACGTGTGCGCTGAACACCGCGGCATCCGCGTCGCGCAGGTGCGCCCGCGAAGCGACCGGTAGATCGGATGCCGACATCCACGCCGTCTCGAACCGTTCGCCGATCTGCGCCTCGGCGCGGTCGTCGCGGTCGGGATGCTCGCCGTCGTCGGTCCACGCGGCGCGGTGGCCGCCGGGATACACCCAGTCGAGGCGGTACTGCACCTCGTCGCCCTCGAGGTACGACACGTCCACCAGGAGGGTGGGGCGTGCCGGCGGCGGCGACGGAACGCCCGCGCCCACCGACAGCGGCACTCGGCGCGCCAATCGCGGGTAGACCTCGGCGACGAACTCCGCGGACTCGCCCGCCGGCACCTCGACGATCGGAGTGCCCAGCAGCGCAGGCAGCGGCGCGGGCAGGTCGACGGCCGCGAGCACGAGCGGCACCGGATCGCGATCCAGTTCGTACGCGAACAGCCCGGAGCCGCCGATGGCCCGGGCGTGAGCGGCATCCATAGAGCGGCCGTCGATCTCGAGCTCGGCGGACACGCGCAACGCTCCCCCGCCGACCGCGTCGACCGTCACCCGCGCGACCGCGTCGGCTGCGAGGCGCACCGCCTGCTGCGGGTTCATCGACACGATCGGGATGCCGAGCGACTCCGCCGCGCGCAGGTGCGGCCAGAGCAGGGGCGAGTCGACCGCGTCGAGGGCGATGGTGTCACCCGACGGCGCGAACGGCCCGGCCGTTCGCCGTGCCTGCGCGAGAGCGTGCACGTCGGCGAACCACCGCACGTGCGCCGGGTCGAAGCGGGCGGTTGATCGCCGGACGGCATCCCACGTGGCATCCGCTCGGATCCAGGCGTCGCGCGCGCCGCGCACGAGGGGGCGTGCGACGAGCTGCAGGTCGTCTTGCCGTCGCGCGAGCATGCGCGGGGTCACGGGCACGACCGCCCGGGCGTCCCACCGCGCGGGATCGTAGGCCTCGCGTTGGCGCAGCTCGATGCCGAGGGCGAGCGGCTCGAAGGCTGCCGTCTCGCCCCCGGGAAGCAGGTCGCGCCAGGAGCTCACGGCAGCATCCTGCCCGAGGCCTCCGACATCGCGGCGCGCCTGCGCGACCCCGCGGTGCGGTTCGCGAGGACTCCGGGGCACGCAGAAACGCGATTCGCGCGAAGAAACGCCCTGTGCACGCGTTTCATCGCGCGGATCGCGTTTCTCGACGAATCATGGCCGCGCGCGCACGCCGTGGCGCGTCCCCCGGAACGCCGCGACGCGGCCACCGGCGGGACGCCGGGGCCGCGTCGTGACACGTCGGCGAGGCTCAGGACGAGCGCGCGATCCGCGCCAGCACGCCGTGCACGAACGAGCCGGAGTCGTCGGTCGAGAACTCCTTCGCGAGCTCCACGGCCTCGTCGATCGCGACGGCCGTGGGCACCTCGTCGTTGTAGAGGATCTCCCACGTGCCGATGCGCAGCAGGGCGCGGTCGACGGCGGGCATGCGCTGCAGCGACCAGTCCTTGGCGAACGTGGTGATCTGCTCGTCGATCGCGTCACGGTTGTCGATGACACCGTCGACGATGTCGCGGGCGTACAGCCACGACGCCTGACGGTCGGGCTCGGATGCCGCGCGCTTGGCCTCGGTGGCCAGCATGATCGCGAGCTCCTCGCCGCGCACGTCGGCCTGGAAGAGGATGTCGAGGGCGCGCTTGCGCGCCTTGGTGCGGGCGGACAACGTCAGCTGATGCGGCCGAGGTACTCGCCCGTGCGAGTGTCGACCTTGATCTTCGTGCCGGTCTCGAGGAACAGCGGAACCTGCATCTCGTACCCGGTCTCGACCGTGGCGGGCTTGGTGCCGGCCGACGAGCGATCGCCCTGCAGGCCCGGCTCGGTGTAGGTGACCTCGAGCACGACCGACGGCGGCATCTCGACGTAGAGGGGGTTGCCGTTGTTGAGGGCGATCTGCACCTGCTGGTTCTCGAGCAGGAAGTTGGCGGCGTCGCCGACGGTGGCGGCACCGACGGTGATCTGGTCGTAGTCGGCGACGTCCATGAAGACGAAGCCCTCGCCGTCGTTGTAGAGGTAGGTGAAGTCGCGGCGGTCGACGTTCTCGATCTCGACCTTGGCGCCGGCGTTGAACGTGCGGTCGACGACCTTGCCGCTCATGACGTTCTTCAGCTTGGTGCGCACGAAGGCGCCGCCCTTGCCGGGCTTGACGTGCTGGAACTCCACGACGCTCCAGAGCTGACCGTCGATGCTGAGGACGACGCCGTTCTTGATGTCTGCGGTGGATGCCATGAGTGCCCGTGTTCCGTTTCGTGTGGGGAGAGGCGGCGCTCCGGCGCACACCCAGCGACCGAGTCTACGCGATGCCCCCCTCGGACGCGGTCAGCCGTGTGGACTGCGCGCCGCCGCGCGGCCGCTCGACGCTCCCTGCGAGCACGTCGACAGCCGGCCGCTCACCCGTCGGCGCTCCCCGTGATGACCTCGACGAGCAGGTCGACCGCGCGCGCATAGCCCGGCACGCCCTCACCCACCACGTGCACCACGGCGACGTCTTCGATGAACGAGAAGTGACGGAACTCCTCGCGCTCCTTGATGTTCGAGATGTGCACCTCGGCGACCGGCAGGTCGACGGATGCCAGAGCGTCGCGCAGCGCGACGGAGGTGTGCGTGAGTCCCCCGGCGTTGATCACGATGCCGGCACAGTCGAGACGTGCGGCGTGGATCGCGTCGATCAGCACGCCCTCGTGGTTGCTCTGCACCGCCCGCACCTCGATGCCGTGGCGACCGGCCGCGTCGGCCGTGAGGCGTTCGACGTCGGCCAGCGTGTCGCGGCCGTAGATCTCGGGCTGGCGCGTTCCAAGCAGGTTGAGGTTGGGTCCGTTGACGAGCAGCAGACGGCGGGGCGTGGTCATGCGTCGCACGCTATCAGCGCGGTGAGCGTGCCTACGCCCCGACCTCTTGGTACGCCGCGAACAGCAGCGACTCGTCGGGTGCCTGGAGCACGGTCGGCCGGGCGAGGTCGTCGAGCACGATGAAACGCAGCATGGCGCCGCGGCTCTTCTTGTCGCGCTGCATCGTCGCCTTGAGCGTCTGGAACGCCCCGGCGCGGTAGGTCGTCGGCAGTCCCAGCGATTCGAGGATCGTGCGGTGGCGCTGAGCCACGTCATCCGAGAGTCGTCCGGCGAGACGCGACAGCTCGGCGGCGAACACCATACCCACCGAGATGGCGGCGCCGTGACGCCAGCGATAGCGCTCGGCGTGCTCGATCGCGTGACCGAGGGTGTGCCCGTAGTTGAGCACCTCGCGAAGCCCCGCCTCGCGAAGATCTTCGCCGACGACGCGCGCCTTCATGTCGATGGCGAGCTCGACGCAACGTCGGAACGCGTCGCCGCGCGGGTCGACGATGCCCGTCGGGTCGGCCTCGATCAGATCGAGGATCTCGGGATGCCAGATGAAACCGGCCTTCACGACCTCGGCGAACCCGGCGGTCGCTTCGTTCTTCGACAGCGTGTCGAGCAGGTCGAGGTCGCACACCACCGCGACCGGGGGCCAGAAGGCGCCCACGAGGTTCTTGCCCTCGGCGGTGTTGATGCCGGTCTTGCCGCCCACCGCGGCGTCGACCATGCCCAGCACCGTCGTCGGCACGTGCACGAGCGCGACGCCGCGCAGCCAGGTCGCCGCGACGAATCCGGCGAGGTCGGTGACCGCTCCCCCACCGAAGCCGATGACGACGTCGGTGCGGGTGAAGTCAGCCTGGCCCATGACCTGCCAGCAGAACGCCGCCACTTCGACGCGCTTGCCGGCCTCGGCATCGGGGATCTCGGCGAGCAGCACCTGGCGGTCGCCCATCAGCTGAGTCCGCAGGGCTTCGGCCTGCTTCGCCAGGGTCGGCGGGTGCACCACCAGCACCTTCTGCGCCGCCGCGGGCAGTCTCTCGCCGAGCGAGGCCAGCAGCCCGCGACCGATGGTGATGTCGTAGCCGGAGTCGCCGGCGACGCTGATGGTGGTGGTGTCGGTCATGCCGTCTCTCCGGCCGGCACACGGCGTGCCCAGGCCACGATGTCGTCGACGACGCGCACGAGCGGTCCCGACGAGGTGTCGAACGTGACGTCGGCGGTCTGCTCGTAGACAGGCCGGCGTTCGTCGTAGATGCGCTGCCACCGGGCGACGGGGTCTTCGCCGCCCAGCAGCGGTCGGTCGTCGCCGTGGATCCGGGATGCCACCACGTGCGGCGCCACGGTCAGCAGCACCACGCGATGCGCGGTGAGGCGCTCGCGGGTCACGCGATCGAGCACCGCACCGCCGCCGAGTGCGACGACACCGCCGCGCGTGAGCGCCTCGGCGACCGCGTCGCGCTCGAGGGCTCGGAAGTGCGGCTCGCCGTGGGTGGCGAACAGGGCCGGAATGGGTCCGTGGTCTCGCACGACGAGCTTGTCGGTATCGGTGAACGGCGTGCCGAGCGCCCGCGCGACGCGGCGGCCGATACTCGTCTTGCCCGCGCCCATCGGTCCGATAAGCACGACGGCCGGGCCGGGCACCGCGTCGGGAACCGACTCAGGCGAGGTCATGCGCGAGCAGCGCCGCGTCGGACGCGTCGGTCGTGCGCAGCGTCTCGGGCAGGTTCGCGAGGTAGGTCTCGACGTTGCGGCGGGTCTCGACGATGTTGTCGCCGCCGAACTTCTCGAGGATCGCGTCGGCGAGGGTCACAGCGACCATCGCCTCGGCCACGACGCCGGCGGCGGGCACGGCGCACACGTCGGAACGCTGGTGGTGGGCCGCGGCGGTGTCACCGGTGGCGACGTCGACCGTGCGCAGGGCCTTGGGGATCGTGGCGATCGGCTTCATCCCGGCCCGCACGCGCAGCACGGTGCCGGTGGACATGCCACCCTCGGTGCCGCCCGCGCGGTCGGACGAGCGGGTGATGCCGTCGCCGGTCGCGAACAGCTCGTCGTGCGCCTGCGATCCGCGACGAGTCGTCGTGAGGAAGCCGTCGCCGACCTCGACGCCCTTGATCGCCTGGATGCTCATGAGCGCTTGGGCGAGCCTGGCATCCAATCGACGATCCCACTGCACGTGCGACCCGAGCCCCGGCGGCAGGCCGTAGGCGAGCACCTCGACGATGCCGCCGAGCGTGTCACCGGCCTTCTTGGCGTCGTCGACCTCGGCCACCATGGCCTCGCTGGTCGCGGCGTGGAAGCAGCGCAGCGGATCGGCGTCGAGCAGGTCGACGTCGTCGGGCGCGGGGAACGGCGCGTCGTCGGGGACGCGCACGGGACCGATCGACAGCGTGTGGCTGACCAGCCGGATGCCGAGCTCGTTGAGGAACGACCGGGCGATGGCGCCCAGGGCGACACGCGCCGCGGTCTCGCGCGCCGAGGCGCGCTCGAGGATCGGGCGGGCCTCGTCGAAGCCGTACTTCTGCATGCCGACGAGATCGGCGTGACCGGGGCGCGGGCGCGTGAGGGCGGCGCCGCGGCCGCGTGAGCGGTCGGACAGTTCGATCGGCTCGGGGCTCATCACCTCGGTCCACTTCGGCCACTCGGTGTTGCCGATGCGCAACGCGATCGGGCTGCCGATCGTGAAACCGTGCACGATGCCCGTCGAGAGCGTGAGCTCGTCTTCTTCGAACTTCATGCGCGAGCCCCGGCCGTACCCCAGGCGACGACGCGCGAGCTCGGCGCGGATCTGCGCGGACGAGACGGGCACGCCCGCCGGCATCCCCTCCATGAGGGCGATCAGTTCGGGGCCGTGGGACTCGCCGGCCGTGAGAACGCGAAGCATTCGTCTAGTCTCCCACGAGCGCGGTGCGCATCGCGGACAGCACCGCGTCCTCGTGGACAAGTGCCTGCCCCGGATCGCCTGTGACGAACACGCGCACCTGCAGCAGGGCCTGATGCAGCAGCATGCCGAGCCCGTTGTGCGCCGCGACCCCGGCGCGAGTCCACGCCTGAGCGAGCGGCGTCGGCCACGTGCCGTAGACGACGTCGACGAGGGGCCCGGAAGTGGATGCCAGCGTCTCGGCGACCGGGCCCAGGTCGGTTCCGCCGGGCAGGGTGGCGATCGTGGCGTCGACCGTCGCGACGTCGCCACCGGTCAACGGCTCGGGGCGCACCTCGACGCCGACTGCGGAGCCGAGGACCGCCAGCGCGCGCGCCGCCTCGACGCGCCGGGCGCGCACCTCGACGAGTCGCGCACCCGCGCGCGCGGCCGCGACGACGGCGGAGGTGGCGGTCGCCCCGGCGCCCAGCACGCGGATGACTTCGGGGCGCGTCACACCGATCTCGTCCAGCGCGCGAGCGAGCCCGCCGACGTCGGTGTTGAACCCGTGCGGGCCGTCGGCGGAGAGCAGCAGGGTGTTGACGGCACCCGTGAGGCGCGCGTCGTCGTCGAGTGCGACAGCCGTGCGGGCCGCAACCTGCTTGAGCGGCATCGTCAAGGAGAGGCCCCGCCACGTGGCATCCAGATCTCCGAGGGCGGTCGAGAACGCTATCTCGTCGACCTGGCGGCGTCCGTACTCCCAGTCGAGGCCGAGCACGCCGTAGGCGGCGGCATGCAGCCGGGGCGACCGCGAATGCGCGATCGGGTCGCCCCAGACGGCGAGGCGTGTGCGGTCGATCAGCATCCCGAGTTGGGGTTGTCGGCGCACCAGGCCTGCCACTGCGCGACGGCCTTCTCGTGCTCGCTCAGCGTCGAGGTGAAGACCGTCTCGCCGGTGTCGAGGTTGACGGTGACGAAGTACAACCACGGACCGTCGGCCGGCTTCATCGCGGCGTCGATCGCGAGATCGCCCGCGTTCGCGATGGGGCCGATCGGCAGACCCGGGTACATGTAGGTGTTCCACGGGTTGTCGCTGTTGCGCGCCTCTTCCGAGGTACTCACCGACCCGCTGCCCATCTCGCCCGCGCCGTATTGCACGGTGGAGTCCATCTCGAGCTTGCCGAAGGTCTCCTGATTGGTGGGTTGCAGGCGGTTCTCGATGACGCGGCTGACCTTGTAGAAGTCCTCGCTGCTGCGCGCCTCGCGCTCGATGATCGAGGCGATGATGAGGATCCGCTCGCGGTCGCCCTCGGGCACACCGGCGGTGTCGAGGGACTGCATCGTGCGCTTGACCATCGTGTCGATGACCTGCTGCGGCGTGACGCCCTCGTCGAAGTCGTAGGTGGCCGGGAAGATCCATCCCTCGAGCGTCGATGCCGGCACACCGTACTGCGACGGGTCGGCGACGGCGGCGTCGAGATCGGCGCGCGGGATGGCGAGCTGCTCCGCGATGAGGTCGAGCGACTGCGCGAGCGTCAGACCCTCGCGCAGCTGCACGGAGTAGTTCAGACGGTTCTCGGGCTGACGGAGAGCGAGGAGCACCGCCTCGGAGGTCATCTGCTGCTGGAGCTTGTAGACGCCCGGCTGGAAGGTGAAGGCGACGTTGTTGTCGACCATGTACTTGTAGAGCGAGTTCGACGCCTTGGTCACGCCCGCCTCGAACATCTTCGGCGAGACGGATTCGCCCGTGTCGCCCGAGACGATCGTCACGCGTGTCTCGCCGGTGGCCTGGCCCGCTTCGTAATCGAGGGGTTCTCCCCCGCCGAAGAACGCCTGCACCCGCTCGCCGTAGGTGTTCCAGAGGGCGAACCCGCCGCCGGCGATGCCGCCGACGAGCAACACCACGACCGCGAGCGCGATCCACGGTCCGACACGACGTCGGCGGCGCGTGGGCTGCGGCGCGGTGTGACCGATCTCGTGCGTCGTGGTCTGACCGGTGAAGAGCTGTTCGAGGGATCCGGATGCCACGGTGCCCGGCGCCGGCTCCGTGGCGACCGCGGCGGAGCCGGCGCCTACGGTCGCGGGCTCGCGCGCCGGCTGGGTCCCGGCGTCGACCGCGACGCCTCGGCGGGGACCGGCGGGGGCGTCGCTCGTCGCAACGGCGCCGCGGCCGGCTGTGGCGCCGGCGGCGCCCGTTCGGGAGGTGCCCGCGGGGGCGCCGGCGGCGCCCGTTCGGGAGGTGCCCGCGGCGTGTCCTGCCGCCGTCGCGCGCGCGGTGTCCGCGGCAGCGGCGGCGCTGCGAGGCGCCGCCTCGGCCGCAGTGGGCTGCGGCGAGCCGGTGGGGCTCTCGGATGCGCGCGCGGGCGACGACTGCGGCGCGGCGTCGCCGGCGGCGGTCGTGTCGTTCTCCGCGCGACGCGCTTCGCGTGCGGCGCGACGCGACGGCGGCGCATCGGCGGCGCGCGATCCCGTACGGGGGTCGGGAAGGCGGCCGTAGAGGTCGGCGAACGGATCGCTCTCGGGCGGGGTGTTCTCGGGCATGTCAGGCGGGCTCCTGTCCCGGTGATACGGCGGGTCCGGCCGGGTCACCGGACCGTCGCTCCACGTCGAGCGCCTGCTGCAGCAGCACCACAGCGGCGACTTGGTCCACAATGCTACGAGAATCCCGCTGGGAACGGCCTGCTTCTCTCAGCACACCGTGCGCGGAGACGGTGCTCAGCCGCTCGTCGACGAGTCGCACGGGCATCGGCAGCGCCGCGGCCAGGGCCTCGGCGAACCGGCGCGCGTCGGTCGTCGAGGGCGTGTCCTCGCCGCGGAGGTTCAACGGCAATCCGACGAGCACCTCGAACGCCTCGTACTCGGCCGCCAGCGCCGCGATGCGCCGCACCGGTTCGCCCTTGCGGGGCACCGTCTCGACGGGAACGGCGAGCAGTCCGTCGGGATCCGACCGGGCCACGCCGACGCGCGCACGTCCGACGTCGATCCCCAGTCGGATCCCGCGGCGGAACTCCGTCACGCGGTGGCCGCTCGCACGTCCGCGACGATGCCGTCCAGCGCCTGCGGCAGCGCCGCGGCATCCGTCCCCCCGCCCTGCGCGACGTCGGGACGACCTCCACCGCCACCGCCGAGCACGCCCGCGGCGCCCTTCGCGAGGGCACCGGCGGCGAGACCGCGTTCGCGGGCGGCGTCGTTCGTGACGACGACGACGGTGGCACGTCCCGCGCTCACCGTGGCGAGGGCGACGACCGCGGGGTCGATGCCGAGGCGGTCGCGCACCTGCAACGCCAGCGAACGCACGTCGTCGGCCGACGCACCCTCGCCGAGGCTCTGGGCGACCACGCGCACCGTGCCGACGGCGACGGCCGACTCGACCAGCTGCGGCAGACGGCCGGTCAGCGCCTGCGCCTCGAACGCGGCGATCTTCTTCTCGGCCGCCTTCAGGCTCGCGGCCAGCTCGGAGATGCGCGTCGTCAGCTGCTCGCGCGGGGTCTTCAGCGACGTCGACAGCTGCGAGACGATCGCCCGCTCGGCCGCGAGGTCGCGGAAGGCATCGAGGCCGACGAGGGCTTCGACGCGGCGATTCGACGCACCGACCGACTGCTCCCCGACGAGGTTCACCAGCCCGATCTCGGAGCTGCGGGCCACGTGCGTACCGCCGCACAGTTCGCGCGACCAGGGACCGCCGATGTCCACCATGCGCACGGTGTCGCCGTACTTCTCGCCGAACAGCGCCATGGCGCCGGCGGCCTTCGCCTCGTCGAGCGACATGACGCGGGTGGTGACCTCGAGGTTGTCGCGCACGGCGTTGTTGGCGATGTCTTCGATCTCGGTGCGGGTCTCGGGCGACAGCGCCGAACCCCAGCTGAAGTCGAAGCGCATGTAGCCGGCGCGGTTGAGCGAACCCGTCTGCGTCGCGGTCTTGCCCAGCGTGTCGCGAATGGCCGCGTGCACGAGGTGCGTGGCCGTGTGCGCCTGCTGCGCCGAGTGGCGGTTCAGCGCATCGACCACGGTGGTCGCGGGCGCGCCCATCGACACCTCTCCGGTCGTGACCTCGACGGTGTGGCTGATGAGGCCGGGCACGGGACGCTGCACGTCGAGCACCTCGAGCTCGTACCCGGGGCCGACGATCAAGCCCTTGTCTGCCACCTGGCCGCCGGACTCGGCGTAGAGGGCGGTCTCGGCCGTGATGATCTCGGCGATCTGCCCCTCGGAGGCGCG
Organism: Microbacterium enclense; assembly: GCF_001456955.1. Taxonomy (GTDB): domain Bacteria; phylum Actinomycetota; class Actinomycetes; order Actinomycetales; family Microbacteriaceae; genus Microbacterium; species Microbacterium enclense. The sequence goes on along the minus strand of NZ_KQ758473.1, from coordinate 153,035 downwards.
ATCGGTGCCCTGGCCCTGCACCAGGATGCCGAGCACCGTCGACTCCGTCTGCAGCTCGGTGTAGCCGGTGAACACCGTCTCGCCGAGCGCGCGGAACTCGCGGTACGCGCTCTGGTCGGCGATCGCGCCCTTGCGAGCGCGGGCGTCGGCCTTGGCGCGGGTGCGCTGCTCGAGCATGAGCTGGTCGAACGCACCGCGGTCGACGGTGAGACCCGCCTCCTCGGCGATCTCGAGCGTCAGGTCGATCGGGAAGCCGTACGTGTCGTGCAGCAGGAACGCCTCGGAGCCCGACAGGGTCGTGCCGCCGCCGTTCTTGGCCTCGACGACCGACTGGTCGAGGATCGCCGAGCCGGCGGCGAGAGTGCGCAGGAAGGTCTGCTCCTCGGCGATCGCGTAGGCCGAAAGACGCGCGTAGTCGGCCTCGACCTCGGGGTACGACTCCTTCATCGCGTCGCGCGACGCGGCGAAGAGGTCGGGGAAGGTCGCGCCCTCGACGCCGAGCAGACGCATCGAGCGGATCGCGCGGCGCATGATGCGGCGCAGGATGTAGCCGCGACCCTCGTTCGAGGGTGTGACCCCGTCGGCCAGCAGCATGAGCGAGGAGCGCACGTGGTCGGCGACGATGCGCAGACGAACGTCGTCTTCGTGCGACTCGGCTCCGTACGCCTTGCCCGCGAGCGACGCCGCGAGGTCGAGCACGGGGCGAACCTGGTCGGTCTCGTACATGTTGTCGACGCCCTGCTTGATGAACGCGATGCGCTCCAGGCCCATGCCGGTGTCGATGTTCTTCGCGGGGAGTTCACCGACGATGTCGAAGTCGTACTTCGAGCGCACGTTCGTGATCTCGTACTGCATGAACACGAGGTTCCAGATCTCGACGTAGCGGTCGTCGTCGGTCGCGGGACCGCCGTCGACGCCGTACGCGGGACCGCGGTCGAAGAAGATCTCCGAGCAGGGTCCGGCGGGACCAGGCAGCCCGGTCGACCAGTAGTTCGTGTCCTTACCGAGTCGCTGGATGCGCTCCTCGGGCAGCGGGGTGAGGGTGCGCCAGAGCTCGTGGGCCTCGTCGTCCTCTTCGTAGACGGTGACCCAGAGGTCCTTCGGATCGAAGGCAAGGCCGCCGTCGGCCTCGGGAGCGGTCAGCAGCTCCCACGCGAAGCGGATGGCGTCTTCTTTGAAGTAGTCGCCGAACGACCAGTTTCCGAGCATCTGGAAGAAGGTGCCGTGACGGGGCGTCTTGCCCACTTCTTCGATGTCGTTCGTGCGGATGCACTTCTGCACGTCGGCCGCGCGGGGGTACGGCGGCGGGACGACACCGCTGAGGTACGGGATGAAGGGCACCATGCCCGCGACGGTGAACAGCAGAGCCGGGTCGTCGGTGACGAGCGAGGCCGAGGGGACGATCGTGTGGTTCTTCTTCTCGAAGAAGTCGAGGAAGCGCTGGGCGATCTCGGCGGTTTTCATGGCGGGTCTTTCCGTGCGCGTGCGGTGACGGCCCCCGGGCGTCGGGGGCCGGGTGCCGGGGAGGTCAGTCGGACGAGGTGGCGGCGGTCTTCGCGGCGGCGGCGGCGTCGCCGACCGCGTCGGAGGCCCGGTCGACGGCGGAGGCGGCGACGCCCTTGGCGTCGTCGATGATCTCCGACAGGCGGGTCTCCTGCTGGTGGTAGGCGTCGCTCATGTGATCGGTGAACTCGCCGATGCGGGAGTCGAGCTGCGCGAGCAGCTCCTGACCGCGAGGGTCTTTGTTGACGAGGTGGGCGGCGACGAAACCGCCGGCGATGCCCAACGCGAACCAGACGAGGCTTTTCACGATCACCACTTCTTCCTCGATGAGACGCCGCATTCGCGGCATCCCTCATCGTAGGCGACGGCCCCTGTGCGCCGCGCAAGCGGCATCGATGGATGCCCTGTCGCCCCGGCTTGCGGGCACCCCACCCCGCGCCAGGCTGCGCTGAGGTGCCGGCCCCGGCGTGCCGTCGCCGCGTGCAGAACGCAGGACGACACGGGCTGTCACGCCCTCCTCCGGGCCGGGGACGGGTCGTCGTGTGCACAACTCCTGCGTTGTGTCCGCATACGCCGATGGGGCGGGGTTCGTGCGCCATTCCTGCCGGAGTCGTGTCGGACCCGGGCGGGGCGGGCGACGCGACCGGCAGCGGCCTCCGGGCGAGGACCCCGCGCGCGTCTATGCCGGAGTCGTGTCGGATGCGGCGGCGCCGGGGACCGTGCGAGGCTCACGCCGGAGTCGTGCCGACCCCGCACCGGTACGGGCCGTCCGGGCCGGCACCGCGGCTGCACCCTCAACGACGAAGGGCGCCGGGAGAACCCGACGCCCTTCGTGTGCTCGCTGGGATCAGCGGGCGGCGTAGTACTCGACGACGAGCTGCACGTCACACGTGACGGGCACCTCGGCGCGCTTGGGACGACGCACGAGCTTCGCCTGGAGCGTCGACAGGTCGACCTCGAGGTAGCCCGGAACGGGGGGCAGCACCTCGGCGTGCCCGCCGGCGGCGGCGACCTGGAAGGGCTCGAGGCCCTCGCTCTTGGGCTTGACGTGGATCTGCTGACCCGGCTTCACACGGAACGACGGGCGGTCCACGAGCTGGCCGTCGACCAGGATGTGGCGGTGCACGACGAGCTGGCGAGCCTGCGCGGTAGTGCGGGCGAAGCCCGAACGCACGACGAGGGCGTCGAGACGCATCTCGAGCAGCTCGACCAGGTTCTCACCGGTCAGGCCGTCGGTGCGGCGGGCCTCGTTGAACGCGATGCGCAGCTGCTTCTCGCGGATGCCGTACTGCTCACGCAGACGCTGCTTCTCGCGCAGACGCACGGCGTAGTCGCTGTCGGCCTTGCGCTTGGTGCGGCCGTGCTCGCCGGGAGCGTAGGGACGCTTCTCGAGGTAGCGGGCGGCCTTGGGGGTGAGCGCGACGCCGAGGGCGCGCGACAGACGCACCTTGCGGCGGTCCTGAGACTTCGTGGTCACGAAGTTCTCCTTCCGATGACGCGGCCGCGCCTTTCGCGGCTCGCGGGCGTATCGCCCCCTTCCGCCCGGTCCGGGGCGCACGCCGGGGCGCACCGGAAGGTGATCACTGGAAGGAGGGGATGCCCGAAAACCCTGTTTCGAGCCGATTCATGCTAGCAGAGGGCGCCGAGAACCAGCCGAGGGCGTCACTTCCCGTCGAGGATGCGGCGGATCTTCTCCAGCCGCGCCGAGACGTCGCGCTCGGCGCCGTGGTTCGTGGGTTCGTAGTAGCGGCGTCCGCGCAGCTCGTCGGGCAGGTACTGCTGCGTGACGATGCCGATCTCGCTGTCGTGCGCGTACTTGTACCCCTTGCCGTGGCCGAGCCGTTTGGCTCCGGGGTAGTGCGCGTCGCGCAGGTGCATCGGCACGCGCCCGAAGCCGCCCGCGCGTACGTCGGCGATGGCGGCGTTGATGGCGTTGTAGGCGGCGTTCGACTTGGCGGTGGTGGCGAGGTAGACGGTCGCCTCGGCCAGGGGGATGCGCCCCTCCGGCATGCCGATGAAGGCGACGGCGTCGGCGGCGGCCACGGCGATCTGCAACGCGTGGGGGTCGGCCATGCCGATGTCCTCGGCGGCGGAGATCACGAGCCGCCGCGCGATGAAACGCGGGTCTTCGCCGGCCTCGATCATGCGCGCGAGGTAGTGGATCGCGGCATCCGGATCGGACCCCCGCACCGACTTGATGAACGCGCTGATGACGTCGTAGTGCTCATCGCCCTGGCGGTCGTAGCGCAGCAGCGCGCGGTCGACGGCCTGAGCGATGTGGTCGGCGGTGATCACCGGCAGCTCCGTGCCCTCGCCGGTGAACGGCCCCGGATCCTGCTCGTCGTCGTCTTCGTCTTCGCCGTCTTCGTCATCGGCGCCCGGCGTCGGACCACCCGCGTCGTCGCCCGCGACCGAGGCCGCCGCCTCGAGGGCGGTGAGCGCGCGACGAGCGTCGCCGGATGCCAGGCGCACGAGGGCGGCGCGTGCGTCGTCGTCGAGCACGACGCGACCGGCGAGACCCCGCGGGTCGGTCACGGCGCGATCGACGAGAGCGCCGAGGTCGTCGTCGCCGAGGGGCCGCAGGGTGAGCAGCAGCGACCGCGAGAGCAGGGGTGAGATGACCGAGAACGACGGGTTCTCGGTGGTGGCCGCGATGAGGACGACCCATCCGTTCTCGACGCCGGGCAGCAGCGCGTCTTGCTGGGCCTTCGTGAAGCGGTGGATCTCGTCGAGGAACAGGATCGTCGACTGCCCGTAGAGATCGCGCTGCGTCAGCGCCTCTTGCATGACCTCCCGCACGTCTTTGACACCCGCGGTGATCGCCGACAGCTCCACGAACCGTCTGCCCGACGAACGGGCGATCGCCTGGGCCAGGGTCGTCTTGCCCGTGCCGGGCGGGCCCCACAGGATGACCGAGACGGCGGATCCGGATGACGAGGAGTCGGTCGTGGCGAGTGTGACCAGCGGAGAGCCCGGGCGCAGCAGGTGACCCTGGCCTGCCACCTCGTCGAGGCTCACGGGACGCATGCGCACGGCGAGCGGCGTCTGGCCCTGGAAGAGCGCGGAGGAAGCGGTCACCGCTCCAGGCTATCCGGGGCCTCCGACATCGCGCCGGTCCGCCAGGGGTCGCGGACATGGACGGTCGGGGCGGGCTTTGTAGGATCGAGTCGCCCGGACGGGCGGAGGAGGTCGATGTGGCGACGCGCGGGAGAGACCGGCAGACGCGGGAGCAGCGGGAACGCGCCCGCACCTACGCGGCTCGAGTGGAGCTGCACCAGCGGCAGTGGCGCCGGCGCACGCGCGACAACGTGATCGCCCTCGTGGTCGGACTCGCCGTCATCCTGGGCGCGATCGGCGCGCAGACCGCGTACTTCGTCGCCGGGCCCGGCGCTCCCGAGCCCGCGCCCTCGACGACGCCCACCGCCCCGGCCACCGACGCCCCGAGCACCCCCGCGACCGACGCGCCGGCGACTCCGGCTCCGGATGCCACGGAGACGACGGCACCCTGATCCTGTGCCGGCGGGGCCGGTCGTACTAGGCTCGGAGGGTCCTTCTCCCCCAGGCGGTTCTGCCGCGATGAGGTGCTATCCGTGTCTTCCGCTCCCACCCCCGAGACCTCCGACCCGCGCGACGCCGCGACCGACGCCGAGGTCGACGCTCCTTCCACGATCGAGGTCGAGGCCGACGGCTCCCCCGCCGGCGCCGAGGGCGATGCCCCGGTCGACGGCGACGCCGCTGCGGCCTCCGATGACGAGTCGGGTGCCATCGAGCCCACCGGCGACGCCGAGGTCGACGTTCCGGCCGCCGACGGCATCGAAACAGACGAAGACGCCGCCGCGCCGGCCGAGACCGTGGAGGCCGAACCCGCCGCCGGGACGGCTCAGGATGCCGAGGCAGCGTCGCACGCGGAGTCTCTCGCGGACGAGGAGTCCACGTCGGACACCACGGCCGACGCCGAGCCCGACACCGACGCGAAGACCGACGCGCCCGCCCCGGCGCAGCCGGCGGCCCGCCCCGGCCCGCGCCTGCCCGGACCGCCCCCGGGCGCGACGGCATCGAAGACGACGACCCAGCCCTGGGGCCGCGTCGATGACGACGGCACCGTGTCGGTTCGCGAGGGAGACGAGTGGCGCGAGGTCGGACAGTACCCCGACGGCACGCCCGCCGAGGCGCTCGCGTACTACCAGCGCAAGTTCTCCGACCTGGCCGGCGAGGTCACGCTGCTCGAGACCCGTCACCGCCGCGGCGGCGCCTCGGCATCCGACCTGCGCTCGACCGCGAAAGCCCTCCGCGGCAAACTCGACGGTGCAGCCGCCGTGGGCGACCTCGCTGCGCTCATCGCCCGCGTCGACGCCCTGACCGCCGAGCTGGCGGAGGCCAGCGAGAGCGAGGCCGCCGCCGCCAAGCAGGCGAGCGAGGAAGCCGTGCGCGAGCGTACGGTGATCGTCGAGGAGGCCGAGGCCCTCGCCGCCCGCGACCCGCAGACGGTGCAGTGGAAGCAGATGACCGCTGATATGTCGACCCTGTTCGACCGCTGGCAGGCCCACCAGCAGAACGGCCCGCGTCTGTCGAAGTCGACCGCCCAGCAGCTGTGGCGCCGCTTCCGCGACGCACGCGCGACGGTCGACCGCCACCGCCGCGAGTTCTTCTCGTCGCTGGATGAGACCCACAAGGCGGCTCGCGAGGCCAAGACGCGTCTCGTCGAGCGCGCTGAGGCCCTCGCACCGCGCGGCGAGGACGGCATCGGGGCGTACCGCGATCTGCTCGACGCCTGGAAGGCGTCGGGACGCGCCGGCCGCAAGGTCGACGACGCGCTCTGGGCGCGGTTCAAGGCCGCCGGCGACGCCCTGTACGGGGCGCGGATCGAGCGCGAGTCGGCCGAGAACGAAGCGTCGAAGGAGAAGATCGAGCAGAAGCGCGCGCTCCTCGAGGAGGCCGCTCCGATCGTCGACGAGAAGAACCTCGCGACCGCTCGTCAGAGGCTCACCGCGATTCAGCGCCAGTGGGACGAGATCGGTCGCATCTTCCCGCGCGACAAGGAGCGGGCGCTCGATGACGAGCTGCGCAAGATCGAGCAGAGCGTGCGCACGCGCGAAGACGCCGACTGGAAGCGCAACGACCCCGAGCAGAAGGCGCGCGCGAACGACATGACGCGCCAGCTGACCGACGCGATCGACAAGCTCGAGGCCGAGCTCGCCGACGCCGAGGCGCGCGGCGACAAGCGTGCCGCCGCGCAGGCTCAGGAGGCTCTCGAGGCGCGCCGCACCTGGCTGCGCGCTCTCGGCGGCTGACCGGGTTCTCCACAGGTCCGACGCCGCGGCGTCACGGGCGACATCGCCCCGTCACACTGGCGGGATGGTGTCGCCTTTCCTGTTCTTCGCCGACGAACGACTGTCGCTCGCCGAGCTGTCCGCCGCGTGCCTCGACGGCGTCCTGGTTCCGCTCGGCGAGGGCTTCATGCCCGCCGATGCGGCTGAGACGCCCTGGATGCGAGCGCGCAGTCTCGCACCTCTCCTGGCGGAACGCTGGGCCGCCGTTCGGTGCAGCGCCGCCTGGATCCACGGTGCTCTCGCGCAGGAGCCCTCACCGCACCACCTCCAACGAGCCGGTGCGACCCGCATTCGGGCGCGCTCGGACGCCCGTACCGTCTACCATGACGTACGCCTCGACGCGGGTGACGTCTGCACGATGGCGGGCGTGCACCTCACCACTCCCCCGCGGACGCTGGTCGACCTGGCGCGCTCCGACGACGAGGGCGACCTCGCACTCGCACGATCATGGGCGGCCGCGGATCCGCTGACGAAGCGGTCCGCTGAGGCCTGGCTCGCGCAGCATCCGCGGTTCCCGCACGCGAAGCGCGCCGGGGCGGTCCTCTCCGCGACGGCGGCTCTGCTGGCGGACGGTCGCCTCGGCCGCGGCGCCGCGAGCGTGGGAACGCCCCGCGTCGACGCCCGCCGTGCCCCGCGCACCGCGTGACGCGGGGCCCCGGCCAGCGGTGCGAGCAGGAACGGCGCGAACCCGACCGTCATGCACGCCGTCCACGCGAATCCTGCACGAGCGGATGCCGCAGCCGCAGCATCCGCGCTGACGACCCGTCGCCCGACGACCCCTCAGGAAGAGGTGACGCGGTAGACGTCGTAGACGGCGTCGATGCGGCGCACGGCGTTCAGCACGCGGTCGAGGTGAACGGTGTCGCCCATCTCGAAGACGAACTTGCTGAGCGCCAGTCGGTCGTTCGTCGTCGAGACGGTCGCCGACAGGATGTTCACGTGGTGCTCGCTGAGCACCCGCGTGACGTCGCTCAGCAGGCCCGAGCGATCGAGGGCCTCGACCTGGATCTGCACGAGGAAGACGCTCTTGGTGGTCGGCGCCCACTCGACATCGATGAGACGATCGGGCTCCTCTTTCAGCGCCTTGACGTTCGTGCAGTCGCCGCGGTGGACCGAGACGCCGCTGCCGCGCGTGACGAACCCGACGATCTCGTCACCGGGCACGGGCGTGCAGCACTTCGCGAGCTTCACCAGGATGTCGGGCGCCCCGCGCACGAGCACGCCGGAGTCGCCGCCACGCGGGGCACGACTGCGCCCGACGGGAATGTCGATCGGGCCGGTGTTGGTCTCTTCGACGCTGACGAGAGCGGTGACCTTCTCGATCACCGACTGCGTGGAGACGTGTCCCTCGCCGACCGCGGCGTACAGCGCCGAGACATCCTCGTAGTGGAAGAGTCGAGCGACCTCGGTGAAGGAGTCCTGGCTCATCAGCCGCTGCAGCGGCAGGTTCTGCCGGCGCATAGCGCGGGCGATGGAGTCCTTGCCCTGCTCGATCGCCTCTTCGCGGCGCTCCTTGGTGAACCAGCCGCGGATCTTGTTGCGCGCACGCGTGCTCTTGACGAAGCCGAGCCAGTCCTGACTGGGCCCGGCGTCGGGGTTCTTCGACGTGAAGACCTCGACCACGTCGCCGCTCTGCAGCGTCGACTCCAGCGGAACGAGACGCCCGTTGACCTTGGCCCCCATCGTGCGGTGACCGATCTCGGTGTGCACGGCGTAGGCGAAGTCGACCGGCGTCGCACCGGTGGGAAGGCCGATGACGCGCCCCTTCGGCGTGAACACGTAGACCTCTTTGGCGCCGATCTCGAAACGCAGGGAGTCGAGGAACTCCCCGGGGTCGGCGGTCTCGGCTTGCCAGTCGGAGATGTGGGCGATCCACGCCATGTCGGCGTCGACGGACTTGGCATCCGCCTTTCCGCCCGCCATCCGCTCCTTGTACTTCCAGTGCGCCGCCACACCGAACTCGGCCTGCTGGTGCATCTCGTGCGTGCGGATCTGGATCTCCACCGTGCGACCGCCCGGGCCGATGACCGTGGTGTGCAGCGACTGGTAGAGGTTGAACTTCGGGGTGGCGATGTAGTCCTTGAAACGGCCGGGGAGCGGCGTCCAGCGCGCATGGATCGCACCGAGCACCGCATAGCAGTCGCGCACGGTGCCGACGAGGATGCGGATGCCGATGAGGTCGTAGATGTCGTCGAACTCGCGGCCGCGGACGACCATCTTCTGATAAACGGAATACAGCTGCTTCGGCCGACCCATGACGCGGCCGCGGACGCGGAGCTCGCGCAGATCGGCGTCGACGGCGTCGATGACGTTCTGCACGTACTGCTCGCGCTGGGGGGTGCGTTGCTTGACCAGACTCTCGATCTCGGCGTAGAGCTTGGGATGCATCACGGCGAACGACAGGTCTTCGAGCTCGCTCTTGATGGCCTGGATGCCGAGGCGGTGCGCGAGGGGGGCGTAGATCTCGAGCGTCTCGGTGGCCTTCTTCGCCGCCTTGTGCGGGGGGACGAACCCCCATGTGCGGGCGTTGTGCAGACGGTCGGCGAGTTTGATGAGCAGGACGCGGATGTCTTTCGACATCGCCACGATCATCTTCCGTACGGTCTCGGCCTGGGCGCTGTCACCGTACTTGACCCGGTCGAGCTTGGTGACGCCATCGACGAGCATGGCCACTTCGTCGCCGAAGTCGGCGGCCAACTCGTCAAGCGGGTAGCCGGTGTCTTCGACCATGTCATGCAGCAGCGCGGCGGCGATGGCCTTCGGGCCGAGACCGAGCTCGGCGAGGATCTGGGCGACGGCGAGCGGATGGGTGATATACGGCTCACCGCTCTGACGCTTCTGGCCGTCGTGCGCCTTGTCGGCGACGGCGTAGGCGCGCTCGATGATGGCGAGGTCGCCCTTGGGGTGGTGCGTGCGGACGGTGCGCAGCAGCTTGTCGACGTCGTCGCGGCGCGCGGCACGCGAGAAGATCCGCGGAACGAGGCGGCGCAGCGAGGACGGCGGCGGCGCGGCGGAAGCGGTCTCGGTCATCTCCAACCCTCCCCTACGGCCAGTCGATCAAGTCTATGCCTAGACAGGTGGGGCCCCGGCTCACGCCGGGGCCCCACCTGTGATCGCTCCACGCGTCCGGTCAGGCCGGGACGCCCGCCTTCTCGCGCGCGGCGCGCACGCGCGCATCACGTTGCGCGACGGGCTGCTCCTTCTCGCGCAGGAGCGCGTACATCGGGACCGCGACGAACAGCGTCGAGTAGGCCGCGACGATCGTGCCGACGAAGATCGACAGCGAGATGTCGCTCAGAGTGCGCGCACCGAGCGGCACGCCGATGAAGAGAATCGCACCCACCGGCAGAATCGCGACCACGGTGGTGTTGATCGAGCGGATCAGGGTCTGGTTGGCGGCGAGGTTGACCGACTCCGCGAACGTGCGGCCGGAGATCTCGCCGTCTTCTCGGGTGTTCTCACGCACCTTGTCGAAGACGACGGTGGTGTCGTAAAGCGCGTAGGAGAGGATCGTGAGGAAGCCGATGACGGCCGCCGGCGAGATCTCGAATCCGAACACCGCATACACGCCGATGGTGATGATGAGCACGTCGACGAGACCGATGATCGCCGCGACCGACATCTTCCACGTGCGGAAGTAGATCGCCAGGATGAGGAACGTCAACGCGAGGAAGATCGACAGACCCCACAACGACTGCCGGGTGACGTCGTTGCCCCAGGTCGGACCGATGAACGAGTTCGTGATCTCCGACGTCGGCACGTCGTAAGCGGTGGCCAGGGCGGCCGACACCGCCTGCGCCTCATCGTTGTCGAGCTGGTCGGTCTGCACGCGCACGGCCTGATCGTTGATCGTCGAGACGCGCGTGGTGGCACCCGGGAGCACGGACGCGACGGCATCGGTTGCGAGCGCCTGATCGAGGGATGCCGGGTTCGAGACCGTGAACTGGGCACCGCCGGTGAACTCGATGGAGAACTGCACGGGGCGGAACAGCGGCACGAGGGCCGCGCCGATGACCAGCACCGCGGCGATGATGAACCACAGGCGTCGACGCTGCACGAACGGGAACGAGGTCTTCCCGGAGTAGAGGTCGTTACCGAGCTGCGACATGGAGCGCATCAGTTGTCTCCCTCCTTCGTGGAGCGGCTATCGCCGCGGCCGGCGGCGGCGAGCTCCGCCTGCTTGCGTTCCGCGATGGTCTGGCGACGCTGCGCCTCCCCGCGGGAGCGCTGGGCGCGCGGAGCGTCGACGACCGGCGCACGGAACTGCGCACGACCGCGATAGACCGCACCGAGCGCGTTGGGGTCCATGCCCGAGAGCGGATGACCGGAGCCGAAGAACCGCGTGCGGGCGAGCAGCTGCATCACGGGGTGCGTGAACAGGATGAAGATCAGGATGTCGATCGCGGTCGTGAGGCCCAGCGTGAACGCGAAGCCCTTCACCGTGGCATCCGCGAGGATGTACAGCACGACGGCGGCGAGGATGTTGATCGACTTCGAGATGTAGATCGTGCGCTTCGCGCGAGCCCAGCCGTCTTCGACGGCCGCGGTGATCGACTTACCGTCGCGCAGCTCGTCTCGGATGCGTTCGAAGTAGACGATGAAGGAGTCGGCGGTGAAGCCGATCGTCACGATCAGACCGGCGACACCGGCGAGCGAGAGCCGGAAGCCCGCTCGCCACGCCAGGATGCACAACGCGACGTACGTCAACACCGCCATCACGCCGAGCGATGCGATGATCACGGTGCCGAGGGCGCGGTAGACGATCAGCGAATAGATCGCGACGAGGCCCAGACCGATGAGACCGGCGATGAAGCCGACCTGCAGCTGCTGCGAACCGAGGGTCGCCGAGACGGTGTCGGAGCTGACGACCGTGAAGCTGAGCGGAAGGGCGCCGTACTTCAACTGGTCGGCGAGGGCCTTCGACGACTCCTGGGTGAAGCTGCCGGTGATGCTCGGGCGACCGTCGAGGATGGTGCCCTGCATGACGGGTGCCGACAGCACGGAGCCGTCCAGCACGAACGCGAACTGGTTCAGCGGCGGCTGCAGCGCGACGAGGCGTTGGCTGATCTCGCCGAACTTCTGGGTGCCCTGGTCGTTGAAGACGAGGTTGACGGCCCAGCGCCCCGTGTTCTGCTCCTGGCCGTTGGTGGCGTCGGAGATGTCGGTGCCGTTGAGCTCGACGGGGCCGAGGATGTACTTCTGCCCGTCCTCGATGCCGCACGTGATCATCGGCTGGTCGGCCGGCGCCTCGGAGGGGTTGGACGGCGGATTGGCGCAGTCGTAGGCGAGGAACTCCGCCTGCAGCGCGGGCGTGATGTACGCCGGGTCGCTCGCATTGGTCGGAGAGGCGGTCGGCGTCGACGGCAGCGCGGGATCGGGCGACGGGTACGGCGTGGAGTTGCCGTCTTCGCCGACGAACGAGGTGGCCTGCGCGCCCGTGAAGAGCACCGGGCGCAGCTGCAGCTGCGCCGAGCTCTGGATGCGCTCGCGCGTGGCCTCGTCGGCCTGACCGGGAATCTGCACGACGATGTTGCGACCGCCCTCGGTCGCGACATCGGTCTCACCGACGCCGGAGGCGTCGACGCGCTGGCGGATGATCGTCACGGCCTGCTGCAGCTGTTCGCTGTCGGGGGCTGCGCCGTCGGTGGTCTGGGCCTGCAGGATGATCTGCGTTCCACCCTGGAGGTCCAGGGCGAGATCGGGGGTCCAGGAACTGGCGTTGAATACGTGCACACCCAGGGCGTTGATGCCGAAGAGCACGCCGGTGATGGCGAGCAATCCGGTCAACACGCGCCAGGCATGACGGACAGGGGTCGAGGGCGCCACGGAATCGGCTTTCTGTGCGGCGGTGAACGGAAAGAAAGGGAATCAGACCGCGGGGCGGTCCTTGTCGTCGCGCTCCGGGTCGGCGGCGTTCTGACGGGCGGCCCGCTGGTCGTCGCTGATCGAGCTGATACCGCCGTCGGCGACGCCGGCGACGTACTCGGCCTCGGTCTCTTCGGCCTCGATGAACTCGTCTTCGGTGACGACTCCCTCGACGGGGTCGACGATGCGCAGCACGGCCTGGCTGTGGACCTTGATGACGATGCCGGGGGCGATCTCGACCAGTGCGGGCTTGTCGAGGTCTTCGCCGTCGTATTCGACGATGGTGCCGTAGAGGCCACCCTGCAGCAGCACCTCGGCGCCGGGAACGGTCTCGCGGGCCTTCTTCTCCTGCTCGGCCTTCTGCTTCTTCATGCGGCGGCGGGAGCTCACGAACATGAAGACGAGCAGACCAGCCAGCAGAATCAGAAGGGGAAAGCTATCCATGGAGGCGGTGCACCTTTCAGATCAGGCGCGCCGTGCGGCACTGCCTTGCGAGGGTCGGGGAATCCCCCGCCGAGTATAGGTCATACGCCCTGGCTGAACCGGAGCAGGCCGTCGGGGTGAGGTGCGCCGAGGTGGTCGTAGGCCTCGGGGGTGGCGACACGACCACGTGGCGTTCGCCCCATGAATCCGATGCGCACGAGGTACGGCTCCACGACGGACTCGATGGTCTCGGCCTCCTCCCCGACCGTGACGGCGAGGGTGCTCAGGCCCACCGGCCCCCCACGGAACCGGCGCACCAAGGCGTCGAGCACCGCACGGTCGAGGCGGTCGAGACCGATCGCGTCGACGTCGTACAGGTCGAGCGCCGCGTTGACCGTGCGAACGTCGGCATGTCCGTCTCCGGCCCCCGCCGAAGGGCCGTGGACCACGAGGTAATCGCGGACGCGGCGCAGGAGGCGGTTGGCGATGCGGGGCGTGCCCCGCGAACGACGGGCGATCTCGGAGCGCGCGGCGCCCGGCAGACCCACGTCGAGCATGGACGCCGAGCGCGACACGACCTGCTCGAGCTCTTCCGGCTCGTAGTACTCGAGATGGGCGGTGAAGCCGAAGCGATCACGGAGTGGATTGGGCAGGAGCCCCGCGCGTGTCGTGGCGCCCACGAGGGTGAACGGGGCGAGGTCGAGGGGAATGCTGGTGGCACCGGCGCCTTTGCCGACCATGATGTCGATGCGGAAGTCTTCCATCGCGAGGTACAGCATCTCTTCGGCGGAGCGCGCCATACGGTGGATCTCGTCGATGAACAGCACCTCACCCGGCGTGAGCGACGACAGCAGGGCCGCCAGATCACCCGCGTGCTGGATCGCGGGTCCGCTCGACAGACGGAGCGGGCGACCGCTCTCGTGCGCGACGATCATCGCGAGCGTCGTCTTGCCGAGGCCGGGAGGACCCGACAGCAGGATGTGATCGGGTGAGCGCTGCTGGATGCGCGCGGCGTCGAGCAGCAGCTGCAGCTGGCCACGCACCTTGTGCTGACCGACGAACTCGGCCAGCGAGACGGGCCGCAGAGCCCCCTCGATCGCGAGCTCGGTCTCATCGTCGGGTGTGCCGGCGTCGCGGACGTCAGCCACCCACGGTCTCCTTGCGTGCGGGCCCGAGCAGAGCGAGCGTCAGCCGGAGCAGCGCCTGTACCGACGAACGATCGGCGTCGGAGGCGTTCTCTGCGACGGATGCCACGGCCTCGGCCGCCGTGCGCTCGGTCCACCCCAGGCCGACGAGGGCCTGCGTCACCTGCATCGGCACCTGCCCGTGTGCGGCGACCGCCGCGGGCGCGGTGACGGGGATGACGGCGAGCTTGCCGGCGAGCTGCACGACGATGAGTTTCGCGGTCTTCGGGCCGATGCCCGACACCCGGCGGAACGGGGCGTCGTCGTCGTCGGCCACGGCCTGGGCGATCTGCGGCACGGTGAGCGATGACAGCACCCCGAGCGCGGATTTCGGGCCGACTCCCGTCACGCTGATGAGCTGCGTGAAGACGGTCAGCTCTTCGCGACTCTCGAATCCGTACAGCGACAGGGCGTCTTCGCGCACGATGAGGTTGGTGTGCAGGTGCACCTCGGAACCGACGTGCACCGTGCGGGCGAACTGCGCGGTGACGGCGACGGAGAAACCGACGCCCCCCACCACGACGACCAGCGAGTCGTCGGCGACATGAGCCGCCGTGCCGTGCAACGAAGAGATCATGCGGCCAGCTTACGCGCCGCTTCGTACATGTGTTCGAGCGACACGAGCCTGTGGAGAACGCCGCTTCTCGGCATCCCGCCACGCACGCTGTGCGGGGGTGAGAGCGGACTCGGGCGATGCCGGTGCCGGTCCCCCGCGCCAGGCGTGACACAGCGCGATCGCCAGAGCGTCGGCGGCGTCCGCGGGCTCGGGCAGTGTCTGAAGGCGCAGCACTCGCGCGACCATGGTCTGCACCTGCAGCTTGTCGGCGGAGCCGTAACCGGTGATCGCCGCCTTGACCTCGCTGGGGGTGTGGGTCGCGGCCGGGATGCCGTGCTCGGCGGCGAGCAGCAGGGCGATCCCGCTGGCCTGGGCCGTTCCCATCACCGAGTGACGGTTGTTCTGCGCGAAGACGCGCTCAACGGCGACGACCGACGGGTCATGGTCGTCGAGCACCGCGCGGATGCCCGCGGCGATGGTCGCGAGGCGCTTCTCGATCGGGTCGGCCGTCGACGAACGGACCACGCCCACATGCACGAGCGAGGCCGCGCGGTTCGACGAGACGTCGACGACGCCCACGCCGCAGCGGGTCAGGCCGGGGTCGATGCCGAGCACGCGCAGGGAACGGGACACGGCCCCCACGCTAAGCGCAGGAGCCGTGTCGAGACGAAGGGCGCGCCCTCACTCGTCGTTCTCGAGCTCGGCCTGCACCTCGGCGGTGAGGTCGAAGTTCGTGTAGACGTTCTGCACGTCGTCGCTGTCTTCGAGCGCGTCGATCAGGCGGAAGACCTTGCGGGCGGTGTCGGCGTCGACCTCCACCTTCAGCGAGGGGACGAACTCGACGTCGGCGGAGTCGTACTCGATGCCGGCATCTTGCAGCGCGCTGCGCACCGACACGAGGTCGGAGGCCTCGGTGATGACGCCGAAGCCGTCGCCGTGCGGCTCGACCTCTTCGGCGCCGGCCTCGAGCACGGCGAGCATGACGTCGTCTTCGCTGGTCCCCTCGGACGGGACCACGATGACGCCCTTGCGGCTGAAGTTGTATGCCACGCTGCCGGGGTCGGCGAGGGTGCCGCCGTTACGGCTGAGAGCGGTGCGCACCTCGGCCGCCGCGCGGTTCTTGTTGTCGGTCAGACACTCGATGAGGAATGCCACGCCGTTGGGGCCGTAGCCCTCGTACATGATCGAGGCGTACTCGACCGCTTCGCCGCCGATACCCGCTCCGCGCTTGATCGCGCGGTCGATGTTGTCTTTGGGGACCGAGGTCTTCTTGGCCTTGAGCACGGCGTCGAAGAGGGTCGGGTTGCCCTGCAGGTCGGCGCCGCCGAGCTTGGCCGCGACCTCGATGTTCTTGATGAGCTTGGCCCACGACTTGGCGCGGCGGGCATCGACGACCGCCTTCTTGTGCTTGGTCGTGGCCCATTTGGAGTGTCCGGACATAGCTTCCAGTCTAGGACGCGGGCGCGTCGACACCGCTCCGCGCGTGCACGTGCGCGAGGAAGCGCTGATGGAAGCGCGTCTCGCCGGTCGATTCGGGGTGGAACGCCGTGCCGAGCAGCGCGCCCTGCTCGATCGCGACGACGCGCCCATCGGGAAGGGATGCCAGGGGCTCGGCGTCCGGCCCCCACTCCACCACCGCGGGCGCGCGGATGAAGATGGCGTGCACGGGCGGGTCGCCGAGGGCGGGGACGTCGAGGTCGGTCTCGAACGAGGCGGTCTGGCTACCGAACACGTTGCGGGCGACGCGGGCGTCGAGTCCGCCGAAGGTCTGCTGGCCCGCGATGGCGCCGTCGATGCGGTCGGCGAGCAGGATGAGCCCCGCGCACGTGCCGTACATCGGCATGCCGTCGGCGATCGCGGCGCGGATCGGGTGGAACAGACCGAACGCGCGCGCGAGCTTGTCGATCGCGCTCGACTCGCCGCCGGGCAGCACGAGGCCCTCCACGGCGGCGAGCTCCTCGGGCCGACGCACGGGTCGCGCGTCGGCACCGAGGGCGGTCAGGACCGCGAGGTGCTCGCGGACGTCGCCCTGCAGGGCGAGGACGCCGACGGGCGCCTTACCAGCCACGCTCGGCGAGGCGGTGCGGCGCGGGCAGGTCGGCGACGTTGATGCCCACCATGGCCTCGCCGAGACCGCGGGATGCCTCGGCGATGACCTTGGGGTCGTCGTGGAAGGTGGTGGCCTTCACGATGGCCGCAGCGCGCTGCGCGGGGTTGCCCGATTTGAAGATGCCGGAGCCCACGAACACGCCGTCGGCGCCGAGCTGCATCATCATGGCGGCGTCGGCGGGGGTCGCCACGCCGCCGGCGGTGAAGAGCACGACGGGGAGGGTGCCGGTCTCGGCGATCTCGGCGACCAGGTCGTAGGGCGCCTGCAGCTCTTTCGCGGCGACGTACAGCTCGTCTTTGGTCTTGGCGCGCAGGGCGTTGATCTCGCCGCGGATGGTGCGGATGTGCTTGGTCGCCTCCGACACGTCGCCGGTACCGGCTTCACCCTTGGAGCGGATCATCGCCGCGCCCTCGGTGATGCGGCGCAGAGCCTCGCCGAGGTTGGTGGCGCCACACACGAACGGCACGGTGAAGTCGTACTTGTCGATGTGGTTGACGTAATCGGCCGGCGAGAGCACCTCGGATTCGTCGATGTAATCGACACCGAGCTCCTGAAGCACCTGCGCCTCGACGAAGTGGCCGATGCGAGCCTTGGCCATGACCGGGATCGAGACCGTCGCGATGATGTCGTCGATGAGGTCGGGGTCGCTCATGCGGGCGACGCCGCCCTGCGCACGGATGTCGGCGGGGACGCGCTCGAGCGCCATGACGGCGACCGCGCCCGCGTCTTCGGCGATGCGCGCCTGCTCGGCGGTGACGACGTCCATGATGACGCCGCCCTTGAGCATCTCGGCCAGGCCGCGCTTGACGCGGGCGGTTCCGGTGTCGGTCATGTCCACTCCATTCCGCACCCGGGGGGGCGCGAGGTTCCGCGCTTCGGGGCGCGATTCATTGGCTTAGGCCAAACCGTAGCATGGCTCAGGACATAAGCTGGAAGCACGCGGGAGGGGGCGTATGAGCATCGACATGACCGGCAGCTCGGCATCCGGGATCGCCGCCGCCCTACGCACCCGCATCGAGCGCGGCGAACTCGCCCCCGGCACCCTGCTGCCCTCGGTGCGCGCCGTCGCCGTCGACCTGGGCGTCAATCGCAACACCGTCGTCGCCGCCTACCGACAGCTCGCGCAGGCGGGTCTGGTCGAGGCGCGCGGACGCGGCGGCACGCGGGTCGCCGACCGCGCCGAGGTCGCGCAAGAGGGCTACGCGCCCGACACCGTGCTGCGCGATGTCGGCACCGGCAATCCCGACCCCGCCCGCATCCCCGACCCCACGGCGGCGCTCGCCCGGTCGGCGCGCCCGGTGCTGTACGGCGAGCCCGTCATCGACCCCGGTCTCGAAGCGTGGGCACGGGCCTGGATGACGGATCAGCTCCCGCACGACGATGTGCGCATCACCGTCACCAGCGGCGCTAGCGATGCGATCGAGCGCCTGCTCGCTCAGGCCCTGCAGCGCGACGACGCGGTGGCGCTCGAAGATCCCTGCTTCCTCTCGGCCCTGCACACCGTGCGCACCGGTGGCTACCGTGCCGTCCCGGTCGACGTGGATGCCGAGGGGATGACCGCCGACGGCCTGCGCGCCGCCCTCGAGGCGGGCGTGCGCGCGGTGATCTGCACGCCGCGCGCCCACAACCCCACGGGCGCGAGTCTGACCGAGCGACGCGCCGCCGCTCTGCGCGCGGTCCTCGCCGAGTACCCGTACGTCCTCGTCATCGAAGACGACCACTTCTCGCTGCTGTCCCGATCGCCGTTGCACTCGGTCATCGGCCCGGCGCAGAAGCGGTGGGCGCGGATCCGGTCGATGTCGAAGTTCCTCGGACCCGACACCTGCCTCGCCGTCACGGCGTCCGATCCCGACACCGCCGACGGACTCGCCGTGCGGCTCACCCCCGGCACCACGTGGGTCAGCCACATCCTTCAGCGCCTCACGCTCGCGCTCGTCACCGACGACGGGGTGCGCGCCGACATCGAGGCGGCCGCGGAGCACTATGCCGCTCGCAACGCCGCATTCGCCCGGAGCCTCACGGAGCGGGGGCTGCCCACCACCCCGGGCGACGGGCTGAACCTGTGGGTGCAGCTGCCGGTGAGCGCAGCTTCCGTGCGCGACGACCTCATGCGCCGCGGCTGGCTGGTGCGCGAGGGCGATCCGTTCTTCCTCTCCCCCGCACCTGCCGGCGACTTCCTGCGCCTCACCGTGCACGACCTCGACGAGTCGTCGGCGACGGCGCTGGCCGATGACATCGCCGTCGCCGCGGGGACGCGTCGCCCCGACGCGCGAGGTGGAAGGATCGAGGCATGAAGGTTCTCTCGATTCAGTCCGCCGTCGCGTACGGACACGTCGGCAACTCCGCCGCCGTCTTCCCCCTCCAGCGCATCGGCGTCGAGGTTCTGCCCGTCTACACGGTCAACTTCTCCAATCACACCGGCTACGGCGCCTGGCGCGGCCCGTTGATCTCGCCCGACGACGTGGCCGCCGTCATCGCCGGAATCGAGGATCGCGGGGTCTTCCCGCAGATCGACGTGGTGCTGTCGGGCTACCAGGGCGGCGAGGGCATCGCCGACGTCATCATCGACACCGTCGCGCGGGTGAAGAGGGCGAATCCGGATGCCGTGTACGCGTGCGACCCCGTCATGGGAAATTCCAAGTCGGGCTGCTTCGTCGCGCCGGCCATTCCCGAGCTGCTTCGCGAGCGGGTCGTGCCGGTCGCCGACATCCTCACCCCCAACCAGTTCGAGCTCGGCTTCCTGACGGGCACGGAGCCCGGCAGCATCGCGTCCACCCTGGAGTCGGCGGACGCCCTCCGCGCGCGCGGCCCGCGCACCATCCTCGTCACCAGTGTCGAGCGTCCGGACCGCGAGGCCGACACGATCGAGATGATGGTCGTCGACGAAAACGGTGCGTGGATCGTGCAGACCCCGCTCATCCCCATGAAGGCCAACGGGTCGGGCGATGTCACCGCCGCCCTCTTCACCGCGCATTACCGCCGCAGCGGCGGCGACGCCGCCGATGCGCTCGCGCGCACGGCATCCAGTGTCTTCGACCTCCTGACCACCACCTACGAGTCGGGGTCGCGCGAGCTGCGACTCATCGAGTCGCAGGAGGCGTACGCGCACCCGCGCCTGCAGTTCTCGGTGCGCCAGGTCCGCTGACCGGATCCACGCCACAACGGACGATGCCGGCCCGCGGATGTGATCCGCGGACCGGCATCGACGCGCGGCGTGTCAGAGACCGTCGTGGTGCATCGCCTGCACGAGGCGCACGTTGCGGTCGAACGCGGTCTCACTGAACTCATTGGAGTAGTTCAGCCCGTAGGGCCACATGTGGCTGCCACCGCAGTTGATGCGCGCGTCCGGGCCGTCCCACGATCTCAGCAGCGGCAGCGCGGAGGGCCAGTCCTGCGCGTCGCACTTGCTCTGGAAGTGCCCGGCGGTGCCGACACCGACGGTGTGTGCGATCTCGTGCAGGGCCGTTCCCTCGACCATGTACGAGCGGTTGCTGCCGAAGCGCACGTCGCCGTTGATGCTCGCCTCGGCGGTGGGCACGCCGGGCGCGTAGTACACGTTCAGGTGTCTCCAGGTGTTGTTGAACTTGTTGTAGCGGGCGAGCGCGCGGTCCATCGCGTCGGTGATGCGGGCGTAGGCATCGAGCTCGTCGGCCGAGGGGTTCGACGACTTGTAGAGCGTGTAGGTCATCTTCGACACGTTCGGGTCAGTGAGGCGCCAGCGCTGGACGCCGGACCCGTTGCACGTGACCTGCGAGAGCAACCCGCCGTCGACGGGAGACGCGACGCTCTGAAGACAGAGGTTGTTGTACTTGTTGCGGATCTCGGTCCAGCCGCCGCCGACGTCGGTCAGCTGCCACTGCTGCACGTCGCCGCCCCAGCACGACCACTGGCGCACCTCCGACCCACTGGTGGTGGCGAAGTTGTAGTTGTCGAGGCAGAGGTTGCTGTACCGGTTCTTGATCTCGGCGTAGCCGTTGCCGAGATCGGTGACAGCCCACAGCTGGTTCTGGCCTTCGAGGCACGTCCACTGACGCACCTCGGCGCCGGGCTGGGTGTTGAAGGCGTAATCATCCATGCAGAGCGTGTTCTGCTGGTTGCGGATCTCCTGGTTCGCGCCCGTTCCGACCGGCGCGGTCGGTGCGGCGGAGGCAGGAGAAGCTGCACCGAAGAGGGTGAAGCCGAGGGCGATGGATGCCAGCAGCGCGCCGCACGCGCTCCATCCTCGACTCGTGATTCGGGACGTCGTCGTCCGGGACATTCGATTACCTTCCGTTGTGCCGGGGTCGCCAAGGCGACCCGGGGTGGGGGAACGCCGAGCGCCGCGGCAGGCGGAGCCGGCCGCTGACGCACGACGGCGCGTCGCCGAGCAGGGGGGGTGCTCGGCTGACCGGGCGGCCGTTTCCACGAGCCGCCGAGTCGTATCGTTCGCGGTGCGACAACTCCGGTGTTATCGCTCACACTCCGCTTGAATGCGATATTGCCGTCGCTTCACGGCCCTGTCAAGCGCTTTCTGTACTCCGTCGCGAAACGACCGACGGGGAGCGCTCTCCGCCATCACAATCACCCAGACGCTGGCTTTTCATCCATCTCCCCGCGACACGGAGACGCCGTCGGGCCCCATGCCTGCGCCACACGGCTCGAACGCCGTGACCACCTGCGGGAGCGGTCCCGGACTCTCAGGTCGTGTCGAGCTCTGCGTGACGCCTACGCGAACGCCGTCAGCCGCTGCGGGCCTCCGCGACCACGCACCGCCGAGCCCCCGGCGCGAACACCGCCGACTCCCCCCGGCCCCCGCGACCGCGCGCCACACCTCACCCCGCACCCGCGCGAGCGCCGTCAGCTCCCCCAGGCCTCCGCGACCGTGCGCCGCACGTCGCCGAGCAGCTGCGGGAGCGCCTTCGTCTTGGCGATGATGGGGAAGAAGTTCGCGTCCGACGCCCACCGCGGCACGATGTGCTGGTGCAGATGCGCGTCGACCCCGGCCCCGGCGATCGCCCCCTGGTTCATCCCCAGGTTGAAACCGTCGCACCGTGACACGTCCCTGAGCACCCGCATGCCGCGCTGCGTGAGCGCGCCGATCTCGGCTACCTCTTCGTCCGTCGCCTGGTCGTAGGTGGCGATGTGACGGTAGGGGCAGACGAGCAGGTGCCCGGAGTTGTAGGGGAAGAGGTTCAGCAACACGTAGGCGGTCTTCCCGCGCGCGACGATCAACCCGTCCTCGTCGCTCTTATCGGGCGCCGCGCAGAAGGGGCAGTTCTTCTCCATGGGCTCGCGTCCCGCCGAGATGTACGCCATGCGATGGGGGGTCCACAGGCGCTGGAACTCGTCGGGCACGCCGGGCAGCGTCATCGCGTCGACGAGCTCGGCGTCGGTCGTCGCCGATCCGGACCCGCCGACGGCGGACGTCGCACCGGTCACCGGCGACGACACCGCCGGCGCGGCATCCGGATCGCTCGTCACGCGAGGTCCTCGGCGGTGTTGACGAGGGTGCGGGCCGAGATCGCACCCGTGATGCGGGCGACGGCCTCATCGACGGGGATGCCGTTGAGTTGCGTGCCGTCGCGGAAGCGGAACGAGACCGTGCCGTTCGAGCGGTCCTGCTCGCCGGCGATCAGCATGAGCGGCACCTTCTGCGTGGTGTGCGTGCGGATCTTCTTCTGCATGCGGTCGTCGCTGTGGTCGGCCTCGGCACGCACGCCCTTGGTCTTCAGATCCGCGACGATGTCCTGCAGGTAGTCGCCGTACTCGGCCGCAACCGGCACGGCCACCACCTGGACGGGGGCGAGCCACACCGGGAAGGCGCCCGCATAGTGCTCGAGCAGGATCGCGAAGAAGCGCTCGACGGAGCCGAAGAGGGCGCGGTGGATCATGACCGGGCGGTGCTTCTCGCCGTCGGGGCCGGTGTACTCGAGTTCGAAGCGCTCGGGCTGGTTGAAGTCGAGCTGAATGGTCGACATCTGCCACGTACGGCCGATCGCATCGCGCGCCTGCACCGAGATCTTGGGGCCGTAGAACGCCGCCCCGCCCGGGTCGGGCACGAGCTCGAGACCCGACGCCTCGGCCACCTCGCGCAGCGTGTCGGTGGCCTCGGTCCAGAGGGTGTCGTCGCCGATGAACTTCGGGTTGCCCTCCTCCTTGGTCGACAGCTCGAGGTAGAAGTCGTTCAGGCCGTAGTCGCGGAGCGTCTGCAGCACGAAGTCGAGGCTGTGGGTGAGCTCGCCCTTGACCTGGTCGGCCGTGACGTAGATGTGCGTGTCGTCCTGGGTCATGCCGCGCACCCGGGTGAGACCCGCGAGCGTGCCGCTCTTCTCATAGCGGTAGACCGATCCGAACTCGCTCAGGCGCAGGGGCAGCTCACGATAGCTGCGGCCTCGCGACCGGAAGATCAGGTTGTGGAACGGGCAGTTCATGGGCTTCAGGTAGTACTCCTGGCCCTCGCGCGACACGTGCCCGTCGGCATCCACGACCTCGTCGAGCACCATCGGGGGGTACATGCCGTCGGCGTACCACTGCAGGTGGCCGCTGGTCATGAACAGGTCGCCCTTGGTGATGTGCGGGGTGTTGACGACCTCGTAGCCGCTCGCGAGCAGGCGCTCGCGCATGTAGCGCTCGATCTCGTAGCGGATGATGCCGCCCTTGGGGTGGAACACCGAGAGTCCGGGGCCGATCTCGTCGGGGAACGAGAACAGGTCGAGTTCTTTGCCGAGCTTGCGGTGGTCGCGCTTGGCGGCCTCTTCGAGGCGGTGCTGGTAGGCGCGCAGCTCGTCTTTCGTGGGCCAGGCGGTGCCGTAGATGCGCTGCAGCTGCGGGTTCTTCTCGCTGCCGCGCCAGTACGCACCGGCGACGCGCGTGAGGTCCCACCCGTTGCCGATGAGGCGCGTGCCGGGCACGTGGGGTCCGCGGCACAGGTCTTTCCACGCGGTTTCGCCGTCACGGGTGACGTTGTCGTAGATCGTCAGCTCACCGGCGCCGACCTCGACCGACGCACCCTCGGCGGCTTCGGCCGAGCCGCCCTTGAGCCCGATCAACTCGAGCTTGAACGGCTCGTCGGCGAGCTCGGCACGGGCCTCGTCGTCGGTGACGACACGGCGCACGAACCGCTGGTTCTCGCGGACGATGCGCTCCATCTCTTTCTTGATGACCTTGAGGTCGTCGGGGGTGAAGGGCTCGTCGACCTGGAAGTCGTAGTAGAAGCCGTCGGTGACGGGCGGACCGATACCGAGGTTCGACTGGGGCTTGACACGCTGCACGGCCTGCGCGAGCACGTGCGCCGTCGAGTGCCGCAGGATCGCCAGTCCGTCGGCGCTGTCGATCGTGACCGGCTCGACGGCGTCGTCGGCGGTCACGGTCGTGGCCAGGTCTTTCAGCTCTCCGTTCACGCGCAGCGCGACGACCGAACGGTCGGGGAAGAGGGCGAAGCCATCGGCGGGGAAATCAGTCACAGCACATCTCCTGAAGGGGTCGATTCCAGGCTACCGGGCGGGCATGGTCTCGTTTCGCACGGCACGTGCCCCATAGTGGAGCGGTGACTCTGGCCATCATCGGCGGCGTGCTCTGGATTCTCGGGATCGTCGCGCTGCTCACCGGCACCCTCCCCGCGGACGAGGCTCTCGCGGTCGCCGATCGCGTCTGGCCCATCCTGCTGTTCGTCGTGGCCGTCACGGTCGTGGCCGAACTGGCATCCAAGGCGGGGCTCTTCGACGTCGTCGCCGCGCGCCTGGCCCGCATCGCGCGCGGCCGCACGGTGTGGCTCTGGGTGCTCGTGGTGGGCCTGGCCACGGTGGCGACGGCGTTCCTCTCGCTCGACACCACCGCGGTGCTGCTCACGCCGGTGGTCGTCTCGATGGCGGTGGCGCGAAAGCTCGATCCGCTGCCGTTCGCGTTCGTCACGGTGGTGCTGGCGAACACCGCCTCGCTCGTACTCCCGGTGTCGAACCTCACCAACCTGCTGGCATCCGAGGACCTGGGCGGGGGCCACGATCCGATCGCCTTCCTCGCCCTGCTCGGGCCGTCGGCGCTCATCGCGATCGTGGTGTCGGTCGTCGTGCTGACGGTGGCGTTCCTGCGCAAGCTGCCGACGTCGTATCCGGATGCCGCCCCGCCCGCCGTCTCAGATCCCCTCCTGCTCCGCGTCTCGGGGGTGGTGACGCTGGCGTTGCTGCCTCTGCTCGTGGTCGGGCTCGAACCATGGATGCCGGCCCTCGGCGCGGCCGTCGTGCTCGTGGCCGTGTTCGCGTGGCGCGCGCCGCGGGCTCTCGGCATCCGGCTCGTCCCCTGGTCGCTGCTGGTCTTCGCGGGCGGGCTGTTCCTGGCCGTCGGAGCGCTCGAGTCGCTCGGCATCGGGCAAGTCACCGCGGTGCTGGCCGGCACGGGTGAGGACCTCCCCTCGCTCTGGCAGCTCGCGGGGGTCGGCGCTCTCGCTGCCAACGGCATCAACAACCTCCCCGCCTATCTCGCCCTGGAGTCGGTCGCGGGCTCCCCCGCGCGCCTCGCGGCCCTGCTCGTCGGGGTCAACGCCGGCCCCATCGTCACCCCGTGGGCGTCGCTGGCGACGCTGCTGTGGCACGACCGGCTGGTCGCCGCCGGCGTCGAGGTGAAGTGGAGCCGATTCATCGTGCTGGGCGCCGTCATCGCCCCGCTCATCCTCCTGCTGGGCGTGCTGCCGCTCGCCCGCTGACGCGGACGGTGAACGGTCGACGCGCGTGTCAGTCCTCGTAGGTGCGCGCCCAGGCCTTGCGCGGTTCGATGAACCAGACGGCGAGACCCTCGCGCATCCCGTAGGGGGCACCGGTGTAGAGCGCCGAGATGCGGTCGACGTACGGAAGGGCGTCGTCGCCGTCGACCCGCTCTACGGCGTCCCCGCGGACGAACGCCATCGCGTAGGGGTTGTCGGCGCCGGTGACCGAGATGGCCACGCGAGGGTCGCGACGCAGGTTCCGGTCCTTCAGCGTGTCGGCCTCGGTGAAGATCATGAGCCGCTCCCCCTCGACCCCCACCCACAGGGGGATCGAGTGCGGAGACCCGTCGCGCATGAGGGTCGCGAGGTGCGCGACGGCATCCGTCTCGAAGAAGGGCTTGGCCTGCGTCCACTCGGTCATGACCGTGTCAACCGCGACGGACGCCGGGAATTCCCGCTCACGCCTGCGACGCCGGCACCTGTTCGTTCGGGACCTCGCGGAACACCATCTCATCGCGCCGGGAACTCTCCCGCGGAGCGAACTCGTCGGGCTCCGGGATGACGTACAGCCCCCGACCCGAGTTGGCGTTGTACGTCAGCGCGTGAAGCCATGCGGCGCTCATCTGCGGTGATCGGCTGCCGTGGTACTTGAACACGAGCGACACGTTGGGGTGGATGTAGACCGTGGTGCGCCCGCCGCCGGTGCTCAGGTCGTCCTTCCACGTGAAGGGGAAGCTCTCGCCTCGACGGACCTTCGCCATGATGACCGCCTGCAGGTGAGCGAGGAGCCGGTCTTCGAAATCGACCTTGACGTCACCGTCGTAGATGAACTTGCCCATGACGCCTCCATCGGGCCGCCGCCGTGTGCGCATCTCCAGGCGAGAATTCGAACGCGGAACTCGGGGGCGTCGACCGCTGTCTTGTCTGTACTGTCTCGCGGACGCACGGCGGTGGCAAACCCCCTTGCGGGGGTATCGCTTCGCGGATAGGGCGCTTCGTTCGGCGGTGGAGAAACTACGGGGTGCGCGAGATGCGGATGATGACGCGATCTCCGGGCTTGCGCTGCAGGCGCCGCACGAGGGCCTCGACTCCCAGGATGGCTCGGTACTGAAACCCGTACTTGCGGCGCAGCGCCGTGTCGGCGCGCGCATCGGCGGTGGCGGGACCCGCGATGCGGCCGGTGGCCTCGACGGTGATCGCGTCCGGCTCGACCGCCCCCATACGGCTGCACGGGCGGAGCGTCACGCGGCCGTCGTTGCGAAGGCGTTTGACCTTGCCCGTCGCTCGTTCGCTGGTGACGACGAGCTCATCACCGTCGCGCGCGACCCACACCGGCACGGCGACGAGAGCGCCGTTGCGTCGGTAGGTACCGAGGGAGATGAACGGGGATGCCCCGATCTCGCGCCACAGGGTGTCGGGAACCGTCATGGCGCTCAGATTACTGCGCCACCGCCGGGCGTCGGACCGCCGCGCGAGGAGTGTCCCGACCACCGCACCGGGTGAGCGTCAACGACGGCGCAAGGAACGCGCAAGAGCGTGGCAAGGATCGATCCAGGACCGGTTTCCGCGCACGTGCGTCCTCTACGTTCGTGGTGTCCCCGCCGCACGGTCAGACCCCACACCCGTTCCAGCAGCGGCGGGGACGATTCTTCCCCCGCGGGATAGAGGTTCTCCGACCCCACGGCCTGCTCCGCCGCCGTCGACCGCTTCACGAGGAAGTGAATCGGCCGGGCGCGCGTCGAGCCGCACACCGTGCACGGCTCGCTCGCTGCGTGCCGCAGCTATGCACAAGCTCAACATCGTGTGAAGACCCGACCAAGATGTGCGATTTCATGTCCCCCATTTGGCGGACATGGGTTACCTTTTATCTGTCCCCGCCGCCAGGCACTCCGCAGCCCCCCTTACTGGCGGCGGGGGCGACCACTCTCTCGCAGGCCCCCGCCGCGGAGATCGAGTGAGGCGGACGAAGGCCGCCGCCGCCGGGCCCGGCCGCGGCGATCTCGTGAGGCGGCCGAGTCGCGTCACCGCCGACCCCTGCAAAGCCCGCGCGACGCCCCGGAACGCCGTCGCCGCCGGCCTCGACGGGAACGACCGCGCGGCACGGCGGGACCCCGTCGACGGAAGCCGCGTCGAAGGCGCGCAGGCCGCCGGGTCGGGCCCGCGTTCGGCCCCTGCATGTTTCCCCGAACCTGAGATGCACACAATGTCGAACACGGGTGGGTCGATGCAGAGAACATGCAGAACGCGTCCGACATCCCCCGTCTGCGGTAGGGGTCAGTGATGCCTGCGCCCCGTGGCGGCTGAACAGGAGACGTCGCACGCACGGGCTCCCGCGAGCGGCGACAGCGCCGGGGCGGCGGCGGGAACGAAAAAACCCCCGGCATGCCGGGGGTCTCATTCGGTGCGCGATACTGGGATCGAACCAGTGACCTCTTCCGTGTCAGGGAAGCGCGCTACCGCTGCGCCAATCGCGCCTATACAGGCTGTTCTGTTGTGAGGTGAGGTGGCGACGGGATTCGAACCCGTGTAAACGGCTTTGCAGGCCGGTGCCTAGCCGCTCGGCCACGCCACCGTGTGTGGTTCGACCCACGTGTCGTGATCGTCCGTCGGTTTCCCTGACGGAGATCCCTCCACTCGAGCGGATGACGAGACTCGAACTCGCGACCCCAACCTTGGCAAGGTTGTGCGCTACCAACTGCGCTACATCCGCATTTCGTTCCCGGGGCTTGCCCCGAGCACTCGTAAGACATTACCCGATCTGGGCGGACACGCAAAACCACGCGCGGCCCGGGTGTGTCTTGCGTGCATGGTCGGAACCACCTCTCGGCATCCGGTACGATCGTTGAGTCCCACACGGGATGCGGGCGATTGGCGCAGTTGGTAGCGCGCTTCCTTCACACGGAAGAGGTCATCAGTTCGAGTCTGGTATCGCCCACCTCAGAAGCCCCCGGTCCGCCGGGGGCTTCGTCGTTCCACGGCCGGAAGCGGCCGTAGCGCGCGACGCGCCGGCTCTCGCCATGTCTCGGGGCGAGGTCGGCATCCGCTCAGGCGCGCGCCCACCCGTACCGTGCCGCCAAGGCCGCGGCCACCGCGTCGAAGCGCTTGCGGTCGAGGGCTGCGGCCTCGCGACGCATGCCCGCGTCGTGCACGAGGTAGAGCTGCTCGATGTCGACCCACGAGGGGCGGCGCTGCGGATCCCACTCCCCCGTGCCGAGCGCGAGGTACTGCCGGTCACCGTCGTGCGGCTTGCTGGTCAGGCGCACGGCGTACGAGTGCGTGGCATCCGCTCGTCCGATCACGAGGACGGGGCGGTCCTTGCCGCGGCCGTCGCGCTCCTCGTACGGCACCCACGTCCACACGATCTCGCCGCCGTCGGGGGCGTTGTCGCGCTCGGGGGCATACGACAGCGTCAGGCGCCGCGGGGGGTCGATTTCGACGGTCTCCGCCTGAGACACGGCGGGCGGTCGTTGCGAGGGCTCCCGCGGCACGACACGGGGCGTCTGCGTTCGAGTCCGCTGCGCGGGCCCCGTGGGCGGCGCGGAGGGGCGCAGGAGGCCCAGGACGGCGGAGAGGAGTCGTGACGCGGTTCCCATACCGCCACCCTAGACACGACGAACGGGGCGCCACCGACGAATCGGTGACGCCCCGTTCGGGGTGGAGCGGGTCAGCCGCGGGTGTCGGAGAGCACGTAGCCCTCTTCACCGTGCACGACGGTGTCGATACCGGCGATCTCGTCTTCGTTCTTGACGCGGAAGCCGATCGTCTTCTCGACCGCGAAGCCGATGACGAAGGCGAGCACGAACGAGTAGACGAGAACCGTGAAGGCGGCGATGGCCTGTACGAGCAGCTGGTTGATCGAGCCGCTCTCGATGAGGCCCGTACCCCGGGCGAAGATGCCGAGGTAGAGCGTTCCGATGAGACCACCGACGAGGTGGATGCCGACCACGTCGAGCGAGTCGTCGAAGCCGAGCTTGAATTTCAGCTCGATCGACAGGGCGCAGACGGCACCGGCGATCAGGCCGAGCACGATCGCCCAGATGGGGTCGAGGGAGGCGCAGGCGGGAGTGATGGCGACGAGACCCGCGACCGCACCCGAGGCGGCGCCGACCGAGGTCGGCTTGCCGTCCTTGATCTTCTCGACGATTAGCCACGCGAGAAGTGCCGCAGCGGGAGCGGCGATGGTGTTGACGAACGCCAGGGCGGCGGTGTTGTCGGCGGCGAGCTCGGAGCCGGCGTTGAAGCCGAACCAGCCGAACCACAGGAGCCCTGCGCCGAGCAGCACGAAGGGCGGGTTGTGGGGGACGTGCGCGCCCTTCTGGAAGCCGACGCGCTTGCCGAGCACCAGGGCGAGCGCGAGGGCTGCGGCACCGGCGTTGATGTGCACCGCGGTACCACCGGCGAAGTCGATCGCGCCGACGCCGAAGACGTCCTGCAGACCGTGGGTGATCCAGCCGCCGTAGGCGAACGAGCCGTCCTCGGCGAGACCGAAGTTGAAGACCCAGCTGGCGACGGGGAAGTACACGACCGTGGCCCAGATGGCCGCGAAGACCATCCACGCGCCGAACTTGGCACGGTCGGCGATGGCGCCCGAGACCAGGGCGACGGTGATGATGGCGAACGTCGCCTGGAAGGCCACGAACGCGAGCGGCGGATAGGCCGCACCCTCGGGCGCCTCAAGCGCGCCGGTCAGGCCGAGGTTGGCGAAGTCGATCGTCCAGGGCACCTGCGTCGCACCCTCGTCGGTCGCGGGGAAGGCGATCGAGTAGCCGTAGAGCACCCACAGCACGCCCATCAGGCCCATGGCGCCGAAGCTCATCATCATCATGCTGATGACGCTCTTGGCCTTCACCAGACCGCCGTAGAAGAACGCGAGTCCTGGCGTCATCAGCAGCACGAGGGCGGCTGCTATCAGGATGAATGCGGTGTTGCCTTGATCCATCTCGGAGGGAACCTCTCTGCAGGGACGCAGGTAAAGCGTCGGGTCCCCTCAGTGTTCCGACCCCCGGTTACCGCCGCCGTTCGCCTCGTGTTTCGAGCACGTTACAGCGACCTCACGGAGGTAAACATCGCGTTTCGCGAAACTGGATGCCACTGATGAGCGGGTCAAGAATGCGTGAGAGCCACCATGCGCGAGACCGCACGGAGGTACTTCTTGCGATACCCGCCGGCGAGCATCTCGTCGCTGAAGACGCTGCTCAGCGGCACACCGGTGGCGCGCATCGGGATCTGCGCGTCGTAGGCCCGATCGACGAAAGCCACGAGGCGCAGCGCCGCCGACTGGTCGTGCAGCACCTGCACGTCGCGCAGGCCGATGGTGGTGACACCGTCGATCAGGCGGATGAAGCGCGAGGGGTGCACCCGCGCGAGATGCCCCACCAGATCGGAGAACGCATCATCGGATGCCACTCCCCCGCCGGACGCGGCATCCATCTCGCGTCGGTACTCGTCGTCGCTCAGCACACGTGCGGCGCCGTCGATGGCGCGTTGACGGTAGTCGGTCCCGTCGATGCGGATGGTGCGGAAGCTGTCGGCCATCGACTGGATCTCGCGCAGGAAGTCCTGCGCGGCGAAGCGTCCCTCGCCGAGGGCATTGGGCGGGGTGTTCGAGGTGGCGGCGAGACGCGTTCCGGATGCCACGAGCTCGCCGAGCAGGCGCGTCATGACCATCGTGTCGCCCGGGTCGTCGAGCTCGAACTCGTCGATGCACAGCAGATCGGAGCCGCGGAACAGCTCGACCGCCTTGGCGTAGCCGAGCACGCCCACGAGGGCGGTGTACTCGATGAACGACCCGAAGTATTTCCGACGGGCGGGCATGGCGTGGTAGATCGACGCGAGCAGGTGGGTCTTGCCGACGCCGAAGCCGCCGTCGAGATAGACGCCGGGCTTGACCGGCGCCACCTTCTCGGCCCGGCGGAAGAAGCCGCCCTTCTTCGCCGGGGCGGCCTGTGTGCCCGCGAACGCCTGCAGCAGCTCCTTCGCCTCCTGCTGCGAGGGGTAGGCGGCATCCGCCCGGTACGACTCGAAGGTGGCCCCGTCGAACTGCGGCGGGGGCACCAGGGCGCTGACCATCTCGGCGCCCGTGACCGCCGGCTCGCGCTCGGTGAGGTGGATGAGCCCTGTCGTGGCGGGAGTCGAAGTCATGGCCGTCCTGTGTCCGAGTCTTACAAGAGGGTGCGTGCCCCGACGCGGCGGATCTAGGGTCGAAGGTGCGGTGTCCAGCCTATGCCGCCGCATCCATCGCCCCGACCGAGGAGAACCCCGTGACCGTCGAGTTCGACACCACCTCGTCCAAGTTCGCCGCGTACGCCGAGCCGGGCCGGCTCGTGACCGGGGAGTGGCTGCAGGAACGTCTCGGCCAGCCCGGTCTCGTCGTGGTCGAGTCCGACGAAGACGTGCTCCTCTACGAGACGGGTCACATCCCGGGTTCCGTCAAGGTGGACTGGCACACCGAGCTGAACGACCCCGTCGTGCGCGATTACGTCGACGGCGCGGGCTTCGCGAAGCTGCTGAGCCGGAAGGGCATCTCGCGCGACGACACCGTCGTGATCTACGGCGACAAGAACAACTGGTGGGCCGCATACGCCCTGTGGGTGTTCTCGCTCTTCGGCCACGAAGACGTGCGCCTGCTCGACGGCGGCCGCGACAAGTGGATCGCCGAGGGGCGTCCGCTCACCACCGACAAGACCGACGTGACGCCGACCGACTACCCCGTCGTCGAACGCGACGACTCGGTCCTGCGCGCCTACAAGGACGACGTGCTCGCCCACCTCGGCAACCCGCTCATCGACGTCCGTTCCCCCGAGGAGTACTCCGGTGAGCGCACCACCGCCCCCGCCTACCCCGAAGAGGGGGCGCTGCGGGCCGGTCACATCCCGAGCGCGCAGAGCGTCCCGTGGGGCAAGGCCGTGGCCGAGGACGGCGGTTTCAAGTCGCGCGAAGAACTGGATGCCATCTACCGCGACGGCGCGGGCCTCGCCGACGGCGACAAGATCGTCGCCTACTGCCGCATCGGCGAGCGTTCGAGCCACACGTGGTTCGTGCTCAAGCACCTTCTCGGCTTCGACGACGTGCGCAATTACGACGGCTCGTGGACCGAATGGGGCAGCGCGGTGCGGGTGCCCATCGTCTCGGGCTCCGAGCCCGGCGAGGTTCCCGGCCGCTGAGCCCTTGGCCGAGCCGGTCGGCCGGGGGCGTGGGAGGATGACGGGGATGTCCGACAACGCCCTCCCCGCCCGTCTAACCGAG
Source organism: Microbacterium enclense (assembly GCF_001456955.1). Taxonomy (GTDB): domain Bacteria; phylum Actinomycetota; class Actinomycetes; order Actinomycetales; family Microbacteriaceae; genus Microbacterium; species Microbacterium enclense. The sequence continues at coordinate 120,142 of NZ_KQ758473.1, read as the reverse complement.
ATCCGCGACGAGTTCCTCGAGCTCGACGAACCGGATCGCCTCCAACTGCTGCTCGAGTTCTCGCAGGAGCTGCCCGAGGTGCCCGAGGAGTACGCCGACCACCCCGAGCTGCAGGAACGCGTGGCCGAGTGCCAGTCGCCGGTGTTCATCATCGTCACGGTCGACGCCGACGAGACCGTGGCCATGCACGCGACTGCCCCGGCCGAGGCTCCGACCACGCGCGGGTTCGCGAGCATCCTCGCGCAGGGACTGACCGGATTGAGTGCCGATGAGGTGCTCGCCGTGCCCGACGACTTCCCGCAGAGCATCGGGCTCACGCGCGCCGTGAGCCCGTTGCGCATCGCCGGCATGACGGGGATGCTGATGCGCGCGAAGCGCCAGGTGCGCGCCAAGCGCGCGGCCTGACGCCCCTGTCACCGACAGTTCGGCCGGCATGAAAGCGCCGGGAGACCGGCATCCGGCATCAGGTGCGAGCGAAGCCGCGCGTGCGCATCCAGTCGGTGATGGCGGCGACCCAGCGCGTCTCGTCGTAGTTCCAGAGCTTCGTGTGGCGGGCGACCTGGAACGTCTCCATCGTGACGAGGTCGGTCCGTGCCGCGGCGAGGGCGTGCGACGCGTCGGAGGGCACGAACCCGTCGTCGTCGCTGTGGAGCACGAGGATCGGATGCCGCAGCTCGCGCGCGCGAGCGACGCCGTCGAGCCGGTCGAGCGGGATCGGCTCCCCGCTGCCCAGGACGGTCGCCCCCCAGTTCGAGGCGATCGCGTTCTGCGCGACGGCGACGACGGGCGCGGGCAACCGCAGGAGGCGTCCGTGGAAGCGCAGCACGGTGCGCCAGTCGACGACGGGGGATTCCAGCACGAGTCCCGCGATGACGTCGGCGTGCGGCGATTCGAGCGCCGCCTGCAGGGCGAGGGCGCCGCCCATCGACCAGCCCATGAGCACCACTCGCCGAGCGCCTCGGCGGCGCGCGTAACCGATCGCGGCATCGACGTCGCGCCATTCCGTCGCACCGAGGGCGTACGTGCCCGAGGCGCTCTTGGGAGCCTCTCCGTCGTTGCGGTACGACACGACGAGGCTCGTGATCCCCAGGTCGTGGAAGACGGGGACCGCGCGCAGCGTCTCGGCCTTCGTCGTCCCCCGCCCGTGCACCTGGATCACCCACACGTCGGTGTCGTCGGCGGCCGGGAACTCCCAGGCCGGGCACGGGCCGACCCCGGTGTCGATCTCGACCGAGCGGAACGGGCGGTGCAGATCGCCGGGCCGGTCGTAGTACCAGCCGCTGAACGCCGCCTCGGGAGCGAGGTCGCCGTCGGCGGCGACATGGGTGAGCAGCTTGCGGGTGACGGTGTCGTCGTCGCCGCCCACGATCGACCCGAGTCGCAGATAACCGTGCGAGCCGACCGTGAACAGGCCGTAGCGACCGGGCAGTTCCGTATCGGGCGTGCGCGTCAGGGTGATGGTCTGCGCGGCGGCATCCAGACCGACGATGCGGGTGTCGGGCAGACGCCCGGCGGGCCGGACCACGGTGCGGGCCATGCGCAGCGACACGGCACCGAGGGCCGCCGAGGAGGCGGCCAGGGCGACTCCGAGGATCGAGAGCGCGACCTGGATGCCGGCGGTGCGGCGCTGCGTTGCGCGAGCACCTGCGGCGCGCCTGGGACCGTTCATCGAGGCCTCACTCTAGTCTGTGGCCGTGAGTGACCAGCGCCCGGCGGAGGCCGCCAGCCCCTTCGCGCGGGCCGCCGCGGAGATGCGCGCCACGACCTTCCGCGACGACCTGGTGGTGCGCGAGATCCCCTCCCCCGCCGGTCTCGCACCGTTCTCGCTCGCGCTGGCCGCCGACGTCCGCCCCGAGGAGCACGCGACGGACTCGCCCTTCGGCACGGGGCGCTTCATCCTGCTGCACGATCCCGAGGAGCCGGAGCCCTGGGGCGGTGCATGGCGCGTCGTCTGTTTCGCACAGGCGCCTCTGGAGCCGGAGATCGGCGTCGACCCCCTGCTGGCCGAGGTCGCCTGGTCGTGGCTCATCGATGCGCTGGACTCGCGCGGTGCCGAGCGCCACTCCGAATCGGGCACCGCCACCAAGACCCTCTCGACCGGCTTCGGCGCGCTCGCCGCGCAGGGCGAGGGCTCGCAGATCGAACTTCGCGCGTCATGGTCGCCGCGCGGTCCCTTCCGCCCGCACCTCGAGGCGTGGGCGGAGCTCGTGTGCATGCTCGCCGGTCTCCCCCCGGGGTCGGAGGGCGTCGCTGTTCTCGGAGCCCGGAGGCCCACGCGTGGTTGAGTACATCGTCATCGAGGATGCCGAGGGCTTCCTCGCCGCCTGCGACACCCTGGCCGCGGGGAGCGGCCCGGTCGCGGTCGACGTCGAGCGGGCGTCGGGCTTTCGGTACTCGCAGCGCGCGTACCTGATCCAGGTGTTCCGCCGGGGAGCCGGTGTCTTCCTGTTCGACCCGTCGACCATCGAGGACTTCGCCCCGCTGCAGGCGGCGATCGGCGACACCGAATGGGTGTTCCACGCGGCCAGCCAAGACCTGCCGTCGCTGAGGGAGCGGGGGCTCGAGCCGCCGTCGATCTTCGACACCGAGCTGGGCTCGCGTCTGCTCGGTCACGAGCGCGTGGGCCTCGGCGCCGTCGTGGAGCAGACGCTCGGGATCACCCTGGCGAAGGCGCACTCGGCCGCCGACTGGTCGACGCGCCCGCTGCCGGCCTCCTGGCTCGAGTACGCCGCCCTCGACGTGGAGCATCTGATCGACGTGCGCGACGTGCTCGCCGCCGAGCTCGACGAGCAGCGCAAGACGCAGTTCGCCCGCGAGGAGTTCCAGGCCGTCCTCGACCGCCTGCCGAAGCCCGCTCGCGACGACCCCTGGCGCCGCCTGAGCGGGCTGCACGCGGTGCGCGGGCGTCGTGCCCTCGCCGTCGCCCGCTCGCTGTGGCAGGCCCGCGAGGACTTCGCCCGCGAGCAGGACGTCGCCCCGGGCCGCCTCGTGCCCGACCGCGCGCTGGTCGCGGCGGTGCTGGCCGATCCTGCGAGCAAGCAGGCGCTGGCCGGGGTGAAGGATTTCAACGGGCGCGCGAGCCGCACGCAGCTCGACCGCTGGTGGAATGCGATCGTGGCCGGCCGTGAGTCGACGGAGCTTCCCCCCGACCGCGTGCCGAGCGACACCCTGCCGCCCCCGCGGGCCTGGGCCGATCGCAATCCCGACGCCGACCGCCGGCTCAAGGCGGCCCGCCCGGCCGTCGAGGCGCGGGCGGAAGAGCTCCGGATGCCGACCGAGAACCTGCTGACGCCCGAGACGCTGCGTCGTGTGGCGTGGGCGCCGCCGGCGGAGATCTCGGCGGAGTCGGTCGGTGCCGCCCTCGCCGAGCTCGGAGCACGACCCTGGCAGGTTGAGCAGACTGCACAGGTGATCGCGGATAGCTTTGTAGCTTCCCTCAACACCGTCGATGAGGCGCCTGCCACGGATTCGTAGGTTCGGACAACCGATTCTTCGGCGCGAAACCGCCTTCCTAGGCTGGGTCCATCCCCAACACAGGAGGCAGAGTGGCCGAGATGACGGACGTCTTCTTCGTCGACGGAATGCGCACACCCTTCGGGCGCGCCGGCGAAAAGGGCATGTACTGGAACACCCGCGCCGATGACCTGGTGGTCAAGGCGATCATCGGGTTGATGGAGCGCAACGGCGACGTGCCGAAGGACCGGATCGACGACGTGGCGATCGCCGCGACCTCGCAGACCGGCGACCAGGGGCTGACCCTGGGGCGCACCGCCGCCATCCTCGCGGGGCTGCCGATGACGGTGCCGGGCCTCGCGATCGAGCGCATGTGTGCCGGCGCCATGACGAGCGTCACCACGATGGGCGCGTCGATCGGCGTCGGCATGTACGACCTCGCGCTCGCGGGCGGCGTCGAGCACATGGGGCGCCACCCCATCGGAGGGAACGTCGACCCCAACCCCCGTTTCGTGGCCGAGAAGCTCGTCGACCCGGGCGCGCTGAACATGGGCGTCACGGCCGAGCGCATCCACGACCGATTCCCCCACCTCACCAAGGAGCGCGCCGACCGCTTCGGCGTCGCCAGCCAGCACAAGGTGCAGGCGGCGTATGAGGCCGGCAAGATCCAGCCCGACCTCGTCCCGGTCGCCGTGAAGAACGCCGAAGGCGCGTGGGGCCTCGCCACCGAGGACGAGGGCCGCCGCCCCGAGACCACGCTCGAGGGCCTTGCAACGCTCAAGACGCCGTTCCGCCCGCACGGTCGCGTGACCGCGGGGACCTCATCGCCCCTCACCGACGGGGCGACGATCAGCCTGCTCGCCGGCGCCGATGCCGTGAAAGAGTTCGGTCTCGCGCCCAAGATGCGCATGGTCTCGTTCGCCTTCGCCGGCGTCGAACCCGAGATCATGGGCATCGGCCCGATCCCGTCGACCGAGAAGGCCCTGAAGAAGGCCGGCCTGACGATCGACGACATCGGTCTGTTCGAGCTCAACGAGGCCTTCGCCATCCAGGTGATCTCGTTGCTCGATCACTTCGGCATCGCGGATGACGACCCGCGCGTGAACCCCTGGGGCGGTGCGATCGCGCTGGGCCACCCGCTCGCGGCATCCGGTGTGCGCCTGATGATCCAGCTCGCCGCGCAGTTCGCCGAGCGACCCGACGTGCGCTACGGCCTGACGGCCATGTGCGTCGGCCTCGGCCAGGGTGGCTCGGTGATCTGGGAGAACCCGTTCTTCGACGGAAAGAAGAAGCGCAAGTGACCGACTACTCGACCATCGACTTCTCGCCCCTCGACGCCCTCGCCGGCGACGAGGTCGTCACCCACTCCCCCGTCCGCGACGTGCGGCTGCCCTCGGGCAACGTGCTCGCGCTCATCACGCTCGACAACGGCCGTGACCACACGCGGCCCAACACCCTCGGACCCGCGACCCTCGCTGAGCTCGGGCGCACGCTCGAGACGCTGAAGCAGCGCGCGGCCGCGGGCGAGATCCACGCGGTCGCGGTCACCGGCAAGCAGTACATCCTGGCCGCGGGCGCCGACCTCTCCGACGTGGCGAAGCTGCCGTCGAAAGAGGTTGCGCGGCTCATCGCGCAGCGCGGGCACCAGGTGATCGGCTCGCTGTCGGAGCTGGGCGTGCCCTCGTTCGCGTTCGTGAACGGCCTCGCCCTCGGCGGCGGCCTCGAGATCGCGCTGAACTCGACCTACCGCACGGTCGACGCCTCCGCCGCGGCGATCGCCCTACCCGAGGTGTTCCTCGGCATCATTCCCGGCTGGGGCGGCGCCTACCTGCTGCCGAACCTCATCGGCATCGAGAACGCGCTCGAGGTCGTGATCTCGAACCCGCTCAAGCAGAACCGCATGCTCAAGCCGCAGCAGGCATTCGACCTCGGGATCATGGATGCCATCTTCCCGGCGGCCAGCTACCTCGAGGACTCGCTGCGGTGGGCAGACGGAGTGCTGACCGGTCGCGTCCGCGTCGAGCGCAAGAACGTGCCGGGCAAGCTCGAGCGCCTCACCAAATGGCCCATCGCCATCAAGATGGCCCGGGGCATGCTCGAGTCGAAGATCGGCACCGTCCCCCGGTCCCCCTACGTCGCCCTCGACCTGCTCGACAAGGCGAAGAGCGGCACGAAGGCCGAGGGCTTCGCGCGCGAGGACGAGGCGCTGGCCGACCTCATCACGGGCGACCAGTTCGCGGCATCCATGTACGCGTTCGACCTCGTGCAAAAGCGCGCGAAGCGTCCGGTCGGCGCCCCCGACAAGGCGCTCGCGAAGAAGGTGACCAAGGTCGGCGTGATCGGCGCGGGGCTCATGGCGTCGCAATTCGCGCTGCTGTTCCTTCGCAAGCTCCGCGTGCCCGTGATCATCACCGACCTCGATCAGGGCCGCGTCGACAAGGGTGTGGCATCCATCCACGAGGAGATCGGCAAGCTCGAGGCGAAGGGCCGCCTGGACGGCGACACCGCCAATCAGCTGCGCGCCCTCGTGCACGGCACGACCGACCGCAACGAGTTCGCGGACTGCGACTTCGTCATCGAGGCCGTGTTCGAAGAGGTCGGGGTCAAGCAGGAGGTGTTCTCGGCCATCGAGAAGATCGTCGCCGACGATGCGGTCCTCGCGACCAACACCTCGTCGCTCTCGGTCGCCGAGATCGGCTCGGTGCTGCAACACCCGGAGCGCCTGGTCGGTTTCCACTTCTTCAACCCGGTCGCGGTCATGCCGCTCATCGAGGTCGTGAAGACGGATGCCACGTCGGACGCGGCCCTGTCCACCGCCTTCGTCGTCGCGAAGGGCCTGGGCAAGAACGCGGTGCTCACCGCCGATGCCCCGGGCTTCGTCGTGAACCGTCTCCTGGCGAAGGTCATGGGCGAGGCGGCGCGCGCTGTGTACGAAGGGACGCCGATCGCGACGGTGGAGAAGGCGTTCGCGCCCCTCGGACTGCCGATGGGTCCGTTCCAGCTCATCGACCTGGTCGGCTGGAAGGTCGCCGCCCACGTGCAGGACACGATGGCGCGCGCGTTCCCCGACCGGTTCTTCTCGTCGGAGAACTTCCACGAGCTCGCCGCTCTGCCCGAGGTCGTCGAGAAGGACAAGGGCGGCCGGGTGACCGGGTGGACCAAGGCCGCGCAGCAGGTGCTCGTGACCGGCAAGACGCCGGTCGCTCCCGAGACGATCCTCGCGCGCGTGCAGGACGGCCTCGCGCAGGAGATCAAGATCATGCTCGACGAGGGCGTGGTCCCCGAGGTGCAGGACATCGACCTGTGCCTCATCCTCGGCGCGGGCTGGCCCTTCATCGACGGTGGGGCCTCGCCCTACCTCGATCGTGAGGGGGCGTCGGAGCGCGCCTTCGGCGACACCTTCCACCACCCGCCCATTCGGGGCATCGGCGGCTGACCCCGCTCGCCGCGCGGCGCCGCTCCTTCGGGGGCGGCGCCGCCGTCGTTCACCCGGCCCTCGTCACGAGAACAGGCCGGTGCGCCGAGAACAGGGCGACGCCAGCTGCCTCGGCCTGTTGTCGTGGCATCCCCTGTTCTAGTCGCGGGGCCGCGGAGACGGGCGGAAGATTCGACCGGTCACGAGAACAGGCGGAGGTTCGACCGGTCACCAGAACAGGCCGGTGCGCCGAGAACAGGGCGACGCCAGCTCATTCGGCCTGTTCTCGTCGCATCCCCTGTTCTGGTGACACCCCCTGCCCCGGCCGCGGGGCCGCAGAGCGGGCGAAAGGTTCGACCCGTCGCGAGAACAGGACGGTGCGCCGAGGCCAGCTGATCCGGCCTGTTTCGTGGCGTCCCCCGCTTTGGTCGCGGGGCCGCAGAAACGGGCGGAAGGTTCGACCGGTCACGAGAACAGGCCGGTGCACCGAGAACAGGGCGATAACGGCCGCATCGGCCTGTTTTCGTGGCATCCCCTGTTCTCATGACTTCTGGTGACGGGCGCGCGCGAAGATCGGGCCGGGATGACGGCATCCCGGCCCGATCGTCAGCGGCTCAGGGGCGCGACTTCTCCCATTCCTCGATCGTGGGGATCGAGCCGGTCGGCGTCTGCCGCGCGACGGGGATGCGGGTACCCAGCACCTGGGCGACGACGTCGTGGGCGATCTTGGATGCCGTCAGTCCGGCGTCTTCGAGGATCTGCTCGCGCGTGGCGTGGTCGATGAACTCGTCGGGGATGCCGAGCTCGTCGACGGCCGTGTCGACGCCGGCCTCGCGCAGCACCTGGCGCACGCGCGTTCCGACGCCGCCGACGCGGATGCCGTCTTCGATGGTGATGACGAGGCGGTGCTCGCGGGCGAGGTCGACGATCGACGGCTGCACCGGGATCGCCCAGCGCGGGTCGATGACGGTCGCCCCGATCCCCTGCGCGCGGAGCCGCTCGGCGACGTCCATCGCGAGGTGCACCATCGGGCCGATGCCGATGAGCAGGACGTCTTCTCCGCCGCCGCGTGCGAGCACATCGACGCCGTCGGACAGGCGTTCGATCGCCTCCAGGTCGGCGGGCACCTTGCCCTTGGGGTAGCGCACGACCGTGGGCGCGTCTTCCACGGCGGTCGCCTCACGGAACTCCTCGCGCAGGCGCGCGGCGTCGCGGGGGGCGGCGATCCGGATGCCGGGAACGAGCTGCAGCATCGCCAGATCCCAGATGCCGTGGTGGCTCGGGCCGTCGGGGCCGGTGACGCCGGCGCGGTCGAGCACGAAGGTGACGCCGGCCTTGTGCAGCGCGACATCCATCATCACCTGGTCGAACGCGCGGTTCATGAAGGTCGCGTAGATCGCGACGACCGGGTGCAGGCCACCGAAGGCGAGGCCGGCGGCGGATGCCACGGCGTGCTGCTCGGCGATGCCGACGTCGTACACGCGCTCGGGGAAGCGCTCGGCGAACTGCTGCAGACCGGTGGGACGCAGCATCGCCGCGGTCATCGCGATCACGTCGTCGCGCTCGGCGCCGACCGTCACGAGTTCTTCGGCGAAGACGTCGGTCCACTGCAGTCCACCGCCCGCACCGAGGGCTTCGCCCGTGATCGGGTCGATCTTGCCGACGGCGTGGAATTGGTCGGCCTCGTCGCTCATGGCCGGGGCGTACCCGCTGCCCTTGTCGGTGATCGCGTGCACGATCACCGGAGCCCCGTACGATTTCGCCAGCTCCAAGGTCTCGATGAGCGATTCGAAGTCGTGTCCGTCGATGGGGCCGAGGTACTTGATGTCGAGGTTGCTGTAGAGCGCCTCGTTGTTGGTGAAGCGCGACAGGAAGCCGTGCGTTCCGCCGCGCACACCCCGATAGACCGCTCGCGCGGCCGGCCCGAGACGACGGAAGAGCGTGTCGGAGCCGCGGTGCAGCGTGCGGTAGGCGTCATTGGTGCGCACGCGATTGAGGTAACGCGCCATGCCGCCGATCGTGGGGGCGTAGGAGCGGCCGTTGTCGTTGACGACGATGACGAGGTTGCGGTCGTTGTCGTCGCTGATGTTGTTCAGCGCCTCCCACGTCATGCCGCCCGTGAGAGCGCCGTCACCGACGACGGCGACGACATGACGGTCACGACGCCCCGTACGGCTGAACGCGCGCGAGACGCCGTCTGCCCAGCTCAGCGAGCTCGACGCGTGCGACGACTCGACGACGTCGTGCTCGCTCTCGGAGCGCTGCGGGTAGCCGGCGAGACCGCCGCGCGAGCGGAGGTCGGAGAAGTCCTGGCGGCCGGTGAGCATCTTGTGCACGTACGACTGGTGGCCGGTGTCGAAGATGATCGGGTCGGACGGCGAGTCGAAGACCTTGTGCAGGGCGATCGTCAGCTCGACGACGCCGAGGTTCGGCCCGAGGTGCCCGCCGGTGCGCGCCACGTTCTCGACGAGGAACGAACGCACCTCGGTGGCCAGCTGACGCAGCTCGTCGGGGGTGAGCGCGTCGAGATCGCGGGGTCCGTGAATGCCGGGCAGGAGAGCCATACGACTCCTCTCGTGCGGTGCGCGCAGACGCCTGCGCGTCTGTCGATTCTAGTCTCGGGGACTGACAACGGCCCGGCAACGGCTTGCGGCGACGGGCGTTCACCGGTCTCTCAGAGGTGGGCACCGGCATCCCCAAACCGTCGCGGGGAGCGCCGCCGTACTCATGCGCGCGCACCGGAGCGATCACCCGCACCGAGAGACGCCGCTCGCACCGAGAAACGCCCCTCGCATCGACAAACGCCGGCAGAGGGCGTTTCTGCGCGCGACGAGCGTTTATCGAGGGGATGCCACGACCCGGCGACGCGCGAGCGCCCGCCCCGACGGGTCGGGACGGGCGCTCGAACGGTTCGGTGGGTCAGACCAGCGAACGCAGCACGTACTGCAGGATGCCGCCGTTGCGGTAGTAGTCGGCCTCACCGGGGGTGTCGATGCGGACCACGGCGTCGAACGTGACGGTCTGCTTGCCCTCGGGCGAGAATTCGCTCGGCTCGGCGGTGACCTTCACGGTCTTGGGCGTGACGCCCTCGTTGAGCTGCTCGAGGCCCTCGATCGAGACGATCTCGGTGCCGTCGAGGCCCAGCGACTTCCAGCTCTCGCCCGCGGGGAACTGCAGCGGCACGACGCCCATGCCGATGAGGTTCGAGCGGTGGATGCGCTCGAAGCTCTCGGTGATGACGGCCTTCACGCCCAGCAGGTTGGTGCCCTTGGCCGCCCAGTCGCGCGACGAACCGGAGCCGTACTCCTTGCCGCCGAAGATGACCAGCGGGGTGCCCTGCGCCTGGTAGTTCTGGCTCGCGTCGAAGATGTACGACTGCGGGCCGCCCTCCTGGGTGAAGTCGCGGGTGTAGCCGCCCTCGACGACCGTTCCGTCGTTGACGGCCGCCGTGAGCTCGTTCTTCAGGCGGATGTTGGCGAACGTGCCGCGGATCATGACCTCGTGGTTGCCACGGCGCGAGCCGTAGGAGTTGAAGTCCTTCTGCGCGACGCCGTGCTCGGTGAGGTACTGGGCGGCGGGGGTGCCCGCCTTGATGTTGCCGGCCGGGCTGATGTGGTCGGTGGTGACCGAGTCGCCCAGCGTCGCCATCACGCGTGCGCCGGTGATGTCGCGCACGGCATCGGGCTGCATGGTCATGCCGTCGAAGTACGGGGCCTTGCGCACGTAGGTGGAGTCGGCATCCCACTCGAAGACCGGACCGGTCGGGGTGGGCAGGTTCTTCCAGCGCTCGTCGCCCTCGAAGACGGTGGCGTACTGCTGGATGAACTGCTCGCGCGAGATCGACGCGTCGATGATGGTCTGCACCTGGTCGGGTGCGGGCCAGATGTCCTTCAGGAAGACGTCGTCGCCGTTCTGGTCCTTGCCGAGCGCGTCGGTCTCGAAGTCGAAGTTCATCGACCCGGCGAGGGCGTAGGCGACCACCAGCGGCGGCGAGGCCAGGTAGTTCATCTTGACGTCGGGGCTGATGCGACCCTCGAAGTTTCGGTTGCCCGAGAGGACGGCCGTGACGGCGAGGTCGTTCTCGTTGATGGCCTCGGAGACCTCTTCGATCAGCGGACCGGAGTTGCCGATGCAGATCGTGCAGCCGTAGCCGACGGTGTAGAAGTCGAGGCCCTCGAGCGCCTTGTCGAGGCCGGACTTCTCGTAGTAGTCGGTGACGACCTTGGAGCCCGGGCCGAGCGTCGTCTTGACCCACGGCTTGCGCTTCAGGCCCTTGTCGACGGCGTTCTTGGCCAGCAGACCCGCCGCGATCATGACCGAGGGGTTCGACGTGTTCGTGCACGACGTGATCGCCGCGAGGGTGACCGCGCCGTTGTCGAGCAGGTAGGACTGGCCCTCGGGCGTGGTGACCTTGACGGGGTTCGACGCGTTGGCGGGGTGACCGGAGGAGATCAGCACCTCGCTCTCGGTCACGTGCTCGTGCTCCTCGCCGGGGACGGAGCCCGGGTCGGATGCCGGGAACGTGCCGTCGACCTCGAGGTCGACGACCGAGTCGGACACCGCGCCGCCGGCGTAGTTCAAGATGTCCTTCTCGAACTGGTTCTTGGCCTCGGACAGCAGGATGCGGTCCTGGGGGCGCTTGGGACCGGCGATCGAGGGGACGACCGTCGAGAGGTCGAGCTCCATGTACTCGCTGAACACGAGCTCACGGTCGGCGTCGTGCCAGAGCTTCTGCTCCTTGGCGTACGCCTCGACGAGGGCGACGGTCTGCTCGTCGCGGCCGGTCAGACGCAGGTAGTCGAGCGTGACGTCGTCGATGGGGAACATCGCGGCGGTCGAGCCGAACTCGGGGCTCATGTTGCCGATGGTGGCGCGGTTGGCCAGCGGCACCGACGCGACGCCCTCGCCGTAGAACTCCACGAACTTGCCGACCACGCCGTGCTTGCGCAGCATGTCGGTGATGGTGAGCACGACGTCGGTGGCGGTGACGCCGGCGGGGATCTCACCCGAGAGCTTGAAACCGACGACGCGCGGGATGAGCATCGACACGGGCTGGCCGAGCATGGCCGCCTCGGCCTCGATGCCGCCGACGCCCCAGCCGAGCACGCCCAGGCCGTTGACCATCGTGGTGTGCGAGTCGGTGCCGACGCAGGTGTCGGGGTAGGCGCGCAGCACGCCGTCGACGGTGCGGTCGTAGATGACCTTGGCCAGGTGCTCGATGTTGACCTGGTGCACGATGCCGGTGCCCGGGGGGACGACCTTGAAGTCGTCGAACGCGGTCTGGCCCCAGCGGAGGAACTGGTACCGCTCGCCGTTGCGCTCGTACTCGATCTCGACGTTGCGCTCGAGGGCGTTCTCGCTGCCGAAGAGGTCGGCGATGACCGAGTGGTCGATGACCATCTCGGCGGGCGAGAGCGGGTTGATCTTGTTGGGGTCTCCGCCGAGGGCGGTGACCGCCTCGCGCATGGTGGCGAGGTCGACGATGCACGGCACACCGGTGAAGTCCTGCATGACCACGCGCGCGGGCGTGAACTGGATCTCGGTGTCGGGGTCTGCCGTGGGCACCCACGAACCGAGGGCCTCGATCTGCTCCTTGGTGACGTTGGCGCCGTCTTCGGTGCGGAGCAGGTTCTCCAGCAGCACCTTGAGGCTGAAGGGGAGCTTCTCGTGACCGGCAACCGTGTCGATACGGAAGATCTCGTAGTCGGTGCTGCCGACTGTCAGGGTGCTCTTGGCACCGAAGCTGTCAACCGTGGACACGATCGTCTCCTTCGTCGGCGAATGCGCAGGCGTCGGCCCGCTGTCGTCCATCTTCCCCGCGTGGCGAGGCCGATTCCAGGAAGGTCGACCTAACCGTACGGGAGGACGGATTTATCTTGATGTCAAGATAATATCAGGACTCTCGCCGAGGCGAGAGAGAACGCACCACGAGCCAGGTCACCGCGAGCATCGGGGCGAACAGCGGCAGGCCCATGACGATCTTCAGCGTGCCCAGCGCGGTGACGTCGCCCGCGAAATACAGCGGAAGCTGCACGATGAGCCGCGCCGCGAACAGCGCCGCCCACGCCAGCGACAGCCACGTGTAGGCCAGACGCTTGCGTCGGTCCGTCCGCCACCGCGTGCCCTCGCCCAGCAGGTAACCCGCGGCCAGCCCGATGAGCGGCCAGCCGATGAGAGCCGAGACGAGGAAGGCGGTGCCATAGGCGCCGTTGGTGAAGAAGCCGAAGACGAAGTTGTCCTGCCCGCGTCCCGTCACGAGCGCGAGCACAGCGGCACCGGCGGTGGCGAGCAGCCCGCCGATCGCGGCGCTCGGCGGCGACTTCGCGATCAGCCGCGCGAGCGTGAAGACGACCGCGAGGCCCACGGACACCCCGAGGCTCAGCCACAGATTGCCCTGGCGCGTCTCGGGGTCGATCGTGAGGGTGAACAGCACGACGAACGCCAGCGACGGCAGCACCGATTCGAGGATGCCGCGCACTCCGCCCATCGCCGACCACACGGCTGCTCCGGTGGAGCCGTGCGCCGCGGGGTCGAGCCCTGCGCGCCGCGCCGCGTTGCCGAGGGCGGCACCCACGCTGTCGGCGGCGGAGGGGGGCTCGAGCGGTACCCGGTCGCCGTCGGGCGCCGGCCTGGTCGCATCGTCGCTCATGCGGTGCCGGGGGTCGCCGGCATCCGGAGCGGGATCAGGTCGCGCGGCGGCATCGGCGATGTACCCCGCACGACGACGATGGAGCGGAACAGGTCTTCGACCGCGGCCGCGGCCTCGATGTCGCTTGTCGCCGCTCCCCCGACGACGCCGCGCAGGAACCATCGCGGACCGTCGACGCCCACGAACCGGGCGAGTCGCTTGGAGGTGGCGTCGGCGCCCCCCGTAACCGGGACCTCGGCGAGCAGCTCGGGGCCGAGCGGACCCTCGCGCTCCTCGACACGGCCGCCCTGCTGCTTCACCTGCTGCCGGATCTGCTCGCGCGTCTCTTCCCAGAGGCCGCTCGTGCGGGGGGCGGCGAAGGGCTGCACCTGCAGCGTCGAGTCGGCGTAGTCGAGACCGACGGCGACGATGCGCTTGGTCTGCTCCTCCACCTCGAGGCGCAGGTTGAGGCCCTCGCGCGGGAGGATCTTGATGCCGCCCAGGTCGATGTAGGGGCGCACCGGGTTCGCCTCGGACTCGTCGAAGGGTCCCGCGCTCTCGCGGTCGGTGGGCGCGCTCTTGACGGGCGGTGCCGCAGGGGCGGCCGCCTGTTCCACCTCGGGGGTGGTCTGCGTCTCGTCGTCGGTCATCGGGTGCTCCCTTGCAGGCTCTGGTATCCGCTCGATCCGAAACCGCCGTCACCGCGCACGCTGTCGGGCAGGTCGTCGACGGGGACGAAGCGCACGGGCGGGACGGGCATCACGATGAGCTGGGCGATGCGGTCTCCGACCGCGATGTCGTAGGCGGCGTCGAGGTCGGTGTTCAGCAGCGCCACCTTGATCTCGCCGCGGTATCCGGCGTCGATCGTCCCCGGCGCGTTGACGATGGTGATGCCGTGCTTGGCCGCCAGGCCGCTGCGGGGCACCACGAAGGCGGCGTAGCCCTCGGGGAGGGCGATGCGTACGCCGGTCGAGACGAGTGCTCGGCGGCCGGGCTCCAGCCGGACGGCTTCGGCAGCCGTCAGGTCGGCGCCGGCGTCGCCCGGGTGGGCGAAGACCGGGGCCTCGGATGCGACAATGAGGACATCCACCGTTTCGGTCACCCCACGAGGGTAATGCAGAAGAGGGGGTGCGGCATCCGCACCGCAGCCGACTACCGCGAGCGTCTCAGCCCGTCTCTGTGGGCCCTGGTCGCCGCCGCCGTGTGCGGACCGATGGCCGCCGTGGTGTTCTCGCCGCTCGACACGACTCTCGCCCTGTTCATCGGCCTGATCGTGTCCGTCGCGATCGTGGCGGGCCTGCTCGCCCTGTCGCCGGTCGTGGAGGTGCGCGACGGCGAGTTGCGCGCGGGACGGGCGCACATCCCGGTCGCACTGCTCGGAACCCCGACCGGCGCCGTCGCGGAGGAGGCCCGGACGGCCCGCGGGAGTGGTCTCGACCGCCGGGCGTGGCACGTCATCCGGGGTGGGATCGACGGGATCGTCGTGGTGCCGGTCACCGACCCCGATGATCCGACACCGTCGTGGGTCATCTCGACCCGCACGCCGGATCGCCTGGTGGCGGCGATCCAGCGCGCTCAGGTCAGGCTGCGCACTCCAGGCAGATGAAGCCGGGGCCGCTCTCCTCTGCGATCTGCGAGCGGTGCTTCACGAGGAAGCAGCTCATGCAGGTGAACTCGTCCTCCTGAGCGGGGAGGACGACGACGTCGAGCTCGATGTCGGAGAGGTCGGCGCCGGGCAGTTCGAAGCCCGAGGGGTTGTCGGCATCCTCGTTGTCGATCGACCCCGACGCCTTGTCGGGCACGCGCTCCTTGAGGGCCTCGATCGACTCGCTGTCGTCCTCGGTCTTGCGCGGTGCGTCGTAATCGGTTGCCATGCGTGCAGGTCTCAACTTCCGGAATTCGTGGTGCGTGCCCCATCGGGTGCCCGATCGGGCGGCCATAGTTTGCATGACACGTCTGCGATAAGCAAATGCTCTTGCAGGCGTGTGCGTGTCGGGTCAGGCGTGAAACTCGCGGCGCGCCCGCGATATTCCCCGAAGCGTGCCGCGCGCATGTCAGCATGGGCGCTGACCGCAGATCGGAGGGGTGTTTCGCATGGAACAGCTCAAAGTCATCGGAACCGAGGATGACGTCCTCGTCGTGGCGACCCAGGCGGGCGAGCGCTTCGCCCTCCCCCTCGACGAGGTGCTGCGCGCCGAAGCGCGCCGCGCCCGCCGGGACCGCGAAGACGACGACCGCGCCCCGCGTCCCAGCCCTCGCGAGATCCAGGCGCACATCCGGGCCGGCATGTCGGCCCGTGAGGTCGCATCGCTGTTGAACGCGCGCGTCGAAGACGTCGAGCGTTTCGAGGGCCCGGTGCTGGCCGAGCGCGAACACGTCGTCAGCCAAGCCCTCGCCGTGCCGGTGCTGCTCGGCGGCACGCTCGAGCACGACGCCCCCATCACCTTCGGCGCGGCGGTCCGCGCCAAGCTCGCCGAGGCCGGCGCCTCGGCCGAGCGGTGGACGAGTTGGAAGGAGGGCACGAGCTGGATGGTCAAGCTCGAGTTCACCGCCAACGGCATCGATCACGACGCGCGGTGGGGCTTCGACCCGCGCCGCAGCACGCTCTCGCCGCAGAACGCCGACGCGATCCAGTTGTCGCGCCAGGGTTCGCTGCCCGAGGGGCTCATCCCGCGTCTGCGCGCCCTCGACAGCGTGCAGAAAGACGAGTCCCGCTTCGACAGCGGCTCGTTCGGGCCGCGCCGCCTCGACATCGAGGACGAACCGGGTGTCGAGGCCACCGGCCCCGTCGCCCCCGCCGTGCAGGCCGCGGCGATCAAGCGCGCCCCCGACGCCCCCGTCACGTCGTCCGAGACGGCCGACCTGCTCGAGGCGCTCCGCCGTCGTCGCGGTCAGCGCGAGCCGCTGCCCGGCACGACCGAGGTCGAGCCCGAGCTGCGTCCGGTCGGTCCCCCCGTGGCGCTGTTCGACGCCGTCGAGCCGGGATACGTCGACGAGCCCGACACGCCCGCCCCCGAGCCCGAGCGCACGCAGCCCGATCCGGCGCGCCGCGCGAAGGGCCGTCCGTCCATGCCGTCATGGGACGAGATCGTGTTCGGCGCCCGCTCCGACGAGAGCTGACACCCTCGAGCGGGTGCCCGACGGCGGCCGGTTGATCGACGCGCAGCGGACCGGTGACCGGAACGGATGCCGGGTGCCCGGCATCCGCACGCCTCAGGCGAACGCCCCCAGGCGCAGGAGCGGAACCGTGCGCTCCTCGTCGGTGAGAGAACCGTGCTGGCCGACCATTTTCTGCGGACGCTTGTCGGCCTCGCGGTCGTCGTAGTACGCGGTGCGTCCGCGCGCGGCGACGAGCACGTCGCCGATGCGGGGTCGCACCTCGTCATCGACCACGCCGAACAGCCCGGCGCCGATCGCCTCGTCGCGCGTCATGACCCAGGCGCGCGCGGCCTCGCTCTCGGCCCACGCCGCAGCCACGGCATCCGCTCGCCCCTCTTGGGTGTAGAGGTGGAGCATGCGGGGCTCCCCGCCGAGCAGGGCGACATCGTCGAGCAGGTGATCGCCCCCGCGGAGCAGGACGTGCTTGTGCGCGGGCACGTCGACCATGCCGTGATCGGCCGTGACGAGCACGCCGGTGCGGGCGTCGACGAGTCCGGCGAGTCGCCGCGCGGCGGCGTCGACGCGCTCGAGGGCGTCGGTCCAGCGCTCCGACTCCCAGCCGTCGCGATGCCCCGCGGTGTCGAGCTCGGGGGCGTAGAGATAAGTGACGGACCCCGGATGCCGCGCGGCCAGGTCGGCGGCGATGCGCACGCGCTCGTCGAGGTCGTCGGAGGAAAAGAACGCGGCCCCCCGCAGCGTCGCCTCGGTGAAGCCGGTGCCGGTGTAGCTCGGTTTCGACACCACGAAGGCACGACCGGGACGAGCGGCGAAGAGCGGTTCCGCCCGCTGCCAGGTGAGCGGATCCAAACCGTCGGTCTCCCACCCGTGCAGCTGGTTCGACGCGATCAGAGTGCCGGGGATCCGCGTGCGGTACCCGACGATGCCGTGGACGCCGGGGTCGACGCCGGTCAGC
This sequence comes from Microbacterium enclense, assembly GCF_001456955.1. GTDB lineage: Bacteria > Actinomycetota > Actinomycetes > Actinomycetales > Microbacteriaceae > Microbacterium > Microbacterium enclense. The sequence continues at coordinate 102,574 of NZ_KQ758473.1, read as the reverse complement.
AGGCTCGTGAGGGCAGCGGCCGTCGTCGAGGGGAAGACGGTGCGCGCGACGTCGCGCCGACCGCCGGCCGCCGCGAGGAAGCGCGCGTGGCCGCGGCGGGCGGCCAGGTTGTGGGCACCGAGGCCGTCGACGAGGAAGACGATGACACTGCGGGCCGGCGGGAGCCAGTCCGATGAGCCCTCGAGAGCGGCAACGGACTGCGCCAGCACACCGGTGAGGCTCCGAGAACGCGGCGGGTCCGCCGGTAGGCTGAGTGACATCGGGGCAAGTCTTCCACACGACACCCGATCCCCGTCCGTCACGGACGCCCGCTCGACCCGAGGCCGTTCACATGCCCGATTCCCGTTCCTCCTCCTCCGCGTCCTCCGCGACCGCTGAGCGCATCGAAGACGTCGATGTCTCGACCGAGATGCAGGGGTCGTTCCTCGAGTACGCCTACTCCGTCATCTACTCGCGCGCGCTTCCCGACGCCCGGGACGGACTCAAGCCCGTGCAGCGGCGCATCCTCTACCAGATGGCCGAGATGGGCCTGCGCCCCGATCGCGGACACGTCAAGAGCGCCCGCGTCGTCGGCGAGGTGATGGGAAAGCTCCACCCGCACGGCGATGCCCCGATCTACGACGCACTCGTGCGTCTCGCGCAGCACTTCACGCTGCGGGTTCCGCTGGTCGACGGACACGGCAACTTCGGGTCGCTCGACGACGGTCCCGCGGCCTCGCGCTACACCGAGGCCCGCCTCGCTCCCCCGGCCCTCGCCCTGACCGAGAACCTCGACGAAGACGTCGTCGACTTCATCCCCAACTACGACGGACAGTTCCAGCAGCCCGAGGTGCTGCCCGCGGCCTTCCCCAACCTGCTGGTCAACGGCGCGACCGGTATCGCGGTCGGCATGGCCACCAACATGGCCCCGCACAACCTCATCGAGGTCGTGGCCGCGGCGACGCATCTGCTCCAGCATCCGGATGCCACGGTGGAGGAGCTCATGGAGTTCGTCCCCGGCCCCGACCTGCCGACGGGCGGCATCATCGTCGGCCTCGACGGCATCAAAGACGCCTACACCAGCGGTCGCGGCACCTTCCGGACGCGCGCGAAGGCGTCGATCGAGTCGCTCGGCCCGCGGCGCACCGGCATCGTCATCACCGAGCTGCCCTATCTCGTCGGCGCCGAGCGCGTCATCGAGAAGATCAAGGATGCCGTTCAGGCCAAGAAGCTGACGGGCATCGCCGACGTCACCGACCTGTCCGACCGCCACCACGGTCTGCGCCTCGTCATCGGCATCAAGACCGGGTTCGACCCGAAGGCCGTGCTCGAGCACCTCTACCGCCTGACCCCGCTCGAGGACTCGTTCGGCATCAACAACGTCGCGCTCGTCGACGGGCAGCCGCAGACGCTCGGGCTCCGCGATCTGCTGCGCGTCTACCTCGACCACCGCATCCGCGTCGTCACGCGGCGCAGCGAGTACCGTCTGGCGCGCAAGCGCGAGCGCCTGCACCTCGTCGAGGGCCTGCTCATCGCGATCCTCGACATCGACGAGGTCATCCAGGTCATCCGCACCTCCGACGACGGAGAGGCAGCGCGCACGAGACTGCAGGAGGTGTTCGACCTCTCGCACGCGCAGGCCGAGTACATCCTCGAGCTGCGACTGCGTCGCCTGACGAAGTTCTCCCGCATCGAGCTCGAAGCCGAGCGCGACCAGTTGAACGCCGAGATCGCCGAGCTCGTCGAGCTGCTCGGCAGCCAGACGCTGCTGCGCCAGCAGGTCGCCCGAGAACTGGATGCCGCCGCGGAGGCGTACGGCACCCCGCGGCGCACGATGCTGCTGAACGGCGGGCCGGTGCAACCGCGGTCGGCGAAGGCCGCGGCCGCCGCCGACCTGCAGATCGCCGACGCCCCGTGCCGCGTGTACCTCTCGGCCACCGGGCGCATGGTGCGCGCCGAACTCGTCGCTGATGCACCCGGCGGGGGTGTGGTGGCTCCGACGCGCCGCTCGAAGCACGACGCGATCCGCTCGTCGGTCGACACGACCACCCGCGGAGACATCGGAGCGGTCACCTCGGCCGGCCGTCTCGTGCGCTTCTCGCCGGTCGACCTGCCCTCGGTGCCCGCCAACTCCGTGCAGGTGGCCGCGGGCACGAGGGTGGGTCAGTACCTGACCCTCGGCAAGGGCGAAGAGGTCGTCGCGCTCGTTCCGCTCGGCGATCAGGCGATCATCGCCCTCGGCACGGCGCAGGGGGTCGTGAAGAGGGTCGCCGCGAGCGAGCTCGGCGCGAAGGACGAGATCGAGATCATCGGGCTCCGCGACGGTGACCGGGTGGTCGGCGCGGCTCTCGCCGGCGACAACGCCGAGCTGGTGTTCGTGGCCAGCGACGCTCAGCTGCTGCGCTTCGACGCCTCGTCCGTTCGGCCGCAGGGACGCTCGGCCGGCGGAATGGCCGGCATCCGTCTCTCCGACGGTGCTCGCGTGATCGCCTTCGCGGTCGTGGGGGCCTCGGCCTTCGACGCCGTCGTGGTGACGATCGCCGGCTCCTCGGCGGCGCTGCCCGGAACGGACGCCGGCAGCGCCAAGGTGTCGGCCTTCACCGAGTTCCCCGCGAAGGGTCGAGCCACCGGCGGCGTGCGTGCGCAGCGCCTGCTGCGCGGCGAAGACGCCCTCGTGCTCGCGTGGGTCGGCACCGAGCCGCGGGCCGTGGGCGCCGACGGATCGGTGCGGACGCTGCCGGACACGGGCGCGAAGCGCGATGCCTCGGGTCAGCCCCTCGACGCGGCGGTCGGCGCGATCGGCACCGCCGTGCGCTGACCGCGGCTCGCCCGCGCACGCCCAGCCGGGCTGTTCGTCCTCACGGGCGTTCGGGGCCCGCTTGCGCCACCGCGGGCGAGGCTCACACGTCGATGCTCTCCCGCGCGAGCCGGTCGCTCGAGTCGACGATGAACTCGCGGCGGGGCGCGACCTCGCTGCCCATCAGCAGGTCGAACACCTGCGCGGCGCCCTCCATGTCTTTCACCTGGACGCGTCGCAGGGTGCGCCCGGCGCGGTCCATCGTGGTGGTCGCGAGCTGATCGGCATCCATCTCTCCGAGGCCCTTGTACCGCTGGATGGGCTCCTGCCAGCGCTTGTTCGCCTTCTTGAGGCGCGCGAGCAGGGCGTGCAGCTCTTGCTCGCTGTAGGTGTAGATCGTTTCGTTCGGCTTGGACCCGGGGTTCATCACGATGACGCGGTGCAGCGGCGGGACGGCGGCGAACACGCGACCGGCCTCGACGAGCGGCCGCATGTACCGGAAGAACAGGGTCAGCAGCAGGGTGCGGATGTGCGCGCCGTCGACATCGGCGTCGCTCATGAGGATGATCTTGCCGTAGCGCGCGGCGCTGAGATCGAAGGAGCGCCCCGACCCCGCGCCGATGACCTGGATGATCGACGCGCACTCGGCGTTGCTCAGCATGTCGCTGATCGAGGCCTTCTGCGTGTTCAGGATCTTGCCGCGGATCGGCAGCAGCGCCTGGTACTCGCTGTTGCGGGCGTCGCGCGCGGTGCCGAGCGCCGAGTTTCCTTCGACGATGAACAGCTCGGAGTTGTCGACGTCGTTCGAGCGACAATCGACGAGCTTCGACGGCAGCGACGACGACTCGAGCGCGTTCTTGCGCCGCTGCGTCTCTTTGTGCGTGCGCGCCGAGATGCGCGCCTTCATCTCGGAGACGATCTTCTCGAGCAGCTGCGCGGTCTGCGTCTTGTCGTCGCGCCTGACCGACGCGAAGCGTGCCGCGAGCTCTTTCTGCACGACGGATGCCACGATCTGCCGCACCGCGGGGGTGCCCAGCACTTCTTTGGTCTGGCCCTCGAACTGCGGCTCCGGCAGGCGGACCGTCAGCACCGCGGTGAGCCCGGCGAGCAGGTCGTCTTTCTCGATCTTGTCGTTTCCGACCTTGAGCTTGCGGGCGTTCTGCTCGACCTGGGCGCGCAGCACCTTCATGAGTCCCTGCTCAAAGCCCTGCTGGTGCGTGCCGCCCTTGGGCGTGGCGATGATGTTCACGAACGAACGGGTCGTGGTGTCGTAGCCGGTGCCCCACCGCACGGCGATGTCGACCTCGCACTCGCGCTGCACCTCGGTGGGAACCATCGACCCACCCGCCTGCAGCACCGGGACGGTCTCGGTGAAAGTTCCGGTGCCGGTCAGGCGCCAGGTGTCGGTGACCGCGGCGTCGGGCGCCAGGAAGTCGGCGAACTCCGAGATACCACCGTCGAAGCGGTAGCTCGTCTCGACGTGCTCGTCGGCACGCTCGTCGAGCACGACGATCTCGAGCCCCGGCACGAGGAACGCCGTCTGACGCACGCGCTGCACCAGCTCGTCGTGACCGAAGGCGGCGTCTTTCGTGAAGATCTGCCGGTCGGCCCAGTAGCGGATGCGGGTGCCCGTCACCCCGCGAGGGGCCTTGCCCACGACCCGCAGCTCGCTGCTGCGCTCGAACGGGGTGAAGGGCGAATCGGGGCCGGAGCCCGCGAAGAGGCCGGGCTCACCCCGGTGGAACGACATCGCGTAGGTCTTGCCGCCGCGGTCGACCTCGACGTCGAGGCGCTCCGACAGGGCGTTCACGACCGACGCGCCCACACCGTGCAGACCACCGGATGCCGCGTACGAGCCGCCGCCGAACTTGCCGCCGGCGTGGAGCTTGGTGAAGACGACCTCGACGCCGGTGAGGCCCGTGCGCGGCTCGACGTCGACGGGGATGCCGCGCGCGCGGTCGCGCACCTCGACGCTGCCGTCGGCGTGGAGGACGATGTCGATGCGGCTGCCGTGACCGGCGAGCGCCTCGTCGACGGAATTGTCGATGATCTCCCACAGACAGTGCATGAGGCCGCGGGAGTCCGTGGAGCCGATGTACATGCCGGGGCGCTTGCGCACGGCCTCGAGACCCTCGAGGACCTGCAGGTGGTGGGCGGAGTACTCGGACGTCACGGTTAGCCAGCGTAATCGGGGCCACCGACATCGCCTGCCAGACACACAGCGGGGCTGGGCTACCGTACGCGCACAGCGAAATGTGATCAAGGCGCGGCATAGGGGAAACATCCGCGTGGTTGTATATGGAGACTCGCCCACGACCACATGAGGAGGGCACCCGAGATGACCACCACGACTGCACCCGACGCGACCGTTCTCGACCACCGCCTGACGGCGGCGGATCGCTGCGACTCCTGCGGCGCACAGGCCTACATCGCCGCGGAGGTGAACGGCAGCGAGCTGCTGTTCTGCGCCCACCACGGCCGCAAGTACGAGGAGAAGCTCCGCAGCGTCGCGACCTCATGGCACGACGAGACGGCGCGACTCACCTCAACCGACTGAGCCCTCCGTCAGCAACGGGTCCTGCTCACTCCTTCGCGAGTGAGGCGGGGCCCGTTCTGCGTCTCAGCCCGCGTACACCCGGGGTATCGACGGCGAGACGCGCAGCGCGATCTCTTCGCCGATGGTATCGATCAGCTCGGCGAGATCGGTCGCGCTTCGCAAGGCGCCCCGCCCGAAGACGGTGATCTCGTCGCCGACCCGCGCGTCGTCCCACGGGGCGAGGGCCGTCGAGGTCGCACCGATGGCCTCTACGCGGCGCGGGCCCGCGGGAGTGATGACGTCGAACCGCCCGCTCAGGGCGCTCGGGAGACCGTGCAGGCTGCCGACGTCGAGATGCACACCCGCCGGGTCGACGGCGATGACGGTGGCGACCAGAGCCGCGATGGGCTCGATGCCGAGCTCCACCTCACCCGGGCCGCCGGCGGGGCGGATGCCGTACGAGAACGCGCCGACGCGCACGAGATCTTCGCGGAACTCCCCGCGGGCGAAGCCGGCGGCACTCGCGGCGAGGTGCGAGAAACGGGGTTCGAGGCCGGCGGCGCGCGCCGCGTCACGCGCGGAGAGGAAGAGCGCGCGGGCGTCGTCGTCGTCGGCATCCGACGCTTCGGAGATGTGCGACCAGATCCCCTCGAGAACGGCTCGGCCCTGATCGACGAGCTCGGCGGTACGCGCGAGCGCGGCATCCCAGCGCTCCGGGCGGATGCCGTTGCGGTGCAGGCCCGTGTCGACCTTCAGGTGCACGCGGGCCGACGCGGCCGGCGATCCCGCGAGGTCGTCGAGCAGCGCCTCGTCGCCGATGCCGAGGTCGAGGTCGGCGGCGATGCCGGCGCGCAGGTCGTCGACACCGCCGATGAGCCAGACGAAGATGCGCGCGTCGGGTCCGGTGATCGCGCGGACGGCCGCGCCGGTGGCGACGTCGAACGCCCCGAACCAGCGGACGCCCTCGTCCCACGCCCGGCGCACCAGCGTCTCGAGACCGTGGGCGTACGCATCGTCTTTCACGACGAGCATGTGCGCCGCCGGGGCGACAGCCTCGCGTACACGGCGGAGGTTGCGACGGAAGGCGTCCAGGTCGACGCGGTATTCGGCACTCATGCGGACACCCGGCGATCGGCTCGCGCACCCACCGCGGCGACGATCTCGGCCGCGGTCCAGCCCGTGGCATCCGTCCACTCCGCCAGGGAGGGCTCGTCGCGCCGCGGATCGCCGAAGAACACGACCTCCGCCCCGCGCGCCACGGGTGCGTCGCCGACATCGACGACGCAGACGTCCATGGCCACTCGGCCCACGATCGGGTGGCGGCGCCCGTCGATCGCGACGGTCGCGGCATTGCCGAGCGAGCGCACGACGCCCTGCGCGTAGCCCCCCGTCACGAGCGCGACGGTGCTGTCGCGCGCCGCGCGATGGGTGTAGCCGTACGAGACGCCCTCGCCGCGCAGCAGCGGCTTCGTTCCGAGCGCGCGCCCGCGCAACGACAGCACCGGCCGAACGTCGGAGCCCGGCAGGCCGAACAGCGTCGCGGCGTCGAGGCCCTCGGCATCCATCCCCAGATCGGACAGCACCGATGCCACCCACCGGGCGCCGTGGCCCCACCCGTCGGCGGCGAGAACGTCGTCGTCGCCGCCCACCGCCCGCGGAGCGTTGTGGCGCAGCGCGGCCTCGGAGACGAGGGCCACGGGGGCGACTCCCCCGGCCCCGGGCGTGCGGGCAGGGAGCGTGAAGGTCACGCATCTAGACTAACGGGGTCCGTGATCCCCGACCCCGGAGCGTGCATGCCTAGCCAGGGCTTCTCCCCCGTCACCCGTCTGCGCTACCTCGCCGATCGCGCCCGCCGCATCGATGTGGGCTCGGTGATCGAACGGGCCAAAGAGGCCTCGGCTCAGCACGGCAAGGCCATGCCGCTGGTCGTCGCCGACATGCTCTTCCAGGCGGGTGTGAAGAACGTCGGGTTCCAGGACTACATCGACTACGACTTCGCCATCCTCACCCCGGCCGAGCGTGCGACTTACATGACGCACCCGGTGTCGAACCAGATCTCTCAGAAGTACGACCACCCCGACTTCCGCGGCATCTTCCAGGACAAGGTGGCTTTCGACCGCCGCTTCAGCGAGTTCCTGCGCCGGGACTGGATGGTGGTGGATGCCGACAACGCCGACGAGCTGCGCGCGTTCACCGAGCGCCTCGGCACCGTCGTCACCAAGGAGCCGGTGGGCCAGGCCGGCACCGGCGTGCACCGCTACCACGCCGCCGAGGTCGAGGATTGGGGGGCCTTCCACCGCGGACTGCTCGAGCGCGGCGAGATCCTCGTCGAAGAGGTCATCCGCCAGCACGACGACCTGGCGGCCGTCTGCCCCGGCACCGTCAACACCACGCGCGTGACGGCGTTCTTCGACGGACGGAAGACCCATATCCTCGCGATGGCGCAGAAGTTCGGCCGCGGCGCCGTCAGCGACCAGATGACCTTCGGCGGCTTCTACACGATGCTCGACGACGACGGCCGCGCCCTCGGCGCCGGCTACGACTCCCACGGCCATGTGCACGAGGTGCACCCCGACTCGGGCGTGCGCATCGCCGACTTCCAGCTGCCGATGATCGACGAGGTCAAGGCGTTCGTCGACCAGGTCGCGCGCGTCGTGCCCCAAGTGCAGTACGTCGGCTGGGACATCGTCGTCGGCCCCGACGGCCCCGTGCTCGTCGAGGGCAACTGGGGCGCCGGCGTGTACGAGAACAAGCCGAGCGTCACCGGTATCCGCACCGGCCACAAGCCGCGCTACCGGGCCGCGATCGGGTTCTGATCCCGGATGCAGACAGGCCCGCCCCCGTGTCGGGGGCGGGCCTTCGCTTTGTCGTCGGGGCGGACTCGGCCGACGGCCGACGGGGCCGAACGAGCGCGAGCACGTCCCGCCCGCCTGATCGCTCGCGCGAGGGCTGAGCCGCCGTCTCGGGAGGAACGACGGTGCTGAGCTCTGCGGGGCGCGGAGGCCGTGGCATCCAGCTCCGCGTTCGGCCGGAGCAACAGCGCCGAGCCCTGCGGGGCGCGGAGGCCGTGGCATCCATCTTCGCCCTTCGGCAGGAACGACGGCGCCGAGCCTGGCGGAGCGGCGGATGCCCTGCAGTGCGTCTCCGCGTTCAGCAGAAGCGACGGCGAGCCCTGCGGAGGACGGACGCCGCGGCGTGCGTCTCCGCGCTTCGCCAGGAACGACAGCGCCGAGCCCTGCAGAGCGGCGGGTGCCGTGGCATCCGTCTCCGCGAGGCTCGGCGCCGGTGGAGGGAAGGGGTCGGGTCAGCCGGCCATGATGGCCGACTCGGCCGGCACCACCCCGAGCAGCAGCAGCACGATGATGAGGATGCCGAGCGCCACGCGGTAGATCACGAACGGCAGGAAGCTGCCGCGCTTGAGGTACTGCATGAGGAAGGCGATGACGAGGTAGCCGACGACGAACGCGATGATCGTCGCGATGGCCGTCTCGCCCAGGTTGTAGGGTCCGGTGCCCTCGTCGAAGCTCTTGTAGAGCTCGTACAGCCCGCTGGCGAACACGGCGGGCACGGCCAGGAGGAACGAGTACTCGGCCGCGGCGGTGCGCTTGTAGCCGAGCGCCCGACCCAGCGTCGTCGTCGCGCCCGAGCGCGAGACGCCGGGGACGAGGGCGAGCGCCTGGGCGAAACCGTACGCCACGCCGTGCGGGTAGGTGAGGTCGTCGAGGTCGCGGCGGCGCTTGCCGTAGTGGTCGGCGAGACCCAGCAGGATGCCGAAGACGATCAGCACGACAGCGGTGATCCAGAGGCTGCGGAAGTTGTCGCGGATCAGGCTCTGCAGCAGCACGCCGAGGAGGGCGATGGGGATGGTGCCGATGATGACGAGCCAGCCCATGCGGGCGTCGGGGTCGTTGCGCGGCACCTTGCCGCTGAGCGAGAGGAACCACCGCGAGATGACGCGGGCGATCTTCGCGCGGAAGTAGATCAGGACGGCGAGCTCGGTGCCGATCTGCGTGATGGCGGTGAAGGTCGCGCCGGGGTCGGTCTGCGACGGGAGGAACTCGCCCACGATGCGCAGGTGCGCGCTGGAGGAGATGGGGAGGAATTCGGTGAGGCCCTGAACGAGCCCGAGGATGATGACCTCGAAGATATGCATGCGGTCCTTCAGTACGTCCGGAGAAGGTCGGCGAGAACACGTCGACCGAACTCGAGCGCGTCGACGGGGACGCGCTCGTCGACACCGTGGAACATTCCGGTGAAGTCGAGATCGGCGGGAAGTCGCAGCGGCGCGAATCCGTAACCGGAGATTCCGAGCGTGGAGAGGGCCTTGTTGTCGGTTCCCGCACCCAGCAGGTACGGGATGACGGGGACGCCCGGGTCGTGGCGGCCGAGCTGCGCGACCATCGCGTCGACCAGGCCTCCGGCGAAGGGCACCTCGAGACCGATGTCGCGATGCACGATCTCGATGTCGACGCCATCACCGACGATCCGTTGGATGTCGGCGAGAGCGGCCTCCTCGGTGCCGGGCAGGACCCGCACGTCGATGAGCGCTTCGGCGCGGTCGGGGATCACGTTGTGCTTGTAGCCGGCGGTCAGGCCCGTCGGGTTCGTCGTGGTGCGCAGGGTGGACTGGACGAAGCTCGCCGCCGCGCCGGTGCGCTGCGCGAGCGCGTCGGGGTCGTCCGCGTCGTCACCAGTGATCTGCGCCAGCCCCGCCAGCAGGGCGGTCGTGGTGTCGGTGAGCCGGATGGGCCATTCCGTGCGTCCGAGAGCCGCGACCGCTTCGGCGAGACGGGTGACCGCGTTGTCGGGGTGCAGGCGGCTGCCGTGACCGGCCCGACCTCGTGCGACCAGCTTGATCCACAGCAGCGCCTTCTCGCCGACCTGCAGCAGGTAGGCGCGCCGGTCGCCGACGGCGATGGAGTACCCGCCCACCTCGCTGATGGCCTCGGTGGCCCCGGCGAACCATTCGGGACGGTCCTTCACCACCCGGCCCGAGCCCTCGACGCCACCGTTCTCCTCATCGGCGAAGAACGTCACGATCACGTCGCGCTCGGGCTGTTCGCCCGTCCGCAGCAGGTCGGCGACGGCGGTGAGGATCATGGCATCCATGTTCTTCATGTCGACCGCTCCGCGGCCCCATAGGATGCCGTCGCGGATCTCGCCGGCGAAGGGGTCGACGCTCCAGTCGTCGGCGACGGCGGGCACGACGTCGAGGTGGCCGTGCAGCACGAGCGCGGGCTTGTCGGGGTTGCGGCCGGGAACGCGGGCGCAGACATTCGTGCGGCGCTCGACGGGCTCGTAGTAATCGGTGTCGAGACCGAGTGCTTCGAGGTAGGCGCCGGCGTACTCGGCCGCCTCGCGCTCGCCGTTCGACCGGCCTCCGCCGTAGTTCGAGGTGTCGAACCGGATGAGATCGGACGCGATGCGCGCGACCTCGGGGACGACGTTTTCGGGCTCGGACATGCGCACTACCGTACCGGGACGCGAGGACGACTCCCGTCGCGTGTCCCTCGGTTCGCTCGCCGCGGCACCCTGGGGAGGACGGGCGGCCGGCCGGTGGACGACGCGGCCCCCTGTGGGCGGCGCGCTCGGACGCGCCCGGGCTGCGTCGCCGGTTCGAGTGGGGCTTCGCGGCGTGGTAATGTCGTTCCTCGTTGCGCAAGCGACAATTCACCCAGATGCGCGGGTGGCGGAATAGGTAGACGCGCTAGCTTGAGGTGCTAGTGCCCTTTAACGGGCGTGGGGGTTCAAGTCCCCCCTCGCGCACAGAACGAAGAAGGCCCCGGGTTCATCCCGGGGCCTTCTTCGTTGTCTGCGGAAGGGTCGGCCGCGAACCCGTTCTGGGTTGGGCCCACGCCGCCGGAGGCTCCGCGCGCCGCGTAGCGGCGGGTGGAGGGGCGGTGGGGAAAAGTCCCCCTCGCGCCTCGCGTCCCGGCATCCACGCGTGCGTGACTCCCCCGAAACACGGGTGTGACACGTCGCGCTTAGCGTCGAGACATGCCTGCTTTCCGCGTGCCCACGATCGACATCTCCGCGTGGGTGGGTCCCGGCTCGCCCGATGCGCGCGCGGCGGTGGTCGCCGCCGTCGACCACGCGTGCCGCACCGTCGGGTTCATGCAGGTGGTGGGGCACGGCATCCCGAATGCGGTGCTGAATGACTTCACGGGCGCGCTCGACGCGTTCTTCGCGCTGCCGCTGGACGAGAAGAAGCGGTATGTGCGTCCGGGGTCCGAGAACCGCGGATACAGCCCGCCGAAGAGCGAGTCGCTGAGCTACAGCCTCGGCGTCGACCCCGTCACGCGCATGAACGACTTCTTCGAGGCGTTCAACGTGGGGACGTCGTGGCGGGAGTATCCGGAGACGTCAGCGACGCCCGCGGACTACGCCGAGAACACGTGGCCCGATGAGGCCCCGGCCTTCGAGCCGGCCGTCACCGCCTACTACGACGAAGCACGGCGCGTGGCCCGGACGCTGACGCGCGTGTTCGCGGCGGCGCTGCGTGTGCCCGACGACTTCTTCGAGGGCATCACGGGGCACTCGATCGACGTGCTGCGCATGAACAACTACGCCCTGCCGCCGGGGTCGATCGAGCTCGGCGCCGAGCTGACGGGGATGGGCGAGCACACCGACTTCGGCCTCGTCACGGTGCTGTGGGCGGATCGGGTCGCGGGCCTGCAGGTGCTCGGCCTGGACGGCTCGTGGAACGACGTCGCACCCGCCGAGGGCGCGCTGCTGGTCAACCTCGGCGACGTGGCCGCGCGGCTGACCAACGACAAGTGGCTGTCGACGCTGCACCGGGTGAAGCCGCCCGTCATCGACGGCACGATCGAGCGGCGGCGGTCGGCGGCTTTCTTCCACGACGGCAACGCGGATGCCGTCATCGCACCGCTGCCGCACTTCGTGACGCCCGAGGCGCCGGCGGTGTACGACCCCGTGACGGTGCGCGAGCACATCACGGCCAAGCTCGCCGGATCCCGCGCGGGGCGCAAAAACGTCGGTGCGGTGCGCGAGGCCGCGCGGGTGGCGGCGGCGACGCGCGGCTGACGCCGACCCCGCGCTCCGCCCGTTCCTGCGCTCCGTCGCCGGCGGCGGCGCGGCAGCGGAGCCGCAGCCCTCCGCGAGAAACGCTATTCGCGGCGAGAAACGCCACAACGACGCGTGTCTCGTTGCCAACAGCGTTTCTCGGCGGCGGCGCGACCGAGCCGCTGTCGCCGGCCCCGCCGCGGCGGCGGCGCTACCCCGCGCGAGAAACGCCGTTCGCGCTGAGAAACGCCACGACGCCGCGTGTCTCGACGCAAACTCCGTTTGTCGGCCGCACCGGCCGAGCCGCCCCGCGCGAGAAACGCTATCCGCTCTGACAAACGCCACGATGTCGTGTGTCTCGACGCGAGTGGCGTTTTCTCGACGGCGACACCGGTCGAGCCGCTGTCGCCGGCCCCGCCGTGGCGCCGACGCCGCCGGTCGAGTCGCTGCCCCCGCGCGAGAAACGCCGTCTGCCCTGAGAAACGCCACAACACCGCGTGTCTCGACGCAAACAGCGTTTCTCGGCGGCTGCGCCGGTCGAGGCGGCTGCGCCGGTCGAGGCGGCGCAGCCGGTCGAGGCGGCGGCACCGGTCGAGTCGCCGCCGCGAGTCGACGTCACCGGCCCAGCCGCGGCGGCGGCGCTCGTCAGGCCGCGGAGACTCCGAACAGCAGGCCGAGCACGTACGTGATGGCGGCGGCACCGAAGCCGATCGCGAGTTGGCGCAGCCCGCGCTTGAGCGGCGACGCACCCGAGAGCAGCCCCACCATGGCACCGGTGGCCATGAGCGCGATGCCGACGAGCACGAGAGCGAGCACGACCGCACCGAGGCCGCTCATGCCGAAGATCCAGGGCAGCACCGGGATGATCGCACCCGAGGCGAAGAACAGGAAGCTCGAGATCGACGCGCCCCACGCGCTGCCGACGACGTCGTGCGCGCTCTTCCCCGGTGCGGCGGCTGCCGGGGCGGTGCCGGATTGCGCGGCCGTGACGACCTCGCGGGCCTTGGTCAGTGCGGCATCCGGATCCATGCCGCGCGTGCGGTACACGAGGGCGAGCTCGTTGGCATCCAGATCGAGGTGCGGCAGGGCCGCGTCGGCGAAGTCGCTCTCTTCCGTGGCTTCGAGCAGCTCCCGCTGCGAGCGGACCGAGACGAACTCGCCCGCGCCCATCGACAGGGCTCCCGCCAGCAGGCCCGCGATCCCGCTGAACAGCACGAAGCTCGGGGCGACGCCGGTCGCCCCGACGCCCATCACCAGGGCGAGGTTCGACACCAGGCCGTCGTTGGCGCCGAACACCGCGGCGCGGAAGGTGCCCGAGAGGCGTCGGCGGCCGCGGGCGGCGAGGCCGCGCACGACCTCATGGTGCACGCGCTCGTCGGCGGCCATCGCGGCGGTGGCGTAGGGCTCGTCGGCGTAGGGCGAACGGGCCTCGGCGTTCTGGGCGAGGGCGAGCACGAAGATCGAGCCGAAGCGGCGGGCCATCCACGACAGCATCCGCGTTCCGACCCCGGGGTGCGGCAGGCGCTGCGGCTGCTCGCCGAGCAGGTCGATCCAATGCTGCTCGTGACGCCCCTCCGCCTCGGCGAGGGCGAGCAGGATGTCGCGCTCCTCGCCCGTGCGGCGGGACGCCAACTCGCGGTACACACGGGCCTCGGCGCGCTCGTCGACGAGATAGCGCGCCCAGCGGCGGCGGTCACGGGCGGTGGGTGTGGCGAGGGTCGTCACGCGGGCTCCTTCGGGTCGCCCACAACCGTAATGAGGCGACCGCGCTCCCCCGGGCGCGTCGATCCAAACTGACAGCATTTCGGGCTTCCGAAGCCCGCGTTCCCGCGGAACGTGAGGGGTGGATGCCAGGGTTTCGGGTCCGCGAAACAGGGATGCCGGGCGACGCTGCGAGACGTGCGCCGGGGTCAACCGCGCCGCGGGTCGGCAGCGCCGCGAGCAGGCCGCGCTGCGGGTCGACGCCGCGCCGCGGGTAGACGCCGCGCCGCGCATCAACCGCACCGCAGATCAGCTGCGCCGGGGTCAGGAGTGCACGCGCTTGCGCAGCACGTCGATGCGCGCCTGCAGCTGCGCGACGGTCGCGTGCGACACGGCGGGACCGCCGCAGATGCGCCGGAGCTCGGCGTGCACGAGACCGTGCGGCTCGCCGCTCTGACGCGCGTACAGGCCGACCATCGTGTTCAGCAGCTGCCGCTGCTCTTTCAGCGTGCGGTGCAGCGGCGCCGGGAGCCCGCCGTCGTCGACGCTGGGCGGTTCGACGCCGTTCTCCTTCTCGGTCGCCTCGCGGGTGGAGCGGTGCCGCGACTGCCGGGTCGCGCGCGACATCAGCACCTCGTGCACCTGCTCGGGTTCGAGCAGACCCGGGATGCCGAGGAACTCCTCCTCCTCGATGGTTCCCGGCACGGCGAGCTGACCGAACTCCTGCCCGTCGAACATCACGCGGTCGAAGTGGGCGAGCGAGCCGAGAGCCTGGTACTCGAACTCCTGCTCGAGCGCATCGGAGGCCTTGTCCTCGCGCTCGGCGGCATCCATCAAATCTTCTTCGGCGTTCCACTGATCGTCCGCGTCGCTGTCGCGGTCGAGGGCGTGCTCGCGCTGCGCCTCCATCTCGCCGGCGAGCGCGAGTAGCTGCGGCACGTTCGGCAGGAACACGCTGGCCGTCTCGCCGCGGCGGCGAGCGCGCACGAAACGCCCGATGGCCTGGGCGAAGAAGAGCGGCGTCGAGGCGCTCGTCGCATAGACCCCGACGGCGAGGCGCGGAACGTCGACGCCCTCCGACACCATGCGGACGGCGACCATCCAGCGGCTCGTGCCCTTCGAGAACGTCTCGATACGGCCCGAGGCCTCGGCCTCGTCGGAGAGCACGACGGTGACCTTCTCGCCGCTGATGTCTTCGAGGATGGCCGCGTACGCCCGCGCGGCGGTCTGATCGGTCGCGATGACCAGGCCCCCGGCATCCGGAACCGTCTCGCGCACCTCGGTGAGTCGACGGTCGGCGGAGCGGAGGACGGCCGGGATCCAATCGCCGTTCGGATCGAGCGCGGTGCGCCAGGCCTGCGAGGTGATGTCCTTGGTGTTGTCCTGCCCGAGCTGGGCCTCCATCTCTTCGCCCGCCTTGGTGCGCCAGCGCATCTGACCGGCGTAGACGAGGAAGAACACAGGGCGCACGACGCCGTCTTCGAGGGCCCGTTTGTAGCCGTAGGCGTAGTCGGTGCGGGAGAGGCGGATGCCCTTGGCGTTCGGGTGGTATTCCACGAACGGGATCGGCGCGGTGTCGCTGCGGAACGGCGTTCCCGACAGCAGCAGGCGGCGGGTGGCACGGCTGTAGGCCTCGCGCAGCGCATCGCCCCAGCTGAGGGCGTCGCCGCCGTGGTGCACCTCGTCGAGGATGACGAGGGTTCTGGCATCCATCGTCAGGCGCTGGTGCACCTCGGCCTTGACCGCGACCTGGGCGTAGGTGACCGCGACGCCGTGGTACTGCCGCGAGGGCGTGGCGTGGCGGTTGGAGAAGAACGGATCGAGACGGATGCCGACGCGCGCGGCCGCCTCGGCCCACTGGGTCTTGAGGTGCTCGGTGGGGGCGACGACGACGATGCGGTCGACGACGCGGCGGCGCATGAGCTCGGATGCCAGGCGCAGGGCGAACGTCGTCTTGCCGGCGCCCGGGGTGGCGGCGGCGAGGAAGTCGCGCGGACCCTTGCCCTCGCCGTCGGGTCCGTCGAGGCCGAAGTAGAGGTCGAGCGCCTCGGCCTGCCAGGCGCGGAGGCGCTGGGCGGTTCCCCACGGCGCGCGCTGCGGGAACGACGGCGAGAGGTGCTCGGCGGCGAACGAGCCGAAGTGGGGTTCGACGCCGTCGACGGGCGACGGGGCGTCGCCCGGGACGGGGTGGTCGGCCACGGGGGCGGTGGCGTGGGCCGGATCGAGGGGGATGGATGCCGCGGGGGCGGGGCTCGCCGGTGCGGGCGGGGTGGATGCCGCGGGGGCGGGCGAGGATGCCACGGGAGCGGGCGGGATTGCCGAGGCGGCGGAGACGGATGCCGCGGGTCCGGGGCTCGCGACCGGGCGGGGACTGGCGACCCGGCCAAGGCTCGCCACCGGGCCGGGGCTCGCGACCGGGCCGGGACTCGCGACCGGGCCGGGACTCGCGACCGGGCCGGGACTGGCGATGCGCGGTGCCGAGGTCGCGGCATCCGGATGCGGGAGGTTCGAGGTGCGGGCTTCTTCTTCCAGCATCGACCCTCCTTTCCTCGCGAGCGCGAACATCAACGATAGGTCACCCGCACGCTCCCCGACGCGGGGTGTGGACCGTCGGCCGTCGCCGCTCTCCCGGTCGGCGACCGCGGGGCGTGCACAACGCAGGACATTCGACACCCCAGCCCCGGCTCGGCATCGGATTCGGGGGCGCGGCGTGTCGGGCCCGTCCGGAACTCCTGCGTCGTGCACGGCTGTAGCGCGACGCGCGCGGCCTCCGAGCGGTGCCGCGACGGACCGACGACCGCCGGCCGAGACCGCGCCCTCGCGATGTCGGAGGCCGGGGTTAGCCTGGAGGTGGAGGTTTCGATGACACTCGATCCGCACTCGCCCCGCACCTCGCCCTCGCCCGACAACCCCGGCCCGCATCCCTGGCGCCGCTATGTCGCCCTCGGCGATTCGTTCACCGAGGGCATCGGCGACCCGCTGCCCGACGGCGGCCACCGCGGCTGGGCCGATCGCGTCGCCGAGGTGCTCGCCGCGCAGGTCGACGACTTCGCGTACGCCAACCTCGCGGTCCGAGGGAAGCTGATCGGGCAGATCGTCGCCGACCAGATCGAGCCCGCTCTCGCCCTCAAGCCCGACCTCATCACTTTCTCGGCCGGGGGTAACGACGTCATCCGTCCCGGCAGCGATCCCGACGCCGTCGCGAGGCAGTTCGAAGACGCCGTGGTACGCCTGCGCCGCGACAATGCCACCGTCGTCGTGTTCACGGCCGTCGACACGGAGTTCACGCCCGTGTTCCGTGGCATCCGGGGCAAGGTCGCGATCTACAACGAGAACATCCGCGCGATCGCCGACGCCCACGACTGCGTCGTCGCCGACCAGTGGGGCTTGAAAGAGGTGCAGGACATGCGGTTCTTCGACGACGACCGCCTGCACTACAACGCGCTCGGTCACCACGAGGTGGCGCGCATGGTCTTGCGCTCGTTGAACGTGCCGAACGATCTGCAGCCCCGGCAGCCCGAGGCCCTCGCGGCCACCACCTGGCGTGCCGCGCGCGAGAAAGACCTGGTCTGGGCTCGGTCGTACCTCGTGCCGTGGGTGCTGCGACGCCTGCGCCATCAGTCGTCGGGCGATCACATCGCCGCCAAACGCCCCGAGCCGCTCCCCGTTGTCACGCTCGCACCGGGCCGGGATGCCGCCGCTTCGCGCGAGACGCCGATGTGACGGCACCACGCCCGCGCGCGACAGGCGCGGCTCGCGCGAGACGCCGATGTGACGGCACGACGCCGGCACGCGACAAGCTAGCTTCGCGCGAGACGCCGATGTGACGGCACCACGCCCGCGCGCGACAAGCTCGCCTCGCGCGAGACCCCGATGTGACGGCGCGGCGCCGGCACGCGAAGGCGCGGCCGCCGGTGTCGGACCGCGGCGCAGCGAGCGTGAACCCGCGCTGCCCGTCGAGCTCAGCGCCGCCCGCGCCCCAGCTCCCACAGCGCGACGGCGCTCGCCGCGGCGACGTTGAGCGAGTCGACTCCGCCGGCCATCGGAATCGTCACCACCGTGTCGGCGGCTTCCAACGCACGGCGCGAGAGGCCGTCTCCCTCCGCGCCGAGCAGCAGGGCGACCCGCTCGTGCCCCGCGGCCGAGAAGTCGTCGAGGGTGACGGCATCGTCGGAGAGGGCGAGGGCGGCCAGGTGCAAGCCCGCGTCGTGCAGCAGCGGCGTCGCCTCCGACCACTCGGGCAGCCGCGTCCACGGCACCTGGAACACCGTGCCCATGCTCACCCGCACGCTCCGCCGGTAGAGCGGATCGGCGCAGCGCGGGGTGACGAGCACGGCGTCCGCGCCGAGAGCCGCTGCGGAACGGAACGCGGCGCCGATGTTGGTGTGGTCGACGATGTCCTCGAGCACGACGACGAGCCGCGCGTCGCGCACGACCTCCTCGACGGATGCCAGCGCGGGACGGTGCATGGATGCCAGGAGCCCCCGGTGCACGGTGTATCCGGTGACCTGCTCGGCGATCTCGGCAGAGACGACGTAAATCTCGCCATCGTCACCGACGAGGGAGAGGGCGTCGGCGAGGAACTTCTCCTGGACGAGCACCGAGCGGGGGCGGTGGCCGGCGCTCAGCGCCCGGGCGAGCACCTTGGACGACTCCGCGATGTAGAGCCCTCCCGCGGGCTCCGATACGCGGCGCAACGACACGTCGGTGAGGTCGCGGTAGTCGGTGAGGCGCGGGTCGTCGACGGTGTCGAGCGGGATGACGGGCATCGTCCCATCGTGCCAGCCGCGCCACCCCCGGGCCCCGCCCGAGCATTCCGGGGCGGGGGGTGTCAAGTCGTCCGGGCGTTCTGAGCGTTCGCCCGTCGTCCCTCGCGGGAGCCGGGTGTCGGCGCCCCGCTCTAGACTCGGTGCGACGGAGGTGTGCATGACCGACACGACGAAGGATGCCGGGTCCTCGGCATCCATCGATCGGGCTCTCGAGGTGCTCGCCGGCCGCCGGATCGCGGTGCTGACGGGCGCGGGCGTGTCCACCGATTCGGGCATCCCCGACTATCGCGGCAAGGGTGCGCCGACGCGCACGCCCATGACGGCGCAGCAGTTCCTCGCCAGTGCCGACGCGCGCCGACGCTACTGGGTCGGCAGCCATCTCGGGTGGAAGGTGTTCGCCGCCGCCGAGCCGAACGACGGCCACCGCGCCCTCGCCGAGCTCGAAGCCGCGGGCGTCGCGAACGGCGTCGTCACGCAGAACGTCGACGGTCTGCACGTGCGCGCCGGCAGCGGGCGCGTCGTGGAGCTGCACGGCACCATGCGCCGGGTGGGCTGCCTGCAGTGCGGCCAGGTGTTCGACCGGCGCGACCTCGCCGAGCGGGTCGAGGCCGACAACCCGTGGATCTCCCTGCCCGAGAACGTCGAACTCGGGCCCGACGGCGACGTGACGCCCGCGTCGGCCGACGGCTTCGTCGTGCCCGTGTGCTCGGTGTGCGGGGGCACCCTGAAGCCCGACGTCGTGTTCTTCGGCGAGTACATCCCGGTCGAGAAGTTCCGTGAGGCCGAGCAGCTCGTGCACACCAGCGACGCGCTGGTGGTCGCGGGATCGTCGCTCGTGGTCAACTCCGGCATCCGCCTCGTCGAGCGCGCACGCCGGAAGCGACTCCCGGTCGTCATCATCAACCGCGGCGAGACCCGCGCCGACCAGCGCGCGACGGTCAAGGTCGACGGCGGCACCAGCCACGCTCTGCGGGCGTTCGCAGAGCGGCTGCCGGGGCTGCTGTAGTCCGGCGCCCCTCTTCGAGCCACGACATCGCCGCGGGCGCGGTCCGTCAGCGGGGGAGCTGCGCGCGGAGGACCGGAAACCGCCGCGGCATCCTTCCTCCCGCGAATTCCCTCCCGTCTGCCGAGCCGGCGTCGACCCCCGACGGGCTCGCGCCACCGCCTGTGCGCCGCCCCACGCCTCGCGCGCCGCGCTCGGTTAGGCTCAAACCGTGACGATCCTGACCCTCGTGCGACACGGTGAGACCGACTGGAACTCGGGGGGCCGCATCCAGGGCTCGACCGACATCCCCCTCAACGACACCGGTCGCGCACAGGCGCGCGAGCTCGCCGAGCGTCTCGCCGCCGAGTACGCGGGGCGCGAGGTCGTCATCGTCTCGAGCGACCTCTCCCGCGCGGCCGAGACCGCCGACGTGATCGCCGCGGCGCTCGGAACGACGGTGAGCCGACGGATGCCGGGACTCCAGGAGCGCTCCTACGGCGACGCCGAGGGCATGGACGCCCCCACCTTCTACGAGACGTACGGGCCGTGGCACGCCGCCGACGTGCCGAACGCCGAGTCGTGGCCGGTCGTGCGCGAGCGCGCGCTCGCCGCGCTGGCCGAGGTCGTCGCCGAGACGCCCGACGGCGTCGACGTCATCGCGGTCGCGCACGGCGCGTTGATCCGCGAGGTCATCATGTTCGCCACCGCCGGGGAGTTCCCCCGCGAGGGCGAACGGCTGCCGAACTGCTCGGCGACGACGTTCCGCCTCGACGGCGACGCGTGGGAGATGCTCGCCTACGCGGGCGTCGCGAGCTAGGCCGACACGGCTTCCCGGGGGCTTCGACAGGCTCAGCCACCTCCCCCGCTGGCCCGCTACTTCCCCGCCCGCGCCACCAGGGAGCGCGCGTGGCGCAGGATGGGCTCGTCGATCATGCGCCCCTCGAAGCGGAACGCGCCCTCCTCGGCCTGCGCGAGCACGCCGCGCGCCCACCGCAGCTGCTCCGGCGTCGGGGCGTAGGCCGCACGAATCGTCTCCACCTGCCCCGGGTGGATGCACGCGCTGGCGACGAACCCCGAGGCCGCGGCATCCTGAGCTTCGAGGGCGAGCCCGTCGAGGTCGCCGATGTCGACGTGGACGGCGTCGATCGCGCGCTTGCCGAAGGCGCCGGCCGCCAGCAGCACCCGCGATCGAGCGAGGCGGGCGACATCGCGGTAGGTGCCGTCGGCGAACCGGCTGGAGGTGCCCCCGAGGCTTGCGACGAGGTCTTCGGCGCCCCACATGAGGGCGACGACCTGCGCAAGCGCGGCGAGGTGCTCGGCGTTCACCACTCCGCGGGCGGTCTCACACAGCGCGACCACGTCGTAGCCCTCGAGGGGGGCGAGGGATGCCGGATCCTCGGCCTTGGCGACCATCACGGTGCGGACGCGGGTCTCGGCAAGCGCCGCGAGATCGTGCGCGAAGTCCGGGGTCTCGGGCCCGTTCACGCGCACGATGACACGGTCGGGGTCGGGATCGGCCGCGATCATCGCCTCGCGCGCGACGGTCTTGGCGTGCCCGGCGACGGCGTCTTCGAGGTCGAGGATCGCGGCATCCGCCCGGTCGAGGGCCTTGGGAAGCCTCTCGGGCCGGTCACCCGGGACGAACAGCAGCGCGGGCCCCGGAGCGAAGGGGCGCGCATCGGGGTGCGCCCCGCTCATGCCGCGCCGTCCTTCGTCCACACGAGCACCGTTCGGGTGGCCGTGACCACCACCTCGTCGTTCTGCGAGCAGCCGGTGTGCGCGAGCACGACGACCCCCTGTCCGGGACGGGATGCCGAGGGCCGCACCGACACGACCTCGGTCTCGGCCGTGAGGGTGTCGCCGACGAACAGCGGCGCGGGGAAGCTCACGTCGGTGAGGCCGAGCTGGGCGACGAGCGTGCCCTGCGTGAGCTGCGCGACCGACAGGCCGATGAGGGTCGACAGCGTCCACATCGAGTTCACGAGCGGACGGCCGAAGGGCTGGGTCGCCGAGAACGCGGCATCGAGGTGAAGCGCCTGCGTGTTCATCGTGAGGGTGGTGAACAGCACGTTGTCGGCGTCGGTGACCGTGCGCCCGGGGCGGTGCGCGTACTTCTCGCCGACGACGAACTCCTCGAGGAAAAGGCCGCGCTGCTCGATCATGCGGCAACGGTACCGGTGAGCCCGAGCGCGCGCGAGATCACCATGAGCTGCACCTCGGTCGTCCCCTCGCCGATCTCGAGGATCTTCGAGTCGCGATAGTGCCGGGCGACCGGGTATTCGTTGATGAACCCGTTGCCGCCGAACACCTGCGTCGCATCCCGCGCGTTGGCCATGGCCGCGTCGCTGGCGGTCATCTTGGCGACCGCGGCATCCACCGAGAACGGCTTGCCGGCGTCGCACAGGCGGGCGGCGTGCACCCAGGCGAGGCGGGCGGTGTGCACGCGGGCGTGCATGCGCGCGAGCAGGAACTGCATGCTCTGCCGCGTCGACAGGCGTTCTCCGAAGACGGTGCGGCTTCGCGCGTAGTCGACGGCGGCCTCGAGGCAGCCCTCGGCGGCTCCCGTGGCGAGGGCGGCGATGGCGACGCGGCCCTCGTCGAGCGTGCGGAGGAAGTTCTTGAAGCCGTGCCCGCGCTCGCCGAGCAGGTTGGCCTCCGGGACGCGCACGCCGTCGAAGGTGAGCGGATGGGTGTCGGAGGCGTTCCAGCCGACCTTGTCGTACGCGGGACCCACGGTGAAGCCGGGCGTGCCGTTGGGCACGATGATGGTCGAGATCTCGGGGCGGTCGCCGGTGCGCCCCGTGACCGCGGTGACGGTGACGAACCGGGTGATGTCGGTGCCGGAGTTGGTGATGAACTGCTTCGACCCGTCGATCACCCACTCGCCACCCTCGAGCCGCGCGGTGGTGCGGGTGGCGCCGGCGTCGCTGCCGGCCTCGGCCTCGGTGAGTCCGAATCCGGCGAGCGCGCGACCGGCGACGAGGTCGGGCAGGTATTCGGCCTTCTGCTGCTCGCTGCCGTAGCGGTAGATCGGCATGGCGCCGAGCCCCACCCCGGCCTCGAGGGTGATCGCCATCGACTGGTCGACGCGGGCGACGCCCTCGATGGCGACGCAGAGGCTGGCGTAGTCGCCGCCCTGCCCGCCCACCTCCTCGGGGAAGGGCAGGCCGAACAGGCCGATCTCTCCCATCTGCTTCACGATGTCGAGCGGCAGTTCGTGGGCGCGGTCGGCGTCGTACGAGCGCGGCGCGATCACCTCGTCGGCGAACTCGCGCACCATCGCGCCGAGCTCGCGCTCGTCGTCGGTGAAGGCCTGCTGGCTGTCGATGCTCACGAGAGGGTCTCCTTGGGGGATGAGGGAGGGATGGATGCCGGGGTGACGGCGAGATCGTGGGGTCCGGGGTGGGTGGCGGATGGGGCGGCAGGGCGAGCGGCGGTGGCTGAGCCCGTCGAAGCCCCCGTTGCGGGAACACCGTGGGTACCGATCCCTTCGACAGGCTCAGGGACCTCGGGCTCAGGGACCTCGGGCTCAGTGGCCTGGGCTCCGGGCGTCACCGTCGCGACGACCGCGTCGCGGGCGACCTGCGCACCCGCCACCGTGCGCAGCCGCACGGTGCCGGCGTGGGGCGCGGTGACGGTGTGCTCCATCTTCATCGCCTCGATCGTGACGAGACGGGCTCCCGCGTCGACGGCGTCGCCGTCGGAGACGTGCACGGCCACGACGGTTCCGGGCAGCGGCGCCACGAGGTCGGGATCGACGACGCCGGGCGCGCGGCCCGCGGCGGCCCGTCGCCGGGCGGCGGCGTCGCGCCGCGACACCACACGCAGGCGGTGTGCTCCGCCGTCGGCGTGCACCCAGAATTCTCCGGGGCCGCCCACGACCACGGCGTCGCCGGCTGCCGGCTGGGCCGGGTGCACGCGCCCCGCGTCGTCCTCGAGCCACACCGTGCGGTGGGCCCGCGCTCCCCCGGAACGCCACGCCCCGACGCGGCCCCAGACCGTACCGTCGGCCGGGGCTCCGGCATCCACGACCCTCTGCGCCACCGCGGCGAGCGCGCCCGGCGTCGGCGTCGGGGGCTCCGGCGTGCCGCGGCGGTCGAGCAGTCCGGTGTCGAGATGCCCGGCACGCACGGCGGGGTCCGCCAGCAGGGCCCGGAGGTCGGCGATGTTCGTGTCGACGCCGAGCACGACGGTGTCGGCGAGGGCTGCGTCGAGGCGGGCGAGCGCGGTCTGGCGGTCGCGCCCGTGCGCGATGACCTTCGCGATCAGGGGGTCGTACAGAGCGCTGATCACACTGCCGGTCTCGACGGCGCTGTCGACGCGGGCGGTTCCCGGGTGCCAGAGGCTCACCGTGCCGGTGGCGGGGAGGTATCCGCGCGCGGGCGTCTCGGCGTACACCCGGGCCTCGATCGCGTGCCCGTCGAGCCGCACCTCCGGCAGGTCGAGCGCGAAGCCCGCGGCGACTCGCAGCTGCTGCTCCACCAGGTCGATGCCCGTGACCAGCTCGGTCACGGGGTGCTCGACCTGCAGGCGCGTGTTCATCTCGATGAAGAACGGCTCGTCGAGACGATCGCCGGCGACGAGGAACTCCACCGTCCCCGCGCCGAGATAGCCCACGCTGCGGGCGGCCGCCACCGCGGCGTCGCCCAACCGCCGGCGGGTCTGCGCGTCCACCACGGGCGAGGGCGCCTCCTCGATGACCTTCTGGTGGCGCCGTTGCAGCGTGCACTCGCGCTCGCCGAGCGAGATCGTCGTGCCGTGCGCATCGGCGAGCACCTGCACCTCGATGTGGCGCGGGCGCTCCAGCAGACGCTCCAGCAGCAGCGTATCGTCGCCGAAGGCCGCGGCGGCGACGCGACGGGCGGTGGCGAGCGCGTCGGCGAGGTCGTCGGGACCGCCGGCGACCGTCATCCCCTTTCCCCCACCGCCCGCAGAGGGCTTCACGAGCAGCGGATACCCCGCGCGGTCGGCCGCGGCGGCGATCTCGGCATCGGTGAGGCCCGCCGCCGAGAACCCCGGTACGGTCGGCACGTCGTGGCGCGCGACGTGCTCCTTCGCGCGGATCTTGTCGCCCATCACCTCGAGCGCCTCGACGCCCGGGCCGACGAACACGATCCCGGACGCGGCGCACGCCCGAGCGAAACCGGCGTTCTCGCTGAGGAAGCCGTAGCCCGGGTGCACGGCATCCGCCCCTGTCGTCACCGCGGCGGCGACCACCGCGTCGACGTCGAGGTACGACGGCACCCGCACGGCGTGATCGGCCTCGCGGGCGTGGGGAGCCGCGGCATCCGCGTCGGTGTGGACGGCGACGGAACGGATGCCGAGACGCCGGAGCGTGCGGAACACCCGGCGCGCGATCTCGCCGCGGTTGGCGACGAGCACGCACGAGAACGGGCGGGGCGCTGCGTCGTCACCCGCGCCGCCACGGGCGCCCGGGGTCGGCCCGTCGGCCCCCGCGCGCGGAGCGGCGACGGAACCGGGTACGGCGGCTTCGGACATCTCCCTCACCCCGCTCACATCCGGAAGAGGCCGAAGCCCCGGTCTGCGAGGGGCACGCGGCTGACGACGTCGAGGGCGAGACCGAGCACCGTGCGGGTGTCGGCGGGGTCGATCACGCCGTCGTCCCAGAGCCGGGCCGTGGCGTAGTACGGATTGCCCTGCTCTTCGTAGCGCTCGCGGATCGGCGCTTGGAACGCCTGGTCGTCGGCATCCGTCCACTCCTGTCCGCGCGCCGTGCGCTGATCGCGCGTCACGGTCGAGAGCACGGATGCCGCCTGCGAGCCGCCCATCACCGAGATGCGGCTCGACGGCCAGGTCCAGAGGAACCGCGGGTCGTAGGCCCGCCCGCACATGGCGTAATTGCCGGCGCCGTACGAACCTCCGACGATCACGGTGAGCTTGGGAACGCGGGTCGAGGCGACGGCGGTGACCATCTTGGCGCCGTCCTTCGCGATGCCACCGGCTTCGGCGTCGCGGCCCACCATGAACCCGGTGATGTTCTGGAGGAACAGCAGGGGGATGCCGCGCTGGTCGGCCAGCTCGATGAAGTGCGCGGCCTTGAGGGCGGATTCGCTGAAGAGCACGCCGTCGTTGGCGATGATGCCGACGGGGTGGCCGTGCAGGCGGGCGAAGGTGGTGATGACGCTCTCGCCGTAGAGCGCCTTGAACTCGTGCAGAGAGTCGGCGTCGACGAGGGTGTCGATGACCGCGCGCATGTCGAGGGGCTGCGAGACGTCGGCGGGAACGATGTCGTAGAGGTCTTCCGCGGGGCGGACGGGGTCGTTCTCGGGTTCGACCGGCCAGACCGGCGCCGGGGCGGGCGGCAGGGTGGCGACGATGTCACGGACGATCTCGAGCGCGTGCTCGTCATCGTCGGCGAGGTGGTCGACCACGCCCGAGCGGCGGGCGTGCAGATCGCCGCCGCCGAGCTGTTCGGCGGTGACGTCCTCGCCGATCGCGGCCTTCACCAAAGGAGGCCCGCCGAGGAACACCGTGCCCTGGTTGCGCACGATCACGCTCTCGTCGCTCATCGCCGGGACGTAGGCGCCGCCCGCGGTGCACGAGCCCATGACGGCGGCGATCTGCGGGATGCCGAGGGCCGACATCTGCGCCTGGTTGCGGAAGATCCGGCCGAAGTGATCGCGGTCGGGGAACACCTCGTCCTGCATCGGCAGATAGGCGCCGCCGGAGTCGACGAGGCAGACGCAGGGCAGGCGGTTCTCGCGCGCGATCTCCTGGGCGCGCAGGTGCTTCTTCACGGTGAGGGGGAAGTACGCCCCGCCCTTCACGGTCGCGTCGTTGGCGATCACCATGACGTGACGCCCGTGCACGAGCCCGATCCCCGCGACGACCCCGGCGCCGGGAGCCTGCCCGTCGTAGAGGCCGTGAGCGGCGAGCGGAGCGACTTCGAGGAACGGGCTCGCCTCGTCGAGCAGCCGGTCGACACGCTCGCGCGCCGGGAGCTTGCCGCGGGCCGTGTGGCGCTCGCGGGCGGCGTCCGAACCGCCGCGGGCGGTGCGGGCGAGGAGGGAGCGCAGCTGGTCGGCGAGCTCGCGCTGTGTCGTGGCGGTATCGGCGCGCGGGGGCGCGGCGGACGCTGTCTCGATGACCGGTGCTGTGCTCATGGCGGCTCCGTCTCGGTGCCGCGTCGTCGACGGCACCGTCGTTTCCGTCGGGATGGTTCCCGCGGGGTGGGGCTTCAGTTAATGTTGGCTAACTGAGATGCCAGGCTAGCCCGAGCGGATGCCGATGACAAGAGCGAACGAGAAGCCCCGAGCGCGCGCCGGCGGGGATCCCGTGCCGGACGCCGGCCACGCGCTCCGAGAGCGCACCGGCCGCGACCCGCGAACGGGCACCGGCCCGGTGCATCGCGACGCAGCGACCTCGCCGACCCCCGCCGGCACCGCCCGCGATCGCGCCAAGGCCGACCGGCGTGCGGCGCTGCTCGCCGCCGCCGCGCGCCTGTTCGCCGAGCGCGGGTTCGACGGCGTGACCCTCGGCGACATCGGCGAAGCGGCGGGGGTGAGCGGCCCCGCCGTCTATCGGCACGTCTCGAGCAAGCAGGCGCTGCTCGGCGCGATCCTCGTCGACGTCAGCGAGCGATTATTGGACGGCGGTCACGCGGTGACCGCGAGCACAACGGCGGAGATTCCTGACGACAATCCGCCTCCGACCGCCCGTGACCGGCGTGTCGCCGACAGCCCCCGCAGCCGTGCACGCACGGCATCCGCCCCCGCACCGCCGCCACACGTCGACGCACGCGACCTGAACACCGCCGACCATGCCCGCGACGCGAGCACGACGGCGGACATTCCTGACGACACGCCGCCTCCGACCGCCCGTGACCGGCGTGTCGTCGACGACTCCCGCAGCCGTGCGCAGACGACATCCCTCCCCGACGGTCCCGACACCCGGGATGCCGTCCTGCGCGCGCTCGTCGACTTCCACGTCGCCTTCGCGCTCGCCGAAGCCGACGTCATCCGCGTGCAGGACCACGACCTCGACCGCCTCTCCGACGCCGACCGTCGCACGGTCCGGCGCCTGCAGAACGCCTATGTCACCGTGTGGACCGACGCCCTCGCCGCCGCGTTCCCGGATGCCGAGACCCCGGCCGAACGCCGCGTTCGGGCGCTGGCGTGCTTCGGGCTCATCAACTCCACACCGCACAGCGTCCGCGGCGTCCCGGCATCGCGCGTGCGCCCCACCCTGGCGCGCATGGCGCTGGCCGCGCTGACGGCGTGACGGCATCCCCGCCTCCCGGACACCGCGCGGTGCGCGGGCGTTCGGCCCCGCTTGCGCCCGTCCCGGCCTCCGAGAAACCCGGGCGCACCCCCACATGCGTCCGGGTTCCCGGAACAGCCGGAGGCTCCGAGCTGGCTTCCGGCTCCCGGTGCCGCCGCCGGGTTTCCAGGACACCCCGACGGTACGAAGGACAAGTGCCGAGGGCGACCACTCCCCCGGCACCCGGCCCTCGTCGCGCACGCCGCGCGGAACGACTCAACGCAACAGCATGGCCCTCCCCGGTTCGCGCAGCACGGCGGCCACGTCGGTGAGGAAGCGCGCCGCCTCGGCTCCGTCGACCAGCCGGTGGTCGAACGAGAGGCTGAGGGTGAGCACGTCGCGCAGCGCGATCTCGCCATGGTGCTCCCACGGCGTGCGGCGTACGGCGCCGACGGCGAGGATCCCGGCCTCGCCCGGGTTGAGGATGGGCGTCCCGGCATCCACCCCGAACACTCCCACGTTGGTGATCGAGAACGTTCCGCCGGTCATCGCGGCGGGAGCGGTGCGTCCCGCGCGGGCGGTGGCGGCCAGGTCGGCGATCGCGTCGGCGAGGTCGACGAGCGGAAGGGCGCCGGCACACCGGATCACGGGCACCACCAGCCCGCGCTCGGTCGCCGCGGCGATGCCGAGATTGACGTCGTGGTACTCGACGATCTCGCCCGCCGCGTCGTCCCATGTCGCGTTCAGCGCGGGCGTGCGTCCGAGGGCGAGGCACACCGCCTTCGCGACGATCGCGAGCACTCCGATCCTGTGCCCGTCGAGGGATCGATCGGATTTCAGGGATGCCAGCAGCTCCGTCGTCGCGGTCACGTCGACGGTCAGGAAGGTCGTCGCGTGCGGAGCGGTGAACGCACTGCGCACCATCGCCGCCGCCGTGTGCTTGCGCACGCCGCGGATCGGCGTCCGCGTGACGCGCGCGTCGGGGGCCTGACCGGTCCGAAGTGACGCGGCGGGTACGGCCGGGGGGACCGTCGACGCGGAAGCAGAGAACGACCGGGCCTCCACCGGGCCGATCGTCGATGCGGGGGAAGACGTATTCCCCTCCGTCGGGCGGCCCTCCGACGTCTGCGAAGAGACACCGGATGCCGCGGGCTCGCGCGACGCGAACTCCTCGACGTGCGCGCGGGTCACCGGCTCTCCGGGATGGACCGCGGCGACGAGCACGAGGTCGATGCCGAGGTCTTTCGCGAGCTTGCGCACGGGCGGCGTGGACCGGGGACGCTCCACCGGCACCTCGATCGGTCCGGTGTGCAGCACGTCGTGGGGCGCTGCTTCGCGCACGGCGTGGTCGCTGTCGAGCACAGCGGTTCCGCCGCCGCGCGGGCGACGCCGGGGTCGACTCCCCGACGACGGCGCCGCGCCGTAGCCGACGAGGTTCGGCGTGGCGCGCTCGTCCTTCTGCGCTGCCGGCGCCGTCGGGCGGCGGACGTCGGCGGTGCCACGCCCCTCGGCCGCGCCATGCACCGCCTCCTGCCCCTCGGCTGCGTCATGCACCGCCGCCGCGCCCCGCACCGCGGCCGTGCCGCGCGCTCCGGCCGTGCCACGCTCCGCAGCCGCGCCACGCGCCTCGGCGGTACCGGGCCGGGGCGCGTCGGAAGGGATTTCCGCAGGACGTGGGGTCGAGCCCGTAGCCGGCTCCCCCGTGTCCCCCTCGCCCCGTCCCGCGGGCGCCGCGCTCGCGGCATCCGCCCCCTCCACGGCGAACGACACCAGCGGCGATCCGACCGCGACGACGTCGCCGGCGGCGGCGTGCAGGCCCTGCACGGTCCCCGCATACGGCGAGGGGATCTCGACGATGGCCTTGGCCGTCTCGACCTCGGCGATCGTCTGGTTGAGGGTGACGTCGTCGCCCTCGGCCACGTGCCACTGCACGATCTCGGCCTCGGGAAGCCCCTCGCCGAGGTCGGGAAGGAGAAATTCGGCGATCATCGAACAACCCTTTCCGTCGAGGAGACGCACGATGGGCCGGAGCCGCGCTCCGCGATCATCGGACGCCTCCCTCGATCGCGGCCGCGCTCGCCGCCGAGGAGCCCGTCCCGCGCTCCATCACCCGGTCCACCGCGAAGAGGATCCGATCGAGGTCCGGCACGTGGTGTTTCTCGAGCTTCGACGGCGGGTACGGGATGTCGTGCCCGGTGACGCGCTGCGGCGGCGCCTCGAGGTACTCGAAGCACTGCTCGGTGATGCTCGCGACGAGCTCGGCCCCCACCCCCGCCTCGCGGGCGGCCTCGTGGGTGACGACGACGCGCCCGGTCTTGCGGACCGACGCCGCGACCGTGTTCATGTCGATCGGCGAGAGCGAACGCAGGTCGATGACTTCGAGCGACAGCCCCTCGTCCTCCGCGGCGAGCGCGGCATCCAGAGCCGTCCGCACCTGGGCGCCGTACGTGACGATCGTGGCGTCGGTGCCCTCCTGAGCGACGCGGGCGAGGTGCATGGGCGGGGCGTCGGCGAGGTCGGCCTCCAGATCGACCTCGCCCTTCGCGTGATAGAGCCGCTTGGGTTCGAAGAAGATGACGGGGTCATCGGATGCCACGGCCTGCCGCAGCATGACGTAGGCGTCCTGCGGGTTCGACGCCGCCACGACGCGGAGTCCGGCGGTGTGCACGAAATACGCCTCGGGCGACTCCGAGTGATGCTCCGCCGCACCGACGCCACCGGCCCAGGGGATGCGGATGACCAGCGGCATCCGGATCCGTCCGCTGCTGCGGTAGTGGAGCTTCGCGACCTGGCAGACGATCTGGTCGAAGGCGGGGTAGACGAAGCCGTCGAACTGGATCTCGACGACCGGGCGATAACCGCGGAGCGCGAGCCCGACAGCGGTTCCGACGATGCCGGCCTCGGCGAGCGGGGTGTCGACGACCCGCTGCGCGCCGAAGCGCTGCTGCAGGCCGTCGGTGACGCGGAAGACGCCGCCGAGCTTGCCGATGTCCTCGCCCATGAGCAGGACCCTGTCGTCGGTCTCGAGTGCCTTCGACAGGCCGGCGTTGATGGCGGCGCCGAGGGTGAGAGTGGTCATCGCACGACCTCCTTCTCGAGTCCGTGAGTGCCGGGGCGGCCGGCGGCCCGAGCCGCGCGGAGAGTCGACGCGGTCATTTCTCAAACCCCGCGAGGTACTGCACGTACTCCGCCTTCTGTCTCTCCAGCGGACCGTGCGGTTCGGCGTACACGTGGTCGAACAGGGTCGCGGGATCCCGCGTGGTCGCACCGATGCACGCCGCGCGCACGTCGGCGGCGAGCGCGTCGGCGGCCCGCGCGACCTCGTCGAGCCCGGAGTCGTCGAGCATCCCCTCGGCGCGCAGGTACGCCTCGAGACGCTCGATCGGGTCGCGCCGCGTCCACGCCTCGACCTCGTCGGCATCGCGGTAGCGGGTCGGGTCGTCGCTGGTGGTGTGCGGTCCCATCCGGTAGGTCACCGCCTCGATGAACGACGGCCCTTCACCCCGACGGGCGCGATCGAGCGCCCAGCGCATCGCGGCCACGCAGGCGAGGGCGTCGTTGCCGTCGATGCGCATGCTCGGGATGCCGAACCCCGGCGCCCGGCCCGCGATGGGGTACTTCGCCTGCACGGTGACGGGCTCCGAGATCGCCCACTGGTTGTTCGAGCAGACGAACACCACCGGGGCGCGGAACGACGAGGCGAACACCATCGCCTCGTTGACGTCGCCCTGGCTGGTGGCACCGTCGCCGTAGTACGCGACCGCGACGTCGGTGGAACCGTCGCGCTGGGCGCCCATCGCCCAGCCGGTGGCGTGCAGCGATTGCGCGCCGATGATGATCTGGGGAGGAGCCGCGTTGATGGTCGTGTGGTCGTAGGCCGAGTGCTCCTCGCCGCGCCACGCGAGCACGTAGTCGGCCGGCTGGGCACCCCGGCCGAGCAGCACGCCGTGCTCGCGGTAGCTCGGGAACACGAAGTCGCCGGGGGCGAGCGCGTGCGCGGTTCCGACCTGCACGGCCTCCTGACCGCGGCACGGAGCCCACAGCGCGAGCTGTCCCTGGCGTTGCAGGGCGACGCCCTCGGCATCCAGTCGGCGGGTGAGGACCATGTCGCGGTGCAGGGCGCGCATCTCGTGGGGCGAGAGGTCGGCGATCCACGGATCGAGCTCCGCGTCGGGCACGCGCGTGCCGTCGGGCTCGAGCACTCGGGCGGCGTCGTCCACGTCGCCGGCGTGTGCGGCGGCTCCGTGATCCGGCGAGGTCTGGGTGTAGGTCATCGTCGTCCCTCCAGGTGCGGCCGGGGCTCCTCGTGAGAGCCGCGACGGTCCGGGTGCCGGCTGCAGTGCCGACAGGCGCGACGGTACGCTCGGAATGCAGCCCGCTCAAGACCTCGCCGTCATATTGAGCACAGTGCCCATTGCGCTCGGTATCGGCACTGCTAATGTTTCGCACCATGAGCAAGCTCGACGCGGTCGACCTCGACCTCCTCCGCGCCCTGTCCGCAGATCCGCGCGCCACCGTCGTCGCGCTCGCCGAGAAACTCGGCCTGTCCCGCAACACCGTCCAGGCGCGCATGAGTCGCCTCGAGCGCGGGGGCGTCTTCCTCTCGTTCGAGCGCACGCTGTCGGCCGAGGCGCTGGGCTTTCCGATCGAGGCGTTCCTGCAGGTGACGGTGCGCCAGGCGGAGCTGCCGGCGATCCGCGAAGACCTGGCGAAGGTGCCCGAGGTGCTGCAGGCGCACGGCCTCAGCGGCCAGGTCGACCTGCTGGTGCGGGTCGCCTGCCGCGACACGCAGCACCTGTTCGACACCGACGCGCGCATCCTCGCCATCGAGGGCGTCGAGCGCACCGAGACGTCGCTCGTGATGGGCGAGGTCATCGGCTATCGCGTCGGCCCGCTCATGGAGCTGGCGCGCGACGGCGTCTAGGGATCGCCCCGCCACCGACGCGCCCCGTACCGGCTGGCTGAGCGGGCGCGCTCGTCCGAGAACACGGCCGCGGCCCGGCCGCGGCAGCACCCCGGACACAACCGCGGGACGTTTCCGCAACACGCCGCTGCCCGGCGCACAGCCGCGGCGTGTCACCCCTGCCTCCTGCCGTTGTGCACAGCCGGCAGCCGTCGATCACAACCGGGGCGCCGCGACGCTACGGCGCCGGCACCACCGGGATGCTCGCCGTCTCGGTCTTCTGTTCGGCGGGGCTGCCGGCATCCATCTTCACGAGCACCACGCCCGCGAGGATCAGCGCGCCGCCCACGAACTGGACCGGTGCGGGGGTCTCCCCGAGCAGCAACCAGGCGAAACCAAGGGCGAAAAGCACCTCGCTGAGTCCGACGAACGACGCCAGGCGCGACCCGATGAGCGGCACGGCGATGACACCGAGCGCGTAGCCGAGGGTCGTCGCGACCGCGCCCACCCAGAGCAGGGGCAGGATGCCGGGAACCTCGAAGCCCGCGAGCGACACGGTGATCGAGGGTGCGGCGAAGGGCAGGATGCCGGTGCCCACGAGCACTCCCATGACCAGGGCGCCGGTGAGCAGGCCGCCGGCGGCGAGGGCGAGCGGAGGGAGGTCGTCACCCGCGCGGCCGGCGATGACGAAGTACGCGGCGGCGCACACCGCGGCGCACAGGGCGAACACGGTCCCGAGCAGGTCGAAGCGGGCGCCGCTGATGTCGACGACGAGCACGAGTCCCGCCATGGCCACCACCGAGCCGATGAGCACCGCTTTCGACGGGGCGCGGCGCGTGCGCGCCCACACGGCGATGACGATGAGCACCGGGGCGATGTACTGGATGAGCAGGGCCACGGCCACCGGCATCCGTTGCATCGCGGCGAAGTAGAACAGCTGGCACCCGGCGACGGCGGTGAGGCCGAACGCGACGATCAGCAGACCGTGGCGGCGAAGGAACCCGGGTTGACGACGGATGGCGATGACCAACGCGGGCGACAGCAGGAGCGCGGCGCAGCCCATGCGCACGAGCAGCACCGTTCCCAGCGACCAGCCGCCGTCGAGCAGCGGCTTGACGAACGGTCCGCTCGACGAGAACGCCAGCGCCGAGGCGACGGCGATGACGAGACCGGTGACGGCCCCGGAGCCGTGACGGGTGGGGCGCGGAAGGGTGACGGACGATGTGGTCATGCGAAGCCTGCTGTCAGGAGTGAAGAGCGTTTACACTCGTGACAGTACGGCCTGGGAATGTCAGGAGTCAACATGGTCTTCATCCGTGACACCGAATTGGTGCTGCGAGCAGCCGTCGAGCTGGTGAACACGCTGCCGCAGACCGACGTCAGCGGTGCCGACACCCTCGTCGAGGTCGCCGATCTGGAGGCGTTCACCGAGCGGCACGGGTACACCGGTTCGCGCACCCGTGACGCTCGCGAGCTCGCCGCGGTGCGCGGCATCCGCCCCCGCCTGCTGCAGCTGTGGAGCACCGATCGCGACGGGGCCGTGCCCCTGGTGAATGCGATGCTCGCCGACGGCCGGGCGCTGCCCCAGCTCGTGCGGCACGACGGGCTCGACTGGCACATCCACGCCAGCGACCCCGACGATCCGCTGGCGACGCGCATCCTCGTGGAGTCGGCGCTGGCGTTCGTCGACGTGATCCGCGCCGATGAGTACGGTCGCATCCGCGTGTGCGACGCCGACGATTGCGACGGGGTCTACGTCGACTTCTCGAAGAACGGCTCCAAGCGCTACTGCGACGCCGGCAACTGCGGCAACCGCATGAACGTCAACGCGTACCGCAAGCGCAAGGCGGGCACGTCGGCCTGACTGTCGAGCGCCCCCCTACGTCGCGGTGCATCCTCGGCGTCAGCCGAGGAACTCCCGAATCGCGTCCGCCGCCGCCTGCGGTGTCTCGTAGTGGATCAGGTGCCCGACCGCGGGGATCTCGACCAGCTGCGCATCCGGGAACAGCGTCGCGAGGTGGCGCTCGGCCTCGATGGGCGTGATGTCGTCTTTCTCGGCGGCGATGAGCAGCGTCGGCTGCGCGATGCGCGGAGCGAACTCGCGCACGTCGTGCGACACGCTCGTCACGAACGCCTCGTGCAGCACGTCGCGGTCGGCGAAGCGCGAGAAGTACTCGTCGTGCTGCTCGTGCACGAAACGTCGCACGGCAGGGTCGCGGGTCTTGGCCATGGCGTTGCTCATGACCCGGACGATCAACCCGTTGCGCAGCAGCCTCTCTCCCAGTGCGCGCGGCAGTCGCGCGCCGGCCAGGTAGTAGAACACCGCGAGTCGGGTGAGGACGCCGCGAGGCCCCTCGAGCGCCGGAGCGCCGATCGGGTTCACGAGGATCAGCTTCGGCGTCGACAGCCCGCCCGCGACGGCCGCCGACGCGACGATCGAGCCGAACGAATGGCCGAGCACGACGGCATCCGGAGCAACCGCCTCTACGAAGGCACGCAGCCACCGCGCGTACGTGTCGAGGTCATGTGCGCGTCGGGGCAGGGGCGCCGTCTCGCCGAAGCCGGGCAGGTCGGGCGAGACGACCCGGATGCCGGGCAGGTGCGCCACGACCGGATCGAGCCCGTGGTGCTCGCCGCGGAACCCGTGCACCGCCACGATCGTCGTGTCGGCATCGTCGTCGCCGTAGACCCAGTACGCCGTCGTGCCGCCCAGCACCTCGACCTCGCGGCGGTCGACGGGGATCGCGGCGAGGCGGTCGGCGTAGGGATTCGGCATGGGATCGAGTCTAGAAGGGGCCTCCGACATCGCCTCGTGCGCGGCCGCGTCGCCGGTGGGCGGGGCCCCGACGGAGGAGATCGGTGGACGGGAGGATGCCACACGCCTGTCACGCCCTCCCGCGCCTGAACCTGCTCCCCTCGCGACCTTTCACGTGCTCACGGCCACGGAGTGCCCCTTCCCTCGTGCCCAGCACCGTCCCGTCCTCGCGCGACCCCGCTTCCGTCACAGTCCCGGCCCCCGGCCCGTCTGCGCACACCTCGCCCGCACCCGCTCGTGGCCACGGATTCCACCCCGATCCGCGCGTGCCCGCACGCCTCTCCCCACCCCCGGCATCCACCCCGTTCTGCGCGCCTCGACGACGATGTCGGAGCCCCGTTCTACGGTGACGACATGACCACGTGGCAGGCCGAGCCGCTCCCCCTGTTCCAGACTCCGGAGTGGGCGCGCCTCGTCGGCGTGTTCGATCTCGAGACGACCGGGATCGACGTCGAGACCGACCGCATCGTCTCCGCCCACGTCGGCGTGCTCGATGCCGATGGCAACATCGTCGACGCGCGGGATTGGTTGGCCGATCCGGGCATCGAGATCCCGGCGGGTGCCGCCGCGATCCACGGCATCTCGACCGAGCGGGCGCGCGCCGAGGGCGCTCCGGCGCCTCGTGTGGTCGCCGAGGTGGTCGAGGCGTTGGGGGCGTTGTTCGCCGCCGGCATCCCCGTCGTGGCCTACAACGCGCCCTTCGACTTCTCCCTGCTCAAGAA
The DNA here is from genome assembly GCF_001456955.1 of Microbacterium enclense. Taxonomy (GTDB): domain Bacteria; phylum Actinomycetota; class Actinomycetes; order Actinomycetales; family Microbacteriaceae; genus Microbacterium; species Microbacterium enclense. Next base: position 66,124 of record NZ_KQ758473.1, on the reverse strand, counting down.
CGAGGCCGTGCGTCACGGCGTCGCACCCATCCACGCGCCGTCGCCCGTCATCGACCCCCTCGTCGTCGACAAGACCTACGACCGCTACCGTCGCGGCAAGCGCACCCTTTCGGTCGTCGCCGAGCATTACGCGGTCTCGCTCGACGCCGCGCACGAGGCCTGCGCCGACGCAGTGGCAGCCGGCCGCGTGGCCCTGGCCCTCGCCGAGAAGTTCGGACCATGGATGCCACCCACCCTCGACGAACTCCACACCCGCCAGATCGCGTGGGCCCGGGCTCAGGCCGCGAGTCTGACCGAGTACTTCGTCAAGATCGGACGCCTGGATGCCACGGCTCCCCCACTCGACGGAGCCTGGCCCATCCGCTGAGACGTCGGACGCCTGGATGCCACGGCACCCCCGCTCGAGGCAGCGTGGCCCCAGCCGCTGAGACGCCGGACGCCCGATGGCCGTGTCCGGTTGAACATCCCCCGCCGAAGTCGGGCATCCCCGCCGGGAGTTCTGCGCCCGGCGACAGGCGGCAGACCGGGTGGTCGCCCCCTCGCCAGCGGCCATGCTCCGCGAATCACACGCTCCCGGCTCGATGTCGGAGGTCGCCGATAGCGTTCTTGCATGACCCGCACCGCACGCTCCACCGACCGGCCGCTGCCGGTGTTCCGGGAGTGCGACGGAGCGCCCTGGCCGACCGAGAACGAGTTGGATCTCGATGCGGAGTGGGCGGCTTTTCGCGAGAGCGCCGACGAACAGCACGGGGCTGCGGGGCTCGCGTCCACCGACTCACCATCCACCGCCGACGGGCGTCTCGACCGTGAACGCGCGAGCGAACAGGATGCGCTCGACGCCGGGCTGTGGCATCCGGATGATTATGCGAACCCGCTGTCTGACACCGTCGCTGGGGCCGCCGACCTCGACGCGCGGCTCGGACATCTCGAGTGCGTCGTGCGCGACCGACAGCGAGCGACCGCCGATGAATACCGCCTGATCCTGGCGATCCTCGACGATGCCGCGTTCGACCCGACGCCCTGGGTCGGTGCCGATCCCACGGTCGATCGTGCCTGGCGAGATCCTCGCGGTCGTACACCGCGCGCCGTGCGTCGCGACCGCATCGACCTGGCCGAACGCGCCGCCGTTGCCGAGATCGCGGTGCGCCTGCACCTGTCCGAGCAGACCGTCCGTACACGCGCCGCGCATGCGCGCACCCTGGCCGAGGGCTGCCCGCGGTTGTGGGCCGCCTTCGGCGACGGACGCCTCTCCGAGAAGCACGCTGTCGACGCAGCCCGACTTGCGTCGACCCTCCCCGCGGGCGACACCGACGCGTTCGAGCGCTTCGACGAGCACGCCTGCCCGCAGGCCCTCATCCTGCCCCCGGCGAAGTTCGCGGTGGCCGCCCGGGTGATTCGTGAGCGCGTGCACGCCGAGTCGATCGAGGCGCGTCACCGCCGCGCAGCCCACGACCGCGCAGTGTGGATGACGACCGAGCTCGACGGCATGGCGTCGATCCATGCGCTGCTCCCGGCGGATCGCGCCCGCGCCGTGATGTCGCGACTCGACCGCGCCGCTCGGCATCTTCGCGTGGCCCCCGACGAAGAGCGCACGCTCATGCAGTTGCGGGCAGACGCTTTCGCCGACCTGGTCACGATGACCGAGACCCCGCCGACCCATACGTCGGCGCCTCCTCCGCCGTCCGACGCCGCGATCGCTGAACGCCGACGGCAACGGGGCCACCTCCGATCCGGCCGGTCCCACGACTCCTGCGCTCTGCGGGGGCGAACGAACGCCGGGCGGAGCCCGCCCTGCGAGCCCGGATTCCCACACCGCCGCTGGCCCCGCACCTCATGTATCCGAAGCTCGCCACGCGCCTTCTCCAGCCGACGCGCCTCGCACCTTCCGCTCCGCTCCGCCGGCCACCGTCGTCGTCACGGTCCCCGCGCTCGCGCTCCTCGGCCACGACACCGAGCCCGCCACGCTCGAGGGCTACGGACCGATCGATCTCGACACGGCTCGTCGACTGGCGGGCTCCGCGACGTCGTGGATCCGACTCCTCACCCACCCCGTGACCGGCGCACCGCTCGTGCTCGACCGCAAGACCTACCGCGTCCCCGCGGCGCTTCGTCGGTGGCTCGGAATCACCTCGCCCACGTGCGTCTTCCCCGGCTGCAACCGCGCCGCGCGCGAGTGCGACATCGACCACCGCACCGCGTGGGCCGACGGCGGAACCACCGACGACGACAATCTCGATCCGAAATGTCGACATCATCACCGCCTGCGCCACGAAAGTCGGTGGAATCTCGACCACTCCGCCAGCGCAGACACCGCCTGGGTCTCTCCCCTGGGCGGCAGGTACGGCACCGACCCGCCGCCGTTCTGAGTACGGGGACCACCCGTCCCCGCCCCTACCGAGCTGACACCGGGACCGCCCGCGCGGCCCCGCCAAGCTGACTTCGTGACCGCCCGAGCCCCCGCCCGCAAGTCGAGGGGCGCGCGAAACGGATCCGCCGCGAATGAGCGCACCCCGCGAAACACCGAAGCCCCCCGTCCCGAAAGACGAGGGGCTCCCGAAGCGGATCCGCTGAGGATCAACGACCGCCGAAGTTCTTGAAGCGCTGGTTGAACTTCTCGACGCGACCGGCCGAGTCCATGATGCGCTGCTTGCCCGTGTAGAACGGGTGCGAAGCCGACGAGATCTCCACGTCGATGACGGGGTACTCGACACCGTCGAGCTCGATCGTCTTGTCGCTCGAGACGGTCGAGCGGGTGAGGAACGTGTCGCCCGAGCCGAGGTCGCGGAACACGACGGCCTTGTACGTGGGGTGGATGTCAGTCTTCATGGGAGGTCCTTTGAGAAGTGGTGCCCTGGATTCTGCCAGGACGTCAAAGTCTGCGGCGCCGGAGGCACCAACGGGAGAGTCTATCAGGCCCGGCGCAGAGCCCCGGTCAGCGCGCTCCGAGCAGGAGACGCAGCGCTCGGCGCAGCCTCACACCGCCCGCGCCGCGTAGCGCCCGGCTTCGTGCGTCAGCGTGATCTCGAGCCCGAACGTCGCCGTCAGGTTCTCGGCGGTGAGCGCTTCGTCGAGAGGACCGGATGCCACGACCTCGCCGTCACGCAGCAGCAGCACGTGCGTGAAGCCGACGGGGATCTCCTCGACGTGGTGGGTCACCATGACCATCGCCGGCGTCGTCGGCGCCTGCGCATAGCCCGACAGCAGCCCGAGCAGCTCTTCGCGTGCGCCGAGGTCGAGGCTGGCCGTGGGCTCATCGAGCAGCAGCAGTTCGGGGTCGGTCATCACGGCACGCGCGATCTGCACGCGCTTCTGCTCGCCGTCGCTGAGCGTGCCGAAGGTGCGGTCGGCGAGGTGGTCGAGCTTCCACTCGGCGAGCACGCGCAGCGCGCGGCGCTCGTCGATGTCGTCGTAATCTTCGCGCCAACGCCCCATGACGGAGTACGCCGCCGTCAGCACCACGTCGAGCACGCTCTCCTCGGGCGGCACGCGCCGCGCCATCGCCGACGACGCGAAACCGATCCGCGGACGCAGCTCGAACACGTCGGTGCGGCCCAGACGCTCACCGAGGATCGTCACCGCGCCCGACGTGGGGTGCAGCAGCGTGTCGGCCAGCTGCAGGACGGTGGTCTTGCCGGCACCGTTCGGGCCGAGCACGACCCAGCGCTCGTCATCCGAGACCGTCCAGTCGAGGTGGGACACGATGTCCCGACCGTTGCGGCGGACGACGACATCGGAGAACTCGAGCACCTGCGGCATGGGGCTAGCCTACTGGCCCGACCCCGGGCGACCGGATGCCACGCGGCCCGCTGTGGAGGGCTGAGAACCGATCGGCAGCGTTGCCGCCGGCGCCCCGGACCGTCGCGGCGCGCCTACTTCGCCGCGACCTCCGCGTACAGCGCCGCCGTCTCCTTCGCGATGGCCGCCCAGCTGAAATCGTCGATGGCCCGCTGACGCCCCGCCTCTCCATACGCGCGGGCGGTGTCGGCATCCGTCACCACCTCGGTGAGCACGCGGGCGAGGTCCGACACGAACTGCTCGGGGTCGACGGGCGTGCCGGTGCCGTCCTGCACCTGCTCGATCGGCACGAGACGACCTGTGACGCCGTCGACGACCACCTCGGGGATGCCCCCGGTGGCCGTGCCGACGACGGCGGCACCGCACGCCATCGCCTCGAGGTTGACGATTCCGAGCGGCTCGTACACCGACGGGCAGACGAACGTCGTCGCCGAGGTCAGGATCGCGCACAGTTCATCGCGCGGCAGCAGCTTCTCGATCCACACGACACCGTCGCGGGTCGCCTGCAGCCCGCGCACGAGCTCCTGCACCTCGGCCATGATCTGAGGAGTGTCGGGCGCGCCCGCGCACAGGATGAGCTGCACCTCCGGCGGCAGCAGCTCGGCGGCGCGCAGCAGGTACGGCAGCCCCTTCTGCCGTGTGATGCGTCCGACGAAGACGACGGACGGGCGCGACGGGTCGATACCCTGCGACGCGAGGAACGCGTCATCCGAAACCGGATGCCACGACGCGGTGTCGATGCCGTTGTAGATCACCCGCACCTTGTCGGGATCCAGCGACGGGTAGCTGCGCAGGATGTCGTCGCGCATCCCCGAGCTCACCGCCACGACCGCCGCGGCACCCTCGTACGCGGTCTTCTCGATGTAGCTCGACACGGCGTAGCCGCCGCCCAGCTGCTCGGCCTTCCACGGACGGAGCGGTTCGAGGCTGTGGGCGGTGACCACGTGCGGGATGCCGTGGAGAAGGGATGCCAGGTGCCCGGCGAAGTTCGCGTACCAGGTGTGCGAGTGCACGACGTCGGCACCCGCGACATCGGAGACGATCTCGAGGTCGGTGCCCAGCGTCTGGATCGCGCCGTTCGCGGAGGACAGCTCGGCGGGTACGCCGTACGACGTGGTGTCGGCCTCCTCGCGTGACGCGCCGAACGCGCGGACCTGCACCTCGGTGCCCTCGGCGCGGAGCGCCTTGACGAGTTCGGTGGCGTGGACCCCGGCTCCCCCGTAGATCTCCGGCGGGTACTCCTTGGTCACGATGTCGACGCGCATGAGACGAACCGTAGTACAGCGGACGGCGCGCCGGGAACGTGTTCCCGCACGCCTTCGTGACCCCTAGTGTTGTGCCATGCCTGCAGCGCCGAAGGTCTTCGGAATCATCCTCGCCGGCGGCGAGGGAAAGCGACTCATGCCCCTCACGGCCGATCGCGCGAAACCCGCCGTCCCGTTCGGCGGTCAGTACCGCCTGATCGACTTCGCGATCTCGAACCTCATCAACTCGGGGCTTCGACAACTGGTCGTCCTGACGCAGTACAAGTCGCACAGTCTCGACCGCCACATCTCGCAGACCTGGCGCATGTCGCCGATGCTCGGTGCGTACGTCGCCTCGGTGCCGGCGCAGCAGCGTCTCGGCAAGCGCTGGTTCTCCGGCTCCGCCGACGCGATCCTGCAGTCGATGAACCTCATCCGCGATGAGAAGCCCGACATCGTCGTCGTCATCGGTGCCGACCACGTCTACCGCATGGACTTCAAGCAGATGCTCGACGCGCACATCGCGTCCGACGCGCGGGCCACCGTAGCCGGCATCCGTCAGCCCATCGGTCTGGCCAACCAGTTCGGTGTCATCGACACCGACCCGGAAGACCCGACGAAGATCCGCGAGTTCCTCGAGAAGCCGCAGAACCCCACCGGCCTGTCCGACGCGCCGCACGAGGTGCTCGCATCGATGGGCAACTACATCTTCGACGCCGACGCCCTCGTCGAGGCCGTCACGCACGACGGCGAACTGCCGACGTCGGCGCACGACATGGGCGGCGACATCGTCCCCTACTTCGTGAACCGCGGCGAGGCGGCCGTCTACGACTTCCAGCGCAACGACGTGCCCGGATCGACGCCGCGAGACCGCTCGTACTGGCGCGACGTCGGCACGATCGAGTCGTTCTACGACGCGCACATGGACCTGATCTCGACCCTGCCCGTGTTCAACCTCTACAACAACGACTGGCCCATCTACTCGCAGACGTTCAACGCCCCGCCGGCCAAGTTCGTGCGCGACTCCGTCGGTCGCATCGGCAACGCGATCGACTCCATCGTGTCGCTCGGTTCGGTGCTCTCGGGAACACACCTCGAGCACAGCGTCGTCGGCCCGTGGGCCCTCGCCGGAGGCGGGTCGACCATCACCGACTCGGTGCTGTTCGACAGTGTGCAGGTCGGGGCGGGAGCGCGCATCCACCGCGCGATCCTCGACAAGAACGTCGTGCTCGAGCCCGGCGCCACCATCGGCGTCGACCGTGACCGCGACGTGGCCCGTGGCTTCACCGTCACCGAGACGGGCATCACCGTCGTCGGAAAGGACGTGCACGTCCACGCGTGACATCGCGCCGGGTCCTGGATGCCAGGATGCGCGGATGCCAGAAGAGGCGGTGCCCGGATGGGTCACCGCCTCTTCGGCATCCTGAGACGTGAGCGATCACGCCTCGCGTGCGGGAGGGGGCGGGTCAGACGCCGACGCGAGCGAACGCGTCGCGGGAGATCCCCTTCTCGAGCACGGCCTTCGACCACTCGCGGGCGCTGTGCAGGCTGTGGTCGCGGTAGTTGCCGCAGCTGTAGGCGTCGGTTCCGGGCACGTCTTCCCACTGCACGTCCTCCGCGATGGCGCGCAGCGAATCGCTGATGGCGTCGACGAGGGCTGCCACGTCGGGCTCGCCCCACATGATGACGTGGAAGCCGGTGCGGCATCCGAAGGGCGAGATGTCGATCAGGCCGTCGATGCGGTCGCGCACGAGGCTGGCGAGCAGGTGCTCGATGGTGTGCAGACCCGCGGTCGGGATCTCGCCCTCGTTCGGCTGCACGAGACGCAGATCGAAGTTCGAGATGACGTCGCCGCGCGGCCCCGCCTCGGTGCCGATCAGGCGGACGTAGGGCGCGAGCACGGCGGTGTGGTCCAGGGTGAAGCTCTCGACATCGGCCATGGAGGGGGTCCCTTCTGAAGGTCTGGGGGTACCGCACGAGCCTACGCGCGACGACGGAGGGGGGAGCCGCGGGTGACCTCGGAAGTCATCGGCACCCGCCGCGATCGCGCTCGACGCGGGAACGCGCGGTGTCGCTCCTCGCGACCCGCTAGGGTCGAGCGCGTGCCTGCGCCCGCCCGTTTCCTCGTCGTGCTCGACGCCGACTCCACCCTGATCCGCAACGAGGTCATCGAGCTCCTCGCCGACGAAGCCGGTCGCGGCGCCGAGGTGGCCGCGGCCACCGAAGCCGCGATGCGCGGCGAGGTCGACTTCGCCACCAGTCTGCGCTCTCGCGTGCAGGCCCTCGCCGGAGTCCCCACCGACGCCTTCGCCCGCGCCATCGCGCGCATCGAGCCCACTCCCGGGGTGCGCGAGCTCATCGCGGCCGTGCACGACCGCGGCGGAGTCGTCGGAGTCGTGTCGGGCGGCTTCCATGAGGTGCTCGACACCGTCGCCCCCGACCTGGGCGTCGACCTCTGGCGCGCCAACCGCCTCGCCGCGTCGGAAGACGTGCTCACCGGCGAGGTCGACGGGGGGATCGTGGATGCCACGGCCAAGGCCGAGACGCTGCGGGAGTGGGCGGCCCGGTACGGCGTGCCACGGGAGCTGACGTTCGCGATCGGCGACGGCGCGAACGACCTCGAGATGATGGCGGTGGCGGGTCTCGGGCTGGCCTTCAACGCCAAGCCCTCCGTGCGCGAGCGCGCCGACCTCGTCATCGGCGCCGTCGATCTTGCCGAGGTCATCCCGCTGCTCCCCCGCTGACCGGGAGCCCCGACCCCACGCCCGCGTCGCGGTCCCTGAGCCCGTCGAAGCGGGCCGGCGTCTCGACGCACACCCCGCTTCCCGATGTCGGAACCCCGCTCTACCATCCCGGCATGGACATCATCCTCGTACCCGGACTCTGGCTCACCGCGTCGTCGTGGGACGACGTCGTCCCCGCCCTCGAGGCGGCAGGACACCGTGCTCACCCCCTCACCCTGCCCGGCCCGGCGGTCGGCGATCTCGTGATCGACGACTGGGTCGACGCGGTCGTGTCCGAGATCGACCGGTTCGACCACCCGGTCGTCCTCGTCGGGCATTCCGGCGGAGGCAACGTCGCCTGGGGCGCGGCCGACAGACGACCCGACCGCGTCGCGCGTGTCATCCTGGTCGACACGATCGTGCCGCACCCGGGCGCCATGGTCTCGGAGTTCCCCGTCGAGAACGGCGTCGTCCGTTTCCCGGGGTGGGACTTCTTCGATGCCGATGACGTCGCCGACATCGACGACGAGACCCGTCACCGCACCGCCGCGCAGGTGGTCGACGTGCCGGGCCGGGTGCCGACGTCTCCGGTCACCCTCGGCGACGACCGACGCTTCGCGATACCGGTGACGATCCTGTCGGGTCAGCTCGACGCCGCCTCGCTCCCACGCGTGCTGGCCGACTGGGGTGCTTACGCCGCCGAGTTCGGCCGCCTCGAAGACGTCGAGGTGGTGCGCCTGGGCTCCGGGCACTGGCCGCAGTTCTCGCAGCCCGCGGAGTTCTCGGCGAAGCTGGTCGCCGCGGTGAGGTGAACGGGGCCGCGCCGGGCGAGACCCGTGACGGAACCGCGGCGCGGAGTCACCGCCGGGTCAGTGGCCCATTCCGAGACCGCCGTCGACGGGGATGACGGCGCCCGAGATGTACGCCGCGCCGTCTCCGGCCAGCCAGGTCACGACGCCGGCGACCTCGTCGGGCGACGCGAAGCGCCCGGCCGGGATGTTCTTCTTGTACTCCGCCTGCGTGTCGGCGGGCAGCTCCGCGGTCATGTCGGTCTCGATGAAGCCGGGGGCGACGACGTTCGCCGTGATCCCGCGGCCACCGAGCTCGCGCGTGAGAGAACGGGCGAAACCGACCAGGGCGCTCTTGGATGCGGCGTAATTGACCTGCCCCGCCGAACCGTAGAGACCCACGACGCTGGAGATGAGGATGACACGGCCCCAGCGGGCTTTGAGCATGCCCTTCGAGGCACGCTTGACGACGCGGAAGGTGCCTCCGAGGTTCGTGCTGACGACGCTGTCGAAGTCGTCCTCGCTCATGCGCAGCAGAAGCGTGTCCTTGGTCACACCGGCGTTGGCGACGACGACGGCGATCGGTCCGAGTTCCGCTTCGACCTGCGAGAACGCGGCGTCCACGGCGGCCGCGTCGGTCACGTCGGCGCGCACGGTCAGCGTCCCCTCGGGACCCTCGCCCGAACGGGCGGTGACGGCGACCTTCCACCCTTCGGCGACGAAACGCTCGGCGATGGCACGACCGATGCCCCGGTTTCCTCCGGTGACGACGACGACGCGGTCCTGGGACATGGTGACACTCCTGTGCGTGCGGGGGACGTAACCGGCCCAGCCTAGCGAGCCGCCCTCGCGCGTCGATGGTGACGGCTCCCTCGACGGGCCGAAGCGGGTGGGCGGCGAACGGTTTGACAGCGGCCGATCGACGCTGAAACGCTGAATGTGAGCGCGACGAAAGGCATCCCATGAGCGACGACCGCACCAACGACCCCTCTCCGTACGGCCACACGCCCGAGGCCACCGGCTCCGACGCGCCGTCACGCCCGGCGGACGACGGCGTGCCCCCGGCGCCCCCGTACGCGGCTCCCACGGCCTCCGGCAGCTCGACCCCGCCGTCGTACTCCCCCGCGCCGCCAGCTCCGCCGTACGGTGCGCCCTCCTCCCCGCCCCCCGCTCCGTCGGCGTCGGACGCCGCCGCGCCGCCCTACGGCCAGCAGAACGGCTACCCCCAGCCGTACGGCCAGCAGAGGTACAACGCCCCCGCCTACGGCTACACCGCGGCTCCCCGGGTGAACCCGCTGGCGATCGTGGCACTCGTCTCGTCGCTGGTGGGCCTGTTCGTCATCCCCGTCATCGGCCAGATCGTCGGCATCATCACCGGCCACATCTCGCTCAAGCAGGTCAAGACGACCGGAGAACGCGGACGCGGCATGGCGCTGTCGGGCGTGCTCATCGGCTACATCAGCCTCGGACTCGGCATCCTGCTCATCGTGCTCACGGCGATCATCATCGCCACCACCGGCGGGTCCGACGTGCGCTACGGCGCCTGATCCCGCCGCGTGAAGACGCGGGTGTCGCCTCTCCGGGCGGCACCCGCGTCACCGTCTACGGTCGGGGTGTCATGACGTCGAGAAGACGATCGCCCGAACGCGCCGCACCCCGCCGAGACGGGCGTACCCTGAGACCACTGTGAAGACAAACCGCGCCCAGTCTGCGACGTCGCTCCCCACCGCTCCTCGGGAGGACGCCGACGGTCGTTTCGCCAAGTACATGCTGATGATGGGCATCCGCATCGCCTGCTTCATCGCGATGGCCGTCGTCACGCCCTACGGCTGGTACACCTTCGTCTTCGCCGCTGGTGCGATCTTCCTCCCCTACATCGCCGTGATCGTCGCAAACGTGGGTCAGGATGCCGCCGAGACCACGCGCATCGACCCCGAGCGCGCCATCGAGGCGCCGCGCACCGCGCCGACCGCGCCCGCGGCATCCGATGCTCCCGTCGTCATCCGCATCGCCGAGACGCCCCGGATCGACCCGCCGCGCGAGAACGACGCGTGAGTCCCGAGCAGACCGAGTGCTCCCGCGCGGGATGCCGCGACGAGGCCGTCTGGGCGCTCCGGTGGCGGAATCCCCGCATCCACGCCGGCGACCGGCGCAAGACGTGGGTCGCGTGCGACGAGCACGTCGTGTACCTCCGGGAGTTCCTGACGGCGCGCGACTTCCCCGTCGAGGTCGGAGCCCTCGCGGCGGATCCGGCGTGAGCCTGCGCACAGCCTGACCGACGTACCCTGGAAGACGTGGCGAAGACAGACGACGTGAGCGATCGCGGAGCGCGCGTCGACGCCAGACCGCCCGTGAGCGCGCGCGAGACCCCGGCAGCCGCGCGGTGGGCGATGTACATCGGCGTCGCGATCCTTTTCGCGATCGCCTGCGGGTTCCTCTCGCACTGGCAGTTCTCGCGCAACGCCGAACGCACCGAGCAGCTCGAGCTCGTCGCGAACAACTACGACCAGCCCGCGGTGCCGCTGGAGACGCTGCTCGCCCCCGGGGCGACGCTGGACCCGGCCGACGAATGGCGCCCGGTGCGCCTCGAGGGCCGCTACCTGCCGGAGGACCAACTGCTCGTGCGCAACCGCGCGCACGGAGGATCGGCCGCCTACGAGCAGCTCGTGCCCTTCCAACTGAACGACGGGCGCACGTTCCTCGTCGACCGCGGATGGCTCGCCCCCGGCGACCGGCAGTCCCTGCCCGACGAGATCCCCGCGCCTCCGCCGGGCGACGTGACGGTCGAGGTGCGCCTTCGTCCCGAAGAGGCCGCGCCGACCTCGGGCCGCTCCGCCGAGGCGGGGCAGGTCCCCACGATCAACCTCGGGCTCGTCGCCGAGCAGACCGGCCCGATCGAGCCCGGCGCCTACGGTCTGCTCGTGTCCGAGTCGCCCGCGCCCGCGACGGCGCCCCAACCCGTCGATCCCCCCAGCGACGACCCGGGCCCGTACCTGTCGTACGCGATCCAATGGATCCTGTTCGCCGTGATGGGCTTCGCCTTCATCGGCTACGTCATCGTGAACGAGCGCCGTCTGCGCCGCGAAGGCGACGACGACGATGAGGAGCTCCCGGCCCCGGCTCGCGAGAAGGCGCCGACCGAGCGCCGACGGGTCGACCCGGTCGCCCTGCACCGGTCGCGCAAACGCCCGCGCGACCGCGACGCCGACGACGAGGACGCGCTGCTCGACGCCCGCTGAGTCTCGCGGATGCCAGGACTCCATCATCCGCAAGGGCAGAGCGAGATCTCGGTCTCGGCTGCGCTCGGTCCGGGCCGCGCGCTCAGGCCAGCGTGATGAGATCCGCGTAGTCGCGGCCCCAGATGTCTTCCACCCCGTCGGGCAGGATCAGCACGCGCTCGGGGTTGAGGGCCTCCACCGCGCCCTCGTCGTGCGAGACGAGCACGACCGCACCCTCGTAGTGCGCGAGCGCGCCGAGGATCTCCTCGCGCGAGGCGGGATCGAGGTTGTTCGTCGGCTCGTCCAGCAGCAGCATGTTCGCCGACGACACCACGAGCGTCGCGAGTGACAGACGCGTCTTCTCGCCACCCGAGAGCACCCCGGCGGGCTTCAGCACGTCGTCGCCCACGAAGAGGAACGACCCCAGCACTTTACGGGCCTCGGTGGCGGTGATGTGGGGAGCGGCCGACATCATGTTGTCGAGCACCGAGCGCGAGACGTCGAGGTTCTCGTGCTCCTGGGCGTAGTAGCCGATCTTCAGGCCGTGCCCGGGCTCGAGTTGTCCGGTGTCGGGCTTGTCGACACCCGCGAGGATGCGCAGCAGCGTCGTCTTGCCCGCACCGTTGAGGCCCAGGATGACGACGCGCGAACCGCGATCGATCGCCAGGTCGACGTCGGTGAAGATCTCGAGCGACCCGTACGACTTCGACAGGCCGGATGCCATGAGAGGCGTCTTGCCGCAGGGCGCGGGCTTGGGGAAGCGCAGCTTCGCGACCCGCTCGTCCTGACGCACCTCGTCGAGACCGGAGAGCATCTTCTCGGCGCGCGCGACCATCTGGTGCGCGGCGGCGGCCTTCGACGCCTTCGCCCCGAAGCGCGCGGCCTGCAGCTGCAGCGCCGTGGCCTTCTTCTCGACGTTGACGCGCTCCTTCTTGCGACGCTCCTCGTCGGCCACCCGCTGGCGCAGGTAGTTCTTCCAGTTCATGTTGTAGACGTCGATGACCTGGCGATTGGCATCCAGGTAGAAGACGCGGTTGACCGTCTCGCCGACGAGCTCCACGTCGTGCGAGATCACGATGAGCCCGCCCTTGTAGCCCTTGAGGAACTCGCGCAGCCACACGACGCTGTCGGCGTCGAGGTGGTTGGTCGGCTCGTCGAGGATCATCGTCTGCGCGTCGGAGAACAGGATGCGCGCGAGCTCGATGCGGCGCCGCTGACCACCCGAGAGGGTCTTCAGCGGCTGGTCGAGGATCCGGTCGGGCAACGACAGGTTGTGGGCGATGGATGCCGCCTCGGCCTCGGCCGCATAGCCGCCGGCCGCCTCGAAGCGCTCGGTGAGGTTGGCGTACTTCTTCATCGCCTTCGCGGCGACCGCGGCGTCGTCGTCGGCCATCGCCAGCGACGCCTCGTGCATGCCGAGGGCGAGCGAGCCCAGCCCGCGGGCGTCGAGGATGCGCGTGCGCGCGAGCATCTCGGGGTCGCCCGAGCGGGGGTCCTGCGGCAGGTAGCCGAGCTCACCCGAGCGGTCGACGCCGCCGTTGGAGGGCAGCAGGTCGCCCGCGAGCACCTTCGTCAGGGTCGTCTTGCCGGCGCCGTTGCGCCCGACGAGGCCGATCTTGTCGCCGTCGGAGACGCGGAAGGCCACGTCGGACATGAGCACGCGGGCGCCCACGCGGATCTCGAGGTCGTGCACGGCGAGCACAGCGAACGTCCGTTCAGTCGGGGAAGGGGAACCGGCCGCAGAAGGCCAGCCACCCAGTATAAGAGGCGCCCCTGCGAGCCGGCCGACAGCCTCGTCGCAGAGGGCCGTTCGACGGCCCCCTCGTCCTCCTCCGACGGTCGCCGAAGACCCCGGATGCCGTTGTCTCGGCGTCGAGACGAACACCCGGGCGGTCAGCATCCGGGTTTGCGTTCTCACCCGATGCCTGACCTAAACTAAGCCTATCCTTACCTAACACGCAGGAGGCTCTTCGTGTCCCGATTCCGCGCTCTGGCGGCCCTCGCCGTCGGTTCCGCCCTCGTCCTCACCGGCTGCGCCGGCACCTCCGCCGCCCCGGGCGCCCAGGAGGGCTCGTCGGATGCCGCCGGGGGTTCGTTCCCGGTGACGATCGACCACGCCTTCGGCGAGACCACCATCGAGGCGCAGCCCGAGCGCGTCGTCACCGTCAGCTGGGGCAACCAGGAGGCCGCCCTCGCCCTCGGCGTCGTGCCGGTCGCCATGCCCAAGGTCACGTGGGGCGACGAAGACGGCGACGGCCTGCTCCCCTGGGTCAAGGACAAGCTCGACGAGCTCGGCGCCGAGACCCCCACGCTCATGGACGAGACGGACGGCTTCGACTACGAGGCCATCGCCGACGCCCAGCCCGACGTCATCCTCGGCGCCTACTCCGGCATGACGCAGGAGCAGTACGACACCCTCAGCAAGATCGCTCCCGTCGTGGCCTTCCCCGAGGTGGCCTGGGGCACCTCGTGGCAGGAGATGACCCTGACGGATGCCAAGGCCCTGGGCCGCGAAGACCAGGCTGAGCAGCTCATCGCCGACCTCGAGAAGCACGTCACCGACGCGTCCGCGAAGTACCCCGCGCTCGCCGGCAAGAAGACGCTCTTCACCTACCTCGACCCGACCGACCTCAGCACGCTGGGCTACTACTCGACGCTCGACCCGCGCGCCGCGTACCTCACCGAGCTCGGGCTCGCCCCGTCGTCGGCCGTCGAGGAGTCCAGCAAGGACGCCGCGACCTTCTGGTTCACCCAGAGCACCGAGAACATCGAGACCTTCTCCGACGTCGACGTCATCGTGGGCTACGGCACGCCCGAGCTGCTCGCTCAGCTGCAGGCCGACCCGCTGTGGTCGCGCATCCCCGCCATCAAGGCCGGGGCCTTCGCGACCCTGACCGACGACACCACCATCGCCGCGGCCGCCAACCCCAGCCCGCTGTCGATCGGCACGTCCTACGGCGACGAGTACATCGACCTCGTCGGCGCCGCCTCGGAGAAGGCCGGCTCCTGATGCCGCAGCGGCACTCCTCGGTGCGATGACCGTTCTCGCTCCGGCCTCGACCGCCCCCGGCGTCACGCGCTCGCGTGCCCGGGGGCGGCGACGCGTGCTCTGGCTCGTGGTGCTCGTGGCCACCCTCCTCCTGGCCGGAGTGCTCTCGGTGACCTTCGGCGCCCGCGACGTCGGCCCGGCCGACATCTGGGCGGGCCTGACCGGGTCCACCGACACCGCGTCGGCCGCGGCCGTGGGAAAGCGCGTGCCTCGCACGATCCTGGCCATGCTGGTCGGAGCCGCTCTCGCGGTCGCCGGGGCCGTGCTCCAGGGAGCCACCCGCAACCCGCTCGCCGACCCGCAGATCCTCGGGATCAACGGCGGGGCGTCGCTCGCCATCGTCACCGGCATCGCCTTCTTCGGTCTCAGCTCCGCCTCCGGCTACATCTGGACCGGCATGATCGGCGCGGGCGCCGCCGCCGTCTTCGTCTACGCGATCGGCTCGCTCGGCCGCGGGGGGCCCACGCCTCTTCGGCTCGCCCTGGCCGGCGCGGTCACCGCGGTCGCGTTCAGCTCGCTGATCAGCGCCATCCTGCTGCCCCGCATCAACGTGATGAGCGTCTTCCGCTTCTGGCAGGTGGGCGGCGTCGGCGGGGCGACCCCCGACACGATCGGTCAGGTGCTCCCCTTCCTCGTGGTGGGCTTCGTGATCTGCCTGCTCAGCGCCTCGGCGCTGAACACCCTCGCCCTCGGCGACGAGCTCGCCGCGGGTCTGGGGGCCCGCGTGCGCACCGCACGCCTGACCGCATCGGCGGGAGCGGTCGTCCTGTGCGGCGCGGCCACCGCCGTCGCCGGTCCGATCGGTTTCGTCGGTCTCGTCGTCCCCCACATCTGCCGGCTCATCGTCGGCGTCGATCACCGCTGGCTGCTGCCCGTGTCCGCCGCCGGCGGCGCCATCCTGCTGACGATCTCCGACGTCGTCGGCCGCGTCATCGCGCGCCCCGAAGAGATCGAGGTCGGCATCGTCACCGCGCTCCTCGGGGCGCCCTTCTTCATCGCCCTCGTGCGCCGTCAGAAGATGAGGGCCCTGTGAGCGCCGGCATCCTCTCGACGTCTGCCGTCGATGCTCTCGCGCTCGTTCGCGCGGGTCGCCGCCGCCGTCGTGCGCGATGGGTGACGGTCACCGGCATCCTGGCCGCGGCGGTCGTGACCGCCTTCGCCCTCTCCCTCATGCTCGGGCAAACCATCTACTCCCCCGCCGAGGTCTGGGGCGTGCTGACCGGTCAACGCGTGCCCGGCGCCTCCTTCACCGTCGGCGAGCTGCGCCTGCCGCGCGCCGTCACGGGCCTGCTGACGGGTCTGTGCTTCGGAATGGGCGGGGTCGTCTTCCAGTCGATGCTCCGCAACGCCCTAGCGAGCCCCGACGTCATCGGCATCAACACCGGCGCCAGCGCGGCGGCCGTCATCGGCATCGTCGTGCTCGGCGTCGGCGAGACCGCGGTGTCGGTCATGGCCATGGCCGCCGCCCTCACCGTGGCGCTGTCCATCTACCTGCTCGCCTACCGCAAGGGCGGCTCCGGGGCACGCCTCATCCTCGTGGGCATCGGCGTCGCCGCCATGTGCCAGGCCGTCGTCTCGTACGTGATCTCGCGCGCGGCCGAGTGGGACCTCCCCGCGGCGATGCGCTGGATCACCGGCAACCTCAACGACGCCACCTGGGACCGCGCCCTGCCCGTGGCGGGAGCGGTGATCGTGCTCGCACCCGTCCTGCTGGTGCTCGCCCGACGCCTCGAGATCCTGCGCATGGGCGACGAGACCGCCGCGGCCGTCGGCCTCCCGGTCGAGCGCAGTCGCGTGCTGCTCATCGTCGCGGCAGTCGGTCTGCTCGCCTTCGGCACGGCCGCCGCCGGCCCCATCGCCTTCGTCTCGTTCCTCGCCGGCCCCATCGCCGTGCGCCTTCTCGGCCCGGTCGGCTCGCCCGTGCTGCCGGCGGGCCTCGTCGGAGCGCTCCTCGTGCTCGTGGCCGACTACTGCGCGCAGTTCGCCTTCGGCACGCGGCTGCCGGTGGGCGTCATCACGGGCGTGCTGGGCGCTCCCTATCTCATCTACCTGCTCGTGCGGAGCAGTCGATCCGGAGGTACCACGCTATGACCATCGAGCGATCCCTGGCGGCCGAGGGCGTCACCCTCGGGTACGGCGACCGAACCATCGTCGACTCCCTCGACCTCCGCGTCCCCGCGGGCCGGGTCACGGCGATCGTCGGCGCCAACGCCTGCGGCAAGTCGACGCTGTTGAAGGCGATGGCGCGGCTGCTCACCCCCTCGTCCGGTCAGGTGCTCCTCGACGGCAAGGCCATCCACCGCCTGCCCACCAAGCAGGTGGCCCGTGTGCTCGGTCTGCTGCCGCAGTCGCCGATCGCCCCCGACGGTATCGCCGTGTCCGACCTCGTCAGCCGCGGCCGCCACCCGCATCAGGGCGCCCTCTCGCGGTGGACGAGCGCCGACGACGCCGCGGTCGCCCGGGCCCTCGAGGCGACCGACGTCACGCACCTGGCCGATCGTCCGGTCGACGAACTCAGCGGCGGACAGCGACAGCGCGTGTGGATCGCTATGGCGCTCGCGCAGGAGACCGACGTGCTGCTCCTCGACGAGCCCACGACGTTCCTCGACATCAGCCACCAGATCGACGTGCTCGATCTGCTGACCGACCTCAACCGCGAGCGGGGCACCACCGTGGCGATGGTGCTGCACGACCTCAACCTCGCCGCCCGCTACGCCGACCACCTCGTCGCCATGGCGCAGGGTCAGGTCATCGCGGCCGGAGACCCCGGCGACGTCCTCACCGAAGACACGGTGCGGCGCGTCTTCGGCCTCGACAGCCGCGTGGTTCCGGATCCGCTGACCGGGCGACCCATGGTCATCCCCATCGGCCGCCATCACACCGTCGCCGAGCCCGAGCAGGCGCAGACGGTCTCCCACCGGTAACTCCACCGAGCGAGCGCGGACTGCTGTGCACACGCAGCCGTGACGAGCGAGCACGGACGGCTGTGCACACGCAGGCCAGACGAGCGTGCACAGCCGCTCCTGCACGCGCAGCGGAGCCCCAGCCGACACGCTCGAGCAACGACGGAAGCCCCGGCCGCGGCCGGGGCTTCTCGTCATGCGTTGCAGGGCGCCGCTGTCAGGCCGTGCGTTCGACCTGGCCCGCGCGCCAGTAGCCCATGAACGCCACGCGACCGCGGTCGACACCGCACCCCGAGACCAGCATCCGGCGCAGCAGCTTGACGGTCGAGGACTCCCCCGCGATCCACGCGTAGAACTCGCCCTCTGCATCGTCGGGGCTGTCCCAGAGCAGCTCCACATCGAGGTCGATGTCTTCGAGCACCTGCGGACGCGGCGCGGCCGCACGCGCGAGCACGTCTGCGGATGCCGTCGTCCACGCCTCGACCGCCTCGATGAGCGCCTCGCCGTGGGGCCGGTCTTCACGTGCCAGCCAGTGCACGCGCCCTCCGCCGCTGCGAACCGGCAGGGCGTCGTCGACGGTGGGCACCTCGATGAACGCATCGACGTCGAGGCCGGGCTCCAGCCCCTCGAGCACGGCGCAGATCGCCGGAGCAGCGGTCTCGTCGCCGGCGAGCAGGATGCGGCGCGCCGTGCCGGGGTGGAAGTCGATTCCCTGCGCCGACTCGGGACTGCGGGCGTCGGGGCCGACCACGACGAGATGATCGCCGGCGGCAGCCGCCTCCGCCCATGATCCCGCGGGACCCGCGTCATGGTGCACGACGAAGTCGATGTCGAGCTCGAGGGCCTCGGGATCGACGCGTCGCACGGTGTAGGTGCGGAACGGCATGCGCTCCTCATCGGGTAGATCGCGCCACCGGGTGTACCACTCGCCGTTCGCGATGGCATCCGGATCGTCCTGCCCGATGTCGCAGACGCGCCCGTCGGCACCGGGCAGCACGAGCTTGACGCGCTGATCACGGCGATCGGTGCCGAAGACGTCGAAGTCGGGCGACGTGAACGTCACGCGCACGAAGTGCGGCGACAGCCGCTGCGCGGCCTTCACCGTCGCGACGTACGGGCGGTAGGCGGGGCGCGTGGCGGTGATCACTCGATAAGGATACCCTTACCTATCTTCGGATGCCACGAGCGACGTCTCGACGATGGACGATCCGCCCGCGTCGGCATCGGTGGCCACCGCCAGACGACCGATCCGCTCGATCGCGTCGCGCAGCACCTCCGGGTCGCACCCGACGTTGATGCGCACGTGTCCCACGCCTTCTTCGCCGAAGAGCGGTCCGTGGTGCAGCGCGACCTTCGCCTCGCGGCGGATGAACGGGGCGGGATTGTCGCCCCACCCGTACGCCGAGACGTCGACCCACGCGAGGAAGCCGGCATCCGGAATCCGGTACCGGGCGAGCGGCAGGTGCTCGGTCAGCAGGTCGGCCAGCAACCGGCGGTTGTGATCGAGCGCCGCCAGCAGCCCCTCGAGCCACTGGTCGCTGTCGGGTGCGAACGCTGCGCGGTTCGCGATGACGCCGAACAGCCCGGCGCGCCACTCGACCTCCCACGGCAGGGCCCGCACCACCGCGGCCGTCTCCTCGGAGCCGGTCACGATCACGGCGCACTTCAGGCCGGCGAGGTTGTAGGTCTTGCTCGCGCTCGTCACGGTGTACCCGACCGCCGCCGCCTCGGGCGCGGCATCCAGGAACGGGGTGAACACGGCGGGCGCGTGCGTGAGGGGCGCGTGGATCTCGTCGCTGACGACCGTGGCACCGTAACGGTGCGCGAGGCGCGCGAGGGCGGCGAGCGACTCCCGGGCGTGCACCGTGCCGGTCGGGTTGTGCGGATTGCACAGCAGCACCGACCGCGCGCCGTCGGCCAACGCCCGTTCGATGCCGTCGAGGTCGAGACTCCACCGGTCGCCGTGGTCGAGGAGCGGCACCCGCTCGACCACGGCACCCGCCTCCTCCACCGTGTCGTAGAACGGCGGGTACACGGGCGGTGTCACGACCACACGATCGCCGGGCGATGTGACCGCGCGCAGCACTTCCACGACGCCCATCATGACGTCACCCGTCCACCGGATCTTCGCCGGATCGGGCCGCCAGCCCCACCGGCGCTGGGCGTAGTCGGCGAAGTCGAGGTCGATTCCCGGCCGCGGCGGGGTGTATCCCGTGTCGCCGATCTCGACGGCGCGCTGCAGCGCCGCGGTGATCGCGGGCGCGAGGGCGAAGTCGGTCTCGGCCACGAACATGGGGATGACGTCGTCACCGTACGAGCGCCACTTCGTGCTCGTACGCTGACGGAGGAGCTCGAGCGGAAGGGCCTGCAGAGGGGAAACGCTCATCCGCAAAGCCTATTGAGGGCCGCGGATGGCGCCGCATCATGGCGTCAGACAGCGAAACACGAGCGGCGAGTCACGCCCGACAGAGCCACGTGGCGGCACTCCCTGCGTCACCGCCCCGCAGAATGCCACGTCTCCCCGCCGGTGGACGACCAACGCCCGCCCCTCGAGGGGCGGGCGTTCGGTGAGAGCTCTCAGATCGCGAAGCCGAGGGCGCGCATCATGTCGCGGCCGTCGTCGGTGATCCGCTCGGGACCCCACGGCGGCATCCACACCCAGTTGATGCGGAAGCGGTCCACGACGTTGTCGAGGGCCTGAGCCGTCTGCTCTTCGAGCACGTCGGTCAGCGGGCAGCCGGCCGACGTCAAGGTCATGTGGATGACGAGGGCGTCGTTCTCGTCATCCCACGCGAGGTCGTAGATGAGTCCCAGATCGACGACGTTGATCCCCAGTTCGGGGTCCATGACGTCTTTCAGGGCCTCGGTGACCTCGTCGTACTTCTCGGGCGCGAGGGTTGCGGTCATGTAACGATCTTACGCGTCGACCGGCGTACCGGCCTCGAGGAAACGGTCGTAACCCTCTTCCTCGAGACGGTCGGCGAGCTCGGGCCCGCCCTCTTCGACGATCTTGCCCTTGACCACGACGTGAACGAAGTCGGGACGGATGTAGCGCAGGATGCGGGTGTAGTGCGTGATCAGCAGCACACCGAGGTCGGTCTGCTCCTTGGCGCGGTTCACGCCCTCCGACACGATCTTCAGCGCGTCGACGTCGAGACCCGAGTCGGTCTCGTCGAGCACGGCGATCTTCGGCTTGAGGAGTTCGAGCTGCAGGATCTCGTGGCGCTTCTTCTCGCCGCCCGAGAAGCCCTCGTTGACGTTGCGCGCGGCGAACTTCGCGTCCATGCGCAGGTTCTGCATGGCGCCCTTGACGTCCTTGGTCCAGCTGCGGATCGCCGGCGCCTCGCCGTCGATCGCCGTCTTGGCCGTGCGCAGGAAGTTCGTGACGGTGACGCCGGGGATCTCGACCGGGTACTGCATCGCGAGGAAGAGACCGGCGCGGGCGCGCTCGTCGACGCTCATCTCGAGCACGTCTTCACCGTCGAGGGTGATCGAGCCGCTCGTGACGGTGTACTTGGGGTGGCCGGCGATCGTGTACGCCAGGGTCGACTTGCCGGAGCCGTTGGGGCCCATGATGGCATGGGTCTCGCCGGTGCGCAGCGTCAGCGTCACACCGTTGAGGATCGGGGTCGTACCGTTCTCCGTCTCGACCGTCACGTGGAGGTCGCGGATCTCGAGGACAGACATGGGGTTCCTTACGTAAGTCTGGGTCGTGGGGGCGAGGCTCAGGCCGTCGCCTTGGTGACGGACGGATCGATGAGCACGTCGTCTCCGTCGATCACGACCTCGTACACGGGCACCGGCTCGAAGGCCGGGAGGTTGAGGGGGCGACCGGTCTTGAGCGAGAACGCCGAGCCGTGCGCCCAGCACTCCAGCGTCTCGCCCTCGACGAAGCCGTCCGACAGCGAGATGTCGCCGTGCGTGCAGACGTCGCCGATCGCGTGCACATCGCCGTTGCCGTCGAGCACGACGGCGATCGCAACACCGTCGATCTCGACGCGGTGCGCTTCGTCTTGCACGAGGTCGCTCAGCGCGCAGGCGCGGGACGCGCTCACGCGGCTGCCCCCTCGGCCAGCTCGCGCTCGATCGCCTCGGTCAGCTCGGTCTCGAGCTCGGGGATGCCGATGCGCTGCACGATCTCGCTCAGGAAGCCGAGCACAACCAGGCGTCGCGCCTCGTCTTCGGCGATGCCGCGGGCCTGCAAGTAGAACAGCTGCTCGTCGTCGAAGCGCCCCGTGGCGCTGGCGTGACCCGCTCCCTGGATGTCGCCGGTCTCGATCTCGAGGTTCGGGATCGAGTCGGCGCGAGCGCCGTCGGTGAGCACGAGGTTGCGGTTGGCCTCGTAGGAGTCGGTGCCCGTGGCATCCGGCCCGATGAGCACGTCGCCGATCCAGACGCTGCGCGCGCTGGCGCCCTGCAGGGCGCCCTTGTAGAGCACGTCGCCGACCGTGTGCGGTCCCTTGTGGTGCAGGTACACCTGCGACTCGAGGTGCTGGCCGGCGTCGGAGAACGACAGGCCGTACAGGCGCCCCTCGGATCCGGCGCCCGCGAGCTCCACCGACGGGTTGACACGCACGACGCCGCCGCCGAAGCTGACCACGACGTGCGTCAGCTTGGCGTCGCGGTCGACACGGGCCTGGTGGGCGGAGGCGTGGATCGCGTCGTCGTCCCACTTCTGCACCGACACGACCGTGAGGTCGGCGCCGTCGCGCACGATGATCTCGACGTTCTGCGCGTGCTGGGCCGTGCCCTCGTGACGCAGCACGACGGTGCCCCGCGAGTTCGCCTGCGCCTCGATCACCACGTGGGCGTGCGCGAGGCCGCCGGTACCGGTGAGCCGCACGACGACGGGTGCGTCGAGCTCGACGTTCGCGGGGATCCGCAGCAGCGGCGCCTCGCTCTCGTGGGTCCAGGCCAGGGCGGCGGGCAGGTCTTCGGGGCGGAAGTGCTCGCCGCGCGGGGCGTCACCGGCGCCGAGGCGCGACTGCTGGAGCTCGGCCGGGGCCTCGACCTCGACGCGCATGACACCGGTCGGGCCGGCCTCGTCGGCGAACAACGGCGCGAGCCGGTCGATCGGGCTGAGCTTCCAGTTGACCTCACGGCCGGTCGGCAGGCCGAAGTCGGCCGGATCGAACGAGGTCGCCCGCTCCGAGCGCGTCTGCACCGGAACGACGGATGCCACGAGGGCGGCCGGGTCGATATGACCTTCGGCGGCTGCGGGGGTCTGCGTCGCAGTCGTCACTTAACCAACACTGCCTTCCATGCCCATCTCGATGAGCTTGTTCAGTTCGAGCGCGTACTCCATGGGGAGCTCCCGCGCGATGGGCTCGATGAAACCGCGGACGATCATGGCCATGGCCTCGTCTTCGGGCAGGCCGCGCGACTGCAGGTAGAAGAGCTGCTCCTCGCTGACCTTCGAGACGGTGGCTTCGTGGCCGAGCTGCACGTCGTCGACGCGGATGTCGATGGCGGGGTACGTGTCGCTGCGCGAGATGGTGTCGACCAGCAGCGCGTCGCAGCGCACCGTGTTGGCGGAGTGGTGCGCGTTGGCATCCACTCGCACCTCGCCGCGGTACCCGGCGCGACCGCCGCCGCGGGCGATCGACTTCGACACGATCGACGACTGCGTGTACGGCGCCATGTGGATCATCTTCGCGCCGGCGTCCTGGTGCTGACCGGGGCCGGCGAAGGCGACCGACAGGGTCTCGCCCTTGGCGTGCTCGCCCATCAGGTAGATGGAGGGGTACTTCATCGTCACCTTGGAGCCGATGTTGCCGTCGACCCACTCCATGGTGGCGCCCTCGTGGGCGACCGCGCGCTTGGTGACGAGGTTGTAGACGTTGTTCGACCAGTTCTGGATCGTCGTGTAGCGCACGCGGGCGTTCTTCTTCACGATGATCTCGACAACGGCCGAGTGCAGCGAGTCGCTCTTGTAGATCGGGGCGGTGCAGCCCTCGATGTAGTGCACGTAGCTGTCTTCGTCGGCGATGATCAGGGTCCGCTCGAACTGGCCCATGTTCTCGGTGTTGATGCGGAAGTACGCCTGCAGCGGGATCTCGACGTGCACGCCCTTGGGGACGTAGACGAACGAGCCGCCCGACCACACCGCCGTGTTCAGCGCCGCGAACTTGTTGTCGCCCGCGGGGATGACGGTGCCGAAGTACTCCTCGAAGAACTCGGGGTGCTCGCGCAGCGCCGTGTCGGTGTCCATGAAGATGACACCCTGCTGCTCGAGGTCTTCGCGGATCTGGTGGTAGACCACCTCGGACTCGTACTGCGCGGCGACGCCGGCGACGAGGCGCTGGCGCTCGGCCTCGGGGATTCCGAGCTTCTCGTAGGTGTTGCGGATCTCTTCCGGGAGGTCTTCCCAGGTCTGCGCCTGCTTCTCGGTGGACCGCACGAAGTACTTGATGTTGTCGAAGTCGATCTCGCTGAGATCGGCGCCCCAGGTCGGCATGGGCTTGCGGCCGAAGAGCTGGTAGCCCTTGAGGCGCGTCTTCAGCATCCACTCCGGCTCGGACTTCAGCGAGGAGATGCCGCGCACGACGTCCTCGTTGATCCCGCGCTGCGCGATCGCGCCGGCGGCATCGGTGTCGTGCCAGCCGAACTCGTATTGCCCCAGGCTCTCGAGCTCGGGTCGGTCGATGAGGACATCGGACATGGTGATCACTCTCCTTCTCGGGCTCCAACGGTGTCATCCGCCCCGGCATTCCGGACTCCGGACGAAGTCCCAGGAATGTCGCTGGTGGGCCCGCTCGAAGGCGCTGGCTGCGCGCCTAGACTGTCTGTGGTGCGGATCGCGTGAGCGCTGCACCCGGACCCTTCGATTCTACAGGCAACACCCGCTCCCGGCATGGCAGCACCGCTCCCCCGCACGCCGGGTACGCCGGGGCCGCCTCGACGCCAGGAAGCCGCACGCATGCCCTCCGCCTCGTCCCCCACCGCCCCGTCACGTGTTCCGGCGCCCCTGCAGCGCGTCACCGCGTGGCTGCCCGCCGACGTCGACCGGCGCGTGCGCGTGTTCGCCTGGCTGTCGTTCGTCGCCGAGGTGCTCATCATCGGCACCGGCGGCGCCGTGCGTCTGACCGGGTCGGGGCTCGGATGCCCGACCTGGCCCCGCTGCACCCCCGACTCGCTCGTGAACACCCCCGAGATGGGCATCCACGGCATCATCGAGTTCGGCAACCGCACCTTGACCGGGCTCGTGGGCATCCTCGCCCTGGCCGTCGTCGTGCTGGTGTGGCGCATGCGTCACGAGCGCCGCGTGCTCTTCGTGCTCTCGCTCGTCGTGCTGGTGGGCATCGTCGCGCAGGCCGTCGTCGGCGGCATCACCGTGCTGACGGGCCTGAACCCCTTCATCGTCGGCTTCCACTACGTCGCCTCGGTCTCGCTCGTGGCGGTGTGCGCCGCGTTCCTTGTGCGCATGTATCAGCCCGCCGGGCCCCGCTCGCTCGCCGCTCCCCGCTGGTTCGCCGGTCTCGTGCACGCGACCACGGCCGTGCTGGCGCTGACCATCGTGTTCGGCGTGCTCACCACGGGCGCCGGCCCCCACTCCGGCGACGAGGCGTCGGTGCGCAACGGCTTCAATGCCGAGGTGCTCGAGCACGTGCACGCGTGGCCCGGGTACGCGCTGTTCGCCCTCACCCTCGTCGTCGTCATCGCGGCCTGGAGGCTTCGCCTCGAGGTGCGCCGGTGGGCGACCGCACTGCTGGCCGTCGAGCTCGTGCAGATCGCCGTCGGTCTCTACCAGGCCCGCAACGGACTGCCCGAGATCGCCGTCGGCACGCACATGGTGCTCGCCGCGCTGGCCGCCGCGACCATGACCGTGGTGGTGCTGCGTCTGAAGCAGCCCACCGCAGCGAGCACGCAGGCTCGTGCCCGGGAAACGGCGTCGGCCCGCGGCTGACGACGCGACGTGTCCCGCGCCCGGACGGCGCGCGACGCCCTTATACGCTCATAGAGTATTCATCGGCGACCCCTAGGAGCGGTCAGGGCGGGTGAGCCAAGCTGATGTTCCGGGTGACCACCGCCCGTGACCCACCCGATGCCACCGCGTCGGGTGACGCTGTCCGACTCCCCCGGGTCGGAACGACAAGGAGTACTCCCCATGAAGACTCGTCCCCGTCTGCTGACCAGCATCCCGTTCTGGGTGCTCGTCGTCGCATCCCTGGCTGCCATCGTCGGCGGACTCGCGATCGTCCTGAACGGGATCAACGCGATGGAGCAGGTCCTCAACGACCCGAACGCCACCGTCGTGCAGGTCTACGTCGGCCAGTCCTGGGTCGTCGTCGGCGCCGCCGTCCTCGGCGCCGGCGCCATCGGCATCGTGGCCGTGCTGGCCCTCGCCGCCGCCAGCGCGCTGACCCACCGCCCCGACGTCGCCGTCGAGACCATCGACTGGAACAGCGACGACGAGACGGCTCCCGAGCCCGTCGCGGCTCCGTTCGCCCCCGCCGCTCCCCTGGCCGTGGAGGATGCCGACATCGAGACCCCGTCGACCGCGACGGCCCCGCCGCAGGCGGCCGCCGCGCGCCACGACGAGCCCCGGCTCGACGCGGGAGACGACACCACGCGTCGCTGATCCGGAATGCCACAGCGCCCGCCCCGATCCGTCGGGGCGGGCGCTTTCCCGTTCCCGCTCGTCGGTCGCGGCGCCCTCCGGCGGGAGGGGAATCGCAAAGCGGAGGGGGGATGCCGCGGCCCCGGTCCTCCCGTCACGAAATCTCCTCCGCTGCCGAGCGTGCCCCCGCGGGGCGTCGCGACACCGGCCGGCGGGAGGAGAAACTGCGGAGCGGAGGGGGATGCCGCGGCCCCGGTCCTCCCGTCACGAAATCTCCTCCGCTCTGCGCGAGCCGCCCCGAGGCTCGTTCCGCCGCACCCAGTGTCGGCGGGAGGGTAATCGCGGAGCGGAGGAGGGATGCCGCGGCCCCGACCCTCCCGTCACGAAATCTCCTCCGCTCCCCGAGGCGGCGCGCGGCGGCGCGTGGCATCCGGAATCTCGACGGCGTCCACCCTCACCGCCAGGAAACGACGCCGAACGGGAAAGCGCCCGCCCCGAGGAGGGGACGGGCGCTCGCGGATCAGCTCAGAACGGCAGCAGCGGGTCGACGGCGATCGCGACGAAGAGCAGCGTGAGGTACGTGATGGACGCATGGAACACGCGCATCGGGCGGGGCTCCCCACCGCGCACCGCGCGAGAATAGAGACGGTGCGATTCGTAGATGAACCACCCGCCGAACACCAGGGCCGACACGCTGTACACGAGGCCCATGGACGCGACCGGGATGAGCAGCAGCGAGCAGGCCACCGTCGCCCACGCGTAGAGGATGACCTGCAGGCCGACCTGCGAACCGCTGCGGGTCGCGCCGAGCATGGGCACGTCGACCTCTTCGTACTGTGCGGCGTACTTCATCGACAGCGGCCAGTAGTGCGGCGGCGTCCACAGGAAGACGAGCGCGAAGAGGATGAACGGCGCCCACGAGAGCGACCCCGTGACGGCGGACCAGCCGATGAGCACCGGGAAGCAGCCCGCGATGCCGCCCCACACGATGTTCTGCTCGGTGCGGCGCTTGAGGATCATCGTGTAGATCACGACGTAGAAGAAGATTGCCCCGGCCGACAGGCCCGCGGCGAGCGGGTTCGTGAAGGCCCAGAGCCACACCGTCGAGACGGCGGCGAGCGTCCACGCGAAGACGAGGGCGCCGCGCGGCGAGACCTCGCCGGTGACCAGCGGGCGGTTCTCGGTGCGCTGCATGTGCGCGTCGATGTCGCGGTCGAGGTACATGTTGAACGCCGCCGCCGAACCGGCGCTCAGCGAACCGCCGATCACCGTGGCGAAGATGAGCCACAGGTCGGGCAGACCGCCCTGCGCCAGGATCATCACCGGAACGGTGGTCACCAGCAGCAGTTCGAGGACGCGCGGCTTCGTCAGGGCGACATAGGCCCGAACGGTGCGTCCGACGGAGCGGCGATCGGTCGTCGCAGTGACGTGCGACGTCGTCGAGATGTCCATCGTCCCCCGGGGTAGCGCGTAAAGATCCTCACCGATTCTATGCCATCCGCACCACACGCCCGGCCGCCTGTCGACCCCCGTCACGATCACCACGGGGCCGCGGCGATCTCGCTATGCTGACGATGAACGCGCGCCCCGCGACGACACCCCCACCCCCCTCCCACTCCTACGGTGGTGAGCGCGGACGTCGGACGTGAACGGGCGCAGATCGAGAGAGGCACCGTTTTGTCGGACTTCGAATGGGATGAGATCGATCGGCGCGCGGTGGACACCGCCCGCATTCTGGCGGCGGATGCCGTCGAGAAGGTGGGCAATGGTCACCCGGGTACGGCGATGTCGCTGGCCCCCGCCGCGTACCTGCTGTACCAGCGGGTGCTGCACCACGACCCGGCCGACACGCACTGGCCCGGCCGCGACCGCTTCATCCTGTCGGCGGGTCACTCCTCGCTGACGCAGTACGTCCAGCTCTACCTCGGCGGCTTCGGCCTCGAGCTGAAGGACCTCGAGGCGCTGCGCACGTGGGGCTCCCTCACCCCCGGCCACCCCGAGTACGGCCACACCGACGGCGTCGAGATCACGACCGGCCCGCTGGGTCAGGGCCTGGCCTCCTCCGTCGGCTTCGCCTACGCCGCCCGCTACGAGCGCGGCCTCTTCGACGCCGAGACCCCTGCCGGCGAGAGCCCGTTCGACCACTTCGTGTACGTCATCGCCGGTGACGGCGACCTCCAGGAGGGTGTGACGAGCGAGGCCTCCTCGCTCGCGGGCCACCAGGAGCTCGGCAACCTCATCGCGATCTACGACTCCAACCAGATCTCCATCGAAGACGACACCAACGTCGCCTTCACCGAAGACGTGGCCAAGCGCTACGAGTCGTACGGCTGGCAGGTGCAGACGGTCGACTGGAAGAAGACCGGCGAGTACGTCGAAGACGTCGCCGAGCTGCACGCCGCGATCGAGGCGGCCAAGGGCGAGACGAGCAAGCCCTCGCTCATCATCCTCAAGACGATCATCGGCTGGCCCTCCCCCGGCAAGCAGAACTCCGGCAAGATCCACGGCTCCGCCCTCGGCGCCGACGAGCTCAAGGCCACCAAGGAGGTGCTCGGCTTCGACCCCGAGCAGCACTTCGCCGTCGCCGACGACGTCATCGCCCACACCCGCCAGCTCGTCGAGCGCGGCGAGGCCGAGAAGGCCGCCTGGCAGCAGAAGTTCGACGCGTGGGCCGAGGCCCACCCCGAGCGCAAGCAGCTGTGGGACCGTCTGCAGGCCCGCGAGCTCCCCGCCGACATCGCCGACGCCCTCCCCGCCTTTGAGGCCGGCAAGGACGTCTCCACTCGCGCCGCCAGCGGCACCGTCATCAACGCCCTGGCCGCCGAGCTTCCCGAGCTCTGGGGCGGGTCGGCCGACCTCGCCGAGTCGAACCTCACGACGATCAAGGATGCCAAGAGCTTCATCCCCTCGTCGTGGTCGACGCACGAGTGGTCCGGCGACCCCTACGGCCGCGTGCTGCACTTCGGCATCCGCGAGCACGCGATGGGCGCGATCCTCAACGGCATCGTCCTGCACGGACCCACCCGTCCGTTCGGCGGCACGTTCCTCATCTTCAGCGACTACATGCGCCCGCCGGTGCGTCTGGCCGCCCTGATGAACATCCCGACCATCTTCGTCTGGACGCACGACTCCGTCGCCCTCGGCGAAGACGGCCCCACGCACCAGCCCATCGAGCAGCTGGCCACCCTCCGCGCCATCCCGAACTTCGCCCTGGTGCGTCCCGCGGATGCCAACGAGACCAGCGTCGTGTGGCTCGAGATGCTGCGTCGCACCGCCGGCCCCGCCGGTATCGCACTGACCCGTCAGAACATCCCCGTCTTCGCCCGCGGCGAGGGCGCGGCATCCGGTGACGAGTTCGCCTCCGCCGAGGGCGCCGTCAAGGGCGCCTACGTGCTGGCCGAGGCCGCGGGCGGCGAGCCCGACGTCATCCTGATCGCCACCGGGTCCGAGGTGCAGCTGGCCGTGCAGGCCCGCGAGACCCTCGCCGCCGAGGGCGTGCAGGCGCGCGTGGTGTCGGCTCCGTCGCTCGAGTGGTTCGCCGAGCAAGACGAGGCCTACCGCGAGTCGGTGCTGCCGTCGTCGGTCAAGGCCCGCGTGTCGGTCGAGGCGGGCTCCGCCCTCAGCTGGGCCGGCATCGTCGGCGACGCCGGCCGCTCGGTCGCCATCGACCACTTCGGTGCGTCGGCCGACTACAAGACCCTGTTCCAGAAGTTCGGCATCACGGCCGAGGCCGTCGTCGAGGCTGCGCGCGACTCGCTCGCCGCGGCGAAGAAGTAACCCGAGGAGATTAACGACATGAGCACTCCCACCGCCGACCTCGCCGCCGCCGGCGTCAGCATCTGGCTCGACGACCTGTCGCGTCAGCGCATCCAGTCCGGCAACCTCGCCGAGCTCATCGAGGCTCGCGACGTCTCGGGCGTCACCACCAACCCGACGATCTTCGCCGGTGCCCTGTCGAAGGGCGAGGCCTATGAGGGCCAGGTCAAGGAACTGGCCGCCGCCGGCGCCGATGTCGACGAGGCGATCTTCTCGATCACTACCGACGACGTCCGCGACGCGTGCGACATCTTCCTGCCCGTCTTCGAGGCGACGAACGGCGTCGACGGCCGCGTGTCGATCGAGGTCTCCCCCGACCTCGCGCACGACACCGAGGGCACCGTCGCACAGGCCAAGGACCTCTCGGCCCGCGTGGACCGCAAGAACGTCCTCATCAAGATCCCCGCGACCAAGGCCGGCCTGCCCGCGATCACCGAGGTGATCGGTGCGGGCATCTCGGTCAACGTCACACTCATCTTCAGCCTCGAGCGCTACGAAGAGGTCATCGACGCGTACCTCGCGGGTGTCGAGAAGGCGCAGGCCGCCGGTCACGACATCTCGACCCTGCAGTCGGTCGCCTCGTTCTTCGTGTCGCGCGTCGACACCGAGATCGACAAGCGTCTCGCCGCCCTCGGCACCGACGAGGCCGCCGAGCTCAAGGGCAAGGCGGGCATCGCCAACGCGCGCCTGGCCTACGAGCTGTACGAGAAGAAGTTCGGTGAGGACCGCGCCAAGAAGCTGCTGGATGCCGGCGCCACCGTCCAGCGTCCGCTGTGGGCCTCGACCGGTGTCAAGGACCCCGCGCTGCCCGACACGCTCTACGTGACCGAGCTCGTCGCCCCCGGCACCGTCAACACCATGCCGGAGAAGACGCTCGAGGCCACGTTCGACCACGCTGTCATCACGGGTGACACGGTCACCGGCGCCTACGCCGACGCGCACCAGGTCTTCGCCCGCCTCGCCGCCGCGGGCGTCGACGTCGC
This sequence comes from Microbacterium enclense, assembly GCF_001456955.1. GTDB lineage: Bacteria > Actinomycetota > Actinomycetes > Actinomycetales > Microbacteriaceae > Microbacterium > Microbacterium enclense. The sequence goes on along the minus strand of NZ_KQ758473.1, from coordinate 35,045 downwards.
CGACGCGACGCAGACGCTCGAAGACGAGGGCGTCGAGAAGTTCATCGCCTCGTGGCACGAGCTGCAGGACACGGTCAAGACCGCTCTCGAGGCCGGAAGCGCCCAGGCCGCGAAGTGAGCTTCGCGGTCAAGGTCACGGGCCACGTCGGCTCGGTCGTCGAGACCGAGCTGCCGGGCCTGACCGGCTCGCTGATCGCGTCGGGCATCACCGCCGGCGACGCGAGCCTGTGGGGCCCGGCCGCAGAAGACGAGGCGTCTCGTCGTCTCGGGTGGGTGCGGGCGGTCTCCGTCTCGCGCCCGCTCGTGCCCGAGATCACCGCCCTGCGCGACCAGCTGGTCGCGCAGGGCGTGACCCGCGTCGTTCTCGCGGGGATGGGCGGCTCGTCGCTCGCGCCCGAGGTCATCGCCCAGACGGCCGGCGTGCCGCTGGTCATCCTCGACTCGACCGCCCCCGCGCAGGTGCTCGCCGCAATCGACGGCGACGCCGAGACCGGCGGGCTCGCGCAGACCGTGCTGGTCGTGTCGAGCAAGTCCGGTTCGACCATCGAAACCGATTCCGCGAAGCGCGCCTTCGAGGCCGCGTTCCGCGATCTCGGCATCGATCCCGCAGACCGCATCGTCGTCGTGACCGACCCCGGCTCGCCGCTCGAGTCGTCCGCGCGCGCCGACGGCTACCGCGTCTTCACGGCCGACCCCGAGGTGGGCGGCCGCTATTCGGCGCTCACCGCCTTCGGCCTGGTGCCCACGGGTCTCGCGGGCGTCGACATCGACGAGCTGCTCGACGAGGCGGATGCCACCCTGCTCGAGGTCGCGATCGATTCGCCGGACAACCCCGCGCTGGTCTTGGCGGCCGCGATCGCCGGCGGGGGTGCGCGGCGTCGGGACAAGCTCGGCCTCGTTACAGACGGCACCCACATCGTGGGTCTGCCCGACTGGATCGAACAGCTCGTCGCCGAGTCGACGGGCAAGGACGGCTCCGGCATCCTGCCCGTCGTGCTGCTGCCGGTCTCGCCCGAACTGGAGGCGAAGCCCGACGACCTGCAGGTCGTGCGCTTCGTCGACGACGCGCACGCGTTCCACCTGTTCGAGCGTCACACCGACGAGGTGCTGGTCAGCGGTTCGCTGGGCGCGCAGTTCGTCGTGTGGGAGTACGCCACCGCGATCGCGGGACGACTGCTCGGCATCGACCCCTTCAACCAGCCCGACGTCGAGTCGGCGAAGGCGGCCGCCCGCGGTCTCCTCGACGCGCAACCCGCCCCCACCGCCCCGGCGTTCGTCGCCGACGGCGTCGAGGTGCGCGTATCCGACCCGTCCCTCGCCGCCGGCGGCACCGTCGCGAGCGTGCTCGCGGCGCTGTACGCGCGGGTCCCGGCCGATGGCTACGTCGGCATCCAGGCCTACGTGAACCGCCTCGAGCTCCCTCAGCTCGCGGGCCTTCGCGAGCTCGTGGCCGCTGACGCCGGTCGCCCCGTCACCTTCGGTTGGGGTCCCCGGTTCCTGCACTCCACGGGCCAGTACCACAAGGGAGGACCCGCCACCGGCGTCTTCCTTCAGATCCTCGAACGCACCGACGTCGACCTCGAGATCCCCGGTCGACCGTTCACGTTCGGACAACTCATCCAGGCACAGGCCGCGGGAGACGCGAGCGTGCTGGCGGACGGTCACGGCCGTCCCGTCGTCACGCTGACGCTGACCGACCCGCAGGCCGAGGTGCTCTCACTCTTCGAGGCGGCACAGTAAGACATGGTCGTAGAGATCACACCGGGTCACAATCCCCTGCGCGATCCCGAGGATCGCCGTTTGAGCCGGATCGCGGGGCCCAGCGCCCTCGTGATCTTCGGCGTCACCGGCGACCTCTCGCGCAAAAAGCTCATGCCGGCGGTCTACGACCTCGCCAACCGCGGTCTGCTGCCCCCGGGGTTCGCCCTGGTCGGCTTCGCGCGCCGCGACTGGGAGGACCAGGACTTCGCCGAGGTCGTGTACGACTCGGTCAAGAAGTACGCGCGCACGGAATTCCGCGAGGAGACGTGGAAGGAGCTGCTGCAGGGCATCCGCTTCGTGCAGGGCGAGTTCGACGACCCCGAGGCCTTCCAGCGCCTGCGCGACACGGTCGACAAACTCGACACCGAGCGCGGCACGATGGGCAACCACGCGTACTACCTGTCGATCCCGCCGAAGGCCTTCCCGCTCGTCACGACCCAGCTCAAGGCGTCGGGGCTGGTCGGCGACTCGGCCGACGACACGACCGGCTGGCGCCGCGTCGTCATCGAGAAGCCGTTCGGTCACGACCTCGCCTCCGCCCGCGAGCTGAACGAGGTCGTCGAGAGCGCCTTCCCCGCCGACTCGATCTTCCGCATCGACCACTACCTCGGCAAAGAGACGGTGCAGAACATCCTCGCGCTGCGTTTCGCCAACGAGCTGTACGAGCCGATCTGGAACCGCAACTACGTCGACCACGTGCAGATCACGATGGCCGAAGACATCGGCGTGGGCGGTCGCGCGGGCTACTACGACGGGATCGGGGCGGCGCGCGACGTCATCCAGAACCACCTCCTGCAGCTGCTCGCTCTCACGGCGATGGAGGAGCCCATCAGCTTCAACGCCGCCGACCTCCGCGCCGAGAAGGAGAAGGTGCTCGCCGCGGTACGCGTGCCCGAGAACCTCGCCGAGGCGACGGCTCGCGGTCAGTACGCCGGCGGCTGGCAGGGCGGCGAGCAGGTGCTCGGCTTCCTCGAGGAAGACGGCATGAACCCCGAGTCGGTCACCGAGACGTACGCGGCGATCAAGCTCGAGATCAACACGCGCCGCTGGTCGGGTGTGCCTTTCTACGTGCGCAGTGGAAAGCGCCTCGGTCGCCGCGTCACCGAGGTGGCCGTGGTCTTCAAGCGTGCGCCGCAGCAGCTGTTCTCGCAGAGCCAGACGCAGGAGCTGGGGCAGAACGCGCTCGTCATCCGCGTGCAGCCCGACGAGGGCGTGACGATCCGCTTCGGCTCGAAGGTCCCCGGCGACGGCACCCAGGTGCGCGACGTGACCATGGACTTCGGCTACGGGCACGCCTTCACCGAGGCCAGCCCCGAGGCCTACGAGCGCCTCATCCTCGACGTGCTGCTCGGCGACCCGCCGCTGTTCCCGCGGCACGAGGAGGTCGAGCTCAGCTGGAAGATCCTCGACCCGATCGAGGAGTTCTGGGCCGCCGAGGGCGGTCCGCTCGAACAGTATTCGCCCGGGTCGTGGGGGCCGGCATCCGCCGACGAGCTCCTGGCCCGCGATGGCCGCACGTGGAGGCGCCCGTGATCATCGACCTGCCCGACACCACCGTCAGCGCGATCTCGAAGAAGCTCGTCAGCGTCCGCGAAGAGGGCGGCGCGGTCGCCCTCGGGCGCGTGCTGACGCTCATCATCGTCACCCACCACGGTGCCGAAGAAGAGGTCATCGAAGCCGCGAACGACGCGTCGCGCGAGCACCCGATGCGCGTCATCGCCGTGCTGTTCGGCGACGAAGACGAAGCGCCGCGACTCGACGCGCAGATCCGCGTGGGCGGCGACGCCGGCGCGAGCGAGGTCGTGGTGCTGCGCGCCCACGGCGCCGCGGGCTCCAACGCCGAGAGCCTCGTCACGGGGCTCCTGCTGCCCGACGCCCCGGTCGTCGCGTGGTGGCCCGCCGAGGCTCCGGCCGACCCGGCGCGCTCCGCCATCGGCCGCATCGCCCAGCGTCGCATCACCGACGCCTCGTCGCAGGCCGACCCGGCCGCGTGGGTCTCGCAGCTGGGAGAGCACTACTCCCCCGGCGACACCGATTTCGCGTGGACCCGCGTGACCCGCTGGCGCGAGCAGCTCGCGGCGGTGCTCGATCAGCCGCCGTACGAGCCCGTCACCGCCATCGAGGTGCGCGGCGCATCGGATTCGCCCTCGACGGCGCTGCTGGCGGCCTGGCTCGGGATGAAGCTGGAAGCCCCCGTCGACTACGCGTACCTCCCCGCTGACGAGTGGGCCAGCGGCATCAAGTCGGTGCGTCTCACCCGCGCGAGCGGTGACACGTTGCTCGAGCGTCCCGAGGCGGGCGTGGCGGTCCTCAGCCAGCCCGGTCAGCCCACTCACGACCTCGCCTTCCCGCGGCGGACGCTGCGCGAGTGCCTGGCCGAGGAGCTGCGCCGGCTCGACCCCGACCTGCTCTACGGTCGCGTCATCACCGCCGGGCACGACCTGCTGCACGCGGCGAGCGAGAAGAGCGGGTCATGAGCGACGGCGGCGCCGCCAAGCGCGTCATCATCAAGCGCGACGCGGACACGCTGGCCGAGTACGTCGCGACGCGGTTCATGAACCGCATCGTCAAGCGGGTCGCCGAGGGCAAGCGCATGCACATCTGCCTCACCGGCGGCACGATGGGCGGCGCGGTGCTGCGGGCGGCCGCGCGCGACGAGCGCGTCGACGACGTCGACTGGTCGCTCGTGCACTTCTGGTTCGGTGACGAGAGGTTCGTGCCGCGCGACAGCGACGACCGCAACGAGAAGCAGGCGCGCGAGGCGTTCCTCGACCACCTCGCCGTACCCGCCGAGAACGTCCACGCCGTCGCCTCGAGCGAAGACGGGGTCGACCTGGATGCCGCGGCGATCGCGTACGCCGACGAACTCGCGCAGTTCGCGCCGTCGGACCGCAGCGAGACCGGGCCGTGGCCGTCGTTCGACATCTGCTTCCTGGGCGTCGGCCCGGACGCGCACATCGCCTCGCTGTTCCCCGATCGTCCCGAGATCTCGGTGACCGACCGGGCGACCGTGCCGGTGCGCGAGTCGCCGAAACCGCCGAGCGAGCGGGTGTCGCTGACGCGCCCCGTCATCAACAGTTCCAAGCGCGTGTGGATGGTCATCGCCGGTGCCGACAAGGCCGCCGCCCTCGGTCTCGCCCTCGCCGGGGCGAGCTATCAGAGCGTGCCCGCCGCCGGCGCCAAGGGGCGCCGTCGCACGGCGTTCTTCGTCGACGAGATCGCCGCCGATCAGGTGCCACCGCAACTCATCGATCGGGAGTACTGATCGAGTGATCCCCAGGGGGCCCGGATGCCGACGGCATCCGGGCCCCCTCTGTCGTGCTGCGCGGAGCGGGGGCAGCACCCTTGTCACCACGGGAATCGCGGCTTACGTTGGCTATGGGGGGCATCTGGACCGGGGAGGGATCGCGTATCCCGGCTCCGGCTGACGCAAGAGGAGCGTCCGGATGCTATTTTTCGGTCGCGCACGCGAGAACCGGATCGCCGACGACGTGATCGGGTCCGCGGACGGTGGCGCCTGCCTGTTCATCGGCGAACCGGGTGTGGGGAAGTCGGCGCTGGCCTCCCGCATCGCCGAAGATCATGGTGCCGTCGTCGTGGTGGCCAATCCGAGCGAACGCATGTGGCCGTACTCGGGGCTGTCGGCCGTTGCGGCGGGCTTGGGCGGAGAACGCCGGGTGGCCGTCGACGCCCTGCTGGAGCGCGGGCGGGATTGGCCCGAGCATCTCCTCGCGGAACAGCTCAGCCGCACGCTGCACCTCGTGCGCGACGAGCCCGATGTCGTCGTCATCGACGACATCGACCAGCTCGACGGCGCGAGCGTCACGGTGATCTCCTATGTCGTGGGCCGCCTTCGCGGAACGGGTCTGCACGTGATCGCGACCTCGGGGTCGATGGGCGGGCGCGCCCCTTTCGCCGGGATGCGGCGGGAGGTGATCGGACGGCTGTCGTTCGAGGAATCCCTCGAACTCGGCCGCGCGGTGCTGGGCGCGCATACAGCCCCCGCCGTCCTCCGCAGCGTCGTGGCGAGCACCGGAGGTCACCCCGGCCTCCTCTCCCGCGTGCGCCTCACGCCCTGCGAGACCGTGGGCGACGTTCCCCTTCCGTTCCCCCTGCGCCTGACTGACGACGACGCCCGCGGGCGTGCACCCGGGGAGCCGCACCTGCGCGACCCGGCGATCGCGACGGTGATGGATCTGCTGTCGGTGGCTCCCGTGTTCGGCCATGACCGTTTGCGCGCGGCGGCGGCGTCTTTCGGTGTCGAGGTCGAGACGCTCATCGACGACGGTCTGGTCGACGTCCACGGCGAACTCGCCCGCATCTCGGATCCCGCGCGCCGCCTGCGACATCTCAGCGCCCTGAGTGTCGACGAGCGTCATCGGCTGCACGCGCGCGCCGCGGCCGAGCACGCGGGCGCCTACCCGGCGACCGTGCTCTGGCATGAGAGTTTCGCCGACCCCACCGCCGACCGCGAGCGTCTGCTCGTCGCCGCGGTCGACCTGGCCCAGAGCGGAGAGCCGTCCGCGGCGGTCGAGTTCGCCGAACGCGCCCTGGCCGGCCCGCTCGACGCCGGCGCGCGCTGCCGGCTCCTCGTCGATCTCGGCGAAGCGCTCGTGCTCCAGGGCGACGACGTGCAGGCGCGCTACTACCTGCGGCGTGCCGGAACGTCGTGCGAGCCCACCGTGCGCGCGCGGGCGGCGCTCGCCTGGCTGCGCGCGACGGCGGCCACCGATCACGTCGTCGACGAGACGATGCTGCACGTCGCCGCGGAGCTCGAGGACCCTCGCGCCGCGGAACGCATCATCTGCGAGAGTGCACGGCTGCATCTCTGGCGCGGCGAAGCGGCCCGAGCGCGGACACTGCTCGAATCGGCGTTGGAGAAGGGTCTGGCCTCCGTCGAGAGCACGCTGTTCGCGCGGCTCCTCGAAGAGCTCGGAGCCGACGTCGTGCTCCCCGTGACCGTGGACACCGGGGTCGGTCCCGCGATCGGCGCTCGTCCGGCCTCTCTCGAGGAGACCCTGGTCGAGCTGAGCGTCGGCATCATGCGCGAGGAGTACGCGCTCGTCCGCCGACGCATCCGGGCGCTTCTCGAACAGACGCCGCGTCTCGCGCCGTTCTGGCGCGACCAATTGGGGTGCCTCCTCGTGACGACGGAGGCACGCGGCGGCGATCCGGCCGCCGCGCGCGAGGCCGTCGCGGACTGGCGGCGCGAATGGGTTCCCGGGCGGGCACCCGACCTGGCGAACATCCTCGTGCTGGCGAGTGCCGCCGCGCTCGATCCGGCCGGTCCGGGCCCGACCGATCTCGTGAGAGAGGGGCGCGACCTGTGTCGACGCGAAGGGACCCCGACGCTGTTGCCGTGGTTCGCGGTGATCGAGGGCGGATCGGCACTCGCGGAAGGCCGGTTCGACGAGGCCGTCGCCGCCCTCCGCGCCGCGAAGGACGCCGTCCCCGGCGACGACCCCTCGCTGCTGCGCGCCGACCCCGACCTCATCGAGGCGCTCTGGCTGAGCGGTATGCGCGGCGAGGCGCGCGCTAGGCTCGCCCGTCTCGAGGCGGCGTCGCAGCGCAGCCCCCGCCGCTGGACGGCCCTCGCCGTCTCCCGATCGCGAGCGGTGTGCCGCAGCGATGTCGAGGGAGCTGCCGCGTTCCGGGCGGCGCAGGCGTTCCTGCGCACCGACGATGCGCCGTACGAGCGCATCCGCCTGGCGGCGGCGCGCGAGAGGTGCCTGCCGTCGGACGAGCCCCCGCTCCCGGCCCCGCCGTCGCGGCCGACCGGGAAGAGTCGTGCCCTCACGGCGCAGGAACGCGAGGTCGTCGCCCTCGTGGGGCGTGGCATGCGCAACCGTGAGATCGCGGCATCCCTGTTCATCTCGCTCCGCACCGTGGAGCTGCGCCTGACCGGCATCTATCGCAAGCTGGGCGTGAGCTCGCGCGTCCAGCTGGTCGCGCTTCTGCACGGCGCGTCACGCGTGGAGAGCCGGGATGCCGTGCGCCCGGCCTCAGCGACCGCCGGCGGTGGAGTGAGAGGCGGGTGACAGCGCCGCCCGTCGATCGGGGCTCCGCCACCGCCCGTCGGAGGGACGTCCGAGCGCTGCGAGCAGTGCACGCAGGCACAGCAGGGCGTCCCACACGCGCATCAGCGGGTACAGCAGCATCCAGACGCGCGGACGCGTGCGCGACACCGCGCACACGAACATTGTCATCGCCGTATCCGCCGCCAGGAAGCCGATGGCGAGCGGGATGGCGGGCAGGGAGCCGGCGACGGCTGCCGCCGTCGCGGCCGCCTCGCCGGCGAGCACGATACTCGCCAGCGCCGCCACCGCTCCGACGAGCAGCACGGGCAGGATCGCGGCGAGCACGAGACTGGACACCACGGTCTCGAGAGCGAACACGCCCACCGACGACCAGAACAGTCCGCGCCGCGGGCCGTGGCGTCGGACGGTCTGCCAGAAGCCGAGACTCCAGCGCCGCATCTGCGCCGAGTAGTCGCGGAAGATCGCCGGGTCCTGGGTCTCGGCGATGGCGCAGTCCGGACGGAACGCGATGCGCCCCAGCCTCTTCGCGTGCACCTCGAAGGTCATGTTGAAGTCCTCGATCGACAGGCCGGGGGCATCGATGTCGATGCGGTCGAGCACGTCGGTGCGGTACATGCTGGCGAATCCGGGCACGATCGCCACGGCGTCGGCGGCACGCGCGGCCTGACCGAACTTGTGCACGTACTGGGTGAAGACGTAGGTGCGCTCGCGGTACGACGTCAGGAACCGTCCCATGCCGCCCGTCATGGCATCCGTCGCGGTGGTCGCCCGCCCCGCCACGGCCACGACCTCGTCGTCGGTGAACAGGGGCAGGCCCGTGCGCAGGTAATCGGGCCGAGGCCGTGAGTCGGCGTCGAGCAGCAGCAGGAGCGGGAAGCGCTCGGCGATGCGGAAGTGAGCGAGGCCTGCGCGGATCGCACCCGCCTTGCCGCGGTTGGGCACGAGATCCCACGCCGTGGCGCCGGCCTCCCGCGCCCGTCCCACCGTGTCGTCGCGGGAGCCGTCCGACACCACGAAGACGTTGCGGGCGGGTACGAGGGCGCGGGCGGCGCGGACGGCGTCCGCGATGACGAGCTGCTCGTCGTGGGCGGCGATGAGCACCGCGACCTCCTCCGGCCGGTAGTACATCGACGGCGACAGCAGCCCTCTCTCGTCGCGTCCCGCGGCGGCGAGACGGCACAGTGCCGCCGTCCCCCACACCAGTGTGGAGACGCCGATCGTGCACGCCGCGATCAGGAGCACGACGAGCGTGTTCACGCGCCCTTCCCCCGCTCGCGCGGCGGCACGGTGAGCGATGCCCGCGGTGCCGGCGGCATGCGTACGCCTACGGCGGTGTGAGTCATGGCATCCTCCCGTTCGCGATGTCGACCGTACGCGGCTCGTTCCCCGTGCGCTGCCACGTGAACCGCACGCGCGATGCGGTTTGCCGCACGGAACGTCTCCGCTCGCGGTGACCCGCATGATCGGCGCCGCTTCCTTGACCGTCGGAGAGAGGCGGGATGAGGGTGGGCGGTGGATCGGCGCCGACCAGCACGCGCCGCCCGCACCGCACCCGAACCGTCCGGCACCCGCAGCTAGGGTCACCGGCACCTGCCTTCTGGAGGATGAAGATGTCCACACTCGATGTCCGGACCGACCTGTGGGACGCCCCGGCCCCGCCGAGGCCCACGGCCACCGCCTTCGACTACGACGTCGCCATCGTCGGCCTCGGGTACGTCGGACTCCCGACGGCGCTCGCGTACCACGCCGGCGGGTCCCGGGTGATCGCCCTGGACGCGTCATCGCGGCGCCTCCGCACGATCGCTGCGCGCGGCGCCGACCTCATCGACTCCGACCGCGAGCGGCTCGACACCGCCCTGCGCTCTCCCGCCGCCTTCCGCCTGACGAGCGACGTCACCGAGCTGTCCCGCGCCGCGGCCGTCGTCGTCTGCGTCCCGACACCCGTCGACGCGCGGCAGGTGCCCGATCTCACGGCGCTCCGCGCGGCGTGCGCCACCGTCGTGGCCGCCGCGCGGCCCGGGCAACTCGTCATGCTCACCTCGACCACCTACGTCGGTTGCACGCGCGATCTCGTCGAACGCCCGCTGCGCGAACGGGGGATGGAGGTCGGCGTCGACGTCTTCGTCGCCTTCAGCGCCGAGCGCATCGATCCCGGCAACGTCGGCTTCGCCCAAGAGGTCGTCCCCCGCGTCGTGGGCGGGGCCACCGCGGAGTGCGAGGAGCGGGGCGCGCGCCTGCTCGCCCGCTACGCCGACCGGGTGCACCGGGTGTCGAGCCTGGCGACGGCGGAGATGACCAAACTGCTCGAGAACACCTTCCGTGCGGTGAACATCGCCCTCGCGAACGAATTCGCCGACATCTGCGGCGCGCTCGACGTGCCCGTCACCGAGGTCATCGAGGCGGCGAGCACGAAGCCGTACGGGTTCATGGCGTTCTATCCGGGTCCGGGCGTGGGCGGCCACTGCATCCCGTGCGACCCGCACTACCTGCTGTGGCAGTTGAAGGCCCTGCACGTGGATGCCGGCGTCATCACCGAGGCGATGACGCGCATCGCCGCACGCCCTCGACGCGTGGTCGAGCGCATCCGCGACGTGCTCGGACGGGCGGGGAAAGGGACCCTGGGCGCGCGCGTCCTCGTCGTGGGCGTGACGTACAAGCCCGACGTCGCCGACCTGCGCGAGTCCCCCGCGCTGGAGATCATCGATCTGCTCGCCGACCTCGGCGCCGAGGTGCAGTACGTCGACACGCACGCGCCGCACATCCACCTCGTGTCCGGGCGGGAGCGCGATTCGCTCGCCGATCCCGGCGCGTTCCACCCCGACGTCGTGCTCGTGCACACCCGGCACCACGACAGCGACCTCGGATGGCTGGATGCCGACACGGTCGTCGTCGACGGCACCTACCGCAGCGCCGACATCGCGGGGCGGGTGCTGCTGTGAGCGTGCCGATCTACCCCGGCCGCGGGACGGGCCGCACGTCCCTGGTCACCGGCGGCGCCGGGTTCGTCGGCAGCCATCTCGTCGAGCATCTGCTCGACCTCGGCGACGAGGTGGTCGTGCTCGACGACCTCTCCACCGGCTCGGCGCGCAATCTCGCCGGCGTCGCCGACAACCCGCGCCTGACGATGATCCACGGCTCCATCCTCAACCCCACCACCGTCGGGCAGGCGATCCGATCGTGCGACCGGGTGTTCCACCTCGCTGCGGCCGTCGGGGTGAAGTTGATCGTCGAGCAGCCCCTGCGCGGTCTTCGCATCAACATCCACGGCACCGAGAACGTGCTGACCGCCGCGATCGAGCACCAGGCATCCGTGCTGCTGGTGTCCACCAGCGAGGTCTACGGCAAGAACACCGCCGACCGCCTCCGCGAAGACTCCGATCGGGTGCTCGGCGACCCGCTGCTCTCGCGCTGGACGTACGCGGGTGCGAAGGGGATCGACGAAGCCTTCGCGAAGGCATACTGCGATCAAGAGGGCCTCGACGTGTCCATCGTGCGACTGTTCAACACGGTCGGCCCGCGTCAGACCGGGCGGTACGGCATGGTGCTGCCCAACCTCGTCGGTCAGGCCCTGCGCAATCAACCGCTCACCGTCTTCGGCGACGGGCGACAGACGCGCTGCTTCTCGGCCGTCGAAGACGTCGTCCCCGCGATGGTCGCGATCGAGCGCGACCCACGAGCGCGCGGCGAGGCGTACAACCTCGGGGGCGCCCGCGAGATCTCCATCCTCGACCTCGCGCACGAGATCATCCGTACGCTCGACAGTCGCAGCACGGTCGAGCTGGTGCCGTACGAGCGCGCGTACGCGCCCGGCTTCGAAGACATGCGCCGCCGGGTCCCCGACAACACCAAGGCCCACGCGCTCGTCGGCTACGAACCGCGCACATCGTTGACCTCCACGATCATGCGCGTCGCCGCCGATCTGCTCTCGCGTGAGCGGCTGGGGTCGGATGCCATGCCCCTGGCGGGCGCGGCGACGTTCCGGGGCGTGGTGTGATGCGCATCCGGGATCCGCACCACCCGATGTCGGCCGCGGCGCGACGCGTCCGCCGTGGCGTGGCCGTCGTGTCGGCGGTCGGCGCAGTCCTCGGCGGTCTCGTCGCGGTCGCGCCGGCCCCGCCGGCGGCGGCCGCCACCCGGACGATCGTGAGCCTCACGTTCGACGATGCCAACGCCAATCAGCTGCAGGCGCTCCCGGCGCTGCGGTCGAACGGCATGAAGGCCACGTTCTACGTGCCGTCCGGTTTCATCGGTGCCGCGGGTCACATGACGCGCGCCGACCTCACGTCGCTGAAGAACGCCGGTCACGAGATCGGCGGCCACACCGTGAACCACCCCGACCTCGCCCAGGTCAGCGTCGACGAGGCGAAACGGCAGATCTGCACCGACCGCAAGAACCTGACCTCGTGGGGTTTCGCCGTACGCAGCTTCGCCTACCCCTTCGCATCCAGCACCCCCGAGGTCGAGAAGGCGGCCGCGTCCTGCGGCTACAGCAGCGCACGGCTCCTCGGCGACATCCGCAGCCGCTTCGGCTGCCCGGAATGCTCCTTCGCCGAGTCGACCCCGCCCGCCGATCGTTTCGCCCTGCGGGCTCTCGATCAGGTGGATGCCACCTGGACGCTCGACGATCTCAAGGCGGGCGTCACGAACGCAGAACGCAACGGCGGCGGGTGGGTGCAGTACACCTTCCACGACGTGTGCGCCGACGCCTGCAGCGACCTGGCCGTCACGCCGGCCGTCTTCTCGCGCTTCCTGACGTGGCTCAAGACGCGCCAGGCGGTGGGGACGGTCGTGCGCACCGTCGGCGACGTCATCGGCGGCGCGGCGAAACCGGTCGTGAGCGGGCCCGCCGTCCCCGCGCCCACCGGGGCGACCAACGGCATCGTGAACCCGAGCCTGGAGGTCGGCGCGCCGGACTGCTGGATGCGCGGCGGATACGGCAGCAACTCCCCCACATTCGGCACCGGGTCTCCGGCGCATACCGGGGCCATTGCCAGCGGCATCACCATGTCGGACTACGTCGACGGCGACGCGAAGCTGCTGCCCCAGTTCGATCTCGGGCAGTGCGCGCCGACCGTGACCGCCGGCCGGACGTACACCCTGCGCGAGTGGTACCTCTCCAGCGGCGTCACCCAGTTCGCGGTCTACCTCCGCTCCTCGAGCGGCGCGTGGACGTACTGGACGTCGAGCCCGTGGTTCGGTTCGGCGACCGCGTGGACGCAGGCGGATTGGACGACCCCCGCCATCCCGGCGGGCTACGACGGCATCAGTTTCGCCCTGACGATCTTCGCCGACGGAACCTTGCGCACCGACGACCTGCAGCTCTACGACAGCGCCGGCGCCCCGCCGTTGCCGGCGGCCGGCGCGGTGACGCGATCCACCGCCGACACCTCGGCGGAGCCGCCCACCGGCCCGGTCGAGGTCTTCCGACCCACCGAGAGCACCGTCTCCGGATGACGCGGCGGCACCGGCAGACGGCGACGATCACCCTCGCGGTGGTCGTCGCCGTCGCGCTGCCCGCCTGCGCCGCGATGCCACGTCCCCGTCCCGACACGGGCTATCCCTGGCACACCGACATCGTCGCCACCACGTTCTGGGTCGGCGAGGTGTTCGACCCCGGCGCCCCCGACGGCAGCCAGCGGGTCTCGACCTACGATTCCGACTGGCTGGGCTCTTACGGCGGATGCGACGGCATCGAGGCCGACGGGGAATGCCGGACGGAGCCGCGCACGGCGGAGGCGGACTACTTCCCGACGCGCATGACCCCGCGCGAGAACCCCTTCTACCTCGACCTGCCGTTCGACGACCTCAACGACGAAACCGGCTTCGCCACCCGAGGTGAGGTCGTGCCCTGGGCCGCCGACCCGCTCTACGCGTCCGCGGTCGACGACCCCGACATCAGCCTCATGAAGAACCGCTGGGTCGTGCTGCACCGCGACGGACGGGTCTGCTACGGGCAGATCCAGGATGCCGGACCCGGCGAGTACCGTGACGCCGCGTACGTGTTCGGCGACGACGATCGACGTCCCACAAACACGCGCTTCAACGGGGCGGGGCTGGACGTCTCACCGGCGCTGAACGGATGCCTCGGCTTCGCCGACCTCGACGGCGACGGCGACCGCGTCGACTGGGCGTTCGTCGACGACGGCGACGTCCCGCCGGGCCCCTGGACGAAGCTGGTCACCGACAGCCCCGCGCGGTGAGCCCGCGCCGGGGACGGCAGAAAAGGAAGAGGGCCGGATGCCATGGCATCCGGCCCTCTTCGACGTCACTGACCGCGGCGCTCGCGTAGCTGCTGCAACGCGTCGTCGAGCAGTGAGGCGGCTTCTTCGTCGCTTCGGCGCTCTTTCACGTAGGCCAGGTGGGTCTTGTACGGCTCCGCCTTGGCGAGAGCCGGCGGGTTCGCCTTGTCACGACCGGCGGGCAGGCCCGAGTGCGGGGAGTCGATGGTCTCGGGGATCTCGTCGTCGGGGATCCCCGCCGCGAAGTAGCGCACCGTCTCGTTGCCGAGGGCGTCCCAGTACGACACGGCGACGCGGTCGGCGTGGAAGCCGTGGTCCTGCTCGCCCATGGGGCCCGCACCGACGCGCGAGCCGCGGATCGCATTGCCTCCAGTGGCCATGTCAGAGCTCCGCGAACTTGGTCAGCAGGCCGAGGCCGACGATGGTGACGAACCACACCAGAGCCAGGACGACCGTGAAACGGTTGAGGTTGCGCTCCGCGAGTCCGGACGAGCCGAGGGCGGAGCTCATGCCGCCGCCGAACATGTCGGACAGACCGCCACCGCGACCCTTGTGGAGCAGGATGAGCAGGGTCAGCAGCAGGCTGGTGAGACTCAGCATCACCTGCAGGACGAACTCGAGAATCTGCACTGTCGAAAGCCTTTCGCGCGCGGCACTGTCGACCGCACAAGCGTCAAGTATAGGGGGCGGGGGTCCCGACGCACGGATGCCCGCGGCTCGGCGCCGCGGGCATCCGGTGGCGTCAGACGCCGACGTGCTTCTGGAAGCGGATGATCGCCGCGAACTCGTCGACGACGAGGCTCGCGCCACCCACCAGGGCGCCGTCGACATCGGGCTCGCGCATGAAGCCGGCGATGTTGCTCGACTTCACCGAACCGCCGTAGAGCACGCGCGTGCGCGCCGCGGCATCGGCCCCGAGCTTGTCGGCGACGACCGCGCGCAGCTTCGCGCAGACCTCCTGGGCCTGGTCGGGCGTCGCGGCCTGACCGGACCCGATGGCCCAGACGGGCTCGTACGCGACGACGATGTCGGCATCCGCCGACACGCCCTCGAGGGCGACCTCGAGCTGCCCCACGGGAACGGCGCTCGCGCCGAACTTCTCGAGGTCTTCGCTGGTCTCGCCGACACAGATCACGGGCACGAGGCCGTGACGCAACGCCGCCTGGGTCTTCGCCGCGATGACCTCGTCGGTCTCGTGGTGGAACTGACGACGCTCCGAGTGCCCGATGATGACGTACTTCGCGTCGAGCTTGGCGAGGAACTGGCCCGAGATCTCCCCGGTGTAGGCACCGGAGTCGTGCGCCGAGAGGTCCTGCCCGCCGAGGGCGAACTCGATCTTGTCGGCATCGAGCAGCGTCTGCACGGTGCGCAGGTCGGTGTAGGGCGGGAACACCGCCACCTCGACGCTGCCGTTCTCGTGCTTGGCTTCTTTCAGCGTCCAGTGCAGCTTCTGGACGAACGCGACCGCCTGCAGGTGGTCGAGGTTCATCTTCCAGTTGCCGGCGATCAGGGGGGTTCTGTTCACGCCCATCCGAGGACCTCCAGTCCGGGGAGCTTCTTGCCTTCGAGGAACTCCAGGCTGGCGCCGCCGCCGGTGGAGATGTGGCCGAACTCGTCGTCGGCGAAGCCGAGCTGACGAACGGCCGCCGCGGAGTCGCCGCCGCCGACGACGCTGAGCCCGTCGACCTCGGTGAGCGCCTTCGCGACCGTCTTGGTACCGGCCTCGAACGCCTTCATCTCGAACACGCCCATGGGGCCGTTCCAGAAGACGGTGCGCGAACCGCGGATCGCCTCGGCGAACAGCTCCGCCGTGCGGGGGCCGATGTCGAGGCCCAGGCCGGACGCACCGAAGGACGTGTCCTCCAGCTTGTCGGCATCGGCGACGACGTGGTCGGCATCCGCCGAGAACGACGCCGCGACGACGGCATCCACCGGGAGGACGATCTCGACGCCGCGCTCCTTCGCCGTGGCGAGGTAGCCCTTGACGGTGTCGATCTGGTCCTGCTCGAGCAGGCTCGAGCCCACCTCGTGACCCTCGGCCACGAGGAAGGTGAACATCATGCCGCCGCCGACGAGGAGCTTGTCGACGCGGGGCAGCAGGTGCTCGATGACGCCGAGCTTGTCGCTGACCTTCGAGCCGCCGAGCACGACCGTGTACGGACGCTCGGGGTTCTCGGTCAGCCGATCGAGGACCTCGAGCTCCTTCTGGATGAGCAGGCCCGCGGCGGAGGGCACCAACTGGGCGAGGTCGTAGACGCTCGCCTGCTTGCGGTGCACGACACCGAAGCCGTCCGACACGAGGGCGTCGCCGAGGCCGGCGAGCTCCCGCGCGAAGGCCTGGCGCTCGCCCTCGTCCTTCGAGGTCTCCCCCGCGTTGAAGCGGAGGTTCTCGATGACGGCGACCTCACCGTTCTCGAGCGAGGCCACGGCATCCTGAGCCGACTCGCCCACCGTGTCGCGCGCGAACGCGACCGGCTGGCCGAGCAGCTCGGACAGGCGCTGCGCGACCGGCTCGAGGGAGTACTTCGGGTCGGGCGCCCCATCGGGACGGCCCAGGTGCGAGCACACGACCACGCGCGCGCCGGCGTTGATCAGTGCGTTGAGAGTCGGCAGCGACGCGCGCACGCGGCCATCGTCCGTGATGACGCCGTCCTTGAGAGGAACGTTCAGGTCACAACGGACGATGACGCGCGTGCCGGCCAGCGACCCCAGCGAATCGAGGGTGCGCAGAGCCATGGAGGGTTACAGGCGCTCGGCGACGTACTCGGTGAGGTCGACGAGGCGGTTCGAGTAGCCCCACTCGTTGTCGTACCACGACGACACCTTGACCAGGTTGCCGCTGACGTTGGTCAGTTCGGCGTCGAAGATCGAGGAGTGCGGGTTGCCCTGGATGTCGCTCGAGACGATCGGGTCCTCGGTGTACTGCAGGATGCCGTTGAGGCGACCCTCGGCGGCGGCCTTCTTGTAGACCTCGTTGATCTGGTCGGCGGTCAGACCGTCGGTCGGCGTCACGATGGTGAGGTCGACGATCGAGCCGGTGGGGACCGGGACGCGGTACGACGAGCCGCTGAGCTTGCCGTTGAGGTCGGGCAGCACGAGGCCGATGGCCTTGGCAGCGCCGGTCGAGGCGGGAACGATGTTGATGGCCGCGCCGCGGGCACGACGCAGGTCGCTGTGCGGGCCGTCCTGCAGGTTCTGGTCTGCGGTGTAGGCGTGGGCGGTCATCATGAAGCCGCGCTCGATGCCGAAGGCCTCGTGGAACACCTGGGCGAGGGGCGCCAGGCAGTTCGTGGTGCACGACGCGTTCGAGATGATGACGTCGGTCTCGGGGTTGTAGGTCTCTTCGTTGACGCCCATGACGATGGTGGCGTCGTCACCGGTGGCGGGGGCGGAGATGAGGACCTTCTTCGCGCCGCCCGTGATGTGCTTTTTGGCGTCTTCGGCCTTGGTGAAGCGACCGGTCGATTCGATGACGATGTCGACACCGAGCTCGCCCCAGGGGAGGTTGGCCGGATCGCGCTCTTCGAAGACCTTGATGGTCTTGTCGCCGACGGTGATGGAGTCTGCGGTGTACGAGACGTCCTCGGTCAGCACGCCGCCGACGGAGTCGTACTTGAGGAGGTGCGCCAGCGACTTGTTGTCGGTGAGGTCGTTCACCGCCACGATTTCGAGGTCGGCACCCTGCGCGAGAGCCGCGCGGAGGTAGTTGCGTCCGATACGGCCGAAGCCGTTGATTCCGATCTTGACGGTCACGGAATTTCTCCTGAATCAGTTGTGCGCGATATGCGCGTGATTGCGGTGTTCGCTGGCGGACAACGGCGTCCCGGTGGGGGCCCCACCGGGACGCCCGCACCGTTTACGACAGTACCAGCAGACCCGCGGTCTTCTCACGGGCGGCGGCGAAGCGCTTCTGGGCGTCGTCCCAGTTCGCGATGTTCCAGAACGCCTTGACGTAGTCGGCGCGGACGTTCTTGTAGTCGAGGTAGTACGCGTGCTCCCAGACGTCGAGGAGCAGGATCGGCACGGTGCCCGCGACGATCTGGCCCTGCTGGTCGAAGAACTGCTGGATGACGAGGTTCTCACCGATCGAGTCCCAGAACAGACCCGCCCAGCCCGAGCCCTGCACGCCGAGGGCGGCGGCGGTGAACTGCGCGCGGAACGCGTCGAACGAGCCGAACTGGTCGTCGATGGCCGACTCGAGGTCGCCGGTGGGCTTGTCGCCACCGTTGGGCGAGAGGTTCGTCCAGAAGATCGAGTGGTTCGTGTGACCGCCGAGGTTGAACGCGAGGTCCTTCTGCAGGCGGTTGATGTTCGCGAAATCGCCCTTCTCCCGCGCTTCGGCGAGGAGGTCGAGAGTGGTGTTGGCGCCGTTGACGTAGGTCTGGTGGTGCTTGCTGTGATGCAGCTCCATGATGGTCGCACTGATGTGCGGCTCCAGCGCCGAGTAGTCGTAGGGCAGTTCGGGCAGCGTGTACTTCGCCATGATCTCAACTTCCGAATCGGGCGCTGCCGAGACCTCTTCGCCGTGACGACGTGCCGAGGAATCGAGCAACGAGGGTGACGAGTTCATCCTACTGAGGGCTAACCACGGCGCAGCGGGGTTGCTTCCCCGCATGACGGTGGATAGATCATCCGGGCGCGCCGCGGGCTCCGCGACGGCGGGAGGATGCCGGGCGGCCCCGCCCCTCGGACGTCAGTCCTCCGCGCCCACGGGCACGGCGGCTTCGGTACCCGGGATGCCCTCGGCCTCGGCCTTCTTGTCGGCCATGGCCAGCAGGCGGCGGATGCGGCCGGCGACGGCGTCCTTGGTGAGGGGCGGGTCGGCGTGGTGACCGAGCTCGTCGAGGCTGGCGTCGCGGTGCGCGAGACGCAGCTCACCGGCCTGCTGCAGGTGGTCGGGAACCTCGTCGCCGAGGATCTCGAGCGCGCGCTCGACGCGGGCGCAGGCGGCCACGGCGGCCTGCGCGGAGCGGCGGAGGTTGGCGTCGTCGAAGTTGACGAGACGGTTGACCCCGGCGCGCACCTCGCGGCGCTGACGCATCTGATCCCACTCCCCCGCGGTACGACGGGCGCCCATTTCGTACAGCGCTCCGCGGATGGCCTCGCCGTCGCGCACGACGACGCGCGGAACGCCGCGCACCTCGCGGGCCTTGGCGGGGATGCCGATGCGGTGCCCCGCCCCGACGAGCGCCATCGCGGCCTCCGACGAGGGGCACGAGATCTCGAGCGCGGCCGAACGACCCGGGTCGCTCAGCGATCCGCTCGCAAGGAACGCCCCGCGCCAGATGGCGCTGAGGTCGGGGCGCGAGCCGGTCGTGAGCTTGTTGGGAAGTCCCCGCACGGGCCGGCGACGCTGGTCGAGCAACCCCGTCTGACGGGCGAGGGTCTCGCCGGCCTCGATCACGCGCACGGCGAAATGCCCGCCGGTGCGACCGCCGGAGCCCTGCACGTGGTGCAGCTCGGGACGCACCCCGTACAGCTCGACGAGGTCGCGGGCGACGCGGCGCGCGAGGATGTCGGAGTCGAGTTCGGCCTCGACGGCGACACGGTTGGCGATGGAGTGCAGACCACCGGAGAAGCGCAGGAGGGCCGTGAGCTCGGCGACGCGCGCGGTCGGGCGCGGGTCGCGAACGGTGATGAGTTCGGCCTTCACGTCGGCGGTCAGCGGCACGGTTCTCCTCGGGTGGGGGGCGGCGGGGACGACGGTACAGCCTACTCGCGACCGAGGTCGCGATGAGCCACGCGCACGGCCACCCCCGGCACATCGGCCAGACGTGCAGCGAGCTCGCGTGCCATCACGACCGAACGGTGCTTGCCACCCGTGCAGCCCACCGCCACCACGGAGTGGCGCTTGTTCTCGCGCTGATAGCCCTCGAGCACCGGTCGCAGGGCCGCGCCGTAGGCGTCGAGGAACTCCGACGCTCCCGTCTGGCCCAGCACGTATTCCCGCACCTGGGGGTCCTCCCCGGTGAGCGGGCGCAGCCCCTCGTTCCAGAACGGGTTGGGCAGGAACCGCATGTCGGCGACGAGGTCGACATCGGGCGGGAGGCCGTACTTGAAACCGAAGCTCATCAGGGTGATCGTGTGACGGGCAGCGCCTTCTTCGCCGAACAGCGCCACGGTGCGCAACGACAATTGGTGCACGTTGAGCGCCGAGGTGTCAATGACCACGTCGGCGGCCTCGCGCAGCGGTGCGAGCCGCTCCCGTTCCCGACGGATGCCGTCGAGGATGGTGCCGTCGCCCTGCAGCGGGTGCGGTCGGCGCACGGCCTCGAACCGGCGCACGAGCACCGCGTCACTGGCATCCAGGAAGACGACGCGCACCTGACGGCCCGCCTGCAGCGTGCGCATGGCCTCGGGCAGGTCGCTGAACAGCGAACGGCCGCGGACGTCGACGACCACCGCGACCCGTGGCACGGCCCCACCGGCGAGTTCGGTGAGCTCGAGCAGGGGGCGCAGCATCTGCGGGGGGAGGTTGTCGACGACGTACCAGTCGAGGTCTTCGAGGGCGTTGGCCACCGTGGACCGGCCCGCCCCCGACATGCCGGTGACGATCAACACCTCACCTGGCTCGTCGCGTCCCGGCTCCATGAGCGTTCGCCTCCCGTCGTCTCATGCCAGCCTACCGAGCGAGGTGTGCGTGGATGGCCTCGGCCAGGGTCGGGCCGATGCCGGGCAGGGCCGTGATCTCGTCAGGGCTCGCCTCCTTCAGCGCCGAGACCGACCCGAAGTGCCGCAGCAGAGCCTTGATACGGGCGTCGCCCAACCCCGGGACCTCGGCGAGCACGCTGTTGATGTCGCGCTTCCGGCGCTTGCGCTGGTGCACGATGGCGAACCGGTGCGCCTCGTCGCGGAGCCGCTGCAGCAGGTAGAGCGCCTCCGACGTCCGCGGGAGGATCACCGGGTACTCCTCCCCCGGCAACCAGACCTCTTCGAGGCGCTTGGCGATCCCGCAGAGCGCGATCTCCTCGTGGCCCGCATCGGCGAGGGCGCGCGCTGCCGCCGCAACCTGCGGCTGACCGCCGTCCACGACGAGGAGTTGCGGTCGATACGCGAAACGCGGACGCTTCCGTGCCGTCACGACTTCGCCGTCGGCCGTGGCCTCGTCGGAGTCGGGTGCCGCGACGATGGCGCCGCCCACGGTCTCGGGCTCGATCTCGTCGGGGCGGTCGAGGTACGCCAGGCGCCGCGTGAGCACTTGATACATCGAGTCGGTGTCGTCGGTGGTCTCCGCGACGCCGAAAGAGCGGTACTGATCTTTGCGGGGCAGTCCGTCTTCGAAGACGACCATGGATGCCACGACGTTGGTGCCCGAGAGGTGCGAGACGTCGAAGCACTCGATGCGCAGCGGCGCCTCGGTCATGCCGAGGGCTTCCTGCAGGTCAGTGAGGGCCTGCGACCGGGCGACGTAGTCGCTCGTGCGGCGCGTCTTGTGGAGCATGAGCGCCTGCTGCGCGTTCAACGTGGCCGTCTTCAACAGGTCGGACTTGCGTCCGCGCTGGGCGACCTGCAGGGTCACCGGGCGACCGCGGCGCTCGCGCAGCCACGCCTCCAGCTGGTCGGCGTCATCCGGCAGTTCGGGCACGAGCACCTGACGCGGGATGTC
The DNA here is from genome assembly GCF_001456955.1 of Microbacterium enclense. Lineage (GTDB taxonomy): Bacteria > Actinomycetota > Actinomycetes > Actinomycetales > Microbacteriaceae > Microbacterium > Microbacterium enclense. The sequence continues at coordinate 13,401 of NZ_KQ758473.1, read as the reverse complement.
GCCGGCATCCGCATCGCCGTACGTGCGCTGCAGCACCTGGTCGACGAGCTCGGCGCCCGAGATGTCGATCTCCTTCTCGATGGTCGTGGCCCGCACCCCGCGCACGCGGCCCCCGCGCACGACGAAGTGCTGCACGGTCGCGGCGAGCTCGTCTTCGGCGATACCGAACAGGTCGGCATCCGTGTCGGAAGCCAGCACCAGGGCGCTCTTGCCCAACACCGCGTCGATGGCCTGCAGGCGGTCGCGGTAGTGCGCGGCCGACTCGTAGTCCATCGCGGCGGACGCCTCTTTCATGCGCGAGGTCAGTTCTTTCGCGAAGCGCTGGTCGCCTCCCGACATGAAGGCGACGAAATCGTTGACGATCGCCCGATGCTCCTCGATCGTGACCTTCATCGAGCACGGCCCGCCGCAGCGCCCGATCTGCCCCGGGAAGCAGGGACGGCCCGATGCCATCGCCTTCTTGTACGAGGAATCGCTGCACGTGCGGATCGGGAACACCTTGATCATCAGGTCGATCGTGTCGTGCACCGCCCACACCTTGGGATACGGCCCGAAGTATTTCGCCCCGCGGATCTTGGGGTTGCGCGTGACGATGACCCGCGGCGCCTCATCGGCCAGGGTGATGGCCATGAAGGGGTACGACTTGTCGTCTTTGTAGCGCACATTGAAGGGTGGATCGAACTCTTTGATCCACATGTACTCCAGCTGCAGCGAGTCGATGTCGCTCGGGACGACCGTCCACTCCACGCTGGCGGCCGTGGTCACCATGCGACGGGTGCGCTCGTGCAGCGAATACAGCGGCGCGAAGTAGTTCGACAGCCGCGCACGCAGATTCTTCGCCTTGCCGACGTACAGCACTCGACCCTCGGCGTCGCGGAACCGGTAGACCCCCGGGTTGGTGGGGATCTCGCCGGCCTTCGGGCGGTAGGGAAGCTGCGACATCCGTTCTCGGGATGCCATGGCTCAGCCCGCCGCGCTCACGAGCTCCCGCTCGGCGTCGTCCGCGTCGAGCGGGGGCGCGTTGCGCGGGGTACCCGTGCGGCCGGTCTCGAGCAGCTCGGCGAGGAAGGCGCCGGTGTGGCTGCCCTCGACCTTCGCGACCTGCTCCGGCGTGCCGGTGGCCACGATCGTGCCGCCGCCGGCGCCGCCCTCGGGCCCGAGGTCGATCACCCAGTCGCTGCTCTTGATGACGTCGAGGTTGTGCTCGATGACGATGACCGAGTTGCCCTTGTCGACGAGACCGTTGAGCACCTTCAGCAGGAGCGACACGTCCTCGAAGTGCAGACCCGTCGTCGGCTCGTCGAGCACGTAGATCGAGCGGCCGTTGCTTCGCCGCTGCAACTCGGTGGCGAGCTTGACGCGCTGGGCCTCGCCGCCCGAGAGAGTCGTCGCCGACTGACCGAGTCGCACATAGCCGAGCCCCACGTCGACCAGCGTCTTGAGGTAACGGTGGATCGCCTGGATGGGTTCGAAGAACTCCGCGGCCTCCGAGATCGGCATCTCGAGCACCTCGGCGATGTTCTTGCCCTTGTAGTGCACCGACAGGGTGTCGCGGTTGTACCGCTTGCCGTGGCACACCTCGCAGTCGACGTACACGTCGGGCAGGAAGTTCATCTCGATCTTCAGCGTGCCGTCTCCGGAGCAGGCCTCGCAGCGGCCGCCCTTGACGTTGAAGCTGAAACGGCCGGCCTGGTAGCCGCGCACCTTCGCCTCGGGCGTCTCGCTGAACAGGGTGCGGATGCGGTCGAAGACGCCCGTGTAAGTGGCGGGGTTCGAGCGCGGGGTGCGACCGATGGGCGCCTGGTCGACGTGCACGACCTTGTCGAGGTTGTCGAGACCGGTCACGCGCGTGTGCTTGCCCGGGACGCGACGCGCACCGTTCAGCTTCGACGCGAGCACTTCGTACAGGATGCCGTTCACCAGCGTCGATTTGCCCGACCCGCTCACGCCGGTCACCGACGTCAGGACGCCGAGGGGGAAGTCGACCGTGACGTTCTGGAGGTTGTTCTCGCGCGCGCCGACGACCGTGATCTGTCGCTTCTTGTCGATCTTGCGTCGCTTCTTCGGCGCCTCGATCGCTCGACGACCCGACAGGTAGGCGCCGGTGAGCGATCGCTCGTCATCGAGAAGCTCGGCGAGAGGTCCGGAGTGCACGACGTTCCCGCCGTCGACGCCGGCACGGGGGCCGATGTCGACGATCCAGTCGGCCGCGTGGATGGTCTCTTCGTCGTGCTCGACGACGATCAGCGTGTTGCCGAGGTCGCGCAGCGTCTCGAGCGTCTGGATGAGACGACGGTTGTCACGCTGGTGGAGTCCGATCGACGGCTCGTCGAGCACGTAGAGCACGCCCGTCAGGCCGGATCCGATCTGCGTCGCGAGACGGATGCGCTGGGCTTCACCGCCCGACAGCGTTCCGGCCGCACGCCCGAGGCTGAGGTAGTTCAGCCCGACCTGCAGGAGGAAGTCGAGGCGCGCGCGGATCTCGCGCAGCACGGCCGCGGCGATGGTCGCCTCGCGGTCGGTGAGGGTGAGCTGCGAGAAGAAGTCGCGCGCGTCGGCCAGGCTCATGCGCGAGGCCGCGGCGATCGAGGTGCCGTCGACCAGCACGGCGAGCACCTCGGGCTTGAGGCGGTCTCCGTCGCACACCGCGCACGGAACCTCGCGCAGGTACTCCGACCAGCGCTGACGCTGCGTGTCGGACTCGGCCTGCAGGTACTGACGTTCGATGTACGGGACGACGCCCTCGAAGCCGGAGGAATACCGCATCTCACGGCCGTAGCGGTTCTTCCACTTGACCGTGACCTTGTAGTTCTCGCCGCGCAGCACCGCCTGCTGAACGTCTTTCGAGAGCTTGTTCCACGGTGTGTCGAGCGAGAAGTCGAGGTCGCGGGCGAGTCCTTCGAGCAGTCGTTCGTAGTACTGGAACAGCCCCTTCCCCTGCGTGGTCCAGGGCAGGATCGCCCCGTCGCGGATCGACAGCTCTTCGTCGCCGAGCATGAGGTCGACATCGACCGACATGCGCGTTCCGAGGCCCGAGCACACCGGGCAGGCACCGAAGGGGGCGTTGAACGAGAAGGTGCGCGGCTCGATCTCGGTGAGCTGGAGCGGGTGACCGTTCGGGCACGCCAATTTCTCGGAGAAGGACTGCCACGCGTCGTCGCCCTCTTCGTCGACGTAGTTGACCTGCATGATCCCACCGGCCAGACCCATCGCCGTCTCGACGGAGTCGGTCACGCGGCTGAGGTTGTCTCCGGATGCCACCAGCCGGTCGACCACCACGGCGATGTCGTGCTTGTAGCTCTTCTTCAGCGTCGGCGGCTCGGCCAGCTGGATGAGCTCGCCGTCGACGACCGCGCGGGCGTACCCCTTCGCGCTGAGCTCTTTGAAGAGGTCGACGAACTCGCCCTTCTTCTGCGTGACGACGGGAGCGACGATCTGGTAGCGGGTGCGCTCGGGGAGCTCCATCAGCTGATCGGCGATCTGCTGGATCGTCTGTCGCTGGATGCGCGCGCCGCAGTCGGGACAGTGCGGTACGCCGATGCGTGCCCACAGCAGACGCATGTAGTCGTGGATCTCGGTGATCGTGCCGACCGTCGAGCGCGGGTTGCGGTTCGTCGACTTCTGGTCGATCGAGACGGCGGGGCTCAGTCCCTCGATGAAGTCGACGTCGGGGCGGTCGACCTGCCCGAGGAACTGGCGCGCGTACGCGCTGAGGGATTCGACGTAGCGTCGCTGCCCCTCGGCGAAGATCGTGTCGAACGCGAGACTCGATTTGCCGGATCCCGACAGTCCCGTGAAGACGACGAGAGAGTCGCGCGGGATGTCGAGATCGACGTCTTTGAGGTTGTGCACGCGCGCACCCCGCACGGTGAGTTTTCCATTGGCGCCGGGCTTTGCGCTGGCACCGGAAACGGCGGACGACGAGGGGGTATCAACAGGAACGATCGGCACGTGTTAAGTCTAGGTCGGGCCTCCGACATCGGTCCCGGGTTCGCCGCGAGCGCACGGATGTGCGAGAGTGCGGCGCACGAGAGCGGCGTCACTCCCCGGCGCGGAGGCTGCCCGCGAACGGCGCGAGCCCGTCTCGCAGGGCGATCAGCGCGGCCTCGTCGACGCCGACCCGCGCCATGATCTGTCCGGGCACGGCGAGTGCGGCCTCGCGCAGCGCGCGGCCCTCGTCGGTGAGGCCGATGTCGAGCACCCGCTCGTCGTCGGCGCGACGGGAGCGGACCACTCGCCCCTGGGCTTCGAGGCGCTTGACGAGCGGCGACAGGGTGGCGGGCTCCATGGCGAGCTCCGTCGCGAGGGCGCTGAGCGATCGCGGCGACCGCTCCCAGAGGGCGAGCATCACGAGGTACTGCGGGTGCGTGAGGCCGAGCGGCTCCAGCACGGGTCGATAGATCGATACGACGTTGCGCGCCGCGGTGACCAGGGCGAAGCAGACCTGGTTCTCGAGCGCGAGCGGATCCTGCATGCGCCCCTCCTCTAAATCGTTAGTACACTAATGATCATGACACGAAAGGATGCCGATCGCCCGCCGCTCCGAGAGCGTGTACGCGAAGCCGGCGGCTGGTACCAGTACCTCAACACCCGACTGATCCGCGTGGCCGGCCCCGCCTCCGTCGGCCCTTACGAGACGACCCCCGAGCCCGTGCGCACGGGGCGCCCCTGCCCCCTGTGCGGTCACCCGATGACCGAGCACAGCGTCGACCGGTCCGGCCCCAAGCCGCTGCTGCACTGCCCCTGAGCGGACCCGCCTCGCCGGTCTCGCGGTCCCGCGGAGAGCGCTTGTTCACCGGTCGTCTCAGGTCGAATCGGGCACATCACTCGACGCGCGCCCTCAACCCAGGTGCGGCCGCCCGTCCGCATCCAGAGGCCACCCGGGATTGACGGCGACCTCCCACGGGTGCCCGTCGGGGTCGAGGAAGACCCCCGAGTATCCGCCCCACGGGGTCGGCGCCGCCGGCCGCGCCACCACTGCACCCGCCGCGCGGGCGGCGGCCAGGATCGCGTCGACCTGTGCGGGCTCTGCGACGTTGTGCGCGAGCGTCACGCCACCCCACCCGCCGCGGTCGTCGACGCCGGAGTCGTCGGCGAGCTTCGCGCGGCCCCAGAGCGCGACCACCATTCCCCCGGTGTCGAAGAACGCCACCTCGCCGTCGACGGATGCCGCGTGCGCTTTCCAGCCGAGGGCTTCGTAGAACGCGAGCGCGCGTGAGAGATCGTGCACGCCGAGGGTGACGAGAGTCAGCCGCTGGTCCATGATCGCGCCCCGGCTCAGGCGTGCCCGGCCCGCTCCATCGCCCGCAGTTCCTTCTTCATGTCCTGCACCTCGTCGCGAAGCCGCCCGGCCAGTTCGAACTTGAGCTCGGCCGCCGCGGCCAGCATCTGCTGCGTCAGATCGGCGATCGTCGACTCCAGCTGATCGGCGCCCTCGGCGGCGATGCCCGTGCGCCGCAGCGACGGTGTCGGCGCCTTGCCCTTGCTCGCCTTGTCGTTGCGAGCGAGGAGCTTCTTCGTGTCGGTGGCTTCCCGGTTCAGCACCTCGGTGATGTCGGCGATCTTCTTGCGCAGGGGCTGCGGATCGATGCCGTTCTCGGTGTTGTACGCGATCTGCTTCTCGCGGCGGCGTTCGGTCTCGTCGATCGCGTTGCGCATGGAGTCGGTGATCTTGTCGGCGTACATGTGCACCTGACCCGACACGTTTCGCGCGGCGCGGCCGATGGTCTGGATGAGAGAGGTACCGCTGCGCAGGAACCCCTCTTTGTCGGCATCCAGGATCGCCACGAGCGACACCTCGGGCAGGTCGAGTCCTTCTCGCAGCAGGTTGATGCCGACGAGCACGTCGTAGACGCCCGCGCGCAGCTCGGTCAGCAGCTCGACGCGGCGCAGGGTGTCGACGTCGGAGTGCAGGTAGCGCACGCGCACACCGTGCTCGCCGAGGAAGTCGGTCAGCTCTTCGGCCATCTTCTTCGTGAGGGTCGTGACGAGCACGCGCTCGTCGCGCTCCACGCGCACGCGGATCTCCTCGAGCAGGTCGTCGATCTGCCCCTTGGAAGGCTTCACGATGATCTCGGGATCGACCAAGCCGGTCGGGCGGATGATCTGCTCGACCACCCCGTCTGCGATACCCATCTCGTAGCGTCCCGGGGTCGCCGAGAGGTAGACGGTCTGTCCGACGCGCTCCTTGAACTCGTCCCACCGCAGCGGGCGGTTGTCCATGGCGCTGGGCAGCCGGAAGCCGTGCTCGACCAGCGTGCGCTTGCGCGAGGCGTCTCCCTCGTACATCGCGCCGATCTGCGGGACGGTCACGTGCGACTCGTCGATCACGAGCAGGAAGTCGTCGGGGAAGAAGTCGAGCAGGGTGTGCGGGGGGTCGCCGGGCATGCGTCCGTCCATGTGCCGCGAGTAGTTCTCGATACCCGAGCAGAACCCGAGCTGCTGCAGCATCTCGAGGTCGAAGGTCGTGCGCATGCGGAGGCGCTGCGCCTCGAGCAGTTTGCCCTGCGACTCGAACTCCTTCAGGCGCTCCTCGAGCTCGTGCTCGATGGTGCCGATGGCGCGCTGCACCGTCTCTGTGCCGGCGACGTAGTGAGAGGCCGGGAAGATCGGCACGGAGTCCATCTTCTCGATGACGTCTCCGGTCAGAGGATGCAGCGTGTACAGCGCCTCGATCTCGTCGCCGAACATCTCGATGCGGATCGCGTACTCCTCGTACACGGGGATGATCTCGATCGTGTCGCCGCGCACGCGGAAGTTGCCGCGCGAGAAGTCGACGTCGTTGCGGTTGTACTGCATCGAGATGAACTTGCGGATGAGCGCGTCGCGGTCGTAGCGCTCCCCCACCTGCAGGGCGACCATGGCGCGCAGGTACTCTTCGGGCGCACCGAGACCGTAGATGCACGACACCGTCGACACCACCACGACGTCGCGCCGCGACAGCAGCGAGTTCGTGGTCGAGTGGCGCAGGCGCTCGACCTCGGCGTTGATCGAGGAGTCCTTCTCGATGAAGGTGTCGGTCTGCGGCACGTACGCCTCGGGTTGGTAGTAGTCGTAGTACGAGACGAAGTACTCCACCGCGTTGTTCGGCATCAGCTCGCGGAACTCGTTCGCCAGCTGGGCGGCGAGGGTCTTGTTGTGCGCGAGCACGAGCGTGGGGCGCTGCACCTGCTCGACCAGCCAGGCCGTCGTCGCCGACTTTCCGGTACCGGTCGCGCCGAGCAGAACCACGTCGGTCTCACCGGCGTTGATGCGCGCCGCGAGATCGGCGATCGCCTGGGGTTGATCGCCGGACGGCGAGTATTCGCTGACGACCTCGAAGGGGCGGACGGAACGCGTTGCCTGCATGATTCCAGCGTAGGCGGGGCCTCCGACATCGGGGTCGGGTTGCGTTCGCCGTGCGCGAGCGGAAGGCGCCCGGGCAGCCTCACGACGAGCGGGCGACACGCTCCCAGAGCTCGTCGACCTGCCGCCGCGTGGCCTCCAGTGTCGTGCTCGTGTCGATCACGACGTCGGCGAGCGCCAGGCGCTCCTCGTCGCTCGCCTGAGAGCCGATGCGAGCGCGCGCGTCGGCCTCGCTGAGGCCACGGATCGAGACGAGCCGTCGCACGCGCTCCTCGACGGGCGCATGCGCGACCACGACGAGGTCCCACGCGTCACCGGCACGCGCTTCGGCGAGCAGGGGCACGTCGTACACGACGACGGCATCCGGATTCGCGGCGAGCGCGGCGTCGAAGCGCCGCTGCGACTCCGTCCGGACGGCGGGGTGCACGAGGGCGTTCAGCGCCGCGAGCCGGTCGGGCCGGCCGAAGACCCGTGCGCCGAGCGCGGGTCGGTCGAGCGAACCGTCGGCGCGGACGACGTCGGCACCGAACTCGCCGGCGATCGCCTCGAGGACATCCGATCCGGGCGACTGCACCTCCCGCACGATGGCGTCGGCGTCGACGACGACGGCTCCGTGGTCGGCGAGGGCGGTCGCGATGGTGGACTTGCCCGAGGCGATCCCACCCGTCAGCGCGAGAAGAGGCACCCGTCGAGGATGCCACATCCCCGCCCGTCCGCGGCGGACCCCGCACGGGCGCTCCCGGCGGATCAGAACCCGAAGTCCCCGCCGAAATCGCCGCCGAAGTCCGCCCCGACGTCGCCGCCGGCGCCCGGGTCGACCGCGCCGGCATCCGTCGCCCCCATGTCCCCCGCCCCGGCCTCGGCCGCCGCGCCGTCGGCGTAGCCGGCGTCGTAGCCGGGGTCGAACATCGCCCCGACCAGCGCCGATCCGACCACGTAGCCGCCGATGGTGCCGAGCATCGACGCGCCCAGCACCGAACCGAAGCCCGGGCCGCCCGCGAAGGATCTCCCGCCGAACGTGCGCTCCATGAAGCCCGGCTGCGAGTACTCCGCGCGGGTCGCCGCGCGGGCGAGCGTCGCGGGATCGTCGTTCGCGGGGCGCTCGGACGGCGCCAGCCCCGATGACAGATCCTGGAGCACCTGCTGACGCTGTGCCGGCGTCAGCTTGCCGAACGCCTCGGCGTGCACCTGCTCCACGGTCTCCGGCGGGGCCGTCCGCAAGAGGTACCGATAGCGCTCGACCGCCTGCCGGTCCTCGTCCGACCCGGATGCCACGGGCGCACCGCCCCCGGCCGGCGGCGGCGCGTAGCGCCCGTCGGCGTCGCGCGAGTCGCTCGCGGTCGGTCGAGGTGCCGCCGACGTGCGCGGCGGCGTGTCGTCACCGGAGCCGAAGAGTCGGTCGAGAAAGCCCATGCTGCATCACCTTCCGCGTCGTGTCCTCCCACGGTAGACGCGACGCGGGACCGGGGACGGGGGCTTGCCGCCGGTGGGAGGGAGTGTTCCTCAGCCCCGCCTCGCGATCGCCTCACTCGTCCATCGGGCGAAGAGCGCCCACGGATCATCGACTCCGGCAGCCAGGGAAGCCACGTGCGCGTCGAGGGCCGGCGATCGCCGGAACCATTCCGTGCGCTCGAACCGTTCTTCGGCGAAGAGCGCATGCCGTCGCCTCTCGACCATGCGGTCGCCGCGTTCGAAGGCGAGCAGCTCATCGTGCCAGATGGCGGCGAGTCGCCGGCGGGGCTGCGCCGTCGTGCCGATTTTGATACGGTCGCCGTACCGGAGGTAGTACACGACATCGACGCGGGGCGGGGGCAGTTCGTCGTCGACCGGGTCGCCGATCCGCCACTCGCAGACCGCGCAGAGCCACCCGCTCGGCCATCGCACCCCCAGCCGCGATCCGCACAGTCGGCAGGGTGCCGGGAGGACGTCGGTCACCCCGTCGTGCGCGGTCACCCAGTCCGCGCTCACCGCAGCGTGCCACGCGCACAGCGCCACGGGCGCGAAGGGCATCACCGCTCCGGCGCACTCGTCGACGAGACAGACGGGGGCGGGCATGCGTTCACGCTACGCCCGACCCCCGACATCGGCTCAGTCGTCGCTCTCGGGGGCCTCCAGCAGAAGGAACAGTCCCGCGTACGGGCCGAGTTCGAGCGAGAAGCTCTGCAGCTCGTCGACACGACCGACGACCTCGCGCGTCGCGGCATCCACCGCGGTGCTCTGCGGCACGAGATACTCCGAGCGCACCGTGCCCTCGATGGTCTCGCCCGAGAAATTCAGCACCGTGATCTGCAGCGGCGCGTCGTCCGCGCGACGATCGCCTCCGTCGAGTCGGTGCACCAGAACGAGCATGCTGGGGTGACCCACCTGCGGGATGTCGACCTGCGAGGCGATGGCGATACCGTGCTCGCCGCGGATGCGGAGCACGTCCCGCAGCCCCGACAGGAACGATTCCGGGTCCGCCTGCTGATCACCGAGAGATCCGTAGAGCGACCGCGCACGCGGCATCCCCGAGACCGATGACGCCGCCTCGGGAGCGACGTCGAGCAGGTCGTGGGCGCCTCGCTCGATCCAACGCGTGTCACCCGACGAGATGAGGTGGCGCACCTCGTCGGCGGGAAGCGTCAGCGAGCCGGTGAGATCCCACCCCGACAGGGCGAACACCCCGGGCTGCCACGAGTTGTACTTCGCCAGCAGCAGGTGCGCGTCGCGGATGGCGGGGACGTCGGCGTCGGTGATGTCGCCGAGCGTCGCCTTCCCCTGGGTGGCGGCGATGAGGGATGCCGTCGTGCAGGCGATCCCGTTCTGTGTAAAGACGAGGTTGTAATCGGCCTCGACGGTGAGCTTCTCGGTCAGGTCCGCGCGCACCATCTCGGCGATCTCCCCTCCCGTGTGCTCGGCGTGACGGAAGGGATAGACCGTGTCGCGGTGCGTCGTCGCCCAGTGCACGAGCTCGTAGGTCAGCTCGTCGTGGTTCTGCATGCCGTGCACGAGTTGCACGGGCTCGACCCCGGTCTCGAGCGCGGTGTTCAGCGCGAGCCGCAGGAACTCCGTGTTCGCCGTGGCGAGAGCGTGGTGATAGCCCGGACGCGTGACGAAGTCGTACGACAGATCGGCCCCGACCGCACCGGTGTCGCGGATGTCCTCCATCGTCAGGTTGAGCTCCTGGAACGTGAAGCCGCCGACCTTTCTCACCATGCCCGCGATGATGTGATTCGCGGCGTGCGAGAGGGGGTGACCCTCCGACCACGCCGGCAGCCCCTCCGCGCTCTTCTCCACCCCGAGGAAGCCGTTCGCGTCCAGGCGGAGTGCACTCGTCCCCAGATCGCCGAGGGAGTGCAAGGCGTCGCCGATGACGAGACGCATGCCCGCGAAGGTCGGGTCGAGCCAGTTGATCGACGGCTGACCCTCCTTGAAGTAGTGCAGGTAGACCCACCGGCGCTCGAGACCGTCGACACCGACGACGGGCGCCGTCACGCTCCAGTTGGTCTCTTTCACCCCGGGCGTGTAGAAGATCACGCGCTGCAACTCGCCGATGATGTACCCACGGGCGCTGAGCTCACGCTCGGTCTCGGCATCGAGGTTGACCGAGTCTCGTCCCGCGGGCACGTCGGGCAGCAACTCCCAGTCCTCGCGAGGGATCTCGACCATGTGGTAGATGCCGGGGTAATCCTTAAAGGCCATCTCCGCGAGGCGGAAGTCCGCCCCCTTGCCCGTGTGACCGGGCACGATGTCGTCGATCACGCTGCCACCGTGCGCCTCCGCCATATCCGCCACGCGCCGGAAGGCATTCTCGTCGCCGAACTCGGGGTCGATCTGGGTGCTGATGCGGTCGAAGTGCCCGTCGACGCTCGGAGTCTCCTGCCATCCCGTGATCCCGCCCGCCCGCTTGACCGGACCGGTGTGGATGCCGTTGATGCCGACCCACTCGAAAGCCTCCCACAGCGCCTCGTCACCGAGGGCGTCGAGGAAGGACTCTCCCGGCCGGGTGATGAGCGAGATGGGGTACGCGGTGAACCACACGTCGGTGGATTCGATCGCCCGCCGGGCATCGGGACGCGCGTACGGGTTCCGCCACATCGACGGCTGCCCCGACAACTGCCGGCTCAAGACGTCGGCGTCCTTCAGCATCGACTGCCGGACGAGCCACTCGACGTACGACGGGTTCAGACCGTTGGCATTGCGCGGGTCGGTGAGAAAACGACGCAGCGTGCCGCCGCGGAACTGGTCGCGCGGGCGCAATCGCCGCGGACGTGCCGGATAGCGCTGCTCGTCGTAACTGATCTCGGTCACCGTCTCGACCGCCTCTTCGGCATCGACCGCTACCGACTCCGCCCTCTCGTCGTCCGTCATGCTGCGCTCGCCGGCATCGTCCACTCCCGACCTCCCTCACGTCTTCATCGACGCTAGTCGGTCGCACCGACAACGCACGGAGGCATTGACCTGAACGACGAAAACCGGGACTGTTCCGCTCAGGGTGAGACGGGCCGCAGGGCGGCGAAGGCGAGCCCCATCGCCACGACGCACATCGCGAGCACAGCCCCGAGGAACCATCCCCACCCCGCCGCGCCGAAGACCAGGCCCAGCGCCCACCCGAAGACGCTCGAACCGGCGTAGTAGCCCAAGTAGTACAGCGACGACGCCTGGGCGCGAGCCCGCGGGTCCGCCGCGACCGGCGTCCATCCGGATGCCACGGCGTGCGCGCCGAAGAATCCCGCCGTGAAGGCGACCAGTCCCACGACCGCCGCCGCCGTGGCCGGGACGAACATCAGAGCGACACCACCCGTCATCACCCCAGCGCAGGCCAGCAGGACCGGGAGCCGACCGTGCCTGACCGCCAGCGCTCCCGCGCGCGGGGAGGACACCGTTCCCGCCAGGTAGGCCAGGAACAGCAGCGTGATCACCACGGGCGGAAGGGAGAAGGGCGGTTCGCTCAGATGGAAGCCGAGGTAGTTGTAGACCGCGACGAACGCCCCCATGAGCAGGAAGCCCTGCGCGTAGAGAGCGAGCTGCACCGGTGACCGGAGGTTCAGCCACAGCCGACGCCGCACCGACGGTCCCGGTGCGGACTGGAGTCTGCCCGGCACGAAACCCCGGGCGGCCGGCACGAGCGCCAGGAAGAGCGCCGCCGCCACCACGCACACGAAGACGACGGATGCCACGCCCCACCGCCATCCGGCCAGCTCCGCGACCCACCCCGAGACGACGCGGCCGGTCAGCCCGCCCACCGTGGTGCCCGCGATGTAGGACCCCGCGGCCGCGGCGACGTGGCGCGCGTCGACCTCTTCGCTCAGATACGCGAGCGCGACGGCGGGTACCGCCCCGAGCGCCGCGCCCTCGAGCAGACGAAGGGCGAGCAGGATGCCGAGATCGTGCGCGAACGGCGTGATGCCGCCGAGAAGGGTCGCGGCTATCAGGCCGATGGCCATGGCCGGCACCCGGCCGACCCGGTCGGCGACGATCGACCAGGGGATGACGGCCACGGCCAGACCGAGGGTGGATGCCGACACCGTCAGCGCCGCGCCCGACGGAGAGGCTCCGACGTCTGCGGCGATGACCGGCAGCACGGCCTGGGTCGCGTACAGCTGCGCGAAAGTCGCGACACCGCCGAAGAAGAGTCCGATCAGCAGTCGCCGGTATGCGCGGCTCCCCGGGAGGTGTCCAGAGAAGTCGCTCACCGTTCGACAGTACTTCGCGGCGGGTGGGGCGGAGGGCCCACCCACCCTCGCGCGCGGGGGTTGTGCCGGGTGTCCGCTGCCCGGCGATTGTGTCCGTAAATGCGAAATGGCCACCCAGCGTTGGGTGGCCATTTCGTTAAAGGAAGTCCGGCGGTGTCCTACTCTCCCACAGGGTCCCCCCTGCAGTACCATCGGCGCTGAGAGGCTTAGCTTCCGGGTTCGGAATGTGACCGGGCGTTTCCCTCTCGCTATGGCCGCCGAAACACTATTGATGTGTTCGTAAACCAACAACGATTGTTTCATTGTTGTTGTTCTCGACCGTACATCGAGAACCACTCAGTGGACGCAAGCACCAAAAACAGGTGTGTTATCAAGTCATCGG
>NZ_KQ758472.1:277993-331352 GCF_001456955.1 Microbacterium enclense | reverse complement strand
AGCGGCAGTGGCGGTCGCGTGCGCGCAGGTGGCGGTCGATGGCGGTGGTGCGGTGGTAGGTGTCGGTGTGGAGGACGGCTCCGGTGATGGGGTGGGTGATGACGCGGTCCCAGGGGAGTGTGGTGGTTTCGGTGAGGGTGCGGGCGGTGTGGGCGTCGAGGGGTCCGTGGCCGACGAGTTCGGCGGGGTCGGTGTTCTCGGCGTCAGGCTTCAGCATGGTCAACGCCGGGACGATGACCTGAACCCGCGCGTGGATGGTGCCGAGGGTGCCGGGACCGTCGTCGGTGCGGGTGGGGTCGGCGGTGGGTGCGGCGGTGAGGAGCAGGTCGGTGAGGATGTCGGCGCGCAGTTGCGCGGTGGTGCGCTCGTCGGTGAGGGCCTGCGGGGCCTGTGGGGCGTCGTCGCGTGGCGTGTTGAAGGTGTCTGGCGTGGGGTGAGGTGCGGCCGGGGTGATGTGGCTGATCGCCGTTGCCGTTGCCGTCGCCGCCGCGGGGTGGGCGGCCGTGTGTGTGGCGGGCGCGGTGTTGCGGGGTGTGTCGGCCAGCGTGGCGGCGACACCGGTGCGGGTGTCGATGATGGCGCGGCTTTGTTGGGTGAGGCGGTCGTAGATGCCGACGGCGAGCACGGTGGGGAGGGTGGCGATGAGGTCGGACATGCCGTCGTGTCCGGTGACGATGCGCACGCAGCGGGTGTCGCGGCCGCGGTGGTGTCGTTCGGTGATGGTGGTGGGGTGCAGGCGTTCGGCGAGCATGGCGAGGCGGGTGCGTAGCCGGCCGGGGCTGAGCGTTCGGGCGGTGGCGACGGCGAGCAGGTCGAACTCGGTGCGCGCGTCGGCTGGGAGGGGGGTGCCGATGTCGACGATGGCGTGGACGTGGGCGCGGGTGAGGGCTCCGGCCTCCCATGCGGCGAGGGTGTGCGGGTAGTGGTCGACGAGGGTCATCGCCCGCTGGATGTGGGTTTGGACGGTGCGGTCGGAGAGGTTTTCGGCGGCGGCGATTTCGGAGGCGACTTCTCGGAGGGCGAGTTCGGCGGCGCGGGCGGTGGCGCGTTGGTCGGCCATGACGTCGAGGGCGAGGTGGCCTGCGGCGGCGAGGGCGCGGGTGCGGGCGGCGTCGGCGGCGGCGAGGGCGGCGCCGGTTGCGAGCACGTCGTCGAGCACCGCGGTCAGGGCCGCGGGCCCGCCTTTCGGGGCTGTGGGGACGACGCGATCAGGCATGTGTGCATGCTAGCGGCGACCTCTGACATCGCCCCGGGCTCGCGGGCGTGATCGGGGATGAACCGGCGATAAGGCGGGATGGGGAGGAGGGGCGTCGCCCGCTCGGCCGGCCCCGGTGGCTTCGACAGGCTCAGCCACCTCGCGCGTCGGGCGGGTCCGGTGGCTTCGACAGGCTCAGCCACCTCACGCGTCAGCGGGAACCGGCGGCTTCGACAGGCTCAGCCACCTGACGTGAGCATGGTGTCGGTGGCTTCGACGGGCTCAGCCACCTCGCGCGATCAACCGGCCCGGTGGCTTCGACGGGCTCAGCCCCCTCGCGCGATCAACCGGCCCGGCGGCTTCGACGGGCTCAGCCACCTCCGCGCAGCCACCCCGCGAGACGCCGCGTCAGGCTCGGGCGAGGGGCATGTTCTCGATGTGCTCGCCGTCGTCGTCGTACCAGACGAAATCCACGGAGGAGACGGTCTCGAAGGGCTTCGGCTCCACCTCGCGCGCGCTCGCCTCGAGCGCCTGAGCCCACGCCTGCTCGTCGAGCGCGTTCGCATAGGCGAGCGACAGGTGGAACACCCACTCATCGAGCGGCAGCTCGCCGATCCGCACGAAGTCCCTCGAATCGAGCAGCGCCGTCAGGCTTTCGTAGGCGTCGAGCAGCGAATGCGTCCGCTCGAGGCGCGCGATGAGCACGCCGAACGGCGGTGGGAACCCGTCGACCGCTTCGACGCGCAGATCGATCGGCGCCCTGGAGCGCGCCCAGCCGGCGATCGTCTCGCGGAGCGGCGCGACACGCTCCGGCTCGAAGAAGCCGCGCAGCGTGACGTGGCCCGTGTGCGGGTGCGGGATGCCACCTGGCAACCGCCCGAGAACGGCGGACTGCTCGCTGCGGTAGAACTCGGCCACGGCGGCGCCGGGTCGCAGGACGACGTACTGCTGACCTTTCAGGGACTCGAGCAGGGCCGGCTCCGTCATGTAGGGCGTGGGCATGCGGCATCCTTCCGTCATCGGCTGTGCGAAGACGCTACCGGCCGCGAACCGGCCCAGCCATCCCGCCTACAACTGACAGCGTCTCAGCGCTCGCCCAGCGCGGCCTTCACCAGCGCCACCGCGTCCTCCGCGGAGACACCCAGCCGCCGCACCGTTTCGGCGTACGCCTCGGCCGCGGCGGCGGCGCGAGACGACGCCGCATCGCCACCGCGCACGATCGTGCCGGCGCGCCCGCGGGTCTCGACGTAGCCTGCCTCCTCGAGCTCTCTGTAGGCCCGGGCCACGGTGTTCGCGGCGAGGTTCAGCTCGGCGGCCAGGGTGCGAACGGGAGGCAGGCGCGTCCCGGCGACGAGCGAACCGTCGTCGATGGCGGCGATCACCTGCGCCCGCACCTGCTCGTACGGCGGTGTGGGCGAGGCGGCATCCAGGGCGAAATCCATGGCTCAGTCGTTCACGCCGAACAGGTCGAGGGGATGCGTCAGCCGCCACCACGGGCTGGGCGGCTCGATCTCGGTGGCGAGCTGCACGTCGACGGTGTCGGCGTCGACCGGACCGGTTGCGGTGAAGGTGCCGACCGTCGCGCCGGGCTCCGTCGCGTCGCCCAGGTCGAAGTCGGCGGAGGTCTTGGCGGCGCCGCCGTTCCACAGCACGACGGTGGCATCGGCCGCGGTGACGATGTCGATGTCGTCGCCCCAGAGTGTCTCGACCTTGCCGATGACGGTGCCGGCGGTCACCGAGGGGCGCGGCTGCAGCTCCTGCTCGATGCGTGCGAACAGATCGCGGGTGGCCTGATTGCGGCTGTCGGGACCGGGTTGGCCGAGCACCGCGGCGTACGCGCGGATCGTCGCGTCGCCGACCGTGATGTCTTTCGCGGTCAGCAGGTTCCACGCGTCGAGGGTCCCCGTCTTGACGCCGACCACCCCCGGATCGGCGAGCAGGGCGTTGCCGTTCTTGAACGTGCCGGCACCGGGGAGCGTGAGCTCGGGCGTGCGCACGATCTCGGCGATCACGGGATTCGCGAGCGCGCGCTCGGCGAGCGAGATGAGAGCGGCCGGCGTCGCGGTGTTGCCCGCCTCGATCCCGGTCGGATTGACGATCGTGATGCCGTCGATGCCCCGCTCGACGAGGTACTGGTTCGCGGCGGCCGAGAACTCGGCATCCGTTCCGAACAGGTCGGATGCCAGACGCTGGGCGTAGTTGTTCGCGGAAGCGATCAGCATGCCCTGCAGCATCTGCAGTTCGGTGAGGCTGCCGTCGATCGGCACGTCGAGCGACGACTCGCCGCGGGCGCGGTACTGCCAATAATCGGCGCTGTCGGCCTGCGTGAACGCGTACGTCGGACCCTGCTCGCCCGGTGCGAGCGGCAGCCGGTCGAGCACGACGAGGGCCGTGACGACCTTGGTGATGCTCGCGATCGACTCGGGGGCGATCGCCGCGGTCGACAGCGTCTCGGGCACTCCGTCGATGGCGATGGCGGCTTCGCCCTCGGCGGGCCACGCGGGTTCGGCGGCGGGAGCGGCGACGGGCTGCACGCCGACGGCACGCGTGGTCGGTGCGACGGCGTTCAACGGCCACAGCAGGGTCGCGGCCGCGTACACCGCGAGCATCAGCACGAGAAGGACCGGCGGAATGACCGTCGCTGGGCGGAAGATGCGGCGACGACGGCCGGCCAGCAGGTCGGCGGCTCGCGACCCGGCGCCCGGGGCGCCCGCGGCGGGTGCGGCTCGCAGATCGGCCGCGTCATCGGGATCGACCCAGGTCAGAGCCCCGATCAGAACGGGGGCGCCGGATGCCGCGGGTGCCTGTGCGGCCGCGACGGGCGCGGCCGGCACCGGGTCGACGGCGGTTCCGGATGCCAAGCCAGCCGACGTCGCGGGAGTGCGCGCGGCCTGCGCGGCAGCGACGGGCGCGGCCGGCGCCGGGTCGACGGCGGTTCCGGATGCCGCGGGCGCCTGCGCTGCGGACACGGGCGAGGCCGGCGCATGCTCGGCGGGAGCTTCGGCCGCGGCGGCGTCGGCCTCCGGAGGCTCCGCGGCATCCCCCGGACGGCGCAGGTCGCGCCTGGTGGCCGGGGTCTGCTCGTGCACCCGCCCACGCTACCCCGGGCGCACCCCTATACTCGTCACGTCAACCACGGGAGTCCGGTGAGCCGGGCTGAGAGGAAGCGACCCACGCTTCGACCGTCGAACCTGATCCGGATCATGCCGGCGCAGGGAGGAGTAAGAAATGCACACGTCCACGTCTGCGCGCACGGCCCCCGCCGTGGCATCCGCGAACCGCTTCTCGTGGCGCGTCGTCGACATCGTCGTCGCCGCCGTTCTGGGTGTCGCCATCGGCCTGGTCTTCTGGGGCTGGAACACCGTCGGCGGCCTGTGGTTCGTCGCGATGGACGGCCTCACGCCCGGTCTCGGCGGCATCGCGGTCGGCATCTGGCTGATCGGCGGGGTCATCGGCGGTCTGGTCATCCGCAAGCCCGGGGCGGCCCTGCTGGTCGAACTGATCGCGGCGATCGTGTCGTCGCTGATCGGCAACGTCTGGGGCGTCACCACGATCTTCTCGGGCCTCGCTCAGGGGCTCGGCGCGGAGCTCATCTTCCTGGCCTTCCTCTACCTGCGTTTCACCCTGCCCGTCTCGATGCTCGCGGGCGCGGGAGCCGGCGTCGGCGCGTGGGTGCTGGAGCTGTTCCTCTCGGCCAACATCGAGAAGTCCATCGAGTTCAACCTCCTCTACCTCGGCACGCTCATCGTCTCGGGCGCGCTGCTGGCCGGTCTCGTCGGCTGGCTTCTGGTTCGGGCCCTCGCCGCGACGGGGGCGCTCAGCCGCTTCGCCGTGGGCCGGGAAGCACGCCGCGACGTCTGATGACGGGCCCCGCACGCGTCGACGTCGAGGGATGGGGCTGGCGGTACGCGGGCCGGAAGCGTCCCGCCACGCGTGACATCGAGCTCTCGATCGAGCCCGGCGAGCGCGTCCTGCTGCTCGGTGCCTCGGGGGCGGGCAAGTCGACGCTGCTCGCCGGACTCGCCGGCCTGCTCGGCGGAAGCGACGAGGGCGAGCGCGCTGGTCGCATCCGCGTCGACGGTCAGGCGCCGGAGGCGCAGCGCGGCCGGATCGGCCTCGTGCTGCAAGACCCGGAGTCGGGCATCGTGCTGTCGAAGGTCGGCGACGACGTCGCGTTCGGGTGCGAGAACCTCGGCGTGCCCGCGGCGGAGATCCCGTCGCGGGTGGCCGAGGCCGTGGCATCCGTGGGTCTGACCGTGCCCCTCGACCGCCCCACGAAGGCGCTGTCGGGCGGCCAGAAGCAGCGTCTCGCCCTCGCCGGGGTGCTGGCGATGCGCCCGGGACTGCTGCTGCTCGACGAGCCGACCGCCAACCTCGACCCCGAGGGCGTCACCGAGGTGCGCGCGGCGGTCGAGCACGTCGTGCGCACCGACGGAACGACCCTCGTGCTCATCGAGCACCGCACCGACGTGTGGGCCGACCTCATGACGCGGGTCGTCGTGCTCGCCCCCGGCGGCGGGGTGCTGGCCGATGGCGAGCCCGCGCGGGTCTTCGCCGAGCACGGCGATGCGCTGGCGGCGGCGGGCGTATGGGTGCCGGGGCGTCCCGTCGAGCTGCCGACGCCCGCTCCGCTGGTGGCACCGGATGCCGTGCTCTCGGCGCAGACGTTGTCGATCGGACGCGAGAGACGTGCGGTCGTGGCATCCGGGCTCGACGTCGTCGTCCCCCGCGCGGCCGGAACCGTCATCACGGGCCCGAACGGCGTCGGCAAGTCGACGCTCGCCCTCACCCTGGCAGGGCTTCTGCCCGAACTGGCGGGCGCGGTGGTGGCGGCCGAGGCTCTCGCCGCGCGCGGCGTCCGTCGTCCCTCGCGCTGGCGGTCGACCGAGCTGCTGACGCGCATCGGCACGGTGTTCCAGGAGCCCGAGCACCAGTTCCTCGCCTCGACCCTGCGCGATGAGCTCGCCGTCGGCCCCCGGGCACTGCGGATGCCGTCGGCCCAGGTGGACGCGATCGTCGACGAGCTGCTCGAGCGGTTGGATCTGGCATCCCTCGCCCTCGCCAACCCCTTCACCCTCTCGGGCGGGCAGAAGCGCAGACTGTCGGTGGCGACGGTACTCGCCGCCTCGCCCGAGGTCATCGTGCTGGACGAGCCCACTTTCGGGCAGGACCGCCGCGGATGGAGCGAGCTGGTCACGCTGCTGCAGCGTGAGATCGAACGCGGACGCACCGTCGTCGCCGTCACCCACGACGCCGACGTCATGCGCCACCTCGGCCGGCACCGGATCGCGCTCGGGGGCGCCGCGTGAGCGGCCGGTCGGGGGTCGGATCGCGGGATGCCGCGGCCGCGCCCCTCGGGATCCCCTCGCGGACCGCGTGGCTCGACGGCGTGAACCCCGTGGCGAAGGTCGCGATGGTCATCGTGCTCGCGGTGCCGCTGCTGGTGTCGATCGACGCCGTGAGCGCCGCCACGGCCATCGTGCTCGAGCTGTCATGCGTTCCGCTCACCGGCGTCGCCTTCGGCACGGTGCTGAAGCGGCTGGTGCCGGTGATGCTGTTCGCGCCCGTCGCCGGCCTCAGCATGCTGCTCTACGCCCGTCCGGGCGGCACGGTCTACGGCAGCTTCCTGTTCGCCACGGTCAGTGACAACTCGATCCAGCTCTCCGTCGCGGTGCTGCTGCGCGTGGTGGCCCTGGCGCTGCCGATGATCCTGCTGTTCGCCCGTACGGATCCCACCGAGCTCGCCGACGCGCTCGCGCAGGTGGCGAAGCTGCCGAGCCGCTTCGTGCTCGGCGTGCTCGCCGGTGCCCGCACGGTCGGGCTGTTCGTCGACGACTGGCGCACGATGACACTCGCGCGTCGTGCGCGCGGCCTCGGCGATCGGGGGGCGGTGCGGCGATTCTTCTCGATGGCGTTCGTGCTGCTCGTCTTCGCGGTGCGCCGCGGCACGAAGCTCGCGACCGCCATGGAGGCCCGCGGCTTCGGCTCCGGGATTGATCGCACGTGGGCGCGTCCTTCGACGCTGTCGGCGCGGGATGCCGTGGCCGTCGGCGGCGCGATCCTGCTCATGGTCGTGGCGCTCGGCGCGGCGGTGGTGACGGGGGCGTTCCGCGTCGTCGGGTCGTGAGGCAGCGGGCGTGGATCCGCACGCCGTCGAACGCTCAGCGCAGGCTCGTCAGAGCACGTACTCGAAGCAGAGGGAGCGCGGCATCGTCTCGATGTACGGCTCGTACACGTCGATCGGCGTGAACCCGGCGGCCGCGTACAGGCGCAGCGACTCGGGCTGCATCCTCCCGCTCTGCAGGATCACGCGTTGCGCGCCGCCTCGCCGGGCGAGATCGACGACCGCCGACGTGAGCGCGCGGCCGACGCCGCGCCGGCGGGCGGCGGCGACCACGACGAGACGCTTGAGCTCCCACTCGTGGCCGAGGCGTCGGAGCATCACGTGCCCGAGCGGTGTGCCGTCGGCGTCCAGGGCGACGAAGGTCGCCACGACCTGCTCCGCGTGCACGGCGAGGGCTGTCTCGCGCTTCGCCGCGAACTCGGGGGTGTCGTCGGCATCGGCGTCGCGGTAGCGCTCGTCGAGGTCGGCATCGAGGATGCCGCGGAGCGTCGCCGCGCGCGGATCGTCGACGTCGACCTGCTCGATGCGGAAGGGCCGTTCGTTCACCCGTCGAGCCTAGGCTCCGCCGAATGGCGCGCACAGCCGGATCGGTTCGCTCCGGGTTCGGTGGCGTTGTTGGTCGGGGTGCACAATGAACGGGGGGAGTGTCATGGGTCTTTCGCTGGGGCTGTTGGGCGTGTGCATCGTGGTCGCCGCGGCGATGCTGTTCTTGGCGATGCCGCGTGTCGGCACGCCGGGGCCACTGACGCTCTTCCTGCGCTTCGCCGCGGTCTCGGGGGTGGCCGCGGTCGGATCGAGCGCGATGTACTTCATCTACGGCTCCGGCGGCGGCCTGCTGACCCTCGCCTTCGGCGACGTCTCGATGGTGTCGGCGCCGGCGCTGCTCACGGTGGCGGTGTGCGTGCTCGCGAGACGCGGCGTGCGACGGGCGGCGGTCGCGGCGCTGATGCTCGCGACGGTGGTCGGCATCGTCAGCGTGGTGATCCCGCTCCCCGCCTCCCTCGCGGTGAAGGCCCTCGGCCTCACCGCCGCCTGCGCGGCGTGCACCGTCGTGGTCGTGCGGAGTCGCCCGCAGCCGGCGGGTCCGCTCCGGCTCATCGCGACGGTGACCGGCGTCTATGCCGTGTTCAGTGCGGCGCGCGTGATCGTGGCCGGGGTGGCGGGCTGGGACTCGCCGCTGTACGCCGCGGCGTTCTCGTTCGGACCGACGACGCTGATGGGCGGTCTGGCGGTGGTGCTGATCGGCGCCGCGGTCGTGAGGGTGCGGTTCGGCCCCCGCCCCGATGCGCCCCGCGCGCGGAGGAGCGGGGGGTCGGTGGTCGTCGTCGGCGACTGGGACCTCGCCGCCGCCGCCTTCGGGCCCCACCGCGTTCGCCAGCTGGTCGATGACCTGCGCCGCGCGGCCCGCGACCTCGACCCGACGGCGACCGATGTGCCGCGTGGCGTCGAGACGCACGCGTCCGACCCGGTCGCCGCCCTCTCGGCTCGGTTGCGAGAGGCGTACGGCTGGACCGTCGAAGACACGATCCTGCTCGTCGGCGACGATCCGCAGCCGTCTCCGTCGCTGAAGCACCGTCTCGGTCGCCGGCTGCCGGCCGCGCGGGACTGATCGGGGAGAAGGGGCGCGGCCCGCACTCTCGTGCGATCCGGAGTCTCGACTAGGGTGGGACTCGGTTTCAGCTTCGAAGGAGAACGCATGGACATCTCAGGAGCCTCCGCCCTCGTCACCGGAGGCGCGTCCGGGCTCGGACTCGCCACCGCCCGGCGCCTCGCCACGGCCGGTGCGCACGTCACCGTCGTCGACCTCCCCTCGTCGTCTGGGGCAGACGTCGCCGACCGGCTCGGCGGCTCGTTCGCCGCCGCCGACGTGACGGATGCCGACCAGGTCGCGGCCGCCGCCGCCCTCGCCGCCGAGGCCGGCCCGCTCCGCGTCGTCGTGAACTGCGCGGGGATCGCGCCTCCGGCGAAGGTGCTCGACCGCGAGGGCACCCCCTCGTCCCTGCAGGACTTCGAGCGCGTCATCCGGGTCAACCTCATCGGCACGTACAACGTGATCGCCCAGACGTCGGCCGTGATGGCGAAGACCGACCCGACCGACGGCGGTGACCGCGGCGTCATCGTCAACACCGCCAGCGTCGCGGCCTTCGACGGGCAGATCGGCCAGCCCGCGTACTCCGCGAGCAAGGGCGGCGTGCACGCGATGACGCTCCCCATCGCCCGCGAGCTCGCCCGCCATGGCATCCGCGTCGTCACGATCGCCCCGGGCATCATGGAGACGCCCATGCTCAAGGGCCTCCCGCAGGCGGCGCAGGACTCGCTCGGCCAACAGGTGCCCTACCCCTCGCGCCTCGGCGCCCCCGACGAATACGCGCGGCTCGTGCTCGCAATCGTCGACAACGGCTATCTCAACGGTGAGACGATCCGCCTCGACGGTGCGATCCGGATGGCTCCGAAATGACCGACGGCATCCTGCTCGACATCTCGCAGGGCCTGGCGCGGGTGACGTTCGACCGGCCCGCGTCGCTCAACGCGATGGACTTCCCCATGGCCGCGCGCTGGCGCGAGGTCGCCCACCAGGTCACCTCCGACACGTCGGTGGGAGCGGTGATCCTGGATGCCGACGGCCCCGCGTTCTGCGCGGGCGGCGACGTGGTGGCCATGGCGACGAGCGGCTCCTCGGGTGCCGACGTCACCGCGACGGCCGAGGCGATCCACGACGGCATCCGCACCTTCGTCGACGCGCCGCTGCCGATGGTCGCCGCCGTGCAGGGCGCTGTCGCGGGCGGCGGGCTCGGGCTCATGCTCACGGCCGACTACGTCGTCGCGAGCGAGAACGCCCGGTTCGTCAGCCGCTACGCCAACATCGGGCTCACCCCCGACCTGGGCGTGTCGACCCTGCTTCCCGCGGCGATCGGGCAGCGACGGGCGCTGCAGCTGCTGCTGCAGGATCGGATGCTGGATGCCGCGGAGGCCCGGGACTGGGGGCTCGTCGCCGAGGTCGTGGCATCCGGTGATCTCGCGTCGCGGGTGGACGAGATCGCGCGCTTCTGGCTCGACGGGGCGACCGCGGCGTTCGGGCAGGCCACGCGTCTCGTGCGCGTCGGCGCGGGGCGCACATTCGCCGAGAACCTCGCCGACGAGGCTGTCACGATCGGCGCCGCCTTCGACACCCCCGAAGCGAAGGCGCGGGTGGCCGCCTTCGCCGCCGCCTCCGCGAAAGGACGCTCATGACCTCCACCGACCGTGCGGCCGCCGACGGAGCGCCCGGAGCCTCCGCCGGGACCGGCCCCCTCGCGGGCAAGACCATCCTCATGTCGGGCGGCAGCCGCGGCATCGGCCTCGCGATCGCGCTGCGCGCCGCCCGCGACGGCGCGAACATCGCGATGCTCGCCAAGACCGACACCCCGCACCCGAAGCTCCCCGGCACCGTGCACACCGCCGCCGACGAGATCCGGGCGGCGGGCGGTCAGGCGCTGCCGATCGTGGGCGACGTGCGCGACGAGGCATCCATCACCGAGGCCGTGATGCGGACGGTCGGGGAGTTCGGCGGCATCGACATCGTCGTCAACAACGCCAGCGTCATCGACCTGTCGGGTTCGCTCGAGCTCGCGACGAAGAAGTACGACCTCATGCAGGACGTCAACGTGCGCGGGACCTTCCTGCTCTCGCGCGCCGCGGTGCCGCAGCTGCGCGATGCCGCGAATCCGCACATCCTGTCGCTGTCGCCGCCGCTGAACGTCACCCCGAGATGGCTCGGCGCCCACACGGGCTACAGCCTCGCGAAGTTCGGCATGACGATGGCGACGCTCGGCCTGGCGGCGGAGTTCGCCGACGCCGGCATCGCCGCCAACACCCTGTGGCCGCGCACGACGATCGCGACCGCGGCCGTGCAGAACGTCATCGGCGGCGACCGGCTGATGGCCGTGTCGCGCACCCCGGAGATCTACGCGGATGCCGCCTACGAGGTGCTGACCGCCCCGTCGCGCGAACGCACCGGGCAGACGCTGATCGTCGAGGACGTGCTTCTCGCGGCCGGGGTGACCGACTTCTCGGCCTACGCCGCTGTGCCGGGGACGCCGGACGAGGCGATGTACCCGGACATCTTCCTCGACTGAGGCGCCGGGTGCCGGTCCCTTCGACAGGCTCAGGGACCTGGGTGGGACGGAGGAGGCTGAGCCTGTCGAAGCCTCCGGGCGGCAGCAGGATTCGGTCCCTTCGACAAGCTCAGGGACCTGGGCGCGGGAGCCGCGGGTCCTAGATCAGGCCCAGCTCCGCGAACGCGTTGCGCACGCCGTCGTCCAGCACCGCGGTGGTCACCCGGCCCGCCAGGCGCTGCAGCTCGGGCTCGGCGTTGCCCATCGCGACGGGGGTTCCGACGACCTCGAACATCTCGACGTCGTTCCAGCTGTCGCCGATGCCGATGGCATCCGTCGCCGACAACCCGAGCACGCCCAGCACCTCGGTGATGGCCGAGCCCTTGGTCACGCCGGCCTGCCCGATCTCGCCGTTCGAGCCGCCGGGCAGGGGCATCGAGCCCGGGATGACGTGGAAGCCCTCGCCCAGCTCGGCCGCGGCGTGGGCGACGGTGTCGGGAGACGGGCTGACGAACACGGCCTTCGCGACGCGATCGCGGTCGACGTCGGCCACGTCGCGCAGGTCGCGCTGACGGTGGTCGACGTCGGAGGGCAGGCCCAGCGCGGCGAGATCTTCGGCGCGCTGCGCGTGTCGGGCGCGCAGGAACTGCTCCATCGTCTCGGCCATGCCGGGGGAGGCGTGCACGGCGTCGTGCGTCTGGAGGAAGTAGTGGATGCCGTGCGCCCGGAAGTAGTCCTCCAACGCCTCGACGTCGGCCCGGGGCATCGGGCGAGCGAGGAGCATGTCGTCGTCGCGCGTGGCGTAGGCGCCGCCGTTGGAGATGATGCCGTCGAAACCGATGTCGATCACGTCGGGATGGATGTCGGCCTCGGTGCGTCCC
The DNA here is from genome assembly GCF_001456955.1 of Microbacterium enclense. Lineage (GTDB taxonomy): Bacteria > Actinomycetota > Actinomycetes > Actinomycetales > Microbacteriaceae > Microbacterium > Microbacterium enclense. The sequence continues at coordinate 319,058 of NZ_KQ758472.1, read as the reverse complement.
GTGCACAGCCACACGCGGTGCCCGTTCGCACGCGCCTGCCGCACCGCCTCCACGGTGGAGGGGGCGATCACCGAACCGTGGTCGGTGATGGTGCCGTCGACGTCGAGGAAGGCGATGCGTGTCATGTGCACTCCAAAGGGTCGGCCCCGGGCCCGCGAGGACCCGGGACCGATCCGGACGGGGGTCAGCGGGTGAGGGATGCGCCGTTGGATCGAATGACGTCGGCGTACCAGCCGAACGACTTCTTCCGGTAGCGCTCCAGCGTGCCGGTTCCGTCGTCGTTTCGGTCGACGTAGATGAAACCGTACCGCTTGCTCAGCTGAGCCGTGCTGGCGCTGACGATGTCGATGCAGCCCCACGAGGTGTAGCCGAGCACGTCGACGCCGTCCTGCAGCGCTTCGCCGACCTGCACGAGGTGGTCGTTCAGGTAGGCGATGCGGTAGTCGTCGACGACGGTCTTCTCACCGTCGACCTCGACGAGCTGGTCGCGCGCGCCCAGGCCGTTCTCGACGATGAACAGCGGCTTCTGCCAGCGGTCCCAGAACTGGTTCAGCACCAGACGCAGGCCCACGGGGTCGATCTGCCAGCCCCACTCGCTCGCCTCGAGTGTCGGGTTCGACACGCCGCCCATGATGTTCCCCTCGCCGGCGACCTTCTTCGACGGGTCGGCGGTCTCGGCGATGGACATGTAGTAGCTGAACGAGACGAAGTCGACCGTGTTGGTGAGGTCGGCGCGGTCCTGGTCGGTGATGTCGAGGTCGATGCCCTTCTCGCGCAGTGTGCGGAGGAAGTACCCGGGGTATTCGCCGCGGGTGTGCACGTCGCCGTAGACCAGGTTGCCGTGGTCGGCATCCATCACCGCGCGGGCGTCGTCGGGCGACGGGGTCAGGGGGTAGATCGGCATCGACAGCACCATGCAGCCGACCTTGGCCGCGGGCGCGACCTCGCGGGCGATGCGGGTGGCGCGGGCGGATGCCACGAGCTCGTGGTGCATCGCCTGGTACAGCTGCTGCTCGGGCACGCCGCCCTCGGGGATCGGGATGCCGCCGCTCATGAACGGTGCGTGCAGCAGCGAGTTGATCTCGTTGAACGTAAGCCAGTACTTCACGCGTGCGCCGAAGCGCTCGAACAGGGTGCGGGCGTAGCGCTCGTAGAAGCCGATCAGCTCGCGGTCGGTCCAGCCGCCGTACTGCTCCGCCAGGTGCAGCGGGGTCTCGTAGTGCGAGATGGTCACGAGCGGCTCGATGCCGTGCTTCTCGAGCTCGTCGAGGATGCGGTCGTAGAACGCCAGCCCCGCCTCGTTCGGCTCGGTCTCGTCGCCCTTCGGGAAGATGCGGCTCCACGCGATCGAGAAGCGGTAGACGCCGAAGCCCATCTCGGCGAACAGCGCGATGTCCTCCGCGTAGCGGTGGTAGTGGTCGATGCCGACGAGCTTGAGGTTGTCGGGCGTGGGCTCCGCGCTGCGGGGCCCCGAGATGCCCTTCGGCATCACGTCCTGCACCGACAGACCCTTGCCGTCTTCGTCGTACGCGCCCTCGATCTGGTTCGCTGCGGTCGCGCCGCCCCAGAGGAACCCGTTGGGGAAGGGGGTGGTGGTCGTCATGTTCTGTGCCTCCAGGGGGTCAGCGGGTGGTGGTGAGGGAGTCGACCGAGACGGCGCGGAACAGCTTCTCGCCGTGCGAGAGAGGTCCGGATGCCACGTCGGCGACGTCGGGATACAGCTCGCCGTTGGTGACGATGACCGGCGTGATCAGGTCGTACCCCGCGGCCTCGATCGCGGCGCCGTCGAATTCCAGCAGCAGATCGCCGGCCTTCACCTCGGTGCCGGACTGCACCTTGAGGGTGAAGTGCCGGCCGCCGAGCTTGACGGTGTCGAGACCGACGTGGATGAGCAGCTCGACACCGTCGACACCGCGCAGGCCGATCGCGTGACCGGTGGGGAACGCCGCGACGACGGTGGCGTCGAAGGGGGCGTACACCGCGCCGGAGGTCGGGCGCACGGCCACGCCCTTGCCGAGCGAGGCGTCGGCGAAGGCGGCATCCGGAACCTCCGCGAGCGGCACGACGGTGCCGTCGACCGGATTGGCGACGACCGTGTCGGTGGCGACCGCGGGCGTGGTGGGGGCGGTGGCATCGGCCGGGTCCGTGAAGCCGACAAGCACCGTCAGCAGGAACGGCACGATGATCGCGGCCGCGAGGCCGATCGCGAGCATCACCATGTTGCCGTTGCCGAGCAGGGCGGGCAGTGCCAGGGCAGACGGCACGACGAAGGCCTTCGAGAACACCCCGCCCATCGCGATCAGAGCGCCGCCGAGGGCGCCGCCGGCGACGCCGAAGGCGAAGGGACGCTTCAGCGGCAGGTTGATGCCGTAGATGGCGGGCTCGGTGATGCCGGCGAGGAAGCCCGAGAGCGTGGCGGGAGCGGCGAGCGAGCGCAGGTTCTTGTTCTTCGTGCGGACGAGCACGCCGGCGACGGCCGCGGCCTGGGCGAGCACCGCGGCGAAGACCGGGCCGAGCAGGAAGATCATGCCGGTGTTCTGGTACTCGAGCTGGAACAGCGGGACCAGGCCCCAGTGCAGGCCGAAGATCACGAAGACCTGCCACAGGCCGCCCATGATCGCGCCGCCCAGCCAGGGGAGGGTCTCGAAGACCCAGCCGATACCGGTGGCGAGCCCGCCGCCGATGAGGCTCGAGAGGGGGCCGATGACGAGGAAGACCAGCGGCACGGCGACGAGCACGACGAGCATCGGTGTCAGGAAGCGGCGCACGGCGCCGGGCAGCACCTTCAGCAGGAACCGTTCGGCGTGGCTCTGCAGCCACACGATGATGATCACCGGGATCACGCTCGAGACGTAGCTGACCATCGTGACCGGGATGCCGAAGAACGTGATGTCGGGCTGACCGTTCAGCGCCGTGATCGTGGGGTAGACCAGCGCCGCGGCGATGGCGAACGAGGTGAACTCCGACGCCTTGAAGTAGCGCGCCGCCGTGATCGCCAGGGCGATGGGGAGGAAGTTGATCAGCGCGTCGGAGAGGGCGTTGAGGATGACGTAGGTGGTGGTCGTGGCATCCAGCCAGCCGAAGGTGACGGCGGCGGCGACGAAGGCCTTCAGAAGACCGGTGCCGGCCAGGGCCCAGAGGATCGGCGTGAAGATCGCCGAGATCATCTTGATGAAACGGTTGAAGAGATTGCCCTTGGGGCCCGCGTCGCCGCCCTCGGGGCCGGAACCGCCGAGCGTCGTCTGCGCCTGGATCGCGGCGAACACGTCGGGGACGTCGTTGCCGATGACGACCTGGTACTGCCCGCCCGCCTGCGCCGTGGTGATGACGCCCGGGGTGGCGCGCAGCGCCGCGGCATCCGCCTTGCTCTCGTCCTTCAGGACGAAGCGGAGCCTCGTCGCGCAGTGCACCATCGAGGTGATGTTGCTCTCTCCGCCGACGCCGGTGAGTACCGCCGCCGCTGTCTTCGCGTGATCCGTCATCGGAACCGCCTGCCTTTCGCCGCATCGATGCGGCCCGTCGAATGTTCTGTGGCGACGACCAGGGAGTGTTTCGGGCAATAAAAAAGACCCGAATCCGTTCATCGCTCGTCAGCGATGTGGATTCAGGTCTTGCCCGCTCGCGCGGTAACAATCCGGAAATCGTCGGCAGGTGTGAACCTGCGTCGGCGACTATAGCACCGGCGCGTCGGGTCCGCCAGCAGTTTCTGCGCGGCCCAGACTGGTCGCCAGTCTCTCGACGTGCACCGTGAGGTAGAGCACCTCCTCGTCGGTGAGGGTCGAGCCCGTCGCGGCGAGCACGTAGGCCTTCACCGCCTGGGCGATGCCGAAGGCACGGGGGTAGCGGTGCTTGGCGAACTCGAAGAACGACGAGTCGCCGCTGGTGAGCATCGCCCTGTTCACGAGCCGCTGCAGCAGGAAGCGCACGTGCAGGATGAAACGCGCGAAGTCCGGGCTGTCGGTGTCGAGCGCGACCCCGAGACCGGTCTCGACGGTGCGCACCACGTGCTGCACGCGGCGGAACAGCAGGGCGGCGGTGCCGTTGGGCTCGTCGCGCGTGGCGTTGAGCAGGTGCATCGTGAGGAACACACCCTCCTCGGGCGGCAGCTCCCGATCGAGGGATGCCGCGATGGACGCGGCCATGTGCTCGGCGGCACGCGATTCGTCGGGGTGGAGGATCCGCAGCTCGGGCATGGAGGTGCCGGGGATGCGGATGCCCTGGTCGAGGCGCTCGATGACGTAGTTCACGTGGTCGATGACGGCCAGCGGCAGGCGTCGGCCGAGGTCGCGCCCGAGCTCGCGCTCCGCTTCGTCGACCGCCCGCAGCACCGCCTGCACGAGTGCGTAGGGCGCGTCGGTGAGCAGTTTCTGGGCGTGGGCGGTGTCGGTGGCCTGATCGAGCACGAACGTCTTCTCGACCTTCGCGGGGTCGACGCGGCCCTCGTGCTTGAGCTGGAAGCCGATGCCCCGCCCCATGAGCACCCGCTCGCGGCCGTCGGCGTCGACCGCCACGACGACGTTGTTGTTCAGCAGCTTCTGCACGCCGCCGGGCGGGATGGGGGCATCACCGACACCGGGCACGTGAGCATCCTAGGCCGCTGCATCCGCGCGTGAGTCGCCAGAAAGTGTCGCTTCGCGAGGTGCGGAAGCGACGAAGATTGGCGACTCACGCGCGAGGGACGCGCCCAGCCGCAGCGCAGGCGCGCGCCGGTACCCTGGAAACCATGACTGATCAGCCCCCCGTGCGCTCCACCACGCCCCGGCAGGCGCGCCCCGCGGGGGCGCCGGCCGACACGGCCGTCCGCGAGACGAAGCCGAAAGACACCGGCATCCGCCAGGTCCGTCCGAAGACCGAAGGCTGGCAGCAGGCCAAAGACGAGTCCGGTCGCCCGCTGCTGCAGTTCGCCAGCCCCAAGCGCGGCAAGCCGCCCGTGCACCTCGCCGACATGACCGCCGCCGAGCGCGTCGAGAAGGTGAAGGAGCTGGGCCTGCCCGGCTTCCGCGCGAAGCAGCTCGAGAAGCACTACTTCACGCACTACACGAGCGACGCCGCCGACATGACCGACCTGCCGGCATCCGGTCGCGAAGAGCTCGTCGCCGGGATGCTGCCGCCGCTGCTCACCGAGGTGCGACGGCTCGAGACCGACCGCGGTGACACCATCAAGTTCCTCTGGAAGCTGCACGACGGCGCGCTCGTGGAGTCGGTGCTCATGCGCTACCCCGGCCGCATCACGCTGTGCGTGTCTTCGCAGGCCGGGTGCGGCATGAACTGCCCGTTCTGCGCGACCGGGCAGGCGGGGCTCACCCGCAACATGTCGGCGGCCGAGATCGTCGAGCAGATCGTGCGCGCCAACGCCCTCATCGCCGCCGGTGGTCTCGGCGGCAAGAAGCGCGACGACCACTCGCTCGATCGGGTCTCGAACATCGTGTTCATGGGCATGGGCGAACCGCTCGCCAACTACGCCCGCGTCATGCAGGCCGTGCGCGTGATGGTCGACAAGGAGCACGGCCTCGGCATGAGCGCCCGCGGTATCACCGTCTCGACGGTCGGCCTGGTGCCGGCGATCAAGAAGCTCGCCGACGAGGACATCCCGGTGACCTTCGCCCTGTCGCTCCACGCGCCCGACGACGGCCTGCGCGACGAGCTGATCCCCGTGAACTCGCGCTGGAAGGTCGACGAGGCCCTGGATGCCGCCCGCGCGTACTTCGACAAGACCGGGCGTCGCGTCTCGATCGAATATGCCCTGATCAAGGACATGAACGACCACGCCTGGCGTGCCGACCTGCTGGCCGACAAGCTCAACGCCCGCGGACGCGGCTGGGTGCACGTGAACCCCATTCCGCTGAACCCGACGCCGGGCTCGATCTGGACGGCATCCGAGGTGCCCGTGCAGAACGAGTTCGTGCGACGCCTGAACGACGCCGGCATCCCGACGACCCTGCGCGACACCCGCGGCAAGGAGATCGACGGCGCGTGCGGTCAGCTCGTCGCGACCGAAGAGGACGAGGTCGCCGCGGCGGCGACGCCGGTCAGCTGAGTCTCCGGCCTCGCCGCGAACGGGCTGAATGCGCGGCCGTCGCTCGAGGCGGCGCGGCGCGACCCGGCGTGCGGCCCCGTTCAAACGCGATCGGCGTGCAGAAACGCTCTCTCCTCGCGTTTTCGCGGGCGGATCGCGTTTCTGCGTGACCGATCCGATCTGCGACAGCGGGATGTCGAACACGCCGGTTCCGAGTTCCGGTCAGCGTCCCGCCCCGCCAGACTGAGCCGCATGAGCGAATTCGTCGTGCGGGTCCAGGATCTGCGCAAGACCTACCGGGGCGGTCTCGAGGCGCTGCGCGGGGTGTCGTTCGACATCCGCCGCGGTGAGACGTTCGCGCTGCTGGGCCCCAACGGCGCCGGCAAGAGCACGGTCATCGAGATCCTCGAGGGCTACCGCGACCGCACGAGCGGTGACGTCAGCGTGCTCGGCGTCGACCCGCACCGCGGGGGCCTGGACTGGAAGGCGCGGCTCGGCATCGTGCTGCAGAACACCGGCGAAGCGCCGACGGCGACCGTGCGGGAGCTGCTCTCGCACTTCGCTTCGTTCTACCCGCGGCCCCGCGACGTCGACGAGGTCATCGCCGCCGTCGGGCTGACCGAGAAGGCGAAGGTTTCGGTGCGCAAGCTCTCGGGCGGGCAGCGCCGCCGCGTCGATGTCGCCCTCGGCATCGTCGGACGCCCCGAACTGCTGTTCCTCGACGAGCCCACGACCGGCTTCGACCCCGAGGTCCGGCGGCAGTTCTGGGACCTCATCCGCACCCTGCAGGCCGAGGGGACGACGATCCTGCTGACCACGCACTATCTCGACGAGGCCGCCGAGCTGGCGGAGCGCGCGGCGATCCTCGTCGGCGGGGAGGTGGCATCCGTCGGGCGTATCGAAGAGCTCGGGGGACCGGACGCCCGCGTGCCCGTCGTGCGGTGGCGCGAGGGTGACACGGTGCGCGAGCGGCGCACCGAGAATCCCGGGGCGGTGGTGGCGGAGCTGTACGGACGGCTCGGCGAACCGTCGCGGCTCGAGGTGGTGCGACCGAGCCTCGAAGACGTGTACCTGTCGTTCCTCGGTGACGAGGCGCGCCGCACCACCGCGGCGGGGGGCCTCGCATGAGCCGCATGCTGCGGCTCGGCGCCGCGCGCATCGCCTTCGAGGTGCGCTCATACTTCCGCCAGGGCGACTCGGTGTTCTTCACCTTTCTGTTCCCCGTGATGATCCTGCTGATCTTCGCCGTCGCCTTCGACGCGCAGACCTTCGGCCCGCCCGGAGAAGAAGTGGATGCCGCGCAGTTCTACCTTCCCGCGATGCTCGCCGCCGGCGTGCTGCTGTCGGGCCTGCAGAACATGTCGATCAACATCGCGATGGAACGCAGCGATGGCACGCTCAAGCGTCTCGGCGGGACGCCGCTGAGCCCGGTGTCGTACTTCATCGGCAAGCTCGGTCAGGTGCTGGTCACCGGCTTCCTGCAGTCGGTGCTGCTGATCGTCGTGGCCGCGGTGTTCTTCGGCGTGCCGCTGCCGACCGAGCCGGAGCGCTGGCTGACCCTCGCGTGGGTGTTCCTGCTCGGCGTCACCACGTGCGCGATCCTCGGCATCGGCCTGTCGGCGCTGCCGCGCACGGGCCGCAGCGCCACGGGCGTCGTCATCCCGATCGTGCTGCTGCTGCAGTTCATCTCGGGCGTCTACATCAACTTCGCCGCCCTGCCCGAGTGGCTGCAGAACGTCGCGAGCGTCTTCCCGTTGAAGTGGCTCGCGCAGGGGTTCCGGTCGGTGTTCCTGCCGGAGGGGTTCGCGGATGCCGAGCCCTCGGGCTCGTGGGAGCACCCGATGATCGTGCTGGTCACGCTGATCTGGCTGGTGGTGGGCCTGGCGGTGGTGCGGGCGACGTTCCGCTGGATCCGCAAGGACGCCTGAGGTGCGGCGTCGACATTCCCGACGGAGAAACGCTCTTTGCGGGAGGAAACGCCTTCTTGGCGCGTTTCTTCCGGCGGATCGCGTTTATCGGTGGGGGGGGGAACGGATGCCGCGGCCCCGGTGTCGGAGAAACGCTCTTCGCGGGAGGAAACGCCTTCTCCGCGCGTTTCTTCCGGCGGATCGCGTTTATCGGTGGGGGGGGGAACGGATGCCGCGGCCCCGGTGTCGGAGAAACGCTCTTCGCGGGAGGAAACGCCTTCTCCGCGCGTTTCTTCCGGCGGATCGCGTTTATCGGTGGGGGGAACGGATGCCGCGGCCCCGGTGTCGGAGGGGAGGGTTAGCGTGGAGGGATGGTCGGTTATCGCTACCTCGGAAACAGTGGATTCAAGATCTCGGAGATCACGCTCGGCAACTGGGTGACGCACGGCTCGCAGGTCGGTGACGACGCCGCGATCAAGACGGTGCATGCGGCGCTCGACGCGGGCATCACCACGTTCGACACGGCCGACACCTACGCCAACACGGCGGCCGAGACGGTGCTCGGCAAGGCCCTCGAGGGTCAGCGCCGCGAGTCGCTCGAGATCTTCACGAAGGTCTACTTCCCCACCGGGCCGATGGGCCCCAACGACACCGGTCTGAGCCGCAAGCACATCATGGACTCCATCAACGGGTCGCTGAAGCGTCTGGGCACCGACTACGTCGACCTCTACCAGGCGCACCGCTTCGACTACGAGACGCCGCTCGAAGAGACATTCCAGGCCTTCGCCGACGTCGTGCGACAGGGCAAGGCCCTCTACATCGGTGTCTCGGAGTGGACCGCCGAGCAGTTGCGCGAGGGCCACGCGCTGGCGAAGCAGCTCGGCATCCAGCTCATCTCGAACCAGCCGCAGTACTCCATGCTGTGGCGCGTGATCGAGGGCAAGGTCGTGCCGACCAGTGAAGAGCTCGGCATCTCGCAGATCGTCTGGTCGCCGATGGCGCAGGGCGTGCTCAGCGGCAAGTACCTTCCCGGGCAGCCGGTGCCCGAGGGCTCGCGCGCGACCGACGAGAAGAGCGGCGCCACCTTCATCAAGCGGTTCCTGCGCGACGAGACGCTCGAGGCCGTGCGGCGCCTCAAGCCCATCGCCGACGAGGCGGGTCTCGGCATGCCGCAGCTCGCGATCGCGTGGGTGCTGCAGAACCCCAACATCGCCGCCGCGCTCGTCGGCGCCTCGCGTCCCGAGCAGCTTGCCGACACCGTGAAGGCGTCGGGCGTGACCCTGGATGCCGACACCCTCGCCGCCATCGACGAGGCCCTCGGTGACGAGGTGTTCTCCGACCCCGAGAACACCTACGAGGTCTCGCCCAAGCAGCGACTCGTCTGACGCGGTTCGTCATGGCGAGCCCGGCGTTCGCGCCGGGTCCGCTGTGGCATGTCCAGCAGGGCACGATCGGCGCGGCGCGACGGTCGATGTCGCGCCGCGCGGCGCGACGGTCGATGTCGCGCGCGGCCAGACCGCGTCGGATTGCCGAGAGCGCGTCAGGTCGCCGCGACCGCGTCCGTGTCGGGGATGGCGAGGACGCACCCGTTCGCGGAGACCGCATGCGATTGCGTCCTCTTGCGCGCGTCCTCGCCGAACGGGTACGTCCTCGCCGAACGCGTGCGTCCTCGCCGAACGGGTGTGTCCTCGCCGAACGGGTGTGTCCTCGATGAACGGCTTCGTCCTCGACGAATGTCCACGGGCCGCGGAGCTGACTCGGCGGGGTTGCCCGCGGCCGCTCGGCCGCGCCTCAGGTACCGCTCAGGAGCGGGCAGGGAGCGCGTCGTACCCTGTGCGAATGTCCTTTTCCGCTCACCGGCCCGGCCGTTTCGGCTCCGACGGCCGCATCGAGTTCACGACGGACGAGGAACGCGAGCAGTATCTCGACGACATCCTCGCCGCGCAGAACGCGGCGAAACCCGACGCCGCGACGCACGACCACACCTCTCAGCCGTGGGGCGCGCCGTCTGCCGACGACGAGCCGCGCGACCCGTTCCTCGACGACGACACCGTCTATCTCGACCGCGACCCGGCCGCGCCCCGCGCCGGCGATGAAACCCCGCGCCCCGACCGGGCCGACGACGAGACCCCGCGCCTCGACCGCGACCGCGACGAGACACTGCGCCTCGACCGGGCCGACGACGAGACACTGCGCCTCGACCGGGTCGACGACGAAACCCTGCGCCTCGACCGGGTCGACGACGAGACCCCGGGCGCCGAGACCGACGCGCCGCGACCCGAGCTGGCGCCGACCCCCGTGGCATCCGGACCCCGCGAAGCGCGCCTGCGCCGGCACGACCCGCGTCGTCCGAGCCTGTCGCTGATCCGCCGCATGGCCGTGCTCGGCGGTGCCGATAATGACGTGCTCGACGAGGTGCCCGAAGAGGTGCCGCGCTTCGTGCAGATGTTCCTGGTGCTGGCGGGAACGGCGCTCGTCTCGGCACTGTCGATGATGTTCGCGCTGCTGACCGGCGTGCGCGTCAGCATCTTCCTGGCGATCCCGCTCGCGCTCGTGTGGGGTCTGATCATCTTCAACCTCGACCGCTTCCTCACCTCGACGATGCGCTCGACCAAGAACCTCTTCCGGCTGCTCGGCCTCGCCCTGCCCCGCGTCATCATGGCCGCGCTGATCGGCGTCGTCGTGGCCGAGCCACTCGTGCTGCAGATCTTCCAGAACGACATCACCCGCGAGGTCAACTCCACCAACGTCACGCAGGCGCTGAGCGACCAGGATGCCGTCACCAACGGCCCCGAGAAGCAGGCGCTCGACGCGGCGACGGCGCAGGTCTCAGCGCTCGAGAACCAGGCGGCAACCGGCATCGTGACCGGAACGTCGTCGACGTCGGCCGAATCCGCCGCCGCCCAGCAGACCGTGGATCAGCTCACGCAGCAGCTCGCCGCGCAGCAGACCGTGATCGATCAGGCGCGCGCGGTCTACCAGTGCGAGCTGACCGGCCAGGGTGCCGGCACGGTTCCCGGCTGCACGGGCCTCGCGGGCGAGGGCGCGAGCTCCGACGCCGCACAGGCGCAGTTGCAGCAGGCGCAGTCGGCGTACGACTCGCTCTCGGCGCAGCTGCAGCAGGCGCAGTCCACCCTCGCCGCTGCCAACACCGCGGGCACCGAGGCCGCGGCATCCACCGCCGACGCCAATAAGCAGCAGGCCGAAGACCAGCTGCCCGCGGCGCGGACGCAGTACGAGGCGGCTCTTGCCGCGTACAACGCGCGGGCCGAATCCGTCGCCGACGGCAACGCCGGGGCGGTGGGCCTGCTGAGCCAGATCACGGCGCTCGAACGCCTGTCGGATCGCGAGCCGGTGCTGCGATGGGCGCACTACCTGATCGCCGCGCTGTTCTTCATGATCGAGCTGCTGCCCGTGCTCGTGAAGGTGCTCACCGGGTTCGGCGGACCCTCGCTGTACGAGAAGGCCGAGAAGATGCGTGGCCAGATCGCCCTCGACCGGGTGACGGCCCGCACCTACCGCAAGCGCGCCGACATCATCGCCGACGAGGCGAACCGCGTTCCCGCGACCGTCGCCTGATGGTCGTGTGGAGCGCGGGACTCCTGCTGTACCGGCTGACGCCGGAACCGCAGGTGTTCATCGCGCACATGGGCGGGCCGTTCTGGGCCAAGAAGGACGCGGCGGCGTGGTCGATCCCCAAGGGCGAGTACGACCCCGACACGGAGGGCGCCCTGGATGCCGCCCGCCGCGAGTTCCGCGAAGAGCTCGGCGTCGAACCGCCCGAGGTGGAGTGGGCCGAGCTCGGCACCTTCACGTACTCCAGTGGCAAGAAGGTGGTGGTGTTCACGGGCGACGGCGCCGGGTTCACGGCATCCGGGTTCGTGTTCGGGGAGTTCGAGATGGAATGGCCGCCCCGCTCGGGGGCCCGCGCGTCGTTCCCCGAGGTCGACCGCGCCGAGTGGATGAGCCTGGACGCCGCCCGCGAGGCGCTGGTGAAGGGCCAGCGCCCCGCGATCGACGCGCTCGCCGCGGCGCTCAAGGCTCTGCCCGGCTGATCGGCCCCCGCTCTGGGCGGTGCCGGTGCCGGTGCCGTGCGGCGCCGCGGGGCGCGTGCACAACGCAGGAAACTCCGGGGGCGGTGCCGCGTGTTCCCGGGGTGGGCGGTGCCGCGGCTGTGGTTTTTCCTGCGTTGTGCACGGGCGCGGGTGTCGGGCTGCGCCGTGCCGGGGTGGGCGCCGGGCGGCGCCCGACGCGTGCACAACGCAGGAAACCCCGGAGTCGGTGCCCCGTGTTTCCGGGGGCGGTCGGTGCCGCGGGCGTGGCTTTTCCTGCGTTGTGCCCGACCCCCGCTCGGCTTACGGGCGCAGCAGCACCTTGCCCACGCGGGGCGAGTCGCTCGCGGTGACCGCCTCGACGATGTCGTCGAGACCGAAGGTCGCCGCAACGGGCAGCGTCACGGTGCCGTCGGCGAGGTAACGCGACAGCTCTGCGAACAGGGCGCCGCGGGTGTCGGCATCCATCGTCTTGCTGACGACGCTGCCCCAGAAGCCCTTCACGGTGGCCTGACGGAAGATGAGGTCGCCGGCACCGAGCTCGAGCTTGCCCGCGCCCATCGACCCGAAGATCACCAGGGTGCCGTTCTCGCTGAGCAGCGAGAGCACCTGGCCGGCCGCAGGTCCGCCCACGGAGTCGACGCCCGCGACGATCTTCGCCCCGTCGGCGAGGGCGAGGGCCTTGTCGCGCCAGTCGTCGGCGTCGGTCGAGACGACGTTGTCGATGCCCTGCTCGGCGAGCTCGGCGACCGCGCTCTGACGGCGCACGAGACCGATGACATGGATGCCGCGGGCCTTCGCGATCTGCGCGACCATGCGCCCCACGGCACCGTTGGCGGTGTTCTGCACGATCCAGTCGCCGGCCTTCAGGTCGAGCGAGTGCAGCAGGCTGATGGCGCTGAAGGGCATCGCCACCAGCTGTGCGGCGACCTCGTCGGACAGGGCGTCGGAGACGGGGATGAGGCCGGCGGCGGGGGCCACGACGTACTCCGACCAGACGCCGAACGTGCCGCCGGTGGCGACGCGCTGGCCGATCTCGAGCGAGACGCCCTCGCCGACGGCATCCACGACGCCCACCGCTTCGGTGCCGGCGCGGGCGGGGAGTTCGGGCTTGAAGCCGTAGGTGCCGCGGATCGTCCACAGGTCGTGGTTGTGGATGGGCGAGAGGGTGACGCGCAGGCGCACCTCGCCGGGGCCGGGGGTCGGGGTCTCGACCTCTTCGACGCCGAGGACGTCGGCCGGCTCGCCGAACTCGTGGTGGATGATCGCGCGCATGGTTCCTCCTGTGGTTATTTTGTAACGACCGGTCTAATATAGACCCCGTGCTGGTGAATGCAACCGGGAGGAGCGTGCGGCCTCCGAGGGGTTCGGTGGCCTCGACAGGCGCAGCCACCAGTGCCGGAAGCCCTGCGGCCTCCGAAGGGTTCGGTGGCTTCGACAGGCTCAGCCCCCTGTCGGATGCCCCTGAGCTCGTCGAAGGGTCCGGGACGCGCACGACAACCGAGAGGAACGCACAGCATGGGCAGGACGCCGAGCTTCGAACGCTCCGTCGTCGTCGACGCCGCGCGCGACGTGTTCTGGCGCCGCGGGTACGCCGAGGCGGGCATCGCGGAGCTCGAAGAGGCCACCGGCCTCACCCGTTCGAGCATCTACAATGCCTTCGGCAGCAAGCGCGGACTCTTCGACGCCGTGCTCGCCGCCTATCTCGACGACGTCGTGCGCACGCGCCTGCGCCCGCTGGGCGGGGGAGACCCCGGCGCGCTCGAGGCGTACGTCGCCGAGATGCGCGACGCGATCGCCGCCGACACCCCCCGCGCCCGGCTCGGCTGCCTGCTGCTGAACGCGGGCTCCTCGCCGCTGGCGAGCGACGACGCCGAGGTGCGCGCCCTCGTCTCGGGGTACGCGGCCGAGATGCGCGCCGCGATCCGCGCGGCCGTCGCCGATCGGCGTCCCGATCTGACCCCGGATGCCGTGGACGCGCTCGCCGCGGTCTGCGCCTCGCTCGTGGTGGCCGGCCTCACCCTCGCCCGCGCCGACCGCGATGCGGCGCTGGCGACGTTGGCATCCATCCCGACGACCCTGCACTCCTGGGGTCGCTTCGCGTGAGAGGTCACACTTCGTCGCCCAGGACGCGCGGAGGCGACAGGAACTGACCCCTCACGCGAGTGTGAGCGCCGGGGCGGGGGGTCGTGGCTGTGTATACCCAGGCCGCAAGTCGGCGGTCAGACTCCCCGAGCAGCGCCCTCAGTGCATACACTGGGAGGGCGGACACGAGGGAGGTGCGGCATGCGGGCGAGTGAGCGCGCGTACGCGACCCTCCTCGACGAGATCCAGACCGGTGCCCTCGCGCCCGGCACCGTGCTCGGCGAGGTCGAGCAGTCGACGCGCCTCGGGGTCAGTCGCACACCGCTGCGCGAGGCTCTGCGCCGGTTGGCATCCGACGGTCTGGTCGTGCAGGCCTCTGCGCGAGTCACGGTCGTGGCGGGGATCGACGCCGACGACATCCGGGCGCTCTTCGAGCTGCGGCAGGCCCTCGAGACGCAGGCCGCCCGCAACGCCGCCCGCCGGGGCGATCGCCGGGCATTCGACGAGCTCGCGGACGAGTTCGCCGCGGCCGACCTGACCGATGCCGACACCTACTACGCCCTCATCGGGCGATTCGACGCGGCCGTGGACGCCGCCGTCGACAACCCGTATCTCTCCGCGGCCCTGCGCAGCGTCCGTACGCACCTCGTTCGCGTGCGCCGCATGGCCCGGTTCAACCCCCTTCGCCTCTCGGCCTCGGCCGGGGAGCATGGATTGATCGCGCGAGCGATCGGCGCCGGCGACCCCGAACTCGCCGCCCACGCCACCCACGTGCACCTGCACAACGCCCTCACCACCATCCTCGAAGCCCTCACGGAGGACCCCTCATGACGATCACCCACCACGTGCGCGTGCACCGCAGCGACGAGAACCTCGCCCGCGAGGGCCAGCTCGCCTGGGCCCTCGCGCGCGTCGCGGTCGACCCGGTCGCGGTCGACGACGACGTGGTCGACATGATCGTCAACCGCCTCATCGACAACGCCGCCGTCGCCGCCGCCTCGATCACGCGTCAGCCCGTGAGCGCGGCGCGTCAGCAGGCCCTCGACCACGCCGTGTCGATCGGCGGACCCGGCGCCACGGTCTTCGGCTGCCTGCTCGAGCGCCGCACGAGCCCCGAGTGGGCCGCGTGGGCCAACGGCGTGGCCGTCCGCGAACTCGACTACCACGACACCTTCCTCGCGGCGGACTACTCGCACCCGGGTGACAACATCCCGCCCGTGCTCGCGGTCGCCCAGCACACCGGCCGTGACGGCGCCGCCCTCGTGCGTGCGCTGGCGACGGCGTACGAGATCCAGATCGACCTCGTGCGCGCGATCAGCCTGCACAAGCACAAGATCGACCACGTCGCCCACCTCGGCCCGGCCGCCGCCGCCGGCATCGGCACCCTGCTCGACCTCGACCAGGAGACGATCTACCAGGCCATCGGCCAGGCTCTCCACACCACCACCGCCACCCGCCAATCGCGCAAGGGCGCGATCTCGACCTGGAAGGCGCACGCCCCCGCGTTCGCCGGCAAGACGGCGATCGAAGCCGTCGATCGTGCGATGCGCGGCGAGACCAGCCCCTCGCCGATCTACGAGGGCGAGGACGGCGTGATCGCCTGGATGCTCGACGGCCCCGACGCCTCGTACGACGTGCCGCTCCCCGGCGACGGCGAGAGCAAGCGCGGCATCCTCGACTCGTACACGAAGGAGCACTCGGCCGAGTACCAGGCGCAGGCGTGGATCGACCTGGCCCGCCGGCTCGGCACGGAGCGCCCCGATCTACGCGACCCCGCGAACGTGGCATCCATCGTCCTTCACACCAGCCACCACACCCACTACGTGATCGGCTCGGGCGCGAACGACCCCCAGAAGTACGACCCCACCGCTTCGCGCGAGACGCTCGACCACTCGATCCCGTACATCTTCGCCGTCGCGCTGCAGGACGGCGCCTGGCACCACGTCGACTCCTACGCCCCCGAGCGCGCGGGCCGCCCCGACACCGTCGAGTTGTGGCGCAAGGTCACCACGGCGGAGGATGCCGAGTGGACGCGCCGCTATCACTCCGAAGACCCGAACGAGAAGGCGTTCGGCGGCCGCGTGGTGATCACGCTGACCGACGGCTCGACCGTGGAGGACGAGATCGCCGTCGCCGACGCCCACCCGCTCGGCGCCCGGCCGTTCGCGCGCGAGGACTACATCCGCAAGTTCCGCACGCTCGCCGAGCCCGTGCTGCTGCCCGACGAGATCGAGCGCTTCCTCGAGCTCGTGCAGCGCCTGCCGGAGCTGACGCCCGCCGAGGTCATGCAGCTCACGATCGTCGCGAAGCCCGGCGTGCTGGCGCTGGCGCCGGCGCCGAAGGGGTTGTTCTGATGCTGCGGGCGTGCCTGACTCCGGAACTTTCCACGGCTCGGGGCTCCGGTCCCGCGTCGTGGCGCGGACGCCGCTCCGGCGCGCCGCGATTCTTCCGGAGCCGCGCACACCGGATGGAAGGAACCCACTGATGCTGTACGCCCAGACCCCCGCGGCGCAGAAGCGCCGCGCGCTGCGCGAGAAGCTGGCATCCGGAGAGCTCGTGCGCATGCCCGGGGCGTTCAATCCGCTGTCGGCCCGGCTCATCGAGCGCAAGGGCTTCGAGGGCGTATACATCTCGGGCGCCGTGATCTCGGCCGACCTGGGCCTGCCCGACATCGGGCTCACGACCCTCACCGAGGTCGCCGGGCGCGGGCAGCAGATCGCCCGCGTGACCGAGCTGCCGGCGATCATCGACGCCGACACCGGGTTCGGCGAGCCGATGAACGTCGCGCGCACGATCCAGACCCTCGAAGACGCCGGCCTCGCCGGCACGCACATCGAGGATCAGGTCAACCCGAAGCGCTGCGGCCACCTCGACGGCAAGAGCGTCGTGGATGCCGACACCGCGATCAAGCGCATCCGCGCAGCGGTCGACGCCCGGCGCGACCCGGACTTCCTCATCATGGCGCGCACCGACGTGCGGGCGGTGGAGGGACTGGATGCCGCGATCGACCGCGCGAAGGCCCTGGTCGACGCCGGCGCCGACGCGATCTTCCCCGAGGCGATGCGCGACCTCGGCGAGTTCGAGGCGATGCGCGCGGCTCTGGACGTGCCGATCCTGGCCAACATGACCGAGTTCGGAAAGAGCGAGCTGTTCTCCACCGCGCAGCTGCGCGACGCCGGCGTCAACATCGTCATCTGGCCGGTGTCGCTGCTGCGGCTCGCGATGGGCGCGGCCGGCCGCGGCCTCGACGCCCTGGCATCCGAGGGGCATCTGCGCGACCAGCTCGGCGACATGCAGCACCGCGCCGATCTGTACGACCTCGTCGACTACGAGGGCTACACCCGCTTCGACGCCGACGTGTTCGACTTCACCGTCGAGCGCTGAGGCGCCCCACCGGCGCTGACTTGCGGCGAATGCTCGTCTGACGCCCGGTTTCGCGAACACACGGCGCAACTCGTCAACAGGGCTACTGAGAACTTCGAGCACGACTCAAGGGAGAGACGATGACCGACATCAAGAAGGGCCTCGCCGGCGTCACGGTCGACGAGACCGCCGTGAGCAAGGTGAACCCCGAGACCAACAGCCTGCTCTACCGCGGGTACCCCGTGCAGGAGCTCGCCGCCACGCAACCCTTCGAGGCGGTGGCCTACCTGCTGTGGAACGGGGAGCTTCCGGATGCCGCGCAGCTCGGCGCCCTGCGCGACACCGAGCGAGCGCACCGGGCGTTGACCGACGACGTGCGCGCCGCGATCGACCTCTTGCCGACGAGCGCCCACCCCATGGACGAGGTGCGCACCGCCGTGAGCGTCATCGGCGCCCGCGAGACCGCGGGCATCTCGAACGTGATGGATGCCGTGGGCACCCCCGAAGAGAACCTCGAGCGCGCCGTCCGCCTGTGGGCGCAGCTGCCCGCCGTGGTCGCCTACGGTCAGCGCCGCCGCCGAGGTCAGGAGCTGATCGAGCCGCGCGATGACCTGGACTATGCGGCGAACTTCCTCTGGATGACGTTCGGCGAGGAGATCTGCACCCGTCCGCAGGTGGCTGAGCCTGTCGAAGCCGGCGGGGTGGCGTCGGTGCCGGACCCTTCGACGGGCTCAGGGTCCTCGGGCACGGGCTCAGGGTCCTCGGGCACGGGCTCAAGATCCGCGGGTGTCCCCGACCCGGTGGTCGTCGACGCCTTCAACCGGTCGATGACCCTGTACGCCGAGCACTCCTTCAACGCCTCGACCTTCACCGCGCGGGTCATCGCCTCGACGCTCAGCGACCTGTACTCCGCGGTCGTCGGAGCGATCGGCGCGCTGAAGGGCCCGCTGCACGGCGGTGCGAACGAGGCGGTGTTGCACGTGTTCCGCGAGATCGGCTCGGCCGAGAACGTGGGCCCCTGGCTCGACGCCGCCCTCGCCGACAAGCGCAAGATCATGGGCTTCGGCCACCGCGTGTACAAGCGCGGCGACTCGCGCGTGCCGACGATGAAAGCCGCCCTCGACACCCTCGTCGCCCACTACGACCGCCCCGACGTCGCCGCCCTCTACGACGCGCTGGAGTCGCAGTTCGTCGAGCGCAAGGGCATCTACCCCAACCTCGACTATCCCTCGGGCCCTGCCTACGACCTCATGGGGTTCGACACCCTCACCTTCACCCCGCTCTTCGTCGCCGCCCGCGTGACGGGCTGGACGGCGCATATCCGCGAGCAGCAGGCGGCGAACGCCCTCATCCGACCGCTGTCGGCCTATGTCGGGCCCGACGAGCGGCACGTCGAGGGGTACGTTCCGGATGCCGCCGCGCTCGAGACGCAGGACCGCCCCGAGGAGGCGGCAGGCTGATGTCCGAGCAGAAGATCGTCATCGTCTCCGGCGCGCGCACACCCATCGGCTCGTTCGGCGGATCGCTCTCGGGGGTCGACGCGTACGAGCTCGGCGCGGTGGCCGTGACCGAAGCGCTGCGTCGCGCCGGCGTCGCGCAAGAAGACGTCGACGAGGTCGTCATGGGCTGCATCGCCCAGAACGGCCCCGATGCCTACAACGCCCGCCGCGTCGCGCTCGCCGCGGGGCTGCCCACGCGCGTGCCCGCCTTCACCGTGAACCGCCTGTGCGGCTCGGGCCTGCAGGCGATCTGGTCGGCAGCTCAGGAGCTCCGCTGGGGCGGCATCGACGTCGCGGTCGCGGGCGGCGACGAGAGCATGTCGCGCACGCCGTTCCTCGAGTACGGCGCCCGCGGCAACGGCCGGCTCGGCGACCGCACGCTGCTCGACGGCACCCTCGCGATCCTCACCGACCCTTTCAGCGGCCGGCACATGGGCACGACGGCCGAGGTCGTGGCATCCCGGTACTCCGTCTCGCGCGAGGAGCAGGACGCCTTCGCCGTCGAGAGCCAGCGCAGGGCGTCGACGGATGCCGCCCGCGCGGCCTTCGCGGAGGAGATCGTGCCCGTGACCACCGGCGGCAAGCGGCCGGTCGAGGTCTCGGTCGATGAGCACCCGCGACCCGGCACGACCCTCGAAGCCCTCGCGGGTCTGCGCCCGGCCTTCGAGAAGGACGGATCGGTCACCGCCGGCAACTCGTCGGGCATCAACGACGGCGCTGCCGCGACCGTACTCATGCGCGAAGACGATGTGCGCGAGCGCGGATCAACCGGCCTCGCCACGCTCGAGGCCGTCACCACGGCGGGCGTCGACCCCGAGATCATGGGCTACGCCCCGGTCATCGCGCTGCAGCGGCTGTGGGAGCAGACCGGCCTCACTCCCGCCGACGTCGACGTGATCGAGCTGAACGAGGCGTTCGCCGCGCAGGCGGTCGCGGTGATCCGCGATGCGGCCCTCGACCCCGAGAAGGTGAATCCGTACGGCGGCGCGATCGCCCTCGGCCACCCCGTCGGTGCCACCGGCGCGATCCTCACCGTGCGCGCGGCCCTCGACCTGCAGCGCCGCGACCTTGAGTACGCCGTCGTCACGATGTGCATCGGCGGCGGTCAGGCCCTCGCCGCGCTGCTGCGCCGGTACTGACCCGGGTCTCGCGTTCGCGTTTACCGCGCGTGAGTTGCCAAGGTTTGTCGCTTGCGGGTGCCCGAAGCGACAAATGCTGGCGACTCACGCGGATGCCGATACCGGGATACTGGGCGCATGAGTGTCTTCCTTCTCGGCGGCGGGCGCGACGTCGCGCGCTGCGGCGATCTGCTGCGTCCCTTCGTGCGCGAGGCGCGGGAGCGCGCCGGCGACCGGCCGGCCGTGATCGCGGTGCTGCTCGTGCTCGAGGCCGACGACGAGTCCTCGGTCGCCCGCTTCGCGGCGGTGCTCGAGGCTGCGGGGGCGACGGCGAACGAGCTGCGGATCACGACCATCGTCGTGGGCGAGGTCTTCGACACCGCGGTGCTCGACGCCGACGCCCTGTTCGTCGGTGGCGGCCTCACCCCGGCGTACCGGGCGGCGGTGGGACCGATCCGGGATGCCGTGACCGATCGCGTCCGCGACGGGATGCCCTACGCCGGGTTCTCGGCCGGCTCGTCCATCGCGGCCGGACCCGCGCTGATCGGCGGATATCGCTTGGGCGGGGTCGAGGTCGTGTCGGAGGATGCCGGTGAAGAGCTCGACGAGGTCGAGGTGCGCCCGGGCCTCGGGCTCCTCGACTTCGCCGTCGACGTGCACGCCGCCCAATGGGGCACCCTCTCCCGTCTCGTCGCCGCGGTCGAGGCGGGGCTCGTCTCCGACGGCGTGGCGATCGACGAGCACACGGCCCTCGTCATCTCGGCGCAGGCCGCCCCGGCCGTTCACGGCAGCGGGCAGGTCTGGCGCGTGGAGTCCGCGGCATCCGGGGTGCTCATCACCGTGCTGCGACCCTGACGGGCCCGCGGGAGCCCGTCCGGCCGGCGCGCACCGCCGCGAAGCCGCACCCGGTTGCCGAGAACGCAGGGGATTCGCGACAACCGCATGCGGTCTCGGCGAACGGGTGCGGTTTCGGCATGTCGCCCGCAGACCGTGCCCGAGCGCGCGCCGCGCCGCACAACGACAGCGGCCCCCACCCGCCAGGGGTGAGGGCCGCCGCCGTCTGCGCGTGTCAGACGCGACGGCGCCGAAGCGCTGCGGCCACGCCTCCCGCGACCAGGAGGAAGCCGCCCGCGAGGGCGATGCCCCACGGCAGCTCGGCACCCGTCTTCGCGAGCGCAGCCGTGCCGGACCCCGCGGCGGGGCTGCTCGACGGCGAAGCGCCGGGCGCTGCGGACGGCGATGTGGTCGGCGCGGGGGTGGCCGTCGGCGTGACCGTCGGGGTCGGGGTCGGCGTTCCGGTGCCGGTCCCCTCGTCGACCGGGCTCGAACCGAGCAGGTACGCCCGGCCGAGCGGCGACGGTGCGACGGTGCCCTTCGCGGCGAAGAAGTCGACCGTGGCCTGCAGGTCGATCTGACCCGAGTCGGCCTTCGCCGTGCCCTGCGCGAACGTGGTGAAGTTGTCACCGCCCGCGGCGAGGAACGAGTTGGTGACCACGCGGTACGACGCAGCCGGGTCGACGGCGACGCCGTTCAGCGCGATCGACGAGATGCGCGCGCCCGCGGCCGCCTTCGGGTCGTAGGCGAAGGTGAATCCCTTGGAGACGCCGAGCGCGAGCACGGGACGCGATGCCGTCGACGGCTGCCACTGCTCCTCGAGCACCGACTTCAGCTGCGCCCCGGTCAGCGACAGCGTGACCAGCGTGTTGCCGAAGGGCTGCACGTTCGCGGCCTCGCGGTACGAGACCGAGCCGTTGTCGGAGCCGTAGAGCAGGTCGGCACGCAGACCGCCCGGGTTCATGAACGCGATCTGCGCGTCCTGCCCGTTGAACGAGGGGTTCTCGGTCGTGGCCCACAGGTACACGTCGGCGACGGTGTTGCCGAGCGTCGAGTAGGCGCCGCGGTCCTCGTCTCCCGAGGCGTTGCGGGCGCGGGTGATGTCGGCGGTGATGGTGCCGACCTCGACCTGACCCTTCACGTCGGCGACGGCCTTGGCATCCGCCACGATCTTCGCCGTCGCCGCCTGCGGGTAGGCGACGTACTGGCTCGTGGCGTCGAGCAGCGGGCGCACACCGGGCGTGATGGAGGCGAGGTCGCCGGCGGCATCCAGGTCGATGTCCAGCGTGCCGAGGTTGGTGCCGTACTGACCGGCCTGGATGACGGGACGTCCGCCGATGGTGCACGCGTACTTCTGATGCGTGTGGGCCGAGACGATGGCGTTCACGTCGCCGGAGACGCCGCGCACGAGGTCGCCGTAGTCGCCCGACTCGGTGGCGATCTTCGCGCAGTCGGTGCCCTCGGAACCCTCGTGGGCGAGCAGCACGACGATGTCGGCCCCGGCGGCGCGGGCGTTCTTCGCCTCGCGGTTCGCGGCCTCGACCTGGTCGCCGAACTCGATCTCGGTGATCTTCGAGGGGTCGACCATGCCGGCCGTCTGGCGGGTGACCGTGCCGACGAAGGCGATCTTGGTGCCGCCGACGTCTTTGATCGTGTACGGCTTCAGGGCGGGGGTCTTCGTGCCCTTCAGGTAGACGTTCGCGCCGAGGGCGAAGTCGCTCCGGTCGCCCGCGTTGTCGCCGTAGCGGGGGATGACCCGGTCGGTGAGGTCGGCGAACCCGCGGTCGAACTCGTGGTTGCCGACGGCGCTGACGTCGAGGGTCGCCGCCTTCAGGGCGTCGATGGTGGGGTTGTCCTGGTCGATGAACGACTCGAACGCGCTCGCGCCGATGTTGTCACCGGCCGAGACGAAGAGCGTGTTCGGGTTGAGTTCGCGGTACTTCTCGACGGCGCCGGCCAGCACCGCCGCCCCGGCGACCCCGCCGGTCTCCTGCACCAGACGGCCGTGGAAGTCGTTGATCGTGAGGATCTGCACGTCGGGGTTCTTCGGCTGCGTCGGACGCACCTCGAACACCGTGGTGGTCCCCGACACCTCGTTGCCCGTGATCAGCAGCGGCACGCCCGTGGGCGAGCGCAGCGCCGAGACGAACGTGATGCCCTCGGGCCCGAGGTCGCCGGCCGCGGCGGTCTCGACGTCGGCGGTCGCGTCGCGGTTGTTGACGTACGTGACGTAGGCGGGGCTCTTCGGGTCGGTGACGTCGTAGACCATCACGCCGCCCGCTCGCTCCAGGCCGATGAAGGCGTACGTGCGGCCATCGACGACGCCGAGCGCCACGTTCTCGGGCTCGGGACCCTTGTCGTCGCTGCGGTCGTCGACGACGTTGTCGTCATTGGAGACGTTGAACAGCTGCGGTGCGACCTCCTTCAGCTTCTGCTCGAACTGGTCGCCCGAGTCGAAGACGAGCGTGCCCTTGGTGTCCCAGATCGAGAACGAGCGTCCGCCGTAGGCGTAGAGCTCGCTGTAGCAGCCCTCGGCGGTGAGTCCGAGGTCGGTGACCACTTTGAGGCGGCCGAGGTCGGTGTCGGCGGAGCGACCGGCGAGCGGCGAGGTCGCGCAGACCGGGGCGAGCCCGTCCTTGCCGAGGGCCTTCACGCGGGCCTCGTCGGTGAAGGTGCCCCATTCGCGTCCGTCGCCCTCGTTCGCGGTGACGAGGTAGGTGCCGGCCTTGCCGCCGACGGCGGCGGTGTACGACGCGATGCCGTCGGGCATGTAGAGGCCCTTGAGGCCCGCGACGGTGCGGATGTTCGCGCCGTCCCTGTCGCTCGGGTCGAGACCGACGGTGCCCCAGTCCTTGTAGCCGAGGGGCAGGATGCCGGTGACCTGGGCCTTCGCGAGGTCGACCGTCGCGAGGGCGTTCGCCTCTTGCAGCGTGACGTAGGCGGTCGTGCCGTCGACGGTGATGTACTCCGGCTCCAGGTTGCGCGAGACGCGGTTGGACGACAGCGTCGCCGGGTCTTGGCCGGGAGCGGCGACGTCGGGTCCGAAGACGCGCACCTTGGGGTCGAGCGTCTTCGTGCCGCCCGGCTCGAACGCGGCGAAGCCGGCGGTCTTGACGGCGCTCGGCGCGGGGGCGACGACACCGGTGCGGAGCGCGACGATGCTGACGGAGCCCTCGGGGTCGACAGTGAAGTCGTCGGCGGGCTCGCCCTCGTTGGCGACGACGGCGTAGGCGCCGTCCTTCGAGAACGTGACCATGTCGGGGAGGGCCCCGACGGTGACCTCGCCGAGGGTCGCACCGGTGGCATCCGTCTTGCTCGCGTCGAAGAACACGAGGTGACCGGGGTCGGTCTTGGTCTCGGCCTCGAAGGCGACGACGCCGAGGCCGTCGTCGCGCACCGCGACCGAGTTCGCGACACCCGTCGAGGCGATGTCGAAGAGCTTCACGGGCGTCGTCGGGTCGCTGTTGTCGAGCACCGACACGGTGCCGGCCTGCGCGTTGACGACGAACAGGCGGTCGCGCCACGCCTGCACGATCTCGGCGGCCGACTCCTTGTAGACGCCGGTGTCGTACGAGCCGACGGGGGTGACGGCGAGGGCCGCGCCCGCGGCGCTGTTCGAGATGGGCTGGGGGACGATCGCGGCGGAGGCCGCGGTGACGCTCGACAGGGCGAGCGCGCACACCGCCGCGGTCGTCGCGGTGAACGCGACGGCTCGGCGCAGGAGGGGCGAAGGCATGGGCTGTGTCCTCGGATTCGGGTGGGGGAGCGACCCGCGCGGGGAGCGCGAACCTGTGGATTGTGCCTAGATCGCGTGACGGCCCGGTGAACGGCGAGCGAACGCGGCGCCGGCCCGCCCGCCGGCGCGGGATCGCCGGCGGTGATGCGCGCAGGTGCGCGATGAACGCTCGGGCGTCACGAGCGCGGTGCGTCGTGAACGCTCGCGTTGCGCGCGCGTGGCGCGAGAAACGCTCGCGCGTTGCGGAAACGCCTCGACACGGCGTGTGTGGCACGGCGCGGCGTTTCTCGACGCGGGGGGCCGTTAGTCGCTCGCCCCACCAATTAATAGGACGTCCAGGTAAAGTTCGACGTGCGACGACGACGTCGCCCTCACGAAGGAGAGCCGCATGGACACCACCCCTGCCCCCGCGCTCGACGCTTCGCCCGCCGGTACCCTCTCGGCCGACGAACGCGCCGCGATCCTCGACGCCGTCCGCGATTTCGCTGCGACCGAGCTCGCCCCGCACGCCCTCGAATGGGATGCCGAGAAGCACTTCCCCCGCGACGTGCTGCGCCGCGCGGGGGAGCTGGGCCTCGGCGGCGTCTATGTCAACGACGACGTCGGCGGCGCCGGGCTGACGCGGGCCGATGCCGTGGCCATCTTCGAGGAGCTCGCCTACGGCGACCCCACCGTCACCGCCTACATCACGATCCACAACATGGTGGCGTGGATGATCGACGCCTACGGCACGTCGGCGCAGCGCGAGCAGTGGCTGCCCGGCCTGATCGCCATGGACGACCTCGGCGCCTACTGCCTGACCGAACCGGGCGCGGGCTCCGATGCCGCGGCCATCACCACCTCGGCGATCCGCCACGCCGACACCTACGTGCTCACGGGCGTGAAGCAGTTCATCTCGGGTGCCGGCGCGGCATCCGTGTACGTCGTCATGGCCCGCACGGGTGAGCCGGGTGCCCGGGGCATCAGCGCATTCCTCGTCCCCGCAGATTCAGAGGGACTGTCGTTCGGTCCGAACGAGAAGAAGATGGGCTGGAACGCGCAGCCCACCCGGGCGGTCGTGCTCGACGAGGTGCGCGTGCCGGCCGAGAACCTGCTCGGCGGCGAGGGTCGCGGATTCTCGATCGCCATGACCGCCCTCAACGGCGGCCGGCTCAACATCGCGACGTGCTCGATCGGCGCAGCGCGCTGGGCGCTCGACCGCGCGATCGCCTACGTGCACGAGCGTTTCACGTTCGGCGAGGCGCTCGCCGAGAAGCAATCGGTGGTGTTCGCGGTGGCCGACATGGCGACCGAGCTCGAGGCCGCACGCCTGCTCGTGCGCGACGCCGCGACGGCACTGGATGCCAAGACCCCCGACACCGCCACACGCTGCGCCATGGCGAAACGCTTCGCGACCGACGTCGGATTCCGGGTGGCGAACGAGGCGCTGCAGCTGCACGGAGGCTACGGCTACCTGCAGGACTACGGCATCGAGAAGGTCGTGCGCGATCTGCGGGTGCATCAGATCCTCGAGGGCACCAACGAGATCATGCGGCTCATCGTCGGCCGGAGCGTGCTGGCGGCGTGAGCCTGAGCGGTCCGGGCGGTGTGGTCGACGCTCTGCGAGTGGGCGGGATCAGCGTTCGGGGGTCCGTTTCGCTGGATCGGGGCGGAATCCGCACCTTGAGGCGAAGTTTTTCCGCCCCAAGGTGCAGAACGCGCCCCGAACCCGTTACCTCGCCGGCCCGTCGTGGGCGCCGGCCGGACCGATGGGGAACCCCCTCGATCGATGTCGGGGGTGCGTGCGAGCATGCGAGGGCGGGTTCGTCCGCACCGTCACGAACAGGAGTGAGATGACTGATCAGGATGCCGGGTACGAGACGATCCGCGTGGAGCAGCGCGGCCGCGTCGGGTGGATCACGCTCGATCGCCCCGAGGCGTTGAACGCGCTCAACACGCAGACCATGCGCGAGGTGGTCGCCGCTGCCGAGGCGTTCGACGTCGACGAGGGCACCGGGGCGATCGTCGTGACGGGCAGCGAGAAGGCCTTCGCCGCCGGGGCCGACATCAAAGAGATGGAGCAGAAGTCGGGCCTCGACATGGTGCTCACCGATCACTTCGGCGCGTGGGCGCGCTTCGCCGCCGTCCGCACCCCCGTGATCGCGGCCGTGTCGGGCTACGCGCTGGGCGGCGGGTGCGAGCTGGCGCTCATGTGCGACGTCATCCTGGCATCCGACCGTGCGAGATTCGGCCAGCCCGAGGTGCAGCTCGGGGTCATCCCCGGCATGGGTGGCACGCAGCGCCTCGTGCGCGCGCTCGGGTATTACAAGGCCGCCGAGATCGTCTTGACCGGTCGCATGATCGATGCCGCCGAGGCCGAACGCGCAGGTCTCGTGTCGCGCGTGGTGGCGGCCGCCGACCTGCTCGACGAGGCCGAGTCGGTCGCCCGCACGATCGCCGAGAAGCCGCTGCCCGCCCTGTACGCGGCGAAGGCGGCCCTCGACGTGGCGTTGGAGTCGACGCTCGCCGAGGGCGTGCGCTTCGAGCGGCAGGCATTCGCCGCGCTCTTCGACACCGCCGACCAGAAAGAGGGGATGGCGGCGTTCCGCGAGAAGCGGGCGCCGTCGTTCACGCACCGATGAGCGGCGCGGCGCGGCGGCTGCCGGGCGTGGGCGATCTCGTCCGCGCCGGCGGCGCCGCGCGCGAGCATGCGCTCCCGGCGCCGACGACGCATGGTCCCGGCCGTCAGAGCGGCTCGGGCACCGGCGCGGGGTCGGCGAAGTCGCCGGCGCCCTTTCGGAACCGCGCGATGATCCGCACGAGGTCCGTCGCGTCGTCGTCGTCCAGTCCGAGGTCGGCGAACACGACGTTCAGGGCCGCGGTCGCCTCGTCCACCCGGCGGCGACCGGCGTCGCTCAGCACCAGCAGCGCGGCCCGCCCATCGGTCGGGTGCGGCTCGCGCGCGAGCAACCCGTCGCGCACGAGGCGGTCGACCGTGTTCGTCACGCTCGTCGGATGCACCTGCAGCCGCGCGATGGCGCTGGCCATCGGCATCCGTTCCTCCCGGGTGAAGGCGAGCAGGCGCAGCATCTCGAAGCGCGAGAACGACAGGTCGAAGGGCTTCAGCGCCCGGTCGATGGATGCCATGAGCAGCTGGTGCGCGCGGATCACCGAGGTCACGACCGTCATGCCGTCGGCCGCGTCGTCCCACCCGTGCGCGAGCCACTGTCGCTTGGCTTCGGCGATCGGGTCGACCGGCAGTCGTCGCGTCATCGGTCCTCCTCGCGTTTCACGGTACCGCTCTCGCGTCGCGCGCGCCCCGCGGGGCGGCGGTGCCATTCGCCCTTCGCTCGGCGGCTGCGGGGGCGCCCGCGCCGCTGAACCGGTGGCCGAGCCTCGCGAGTCCCTGGCGCCCCGACCTCGGCTGCGGCGCCGGCGCCGCGGCATCCCGTTCCCGACGAAGGAGACGCATCGATGAAGATCGTGGTCCTGATCAAAGAAGTCCCCGACACGTGGGGCGAGCGGCGGCTCGACCTCGAGACGGGGTTGATCGACCGCGGCGCCGCGGCGGCGCCCGTGCTCGACGAGATCGACGAACGCGCGGTCGAAGCCGCCCTGGCCCACGCCGACGCGCACCCGGGCACCGAGGTGACGGTGCTGGCGATGGCACCCGCCTCGGCGACCGCGACGATCCGCAAAGCCCTCGCGATGGGGGCGACCTCGGCGGTGCACGTCGTCGACGACGCCCTGCGCGGCGCCGACCTGCTGCTGACCGCCGAGGTGCTGGCGGCGGCGATCCGACGCACGGGCTACGACCTCGTGATCGCCGGCAACCTCTCGACCGACGGAGGCGCGGGGGTGATTCCGGCCATGGTGGCCGAGGTGCTCGGTGTGCCGCAGCTGACGGGACTCGCCGCCCTCGAGGTGTCCGACACGATGGTGACCGGCGACCGCGTGAGCGACGCCGGCACCATGCGGGTGAGCGCCGAGCTCCCCGCCGTCGTCTCGATCACCGAGGCGCTCCCCGAAGGGCGTTTCACGACGTTCAAGGGCATCATGGCGGCCAAGAAGAAGCCCTACGAGACGGTGGATGCCGCCTCCCTCGATATCGCGCCCGACGACCCCGCGACCGCCCGCTACATCATGCTCTCGGTCGCCGAACGGCCCCCGCGTCACGCCGGCATCAAGATCGTCGACGAGGGCGACGCCGGCGAGAAGCTGGCCGCTTTCCTCATCGCCGAGGGGGTGACCCGATGAGCGTCGCTCTCGTGCTGCTCGAGGTGCTGCCGAACGGCGCGCTCGCCGCGACCGCGCCGGGTCTGCTCGCCGCCGCGGCGACGGTGGGCGAGCCGGTCGCGCTGATCGCCGCCGACGGGGAGGCGCTGGACACCGCCGCCGCCGAGGCGGCGACCCTCGGTGCCGCGCGGGTGCTCACGGCCGAGACACAGCCCGACGCGCTGACCGTGCCCGTCGTCGACGCGCTCGCCGCCGCCCTCGACCGGGAGAGACCTGATCTCGTGCTCGCGTCGAACGCCGTGGAGTCGCGCGACGCACTGGCCCGTCTCGCCGCGCGACGGCGGCTGCCCCTCGCCGCCGATGTCGTCGGCGTCGGGCACGACGAACTCGGCGTGGTCGCGCACCACTCCGTGCTCGGGGGAGCGTTCACCGTCGACGGAGCCCCCACCTTCGGACCGCTGTTGGCGACGCTGCGGCCCGGCGCGGTCGACGCGCGGCTCGACGCGCGGCCCCTCGTGGTCGAGGGCCTCGAGGTTTCGGCATCCGGTGTGCGTGCCGCCCGGATCGAGGCGTTCACCGAGACGGCGGCGCCCTCGTCGCGCCCCGAACTGCGCGGCGCGGCGGTCGTGGTCGCGGGCGGGCGCGGTGTCGGCTCACGAGAGGACTTCGCGCTGGTCGAACAGCTCGCCGACGTGCTCGGCGGTGCCGTCGGTGCGTCGCGCGCGGCGGTCGACGCCGGGTTCGTGCCGGCCAGCGCCCAGGTCGGCCAGACCGGCGTGACCGTGTCGCCGCGGCTGTATGTCGCGCTGGGCATCTCGGGGGCGATCCAGCACCGCGCCGGCATGCAGACCGCGACATTGATTGTCACAATCGACAAGAATCCCGACGCGCCGATCTTCGAGATAGCCGATTTCGGTATCGTCGGAGACCTGTTCACCGTTGTCCCGCAACTCATCAGCGCGCTCGAGGCCCACAAGAAGTAGATGGCGTCCACACCCCGCACTCCGCGTCGCGGGCTGCCGCGCGTTCCCGGTGGGGAGCCCTGGCCGCCCGCGGCCTCCGGCGTCCCCGACACGCCGCACGGCGCCGACGCGCCCGCGGCCCCCGTCGATCCCGCACCCGCTCAGGTCGGTGTCGACGGCAACGGTCAGGCGACGGGCGCGACGGCGCGGATCCCGCAGAACGGCACGGATGTCGCAGCGTCGTCGCCGCATGGTGTGCGTCCGGCGCACGTCCCCGGGGTATCGACGGGGGATGCCGTGGACGTGGGCGCACCGACCGGCTCGAGCGCCCTCGCCCCGGCGACCCCCGTTCGACGGGGCCTGCCGCGCGAGGCGGGTGGGCAGCCGTGGCCGCCGGCATCCGTTCGGTCCGCTGACTCCGCGGGGGCCGACGCGCCGGCGGCGGAGGGCACCGCGTCCGACCAGCACGTCGGAGCGGCCGGTCCGGCGCCCGTGCCTTCGGTTCCGCAGCCGGCTATCGCTGCCTCCGACGCCAGCACGCATCCCGCATCCACTCCGGTCGATGGGGAGGCCACGACCGGCGGCGTGCGCCGCGGGTTGCCGCGCGAGCCGGGCGGAGAGCCCTGGCCGCCGGCATCCGCAGCCCCCGCGCGGGCGTCCGTCGCCGACGACGACTCGGAACGCCGCAACGCATCGTCGAGCCTGCACCGTGCTGAGGTCGACCATGCCGCCGCGGATCCGGCGACGAGCGCGTCCGGTTCGCGAGACGACACCGCATCGCCCGCGCGCTCGACGCGCCCCTTCGCTCTCGCCGGGGAAGGGAGCGTTCCGCGCCCGCCCCTCACGGTGCCGCGCACCGTGTGGCCCGGGGCCGCGGCTTCACGCGGGTCGACGCGGGCGGCGTCTGCCGACAACGCCCGACCCGTGAACGCGAAACCGCCCCGCACCGCTCTCGGCGACTTCTCGCCCGTGCAACTGCTCGGCTCGACGGCCGTGCTCGGGATCTTCGCGCTCGCGCTGGCGGGCATCGTCGTGCTGCTGGCGCGCTTCGTTCTCGCGCTCGGGCCGGGGCAGGAGTTCCTCGCCGCGTACCCGGGGGAGTACCACCTGCCGGAGGCTGCACCCGTCGGCATCCCGGCGTGGCTGAACTGGTCGCACTTCCTCAACAGCTTCTTCCTGCTGTTCATCATTCGCACGGGCTGGCAGGTGCGAAACGAGAAACGCCCCGCCGCGTTCTGGTCGCCGCGCAAGAACAAGCGGCGCCGCATCAGTCTCACGCTGTGGTTCCACCAGGCCATCGACATCCTGTGGATCGCGAACGGCGTGGTCTTCGTCGTGCTGCTGTTCGTCACCGGTCAGTGGATGCGCATCGTCCCCACCTCGTGGGAGGTCTTCCCCAACGCGCTGTCGGCGGCGTTGCAGTACGTCTCGCTCGACTGGCCGACCGAGAACGGCTGGGTGAACTACAACAGCCTTCAGCAGCTGTCGTACTTCGCCATCACCTTCGTCGCCGCCCCGCTCGCGATCATCAGCGGCGTGCGCCTGTCGGGCGTCTGGCCCAAGGATGCCGAGAGGCTCAACCGCCTGTATCCGATCGAGTGGGCGCGCAAGGTGCACTTCCCGGTGATGCTGTTCTTCGTCGCGTTCATCGTCGTGCACGTGGCGCTCGTGCTGGCCACCGGCGCCCTGCGCAACCTCAACCACATGTACGCCGCGCGCGGCTCCGTCGACCCCGACGCCTTCACGACCGACCCGACCGGGCTGCTGCTCTTCGCGGCATTCCTCGTCGTGATGGCCGCGGGGGTCGTCGCGGCGCGTCCGCGCGTCCTCGTGCCGATCGCGCGTCTCTTCGGCGAGGTCAAGCAGCGCTGATCCCGGCCGGGCCGGCCGCGGTCGACGGGACGAGGGATGCCGGGTGCCCGGCGTCCGCCGAGCCGCACGCCGGCGTTGACGGGAGCCTGCGGCACCGGCGTGCAGCCAGGACGAGGCGCGAGGCCGTCCGTTGGGCCGGACGTCTCACGCACCGATCGTGAGACCTCGGCGCGACGCGCGTTCAGACGCGGCCGCGCGCCCGCAGCCCGGCGGCGATGAGATCAAGGCCGAAGGCGAAGTCGTCGCTCGCGAGCCCGGCGGCACCGTTGCCGGACGGGTCGACCGGGTCGCCGTCGCGAACGCCCACGCTGTCGTACTGCAGTCGCTGCTGCTCGTGCCACGCGAAGCCGAGCACGTAGTGCAGCACGGTCGTCGCCGCACGGCGCGCGGTGTCGGCGTCGAAGCCGTCGCGGGCCACCGCGGCCGTCAGCCGGTCGTGCGCGAGCGACGATCCGAGGCCCAGCGCCAGGGTGCTCGAGACGACCTCGGCGCCGTCGCGGTAGGTGAGCAGAGCGTCGCGCAGCGCGAGTGCCTCGGTGCGGAGGTCGACCGGGTCACCGGTTGCCATGCGGCCGACGATCCGGTCGGACAGCTCGGCGAGTAGCGACTGCTTGTTCGGGAAGTGCCAGTACAGGGCGCTGGGCTGCACCTCGAGCGCGGTCGCCAGGCGGCGCATCGTCAGGTCGGGGAGTCCGTGATCGTCGAGGATCCGCAACGCGGTGCGGGCGACGTCGTCGGCGGAGTGTCCGCGGGGAGCCATGGAATGAGTATAGTGAACGCCGTTCAGGTGAACAGTGTTCAGGAAGGAACCTCATGCGCGCACCCGACGCCACCGACCTCGCCCGCATCGCCGTCTTCGCCGCGCTCATCGCGGTGCTCGGTCTGCCCGGCAGCTTCCCCGTCTTCGGCGGGGTGCCCATCACCGCTCAGACCCTCGGCGTCATGCTCGCCGGCGCGGTGCTCGGCCCGTGGTTCGGCGCCCTGTCGGTGACGGTGCTGCTGGCGCTCGCCGCTGCCGGCCTCCCCGTGCTCGCCGGCGGGCGCGGCGGGTTCGCCGTCTTCCTCGGCCCCACCGCCGGCTATGCGCTGGGCTGGATCCTCGGTGCGGTCGTCATCGGCCTCATCGTGCACGCCGGCGGACGCCGCCCCGTGGTCTGGCGCACCGCCCTGGCGATGGTCGCCGGCGGCATCGGCGCCATCTACGCCCTCGGCATCCCGGTCCAGAGCCTCGTGACCCGCCTGCCGTTGCCGGAGACGGCGCTCACGAGCCTCGTCTTCGTGCCCGGCGACCTGCTGAAAGCGGCGGTGGCCACCGCCGTGGTGACGACGCTCGTGCGGGCGTATCCGCGCGGGTTCCGCCGCGAGTGGGCGACCCCCGCGCGCGAGCGCGAGACGGCCGGCGCGGGCGTGTGATCCGCTGCATCGACGTGGCCTCGCGCCTCGGGGCACGGGACGTGCTCCGGGGGGTGAGCCTCGACCTCGACGCGCGCTCGGTCGCGGTGGTCGGCGACAACGGCTCCGGCAAGTCCACGTTCGCTCGCCTGGTCGCCGGGCTCATCCGTCACACGACCGGCGAGCTACGCGTGCTCGGACTCGATCCGGATCGGGATGCCACGGAGCTCCGCCGTCGTGTCGCCCTCGTGCTGAGCAATCCCGACGCGCAGATCGTCATGCCCACCGTCGCCGACGACGTCGCGCTGTCGCTGCGCCCCGCCCGGCTCCCGCGCGCGGAGCGCGACCGGCGCGTGGCCACCGCCCTCGAGCGCTTCGGGCTCGACGGCCTCGCCGACCGTCCCGCTCACGACCTGTCGGGCGGTCAGAAGCAACTGCTCGCCCTGTGCGGGGCGTTCGTCCGCGCGCCCGACCTCGTCGTCGCCGACGAACCGACGGCCTTCCTCGACGCCCGCAACGCCCGCCTCGTCTCCGACCATCTGCTCGCCGACGCGGGGCACCGCCTTGTCGTGGTGACGCACCATCTCGGTCTGGCGCGCCGCTGCGAACGGGCGGTGCTCTTCTCGGACGGGCGGGTCGTGGCATCCGGAATCTCCGACGAGGTCGTCGACGCCTATGAAAGGGCGGTGGCGTGCTGAGCCTGTACCGGCCGGGCGGCGGGTGGTTGCACCGGATGCCGGCGGGCCCGAAGCTCGTGTTCCTGGCCCTCGTGGCAGCGGTGCTCGCCGCGCTGCCGTCCACCTGGGGGAGCGCGCCGACGGCGGTGGGGGCCGCGTGCCTGCTGTACATCGCGAGCGGTGTGGGAGCAGCGGAGCTCTTGCGGCAGACGTGGGCGCTGCGCGGGATCATCGTCGTGACGGCCGCCGGGCAACTGCTCTTCCTCGGGCTGGAGTCCGCCGTCGCCAACACCGCGCGGGTCGTCGCGGCGCTGCTCGTGGCCGCACTGGTGCCGCTGACGACCCCCGTCGCCGCGATGCTCGACGCGCTCGAGCGCGGATTCGAGCCGCTCCGCCGCGTCGGCGTCGATCCGGCCCGCCTCGCACTGTTGTGGACGATCGCGCTGACGACCATTCCGGTGCTCGCGCGGCTCGCCACCGAGGTGCGCGACGCGCAGCGCGCCCGGGGGCTTCGCCCCTCGCTCGCGCGTGGTGCGATGCCGTTCCTGGTGCTCGCGCTGCGTCACGCCGACGATCTCGGCGACGCGCTCGCCGCCCGCGGCATTCGCTGACCGCGGTGGCGAGGCCGGCGGTCAGTCGCGCGCCGCGCGCCCCGCGGCGAAGCCCTCGGCGTAGGCCTCGTCGGCGCCCTGGCGGAACATGTCGCGGGCGGGATCGCGCACGATCGAGCGGGCGCCGGGCAGGTCGAGCTCGCCCACCAGGTCTCCGCGGCCGCGCACGATCGCGACGGGCCGGCGCGACGCCTTGCCCTTGACGAGGTCGGTGGCGGCGGCGATCTCGTCGGCCACGCACGGCAGGGTCACCACGAGCGGGCGGCCCTCGGCATCCGTGGTCCCGCGCAGGTCTTCGAAGACCCGCACGCCCGCGGCCCCGATCGCGTGATCGGTCTGGCCCTCGCGCCAGGCCCGGCCGAGGGTGTCGGTGATGAGGACGCCGACCCGCGCCACCTGGCGCAGGCCCTCGGCGAGTCGCCGCGCCGACGCGTCGGGGTCGACCGGCAGCAGCAGCACCGTGCCCTCGGGGGTGTTGCTGGCATCCACTCCGGCGGCGGCCGAGACGATGCCGAGCGGGTTCTCGACGATGCGCGTGACGTGCCCGGTGGGGGAGGTCCGGGATGCCACGAGCCTCACCGTCTCACGCGTGATGGCGTCTTCGCGATCGTCGGCGCGGATGACGCGACCCTCTGCCTTCGAGACGATCTTGCTGGTGACGACCACGATGTCGCCGTCGTGCAGGGGTTCGGTGAGGGCATCGAGGATCACCCCGACGAGGTCGTCTCCCGGGGTGATCTCACGGATGCCGTCGAGGGCCCAGACCTGCAGCACGTCAGCGGACGAAGCGCACCTCGGTGAGCTCCTCGCCGAGGAAGGGCTGCACCTGCGTCGCGCCGTCGAGCGTGAAGCCGTTGCGGGTGTAGAAGCGGTGCGCGCGCGGGTTGTCGTCGGCGACCCACAGGTACAGGCCTTCGCCCTCTTCGACGGCGGCGTCGAAGAGCTGCTGGCCGATGCCGGTGCCGTGGTGCGCGTCGAGCAGGTAGATGAAGTACAGCTCGCGCTCGCGCGGGGCGTCGTCGTCGCGGGCGGGACCCGAGCCGACGAAGCCGACGATCTCGCCGTCGACGAGGGCGGCGTGCATGCGGTACCCGTCGCCCTGGGCGGCCCAGTGGGTCCAGAGCTCGGCCATGCGGCGGGGGGAGACGGCCTCGAGGGCCGCCTTGCTGATCAGGTGATCGTAGGTCTCGTGCCAGCAGGTGGCGTGCACGCGGCCCAGGGCCTCGGCATCCACGTCGCGCACCGGACGGACGACGATGTCGGTTCGGATTTCCGCAGTCATGGCGCGACTCTACGCGCGGGACCTGCGAGGGTGAAATCGAGGGCGACAGCGCTGCGAATGGGGTAGAGGAGCGTGCGACGCGGCCCCGTTCCGCGACGCGCACCCCGTGATTGTCGAGGGGACACAATGAGATGGAGGATTCGTCGTCGGATCGCTACGCTCGCCCCTCGTGAACGTCCTCTGGCGCACGCTCCTCGTGCTCGTCCGTGCCCGCCGTCGTCTGCGTCGCGAGGGTCCCATCGACCCGAACACGGTGACCCGCATCCGTCTGCGCGTGCTCCCCACCGACATCGACGTCTTGCGCCACCTCAACAACGGCCGCTACCTCTCGCTCTTCGACCTGGGCCGATGGGACCTCTTGACGCGCGCCGGCCTCGTCGCGGCGATGACGAAGGAGGGGTGGTACGCGGTCGTCGGCGCCGAGACGATCACGTTCCGACGCTCGCTGGAACTCTGGCAGCGCTTCGAGCTCGAGACGCGCCTCATCGGCCACGACGACCGGGCGGTCTACCTCGAGCACCGTGCGCTCGTCGGCGGCGAAGTCTACGCCCGCGCGATCATCCGGGCCCGCATCCTCCGCCGCTCCGGCGGCACGGTGCCGCACGACGAGCTGTTCGCCGCGGTCGGGCGCCCGGATGGGCTGCCCGACATCGAGGAGTGGGTGCACGACTGGGCCGCGGGGTCGGCGCTGCCCTCCACGCGCCGACCGGCGCCGAGCGTGTGGGAGTGACCGCCGGCTGACGTGGGGCGGGGCCGCGCGGCGCGCACGGGCGTGACGAGCGGAGGAGAAGGTGAGCAGCGGAGGACGAATTCGCCGCGAGCGTCCTCCGCTCGTCCCTTGTCCTCCGCTCGTCACGGCCGCAGCCTCGTCGGCCGCGTCGCGCGGCTGCGCCGGGCCGCTGCGTCGCGCGGCTGCGCTAGTCCGCCGCGTCGCGAGGCCGCGCCGCCGCGCCGGTCCGCTGCGTCGCGAGGCCGCACCGCCGCGCCGGGCCGGCGGCGGTGGCCGACGGCGGCGGCCGGTCAGCGCCCGAGGCGCGCGTCGAGCCAGGCCACCTGCTTGATCCAGTGCCGGTGTCCGCCGCCTTCGTGGCCGTTGTAGGTGTACTCCTCGATCGCGACGTCGTCAGACGACAGCGCGTGGAACGCCGCGAACACTCCCGACGGCAGCACCACGTCGTCCATCAGCGCGACCGAGAAGTACGCCGGCGCGTGGATGCGCCGCGCGAGCACCGCGCCGTCGACGTGCGACAGCGTGTGGAGCACCCGGTCGGCCTCGTCGCGGTGCACCGAGAGGAACCGGGTGATCTCGGTGAACGGCGCCGAGGGGGTTCGCACGATACCGTTCGGGAAGTCGCAGAGGAACGGCACGTCGGGCATGACGGCGGCGACGGCGTCGCCCGAGAGGGCGGCAGCGGCGATGGCGAGCCCGCCGCCCTGGCTCGTGCCGGTCACGGCGACCCGAGTGGCATCCACGCCCGCCATCGTGCGCACCTCGTCGACGAGGCGGACGGCGTCGGTGTAGAGGCGGCGGTAGTAGTAGTCGCGGGGATCCAGGATGCCGCGGGTCATGACGCCGGGGAACGCGGCGGCCGAGCCGTGCGGGTCGGGAGTGGATCCCAGGCTCCAGGCCGAGCCCTGGCCGCGTGTGTCCATGATGACGTGCACGTAGCCCGCGAGTGCCCAGTTCACCCGCTCGCCCGGGAGCCCGCGCCCGCCGCCGTACCCGATGTACTCGATGACCGCGGGGAGCACCTCGTCGCCGTGGGGTCGCACGACCCAGCCGCGGATCTCGTCGCCGTCGAAACCGGTGAAGGTGAGATCGGACACGCTCAGCGTCCGCACCGGAGCCTCGACCGGAACGAGGCGGGTGGGACCGGCGGCGGTGCGCGCAGCGTCGAGGGTCTCGGTCCAGAACGCGTCGAGTCCGTCGGGCTCGACGAGGGCGGGGCGGTACGCGCGCAGCAGGTCGAGCGGCATGTCGGTGAAGGTCACGGCCATGAAGATCGACAGTAGTGGCAGTGCGTGACGGCACGGTCCGGGGGTGCGCGCGGAAGATTCGCCCGGCTACTGGGAGAGTTGGCGGTCGAGCCGGTCGAGAAGCGATTCGAGGGACTCCTCGAACTCCTCCTCGGCGTGGTCCTCGCTGAGAAGCGCTCGCAGGCGCCGCACCTGGGGCGACGCCTCGAGATTCTGCGAGCCGTCACCCTGCGGGATGTCGGCGTCGCCCTCGTCGAGCGGTTCGTCGGCCGGCCCGGTGTCGGCACCTCGCACGGCTGACTCGAGCAGGAGATTGCCGAGCAGGAAGCTGCTGAACGAGCGATACGCGCCGACGGCCTGTTCGTCGGTGAAGCCGAACCCGATCAACGTGCTGAGGAAGACTTCGACCACCTCGACGCTGCGCAGCGGCGGACGCAGCCACGGGGCAGCCGGATGCCGGGTGGCGATGAGGGGGAAGGCTTTCGGGTGCTCGATGGCGATGCGCCGCACTTCGTGGGCGGTCACCTGCAAGAACCGCTGCCACTGGTCGCCGGCGGCCTCGATGAGCGACGCGGTCAGGTCGTGCATCAGCAGGTCGACGACCCCCTCGAGCAGGTCTTCGCGCCCGTTGACGTAGCGATACAGCGACATCGCTTCGACGCTGAGAGTCTTGCCGAGGTTGCGCATCGACAGATGGGCGAGTCCGCGTTCGTCGATGAGGGTCAGGGCGGCGACGACGATCCTCTCGCGATCCAGCCGGGCACTCGCCCGGGGTGCGTCTGCGGTCTGCTCGTCCATGGCCCTCTCTCCGACTCGGTGACCTCCCATCTTGGTCGGCGCGGGCGCGCACCTCAGGGCGCTTGCGCTGTCGGCGACGCGTCGGGTACCCGGGGTGAAGGGGCGGGCCCGGAGACACCCCGATTCGTCTCCGGGCCCAGCTCGCGTCCGCCGCCGGGGCGGCGAAGCCGTCAAGAGCCGACGACGCGGCGTCCGAGTGTGCGAACGATGAGCCCGGCAACCGCAGCGCCGGCGATCGGGGCGGTGATGAAGACCCACAGCTGCGAGAGCGGAAGTGCGCCGCCATACAGGGCGGTGGCGATCGAGCGCGCGGGGTTCACGCTGGTGTTGCTGATCGGAATGCTGACGAGGTGGATCAGGGTCAGCGTGAGGCCGATGCCGATCGGGGCGAAGGTGGCGTACTCCTTCTTGGCGGTGACCGACAGGATCACGGCGATGAACACACCGGTCAACACGGCCTCGGTCAGAAAGACGGCGCCGAGTCCGTAGCCTCCGGGGCTGCCCTCACCGAACCCGTTCGAGGCGAACCCCGCCTCGTGTGCAGCGGTGAAACCGTCGGGTCGACCGGCCAGCACGAGGGCGATGACGCTGGTGGCCAGGATGCCGCCGAGCACCTGCGACAGGATGTACCCGGGAACGTGACGGGCGTCGGTGCGTCCGGCTGCGAGCAGACCGAGCGTCACGGCGGGATTGAAGTGCCCGCCGCTGATGTGACCGACCGCGGCGATGCCGGCGACGAGGGTCAGGCCGAAGGCGAGGGCCACGCCGAGGAAGCCCACTCCGACCTGATTGTCGTCGGCGCTGGGGAAGTTCGCCGCGAAAAGGGCCGTCCCCACGCCCCCGAGCACCAGCAGAAAGGTCCCGAAGGCTTCCGAGCCGTACCGCGCAAGAGGAGACCACTGCCTCGCGGCCTGGTTCTGCTGTTCAACCGTCGAGTCGGCGACGCGCGTCGGTTCGCTTTTCGTCTCGTTCTTCTTCTTGCCCATCGTGGTTCTCGCTCCTTTCGAGGGCCGACGCGGTGTCGGCCTCGCGACGAAGACGTACCCGGACGCCGAAACCTCACGCGGCCCGAGCAGACGGCGCCGCCGTCCATCTCGTGCCCAGCCTGGCCTTCGCGAGCGAGCGGCGCTCGATCTTGACGCCCGCGCCAACACTGGGATATACGGCGTAAGCCTATTCGCCTCGATACACATGACGGCCTCGGGCGCAAGCCCCGCGTGATCTTTCCTGCACCGAGTACGTCTAGAACCCGAAGGCGAATCCGCCGCCCCGGAGAAGTCCGGGTAGAACCTGTCGAAGGGAACCCACCATGGTCGAGAACGCCACCACCCCCGCTGCGCAGAACGTCCCCCAGGCGGCATCCCGCGTGAACCGCCCTCTCGGCGCGCGAGGCCAGGAAGCGCACGCCGCGGGCTCGACCCACATCGCCGACGGGGTCGTCGCCAAGGTCGCCGGTATCGCGGCCCGCGAGGTGAACGGTGTCTGGGCGCTCGGCGGCGGCGGAGCCCGTGCGCTCGGCGCCATCCGTGACGCGATCAACGCGACCGACCTCACGCAGGGCGTCAAGGTCGAGGTCGGCGAGACCCAGGCCGCCGTGGACGTGACCGTCGTCGTCGAGTACGGCGCCCAGATCCAGGACGTCGCCGAGCAGGTGCGCTCGCGCGTCGCCGGCGCCGTCGGCCACCTCGTCGGTCTCGAGGTCGTCGAGGTCAACGTCGACGTGAACGACGTGCACGTCCCCGGTGACGACGACAACGACGACGACGACAAGCGCGTCCGGTGACCCCCGTCACCCGGGGAGCGCTGTTCGGACTCGTCCTCGCGCTCAGCGCTCTCATCTTCGGCTTCGGGGGCTTCATCCTCGTCGCCCTCTTCATGGCGGTCGGGGCCGTCGTCGCCCGCGTGGCGTCGGGCGAGCTCGATCTCCGCACCCTCGCGAACGCTTTCCGCGGTCGCAGCACCTCGTGATGACCGTCATCTCTCGGAGGACTTCGTGACCACTGTCACCTCCGCCGCCCCGGGCGGCAGCCGCACGACGGCTGTCGCCCCCGGGCCGCGTGCCACCACGCCCGCCGGTCGGGTGAACATCGCCGATCGTGTGCTGCAGAAGACGGCGGAGCGGGCTGCGGCGGAGATCATCGGGGTGGATGCCAAGAGCGTGCATGTCGAGATCGTCTCGGCCCGTGACACCGCCGCGGTGCGCGTGACCACGCCGTTCCCCGTCCCGCGCCTCGACGACACCGAGGCGGTGCGCGCGGCGACGCCCGTGCTGGAGGCTGCCCGCGTGGCTCAGGGGGAGCTGAAGTCGCGGTTGGCCCGGTTATTCGGGCGGGAGATCTCTCGGGTGGATCTGACCATTTCGGGCGCGAGCGCCCCTCAGCGAAAGCGAGTGCTGTGATGACCGACACCGTCCTTCGCACCGTTGTGCGCCGCGAGACTCACTCTCCGCGCACCGTGGCCATGCTCGTCGTGGTCGTGCTGCTGCTGCTGGCTCTGGCGTATGCCGCGGTGGAGATCGTCCTGGACCTCACCGGTGCGCAGCCGCTGCTCGTCGCCCCCGGCGAGGCCCTCCAGGCCGTCGTGACCGCGCCGACCGCGTTGCAGCCGGTGGCGTTCATCGTCGGCGGTGTGGTCCTCGCGATC
Organism: Microbacterium enclense; assembly: GCF_001456955.1. Lineage (GTDB taxonomy): Bacteria > Actinomycetota > Actinomycetes > Actinomycetales > Microbacteriaceae > Microbacterium > Microbacterium enclense. The sequence goes on along the minus strand of NZ_KQ758472.1, from coordinate 278,019 downwards.
CTGGGTCTGATCGTGCTGGTGCTGGC
>NZ_KQ758472.1:132021-277983 GCF_001456955.1 Microbacterium enclense | reverse complement strand
TCGGAGGCGACTTCTCGGAGGGCGAGTTCGGCGGCGCGGGCGGTGGCGCGTTGGTCGGCCATGACGTCGAGGGCGAGGTGGCCTGCGGCGGCGAGGGCGCGGGTGCGGGCGGCGTCGGCGGTGGCGAGGGCGGCGCCGGTTGCGAGCACGTCGTCGAGCACCGCGGTCAGGGCTGCGGGCCCGCCTTTCGGGGCTGTGGGGACGATGCGATCAGGCATGTGTGCATGCTAGCGGCGACCTCCGACATCGCCCCGGGCTCGCGGGCGTGATCGGGGATGGATGAGCGAACCAGCGCACTGGGGAGGAAGGGCGTCGCCCCGCCCGCCCGGCCCCGGCGGCGTCGACGGGCTCAGCCACCTGACGCGAGCATGGTGTCGGTGGCCTCGACGGGCTCAGCCACCCGACTAGTTGACCGGGGCCGGCTTCGACAGGCTCAGCCACCTCACGCCTCCGCGCAGCGAGATGGTCGAGGCTCACTCCGCGGTCGCAGGCGCTCAGGCCGCCCCGACCGCCACCGCCAGCACGACGCCCGCGGGACCGTCGAGGTCCCACCCGCGCCACGTGCTGCGACCCGCGCCCGACGGACGCCGGTCGGGATCGACGATCCGTGCCACCCACCCGTCTCCGGACGCGTTCACGGTGACTCGCGAAGGGTCGATGCGGAGTCCTCGCCCGTCGGCCTTCAGCACCGCCTCGACGCGCGCCCACTCGCGCGCATCGACCGCGCCGCCCATCCGGGCGGTCACGTCCTCTACGTGCGCCCACTTGCGCGCATCGGCCTCGCCATGTACCCGGGCGGTCACGTCCGCTACGCGCGCCGCCCACTCGCGCGCATCGACCGTACCGCCCGCCCGAACGGGCACGTCCTCCACCCCCGCCCGCGCCCGCTCAGCCGAGCCCCCGGGCAGCACGCGCTCGAGGCCCCCGGCCTCCGCCGGAACAGCGTCGACCCCGATCCGCGGGTGATCACGCGTCACCGCCACGACCGCCCACCCCGGGACGTACGACACCGAGACCGCGGCATCCACCCCCTCCACCCGAACACGGCCATGGTCGCCGCCGCACGATGCGCACCGCGAGACGAAGGATCCGCGGGGGAGCAGCTCGGCGAGCAGCGCGCGCGACGCCTCGCGCCGCGGGGCGCCCGGCGGCACCGCGCGCCAGGCGACCTGAATCCCGGCGGGAAGGGTCACACCCGCGGTTCGTGCGTCTCGATCGCGACGATGCCCGCGCCGGGATGCTCGACCGGCACGTGCACGACCGAGAAAGCGCCGGTCTCCAGCGTCGACGCGCTGCCGAGGTACGACCCGCTCATCGTGCCCGTCGCCAACGCGAGCTCGTGCATGATGTCGGGCAGCACGGGACCGTGACTGGTGAGGACGACCGGCTTGCGTGCGCGCACCCGATGACCGACGACGGTGCGTGCGTCGGCGCGACCTTGCTCCCACGCGTCCTGGCTGATGTCGGCGCACAGCTGCACGCGCTGACCGATGGCGTGCGCGATCGGTGTGGCCGTGCGCACGCAGCGTTCGGCGGGGCTCGAGACGATGCGTCGCACGCCGAAGGCGAGCAGCGGTCCGACGATCGCCTCGGCTTGCTTGCGACCACGGGATGTCAGCGGGCGATCGGTGTCGGCGCCGTCCCACTCGTCGCGCGAACGCGCCTTGCCGTGGCGCAGCACGACGATCGGGAAGGTGGGGAGCGCCTGCTCGTCGACGAGGCGGGCGAACTCGTCGAGGATCTCGATGTCGACGGGGTAGCTGAGGTGCTTGCGTGCCTTCTTCATGCTCACCCACTCGATCGCGGCGACCTCTTTGTTCGGCACGAACGACGAGGTGCGCACGGCCGCGTCGGTGGCCTCGGCCGCCCAATAGTGCACGATCTTCGTGCGCGAATTCGGCATGCGATATCGCGAGACGCCCACGGGCACACCGAGGGCGACACGGATGCCGGTCTCCTCGCGGATCTCGCGCACCGCGGTCTCGGCGAGGGTCTCGCCGGGGTCGACCTTGCCCTTGGGCAGCGTCAGGTCGCGGTACTTCGTGCGGTGGATGAGCAGCACGCGGAGCTTTCCCTCGACCCGGCGCCACACGACGCCGCCCGCGGCGTAGACCGCGGTCTCCGTCATCGGGCCGTCCGTGCGCGACGCTTGCGCTGCACGCGCGACATGGTGTGCTCCTGCAGATCGATCAGCGGGGCGCCGTCGGCGTCGACGCTGTGGCGCGTCCACTCGCCGTCCGCGCCCAGGTGCCACGAGCTCGTGCCGTCGTCCATCGCCAGGTCGAACAGGGCGGTGAGTTCGCGCAGCTGGTTCTCGTCGACGACGCGGACGAGGGCTTCGACGCGCCGGTCGAGGTTGCGGTGCATCATGTCGGCGCTGCCGATGAAGATCTGCGGGTCGCCGTCGTTCGCGAACGAGAAGATGCGCGAATGCTCGAGGTAGCGGCCGAGGATGGAGCGCACCGTGATGTTCTCGCTGACGCCGGGCACGCCGGGCTTGATCGAGCAGATGCCGCGCACCCACACCTCGACCGGGACGCCGGCCTGGCTGGCGCGATAGAGGGCATCGATGATCTGTTCGTCGACCATCGAGTTGACCTTGATGCGCACGCCGGAGGGCTTGCCCTCGAGCGCGTTGCGCCGCTCCTTGTCGATGTGGCGCAGCAGACCCTTGCGCAGGTGCAGGGGGGCGACGAGCAGACGCTTGAACTTCTTCTCGATGGCGTACCCACTGAGCTCGTTGAACAGGCGGGTCAGGTCGCGACCCACCTGGTCGTCGACGGTGAAGAGGCCGAAGTCCTCGTAGATGCGGCTCGTCTTGGGGTTGTAGTTGCCCGTACCGACGTGGCTGTAGTGGCGCAGGCGCCCCTCTTCTTCGCGGATGACGAGGGCGAGCTTGCAGTGCGTCTTCAGGCCCACGAGCCCGTAGACCACGTGCACGCCGGCCTTCTCGAGCTTGCGAGCCCACACAATGTTGTTCGCCTCGTCGAAGCGCGCCTTGACCTCGACGAGCGCGAGCACCTGCTTGCCGGCCTCCGCCGCGTCGATCAGCGCCTGCACGATGGGGCTGTCGCCCGAGGTGCGGTACAGCGTCTGCTTGATGGCGAGCACGTGCGGGTCGCGGGCGGCCTGCTCGAGGAACGCCTGCACGCTCGTCGCGAACGACTCGTAGGGGTGGTGCACGAGCACGTCGGCCTTGCGGATGGCGCCGAACAGATCGGCGCGACCGTTCTGCTCCGGCGGCTGGAACGGCAGGGCGGTCTTGGGCACGTGCGGGGGATAGTGCAGGTCGGGGCGATCGATGCGCGAGAGGTCGAACAGCCCGCGCAGGTCGAGGGCACCGGGCAGGCGGTAGACCTCCTGCTCGGTGATGTCGAGCTCGCTGAGCAGCAGCGATCGCGTGACGTCGTCCATGTCCTCCGTGATCTCGAGGCGGATGGGCGGACCGAACCGGCGACGCAGCAGCTCGGCCTCCAGGGCCTGGATGAGGTTCTCGGTCTCGTCCTCCTCGATCGTCATGTCCTCGTTGCGGGTGAGGCGGAACGCGTGGTGGTCGAGCACCTCCATCCCGGGGAACAGGTCTTCGAGGTGGTTCGAGATCAGCTCTTCGAGCGGCAGGTAGCGCACCCCCGGTCCGTCGCCGTGCACCTCGACGAATCGCGGCAGCATCGGCGGCACCTTCAGGCGCGCGAACTCCTGACGCCCGGTGCGGGCGTTGCGGATGCGCACGGCGAGGTTGAGCGAGAGCCCCGAGATGTAGGGGAACGGGTGGGCGGGGTCGACGGCGAGCGGCATGAGCACCGGGAAGACGTTGCGCTGGAAGTACTCGGTCAGACGCGCGGCGGTGTCGTCGTCGAGCGAGTCCCAGGTCACGACCTCGATGCCGGCGTCGGCGAGGGCGGGGCGCACCTTCTCGGTCCATGCCGCCGCGTGGCGCAGCTGCAGGCGGTGGGCCTCGGCCGAGATGTCGGCGAGCACGTCGAGCGGTGCACGACCGACGTTGGTGGGAACGGCCAGGCCCGTGACGATGCGGCGCTTCAGACCGGCGACGCGCACCATGAAGAACTCGTCGAGGTTGCTGGCGAAGATCGCGAGGAAGTTCGCGCGTTCGAGGACGGGAACGGTGGGATCCTCGGCGAGTTCGAGCACGCGCTGGTTGAACGCCAGCCAGCTCAGCTCGCGGTCGAGGTAGCGGTGGTCGGGCAGCTGGTCGTCTTCGGCTTCGACGGCCTCATCGAAGTCGTCGTCGTCGGCGTCGCCGAGGCCCGCATCCAGCGCGTCGTGTTCCATCATCCCCACATCATTGCAGGGGTCGGTGACGCCGGAGTGAACGGGCGGTATGCGCGGTGTCGGACGATGACGGATGCCGCGGCGTCGCGCTCGATGCCGGCGGCGGGCGTCGGACCGATCAGGCGGGGGCCGACACGGGGACGGGCGCGTCGTCTTCGTACACGTTGAAGCGGTACCCGACGTTGCGCACGGTACCGATGAGCTGCTCGAGGTCTCCGAGCTTGGCGCGCAGCCGTCGCACGTGGACGTCGACCGTGCGGGTGCCGCCGAAGTAGTCGTAGCCCCACACCTCGCTGAGCAGCTGCTCGCGGGTGAAGACGCGCGACGGGTGCGTGGCGAAGAAGTGCAGGAGCTGGAACTCCTTGTAGGTGAGATCGAGGGGCTTGCCGTGCACCTTCGCCGAGTAGGAGGACTCGTCGATGGTGATCCCGGAGGTCTGGATGCGCGTCGAGACCTGATCGGCGGTCCGGCGTCCCATGGCGAGCCGGATGCGGGCGTCGATCTCGGCGGGACCGGCGCCCACGAGCACGACGTCGTCGATGCCCCAGTCGGTGGAGACGGCGGTGAGGCCGCCCTCGGTCACGACGAGCACCAGCGGGGCTTCGATCCCCGTGGTCGTCATGATCTTGCACAGCGACTTCGCCCCGACCAGGTCGAAGCGGGCGTCGACGAAGATGACGTCGGCGCTGGGCGCGTTGACGAGCTGCGCCGCCTCGGCCGGAATCTGCCGCACGCGGTGGCTCAGCAGTTCGAGCGCGGGCAGGGCAGCGCCGCCGCCCGGGGCGGAGCTGAGTACCAGAAGCTGTGCCAAGAGGACCTCCCGTGCGGCGTGCCGCGCACCCGATCATCTTAGGGTGACGAGGCGGAGGCCCTCATCACCGGCGTATCGCGTGCGCCGGGCGGGGGTCCTGAGTGATGATGGGGTCATGTCGACTCCCGACCTCACTCCGCGCCGCACCGTCGCCGGCGTCATCGCGGTGTGGGTGCTCGCCGCGATCGCGGGGGTGGCGATCGGTCTGTTCGTTCCCGAGCAGTGGCGCGCGCAGTGGATCGCGGTCGCCCTCGGCGGTTGCGTGATCGTGGCCTTCGCCGTGCAGCTCTGGTACGGCCGTTCGCAGGCGTTCATCCAGCGAATGGCGCTGAGCTCGCTCGGTGCTCTCGTCGTGCTCGGGGTCATCACCCTCGGTTTCGGTCTCGCCGCTCTCGTCTCGGGCTAGAGTTGCACCATGGACCTCCTCGCGCTCGAACTGTTCTTCGTGGGACTTCTCGGCCTCGCTTCGCTGGCGATCGCCTTCGTGTCCGGAACGGTCATCTGGAACCTCTACCGCGGCCAGCGCTGAGCCCGTCGTGATCGAGATCCCGACCGATCTTCCGGCCGACCTCGTTCCCCTGTCGTGGCTGGTCGGCGTCTGGGAGGGCACCGGCGTCATCGATTACGAGGCCGACGGTCGCTCCTACTCGGGCGAGTTCGCGCACCGCGTGAGCTTCAGCCACGACGGCGGAGCGTTCCTGAACTACTCGGCCGATGCCTGGCTGCTCGACGGTGACGAGCGGCGTCCGCTCGTCTCCGAGATCGGCTACTGGCGCTTGGCGCGCCCCGCGGCCGACGCCGATGCCGGTCCGGGCCTCCTCCCGGCGACGGCCGCCGCGGTCGCCCGCACGGCGGACGACGTCGAAGCGCTCCGCAACGCCGACGGCGGATTCGACATCGAGGTCAGCCTGGCGCACGCCGACGGCATCCTGGAGCTCTACGTCGGTCAGGTGAAGGGTCCGCGCATCGATCTGGCGACGGATGCCGTGGTGCGCACCGCCGGCGCGAAGCCCTACACTGCGGCGACGCGCCTGTACGGCCTGGTCGACAACCACCTCCTGTGGGCGTGGGACATCGCGGCCCTCGGCCGCGAACTCGGCTCGCACGCCTCCGCGCGTCTCGCCCGGGCGGAGTGAGTATGGCCTCCCTCACCGACGTGCCCGGTGCCGTCGTCGACGAACGCGGTCTGCGTCACGTCGGCTCGCCCGTGGCCGAACAGCGTCGCCTGGCATCCGGTTCGGCGCTGGCGCCGCTCGGCGACCGTCGGGTCGTCTCCGTCGGCGGCGAGGATCGCCGCAGCTGGCTCGACTCGCTGTCGTCGCAGGCGCTGACCCACCTCGCGCCGGGCGTGTCCACCGAGATGCTCATCCTCGATCCCCAGGGACGCGTCGAGCACGCGGCCGCGGTCGTCGACGACGGCGAGACGACGTGGCTGCTCGTCGACGCCTCCGACGCCGAGGCGCTGGCATCCTGGCTCACCCGCATGCGGTTCCGCCTGCGCGTCGAGGTGCGCGACCGCTCCGCCGACCTCTTCGTCATCGGCGGAACTCGCGCCGCCGTGGCGGAGCTGACGACCGCGGCCCCCGTCTGGGTCGATCCCTGGCCCGAGGTCGCCCCCGGAGGCTGGGCCTACGCGCGCGTCGAGCCGCACCCCGGCGCCGAGCGCGACTGGGCCGAGGCGATCGTCGATGCCGCCGAGTTCGAGCGTGTGATCGACGCGGCCGTGCGCGGCGAGACGTCGCTGGCGGGGCTGGATGCCGTCGAGGCCCTGCGCGTCGCCGCGTGGCGCCCCCGCGTGGGTGTCGACGCCGACGAGCGGCTGCTCCCGCACGAGATGGACTGGCTGCGTACCGCGGTGCACCTGTCGAAGGGCTGCTACCGCGGCCAGGAGACGGTGGCGAAGGTGCATAATCTCGGCCACCCGCCGCGCCGCGTGGTGGCCCTGCAGCTCGACGGCAGCGACAACGTGCTGCCCGTCCGCGGCGATGCCGTGCGCGCGGGTGACACCGTGATCGGCGCCATCACCTCGGTCGCCGTGCACCACGAGGAGGGGCCGATCGCCCTGGCCCTCGTCAAGCGCACGGCCCCCGAGGGCGTGCCGCTCGTGGTCGACACCGCCGACGGTCCCCTGGCTGCCGCAGCCGAGACCGTCGTGCCCGCTGATGCCGGGGCGACCGCGGCCGTCCCGCGCCTGCCCCGCCTCGGTCGCCGCCGCGCGGCGGAATGACCGGCGACGAGTCCTCGACGACCGTCGGGGTCGTCGTGCCCCGCTCACGCCTGCGCTCCACCCTCGCGCGTCGCGTCGTGCGGGTGCGCGAGTCGCTGCCCGCGATCTCGCAGATCGTGGTCGCCGCGACCGCGGCCTATGCGTTCGCGCACTTCGTGCTCGGACACCCCGTCCCCCTGCTGGCGGCCACGGTGACCGTGTCGAGTCTGGGACTCGTGCGCGATGCCCGACCGTGGCGCGTCGCCGAGACGGTGATGGGCATGCTCGTCGGCATCCTCATCGCCGAGGTCGTGCTGCTGGCGGCCGGGAGCGGCTGGTGGCAGATCGCCCTGGCGATGACGGTGACGCTGCTGGTGGCCCGTTTCGTCTCACCGCAGCCGGGATTCGCCCTGGCGGCGGTGGTGCAGTCGCTCATCGCCCTGGTGATCGTCACCGGGGCGCCGTTCCTGCGGCTCGTCGACGGCGCCGTCGGCGGTGCGGCGGCCCTCATCGTCACGGCGCTGATCCCGCGCACGCTGCGGCGCACCGAGCTGCGCGACGCCGACGAGCTGTTCGACGCGCTCGATGGCGCGATGGCGACGATCGTGCGGGCGCTGCGCAAGGGCGACCGCGCCCGGGCGGAGCGGGGGCTGGAGCGCGCGCGTTCGTTGCAGACGTACGTCGACGCCTGGAGCGGGTCGCTGGAGTCGGGGCGCGAGGTCGCGCGCATCTCGCCGTTCCTCCGCCGCCAGCGCACGGAGCTGCAGCGTCACGAGCGGGTGCGCGAGGCGCTGGATCTGACGACGCGCAATCTGCGGGTCGTGGCGCGGCGCGCGGCCTATCTGTGCGCGGACGGTGACGCGCGTCCCGTTCCGGCCGACCTCCTCGCCGAACTCGCCCGGGGCGCCTCGCTGGTGCGCGACAGCCTCGACGACATCTCCGTCGAGCCCGCAGCGCGCGCGGCGCTGGTCGCGGTCACCCGTCGCCTCGACCCGGCGGCCCTGCTGCCGCACGGCGGTGTCGGCGAGCTCAACCTCGTCGCCGCGATGCGGCCGCTGGCCGTCGACCTGCTCACCGCGGCGGGTATGCCCTCCGCCGAGGCGCGGGCGCTGCTCCCGCGCATCTGACCCGCGGCGCGACGGCGCTGGGGCACGACTCCTCCACGGCCCCGCCGCCACGGGGCCCGAACCGCTCGATCCGCCCGCAGAACCGGAGTCGTGCGGCGCTCATCGCGGTGCGACGGCCTCCCACGCGATCCCCACCTCGCCGAGGCGCCAGCGCTCCCGACGCACGAGGGGCCAGCCGGCATCCGTCATCGCATCCATCGCGGTGCGCCACCGATGCGTCGGGCCGAAGGGCGCCACGGCGGCCGCACGCGTCCACTCCCGTTCGAGGGATGCCAGGAACGCGTGCACCCGCTCGCCCTCGACGTTGCGGTGGATGAGCGCCTTGGGAAGCCGCTCGGCGGCGACGGCGGGGGAGTCGAGTGCGGCGAGGCGCAGCGAGATCGTAAGGCTCCGGGCAACGGCGTCGGCGCCCACCTCCGCCCAGGTGACGATGCGGCCGATCTCGTCGCACGTGCCCTCGACCAGGATGCCGCCGGGCTGCAGGCGCGCGCACATGCGGGCCCAGGCGTCGGCGACGTCGGTCTCGTCGTACTGGCGCAGGACGTTCATCGCCCGGATGACAGCAGGCCGTCGGCCGTGGGGGACGGGCACCTCGAAGCCGCCGCGGGCGAACGACACGCCGGTGACGCCGGCGGCCTGCTCGCGCGCGCGCGTGACGCGGTCGGCGTCGATCTCGAGGCCCAGCACCGTGGCATCCGGCCGCTGCGCGGTCAGACGGGTGTGGAGCTCGAGCGGGGTGACGGCGCTGGCACCGAAGCCGAGGTCGACCACGAGCGGGTCGTCGGTGCGACGCAGCACCGGGTGTCGCGCGATCCAACGGTCGACGCGGCGCAGGCGGTTGACCCCGGTCGTTCCGCGCGTGGGGCGCCCGACGGGAGAGGAACTCACTGACGACATGATGCCAGCCGCGGCTCCTGACCGGCGCCCCGGCGTCGATAGCATGGAGTCATGCCTCACACGCTGATCCTCCTCCGCCACGGGCAGAGCGAGTGGAACAAGACCAACCAGTTCACCGGCTGGGTCGACGTGCGACTCACCGACCAGGGCAAGGCCGAGGCGAAGCGCGGCGGCGAACTGCTCGCCGAGTCCGGCGTGCTGCCCGACGTGCTGCACACCTCGGTGCTCAGCCGCGCGATCCAGACCGCGAACATCGCGCTCGACGCCGCCGACCGCCTCTGGATCCCCGTGAAGCGCTCGTGGCGCCTCAACGAGCGTCACTACGGCGCCCTGCAGGGCAAGGACAAGGCGCAGACCCTCGAGGAGTTCGGCAACGACCAGTTCATGCTCTGGCGCCGCTCCTTCGACGTGCCGCCGCCGCCGCTGCCCGCCGACGACGAGTACAGCCAGGTCGGCGACCCCCGCTACGCCGGCATCGACGGCGAGGTGCCCGACACCGAGTCACTCTCCATCGTCATCGACCGCATGCTGCCGTACTGGCACAGCGACATCGTCCCCGACCTGCAGGCGGGCAAGACGGTCCTCGTGACCGCGCACGGCAACTCGCTGCGGGGCCTCGTGAAGCACCTCGAGGGCATCAGCGACGCCGACATCGCCGAGCTGAACATCCCCACGGGCATCCCGCTCGTCTACCGTCTCAACGACGACCTCACCCCGGTGGGGCCGGGCGAGTACCTCGACCCCGAGGCCGCCGCGGCGGGTGCCGCCGCCGTGGCCGCGCAGGGCAACAAGCACTGACGCCGCAACGCGAAGGGGGTGGATGCCAGGCATCCACCCCCTTCGTCGTGTGTGCTCAGATCACGGGGCTCGGCTCGTGCTCGACCTCGTCGTCGGCGCCGGCCCAGTCGCCGGTCGCCAGGTAGATGACCTTCTTCGCGACCGACACCGCGTGGTCGGCGAAGCGCTCGTGGTAGCGGCTCGCGAGGGTGGCGTCGACCGTGGCGGTCGCCTCGCCCTTCCACGAGTCACCGAGCACCTTCTCGAAGACGCTGACGTGCAGCTCGTCGATGTCGTCGTCGGCGTCGCGGATCGCCTCGGCGATACGCAGGTCTTGCGTGCGCAGCAGCTCGGCGAGCTTGCGGGCCACCTCGACGTCGAGTTCGCCCATGCGGGTGAAGGTCGATTTGAGGCCCTTGGGGATGGCGCGCTCGGGGAAGCGGGAGCGGGCGAGCTGGGCGATGTGCTCGGCCATGTCGCCCATGCGCTCGAGCGAAGCGCTCACGCGCAGGGCGGTCACGACGATGCGCAGGTCGCGCGCGACGGGCTGCTGGCGGGCGAGGATCTCGATGGCGAGCTCGTCGAGCTCGACGGCCTTCTCGTCGATGATCGCGTCGGCCTCGATGACCTCTTCGGCGAGGGCGACGTCACTCGTTCCGAAGGCGCGCGTGGCGCGGTCGATGGCGATGGTCACGAGGTCGGCGATCTCGACCAGGCGGTTCTGAACGTCCTCGAGGGACTGGTGGAATACTTCGCGCATGGCGGGTACCTTCCTCGTCGGCGGCACGGCACATAGGTGTCCCGCAACCCTCGGGGATTCTTTCCAGCGAAGGTTAACGAGCGGTGCTGTGACAGTGAATAGTAGCCCCCGTGTCCTCTCGGACGGGGGTGAACGGCGGGTGAAGTGGAAAGCCCGCCCCTACGCTGGAGACATGGAACAACCGCAGCTCGCGCTGCTCTCGCTCCTTGCAGGCGTGCTGATCGGGGCGACCGTGGTCGGCCTCATCGCCGGCGCCCTGCGGGCTCGCCACCGTTCTCTGGCAGAGACGTCCGTCGACGTCCCGGAGGGCGTGGACGCCATGCTCGGGGCGATGGACGACCCCGCCTTCGTGTGCGACATGTCGTCGACGGTGCTGGCGCTCTCTCCCGCCGCCGCGGTGTTCGGCGTGCAGGCCGGCGAGGTCGTCGCCAGCGAGGAGCTCAAGCGCGTCGCGCGAGTCGCCCGTGACACGGGCGCAGGCGTGTCGGAGAATCTGCGGCTGCGGCGTGGAACGGGCCCGGCCGAGGCGCGCCTGGTGGCCGTGCGTGCCACCCCCATATCGGGGCGTCTCACCCTCCTGGTGCTGCGAGACATCACCGAGCGCGAACGGGTGGAGGAGATGCGCCGCGATTTCGTGGCCAACACCAGCCATGAGCTGAAGACGCCCGTCGGCGCCGTGAGCCTGCTCGCCGAAGCCATCGAGTCGGCGGCCGACGATCCTGAGCAGGTGCGCCACTTCGCCGCGCGCATGCAGGCCGAGGTGGCGCGGCTGAGCGCGCTGGTCAATCGCATCCTGAGCCTGTCGCGTCTGCAGGCCTCCGAGGAACTGCGCGACGTGCGCGACGTATCGATCGACGAGGTCGTCACCGCCGCGGTCGAGGCGCACACGGTGCAGGCCGACTCGGCGCAGGTCGTCGTCGTGCGCGGCGGCACGAAGGGGCTCTGGGTGCGCGGCGAACCGCAGATCCTGACCGAGGCCATCGGGAACCTGGTCGCGAACGCGATCGCCTACTCGCCCCAGGGGTCGAAGGTTGGAGTGGGGATCAAGCTCGACGGCGACGTCGTCGAGATCGCCGTCACCGATCGGGGCATCGGGATCCCCGAGAGCGATCAGCACCGCGTGTTCGAGAGGTTCTACCGCGCGGATCAGGCGCGTTCGCGGCGCACCGGCGGTACGGGCCTCGGCCTGTCGATCGTCAAGCACGCGGTCCAGCGCCACGGCGGCGAGGTGCGGCTGTGGTCGCGGCCCGACCGCGGTTCGACCTTCACCATCCGCCTCCCGCTGTCCGAGACCCCCGATCTCGACATCGCCCGTCCGAAACAGCGTCGCAAGGGCCGCAAGGCCGCTGCGTCGTCGCCCGTACCCGTGAAAGAAGACATCGTATGACCCGCGTTCTGATCGTCGAGGACGAGCCCGACCTGGCCGACCCGCTGGCCTACCTGCTGCGCCGGGAGGGGTACGAGGTGGAGATCGCCGAAGACGGCGCCCTCGCCCTCGCCGCGTTCCGTGAGCGTGGCGCGGACATCCTCCTGCTGGATCTCATGCTCCCGGGCATGCCGGGGACCGAGGTGTGCCGGCAGCTGCGGCTGACGTCGCAGGTGCCCATCATCATGCTGACGGCCAAGGACTCCGAGGTCGACATCGTGGTCGGTCTCGAACTCGGTGCCGACGATTACGTCACGAAGCCGTACTCGACGCGGGAGCTGCTGGCGCGGATGCGTGCCGTCCTGCGTCGACGGACCCCGGATGACACCGACCTCGACGACCGTGTGCTGGCCGGCGGCCGGGTGGTGCTCGACATCGACCGCCACACCGTCGCGGTCGACGGGGGAGAGATCAACATGCCGCTGAAGGAGTTCGAACTGCTGGAAGTGTTGATGCGCAACGCGGGACGCGTCCTCACGCGCGGTCAGCTCATCGACCGGGTCTGGGGCACCGATTATTTCGGCGACACCAAGACGCTGGACGTGCACATCAAGCGGATCCGCTCGCGCATCGAGCAGAACCCCAGCGAGCCGAGCATGCTCGTGACCGTGCGAGGTCTCGGGTACCGCTTCGAAGCGTGACCCGGAGACGACGAAGGCGCCGACGCAGTGCGTCGGCGCCTTCGTCGTCCGCGATCAGGAGGCCGGGGTCGGCGTGGCCGTCGGAGTCGGCGTCGCGGTGTTGGTCGGGATCGGCGCGATCGAGACCGTCGCCTCGGGCGTCGGCGCGAGCGGAGCGAGGTACTCGAGGGCGCCGTCGAGCACGGGCACCTGCATGAGCGATCCCTCACCGTCGCCGGACTGGAAGTAGACCGGCACGGTCGAGCCGGGCACGGCGTCGATGTCGTTCAGGCGCAGCGGCTCGACGTCGTTGGCCAGGTCGCCCAGGCTGAGCGTGCGGCCGGCCGGCACGTTGACCGCGGCGCGGACCGCGGAGGATCCCTCGCCGACCTCGATGCGCAGCACGAGCTGGTCGGTGGTGTCGTTGACGATCGCGGCGACGAGGTTGCCGGTCGTGCCGTCGTCGTTGGCGACGATCAGGGCGTTGCGCACCGACAGGGGGCCGGAGTCGGCGGGGATGTTCACGCCGTCCGAGGCCGAGTAGTCGATGGTGGTCGCCTGCGGAGCGATGAGGTTGCACCCCGTCGTGCCCAGCAGAACAGCGGCCCCCAGGGCCACGGACGCGATCAGGCGCGTTTTCACGGATCCTCCAAGATCGACAGACGGCATCCCTCTCATCCTACGGGGTCCGCGGTGCCGGTCCGGGTCGTGCGCTCGGCACCCGCGGGGGAGCCCCTCACGCGGGGGCGGCTGACGCCCGCGCGGGGGAGAGGAGCGCGGAGTGGGCGGAACCTTAGCGCATGCGGGCCTGTGGTATCCTGGATGTTGCCGAAAGGACATAACTCCATGCTTTTTGAGGTTGGCGAGACCGTCGTTTACCCGCACCATGGCGCGGCCACGATCATCGAGGTCAAAGAACGCGTCATCAAGGGCGAGACGAAGAAATACCTGAAGCTGAACGTCACGCAGGGAGACCTCGTCATCGAGGTCCCGGCCGACAACGTCGACCTCGTCGGCGTTCGCGACGTGATCGGCAGAGAGGGTCTCGACCGCGTCTTCGAGGTGCTGCGTGCGCCCTTCACCGAGGAGCCGACCAACTGGTCGCGCCGCTACAAGGCGAACCTCGAGAAGCTCGCGTCGGGCGACGTGATCAAGGTGAGCGAGGTCGTGCGCGACCTGTGGCGCCGCGATCAGGACCGCGGTCTGTCTGCCGGCGAGAAGCGCATGCTGGCCAAGGCCCGTCAGATCCTGGTGTCCGAGCTCGCTCTGGCCGAGAAGACCGACGAAGACCGCGCGAGCGTCGTGCTCGACGAGGTTCTCGCGTCCTGAGTTCGCGCAGCGCGCGTCGCTCCGGCGTCGTCGCGCTAGCGTGATCGGGTGACTCTCACCCCTGTCCCGCGCGTCGCGGTCGTCGTCGTCGCCGCCGGTTCCGGCACCCGCCTCCGCGGTGGAGCCCCGAAGGCGTTCGTCGGGCTCGACGCACGGTCGATCCTGCACCGGTCTCTGCTCGGTGTGTTCGCGGGTCCGTCGGCGCAGGTCGTCGTCGTCGTGCCCGAGGGGTACGAGGGCGACGCGCTCACCGACGCCCGGGATGCAGCGGGCGCGGCCGCCGACCTCGTCACGGTCGTGACGGGGGGCGCCACGCGCCAGGAGTCCGTCGCCGCGGGCATCTCGGCGCTGTGGGCCGACGTCGATGTCGTGCTGGTGCACGACGCGGCGCGCGCGCTGACGCCGCCCGAGGTGTTCGAACGCGTCGTCGCGGCCGTCGACGCGGGCGCGGACGCCGTCATCCCGACCCTGCCGGTGGTCGACACGATCAAGCGGGTCGACGACGCGGGCCGGGTCGTGGCCGGCGTCGACCGCTCCGAGCTGGCGGCCGCGCAGACCCCGCAGGGCTTCCGCCGTGCCGTCCTCGAGGCGGCACTGGCCGAGGCCGCGGCGGATCACACCGACGACGCCGCGGTCGTCGCCGCCGCGGGCCACACCGTCATCACCGTCGCCGGAGACGCGGCGGCGTTCAAGATCACGACCGCCCCCGACCTCGAACGGGCGCGTGCGATCGTGCAGGCTGCGCCCGAGGCATCCCCTGCCCCGGCCCCGGCCCCGGCGCCCGCGCACCGCGCGCCCCGCGTGGGGATCGGCACCGACGTGCACGGCTTCGGCGGTGAGGGCACGCTCTGGCTCGCGGGCCTCGAGTGGCCGGGCGAGCAGGCTCTGTCGGGACATTCCGACGGCGACGCCGTCGCGCACGCGATCGTCGACGCGCTGCTGGCGGCAGCGGGTCTGGGCGACATCGGCACGCACTTCGGCACCGACCGACCCGAGTTCGCGGGGGTTCACGCCGAAGCGTTCCTCGCCCACACGCTTCGACTGCTGCGCGAGGCGGGATGGGCCGTCGGCAACGTCTCGGTGCAGGTGCAGGCGAACCGTCCCCGTTTCGCCGCGCGCCGCGTCGAGGCGGAGCGGGTGCTGTCGGCGGCGCTCGGGGGAGCTGCGGTGTCGGTCAGCGCCACCACCACCGACGGCCTCGGCTTCACCGGCCGCAGCGAGGGCGTCGCAGCGTTCGCGACCGCGCTCGTCGTACCCGCCTGAGGCGTCGTGGAGTGCGCGTCGCCGCGGTCGTGACGGCCCCGGTCGCACCGGCCTGACGCGCCGTGCACCGCGTCGCCGCGGTAGGGATAGCCCCGGTCATGACCGTCTGGGCGCCGTGAAGCGCGCGTCGCCGCGGTCGTAACGGCCCCGGTCGTACCCGCCTGAAGCGCCCTGTAGCGCGCTGTGCCGCCTTCGCGACGGCTCCGGCGGTGTGCGCTCAGAGGTCGCGCGTCATGAAGGTCGAGAGCGGATCGGGCGCGTAGGGCGCGAACGCCTCGCACTCGCGGAACCCTTCGCTCGCGTAGAGCCCGCGTGCCGCGGCGAAGTCGGGGGTGCTGCCGGTCTCGAGCCAGAGACTCCGGATGCCGCGCTCCGCGGCATCCTCCATGATGTGCCGCAGGATCGCCCGGCCGATGCCCTGGCCGAGGAAGCGCTGCACGACGCGCATCGATTTCAGCTCCGCGCGATCGGCGCCGAGGTCTTTGCACGCGCCGATGCCGGCGAGTTCGTCATCGACCCACGCCGACCACACGGTGATGCCGTCGGCGCTCAGGCGGTCGGCGTCGAGGGCGTGCACGCTCTCGACGGGCGTGTTCTCGAGCATGCCCGCGAGGTGCGCGGCGACGAGCGCGCGGGTCTCGGCGCCGGTGAGGTCGTCGGGACGGATGAGCAGCGGCATACCTGCACCGTATCCGTCGCGTGTTTCCCCCAGGTGTCGCGCGCGGAGCGGCCGGTAGGCTTGACCAGTGACTGTTCGGCTGTACGACTCGAAGGCGCAAGACCTGCGCGACTTCGTCCCCCTCGACCCCTCGAACGTCACGGTCTACGTCTGCGGTCCCACCGTGCAGTCGGGCCCGCACATCGGCCACGTGCGCGCGGCCCTCGCGTTCGACCTGCTGCGCCGGTGGCTGGCCCACCGCTTCGGCCGGGTGACGTTCGTGCGCAACGTCACCGACATCGACGACAAGGTCCTCGCGAACGCGACCGACGATGAGCCGTGGTGGGCGCTGGCGTACCGCATGGAGCTCGAGTTCACGCGGGCCTACACCGCCGTCGGCATCCTGCCCCCCACCTACGAACCGCGCGCCACCGCCTCGGTGACGCAGATGCAGGAGCTCATCGCGGAGCTCATCGAGCGCGGACACGCGTACGCCGCCGCCGGCGACGTGTACTTCGACGTGCGCTCGTGGCCCGCCTACGGCGAGCTCACACGACAGAGTCTGGATGCCATGGAGCCCGCGGCCGACGCCGACCCGCGCGGCAAGCGCGACCCGCGCGACTTCGCCCTGTGGAAGGGCGCGAAGCCGGGGGAGCCCGCGTCGGCCACCTGGGCGTCGCCGTGGGGCGAGGGCCGGCCCGGCTGGCACATCGAATGCTCGGCCATGTCGCGCCGCTACCTCGGACCGGAGTTCGACATCCACGGCGGCGGCCTCGACCTGCGCTTCCCGCACCACGAGAACGAGGTCGCGCAATCGACCGCCGCCGGCGACGCGTTCGCGCGCTACTGGGTGCACAACGGTCTCGTCACCGTCGACGGGCAGAAGATGTCGAAGTCGCTGGGCAACTTCACCCTCGCCGCCGACGTTCTCGCCGCGCACGATCCGCGGGTGGTGCGATACGCCCTCGCTGCGGCGCACTACCGCTCCAACCTCGATGTCTCCGATCGCGCCTTCGCCGAGGCGGCGGCGGCGCTGGAGCGCGTCGACACGTTCCGCCAGCGCATCCTGCGCGCGTCCGACGCCGACCCGATCGTGATCGTGCCCGGCGAGGTACCGGACGCGTTCGGTGCGGCCCTCGACGACGACCTCGGCGTGCCGCAGGCGCTCGCCGTGCTGCACGAGACGGTGCGATCGGGCAACGCCGCGCTCGATGGGGGAGACCGCGATGCGGCGGTCACCGCTCAGCGCGCGGTCGCCGCGATGCTGGGCATCCTGGGTCTCGACGCCGCCGAGCCCGCGGTCGCGGGTGGCGGGGCCGAGACGGCGCTCGACGCCCTCGTGCAGGAGATGATCGCGCAGCGCGCCCGCGCGCGCGCCGACAAGGACTGGGCAGCAGCCGATCGCATCCGCGACGCCGTGGCTGCCGCAGGAATCACGCTGGAGGACACTCCGGCCGGAACGCATTGGAGTATCGATGGCTAAGCCTGGACGCCCGGGAGCACGCAACCCCGGCAAGAAGAAAGGCCCCCTGAAGGGCACCGGCGGGCACTCCCGCAAGGCCCTCGAGGGCCGGGGTCCCACCCCGAAGGCGGAGGACCGCGCCTGGCACCCCGCCGGCAAGCGCAAGGCGGCGGAGGAGCGATACGCCGCCGCGGGTGGTAAGGGACGCCCCGGCGTCCATGCCGTCGGCAGCAACTCCAACCGCAAGAGCCCGAAGGCCGCCGACGACACCGAGACGGTCACCGGCCGCAACTCGGTGCTCGAAGCCCTGCGCGCCAAGATCCCGGCGACCGCCTTCTACATCGCGCAGCGCGTCGAGATGGACGACCGCGTGAAAGAGATGCTCTCGATCGCGACGAACCGCGGCATCCCGGTGCTCGAGGTCACGCGTCCCGAGCTCGACCGGATGGCCGGCTTCGACGGCGTGCACCAGGGCGTCGCGCTGAAGGTGCCCCCGTACGCGTACGCGCACCCGCAGGATCTGCTCGAGAAGATCATCGACCGAGGCGAGGTGCCGCTGCTCGTCGCGCTCGATGGAGTGACCGACCCCCGCAACCTCGGCGCGATCATCCGTTCCACGGGCGCCTTCGGCGGTCAGGGCCTCATCATCCCGCAGCGCCGCTCGGCGAGTGTCAACTCCGCCGCCTGGAAGACCAGCGCGGGAGCAGCGGCCCGCATCCCGGTCGCGCTCGCCGCCAACCTCACGGCCACGCTGAAGGACTTCAAGAAGCAGGGCGTGTTCGTGCTCGGCCTCGACGGCGACGGCGACGTGTCGCTGCCCGCCCTCGAACTCGCCGACCGCCCCGTCGTCATCGTCGTCGGCTCGGAGGGCAAGGGCCTGTCGCGCCTGGTGACCGAGACGTGCGACCAGGTCGTGTCGATCCCGATCTCCACCGCCACCGAATCGCTCAACGCCGGTATCGCCGCCTCCGTCGCCCTCTACCAGGTGTCGACGCTGCGCGCCGGCCGCTGATCCCGCTCTCTCAGGAAGGACCATCATGCCCCGCATCGCCGTCATCGGAGGCACCGGCTACGCCGGCAGCCACATCGTCACCGAGGCCGTCCGTCGCGGCCACACCGTCGTGTCGATCGCCCGTTCGGTTCCCACTGAGCGCGTCGACGGAGCGACCTACCTCGAGGGCACCGTGCTCGACGTTCCCGGCCTCGTGGCCCAGCTCGAGGGCGTCGACGTCGTGGTGTCGGCCGCCGCTCCCCGCGGCGACATGGAGGGCAAGCTGCGCCCGGCCATCGCCGAGCTCGTCACGGCGCTCCCCGAGAACGTCCGCCTGGGCGTCGTCGGCGGAGCGGGCGGTTCGCTCGTCGCCGAGGGCGGCCCGCGTCTGATCGACACCGACGGGTTCGCCGAGGAGTACAAGCCCGAGGCCCGCGAGGCCATCGGCATCCTCGAAGACCTGCAGGCCGACGACACCGGCCGCGACTGGTTCTACGTGCACCCGGCCGGAGGCTTCGGCTCGTGGGCGCCGGGGCAGCGCACCGGCTCCTACCGCGACGGCGGCGACGTCCTCGTCGTCGACGACGACGGCGACTCCTTCATCGGCGGCGCCGACTTCGCGATCGCCGTGCTCGACGAGATCGAGAACCCGAAGCACACCCGCGAACGCTTCACCGTCGGGTACTGAGCCCGCGCGACTCCGAGGCCGTGGCATCCTGGATCGATTCCGGATGCCACGGCCTCGGTCGTCTCACCGCGCTCGCGGCCCCCGTGTCACCGGCGTCGCGACCTCGAACCGGCCGCATGATCTCGCCGGCAGCGAGGGCAACCGCCGTCGGCGACGCGGAGGCGTCTCAGACCAGGTCGCGCCAGTCGACCGAGTCGGTGTCGGTCGTCGGCACCTCGCCCGTGGCGGGCGCATCGGCGTCGGACACGGTCGCGAGCGACATCGTGTCGGTCGGCGGGCCCATGACGGTCGCCTCGTCGCGTCGGTGACGCAGCACGTCGTCGATGTACGAGCTGACGACCTCGGCCAGGGGTACGGAGCGACCGCGCGCCTGCGACATGTACCAGCGGTGCTCCAGCACCTGGTGGAAGACCTCGGCCGGCTCGAGTTTGGCGCGCAGATCCCACGGGATCGCCATGACGATGGGCTCGAACACGCGGGTCAACCACTCGTGCGCGACCATCTCCTCGTCGGCTCCCAGGCGTGAGACGCGGGCGCGGAACTCGTCGAGGTCGTTGAGCAGCCGGCGGGCCTGGTTCTCTTCGACGTCGAGACCCGTCAGCCGCAGCAGGCGTCGCTGGTGGTGCCCGGCATCCACGACCTTCGGCTGGATCGACACCTGCGTGCCGTCGCTGGCCGTGCGGATCGACATCTCGCCGATGTCGAAGCCGAGGGCGTTCAGGCGGTGCACGCGCTCGGTGATGCGCCACGACTCGTCGACGGCGAACGACTCCTTGTCGGTGAGTGCTCCCCACAGCGAGTGGTACGACGACACCAGCCCATCAGCGATGGCGATGGCATCCACCCCTCCCTCGAGCCGCCCGCCGGCTTCGAGGTCCATGATCTCTCCGGCGATGTTCGTGCGCGCGATGTCGAGATCGTGGGCGCGTTGGCCCGGGCTCAGGCGATGGCCGTGCAGCTCACCGGTCTCGGCGTCGACGAGGTACGCCGCGAACTCGCCCGCATCGCGGCGGAAAAGGGTGTTCGACAGCGACACGTCGCCCCAGTAGAAGCCCACGTTGTGCAGACGAACGAGCAGAACCGCCAGCGCGTCGACGAGGCGCGTGGCCGTGTGCGGCCGCAGAACCTGGGTGAACAGCGCCCGGTAGGGGAGCGAGAACTTCAGGTGCGCGGTGACGAGAGCGGCCGGCAGCGGGCGGCCCGACGCGTCGGTGCGGCCGGCGATGACCGCGATGCGGTCGACGCACGGAGCGGCCAGGCGATCGAGATTGCCGAGCATGTCGTACTCGCGGCGCGCCATCTCCTCGGTCGTCTCTTTGATGGCGACGACGCGACCCGACAGGTTCGCGAAGCGCACGAGGTGACGCGAGATGCCCTTGGGAAGCGCGACGATGTGATTGCTGGGCCACTCGCCGAGTCCCGTCGACCACGGCAACTGCAGGAGCCCGGGATCGACGGCGCTCGCCGTGATGCTGAGGGATTCGGACACGGATACCTCCGGGAAACAGTGCGGCGCGCCCCCGGCCGATGCGAATCGGGAACGGGGACGCGCCGCGTCGGTGCGTGGGTCAGGCCGAGGCGATGGCCCGGTCGGTCAGGCGCTCGCCCGACTCGAGGTCGAACACGTGCACGTGTCCGGGAACCGGGGCCAGCACGACCGTCTCACCCGCGTTGGGGTGACGACGACCGTCGACGCGCGCGACCAGGTCGGTGCGCTTGCCGTTGATGTCGGTGTGACCGTAGAGGTAGCCGTCGGCGCCGAGCTCTTCGACGAGGTCGACGACGACCTTGAGGCCGCGGCCGTCGGCCGGGGCGACCTGGATGTCTTCGGGGCGCACACCGATGGTGACCTCCGAACCGTGCGCCTTGCCGATGGTGTCGGCCTCGACGGGCACGACCAGATCGCCGAAGCGGACGCCGCCCTCGGCCAGGTCGGCCGTGAACAGGTTCATCGCGGGCGAGCCGATGAAGCCGGCGACGAAGACGTTCTTCGGGGTCTCGTACAGGTCGCGCGGCGTGCCGACCTGCTGCAGGATGCCGTCCTTGAGCACCGCGATGCGGTCGCCCATGGTGAGGGCCTCGGTCTGGTCGTGCGTGACGTAGACCGTGGTCACACCGAGGCGGCGCTGCAGCGACGCGATCTGGGTGCGCGTCTGCACGCGGAGCTTGGCGTCGAGGTTCGACAGCGGCTCGTCCATGAGGAACACCTGCGGCTGGCGCACGATCGCGCGGCCCATGGCGACGCGCTGACGCTGACCACCCGAGAGGGCCTTGGGCTTGCGGGTGAGGTACTGCTCGAGGTCGAGGAGCTTGGCGGCCTCGAGGACGCGAGCGGCACGCTCCTCTTTGCCGACGCCGGCGATCTTGAGCGCGAAGCCCATGTTCTCGGCGACGGTCATGTGCGGGTACAGCGCGTAGTTCTGGAAGACCATCGCGATGTCGCGGTCTTTGGGGGGCACATCGGTGACGTCGCGGTCACCGATGAGGATGCGGCCCGAGTTGACCTCTTCGAGGCCGGCGAGCATGCGCAGCGAGGTGGACTTTCCGCAGCCGGAGGGGCCGACGAGAACCAGGAACTCGCCGTCGGCGACGTCGAGGTTCAGCTTGTCGACCGCGGCGCGGGTGCCGCCGGGGTACAGACGGGTTGCGTTGTCGAATGTGACGGACGCCATTTTTTCTTCTCCTTCACCGGCAGGTACGTGCCGGACGATCCGTAGTGAATGGAATGAACGGGTGCGACCCCGTGCGCGCGACAGTGCACGCAGGGTCAGTATGGCACGTGTCTGGTCATTTCTCAGCCAGCCTGGCTACCATCGGTGCCTGTTCGCCTCACCCGCGCGAACCCCACGTTTCTTGCGGTGATCCACCGCGCCCGGAAGGTTTCATGTCCCACGACCCCTCAGCGAATGCGCCCGCCGAACGCGATCGTCGCGAGGCGGTGCGTGAGAAGGCGCAGCAGGTCAAAGCGAAGCAGACGCGCTGGCGCATCGCACGACGCTCGGCGATCGCCGTCGGTGCCGTCGCGGTGATCGGCATCGGCGCCGCGGGCGTCTCCGCCGCTCTCAATTCCCGCGAGGGTCGGTCGCAGGCGCTCCCGGGCGCCGCCGCCGACGACGGCTTCCTGATCACCAGCGCGTCGCAGGTCGCGGATCCCCTGGCCGACCAGACGGTCGACGGCACCGCCGCGACCATGGC
Source organism: Microbacterium enclense (assembly GCF_001456955.1). GTDB lineage: Bacteria > Actinomycetota > Actinomycetes > Actinomycetales > Microbacteriaceae > Microbacterium > Microbacterium enclense. Next base: position 255,483 of record NZ_KQ758472.1, on the reverse strand, counting down.
CGCCGAGGCCGTGCCGACCGCGACTCCCACCCCCGAGCCGACGTCGACGGCCGCACCCGTCGACATCCGCGTCTACGTCGACTACCTCTCCACCGAGGCGCGCGAGTTCCAGTCCGCCAACGCCACGCAGCTGTCGAAGTGGGTGGGCGACGACGCCGCCACGCTCACCTACTACCCGGTGGCGATGCTCACGTCGAAGTCGAACGGCACGAAGTACAGCCTGCGCGCTGCGGGGGCCGCCGCGTGCGTGGCGACCCACGCGTCCGACCGGTTCTTCGCGTTCAACCACGAGCTGCTCACGAACCAGCCCGCAGCCGACACCGACGGCTACAGCGATCAGCAGCTGGCCGACATGGCGCAGGGAGCGGGCGTGAGCGACGTCGCGACCGTGCGCTCGTGCATCGAGGACGAGACGTACACGGGCTGGGCGAAGGCGGCGACCGATCGCGCGATCAAGGGCCTTCCCGGCACGAACGGACAGGCGCTCACGGCGACCGCGACCGTGCTCGTGAACGGCACGCCGTACGTCGGCAACATGGATGACGCGAAGGAGTTCGCGCAGTTCGTGCTGACCGTCGACAGCAACGCCTACTACTCCACCGCGACTCCGACCCCGTCGTCCACGCCGTCTGCAGCGCCCGCCGGCTAATCCCTTCGGTGCGTGCGACGGTGTGCGATTCTGGTGGCATGAACGACGAGCTCGAGGACTCCCCGCCGCGGCGGTCCCGTGATCAGCTGAAGGCATGGGTGCAGGAGTTCCGCGACCAGGGGCACCTGGTCGCGGGCAACATCAAGGTGGTCGACCAAGAAGACGCCGAGGGTCAGGACACCGGCCTCGTCGTCGTCACCCTGTCGAATGCGAACGCGTCGATCTACATGCAGCCGAAGGGGTACGACGAGCCGCTCTGGGAGGCGACGCTCAGCGCGCGCCCGGACGATCTCACCCTGTCGCCGCATGACATGGCCAGCCTCGCGGCCGAGCTCGTCGTCGCCGGCAACCTGTGCTCGTTCCTGCAGTTCAAGTCGCTCGACTGGGATCGTCAGAGCGGCCGACACCAGGCCTGAGTCCGGCCAGGTCGTAGACTCGTTGCTCGAGACGCCCTCGGCGTCTTCTGCCGGCTTGGCGCAATTGGTAGCGCACCGTACTTGTAATACGGGGGTTGCAGGTTCGAGTCCTGTAGCCGGCACGTAATTCCGCGGATCTCAGGTCCGAAGGGCCGACGATCTGGCCCCAACCCATCGGAAACCCATCGCTTTCAGCTCGCGCGGCGCTGACGGTGCGCGGCGGCATCGTCGCGACGTCGACGCAACCGGTGCACGAGCAGGGGATTGGCGGCGAGGGCCTCCTCCGTGTCGATGAGGCGGTTGAGGAGCTGGAAGTACCGGGCGGGCGGGATGTCGAAGCGCACGCGGATCGCCTCGTCTTTCGCGCTCGACCACCGCGGCCACTGCTCCTCGAAATCCAACATGGCAGCAGGGGAAGTCACCGAGCCAACCTATGCTGGACGTCTGACATCGACACTCACATGTATGGCGACCAGCCCACGAATGCCTTCGAGAGGTCGCCGATGGCCCGATCGAAGGCGAACGTGAGGGAGGCGCAACCCTCGCCGGTGGTGGTCGAACACCCGCCAGCGTCCCACGCTTCAGCCTCCCGCTGCACGGTCTCCGCGGCGGTCTTGGTTTGAGCGAACAGCGAAGAGACCTCCGCGGGCGGGCTGCTGGCGATGAACCCCTTCTTGCCGGGCGTGACCGCCAGCTGGTGCTCAATTGTCGTGGTCGTTGCCATGAAAGTGGCGCTGGTTAGTTGGACTCTGCAGATGATGCCAGCCTGCGTGGTGGCGAAGGCGGGGCTGCACTCGCTGTCGTCCCAGCTCTCGGCCCAGTCATCCCACTCCGCCTTCTGTTGGGCAATCAAGGACGCCCACTGCGCAACGGTTGACGATTCGGTGGTAGGCGACACTGCGGGTGAGCTCGCAGGAGGCGCATCCGTCGACGGTGCACCAGCCGCGCAGCCAGAAAGGGCGAGTGCGAATGCAACAGAAGCGGCGGTGGCAGTACGGGGGGTTCTCATAGGCGGGAGCCTAGCCACAGCCGAACCATGATGTCGGCGGTGGGGCGTAGCGTCCCTGCCATGTCCCGCCCCCTGCACCCCGACGTCGCGCTCGGCATCCAACTGTCGGCGATCTGCTCCCGCAACCGGTACACCCAGGACCCGGGCCCGGTCATCGCCGAGCTGCTCGAGGCCGCTGGCGACCGGGGCGACGTGCTCGCGTACGAGGCAGGCCGGTGGGCGGGGTACTACGACGACGAGCACACCGCAGTCCTGGTGGCCGCGATCATGGAAGGCATCCCCGGCGCCGCGGAATGGGCGCCCGTCGGCCGGGCACGACGGTCAGCACCCCCGCACGGGACGACCGGGTTCGGGCCGGCGTACTTGCCGCCGACGCCCCGCGACGGGTGAACTGCCGGGTGAAGTCTGCCCAGGATCACTTCGCAGCGCGGGTTTCCGCTCGTATCGTCGGCGCATGACATCCCACCTCACCGCCCGCGCCGTCGCCCGCCGCCTTCGCATTCACCGCTCCACCCTCCTCGTGTGGAACGACTGCGGTGTCGGCCCGCTCCCCGACGAACGAGGCCGCTACCCGGTGGATGTGGTTACCGCCTGGGCTGACGAGATGTCGGCGGCCGTCCCTACGATGGTCCGGTGCTGATAGGAACCATCCGCCCCCGCGAGACCACCACCGTCGACGTCGAAGCGCACTCCCTCGCCGAGGTGCACAAGGTGCTCCAGCAGCGCGCGCCGGCGGGATTCGAGCTGACGGACGCGCCTGTGCGGATGAGCAACGGCACCACGCTCCTAGCCGCGGCGGGGACGTTCGCGCGACGCGACGGCACCCGCGGCATCGAAGCCGCCGACATGGCCGCGCTGCGGGCGCAGGTGCCCGACGGGTGGGTGCTGCTGCACGTTCGCTCTACCTGACCTTCTATCGTTCGATACGGTCGGTGGATGGATCAGCCCACCGCCTATGTCGTGCTCATCGTCTGCGCGAGCCTGCTTTACCTGATCGGCACTCTCGTGGTCTCGTACTGGATCATCCGCGCCGCCGTAAGCGGTGCCCTTGCGAAGCATCGTGACGAGCTTCGCGAGATCCTTCGGGACCGGTGAACGACGAAACGCCCCCGGCTACCCGCTCTTGGCGAGCCGGCGCCGGGGGCGTTGTGGTTGGATCCGTGCCGCTCGCCGCCGCGGCGACGCAGGCGCGATCCCGCACGCGTCGCGTCCAGGTGCTGCGGGTTCCGTGGCGTAGTACATCGCGCGGAACTTGAGGGCCTCAGCCCCGGTCGGCAAACTACACGCGTGGGCAAGTTCATCTACAACGAGCAGATCCGGGTCGACTTCGAGGACCGACTTCTCGCGCACCTGCAGGTTGTCGTCGGCAATAAGCTTCGTCGCGGGGAACCGTTCTACTTCTCGTGGAAAGACGACCAGTCGGTCGGTGGTGGCCGCACTGCGGTATGGATGCATCCGGGAGCGTCATTCGTGTTCAAGTTCAGCGGGGGCCGGTCCCCGGCTGTCAGCCGCGCCTGGCTCGAAGCGCTGATGCACACCGCCAACAGCACCAATGGTCTGTATGTCGTTCCGGAACCCCCAGAAGATTCGGTCGCACCGAGTTCGCTGATGAGCTGACTCCGACCACTACGACGAAACGCCCCCCGCGACCCGCTCGTGATGAGCAGGCGCCGGGGGCGTCGTCGTGCTGGGGTGGTGCTGTGGGGTCGGAATGAATTGACCGGGCGGTCACATACAATCGGGCGCATGGGGAAGCACAATGGTCGACGGTCCAACTTCGACCGCGCTGGGGTCGCGAAGCTCGTTGCTGTCGGCCTGTTCGGGGTCGTGACGCTCAGCCTCGCCGGCTACGCCCTGGCACAAGACCGCACCGCGCCGGCGACGACGGTTGCCTATAGCCCGATGCCGATCGAGATGCCGACCCAGGCCGCCGCGCAGACCATCTCCGTCGTCGGCGACTCGAATACCGAGGTCAACTCTTCGGACTTCTCCGCCGGCGACATCGGCGACGCCTCATGGGTGTCCCAGCTGCTCGGCGACGGCTTCACGTTCGGCGGCGGGTGGGCTGACGGTGGCACCACGTCTGGAACGCAGGCCGACAACCTCGCCCAGCTCGACCAGGCGGACATCACCTTGATCATGACCGGCACGAACGACCTCGGCCAGGGCGTCGCGTTCGCCGACACCCGCGCCAACATCGACCGGATCGTCGCCAAGGCCCCTGCGAACCGCGTGATCCTCCTGGCGATCCCCCCTCGGGACACGGAGACCCGCCGCACCACCGAAGAGCACAACGCTGACCTGCAGCAGCTCGCGCAAGAACGGGGTTGGGAATTCTTCGACGGGCTGACGTTCCTCCGCGCCCCCGAAGGCGGGTACATCGCCGGGGTATCCGATGACGGCGTGCACCTGAACCGTGAGGCCCAGGCCCGCTACGGCCAGATCATCCGCGAGCACCTCGCCGCCTGACGAACGACGAAACGCCCCCGGCGCCCACCTCGAAAGGGGGCGCCGGGGGCGCTGTCGTGGACATCGGTCAAACGGTGATAGCCGGGTAGTGCTGGGCGAGCGCGGCGCGCACGGTGGCACGCTCGCTCTCGCTGAGGACGCGGTCCCACAGCAGAACCTCCGCCACCCCGATGTCGATGGATGCGGTCGCGCCGCCGCCGACAGCGAGGGTCGTCGACGTCGCCGAACCCCGCGTGCCGCTGGTGGTCGCGGCGGTACCGGTCGCATCCAGCCCGAGCTCCCCCGTCGAGGGGTTGTACCAGGCGAACGCGACCCGCCACCCAGCGTCGACCGTCTGCTGTGGCACCGACGAGATCCCCGTCGCCGCGGCCGCGAATGCCCCGTTTGCGCCGCGGGTGAGGGAGAGGAAGCCGGCGCCGATGCTGACGATGCCGTGCGCGACGGCCGCGGGGGTACGGTTGTTCACCACGACCGCAATCGTCCGCACCGTGTTGTCGCCGGTCGTGTTGAACACGCGCTGGGTGTTCGACGCGGTCGTAGTCTTCGGGGTGTCGAAGGACTTGTCCACGCCGCCGGGGCCCGATCCGACCTTCATCGTCGTGCCGCTGTGCGCGAGGTCGAGCGTGCCGATGGAGTCCGGCCATGGGGTTGCCGCCGCGTCGATCGCGGGCAGACGCACGCCGGCGTACCGGTGAGTGGCGTCAGTGAGCCCGTACCCATGCAGGGCGCTGGAGGCTGCGGCGATCGTCACGGTGAAGGTCTTGTCAACCGTGCCGTACGCGTTGGCCGCGCGGAGAACGATGTTCGCCGTTCCCGCTGCGGTGGCCGTACCCGTGATCGCACCCGACGAGTACGTCAGGCCGTTGGGCATGCCGGACACCACGCTGACCGTGACCGGGGCCGTGCCATCCGTCGCGATCGGCACATTCACCGGTGTGCCGACGGTCATCCCGGGCAGCGGTGACGCGGTGGTGAAGCTCGGCGCGACGCCGGTGCCACCTCCACCGCTGTAGGTCCCGACGCCGCGCGCGGCGAACTCGGCGAGCACGAGCGCGTTGATGACGTCATACGCGACGGCGTTGTAGTGCAGGGCGTCGCCGCGGAACGACGTCGGCACGATGCCGTTGCCGATGTCGGTCGTGTCCTGCGACGTCGGGGTGATGCCCGCCTGCTGCAGGGTCAGCGCGGACGTGAGGTACCCGGCCCAGTCGACCCACTGCCGGGGGAATGCGGCCTTGATGGCGGCGTTCGCGGCGTCGAGCAGCGCACGGTCCGCCGACCCTGGCGTCTCGGCATTCGACGGCGGGATGGACAGGACGATGTGCTGCGATGGGTCGCTGCGGTTCCACTCGATGATCGCGCGGATGCGGTCGACGATCTGCTGCGGCGTGGAGGTCTTGAAGTCGTTGCGGCCGATGCAGACGGTCATGATGCGGTCGCGCCAGTCGAAGCCGGTGCGGAACGGCGTCGGTGCTGGGGTCGCAACCTCGGCACCCGCGGTGGTGCGGGTGAACGTGTAGGTGTAGACCCCGCCGCTGGTTTTTGTGAGGAGAAGCGTGCCCGGGACGCCGGCGAGGGTGCCCGCCTGGGACCAGGTGCCGGTCGCGGCGTTCATGTAGAAGAGGTTCGCGTCGGGGGTGACGCCGACCGATCCTGATGCCGGGATCTTGCCACCTGCGACGGTGAGCATGGCGGGGACACCGCCCTGACGCGCTGCGATCTGCGGCGACGTCTGCCCACCCTTGCCGATGCTCAGGACGTTCGCTGCGCCGTAGGCGTTCTTCAGCTCGATGTTGTTGTTGTTCGATCCCCAGTTCTCCGTGAGCGAGTCACCCACCTGCAGGATCGCGAGCACCGGCGTGGGATCCGCGCCGCCGCCGAGCTCGTCGATCAGCGCGGCCGTCTTGATGTAGGTGGCGGACTGCTTGTTGTTCAGCAGGCCGACCGTGATCTGGTCCGTCGTCGCGGACGCCTCGGCGACCTGCTTCGCCGCGTCCTCGAGGCGGACGACATCGGCGTTGGACATGGTCACCCACTGCAGCGCCGACCACGCGTTCTGACCGTCGCCGACCTTCGCCCGCTTCGACGTGGTGTCGTAGCCGAACTCACCAGCGGCGAGGACCGGGTTGGAGGTGGCCCACTCGGCGGCCGTGCCGCGCCGGAGAATGATCTGAGCAAGAGCCATGTGCGGCTACTCCGTTCGAACAGTGCGGGGGCTCCCGCGGCGGGGTGAGAAGTAGAGGCTGAAAGCTCCGGTCAGGACCGCCAGAGCAAGCAGCAGATGAGGGTGACGAGCAGGGCGAGGTCGAGGTCCGCGAGGACGAAGAACACGTGCAGCTGACGCATGCGCGCGGTGGTGCCCGCCCTGCTCGTCATGGGTCACTGGGCGCCGTCGTCGCGGTCGTCCAGCGCGTCCTGGTACTCCTCGCGCGTCGAAGTGCGCGGGTCGGGCAGGCGCTTCCCGCCGACGCTCTGCAGCGCCGCGGCGGCACCGGTCGGCTTGTACAGGCCGAAGTGCAGGCCGACGGCCGTCAGGAACGTGGTGAGCGCGGCGAGACCGCCGACGCCGATGTCGTACGCGGTGCCGGCGGCGATCGACTCCCCGAGCTCGGTCAGCAGACCGGCCGCGGCCGAAAGTACAGCGAGCAGCAGCGCGCGGGTCGAGGAGTTCGTCACGCGGGTGGTGACGAGGCCCACGATGAGCGGGAGGATGACGCCGACGAGCAGCGACACGATGAGGCCCGGGGGCAGGGTCAGTTCGAACATGCGGGGTGTCCTTTCGAGACGAAGACCCCGACACGGTGCCGGGGTCAGGTGGGGTGGGTGTCTTCGTCGATCCCGAGGGCGCGGCGCATCCAGTAGTCGCGCTCGCCCTCGGCCTTCTCCGCGCGCGTCTCGGCCTTCTTGAGCTGATCCTTCATGTCGGCGTACGCGCGGTAGTCGATGTCGTCGTCGACGTGCTCGGCGACGGCGGGAATGCCTACCTCGGGGGCAGGGGTCTTGTCAGGGCGGCGCCACGCACCGATGAGGTCGGCGGTGGCTTTCGTGAGTCCAGCGACGGCGGTGACCACAACGGCCGCCACGGTCGCGATAGCGACCCACGCGTCCACCGTCATCAGGTCTCCTTCGACTGGGCGATCGCCTCCACGTGGGTGGTGCGTCCAGCCCGGAGAGCTCGCCGGTAGCGCGCGAGCCCGCGGACGATCTGAGCCACGCGCACAGCGGCGGTGACACCAAGGCCGCCGACCATGAGCTGCGTGAGGGGGTTCGATCCGAAGCCGTACTCGTGCACGAGAGCGGCCCACAGCAGCAGGTAACACAGCGACACGACGCCTGTCACGACGGCCTCGATGCGCTGCACGGCGCGCATGCGGTGTCCGTGACCCTCGGCGCGCTTCATCAGCGGCAAGGTCGCCAGCGCGACGACGGCGGCCAGCAGGAGCACCCACTGCCACGCATCGGCCAGGACGACACTCCACGCCTCGAGCGCGAGCGGCTGATACACCTCGACGACCGACAGGATCGGGATGCCGGTGGAGATGACCATCGCCCCGGCCGCCCACGCGTTGTCGGGCGAGGTGATGCGTACCGGCTTAGGCTCGTCCACCGTCGATCTCCCCTCGTTGCACCAGGCACGCCATCCCGGCGACGAGGGTGAGCAGCGCGAGCACCGTGTACACGATCGGCGCGGACGGGGCGAAGTTCGGCGAGAACGCGATCGGCAGGACCCACAGCACCCACACGATCCCGAGCAGGAACGTGGGTATCGCGGCGGCCGCGCGCGAGTGGACGAGCATCGCCACCATCAGCACGGACAGCACGACCATCGCCAGCCCCCACCACGGCGGGGGGACGAGCGCAAACGCCTGCGCGAACGACGGAACCCGCTGGTACGCGTCCGGGGTGGCGACGATGGTCGCGCCGAACACGCCCGCACCCGCGCCGAGGATCACGGTGATGATTTCGGCGAGGTAGATGTGCGCGAGCTTGTACCGCCACGCGGTGGGGATGACCGTCACGAGGCGATCTCCACGCCCCGCTGCTGCAGGATGTGGTCCGCGTAAAGGGTCTCGCCGTCCATCGGCAGGCGCGCGATGTCACGGGACGCCCAAGCGAACCCGTACTGCTTGAGCAGCATGAGGATGCCCGCGTCGGTGAGCTGACGCTCGCCGGCCTTCTCGCGGTCCTCTTGGCGCGCGTTCTCGCCGGGCCACTGCTTGCCGGTGTTGAAGTAATTCGTGTTCGCCGCGGCGGTCTCGTTGTAGTGCCGGGTGATGCAGATGCCGGGCACCATCGTGAAGCTCACGCCGCCCGTCGTCGATCGGAAGTTGATGGGCATGTCGTCGGCCTCCTCAGGCTCAGGCAGTTTGGTGGTTTCGGGGTTGATGGTGATGGCCGCGAACGTGGGCACGCTCCACGGGTCGAAGTCGCCGATGTGCCACAGCTCCTGCGGCGAGACGAAGTCGACGGTGAAGCCGACGAGGCGGCAGAGCGCGACGAACCGTCCCCACCCGAGCGACGCCCAGTTGTAGACGTCGATGGCTGCGCAGTCGCGGCCGTTGAAGTTCAGCCCGTGGGAGGAGTACCCGGGCACCGCGGCCCAGATGCCGAGCTCGGCGCGGTACTCGTACTGGATGCTGAGGGGGCGGTAGGCGTTCCACCCCGGCGAGATGATCAGCCAGACGCCGTACTTCTCCCACGCGAGACGCTGCAGCTCGCGCCAGCGCGCCGCGGTCCCCTCGGGAAGGTAGTGCTGGTCGCTCAGCTTGACGAGCGCGCTGAGGGGGGCCTGTCCGTTGGCGTAGCGCGGCATGCGGCACGTCCTTTCGTGACGAAGCCCCCGGTGGTGTTCCGGGGGCTTCCGCGTGGTGTGGGTTACGACGAGAGGAACTGGACGGAGAACTCGCCGGAGCTGCGCGCCGGGTCGGGGCCGCCGAGGGCGACGCTTCCGCTGGTGGTGGCGATGATGACGTTCACGACCGCGTTCGCCGGCAGGTAGACGGAGGCGACGTCGAGCTTCGCCATGACGCCGAGGGTGGCGGAGGTCACCACGGAGTCCTGCGACAGAACTCCGAGGGTGGAGTTGAGCCACAGGGCGAGTGCCTGCCCCGCGACGGCGGCGACGAGCACCCGCGCGGAGATGCGGTAGTAGCCCGCCTTCTTCACGGTGATGTCACCGGACGACGCGTACGTGAACCACTGGTCGCTGAACGAGCGCGACGGAGACGTACCGGGCGCCGCCCACATGCGGACGGTCTCGTTTGCCGCGGCCGACTGCACCTGCCCGGCGACCAGGTTGATCTCCGGCAGCGACGCTCCACCGACCAGGACACCCTGCGGCGCCGTGTTGGTGCGTTCGTAGATCAGGCCTGTGTCCGTCTCGATGATCAGCCATCCCACCCGCGTCTGGCTGCCGGTGAGGTTCTGCCGCTGCGCCGAGTTGACCTTGAGGAGACCCCCGGTCTTCATCGCCATGTCGACGATGGCCTGCAGGTCCCCGGCGACGTCGGATGCGTCGTCGTTGATGGTGAGCGCCCCGTCGGCGCTTTCGATGTGCCCCATGCGTCAGGCCTTCCATGTGATGCGCAGCGCGCCGGACATGCCGTCCTGGGCGAGCGACTTGAAGATGTTGTAGCCGCCCTGGTTGAGGCCGACGCCCCACCGGTCGCCGCCCGCCTTGAGCGCGTTGAACCACCCGGCGGCGTCGGGCGGCGTCTGCCACCCCTCACCGGGCGCCCACGTGGTGTAGCCGCCGAACCCCGGTACGCCGCCCTTCCGGGCGTCGCTGTGCAGGGCGAAGCGGGGCGGGTCGCCGCGCCGCTGGCTGTAGACGATGAAGATCTCGAGCGACCCGAACTCCGCGTTCGCGGGGATCGTGCTCTTGATCTGGTCGCCGTAGAACCATGCGCCGTAGGTGGAGTTCAATGCGTACGGGCTCGCTGTCCACCAGCGGGCGGACCCCCGGTCGGTGGATCCGGCGTCGATGGCGCGGAACTCCGCCGTGCGTGTCACGGGCCCGCTCGGTTCGCCGCCTCCGGGTGCGGGTGGCGGGGGTGGCGGGTCGGGGGAGGTGGACAGCTTCATGCACCACGGCGGCCAGGACCAGTTGATGCCAACGCTGTCGCCGGATGTGGGCGGGTCCGATGGGGGACCGTACGGCATCAGGAACGTTCCGAAGTCGGTCGTCACGTTGACGTAGTCGCCGGACACGGTCGCAACGACGCCGCCGCCCGGCTTCGGCGCGGTCGGACCGATCATGAACAGGACCCCGTCGATGGACCAGACGTGCACGGTCTCGCTCACCTCCGGCACGAAGCCGCCGGTGAAGGGAACTGTGATGCGTTGGTCTCCGAGGTCGACGAGCGCGAGCATGTCGGACTGGCCCACGTAGCGCCCGACGTACGGGGTGACACGGCTCTTCCCATCGAGGAGCTTGGTGATCGCTTCGGCGTCAAGCATCTGGCACCTCCACCGTGAGGACGGTCGCGGCGCCGACGTGCCGAACGACCTGTGTCCGGACGTGCCCGCCGCGGAAGATGTGCACGTCCCCTACCTCAATGAGCGGGTTGAAGGGCACAGTGATTTCGCGCGTGACCGAGCGAAGCCGCGCCACCCGGCGGAGCAGGGCATCGGCGTAGTCGTCGACCTGCTGCTGCGTCGTCAGTCGGTCGGCCCGGTAGGAGTACGTGGACCCTCCGAAGGGTGACGGCGACCCGTCAGGGTTCCGCGTGCGGAGGAACCCCTCCGTCACTTCGCGGACGCTGTACAGTGGCTTCCCGTCCGCTGTGCGCCCCGTCACAGCCACACGGTTGTGCGTCTCCCGGGAGGTCATCGACGGAGGGGCAGTCACCACGTCGACGAGCTCGCCGACCGGTTCGGGCCACGCCTTCGGCCGCGCGGTGAGATATCCCGCGGAGTCCACGTGCGGCCAGGCATCCATCGCGTCGAAGATCGCCTGCAGGATCGGCTCGCGCGCGCCTTCGTACGGCAGCGGCGGGAGGACCTTGTCGTCGACGTTGCGGAGGACCGGAAGCTCCGAGATCGCCTGCACCTCCGACCACGCTGACGTGGAACGGGGAGCCGTCGGCAGGGCGAAGTCGTTCCGCTGCACGCGGACGAGGGGGTCGTTGAGCTCGAGGGTGAAGGACTCGCCCGGGTGGATGACCTGCCCTTCCCACGGCATCCGCGCCTCGACCACGTCAGGGACGTTCGTGATGACGAACCGTCCCTGCGGGATCCGCTCGGTGAACACGCCCCCGCCGACGAGGCAGTCGACCTGCAACTCACCCCCGAACGGGGAGAACCAGTCGCCCACCTCCCGGGGCGCCATCGACCGGGCATAGCTGTCCGCCCAGACGACGCGAGCCGTGCCTGATCCGGTGACGAACCTCGTGCCGTCCCACTGCAACGAGTGTCCGGTTGCGATGGGCACGTCCTGGAGGCGGCGTTCGCCGGCGTACATGAGGTCGAACACCCATTGAGCGTTCAGGCCACCGCTGCCGATGATGCTGCGTGCTTGGTCGGAGGCGGCGCGCATCGTGTTCCTCTCAGCTTGCGGAGGCGAACTCCCACGCCGTGCCCCACTGGCTGTAGCGCGGTAGAGCGGTACCGATCTCGTCGTAGGACGGGCCGAAGGCCGCCACGAGGTCGGAGTATCGGACAGCGGGGGTCGTGAGCGCCGGAGCGGGCGCTGCGATCTCGGAGACGACAGCCACGAAGCGGCTTCGCGTGCCGCCGTACGCGAGGTCGAAGTCCACCTCCTGGAGGTCACGCACCTCGCAGAAGAAGACGGGAGGCAGCAGGGGGTGCATGGACCGGACCAGCCACGCAGCCAGTTGGGGGTGTTCCTCGTCGCCGAGCGTGGCCCAGACCGCAGCCGCCGTCGCCCTGTCCGGCACCTCGAAGCTGAACTGCACACCCGACAGGCCCTGCCGCGGACCGAAACCCACCAGACGAGGGAACGATTTCCCCTCGACAGGCACCAGATCCAGAGGCGCCTGCCGCGTGATGCTTTCCACGTTGGCGGCGGTCTCGGTGACGACCGCTCGCAGACGCGGATTGAGGGGCTGCTGGATGACGGTTTCGTACCGCTCGGCCGGGGCCGGCATGATGACCGATCCGATGGGGAGGGTGACCGACCCGTGAAACACGGTGTGGCACTCGAGTTCGTACGCGCTCGCGACACCTCTGCCCGCTTCGCGATCCAATGCCCCGAAACCGTCGAACGAAAACGCGGCGCCGATGACACCGCGCACTTCCCGTCGGCGTGAGCCGTCCCGCCGCCAGAGCGTTATATGCGCGGTGTCGTCCGGGACCTTCACGGTGACCATCTGCGCCGTTCCACCGGTCGCCTCCGGGCCGGTAGCGCCGGGGCTGCCGCCGTCGAGACTCCCCGTCGGTGCAGCCCCGGCGCCACCGCCGTCGTACGCGTCCATCTCCTGCAGCTGGATCTCGACGCGAGGGACGGGGGCCATGTCAGGGCGGGCGGTGAGGGTGGCGATCATCATCGTGAGGAGCTCCCTCCGCTCAGGGTCGTGGCTGATTGGTATCGGGCTTCCGCGATGCGGCCGTCAACGATCCGGACCAGCCCGTCTCCGCCGATATGGAGGGTTCCAGTGATGTCGAGGCCGGTCAGGTCGGACGAGGGGCCGCCGCCGCCGGTGATGGCCGGCGCGGCGCCCTTCGGGACCATGTCGAAGCCCCACTCGGAGAGCATCTGCTTCGCGATGACCAGGGACCGGTCGCGCTTCGCGGGGGAGTTGGGCAGGTACCACTCGCCGCCGGTCTCGTCCTCCGCCCACACCCGGTAGGTGCCGGCGCGAGCGAACTGTGCGACGTGGTTCTCGCCGCGGCGGCCACCGTTCGCGTAGAACTCGACCTTGCCGCCGTCGGCCTGCGTGATGCCGCCCGACCCGCCGAGGCCTTGCGCCACGGGTACGCCCGCGATCTTCACGATGATCTCGCGGCCGGTGTTGCGGCTGATGTACGAGTCCACCTGCTGCTGCGCGAACGCAGTGTCCGCGATGATCTTCCACTCCGTCTCGGACGGGATGCGGTAGATCTGATCGGCGAGGGCCTGCGCCTCGTCGGCGTTGTACCCCAGGTCCTGTGCGCGCTGGATGAGGGCCTGACGGCCAGCCTCGAGCGACGACCGGTAATTCTGGGTGTTCCCGTCGAGCGCGAACTGCTTATCCGCTGCGTCCTGCGACGAGGCTGCGAGGTCGTTGAGCATGCCGAGGTTGTCGCGGCCTGCCTGCGTGCCCTGGTCCAGGGACAGGGAGTAGCCCTCCTGGCCCTCGCGTGCCTTCTGGATGGTCTCGTCGACCTTCGCGAGCGCGTCCTGATAGTCGATGTTCGCGCTGACCGCGTCCTGCCCGACCCCGTTCGCCTCGTTGATGGTGTCGATGAGCTGCTGCAGCTCACCCTCGAGGGTGTCCGCGCCGTCGGCGGCTTCGACGTACGCCGCGGCCGCGGACTTCGTGACCTCCGTGCCGGCGCCCGTCGCGTCCGTCGACCCCTCGGTGGCGGCCTTGAGGTCATCGTGGCGGGTCTTCGAGTCGATGAGCTGCGTGTTCATGTCGTCGACGGCTCGGCTCGCGTCCTGCAAGCCGATGTCGAAGCCGCCCGTGGCGAAGCTCGCGTCCTTGAACCGCTTGATGACGTCGTCGGCGGCCGCTCCACCCTCGTAGAGAGCGTCGGTGAGCTCCTTCTGACTGAGGCCGACCTTCTTCGCCTGCTCGAACACGCCGGCGTCGGCCAGCTTCTTCGCGATCATCGCGCGGGTGTTCTCCGTCGCGGCGCCCGTGACCTCGTCGAGGCTGTCGGCGAACTCGGCGGCGCCCGCGTTCATCTCCGCCTGACGGGCGACGACGAGCGCGATGACGGTGACGATGCCGGTGAGCGCGAGCGCCGCGCCAGCGCCGACCAGGGCAGTGGTGCGCATACTGGCGTTGGTCTTGGCGAACTCGGCCTGCAGCTCGATCAGTCGGGCTCGGACCTGCACGGCACCGCCCGCGAACAGCAGCATCGCGGCCGCAGCAACGCCGACCACAAGCGCGGTCGCCTGCACCGGGGCGGGCATCTCCCCGTAGCTGTCGACCAGCTGCGTCGCGATCTGCACCATCTGGCGGAGGATCTCGTTCGCGCCGGATCCGGTGCGGATGAGCGCGGTGTCGAACGCTCCACCGAGCTTCTCAATGTCGCCGGCGAGGTTGTCCTGCCGCATGGCGGCCTGCTCCGCGGCGTACCCGGAGTCGTCGACCGCGTCGGTCCACTCGTTGATCTTGGCGGAGCCGCCTTCGTAGAGCAGCGTCGCGGCGTTGAGGGACTCGTTGCCGAAGATTCGGCCGAGCGCGGCGAGACGCTCCTGCTCGGTGAGGCCGCCGAGGTTGTTACGCAGCTGGTCGGCGATGCCGGCGAGGGAGAGCATGTTGCCTTGCGCGTCGAAGGCGGTGATGTTGTACTTCGCCATCTCCTTCTCCGCGGCCATGGACGGCGCCTGGAGGCTCGCGAGAACGCCGCGGAGCGACGTTCCGGCTTTCTCGCCGATGATGCCCTGCGTCGCGAAGTACGCGATCGTGCCGGCGGTCTCGTCGAGCGAGAGGCCGACAGACCCGGCGAGGGGTCCGACGTAGCTCAGCGCGAGCGCGAGGTCGTCGACGGATCCCTGAGCCTTGCCAGCGCCGGCGGCGAGCACGTCGGAGACGTGCGCAGCCTCGGACGCGGGGAGGCGGAACTGGGTGAGCGTGGTCGCCATGATCTCGGCGGAGCGGGCGACCTGCAGTTGCCCGGCGGCGGCGAGGGCGAGCGCCCCGTTCAGGGAGCCGCCGACGATGTCGGAGACGGACTGGCCCGCCTTCGCGAGCTCCTCCTCCGCGGCGGCGGCCTCGGACGCCGAGTACGCGGTGTCGGCGCCGGCCTCGAGCGCGGCCTCGCCGAGCTGCTTCTGCTCCGCGGCGGTCGCCATCGTCGCGGCGCGGGTCTGCGCCATCGCCTCGTCGAACTCGGTGTACTTCGCCACCGACAGCGCCACGACAGCGGCAGTGGCGGCACCGGCGACGAGGAGGACCTTCGACAGCTCCCGGGCCGCCGAGATCTGCTCCTCGGTCGACTGGGCCTGCTTCTGCTGCTTCTTCGCCGCGGTCTCGGACTCGTCGCCGACGCCCTTCGTCGACTTCGCCTGCTCGTCGAGGGGAGCCTTCGCGTCCTTCGCCTTCTTGCCGGTCCTGTCGACGGCGTCGCCGGTGCGCTCGACCTTCGGGGTCGCCTCAGATGAAGTCCGGCCGACCTTCTCGATCGCCTGGTCCGCGGACGCCATGTCCGACCGGAAGGTCTGCGCGCCCGCCGTCTGGATCTTGAAGATCAGTGCGCCCGCGTCGAACATGCCGTACCGCCTTCCCGACCCATGTCGTGTCGATGTCGGGGAGGCGGTAGATCGCGCCGCGGACGGTGTGCCACGGGCGGGTGTCGAGCGCGCGGTCGAGGTCGGGGATGAGGCCCGCGGTGGCGAGGTCGAGCTCCACCTCGCCGAACAGCTCCGGCCAGACGAGCCCCCAGAACTCGGAGGTCGTCAGGCCGGGGCCGTCGTCGTGGCGGGTGTGCCGCTCGGCGGATGCCGCGCGCTGCGCCTGCCACTCGGGGGTGTAGATCAGCTCGGGGTAGACCCCGTTCGCGTCGGGCCGGCCGACGCCGATGATCAGGCCGTCGCGGATGCCGCGGGCGATGTCCGCCGGGCCAAGAGACCCAAACGCAGGGACAGCGCCCCCGTGGCTTTTAGGGTGCCCGCGAGACCCTCACCGCCCTCGATGTACGCCTTCACGCCGTCGAGGCCGAGCACCGTCTGCCAGAAGAACGCGGGCATCAGGATGGACTCGGCTTCGTCCTGCGACAGCTCGAGGCCGATGCGGTTGAAGTTGGTCTGCTCGGCGTCGGGGCGCGGTTCCCACCGGCCGGTGATCGCGTTCTGTCGGCCACCGTCCGCGGCGATCTGCAGCGCCTCGGTCATGTCCTGCGCGCGGTTCGACTGCCCGGCGGAGACGGCGAGGTAGGTGTCGGTGATCTGCACTCCGGCGCGGCCGGGGAGCGGGTGGATGACGAACGGCTGGTCGATGCCGTCGAACGTGAGGTGAAGGTCGCGGCCGACCTTCTCGGCGTGCACAGTCATGGAGTCCCTGCCCTCCCTGACTTACGCGGCGGTGTACGGCAGCGTGTTCGACGCGCCGGCGTCGTTGGTGACGGTGATCGGTGCCGAGCCGGACACGGTCGCCGGGATCAGCAGGGCGACGGTGTACTCGTCGACCTTGAGGATCTTCGTGACCGCCTGACCGTCGATCGTGGCGCTGACGACGGTGCCGAGCTTGTACCCGCGGACCTTGAGCAGGTCACCGGTGGTGAGACCGGCCGGGGTGGCGGACTCGAGGATCGGCGCGCCGTTCCCGGCGAGCGGGGAAGTGATGCGCGGGACGATGCCGTCGGACTGGAGGGTGATGCGGACGATGCCCTTGTCGGCGAAGCCCGTGTTGCCCTCGGCGTACGCGACAGAGAACTTGCCCTGCACGACGGGCATGTCCTCGTCGAGCGCGTCGGTGAACAGCTGGAACTCGCGCTTGTTCGCCTCGCCCTCGGAGAACGCGGCGGACACGAGGTCCTTGAACCACGCCTGGGCGGCGACGATCTGCTTCGTGACGGGGTCGCGGACGACCTCGACGTCGAAGGTGGGGGCGTAGTTGTAGCCGATGATGTCCTCGCGGGTGCGGCCCTTCTGGCCGTACACCTCGCGGGGGACACTGATCTTCGTCGGGTTGAGGGCGAGGTTGTTGATGTCGCCCGTGATGTTCTGGAACACGCCGTTCTGCCGCATGCGGATCAGGCGCTGGTGCGCGAGCGCGACGGACCCCGCGGAGGGCGCCATCGTGTCGTAGAGGGTGGTGTCGGCCATGGCCGCCTCCTTCGTGGGTGGTGTGCCGGCGCTTCCGGCGGGGTTCCTACGGCCGGCGGCCGCGGAAGTAGTAGGTCGAGGCGACGGCTGCGCGTCCCTGCGAGTCGGGGTCGAAGTCGGTGGCGGAGAACTCCCACGCCCAGCCGATGCCGAGCACGTTGGGGACGTACTCCTTCTGGTCGAGCACGGCGCGGAGGTCGGCGCCCCAGGAGCGCGCGGCGGCGGCGCCGCCCTTGCGTCGGGTGTAGATCTGCGTGCGCCAGACCATGTCCGCGCGGCCCTCGGGGACAGGGCGGAGCGGGGTGAGCAGCGTGTACTCGTTGACGCTGGTCGGCATGACGCCGTCGAGGCGGATCGCTCGCTCCGGTATGACACCCGGCAGCTGGTGGTAGACCGCGAGGCCCGCGGTGTGCAGCAGCTGCGCGAGCGCGCGGTTCAGGATGATCTCCGGCGCGTCAGCCACCCTGCACCTCGTTCCGGATGATGTCGCCGAGCTCCTTTTTGTTCTGCACGACGGCGTTCTCCACCCACTTGCCCTGCGCGTTCGGGTTCGAGTCCTTCGAGAAGTCGTACTCGGGGTGCTCATGCAGCCGGGCCGCGTACGGGGTGTCGTAGACGATGCCCGCGCCCTCCTCGGGGTCGACGGCCGGCTCCACGGTCCCGGACCCGGAGAGGTTTCCCGTGTCGAGGGGCACCATCTGCCGGGAGAGGGTGAGACCGCGCTCGGCGGCCTTGTTCTCGCCGGAGATGAGGCGCGCCCGAATCTCGTCGGTCAACTCGCCGAGGCGGTTCGTCATCGTCACCTGCACGCGAATGGCCATGGGCGCTCCCTACTCGAGGTACAGCTCCACGTGGGACGGGGTGCCGCGGTAGTCGAAGAACGCGGAGTCGATGACCTCGGCGGTGCGCTCGCGCGGGGTGCCCGCCCACACGGTCACACGTGACCGGGGTGCGGTGTCGTCGTCGGGCAGCATCACGACGAACGTCGTTGACGTGATCTCCTGCCCAGACGTGGGGGAGGTGGAGCGGCGGTCGACGCGGAGGCGGGTCTTCTGTTCGACGTACGCGGGGCGGTCCGCGCGCTCGTCGCCCCAGATGTCGCCTTCGGCGCCGTCGCCGTCGAACGGCTGGACGATGACGCGGTGGGGGAGGTGCTTCGCTCGCAGGCGGGCCATCGTGACCTCCTAACGAGCCGGATCTAGGTCGTTCGGCGCCAGAGGATTGCAGCTGCATTCGGATCTCTATGCGCCATCCGGAGAACCGAAGCAGGGTAGGGATTCGGCAGACCAGCAGACACCATCCACAAGCCCTGAATCGCGGGAGCTTTCCAGGGGCTCCAGCGATATCGCCTCTCGAGTCCTTCAAGACGCCGGAGGTCTTCGAGCCGGGTAGGGCCAGGTCGATGCATGTATTTCACCGTTCAGTGCCCCTCGTCCGCTTCGCTGGTCAAAGAATATGGGCCGTCATTCCGGTCACGACGACAGCCTGTTCAGAATGCAGTCAAGCAATTCAGGAGTGTGCGACGGCGGCGCCGATCAGGCCCGCGGTGGTGAGAATGTCGACGGCCTTGTCGCCGATGCGGCGCGCGAGCTTCTCGCTGGCGGACAGGTTGTCCGACCCGGACGACGTCGTGCCGAGCGACACGGACCCGATCTTCACCGCGCCCTGGACCGCGTCGATGCCGCGGGGGTCGTCGGTGTCGGCCCAGTGCTCGACGATCGCGCACGTCGCCTCCGCGAGGTCCTCCGCGGTGTCGGCGTCGGTGGGGTAGCCGTCGTCGTCGACGTCGTACACGGCGCCGCGGATCAGCTTCTCGACCTCGACGGACGCAGAGCGCAGTCGCTTCGTCAGCAGATCGGTGTCGTCGAAGTCCTCCTCGGCGTACTTCGCGTAGTCCGTGGGGGTGGCGAACACGCGCTGCATCTCAGCCCTCCGTACCCGGCAGCGTTTCGCCGGGCTTGACCGCCGCCCAGATGCCGTCGCGCAGCTCGGCCTTTCCGAAATCGGGAACGCCGGGGGAGACGAACGACCCGTCACCGTTCTCGACGCTGCCCGGGATGGGGTCCATCGGGCGGCGGGACAGGATTTCGACGATCTCCGCGTGCTTCGCCTTCGACGGGAGGTCGATACCGTCCATCTCGGCGATCTCGCGCAGCTGCGCGATCGTCATGGTGGTGAGGTCGATGATCGGCTCGCCGAGGCCCCCGTGGTACGGGGCGACGACCTCGGGGTCTTCCTCGAAGCGGAACCCGTGCTGACGGAACGCGAGCTCCCGCTCGGGGTGCAACGACTCGACCGTCGCGACACCGTCGATGAACTCGACGTCGAACTGCCTCTGGCGGCCGGCGACAGCCTGGGGGTGGATGATGCGCATGATGCCTCCTCTGGGTGGTCGACACGGCAGGACTCGAACCTGCGTCCCGTGGCTCTTCCATCTGAGCTACGTGTCGTGGTGCTCCCCGCACGACGGCGTGTGCGCGCCGTGCGGGGAGCGGTGACGGTTACTTGACCGGCAGTTCCGCCTGGTCCTTGACCTCGCCGTCCTTCGGGTCGGTGGCGTCGTTGACGAGCGCCTGACCCTCCGGGGTGGTGACGCCCTTGTACGGGGTGCCGCCGGGCTTGATCGCCGCCCAGATGTCGTCCTTCGTCTTCACGTCGGCTTCGATCTGGATGCCGTGCGCCTTCGCGTACGCGAGGAGCTGCGTCTTCGTCCACTTGTCGGACGGGTCGCCCAGGGGGAAGTCCCGCTCAGCGTCCTCGTCGACGTGGCCGCCGACGGTGTACCCCTGACGCTCGAAGTACGCGATAGCGCCCTCGTCGTCCGTGGAGCCCACGCCGTCGACGAACCGGACGCCCGCGACGATGCCGTCGAAGCCCTCGACGGGCGTTTTGATGGTCTTCTTCGCCATGTCGATCACCGCACCTTCACGTTGCGCAGCACGGCGGCTGCCTTGGTGGCCTTGAGGGCGACGGCGATCGGGCCGAGCTCGACCTCGCCCTTCTTGACGGCGCCGGCCGACGTGAAGTCGGGGAGCCAGGTCTGCACGAGCTGGCCGCCGACGATGGACACGCCGTGGAAGCCGTCGAGGCCGACACGGTACGCGTACAGGTCGGTCAGGCCGGTCACGGACGAGCCGCCGACGGTGCGCGTGGCGATCGGGATGATCGGGTTGTTCGTGCCGGGCTTGTTGCCCGGGTCGGCGAACAGCACGCCACCGTACGTCTCACGCTCGATCGGGCGGCCGTTGACCCCGAGGAGGCCCTCGACGGGGTCCTTGGTGTACTGGCCGGCGCGGCGGGCCGCGGCGCGCACGCGGGCGAGCGCGGATGCGTTGCCGAGGATGATGGTCGGCGCGCCGTCGAGAGCGGCGAGGAACTCGTCGATCTTGTCGAGCGCGCGGTGCTCGGCGCGGGCGTTGGTGTCGAAGTCGGACCAGTCGGTCACGGCGCCGACGCCGAGCTCGGTCGACGAGCCGGTGAGGGCCTTGTCGAGACCGTCGAAGCCGTTCGCGTCGGTCGCCACGTCGCCGTTGATGACGGCGTCCTGGAACTTCGTGCGGGTGGCCTTGACGGTCTGCTGCAGGTTCAGCGTGACGGCGCCGGACGCGGCGGGGCCGATCTTCGCGATGACGCGGTCGACCTCGAACGAGCCACCGAGGGGCGCGAGATTCACCGTGACGGGGGTCGTGGTGACGTGCTCGGGCGTGTACTCGGTGTTCAGCGCACGGAATCCGGCGCTGCGCTGCGTGGCGAGGCGGCGGTAGCCGTAGGTGAGCGTCGCGCCGCCGCCGGCGGGGTTCACGACGTCGTCGAAGATCAGCGAGTCGATGACGGTCGATTCCTTACGGAACTCGTCGATCACCGCCACGTCGACATCGTCGGTCGCGTTCTTCTTCGCTTCTGCGATGGATACGGGCATGTTTCATCTCCCTCAGAGGAGTCAGCCCCCGAGGCGCGCTTTGACTGCGCCGTCGAGGGAGGGGGTGGTGGTGGGGGTCGGCTGGCCGCCCTGGTGCCCGGGGCCGCTTGCTCCGGGGAGAGTGGGTCCTGCCTTGAACGCCGAGTTCCTCTCGAGCGCGTCTGTGATCGCCTTGTCGACGGCTGCCTGGTCGGCGAGGTCGATTCCGGCGAGGGTCTTGGTGAAGCTCGAGGAGTCGAGCAGCAGGTCGGCGTGGGCGCCGAGGCGGGGCGCGGCGAGGAGCACGGCCCGCTCGCGCTTGAGGGTGTCACGCTCGGCGGCGGCGGCGTCGCGCTCGGCCTTCGTCGCGGTGTGCTCGCTCTGCTCCTTCTCGAACGACTCGCGGTGGCCGCGCGCCTCCTGGCGGAGCTCGCGGACGTACTCGTCGGGGTTGCCGCGGAAGTTCACCGGCTCGGGCTGGGCCGGGGGCGTGGCCGGGGGAGCGGGCTGTGCCGGCGGGGGAGTCGGTGCGGGCGGAGTCGCCGGGGCCGCGGGTGCGGCGGGCTCGGCGGGAGCCGCGGGCGTGGGGGTGCCGCCGGGTGCGCCGTTCTCGCCGTCGAAGTACCGCAGGAACGGGCGGTCGAACACCGGGGCGAACTGCGGGCCGAGGGTGCGGGTCTGCGTGCTCACGCGGGCACCTCCTCGGTGAGACGGTCGGCGAGTTCGCCGATCAGGTCGGGGCGGAACCCCGCCCACGACTCCTCGCCGGCGATGACGACGGGCGCGGACTGGTGGCCGAGGGCCTTCGCGGCGGCGAGGTTGCCGGGGTCGGTGAGGTCCTCGATGGTGAAGTCGACGCCGCGCTTGGTGAGCAGGGTCTTGGTGAGGTCGCACTGCCGGCAGTCCGGCTTGGTGTAGACGCGGACGGTGGTCATGGGTGAGCCTCCTGCTCGTGGGTTCGCTGCACCCCTGCGGTGAGCGACGTGTGAGGGGACCGCAGCCGTCGAAGTGCAGGGCCGACGACGGCCGCGGAGTGTGTGGGGAGGGGCGCAGGTACGCCTCGCTTGTAAGGAGAGCGTCGTGAGCGTCCTTCGCGGCTTCACAGCGGGGACCGCGTTGACGCCCCTCCCGGGTCTGTCAGGCCGGGATGGGGTCGTATTCGACGCGCGCGGTGCCCCCGGGCCAGGTGTAGTTGCGGAACCGGTGCACCTCGTGGCGGCCGCGGAGCTCGCAGTGCCAGTGGGAGTATCCGCCGGATCCGCGCTTGGGCGTGGCGTTGCACGCGAACGGCTTGCGGAGGTCGACGTGGTGGTGCAGGCCGAGGTGGTACAGCCACCGGCGGAGGCCGAACCATTCTCCGCGCACGCGGCACTCCCAGAAGTCCCATCGACGGAAGAGCTTCATCTCACGCCGGCTCAGCCCGAAGTGGGTGATCTGGCCGCCGTAGTGGCCGACCTTCACCGTGTGTCCGTCGTCCTGCACGTCGAAGATGCGCCATGAGAAGTCCTGCTCGCGGGTGGCGCGCACGTTGGCGTAGGTGCGGGTCTTGATGATGCGCCCGCGGTGCTCGTTCTCGGCTTCGAAGCGATACCAGAGGTCTCGGCCGCGGGGTGTGTCGTAGGACCCGGTGCGGAACTGGCCCACGAGTACCATCAGGCGGGCGCCCCAGTCGTACCAGGGACGTCGCTCCTGAGCGATCGTGAGGATGCGGTGGGCGAGGCTGCCGTCCCGTGTGCGCTGACGCAAATGGACGAGAGGGCGTCGGAAGCGTGTGGGCGTTCCCGTTCGATTCATGGTCGCTCTCCTTGATCTATCCGTCGGCGAAGTGCAGCTGCTCGCGGTACGAGGAGCGTTTCCGGCCGGTCTGCTTGAGGAACGCGCGCATCTCCGCCTGCGCCTTCGCGACGTCGCGCGCGGCGCGGCGCTGTTCCGTGTCCGTCATGGCGGCGGCCTGGTCGCGTTTCGCTGACCGGATCTCCCGCTCGAGGCGGCGCTGCTCGGCGCGTTCGTGCTCGGCCTGCTTGTCGTACTCGAAGTCCCGCTGCGGGATCGCGAGGCCAGGGGAGTAGGCGTTGATCTTGCACCGGTCGTTCGGGTGTCCCCACCCGGCGGCGCGCGCCTGCGCGAGGGTCCCGTCGATGTGCACGGTGACCGGTTCGTCGCGGGTCGCGTGGGGGAGGACGACGTCGCCGGTCGTGCCGTCGAACGACACGATCTTCCCGATCCACGGTGCGCACTTCCGGCACGCATCGGCGCCGCCGCTGATCGTGCCGAGCTGGATGCCGTTCTGCTGCATCCGCCGGACGCCGGCGTCGTTGTACGCGCGGGCGACGCTGGTGCGCCCTGCCATCTCCGCGTACGCGCCGATCGTCCACCGGCGCCCGGACCGATCCACGAAGCCGGTGATGCCCTCGGCGAGGAACCGTTGCACGATCCGCGCCTGCTGCACCTGCGACGTCGTGATGCCGAGGAGCGTGGACGGCGTGTACATGGCGACGATCCGCTGGTACGCGTCCCGCGGGTACCGGGTGATCCGCTCCCGCAGGTTCGTCAGCCGGTTCTCCAGCGACACGGCCACCATAGACGCGGCCTGAGCCGCGGTCGACGTGAACGGGACGGGCCGAACGTTGCCGACGCCGATGCCGAGAGTGACCGCGGCAGCGGCTTCCCCCTCGAGCGCGGCGGCGGCGACGATCCGCGCGGCCAGGCCACCGGGGGCGAGACCGTCCGCGAGACGCTCACCGATGCGGGCGAGCTCGTTCAGGGCCCGTGCACGGTGCGCGGCGAGCTCGGCGAGGATGCGGTTTTGCTCCCGCCGTTCCGCGACGGTGAGCCCCGCGCCGGCGGCCGCTTCCGGCAGTCGGGAGGAGAGGTCCATGTCGCGGCGTGCGCGAGCGGCGACCTCGGCGATCGCTTCGTCCTCGGCGTCGCGGAACCGGTCGGCGATCTCCCGGCCGAGGTCCTCGACGATGTCCTCGATGCTGCGGTCGGGGTCCGGCTTGAACAGCGCCACCGGTCACCCCCCGGGTCACTCGCTGGTGGGCGTCGCTACCGTCGTCGAGTGGCAGATGCGGTACTTCTCGCTCGTGCGGTAGTTGCCGTACGGCGAGGGCCAGTGCCGCCACTCGGGGCCGAGCGCGAAGTTGATGCGCTCGATCCTCTGGCCGCAGTGCGCGCAGCGGGGGAACTCGTCCATCACGCGTCCTCCGGGTCTTCGGGGTCCTCGTCGTCGCCGTCGAACGTCGCCGGGTCGGGCGCGGTGCCGCGGTCCTCACGGATGCGGCCAACCTCGGCCTTGATCTCGTCCTCACCCCAGTCGGGGTTCGCGCGAGCGACCTTCTCCCACAGGCTGATCGCCCCGGCCGCATCCAGGAGCGACAGGGTCCGCGCGAGCTTCTCCGGGTCCTCCTGCGACACGTCGGGGAAGATCACCGTCGGCTGCTCGAACCGGCCGCCACCCTTCCCGGGGAACAGCTTCCCGTCGAGCTCGAGCGCGACCGACGCCTGACGGCTGATCGCAGCCCGGTCGTACAGGATCTTCTTGTCGCGGGTGCGCTCCGACGCCTTGTTCCGGTCGTCGACCTCCGTCGCGGTCTGCGTGCCGCCCTGCCCACCACCGGAGTAGTCACCCCACGCCGACTGCGAGTAGCCGGCGGCGCGGAGGATCTCGCGGTAGAGGGCGAACGCGGTGCGCTCGTGCTGCTCGACACGAATCTCGAACTGGACCTTGTCGATCATCAGCTCGCCCGGCTTCCCGGGGGAGTTGAGACCGGCGAACACCTCGCGCCCCATGTCGAACGCCGCACCCATGCCGGGGCCGAGGTAGTCGAGCATCGCGTCGGGGACGAGGATGCGGCCCGCGCCCTGGCGGAGGTCACGCATCCACGACGAGAACGTCTCGTCCAGCGCGTCGAACAGGCCGTGCAGGCCGGCGTAGTCGGAGCGGCCCGTGTTCGCGAGAACGCCCTTCTTCCGCCACGCACGGGTCGGCATGTTCGGGTTGTACGAGCAGGTGAGCCGGTCGATGCCCGTGAGGATGCGGGAGTCCTCGTTCACGAGACCCGCGAGGCCTGCCGTTTCGGGGCGGTCCTGCAGCGGGACCCGCCTCCCGAGGTTCGTCTCCGTCCCGCGGAACAGGGCGTGCTCGATCGCGCCGACCTCGTGGTGCTCCAGGTGACGGTAGACGACCTGCGTCCGGTCCTCGCGGTACTCGGTCCACATGGTGCACTCGACCATGACCCCGCGGCGGAATACGGGGATGACGACGTCGGCGGCGGCGACCTCGAGCCACACGTGATCGGCGACGTCGGTGTCCCACGCGGAGGTGATGACCGTCGCGCCGAGCGCGGCCTTCAGTTCGCCCATGGTGTTCCAGGTGGCGTGCGCGGCTTCACTGTTGGCGATGAGGTCGAGGCGCGCCTTGCCCTTCTCGGTGCTGTCGGTGCCGAGGGACACCTCCGGCGGCTCCGCGAACACCAGATCCGACGACAGCGTCGCCAGGTCGGCCGGGGCGGGGACGTGGATGCGGGTGCGGTTCTCGTTCGCCGGGACGGGGCGGCCCCAGAACATCTTCGACGCGGCGCCGACGAGCCCACCACGGTACGCCTGACCGCGGTGCGTGTGCGTCGCGGCGGCCTGCCGGTCGGACGAGTACAGCCGCTCCAGCGTCGCGGTGTCGCCCAGCTGCCACGCCTCGTTCAGCGCGTACGCCTTGTACGCCTCATCCCACGGGGCGGGAGGCCAGGCCGTGTTCTGCTCGGGGATCGGCACAGGAGACCCCCTTGGGTTGATGTGAAGCCGCAGAGGGCGCGAGGTGAAGGGCGGTGCGCGACGCCGCCGTGCAGGCTCATGACCTCGACACGACTCACGCCCTTCTGCGGGGCTTATGCCGCGAGCTGCGGCTTCCAGTAGTTCGTCGTCGAGTGGGCGATGTACCGGCCCGCGTCGAGGCTGTGGTCGTTCTCTTTCACGACCTGGTCCTCACCGGCGTCCGTGGCCTTCGCATCCCACCGGTACTCGGTGACCTCTTCGGTGAAGCCCGTGCATCGGTCGGTGACGACGAGCTGCCCCGCGTCGAGGGCGGTCGCGATCGTCTGGATACCGGGGAGCACGTCGTTCACCGCCGGCCACGGGGTGAGGCCGGTGCCGCGGAGGTCCTGCTGCATCTGCATGTGCATCGACGCGGCGGCCGGGTCGAGCATCAGGAACCTCGGCTGCACGGTCAGCGGGTACGGCGTGTGATCCTGCGGGAGCCACGCCCGGAACCGTTGCGAGAGGGCCGCGTCGGTGAGGCGGAGGTCGTTGTGGTCCTTCGGGTTGTACCGCCACTCGTCCATCAGCACCAGGCGGGGCTTCGCCTCGTCGGACACGCCGAGCATGAGCGCCGCGGTCGTGTTCGTCGTGCCGTAGTCCATCCCGATGCCCATGACGTCCCGCAGGCGCGGCATGTCCGCGAAGGGGATGACGTGCCGGGCGGGATCCCACATCGGGTAGACGGCGCCCTCAGCGTTCGTCCACTCGCCCTTGATCATCCGGTCGTAGAACACGCCGGAGAACGACGCCTCCATGTCGGCGATGTAGTCGGCCGGGAGGTTCGGGTTGTCGCGCATCGTGAAGTGGAAGCTGATGAGGTTCTTCGCCGGCCCGGGGACGATCCAGTTCTTCCTGATCCAGTGGTTCCGGGAAGCGGGGTTCATCGTCGCGAGGAGGCGAGCACCGTCGACGCGGAGGCGGGAGACGAGCATGTTCCAGAACTCCTCGGGGAGGAGCGCGGCCTCGTCGACGTACGCGAGCGCCACCGTCGAACCCTGGATACGGCCGACGGCTTCCTTGTTCGACGCGCCGATGACCATGACCTCACGGCCCAGGATGCGGGCGGACGAGGCGCCGGGCGTGTAACTGACCTGCGACGCGATCAGCGTCCCGAAGATCGACGTGTTCTGGAACAGGACGAACACGTTCTGGTACACCGTCGTCATCGTCCGACCGACGATCACGATAATCCCCGTCTTCGGGGCCACACGCACCGCGAGCAGGAACGCCCACAGGCTGATCACCGTCTTCCCGGAGGAGACAGCACCGAACCACAGGGCCAGCTTGAACTTCGCCGCGTCGACGAGGGAAAGCAGCTGCGCACGAGAGACGAGACGTTCGAGCTCGTCAACCCTCATCGGGTGTCGCCTCGGCGGCCCGGTACCGCTCAGCCGCAGCCGTGAACCCGGCCGCAATCGTGTCGAGCACACCAGCAGCCTGCTCGAGCCCGCTGTCGGACTTCTCCACGATGCGGGTCAGCTTGTCGAACGTGATCCCCGCCGTCGTGATGATGTTCCGCTTCACCTCAACCGGCGCCGAGTCGAGCTCGTGCTCGTTGTACGTGTTCTCGCTGCCACCGAAATTGAAGACGATGTAAGGGTCGTCGATGGTGTCGAGCATTGCCTCCGAGGCCGCCAGCATCTTCTCCGCCAGACGAAGCCGACCCGCCGCGAGATCCACCGCGCGAGCCTCAGACGCCTGTTTCGTCGCTGACCGGTCAAAGGACCGGCCGGCGTCGCGGCAGATGTTGGTGACGGACCCAGCGCTGATGCCGGTGAGGCGGGAGATCTCGTTGCGGGGGGTGCCGGTGGCGTGGAGGTCGAGGACCCGCTGACGCTGTTCGGGACTGATGGACGCCATGGGGTGTCACCTCTTCGCGGGCCTCTTGCCCTGTGGGGTGTCGGGGGTTGCCCGTACGTTGGAGACCAGTGCTGAGCGCAGGGCTCGGCGGATTGGGGAATGTCATGGGGCAGAGAGAGACGCAGGCGGCGCTCTTCGCGGCGATCGAGGAGCACACGAAGACGGTTCTGAGCTCGTCGCTGAACTCAGCACCGAAGGCGGCAGCGCTTGCGGACCTGGCGTTGGCGTATCGGTATGCGTCGGGCGGTCCGCAGCCGGGTAGCGTGACGGTCGAGAAGGGCTGATCCCGCGCGTCGAAGCCCCGGTTTCCACGTGGTGTGGGCCGGGGCTTCGTCGTGGGCGGAGTGATCCACCATCTAGTTCTTATCCTGCCTGTTTTGACACATTTGCACCTTTTCCGGGCGGCCCGATCAGCGGCGTGTCGGAATGCCCCGGGGGCGTCCGCGCTTCTGCGTGAGGGCCACGCGCCCGACCGCCTTCGACGGGACCAGGGTGCGGCCTTCGCCGTCCGTGTCGGTGGCGAGCAGGCCGCGGTCGATCCACCGGTACACGGTGCGCTCAGCCTTCCCGACGACGGCGGCCGCGACCTTGACGGTGATCCAGGCGGGAAGCTGCACGTCAGCCATCGGACTCCCGCACGTTCGGTTCTGCGCCGTCCAGGATGCGGAGGATGACGGACGCCATGGCAGCCATGGCCGCCTCACCCTCGCCCGACCCGGCGACCTTGACCGCCAGAGCCTTGGCGCACACCTCGCGCACGCGCTCGATTGCGTCGATCATGACGGATCACTCGATTCGTGAGCCGGGCATCCTGGGTCCGTGATCGCATGCTGCTGCGCGAACTCGGAGCACTCGCACTCCTGCACGCTCGATCTGTGTTCCTCGCGCCACCGCTTGCGGATGCGGGCGAGTTCGAGCATGCCCACTGGCACCGCGCCGGCCGCGATAGCGGCGTCCCGACGCGGGCGCGTCACGTCGTAGTGCTCTTTCCACGTGCCCGGGTACTGAATCCACGAGCGACGCAAGCCGATCTTGTCGGCCATGTCGTCGAGTTCTTCGCGGGTGTCGGCCTGCATGTGGCACCACTCGCCGCTGACCTTGCGAGCACCGTTTGGGACGGTGGCCTTCATGAACATGTCATCGACGTAGACAGTCACGATGCGCTCCCATTCGGGTGGTTGAGCGCGTCCGCCTCGGCGCGCCGGATCGGGACGCCCCAGGCGGTCTCGTACGGGAACCCGGGCGCGGTGGTGGTCGGTACGGCGGCGAGAAGCCGGTCTCGCTGGTCCTCGTCCAGGACGATCGCGCCGGTTTCGTCGAGGTGCACGTCCTCGCCGAGCAGAGCGGACAGCTCCTCGACGGCGTGGGCGCGCATCCGGTCGAAGCTCTCCTCGGCGGCGGTGTGCCAGGCGGCGAAGGTCGGCACTGTGGAGGCGGTCACGGGTGAACCTCCGCTTCTACCTCGTCCCAGCGGTCCATGATCGAACGAAACAGCACCCGCTCTTCGCCGCGGTCTGGGTGAGTCGCTGTCCACCACAGCGCTTTGCCATCGTGGAAGTGGATATCGGTGTCGGGGTGAACGGCGGTCTCGTCGGCTTCCCAGAGGATGACGTGTTCGCCGTCGCTGACCGACCACTGGTAGTCGATGAATCCGTCCGGGTCGCAGAACGGGCAGGGAATGCCCTTCTCTCGGAATGCGTCGTCAGCATCGCACAGGCCGGTCCCCTGGTAGCCATCAGCCCACCTGAGCGCGCTGGCGCACACGGTGTCGGGGTACATCGCGCCGAAAGCGGACCATTCGAGGTGTCCGGGGCACTTCTCTGCGCCGGGGAGAACAACGTCTGTGGTGGTCATGCGGTCTTCCTTCCGGTGTCGGCGGTGCGCCGGGTGATCGTGTGGGCGTCGTCGATGGTCCAGGCGTCGCGGGGTGCGGAGCCGGGGGCGGCGGTGGCGAGGTCGGCGTCCCAGAGGAGTTCGATGCCGGCGCGGCGGGACTTGGTGCCGTAGTGGTGGCACCAGCAGCCGCAGTCGACGTCGGTGCACGCGAGGTGCTCGGCGCCGTTGTCGTGCTCGCAGGCGCGCGATCCGGTCCAGGAGTCGGGGCCGGTGCGGATCTTGTCGAGGCGGTGGCCGCAGTGCTGGCATTCGACGACGGTGAACGCGCCGACGACCCGCTCCCGGTTCCGTGTTGCCGTGAGGAGGCCGCACTCGGGGCACCGCGCGGGCGGCGGGGTTACCTTCGCGCGTTCCTCGACCTCGAGCGTGCGGTACGCGTTCAGCGCGGCGTGCGCGAACTGGATCGCGTGTCCGGCGCCGGCGGGCGTGTTCACCCACATGAGCAGGGTGCGGTCCTCCCGGGTCGCGAGGTGGCGGTTGCAGGCGTCGAGTTCGAGCATGGCGAGCGACAGGTTCGAGTACCCGAGCGCCGACGACCCACCCCCTCCCGTCGCGGTGACGGCGCGCCCGCCGGCGGCGACGATGAGCGTCGACCACCGCTGCCACCCGGCGTAGGCGGTCTCGACGAGCTCCCAGCAGTGGCGGCAGAGGAACCCGACCTCGGCAGCGAGGGGGAGGCACCCGCGGCAGGTGCCGGGTCGGGTTTTCTCGTCCCAGCCGGGGTGGTCGAGGCAGGTAACGCGGTGCTCGCCGAGCGTCGTGCACGCGCGGATGCCGGAGAGGCCGTCGTTCGTTGCGCAGACGAGCGTCATGCCTGTTCTCCGATCTGCGCGAGGATGCGCGCGGTGGTGTCGTCGTCGAGGCGGCGGAGTCCGAGCGCCCCCCGGTACGGAACCGGATCTTTCAGCGGTCGCGGATTGGCGAGCACGAGGTGGTACCCCGAGTAGGCGGGGAACTCGATGTAGTTCTGCGCCCACGGTGAGCAGATCCGTCCGACAGGCGTGTGATTGTCGAAGCAGACGTTGCTTATGCCGTTGGACTGCTTCACCAGGTGCGCGTCCTCGAGGTCAACGACGCCGATGATCGCGCCGAGGGTGGCCGGTTGGCCGCGGTCCATCGTTCTCGTGAGGGCATAACGACCGGAGCTGACCCAGCCGTCATCGTCGCGTTGCAGTGCCGCGTGAATCGCAACCGGTCCGCGGTAGTCCCCCGCGACGTTGCGGACGCGGTTCTCGACGTCCTTACCGCCGTGAATGATCGCGTGAGCCCATGGCTGGCGAACGGTCAGGATGCGCACGGGGTCTCCTCGTGGTTGGGGCACCCGCAGGGCGCCAGTTCGTCGTCGGTCATCGCCTGCTCGATGCAGTTGCGGCACTTTCCGTCCCGGCACTCCGGGCAGAGGGGCTCAGAACGGGGTGTCGTCGCCATGTCCGCCACCTCCCCACGCGTCCGCAGCGCCCGCCTGAGCCGCTCCCGGCGTCGCCCAGGGCTCGTCACCCGCCGTGGCACCCGATCGACCGCCAGTCGAGCCCGTACCGCCTGCGGCGCGCGTCACCTGCGCCGTCGCGTACCTCAGGCTCGGCCCGATCTCGTCGACCTCCAGCTCGATCGCCGTCCGGTCGTTGCCCTCCTTGTCCTTGAACGAGCGCTGCTTGAGCCGCCCGGTCGCGATGACACGCGACCCCTTCGTCAGCGACCCAGCGACGTGCTCCGCGAACTCGCGCCACACCGACGCCCGCAGGAACAGCGCCTCGCCGTCCTTCCACTCGTTCGCCTGCCGGTCGAAGGTGCGCGCGGTGCTCGCGATGGTGAAGTTCGCGACGGGGAGGCCGTTCTGCGTGTACCGCAGCTCCGGGTCAGCGGTGAGGTTGCCGACGACGGTGATGATCGTCTCGCCGGCCATCAGCGGCTCACCCGCTTGTAGGCGCCGCGGAGGGTGCTCTCCTGCACGCGGACGGCGCGGCCCACAGCCGAGGGGTTGCGGGGATGGACCTCGGTGCGGATCAGGTAGCGAATGGCTCCGAGCGCGTTGCGCTTCACCTCCACGACCTCGACGACCTTCCCGCCATCGCGGGCATCGCGGGTCTCGAACCTGTCGCCGACCTCGATCGGGCGGGTGTCTCGCTTGCTCATGCTGCTGTCCTTTCGGTATGGGTCTTGTGGGTGCGAGCGCCGTTCTCGCAGAGGATCTTCGACACGTACGACGACGAGTAGCCGACCGCGTCCGCGATCTGCATGACCGTGCGGCCCTGCGCGCGGAGCCGGATGATCTGCGACGTGAGCATCTGCTTGTGCACGGCGCGGGTGCGGGCGAGCTGCTCCGCCCGGCGGGGCTGGTCCTTCGCGAACCGGGACGTGCCGACGAGGAGACGCTGCGCGGCGTCCTCGAGCAGCTCGGGGACGGTGATGCCGATCCCGTCCGCCAGGACTGCGAGGCGCGCCCACGCCTGGTCCGCGAAGTTCACCGAGACGGTCATGCTCCGGCCTCGATCGCGCCGGTCGTGTGGCGGATGGACTCCTGCCGGTCCCGCTCTCGCGCGGCCTGCAGCCGGTACGCGGCCTCCGGGTCGAGCGGTTGCCGGCGCGGCCAGTCGGCGGGGACGATGCCGCGCGCCTTCGCCGAGCGCACGTCGGTCTCGACGTCGGCGGTCTTCGTGCGGGCGTTCGCCTCGACGCGGTCGAGCACGTGCGCGGCGGTGAGGTACTGGTGCCGGGTCGCGGGGTCGCGGTAGTGGGCGACGATCGCGGCGCGGCACTGCTCGTACGTGAAGTCGCCGAGAAGTTCGCGCCACGCGGCGGTCGCGAGGTCGTCGGGGCGGCGGTTGTCGAAGCCCGCGGCGACCGCGAGGAGCTTCGCCGCTTCCTGAGTGTTCATCGTTCGATCTCCTGCTGGTGAGTGGGTTCGCCGAGAGAGGCGATGTAGGCGAGGTGCTCCTGACCGCGCGTCGGGCGCGCGGCAGGGGCGGGGCGGGGGGTGCGGGCCGCGGGGAGATCGTCGGTCCACCGCTCGTGACCGATCCACACGCCCAGCGCGGGGACGAACTTCGTCTCCGTCGTCTCGGCGTACGCGTTCCCGAAGCGGACGATGTCGGCGACGAGCTCGGTGAAGGGGCGGCGGCGGGCGGCGATCTTGAACCGGTCGAACGCCTGCTTCCGTTCGGTCTTCTTCGGCCAGGCGGCGTAGGCGTGAGCGAAGGCTGCTTCGAGTTCAGCGGTCGGGGTCACGCGCGCGAGAACACCCTGTTCCTCTGTTCCTCTGTTCCCCTGTTCCTCTGTTCCAGGAGCGACGGTCTCGCGACGTTTCGCGACACTCTCGCGAATGTCGGAGTCTCCGAACTCGGTTGTGCCGTCTGGCCTGGGCATTCTTCCCCGCCCGGGCTTGTCGATCCGTTGGATGCTTTCCCAGAACGACACGAACAGCAGCCGCGTCCCCTCGGCCTCGTACCTGTGGATAAGTCCGGCCGTTTCGATGCGGGAAAGACCTTCGGACACCCTCGCGACGGTCTCGCGAGGATTCGCGAACATGTCGCGAGCGAAGAGGTCACCGACGATCAGGGCGACGTCGTCGCGGCCCACGCCGTTGTCGTCGACGTACGACTCCAGCCCCTTGAGAAGGAGACGGTCCTCCCACGACAGGAGCGCAACACGCTCGCTCTTCCAGAACTCCGGCTTCGTGCTGCGGATACGCATCAGCGAGACCCCCTCAGCGCGAGCAGCGCGGCCCGGGGCGACTGGTCCGCGCGAGCCTTCCACGCGAAGTACTCGTCCCCGTAGATCTGGTGCATCCGGTCGAGGGCCTCGACGGCGCTGATTTCCCGGCGCTCGTCGCCCTCGAGGAGGAACCAGGCGTGCTCGTGCGCGAAGAACACCGGCACCGCGGCCACATCGGGCACCCAGATGGGGACCTTGATGCCGTACGCCTTCGCGATCTCGGCGAGGTCGGCGTCCGCCTCGATGCCCCCGTTGAGGAGCGAGTCGAGCCAGAGGAGGTTCTCGGTGCGGTGCTTGTCAGGGCGGCCGCCCATCCCGCCCTGACGGTGCTGCGGGACGAGACGGTCGCCCTCGGTTGCCGTCCACACGCACACGAACCCGTCGCGCCGGGACAGCGCTTCGAGCTGGCGGCGGGGGACGCGTCGATCGGACACGGTGTCTCCTTCGTGGCAGGGGCAGGTGGAACGGCGGCAGCACTCGTCGCCACCGAACTGGCGGCCGGGGTGGCATCCCGGGCACGCGCCGCACGCGCGGCGGACCCGGGGGAGGGTGTCGGGCGCCCAGTTCACGAATGCACCGCGAGGAGGAACTCGGCGACGGCATGGCCCAGGTCGCGCGCGGCGGGCGGAGTGACGGCGTTCCCGGCCTGCTTGACCTTGTCCCGCTTCGATCCGACGAGGTGGTAGTCGGCGGCGAAGCCCATGCCGAGCTGGATCTCGTGAGGCTCGAGCATGCGGAAGCCCGCGTCGTCGACGTCGAGGCTGATGGGCGCGCCCGGTTCCAGCAGCGACTGGTGACCGCCGGTCGTCAACGTCCGCAGGGGCTCGATCGCGGGCGTCGTCATCTCGGCGCCGCCCAGGTTGTTCCGCATAATGAGCGCCTGCGTCGTGGCGGTGGTCGCCGTCGGCAGGGGCTCGGTCACGGGGCGCGCACGGTTCTGGTGCGTGTTCGTCAGCACGAGCGCATGGTGGTTCCCCTCCGCGCTCACCGTGTCGATCGGATGCGAGGTCGGCTTCGCGACGCCGTGGTTGCGCAGCGGCACGACGAGACCCGCGCTGTCGACAGTCGTGATCGTGCCCATCGGGTCGCTCGTCGGCCGCGAGGCTCCCTTCGAGTAGTACGGGACCAGCAGGCCCGTCTCGTTCCGCGTCGACTGGGTGCGCAGCGGATCCGCGACGGATGCCGCGCTCTTACCGTCGCGGCCCTCGACCGGCACCAGGAGTGCCTGGCCCGCGCCGTCGGCGACGACCGTCGGCAGCGCCTTGTCGAGCGTCTGCGTCCGGTCCCGCTCGCGGAACTGCGCGAGGAACGCCGGCGGCATCGCGAGGCCGTGCTCGGCGGTGCCCGTCTGCGCTGGGATGGGCGAGTCCAGATCGCTGACCCGGAGGTAACCCGACCCGGTCGTGACGCCGTCGTACGTGTTGCCGGCGGCCTTCGCGATGATCGGGGCCCAGTGGCGCTCAATGCCTCGGCGGATGCGCTCGCGCGTCTTGGGCGCGAGGGGCTTCGAGCGGTCGCCGATGCGGGGCGCAGGCAGCGACCAGTCGATGATCGACTCGGCGGCCAGCCACCCCGGCTCGATCGGGAGCCAGCACTTCGGGCACCGGTAGACGTACTGCGCGCGGTAACGGCCCCACTGCTCGGCTTTCTTGAACGCCTGGGCGGCCTGCACCTCGCCGTGCTCGGGGCACACCGCCATCGGGCGCGTCCACTTTCCGACGTCGGGGCCGGGGCGGTCCTTCGACACGAGATCCTCGCGCCACATGACGATGTACATGCGGTCGCGAGACTGCGGCGCCGGGAGCCCGCCGATCTGCGCGTGCATGCTGTTCAGCCACACGAACTGCATCCGGTAGCCGAGGGCGCGCATCGCCATCTGCCACGCCTCGAACTGGTCCCACCGGTACGCGTCGACGACGTTCTCGAGGATGATCGCCATGTAGCGGTGGTGCTCGGCGAATCGGGGAATGTCCCACATCGTGGCGCGCGAGCGGTTCGCGGCCTCGTCGGCCAGCGGGCGAGTGCCGTCCAGCTCGAACAGCGCCTGATCCTGTGCCCGCTGACGCTTCACACCCTTCGCGATCGAGTGGTTCGTGCACTCCGGCGACCCCCACAGCACGTGCGTCTTCGGGAAGTACGCCGGGTTCACCTGCGAGATGTCCGCCTGCGAGTGGTCGGTGTCGGGGTGGTTGATCTGGTGCGACTCGATCGCGAGTGCCCAGTGGTTCGCCGCGATGACGACTCGGTATCCCGCTTCCACGAGGCCCGACGACGACCCGCCCGCACCGCAGAAGAGGTCGGTGACGGTGAGGCCGTTCCAGGGCACCGTGGGGCGCGCGTATCCGACAGGCGCGAGTGCGGCGGTCACGCGAGCACCTCGCTCACCCGGATCGTCGCGCCAGAGATGTCGGCGTAGACCTTCTCGGCCCTGAGCGAGACGATGCGCGCGTCGTCGACGATGACCGCGGCGGCGGAGAGGCTGTCGAGCACCGCGCGGGCGAGCTTGTCGACGTCGGGCTTCACCGACGGGCGCGCCCGCTTCACCGAGCGGGGCCGCGGCATCCGGAACTCGATCTCCACGCGTAGCGCGCCGTCGAACGCCGGAGCGCCCGCCATGGCGGCCACGCCCGCCGCCGAGACGCTGTCCCGCCAGGGGGCGGTTTTCTTCGAGTCCTCGCTGATCACGGCGCGGTTGCCGACGACGAACGCCCGCTTCGAGCCCTGCGGGGCCGGAACGCCGAGCACGTCGATCACGACGGACCGCCGACCGGTCTGAGCGTCGGCGCTCATCGGTTCCCCATCCCCATCGCCGCGGTGAACCGCTTGCCGATGTTCATCAGCCCGAAAGACCGGTTCTGCACGGCCTTCTGCATCTCCTCCGCGTAGCGGAGCTTTTCCTTCGCGAGGTTCAGCTCGTGCAGCTCCGTCGTCGTCTTCGCGATCGCGAACTGACGGGCGAGCTGCGCCCCGTGCTTTGCGTGCATGACCATCAGTTCTGCGAACGCCTTGAGATAGGCCTCCTCGGCCGCGTGACGGTCCTCGTAAAGCACGACGATCACCTGTGCGATGTGCTCGATCAGGTCCGCGAGATCCTGGATGCGCTGGTCGAGTTCCTGCGCCCCCATCGTCGGGCCGTAGATCCCGGAAGGGATCGCGAGCATGTTGCGCACAGCTTGTTCAGCGGGGGACAGGCGCAGCTCGCCCGTGCCGCCGTCGATGACATCAGCCACGATCGCTCACCCCCTGCTCGGCGTCGAAGCGTGCTGCCTCGGCTGCCTCCCACTCCTCCTGTGTGAGCGCTTCGGGCACCGACGAGGGCGCGGGGGCGGACGGAGCTTGGGGGGTCTCAACGTCCGGGCGGGGGGCCTGCGCGCCCTCGTCGGTGGTCTGGGAATCGTCGGTGACGACGTCGGCGTCCTCGGTGCGAGCCTCTTCGCGGGAGAGGTAACCGGCGCGAGCGAGGAACGCGGTGCGAAGCTTGTCGTTCTTCTCCGCCTCGGGGATTCTGAGACGCACAGCCTCGAGTTCCTCGCGTGTCGACGCCGCAGCGAAGAGCGCTGTCCAGTCCTCCGAGGGTGCGGCTGGCGCATTGTCACCTTGAGCGATCAGCTCGCCGTCGGCCTCGAAGTCCTCGGGCGTGTAGAGGCCCGACAGTTCCATCGGGTACAGGCGGCGGAAGCCGTGAGACTCGACGCGGATGCCGAGCATGTGCGACGGCCGCTTGTCCCAGTTGCCCTTCGTGCCGCCGAACTCGGCCCACGTGACGGTCTGCTCAAGCGGGCGGCTGATGCCCTTCCGGTAGATGCGGATGCGCGCGGAGAACGGCTGCTTCGGGGGGACGGTTGTCCACGGGCCGTCTTCGGTCGCCTGCCACTCGATCGGGTCCTGCCCGTCGTATTCGCCCGTGCGCTGGGCGACGAGACGCATCCCGTCGATGCCGATGAGGACGGTCCACTTGCCGGCCATCTGCGCGGCGTAGATCTGCTTCGCGGTCGGGTCGAGGCCGGTGCGACGGCACGCGGCGATGAACGCCGCCATGATCCCGGAGGGGGCGTACATGCGCACGCTCTTCGGTTGCCCGGGGTTCTCCGGGTCGGGGCGCTGCTCGAGCCACGTCAGGCCGGCGAACTCCATCATCGCGGCGGTGTCGGCGTTCCAGGTCTGCGGCTGAATGGAGGTGGGGAGGACGAGTTCGTTCGTCATCAGAACGGGGTGCTTTCTGCTTTGCGCGCGGCGCGGACGCCGGCGAGGACTTCGTGGGCGATGGGGACGATCAGCGCCGTCGCGGTGACGATCGCGGGGTGCTCACGCGGGAAGATGAGGGTCTGGGGGTCGCGGCGGAGACGCCACCCACCGTCCTCGCTGGGGCCGGTGACGAGCTCGCCCCACACGAATCGGCACTCGGACGCCTCGGGGATGCAGAACAGTTGCCAGGCCATCTGTCGGACCTCGCGGGGCGTCGGGCCGTCGATGATGCGGTTGTGCTTCGCCTTCGTCTCGACGATCGCGAACGGGTCGCCGGGTATCGTGCCGTCGACTGTTGCGCCGAACCCGCGGTGCTCGGGGTGGTGGACGAACAGGGTGTTCGGCTCAGCCCCGGCCCAGGCGAGGAGCATCGGCTCCCACCGCACGCCCGACTCGGTCGCCGCGTTGCCGCGAAACTCGCGCGGCGCGATGATCTGCCGCACGTATGTCTCGACGGACGTCGGCTTCGCGAAGCTCGACGCAGCGTAAGACCCGATCGTCTGCTCGTGCACGTGAGCCCACGAGTCGCGGTCGGCAGTGTCGCCGAGGGTCCGCTCGAGCACGGCGAGGGCGGTCACGGCGTCACCATTTCCGCGAGCACCTCGCGGTGGGTGAGGGCGTACTCGACACCGTCCCAGAACCCCTTGCGGTGCCCGTCGCGGAAGAGCTTCGTCCCGACGCGCGCGGCCAAGGGGTCGGCGTGCTGCGACTCCTTCGCGGCCTGTGCGAGCCCGTGCACCTCCTTGATGCGCGCCATGTCGACGGTCACTGGGCACCCCCGAGCGCGCCGTCGACGATCGTGAAGCCGATCTGGCGAGACTCGTCACGGTCACGCTCGATCAGCGCCGTGTAACCGCGTTCCGCGGCGAGGGCCCGGATGCTTTCCAGGGACTCGGCATCGAGCAGGTCGCCGTCCTTAACGATGACGAGGCGCAGCTGCGGGTCCCCGGCGGTCGCGATCGCGAACGCGATGCGGCGGCGCATGGCGCTGTTCACCTGCGCGAACGGGATGCCCTCGAACGTCACGCCCGACTCGTCGACCGAGAGGCCAGCGACGGGGAAGCTCGCGGCGGCGAGCCCGGCCGCCTTCTTCGTCTCGACGGCGTCGATGTCAGCCTGCGCGGCATCGTGGGCGGAACGCGCGGCCGCGAGCTCGGCGGCGACGCGTGCGTGGTCTCGCCCTGCTCGGACGGCGGCGTTCGTCTGCTCGACGTCTGCGAGTCGGCCCCGCAACGGCGCCACGTCGACGGGAGTAGGGAGCGCTTCGCGCGCCTTGTACGCCGCGGCCTTCTGCGCACGGGTGTCATCGAGGCGGCGCTGCAGTCCGGCGAGCTCGGACTCCAGGTCGTGCAGTTCGCCAGCGAGATCCTGATAGACACGCTCTACGCGTTCGCGGTGTCGCTGTGCATGCTGCGCCGCGTCGATCTCATCGAGGATTGCCTGCGACGAGACCTCCTCCGCGGGCGTGCCCGGTGCGGGCTTCGGGATGGACGCGAGCGCCCCCTCGAGTCGCTTCACGTCGCGGCCCGCTTCCAGGCGACGGCTCTCGGCGCCCGCTTTCTCCCGGGCCACTTCGTCGAGGTCGAACGGGAGGGCCACCTTCGAGAGAAGCGCGTCGCGCTGCTTCTTCTCGTCGAGGTTGAGGAACGCGACGGGGTCGAAGATCAGCCCGCCGGTAAGCCGGGCCACGACTTCGGCCGGCTTGCCGTACTTCGCGCCGTCGAGGGCGAACACCTCGAGGCGGCCAGCGTCGTTCTTCTTCCACGTGCGGACGACGCGGATGTCGAGGTCGGTGTCGATGAACTCGGCGCGGGCTTCGTCCTCGCCGTCGCGGATGGGCTTCGGGGTGAGGCGGGTGCCTTTCGGGTCGAACAGCTCGACGAACGCGTCGATGAAGCTCGACTTGCCGGCGCCGTTCCCTCCTGCGATAACCACGAGCGATCCCTCGGGGGAGAGGGTGATCTCTCGGACGCCCTTGAAGTTCTCGACGGTGAATGTCTGGCTCATGAGTGGTCGCTGCGCTTTCGGTTGATGGCCGCCCACACGGTGGTGGACACGGCGAGGACGAGGCAGGCGACAGCGATGGTCGCTGCGCCGTCGAAGCGACCACGGAGGATCGCGAGAACGATGAAGAGGACGCCGCTTCCGAGCAGGACGGCGACGATGCGGCCGATGACGTTCACGCGGCCCACCAGTTCGGGTCGGAGCGGAGGTCGGGGCTCATGTTCAGGCGGCGCCCGCATCCCGCGCACTGGCCGTCGGAGTCGGCCTCCTGGTCGGGGCCGCAGACGAAGCACTCCCCGCGGTCGGGCTCCTCGGCGATGCCGCTCGTGGCTGAGGCGTGGTCGATGACGGCGTAAGCGGAGACGCGCAGGCCGTCGAGCTGCCCCGACGTGCTTACGTAGGTCGCGCTGTCCTGCTCGGCCTCGTGCACGGTGTCGTCGAACACGACCGCGAGGGCCTCAACGTCACGCCGCTCGGTGAGTCCGATGGTGAAGTGCTGGGGGACGGTCGGGAGGCGTACGCCCGCGGCGATCCACGGCTTCGTCTCGATGAGGTCCGCGAGCGCGCGGAGGCCGGACGCGATGTCCGCTCCGGTGTAAGCGCGGCGCGGTGCTACGGTGGCGGTGGTGGGCATCTGTAGTGCCCTCCTCTCTTTCGATTCGCCCCTGGTTGCCGCCGGGGGCGTTTCATCTGTGGTTGGTCAGGCGGTCCGCTTGAGCGGGGCCACGTTGTCGGCGCCGGACTGCTCGCGCATCCAGGCGTCAAGGTCGCTGCGGTAGCAGCGCACGCGCCCGCGCAGCAGCCACATGCGCGGCCCCTCGCCCTTGGAGCGCATGTTGTAGTGCGTCTGCACCGCGAGGCCGGTGACCTCCGCGACCTGCTGGATCGTGAGGACCTCGCCCGACGAAGTCACGACGCGACCTTGTTCGTGAGAGAGCCGGTCTCCTTCATGTGACCCGCGATAGCTGCGGTCACATTCGCGACGTAGCCGACGGTGGGCACCAGGCGACCGTTCTCGACTTTGGACAGGTAGGCCGGAGCGGTATCGGCGATCTCGGCAGCCCTGTCGAGAGTGAGACCGGCTATCCCTCGGAGTGTCCGGAGGGCCTCTCCGGCCGTTCTTTGCTGGTTCATGTCCAGGACTGTAGACAACTTCTGGACACAAAAGCAACCCATTTGGGGGACAAGACTGGACGCCATGTCAAGAAAAGAAGACCTTGTGCCCTTATTTCTGGGCATGATACGTTCAAGGCCATGTCAAGAAATTCACCTGCGAAATTGACTGCCGAGATGCGCGCGACGTTGGCGCGCCGCGTCAAGTCGCTACGACTTGAGCAGGGCATGAAGCAGGAAGAGCTCGCCGAGAACGCGAACGTCTCTCGACAGACGCTCAGCGATATCGAGAACGGCAACACCACCCCGCAGGCGAAGGTGCTGCAGCGGATCTATGAAGTTCTTGGCATCGACATCGAACCCGTCTCGTTCGACCAGCAGACAGACATCTGGCTCGGGATCCTCGGCACCCTGATCGAGGCCGTACCGGTGGACCGCCGGCCCCGCGCAGTCGATGGCGCTATGCGCGCGATCACGCAAGAAATCAGCGCCCCGGACAATGTCATCCGCGGCCGCTTCGGCGCCGATGTCGGAACCCCCACCGAAGATGACCTGGACGCCGTAGCCCGCCCCACCGACCCGGAGCCCACCGACGAGCAATGACCCCTATCGACGAGTACCTCGAGGACCTCGCCCGGCAGGGCGGCATCCGCATCGAGCACGGGCGACTGCCCGACGGTCGCGACGGTCAATCCTGGACAGACCGCAGGGTCACCCGCCTTCGCCCCGGAATGCACGCGCGCCTCCACCGCTGCGTCCTCGCGCACGAGCTCGGCCACCACGCCCTCGCGCACACGCCCACCCGCTTCGGCCCGGTCCACGCGAAGCAGGAACGCGCAGCCGAGGAATGGGGCGCGCTGCGACTAATCACCCTCGACGACTATCGCCACGTCGAAGAACTACGTGACGGCCACGTCGGCGCGATGGCGCTCGAGCTCGGCGTCATGCGCACCACGCTCGAAGCATTCCAGGCCGTGCTCATGCGCGTCGGCGACGTCGTCTACGTGCAACCGAAGATGGGCGCCGGCTCCTGGGCACAGCGCATCGAGGTCGCCTGAGATGGCCCGACCTCCGATGCCCGTCGGCACGTGGGGCACGATCAACCGCGTGCAGCTCGGCCCTGGCCAGTGGGTGGCGCGCGCACGGTTCCGTGACTACGACGGCGTCACCCGCATCGTCGAGCGGGGCGGCCCCTCCGGGCAGAAGGCTGAGAACGCGCTCAAGGAGGCTCTTCGCGACCGCGCGCGCCTCCCCGCTGAGGACCTCACCCCCGAGACCCGCCTCAGCCGTGTCGTCGAGGAATGGACGAAGGAGCTCGAGCGCCGCGACGTCAGCGACGGAACGAAGGACCTCTACCGCCGCAACATGAAGCACATCGTCCGCGGCATGGGTGGGCTGCAGGTGCGCGAGGTCACCGTGCCGGCCGTCGACCGGTTCCTCGAAGCGCTCATGGTGAACAGCGGGCCCGAGACCGCTCGACTCTGCCGCGTGGTGCTCCGCGGCATCTGCGGGCTCGCCGTGCGGAAGGGTGCCATGCCCCTCAACCCCGTGCGCGACGCCGTCTCAATCCCGCGCAAGGCGGCCGAGCCTCGCACCCTGGACGTCGCCGAGGTCGTCCGCGCGCGCGCGCAGCTCGCCGAGTGGGACGCGCGCCTCACGAACGGGGGAGCGCTCCGCCGCACCGACATCGCCGACCCCGTTGACATGATCCTCGGCACCGGCATCCGCACCGGCGAGGTGTTCGCACTCCGGTGGGACCAGGACGTGCACCTCGTCGACATCCCGTACATCGAGGTCACCGGCACGGTGAAGGAGATCACGGGGAAGGGTCTCTACCGGCAGGGGTACGCGAAGACGGAGATGTCGCACCGCCGGCTGATCCTCCCGCCGTTCCTCGTCGACGCGCTCACCGAGCGCACTCGGGACAGCGAGTTCGTCTTCCCCTCCGTCACGGGCACGCTGCGGAGCCCGAACAACTTCCGCACCCAGTGGCGGAAGTTCCGCGCTGCGCACGGCTACGAAGACTGGGTGACGCCGAGGACGTTCCGCAAGGCGGTGGCGACCCTCGTCGCGACCGAGGCCGACGACGAGACGGCCGCCGGCCAGCTGGGGCACGAGTCGCCGAAGATCACGAAGCGGCATTACATCAGGCGGCTCCACGAGGGGCCCGACGTGCGTTCGATTCTGGAGCTGTTCGCGTCCTGATCCATCGCTTACCCATCGCTTTCGCTGGGAAACGTCGGGCACCGGCGGTCACCCAGGGTAAATGGTCGGGCCGGTATTGCCCGATCAGCGGGAGAAATCGGTAAGCCCCGATAGGCTTTGTCGCCCAAACGGGGGTTGCAGGTTCGAGTCCTGTAGCCGGCACCCTCACTGTTCCGCCGTCTCCCTCGCGATGCGGTCGCCCTGCGCCGTTTGC
Source organism: Microbacterium enclense (assembly GCF_001456955.1). Taxonomy (GTDB): domain Bacteria; phylum Actinomycetota; class Actinomycetes; order Actinomycetales; family Microbacteriaceae; genus Microbacterium; species Microbacterium enclense. The sequence continues at coordinate 212,045 of NZ_KQ758472.1, read as the reverse complement.
GGCCCCCCGCCTCCCGCGGTGCGGCGCCGCCGTCTCGCCGTGAAGTGACGCAGAGAACGTCCCTCGTCATATCGACGACACACCCGATGCGTAGGGTTGGAGCGACAGCGGTGGGGTCCGCTGGTGAGCGTTCGGAGCCGACAGTGACCGATATTTCCCGACGGACCGCGATGTCCTTCCTCCTTCTGACGCCGGTGGCGGTGGTCGCCGCGTGCGCGCCGGACGGGGAGCGCGTGGCGCCGACCTCTCCGGCCGCGACGCCGACGGTGGCGGCGGAAGGCGGGCTCGGCGCCGTCGGCCCCGCCGCGGCATCCACCCCTCCCGAGATCCCGGACTCCGGCGACGTCTTCGGTCCCACCGGCCAGCGCTGGCCGTCGCGGACGCCGCGGGCCTACGACGCGTTCGACGCGAGCGTGGAGTGCGACTGCACGTGGGAGGCCATCGCTGCCGCGATCGTCGCCGTCGACCGCGCCGCTCCGGACGGTTCCGCGCGCGTGCTGGTGCGACCGGGGACACTGTCGGGGAACGGAGCAGGATCGACGTCGGAGCCGGTGCTGTCGCAGGTGGGGCGTGACGGACGCGCCTCGCGGGTGCTCGTGATCCCGCGCGACGGCACGGAGTCGGTGACGATCGACAGCTCGCTGCGCATGGACGCCGTCGTGGGTGTCGCCTTCGCCGGCTTCTGGACGTTCCCCAAGAGCATCGTGCTCACCTCGACGCGCGACTTCGCCTGGGCGTGGTCGAAGGGGCAGGCGTTCAACATCACGTCCGGCGACAGCGGCCCGACCGAGGGCACGGAGTTCGTGGAGTGCGTCACTCCGGAGGCGGCCGCGGGGGATGCCGACACCTGGGCGTTCCGGACGGGATCGAACGCCTTCCGCGACATCGCGGTGCGAGGCTGCTACCTCGCACCGACCTACAAGGGGGAGGACTCCTCCGCGCATTGCGACACGCTCCAGCTCTCGGGCAACGCCGACATGGACGGGTTGCTGGTGGAGGGGACGGTGCTGTTCTCGTCGACCAACGCCGGCTTCATCCCGACGGCGGACGCCAGCGGGATCGTCTTCGACCGCACCCTGCTCGTCGGGGGCGACCGCATGTTGGAGCGCTACCCGCTGCCCGACGGCGCGAACGCCTTCACCTCCGGGCAGCCCGCGGCGGTGAACGCGGCCAAGTCCACCGATCAGATGAGCGCGAAGGATTCGATCTTCATCGGTCGGGTGCGCGGGACGTTCTCGCTCGCCGAGAACACGACCGTCTCGGCATCGGAACCGCCCGCGGCGATCAACGGCTCCTTCCAGTCCGACCCGTCGCTCGGCGACGTCGACTCGAGCTGGCTCCAGGAGAAGGCGCCCATGCCCACGGATGACCGGCTGCGGGGGATCTGGCGCCTTCGCTGACGCTCCACGCGTGGCGAGGCATCGCCGAGGGCGGGAAAGGTTCTCGGGTGTTCTTTCCCCGTTCGAAAAACGAAGATTCGATTACGTTCCGCGGTCGTTTGTGAAAAACGTTGTCTGCGCATTCCGCGTGCTCATATATTTGCGCGCATGCATGCCATCAGCCGCCGGTCCTTCATCGGATTCCTCTCCGTCGTCCCCGTGCTCGCCGCCTCCACACTCCTCACGCCGCAGGTCGCGTCCGCCGCCACCCTGACATCGAACAGATTCGGCCCCGACGGCTCGCACTGGCCGTCGCGGACGCCCCGACCCACCGACGTGTTCGACAAGACCATCGAGTGCGACTGCAACTGGACCGCCATCGCCAACGCCATCGCCTCGCTGCGGACGGTCTCGCCGAACGGGAACGTACGCATTCTGGTGCGCCCGGGGCGCCTCGCCGGAAACGGTGCCGGGTCGTCGGCGAAGCCCGTGCTGCAGGGTGCGGGTCAGGCCGGGCGCGGACGCCGCATCCTGATCATGCCGCGCGACGGGTCCGCCAGTGTCGGCTTCGACGCATCGATCCGCCTGGACCGCGTCGTGGGCGTCAGCTTCGTCGGCTTCTGGACCTTCCCCAACTCGCTGGTGCTCACGGGAGTCTCCGACTTCGCGTGGGCCTGGTCGAAGGGGCGGGCCTTCAACGTGTCGAGCAACGAGACGGCCGCGGTGTCGAACGTCGAGTTCGTCGAGTGCGTCACGCCGGAATCCCAGCTCACCGAATCCGATGCGTGGGCCACCCGCACGGCGGGCAGCACCGTGACGGATCTCTCGATCATCGGCTGCTACATCGCGTCGATGTACAAGCCGACGGGATCCACGGCGCACCTCGACACGTACCAGTTGTCCGGTTCGCATGCGCTGCGCAACGTCGTGATGAAGGACACCGTCATCTTCGCCTCGACCAATGCGGCATTCATTCCGACCGAACTGGCGAGCGGTGTGCGTTTCGAGCATTCCCTCGTGGTCGCGGGCAGCCGCATGCTGCAGCGTTATCCGCTGCCGGAGGGGGCGAAGAGCTCCTCGGGCGGGTGGCCTCAGGCTGCCAACGGGTCGGGGACCAACGGCGTTATGTCGGCGCGCGATTCCATTATGATCGGAAGCGTCCCGGGCGTCTGGGCATCCGTAGAGAACTCTTTCACATCGGCGACGACGGCCTACTCCAATTCCGGAGGTTGGACGAATGACCCGACGCTTTCAACCGTAGATTCCGCGTGGCTCGAGCAGCGCACTCCCACTCCTACCGATGAATACCTGAGGGCCATTTGGAAACTCTGATCACTCCGTCGCTTCGCCGGAGCCCCGTCCACGTCCTCCGGTCGAGCGCTCAGTGAGCGTGCTGCGCCGCCTGGCGAAACCCCTGCAGTCGGAGGGGCTGATCCGGCTCGTCGATCGCCTCCTGATCCGGGCCCGGCCCCGAACGGGGGCGCGCAACCACCTGCTGCTGGCCCCACCCGGACGCGGCAACATCGGCGATCAGGCTCTGGTCGAGGCCTTCGTCGAGAACGTCGACGGGCCGGTGGTGGTGCTGACCCGCTCGACGCAGGATTTCGACGTGCCCGCGGCCCTTCGAGACCGGATGCGCGTCGTCCCGCTTCCCGCCCTCGTCTACGGGTCGGCCGTGGGTCACGCACGCGACGTCCGCGCGCTCTCCCGGGAACTCCGGTCGGCGCGTTCGTTCTCCGTCATCGGCGCCGACATCATGGACGGCGCCTACGTGCTGCGGGCCTCCGTCAACCGGGCGGGACTCGCCGAGCGCCTGGCACGTCTCGGGTGGCCCACTCGCATCATCGGGTTCAGCTGGAACGCGGCACCGCACGAGCGGGCCGTCGCGGCGCTGCGACGCGCGGGCGACACGGGAGTGCGGCTGTACCTGCGCGATCCCCGGTCGGCCGCACGCGCGCGCACCGACGGTCTCACGGTGCACGACAGTGCCGACATCGTGTTCGCCGCTACCTCGCGCGACGACTCGCTCGTGGAGCGTCTGCTGCCCGATCTCGGCGACCGCGAGCTCGCGCTCGTGAACGCCTCGGGGCTCGTCGGCGATCGGCTGCCCGCCTACGTGCGGGTCGTTCAGACGCTGCGGGCCGCAGGCTTCGTCGTTCTGGTTGTGCCGCACGTGTCGCGCCACGGTGCCGACGATCTGCCGCTGTGCGAGGCCCTGGTGAGCGCTGCCGGCGAGGATGCCGACGTGCATCTCGTGCCGCGTCTGCTCGCACCGGCCGAGATCCGCGGTCTCGCCGCGCGGGCAGCCGTCACGGTCACGGGTCGCATGCACCTCGCGGTGATGTCGCTCATGGCCGGGACGCCCCCGGTGACGGTCGCCACGCAGGGCAAGGTCGAGGGGCTCATGGACCTGTTCGGAGCCCCCGAACTCTGCGTCGCTCCGGGCTCGTCGTTCGACGCCGACCTCTTCACCGCGGTGACGACGGCGATCGACGCGCGCGACGAACTGCGCGCGCGCATCCTGGCCGCACGCGACGCCGTCACCCGCGCGGCCCGACGCAACGTCGAGGGTCTGTCATGACGGGCCGGGGTATCAACCCGATGACGTTGATGGAGTACGCGACCCGCGCGCGCGATGCGGCCTACACGAAGATCGCGGCCACCGGGTTCGCCGACTTCGGCCGGGGCTCGCGCATCATGCTCCCCTTCCGCGCGGGCAACCCGCAGAAGGTCGTCGTCGGTCGCGACGTGCTCATCGGCCCGTCGTCATGGTTCATGGTGCCGCTGCTCGACGCCGCCGGCCCCGTCATCCACATCGGGGACCGCGTCCGGATGAACCAGACCTCGATCACCGCGGTCGAAGAGGTGATCATCGAGGATGCCGTGGCGCTCGCCCGCGGCGTGTACATCTCCGATCACACCCACGGATTCGACGACCCCGACATCCCCATCCGTGATCAGCCGCTGGCTCGCGTTGCTCCCGTCCGCATCGGTCGTGGCGCCTGGCTCGGGCAGAACGTCGTGGTCATGCCGGGCGTGACGATCGGCGCCGGCACCGTGGTGGGCGCCAATGCCGTCGTGACCTCCGACCTGCCGCCGCGGTGCGTCGCGGTGGGCGCCCCGGCCCGTGTGTTGCGGGAGATCGTGTCATGACGCGTGACGTCGTCTTCACCTTCTCGTACGAGACGTACGCCGACGCCGCCGCCCGCGGGATGATGCGCCCGCCCGACCGCATTCTGCAGACGCTCATGTCGTCCGACGAGGTGGGTCGGCTGCTCGTGGCGAACCCCTTCCGGTCGCTGGCGAGCATCGTGGCGCGGGGGCTGCGGCCGGCCGAGTCCTTCCCGGCTCGTGAGGATCGACGCCTGATCACACCGACGCGCTTGGCGCGTCGTGACCCCACCGGGGTGTCGGCCATCGTACGCACCTACCGCTCGTACGACGTGCAACTGCGCACCGCGACCGTCCGGGCGGGCATGACCCGCCCCGCGATCGTGACGACCAATCCGCTGGTCGCGGCCTTCTGCCCGTTCAGCTGGGCCGACACCGTCACCTATTTCGGACGCGACGACTGGCTCAGCTCGGAGGCCCGCCGGGCGTACTGGCCGGCCTACGCGGCGGCCTACCGCCAGATCAGCGAGAGCGAGGTCGGTGTCGCCGCGGTGTCGCAGCAGATCATCGACCGGATCGATCCCCGCGGACCCGCGACTGTCGTGCCGAACGGCGTCGATCCCGGCGAGTGGTCGGGTCCTCGCCCCGCGGCCCCCGACTGGCTGGGCGCGATCCCGGGTCCGCGTGCGATCTACGTCGGCACGATCGACAACCGCCTCGACGTCGAGGGCATCGCGGCACTGGCGCGGCAGCGCCCCGATCTGCACGTCATCCTGCTGGGCCCGACGCCCGACCCCGACTACACGCGCCCTCTCCGCGACGTCCCGAACGTGCACCAGCACGCCGGCGTCGGCCGCAGCGAGCTCGTGGCGGCTCTGCGCAACTGCGACGTGTCGCTGTTGTCGCACCGGCGCACGGCGCTCACCGAGGCGATGAGCCCTCTCAAGGTCTATGAGTACCTGGCTGCCGGTCTTCCGGTGGTGTCCATCGATCTGCCGCCCGTGCGTGGCATCCACGACCGGGTGACGTTCTCGGCCCGCACGGCCGACATGGGCCCGCAGATCGACGAGGCACTCACGCGCGGACCCCTGTCCGACGCCGACCGCCAGACCTTCGTCGACGGCAACAGCTGGAGCTCGCGGCACCGTGCGGTGCTCGATCTCATCCTGCGGTCGTCCGCCCGTCACCGCCCGGCGGAGACGTTCGCGGTCTGACGCCCCCGTCGCGTCCATCCGACATCCGGGAGGGAGGCGACGGGGGAGTGTCGCCGTGTCGACTCAGCCGCCGAGGGCCTTCCGCACCGCCGGCCACGCGGCTTCGGCCACCTTCGCCTGGCCGGACGCCGACGGGTGGAAATGATCGGCCGTCGAGATGTCGTCGAGCGAGAACGAGATGCGACTGATGGCTCCGTCATCCGTCGTGCAGGCCGACACCCCGGCGCACGCCTCGATGATGGCGGCGTTGTAGCCCGCCCAGGTCTCCATGACGGAGTCGCGCCGAGCCTCGTCGGCCGCGGCATCCGAGTCGGCATCGCCGAGGAGCGTCCGGCAGGACGGGCTCTCGTTCCACAACCGCACGATGGTGGAGTCGCTGCGTCCCGCCTCCCAGAGCTGGCGGATGTCGGGAAGCGAGGTGGCGACGATCGGTGCGTCGGGGACACCGGCCCGGATCGTCTCGAGCAGTTCGCGGTAGGTCTGCCCGAACTCGTCGACCGGCGTGATCTTGTCCATGCTGCTCGTGCACACGTTGTTCGTACCGACCGCGACGAGCACGAGGTCGGCCGCCTTGCCCTTCGCCTTCTCGACCGCGGTGACGCGGTCGGCGACGACCGCCCCCGGACGTGCCAGCGACAGCGGCTCGATCTCGGCGCCGCCTTCCGCGCTGACGAGGCGTTCGCGGATGGAGGAGACGGCGGAGTCGGTGCCGAGTGCCCACGAGGCCGCGGGGCACGCGTCGCGCGTGCCGCAGGCCGACATGCCCACCGACATCGAGTCGCCCACGACGGCGATCGAGGAGACCGTTCGCAGCTCGCCGGCCGAGGTCTCGGTCGGGGCGGGCGGTGCGGCTTCCGGGGCGGTGCAACCGGCCAGCACCAGGACGAGAGCCAGGGCGCTCAGGATCGCGGGGGGACGGGTTCTCATGATTTCCTCCGTGCGCGCCGGGAGTTCTCCTCCTCGAGCGCGGCCTCGAGTTCTCCGGCGGAGGGCTCGTCGGCCCCCAGCACGGTGGCGGGTACGTCGACGGGCGTGGCCTCGACACCGATCTCGGCGGCCGTCGGCTCCGCGTCGGCCGCGGCGTCGGTCGTCGGCGCAGCGGCCTTTCGCGGCGCGGGCTTGCGGGCCTGCTTCACGAAGTCGAGCATCATGCGGTAGTCACGGCGGTATCCGGGAACGAGATACAGGATGCCGAGGACGGCGAGGCCGGCGAGACCGCCCGCCACGACCTGGAAGATCGCGAGCGCGTCGACGAGCAGCTGCGCGGTGCCCCACGATGCGGCGAAGGCCAGACCGGCCGCGATCGCGGGACGGATCAGCGGGACGCCGATGTCGCGGCCGCTGCGCAGGAACGTGCCCTGGGTGGCGACGAGGAACCCGGGGATCAGCAGGGTCAACGTCACCAGGCCGTACAGCAGCGCCAGGCCGTTCACGCCGTTCCACGCCACGCCGACGAAGAAGGCGGCGATCACGATCGGGCGGGTGATGGCGTAGTACACCAGCTGACGGTGAGCGCGCCCGAGGGTGATGTAGATCCAGCCGTTGACGTTGCCCACGGCCTGCGCCACACCGGCCAGGGCGAGGAGCGCGAAGGCATCCGCCGCGGTGTCCCACCCCGGCCCCAGCAGCAGCAGGATGAGCGGGTGGGCGACCGCCGCGGCGATGGCGTACACGGGCAGCGCCAGGTAGCCGATGACGACCATGGCGTTGCTGATGTAGCGGCGATACCGCTCGCCGTCGTCCTGCAGACGGCTGAGCACGGGAAGCGCGACCCGGCCGAGGGGAGCCGTCAGCTGCTGCTGCGGCAGCAGGAAGAGCGCGTACGCGCGGGAGTACTGACCGAGAGCGGCGGCACCGATCTGCTGGCCGATCACCACGTTGTCGAGGTTGCGCGAGGCGTAGTTGAGCAGCTGGACCCCGAAGAGGCTGCCGCCGGTCGACAGCAGTGGCCGGATGTCGCGGCCGACGCGCGGGCGCCCCCAGCGGGGCTTGGCCGCCACCCACAGGGCGATCAGGCGGTACACCTGACCGGCGCCGGCGAAGACGACCAGCGACCAGACGCCGAAGCCGACGAGGGCCGCCACCACCGACAGGGCGACGCCGACGGCCATGGCGATGATGTCGATGAGAGCGAGGGTGCCGAAACGCAGGTCACGCTGGACCGACGCCTGAAGGGGCATGCACAGGCCGTTGATGAGGAGCGTCGGCGCGATGGCCAGCGTCAGCACGACGAGGCGGGGCTCACCGTACAGCAGGGCGATGAGGGGGGCGCAGGCGGCGATGCCGATCATCAGGACCGTGCCCAGGATCGCCGAGAACCACAGCAGCGAACGCCACTGGTCCTCGGTGAGCTTCTTGGCCTGGAGGATGGCGCCGGTCATTCCGAAGTCCCGCACGAGGTCGGCGACGCCGACGATCGCCATGATCATCGCCACCAGACCGAAGTCGGACTGATCGAGAAGACGCGCCAGCAGCATCGTCGAGATGAGCTGCAGGGCTGTCTTGATCCACAGACCGCCCGCGGTGACCGCGGCGCCGCGCGACGCCTTGTGCTTGAGGTCGCTGCTCATCGGCGTGCCGCCTCTCGCAGCGAAGTGTCGCGGTCCCACGCGACGGGACCGGCCGAACGACGCCGGGCGATGGCCTTGGGCATCACGTACCCCCAGAGGTAGAAGGGAAAAGACGCCCACAGGCGGGGGGTGCGCGCAACACGGGCGAGCAGGCCGCCCCGGTCGCGCTCCGTGCTGTCATCGGGCAGTTGGCGATTGCCGAGCTCGATGCGCACACCGCGGCGCACGAGCGCGCGCATGGTGCGCGGGGCGTGGACCGTGAAGGTCTCGCCGGCGAGCGTCATCCGCTCCTCCGGGGAGAAGCGCAGCTGCACGAACCGGTCGTCGGCGATCACATCGGGGAACGCCTCCCACCGCTTCCGGCCCGCGGCGTTCACCGCATACACGCCGGAGCCGACGTGACCGCGCGACCGGTACGACGAGGTGGCCCAGATGCGGCTGTGCGCGCGCACGGGCAGGCTCGAGCGAGACGGGTCGACGATCAGGCGGGGCGCTGCCGCGCGCGGGGAGTCGGTCGACGAGAGCGCCTCGGCCAAGGCACGCAGTGCCGACACCGTCAACGTGACGTCGGCGTCGATGTAGGCGCGCGGGAAGACCCGGGCCCGCTCGTCTCCGGCGTTCAGTGCCGCGATCTTCGAGCCCTGCGCGATCTCGACGACCTCGACCCCGGGTACCGCCGCCGCCTGTGCGGCGGTGTCGTCGGAGCATCCGTTCGCGACGACCACCACCTCGAACTCCCCGGGCTCGGCACCGCGGAGCATCCGCTCCAGGCTCTGCCGGACCAGGGGCCCCTCGTCGTGGGCGGGGATGACGATCGACATCCGCGGCGTCATGCGGTGGCCCCGGTCGCCGCCTGCGGGCGCGGCCACCGGACGAACATCCCCTCACCGGCTTCGCGCGCCCGCACCGCGGGCGGGCTGGCCGTGAGGAGCCAGGCGCCGACGGCGAGCAACATGGAATAGACGAAGAACGTCTGCATGAAGCCGAACGCGTCGTAGAAGAACAGGGCCGTGGCGTATCCGGCGCCGCTGAGGAACAGGGCGAATGCCAGCATCGCCCATCGCGGTTCGTCGCGCGCCGTCGTGAAGGCCCACGCGCCCAGCATCACCAGGGGCGCGAGGATGAAGATCGCCAGGCCGAGCACGCCGACGGCTCCGACCTCGAGAAGGGTGCCGAGCACCTGGTTGTCGAGGATGTAGGCGTTCTGCTCCTCACCGACGACGATGCGACTGCCGAGGCCCGTGCCGAAGAACGGGTACTGGGACGCCTGGATGAGCGAGGGGCCGAGATCGGCCAATCGTCCGGCGCCGCGGAACCCCGGTGAGGTCTGCTGCGAGGCGATCAGGCCGTCGATGTCGAGGAACGACAGGATCAGGGTGCCGAACACTTTCGGCACCGCGGCCGCGCCGATGGCCAGGGCGGGGATCCCCAGAGCGAACAGGGTGATGCCGAGCCACGGACGCAGCAGCAGCGTCAGCAGGAACATGATGCCGAGCACGATGACGGCGGTGCGCGACACGGCGACCAGCACGCCCATCATCAGGACGATGGTGACGATCGAGTACACCAGACGGCGCGTCCACTCGTTCTTGGGCCACCGGCCGTAGCGTGCGAGATAGATCGCGAGCGGGATGAGGATGCAGAACATCACCGACAGGGCGATGGGATGCTGCGACGATCCGAAGGAGCGGTATCCGCCGGCGCGGAAGGACTCGCCGTCGGCCGCGATGAGGTTCAGCGGCAGGAAGAACTCGAGCCGGTGGAAGACGTTGATACGCGTCACGCGCTCGAACACGGACAGGACGGCCACGACCGTGCCGCACCAGACGAGGGCGGTGACCAGGCCCATGGCGATGGTCTCGGTGTCGATGATCTGCCGGACGATGTAGAACACCGACAGCAGGACGACCCAGTTGACGAGCGTTCCGACGGCGCTGGAGCCGAGGTTCTCCTCGACGAGCTGGGTGCCGTTCATGGGGATCGACACGAGCAGGCTGATGAAGAAGAGCCCGATCGGCCAGCCGAAGCCGACCGGCTTCCACGTGCGGTCGCGGTCGAGCAGCAGCGCGGCGATCATCCCGGCGAACATGACGACGAGCACGAGACGGTAGGCCTCGAGCTGGAAGGGGAGCGGGATGGGAAGGGCATAGCGCCGGATGGGGATGAACATCACCACGGCGACGAGGATGCCGAGCCACCCGACCCAGGAGGTCAGGATCCGCCGCGCGAGCACGGCGAGGGCGACGGCGATCATCACGCCGCCGGCCGCGATCGGGGGCAGGAAGATGACCGAGACGGCGGCCACGGCGATGAGGATCACGGCGGCGAGGATCATCCGGCCGGCGGGCAGGGTCACCTCGTCGTCGGTCACCGCCGGTGCGGCGGGAGGCGACGCGGGGGCAGCATCGAGCGGCCCCCGCGTCGGCGATGTGTTCAGCGACACGGGAGGAGCCTGGTCAGCTCAGGCGTCGCTGCGAAGCGGTGCCGACTCGACGCGGGAGGACCGACTGCGCACGCGCGACGGGTTCGCGCCCGTCGCGGAGTCCGGGTCCTGTCCCGGCAGGAGGTCGTCGAACGAGAACTCGGCGTCGTCCTCGGCGGGCTGCGCCGTGGTCGATCCGCCCCGGGTGCGACCGGCCTTGATGGCGCGCTTGCGCTCACGGGAGGCCTTCGAGCCGGCGATGATGTACGCCGCGGCGACGAACAGCAGGAAGACGCCGAGGAAGGTCACCACGACCGGGATCGCCGGGTTGGAGCCTTCGACGGCCGCTGCGGCCTTCTCGTCGATGGTCGTGATCACGACGCGGTTGTCTTCGGGGATCTCGGCGGCGTTCTGGTCGGTGACGACCTGTGCCTCGAACGTCTGCGCGGCGACACGCGAGATCTGCTCGGCGCGCTCGGGCGACGTGGCGGTGCCGACGACCTCGAGGATGGGCAGCACGTAGCGACCGGCGAAAGACTCGTCGCCGGCGGGCTGGGTGGTGCGGCGCAGAGCGGTGAGCGTCTCCTCCTCGGAGAAGGCGCCGATCTGCGACTCGACGGTCGCGCGCATGTCACGGCCGCTGATGAGGTAGGCGTACAGGATGGCGCGCGAGGTCAGATCGACGTTCTGCGGCTGGGTCTGGCCCTCCTGGAGCTCCTGCCCCGGGATGACGGCCTGGTAGAGCGGCTGGTCGGGGCCGTTCAGCAGCAGGGTCGTGCCGGCGCGGTAGGACTGCTCAGCACGCGGCTCGACCTGACCGTTGACGATCGTGAAACCGGCGAAGAATGCGGCGACCGCGGCGACGAGAGCGCCGACGACGAGGAGCCACTTGCTCTTCCACAGGACAAGCAGATACTTCGGAATTTCCATTGTTTCCCCTCCAGTCGCCCCCCCGGGCGACGATGTAACTTGAGCCACCTATGGCGAATGAGAGGATCCCCGAAGACACCCCATGACCGGCAGAACCGATCGACCTCACCTTGACAGTATGCGGGCAACGTCTGGTATTAGCGATTCGCACGTGTTACAACGTCGCGTCAGTCCGGTGTACAACAAGTGCTCGACTTGCAATGCCGACTCCCCGTGTCCACAGTAGGAGACCGGCGAGCATTGACGTTTTCAATTCGATGCCCGCCCGAAACGGGGGCAATGTTCGATGCGGGTGCTTTTTTCGTTTCCTCATGCACTCGGAGCGCCGGGGATCGGCTGGACGGCGTGGAACCAGGTCGACGGACTGGCGCGGCTGGGCCATGACGTGCACGTGGTCGCGGCGAGCATCGCGCGGCCGCTGCCGGCCGGTGTGCGGGTGACGCAGACCCTCACGGTGCGAGGCCGGAGGATTCCCCACCGCCTGATCGGACGCGACCGCGCCTTCGCGTGGCACGACCACCGCGCGGCGCAGATCGCCGCACGTGGCGGGTTCGACGTCGTGCATCTCTGGCCCACCGGACCCGGCCGCACCGCCCAGGCGGCGCGGGAGCGGGGGATCGCCGTGGTCCGCGAAGCGCCGAACACCCACACCGAGTACGCGTGGAAGGTGGTGGCCGACGAGGTCGCCGCCCTGGGCCTGCAGGGCACGGTGGACACCGCGCACACCGCCAACGCCCGTCGCCTCGAGATGGAGCGCGCCGATTGGTCGCGCGCGACCGCCATCCTCGCCCCGTCGGAGTTCGTCGCCCGGTCGTTCCGTGACGCCGGGTTCGACGATGACCGCGTCCTGCGCCACCAGTACGGCTTCCGGCCGGGATCGCGCCGGGCGAGGCCGCGGTCGGAGGCGGCGGCGGCGCTGCGAGCCGTCTACGTCGGGCTCGGAGAACCGCGGAAGGGCCTGCACTACGCCCTCGACGCATGGCTGCGGTCGGACGCGAGTCGCGAGGGCACGTTCACGGTGATCGGGCGGATGCTGCCGGCCTACGAAGCGCTGCTCGCCGACAGGCTCGCCCACCCGAGCGTCAAGGTCATCGGCTTCTCGCATCAGGTGGAGGCGGCGCTCGCGGCATCCGATGTCCTGCTCCTGCCCACCATCGAAGAGGGATCGGCGCTGGTGACCTATGAGGCGCAGGCCATGGGGTGCGTGCCCCTGGTCTCGACCGCCTCCGGCGCTCTGATGGACGACGGCGTGCAGGGCCTGTTCCACGAACCCCGCGACGTCGACGCGCTCCTCGCCCACCTCGACCTGCTCGCGCGCGACCGCTCCACGCTCGCGCGCATGAGCGCCGCCGCGATCGACCACGTCCCCGCACTGACCTGGGACGCCGCGGCCGAGACGCTGGTCGGCTGCTACGAAGCCGCCCGCGACCTCGCGACGACGAAGGGTGCGCATGCTCACGCCGTCTGACATCTCCGTCATCGTCTGCACCCGCAACCGGCCGGCCTTCCTGCGCGAAGCCCTCGCTGCGATCCGCAAGACCACGCCCCGCGAGACCGAGGTCGTCGTCGTCGACAGCGCCTCCGACACCGACGAGACCCGGCTGATCGCCGAGGAGGCCGGCGTCGTCTACGTGCGCGCTGGCGCCGGACTCTCGGTGGCGCGCAATGCCGGCATCCATGCCTCCGGGCGGCCGTTCGTCATCTTCACCGACGACGACTGCCTTCCCGAGGAGGGGTGGATCGACGTCGTGCTCCCGCACTTCGACGACCCCACGGTCGGCGCCGTCACGGGGCGCATGCTGCACCGCTCCGAGTCCGCGGCCAAGGCCCCGTACCGCCGCGAGCGTCTGTACCGCACCCCCGTCGAGGGTCTGGATGCCGGCCATGGCGCGGTCATGGCGTTCCGGCGGGAGATGCTGCTGCGGATGGGCGGCTTCGACGACCAGCTCGGCGCGGGGAAGCCCTGGGCCGGTGCCGAGGATCTCGACATCTTCGTGCGCATCGCCCGGGGCGGGTCGACCATCGTGCACGACGAGACCTGCATCGTCTGGCACAACAACACCCGCGAGGGCCAGGACTACGTCAACCTCCACCGCGGCTACGGTCTCGGGCTGGGCGCGATGATCGCGAAGTGGGTGCGCATCGATCCGGTGCTCGGCGCGCGTCTCGCCTGGCGGCTGGGAGGCCGGTCGGTGGTGCGCATCGTCCGTGCGTTCGCGCGCAACAAGCCGGGTGCCCACGAGCACGCCATGTTCAGCGGCATCGTCACCGGTGCACGTCAGGCGTGGCGCTCACCCGTCATCGGGGAGCGGTTCGTGTCGTCGGCCGCGCCCGCGGCCACGGGTGACGGCTCGCCCCCCACGCCGGACCCCTCGACGACCCCGGTCTCGGTCGAGCTGCTGCGCATCCTCGACGAGACGCACCTGGCGTCCGATATCAAGTACGAGACGATGCACACCGGCTGCATCCTGGTGCTGCACGGTCGCAACCTGCGCCTGGATGACGGATCGCTCGATCGCGAGAAGATCCTGGCGGGCGTCGAACGTCTCGTGCGGCGGGTTCCGGAGTTCCGGTTGCGTGTCGTGGACTCCCCGCTCGGGATGACGGCACCCGCCTGGGTGCCCGCCGACGACTTCGACCTGCGCGCGCACGTGCACTTCCCGGAGGGGACGCACGGTCTGCGCTCGACGCCGCTTCGCTGGTTCATCGACGGCGACCGCGGTCTGCTGCCGCGGGACCGTCCGCTGTGGGACTTCACCTTCACGTCGCTCGACACCGGCCAGGTGGCCTTCGGAGCGCGCATGCATCACGCCAACGGCGACGCGAAGTGGGCGATGGAACGCCTCACCGAGCTGACCGAGGCGAGCGCCGAGGTCGAGGAGACGATCGCTCCGAGCCCTTCCCGGCCTCCCGCATCGCGCCTGCTCGTGCCGCTGTACGCGGCGCGCAGCTGGTGGGACGCGCAGCCCGACGCCCCGGCCGCCTGGCGTGAGTACTGGCGCAAGCCCGTCGTCAAGCGGATGAAGCGCGTGGTGGGACGCAACATCCGTCCGCTCAAGGAGGTCTACGCGACGCGGAAGGACCTGCGCGCGCAGTTCATCCCGCCGTTCACCGACACGTTCTTCGAGGTCGACGCCTCGGCGACCACCCGTCGCGCTGCGAAGCTGCGCGGATCGCTCAACGACTTCATCGTCGCGGCCGCGATGTGCGCGGTCGACGACGACCTCGACGGCATCGACGTGATGGTCCCCGTGTCGCGGCGCCGGAAGGGCGAACGCGCGATCCGCAATCACGTCGAGATGCTCCGTGCCCACGGAACGCCGTCGTCGGGGCTGCCCGAGGTGGTGGCATCCGTGCGCGCGCAGGTCGCGTCCTTCGCGCGGGGCCTCTCCGAGGACGACCAGCCGCGGGGGCGTTCGATCGGCTACGTGACCCTCGTCCCATGGTCGCGCGAGCCGCGGTACTTCTCCGGCGACGTCGTCGAGCGCTTCATCGTGCTGCCGGCGTCGGACCGCCGCGACGAGCTCGCCGTCTTCGCCGCGGTCTACGGCGACACGATCACCGTGACGGTCACGACCCGCGCGGAGCTGGACACCGAAGGCGTGGCCCGCCGGCTGCGCTCGATGCTCGAAGGGGTGGACGAATGAGCCGGATCCGCAAGGTGCTGGTGGCGGGCGCGTCGGTGCTCGACCCCCGGGTGTACATCCACGGTCTGCGTGTGCTGCACTTCTACGGGTACGCCCACGTGTCGCAGGTGCGCAAGCTCACCCGGGGCAAGGACGTGAGCTTCGCGCCCAATGTCTCGTTCCGCAACGGCGAGCGCATCACGATCGGCGCGGGCACGCGCATCGGCGAGTACTCCACGATCTGGGCGGGCAACTCCACGGGGCGGATCACCTTCGGGGAGAAGGCGCTGCTCGCCCCCCGGGTCACGGTGACCGCGTCGAACTACGGCATCGCGAAGGGCATCCCGCCGATGGATCAGCCCAAGGCCGAGGACGACATCGTCATCGGGTCGGGTACCTGGCTCGGGGCCGACGTCGTCGTCCTCGCCGGGGTGACCATCGGTGACGGTGCCATCATCGCCGCCGGAGCCGTCGTGACGAAGGACATCCCCGAGAACGCGATCGCCGGCGGCATCCCCGCCAAGGTCATCGCGTACCGCCAGGACGTCGATTCCCCCGCGGCCGCGCAGGTCGGCGCGTGAGCGCGCCCACCGTCGACGCGATCATCGTCAACTACAACACCCGCGAGCGCACGCTCGAAGCCATCGACTCCCTCGTCGGCCTCGGCCTGGAGTGGCTCGGGGTCGTTCTCATCGACAACGGGTCGACCGACGGCTCGCTCGAGGCGATCCGGTCGGCGCACCCCGGAGTGACGCTCATCGACGCGGGGGAGAACCTCGGTTTCGCCCGGGCGGTCAACCGGGGCGTCGACGCGTCGACCGCCGACTACGTGATGCTGTTCAACCCCGACGCCTCGGCGTTCCCGGGGTCGCTCGAGGCGCTGGTGGCCTTCGCCGAGGCGCATCCCGAGCATGGCGTCTACGGCGGCCGCACGGTCGATGAGAACGGCGCGCTCGATCCGTCGTCGTGCTGGGGCGCCCCGAGCCTGTGGTCGCTACTGTGCTACGCCACCGGGGCGTCGGCCGTGGCGAAGAAGTCCGCGGTGTTCGATCCGGAATCCCTGGGGCGGTGGAAGCGCGATTCCGTTCGCGAGGTGCCGATCGTCACGGGGTGCCTCCTGCTGTCGCGCCGCGACGTGTGGCACCGCATCGGCGGGATGGACGAGCGCTTCTTCCTCTACGGCGAGGATGCCGAGTTCTCCACGCGCGCGTGGCGTCGCGGTTTCCGGCCGGTCATCGTCCCGGATGCCGTCATCCGACACGACGTGGGCGGTTCGAGCAGCTCGAGCGGTCGCCGCCTCGCGATGGTGCTCGCGGGCAAGGTCACGTACTTCACGACGGTCTGGTCGGCTCCGGTGGCGCTCGTCGCCACCCTGCTGCTGCAGGCGGGCGTGGCGTTGCGCGCCGTCCTGGAGGCGCTGCGTCGCAGCTCGCGTGACGCGTACCGCCAGGCGTGGGCGCACCGCCGGTCGTGGCGGCGGGGGTTCCCCGCGGCCGAGCGCACGCTGTTCGGCCGCGAGCCGTCGACGACGGCGCGGCATCCGCTGGTCGTGCAGGCGGAGCCCGCCTTCCGCACCGAGAAGGCGAATCCCTACACCGCCGACCTGTACCGCGCACTCCGGCGTCAGGGCGCCGTCGTGCGCGACCTGCACTACGGGCGGCTCCTGCTCGAGCGCACCGACGTCATCCACCTGCACTGGCCGGACCTGTCGTTCCTGTCGGGGCCGCGGCTCTACCGCCACGTCTGCCGGCTGGCGCTGTTCTACGGCAGCCTCGCGCTCACGCGCCGCCGGGGAACCGCGCTCGTGTGGACGGTGCACAACGTGGCGGCCCACGAGGAGCGCTCGACGGCCCGGTTGCGCGCCCTGGCCGACAGGCTGCTGCTGAAGAACGTCGACGGCATCATCTCGCTGACCGAGCAGGGCGTCGTCAGCGCCCGGGCTGCCTATCCTGCGCTCGCCGAGGTCCCGGCGGCTGTCATCCCGCACGGCCACTACCGCGACTCGTACGACTTCGGTGTGGACCGGGTCGAGGCGCGACGACGGCTCGGGCTCGACGTCGATCGTCCCGTGATCGCCAGCGTCGGGCAGATCCGCCGCTACAAGAACGTTCCGCACCTGATCCGCGTCTTCCGCGAGAGCGGGGTGGATGCCACGCTGCTCATCGCCGGAAAGATCTCCCCGCCCGAGCTCGAGACGGAGATCAGAGACGCCGCCCGCGGCGACGACCGGATCGTGATCGACGCGCGATTCCTCCCCGACGACGACATCGCGGCGGCGCTCGCCGCCGCCGACCTGGTGATCCTCCCGTATGCGCGCATCCAGAATTCCGGGTCGGCGATCCTCGCCGTCTCCGCGGATCGTCCGGTACTCGTCCCGCAGCTGGGCGCCATGCGGGAACTGCAGGAGCAACTCGGCGACCACTGGGTGCGCCTGTACGACGGGGATCTGACCTCGGCCTATCTGACGCACGCCCTGGAATGGTCCGTCGCATCGGGTCGACCGGAGCGCGCCGATCTGCGTGCGTTGGATTGGGACGTCATCGCCACGCAGACCATGAATGCTTATCGCAGCATTCTGCGACGCGTACGCGGATAGTTCGCGGGCGGCTTCCTTCGCCGCCGGCGATGCCCGCGAAGGCGCGGGACCCGTGTCGCGCGGAGCATAGCGCCGCGTGTGCACGTTACGGCTCCGAAATGCGCGTGCCGTACACTTCGTTTTGACGCCGACCTCGGAGAATGTCGGGCTCGGCGCATGATCTGGGGGAGATCTGTGATTCATTTCCGCGCGTCCGACAATGCCGATTCCGGCCGATCCCGGGCCGTCATGGCGACGGGGATCATCACCTCGGCCGGTGCGTCGGGAAGGGCAGGCGACCGATGATCGCTGTTCCCTCGCGCCTCGACCTCGCGCCCGACAGGCCGCGCAAGCTCCTGCTCGCGGCATCGACGGGCGGGCACATCGCCCAGCTCGTGCGTCTCGCCCCGGGCCTGGGCGCGACCGACGACTCGCTGTGGGTCAGCTTCGACTCGCCGCAGACCCGATCGCTGCTGCGCGACAAGCGCACGCTCCTCGTGCCGTACATCAAGCCGCGGGACTGGCGCGGCACGCTCACCGCGGTGGGGGAGATCCACCAGGCGCTTTCCGCGGAGCACTTCGACGCCGCCGTCAGCACCGGCGCCGCCCTCGCGACCGCGGCCCTGCCGACGGCCCGCCGCCACGGCATCCCGGCGCTGTACATCGAGAGCGTGTCGCGCGTGCTCGGTCCCTCGCTGACGGGTCGGATGCTCTACCACAGCCGCCTCGCCGAGATGCGCACGCAGCACCGTTCGTGGGCCCGCGGGCGGTGGGGGCTGCACTCCAGCGTGCTGGAGACGTTCTCGATCGCGGAACGCACGGCACCCGAGGGGCGGCCGCTGAAGATCTTCGTGACGCTCGGCACGATCCAGGGCTACCGCTTCGACGGCCTCGTCGACGCGCTGCTGGCGACCGGGCTCATGGGCGATGACACCACGTGGCAGCTCGGCTTCACCACGCGCGACGACCTCCCCGGCCGAGTTGTGCAGGACATGGATGCCGCGTCGTTCGACCAGGCCATCCACGACGCCGACGTGGTGGTCACGCACGCCGGTGTCGGCACGATCCTCGGACTGCTGGAGGCCGGTGTCTACCCGGTCGCGGTGGTGCGCCGCAGCAGCCGCAACGAGCACGTCGACGACCACCAGGCGCAGATCGCGGGACTCATGAACGAGACCCGCATCGGCACCGCCGTCGAGACCGGCGAGCTGACGCGCGAGGTGCTGCTCGAGGCGGCGTCGCGTCGCATCGTGAGCACCGATGGTCTGCCGGCACCCGAATTGCACTGACACCGTTCTCGGCGCGGTGCCCCCGCGCCGAGAGCGATCGGTCAGCGTGTGCGCACGCGGAGCCACCGCACGCCGTGGGCGGCGAGCGTGATGCCCGCGCCGAGCCACACGGGTGCGCCGGTGATCAGGTCGAGGGCCTCCGGTGCGAGGCCCGACAGGGTCAGGGCGTCGATCTCCACCGCCGAGTCGGCGACGTTCGCCGCGACGAGCACCGCGAATCCGCTCTCGCCGGGGCGCAGGAACGCCACCACCGGCCGCACCCGGGCGTCGAACGCGACGAGCTCGTTGCCGCCGAGCTCGGGCGTCGCGCGGCGCACCTCGAGCAGGCGCGTCAGACGTGAGAAGACCCGACCGGCCGGGGTGTCGGCATCCGTCCGCTGCGCGTACCTCTGTTCCGGGCGGAACGGTCGGTGCACCCAGCGGCTGTCGCCGGCCTCTTCGGGACGCTCGCCATAGGAGTAGTCGTTGAGCTGGGCGACCTCGTCGCCGAGATACAGCAGCGGGATGCCGCCGGTCGACAGCGCCAGCGCGTGCGCGAGGATGACGCGGTCCTCGCCGCCGGCGTCGCCCGCCTCGATTCCCGCGAGGGATGCCGTGGTGCCGGTGACGCGGGCATCGCCCGTGCGCGGGTTCTCCTGGAAGGGCACGCCGCGCGCGAAGGTCCCCTCGGCCCGTCCGACGTAGAAGTCGTTGAGGAAGCGCCGGTGCGGGTACCCCTCGATGCCGAGCTCGGCGGCATCCTCGTCGGCGAACGTCCAGCCGATGTCATCGTGACTGCGCACGTAGTTGACCCAGGCGGTGCCCTCGGGAAGGGCGTGCCGACGCTCGAGCGCCTGCTGCAGCAGGCGGCCGTCGCGCGTGGCGAGCGCCTCCCACGTCAGGGCCATCTGGAGCGGGTTGTAGGAGATCTGGCACTCGTCGGGCGAGATGTACGAGACCACCTCGTCGGGGTGCACGATGGCCTCCGACTTGAACAGCAGGCCCGGAGCGGCCATGCGCAGTACGGCGTTGAAGGCCTGCAGCAGCAGGTGCGCCTCGGGCAGCGACTCGCACGTGGTGCCGAGCCGCTTCCAGATGAACGCGACGGCATCCATACGGAGTATTTCGACGCCCTGGTTCGCCAGGAACAGCATCTCGCCGGCCATCGCCTCGAAGACCGCGGGGTTGGCGTAATTGAGGTCCCACTGGAAGTGATAGAAGGTCGCCCAGATCCACCGGCCGTCGTCGAGCTGCACGAACGAGCCCGCGTGGTCGTCGGGGAAGATCTCCCGCGTCGTGCGCTCGAAGGCGTCGGGCATCTCGCGGTCGGGGTAGATGAGATAGAAGTCCTCGTACCCGGGCTCGCCGGCCACGGCCTTCTGCGCCCACTCGTGCTCGTTGCTGGTGTGGTTGAAGATGAAGTCGACCACGAGCGAGATCCCCGCGCGACGGAGGTCGGCGGCGAGGGCGGCGAGCTCCTCCATCGTGCCGAGCGCGGGGTTCACCCTCCGGTAGCTCGACACCGCATAACCACCGTCGCTGTTGCCCTCGGGGCTCTCGAACAGGGGCATGAGATGCAGATACGTCAGGCCCAGCTCGCGGAAGTACGGGATCTGATCCCGGATGCCGCTGAGCCCGCCCGCATACCGGTCGACGTAGCAGACGCCCCCGAGCATCCGCTCGCTCTCGAACCAGTCGGGTGAGCTGTCGCGCTCGCGATCGAGGGCCTTCAGCGCGCGCGGACGCTCGGTCCACGAACGGCGGGCGAGGTCGACGACGGATGCCAGGCGCTCCAGGCCGTCGGCGCGCTCGCCGTAGAGGCGCACGAACAGCTCGTGCAGGCGGGGGAGGTGCAGTTCGGCGTGCGCGATGAACTCGCGGTCGGCGCCGGCGCTGTTCAGATCACCGAGGATGCGCGAGACATCGTGGGGGCCGGGGTTGAGCTGGGTCACGGGTGACAGCCTGACGCATCCGGGCCGGTGACGGCGACATCGACGTGCCCGGAGACGGGGTTGATGACCTCGGGTGGGCGATGATGGGGCCATGCAGCCCGCCTTCGCTCCTCGCCGCTCCCGTGTGCTCGTCGCCGCAGCAGGGCTGACGGTCGTGACGGTGTACGCGATCATCGCGCTCGTGCAGATCCTCGTCTGGAACCCGGAAGCCGCGGTGCCCGGCCTGACCGCGGCCGAGGTGTGGCGCGAGGTGGGCGTCGCGGACCAGGGCCCGCCGAACGGCTTCGTCGTCGCCGTGATCGCCGCCGGCCCCACCCTCGGCCTCGTCTTCCTGCTGATGTTCTCCCTGACGGACACCGACGTGTGGTCCGTGGTCTCCGCCTATCTCGCTCTGCTTCTCCTCGGGATCGCGGGGTACTTCGTCGCGTCCTTCGGCCCGGGCATGGGCCTCGCCGACACGTACGGCATCAGCGGCGGCGATCACGCCTACGGCGGCGCCGCTCTGGGCGTGGTCAGCCTGCTCGCAATGCTCGGACTCCTCGCCATCTTCGTGGGCGGGGTGATCCGCGGTCGGCGCGCGAAGAGGGCGCCTGTCGTCGCCGTCTGACGGGGATCGTCCGGACACGGCGCGCCGCGGTCGCGTCGTACGATCGACGGTGGCCCGATCGCCGGGCGCGAGGGGAGTGCGGTGTCGGAGCGCGGTGCGATCGGCGTGGCCGTCGGCGGAGCGGTGCTCATCGGTGCCCTCACCGCGCTGCAGGCGCGGATCAACGGCTCGCTCGGGGCCGAACTCGGCGACGGCTTCGTGGCCGCCGCGGTCTCGTTCGGCTCGGGGCTCGTCATCCTCATCGTGCTGTCGCTGCTGCTCCCGGAGGGGCGGCGCGGGTTCGGGCGTCTCGTCGACGGCATCCGGTCGCGAACCGTCCCCCCGTGGATGCTGCTGGGCGGTCTCGTGGGCGCGTTCACCGTGGCGAGTCAGGGGCTGACGGTCGCCACGATCGGCGTCGCGCTGTTCACGGTCGGTTTCGTCGCCGGACAGACCTCCGGCGGGCTCGTGCTCGACCGGGTCGGCTACGGGCCGGCCGGCGTCGTCCCCGTCACGGTGCGCCGACTGGTCGGTGCGGCGCTGGCCATCGCCGGAGTGGTGGTGTGCCTCTCGGGTGACGCCCTCGGCGGCGTGCCCCCGTGGATGCTCGTCGTCCCCGCCGTCGCGGGGGCCGGAGTCGCGTGGCAGCAGGGGACAAACGGGCGTCTGCGCGTGCGCGTGGAGAGCCCGCTCACCGCGACCCTGGTCAACTTCATCGGCGGCACGATCGTGCTCCTCATCGCCGCCACCGTGCACGTGGCCGCCGTCGGAGCGCCGCGCGTGGTGCCGAGCGAGCCGTGGCTCTACGCCGGCGGCGCGGTCGGCGTGATCTACATCTTCTTGTCGTCGGTGGTGGTGCGCCGCACGGGAGTACTGCTGCTGGGATTGGGGTCGGTGGTGGGCCTGCTGTGCACCTCCGTCGTGCTCGACGCGTTCTGGCCCGCGCCGGCGGCTCCCTCCACCCCGGTGGCCGTCCTGGCGGCCACGGTCGCCATCGCCGGCGTCGTCGTGGCCGCGGTGCCGTGGCGGCGGCGCAGGCTCGGCTGACTTCGGCCCGCGGCGAGTCGCGCACCGACGCCGTGCCACGCGCGCGTCGGACGCCGCCGCGATACCCGGGGCGTCACCGCCACAGATGACGACGCCGCCCGGAGACGTCCCCGGGCGGCGTCGCAGCGCGCGTGATCAGGAGCGCGCGTCGTCGACCTTCCGTCGCTTCTTGCCCCCGGGCAGGCGCGAGATGTGCTTCGCGGCATCCACCGTCTTACGGCGGACCGGACGCGTGCGCGGCGGCTTGCCGCCGACGTACAGCCAGCCGAGCAGCACCTCGCCCTTCCTCAGGCCGTGGGCCTTGGCAAGCGCCTTGCTGCGGGTGTTGTCGTCGGTGCGCCAGAAGACGCCGAAGCCCGCCTCGTCGAGCACCAGGCTCAGCATGTGGGCGACACCGGATGCCGTGGCCTCCTGCTCCCAGGCGGGGATCTTCTTCGACGAGACGTCGGCCACGAGGGCGATGATGAGCGGCGCGCGACGAGGCTTCGAGGAATACCCCTTCTTGCCGTCGGCCTTGT
Source organism: Microbacterium enclense (assembly GCF_001456955.1). Taxonomy (GTDB): domain Bacteria; phylum Actinomycetota; class Actinomycetes; order Actinomycetales; family Microbacteriaceae; genus Microbacterium; species Microbacterium enclense. The sequence continues at coordinate 188,847 of NZ_KQ758472.1, read as the reverse complement.
TCAGCGCACGCGCGAGCAGATCGCGGTCGCTGCCGCGGATCTCGATGATGCGCCACGGGCGCAGCGTCTTGTGGTCGGCGACGCGACCGGCCGCGGCGACGAACGCCTCGAGTTCGGGCCCGGTGGGGGCGAGGTCGGTGACCTTCGACCACGACCGGCGGTCGCGCATCGCCTCGAGTGCGCTCACGCCTTCTCTTCCGGCGTGAAGTTGAGCGACAGCGAGTTCATGCAGTACCGGTCGCCCGTGGGGGTGCCGAAGCCGTCGGGGAAGACGTGGCCCAGGTGCGAGCCGCAGTTCGCGCACCGCACCTCGGTGCGCTGCATGCCGTGGCTGTTGTCGTCGATGAGTTCGACGGCCTCGGGGCGCACCGACTCGTAGAAGCTCGGCCATCCGCAGTGCGAGTCGAACTTCGTGCCGCTCTGGAACAGCTCCGCGCCGCACGCGGCGCACGTGTAGAGGCCGGCGCGGCTCTCGTCGAGCAGCTCACCGGTCCAGGCGCGCTCGGTTCCGGCCTGGCGCAGCACCGCGTACTGCTCGGGTGACAGCTCAGCGCGCCACTGGTCGTCGGACTTGTCGACGGCATACGTCATGGAATTTTCCCTTCTCCGGCATCCATTCTGTCGTGCCCCGGAGCGGTCAAGTCGGCCCGGCATAATCTGCGGGATGGATCAGGATGCCGTGACCGCCGTCGTCGACCGGTTCGGGCGCTTCGCCCGCGACGAGGCGCCCGGTCGATCGGCGGTCTACGAGGCCTGGGCGCGCCGCGTGATCGCTGATCCCGCCGTGGCGGCGGCGCTCGCGCGGGTTCCGGCTTCGCGGCGTCAACCCCCGCTCGTGTTCGCGGTTCTGCGCCTGCTCGGCGCGCCGATGGACGACATCGATGCCTGGGCGTCGTGGGTGCAGTCCCACGCCGAGGAGATCGCCGCCGAATGCGGGCGGCGGAGCGTGCAGACCAACGAGCCGCTGCGGTGCGCGGCCCTCCTGCCGGCGCTCTCCCTCATCGACGGGCCCATCGCCCTGCTGGAGGTGGGCGCGAGCGCGGGCCTGTGCCTGTATCCCGACCGGTACTCGTACCGCTACCGACGAGGCTCCGAGACCCTCCCTCTCGACCCTGTCGCGGGCGTCGGTCGCGTCGAGCTGGCGTGCGAGCTCGACGGTGCGCCGGAGCTGCGGATGCCGCACATCGTGTGGCGTGCCGGCATCGATCTGAACCCGCTCGACGTCGGCCGCGCCGAGGACCGGTCGTGGCTCATGGACCTGGTCTGGCCGGGCGAGGAGGAGCGCCGGGAGCGCATCTCGCGGGCGATCGACATCGCCGCCGGCGACCCGCCTCTGCTCGTGGCCGGCGACGGGGCCGACGCGTTGCCCGCCCTCGCCGCCCGGGCGCCGCGCGACGCCACCCTCGTCGTCACGACCCCCGGCGTCCTCGCCCACGTGCCGGCACCGCACCGCGCCGCCGTGATCGACGCGGCACGTTCGGCGGGTCGGTGGATCACCCTCGATGCGCCGGGGCTGCATGACGGGTGGACCCGGCGCGTCGAGTCGGTCCGGGGCGGGTTCTCGCTGGCTCTCGACGGTGACGTCGTCGCCGAGGTGGATCCGCTGGGCGCCTGGGTGGCGTGGCATCCGGGATCCACCGCGCACCGCGGTTAGCGTGGACGGGTGACCCTGTCGGACCGTGATCTCGCCTTCCTCGCCTTCGAGGGTGAATGGCGACGCCATGCGGGTGCGAAAGAGGAGGCGATCCGCGCCGAGTTCGGCTTGACGCCCGCCCGCTACTACCAGGTGCTCGGTCGCCTGATCGACACCCCCGACGCCCTCGCCCACGACCCCATGCTCGTGCGGCGCCTGCGCCGGCGCCGCGACGACGCCGCCGATCAGCACCGCTCCCGTCTCGGCCGGGCCGCATCGCGCTGACGGGGCGCTGAGGCTCCGACCGATAGCATCGTCCAATGGCCAGATCGACCTTCCCTCGGGATCGCTTCGACGACCTGCCCGATCCGGCCGGACGCGTCGGGGCGCACCGCGCCGAGAACCCGCGGCTGCGCGGCTGGATCATCTTCCTGTGGGCGGCCATCGCCACGCTCGTGCTGATCATCGCCGGAATCTTCGCGACCCTCGTCGTCTCGGGACGCATCTCGCTCGGCCCCGACGCGGAAACGGCTCCGAACCCCACGGTCGAGGCGACGACTCCGGCCGTCGTCGACACCTCCTATTCGGTGGTCGTGCTCAACGGCACCGCCGACGAGGGGCTCGCGGGCACGCTGCGCGACCGGATCGTCGCCGCGGGGTGGCCGGGCGACGCCGTCGAGACGGGCGACTCCGACAGCACCGATTTCGCGCAGACGACAGTCTTCTACCTTCGTGACACCGACGAGGCGGCCGCCGAGGGACTGGCGCAGACGATCGGTGGCGCGTCGGTGGCGCAGAGCGACTTCCTGCAGCCCACCGACGACCCGAACACCCCCGACGACGAGAGCGACGTGAAGCGCCTGATCGTCGTCATCGGCCTCGACCGGGCGGCCGGTCAGACCTCCGAGACGCCGGCGTCCTGACCCGTGGGTGCCCCGTGTTTCCGCGGGGTAACAACTTGACGGCACGGGCGTCAACAATGCCCCCGAACCCCCATTCGGCGGCATGCTCCGTGCTTACGATGACCTCGTCATTCAGCAACAGGAGATTCGCATGACGCAGGGCACTGTCAAATGGTTCAACGCCGAGAAGGGCTTCGGGTTCATCACCGTCGCCGACGGTCAGGACGTCTTCGTTCACTACTCCAGCATCGAGATGCCGGGCTTCCGGGTCCTCGAGGAGGGCCAGGCGGTGGAGTTCACCGTCGGAACCGGACAGAAGGGACCCCAGGCGGAGTCCGTCCGCCTCGCCTGAGACGCTGAACCGAACGCCACCGAACGCCGCGGCATCCCTCATCCGGATGCCGCGGCGTTCGACGTTCGTGCCGGGCCGCGTGGCTTGCACTCCCTAGGGTCGAGTGCCAGAATGAGTTAGCACTCGCTTTCGTCGAGTGCCAAAATCTGGAAGTCACCCGTCCGGGAGGGACGACACACTTATGGCAAAGATCATCGCTTTCGACGAAGAGGCACGCCGTGGCCTCGAGCGTGGCCTCAACACGCTGGCCGACGCCGTCAAGGTGACCCTGGGCCCGCGCGGTCGCAACGTCGTGCTCGAGAAGAAGTGGGGCGCCCCCACGATCACGAACGACGGTGTCTCGATCGCCAAGGAGATCGAGCTCGACGACCCGTACGAGAAGATCGGCGCAGAGCTGGTCAAGGAGGTCGCCAAGAAGACCGACGACGTCGCGGGTGACGGCACCACCACCGCCACCGTCCTGGCTCAGGCGCTCGTGCGCGAGGGCCTGCGCAACGTCGCCGCCGGCGCCGACCCCATCTCGCTCAAGAAGGGCATCGAGAAGGCCGTCAAGGCCGTCACCGACGAACTGCTCTCCGCCGCCAAGGAGGTCGAGTCGAAGGAGCAGATCGCCGCCACCGCGTCGATCTCCGCCGCCGACCCCGCCATCGGTGAGCTCATCGCCGAGGCCATCGACAAGGTCGGCAAGGAAGGCGTCGTCACCGTCGAGGAGTCCAACACCTTCGGCACCGAGCTCGAGCTCACCGAGGGCATGCGCTTCGACAAGGGCTACATCAACCCCTACTTCGTCACCGACCCCGAGCGTCAGGAAGCGGTCTTCGAAGACCCGTACATCCTGATCGCGAACCAGAAGATCTCGAACATCAAGGACCTTCTGCCCATCGTCGACAAGGTGATCCAGGAGGGCAAGGAGCTCCTCATCATCGCCGAGGACGTCGAGGGCGAGGCTCTCGCGACGCTCGTGCTCAACAAGATCCGCGGCATCTTCAAGTCGGCGGCCGTCAAGGCTCCCGGCTTCGGCGACCGCCGCAAGGCGCAGCTGCAGGACATCGCGATCCTCACCGGCGGCCAGGTCATCACCGAAGAGGTCGGCCTCAAGCTCGAGAACGCGACCGTCGACCTGCTCGGCCGTGCGCGCAAGGTCATCATCACCAAGGACGAGACCACGATCGTCGAGGGCGCCGGCGAGTCCGAGCTCATCGAGGGTCGCGTCACGCAGATCCGTCGCGAGATCGAGAACACCGACAGCGACTACGACCGCGAGAAGCTCCAGGAGCGCCTCGCCAAGCTCGCCGGCGGCGTCGCCGTCATCAAGGCGGGTGCGGCCACCGAGGTCGAGCTCAAGGAGCGTAAGCACCGCATCGAGGACGCCGTTCGCAACGCGAAGGCCGCCGTCGAAGAGGGTGTCGTCGCCGGTGGTGGCGTCGCCCTGATCCAGGCCGGCAAGAACGCCTTCGGCTCGCTCGAGCTCGTCGGCGACGAGGCCACCGGTGCGAACATCGTCAAGGTCGCCATCGAGGCGCCGCTCAAGCAGATCGCGCTCAACGCCGGTCTCGAGCCCGGTGTCGTCGCCAACAAGGTCGCCGACCTGCCCGTCGGACACGGCCTCAACGCCGCGACCGGCGAGTACGGCGACCTGTTCGCCCAGGGCATCATCGACCCGGCGAAGGTCACGCGCTCCGCGCTGCAGAACGCCGCGTCGATCGCCGGCCTCTTCCTCACCACCGAGGTCGTCGTCGCCGACAAGCCCGAGAAGGCCGCCGCTCCCGCGGGCGACCCGACGGGTGGCATGGACTTCTGATCCACGCCTGACGCCTGAGAACGCCCCCTCCTTCGGGAGGGGGCGTTCTTCGTCGGCGCGGGCGACGGCTGCCGCCGCGACGGTGTCGGGTGCGGCGGTGTCGTCGCGACGGTGTCGTCGTTGCGGTGTCGTCGTTGCGGCGCGGTCGCGGCGCCGTGGTGATCGCGCATGTCGGTCCGACGCCGTCGTCGCTCGTCGTGGCCTCGTCGTCGAGGTGCCGTCGTTCTGCGGTGACTTGCGGGGTGTGTTCGCGCGGGGGCTTGTCGCGCGTGCGTAGGGCGCGAGTCATCGGTGGGGGTGTGGGGGTGACTTGCGGGCTGTGTTCGCGCGGGGGCTTGTCGCGCGTGCGTAGGGCGCGAGTCAGCGGGGAAGCGGCGGGGCCGACCGCAGCGGGGATCAGTCCGCGGTGGGGCTGAAGTTCTCGGGGAGCCGCTCGAGCGGCTGCGTCTCGATCAACGCGTGTTCCTGGGCGTCGCGACGGTCGGCGAGGGGGAGCGAGACACGGAACGTCGCGCCACCGCCGGGGGTGTCGACCACCTCGACCGTTCCGTGCAGCAGATCGACGATGGATGCCACGATCGACAGGCCGAGACCGGAGCCGCCGGTCTCGCGCGTGCGAGACGTGTCGGCGCGCCAGAAGCGCTGGAAGATCTGGTCGCGGATCTGCTCGGGCACGCCTTCACCGTGGTCGATGATCTCGATCCACCCCATGTCGCGTTCGACGTCGACGCCCACCCGGAGGCCGATGGGCGAATCGTCGGCGGTGAAACGTCGCGCGTTGCCGAGAAGGTTCGCCACGACCTGGCGCACCTTGTTCTCGTCGCCGAGGACGATGGGCGCGGGGCGCGGCGCCGTGCGCACGACGCCGGCCGGCGGCGCCGGGGAGGCGACCGGGGCACCCTCGGCGGGTGAGGGTGTCGTCTCGCCGCCTTCCTTCGGCTTGCGCCGCAGGCGCGACAGCGTCGCGCCCGCGATCGCCATGGCCGACGTCGTCGGCGCGGCGCGGCGGCGGTTGGCGGGCGAAGCCGCGTCGCCCTCGGCATCCAGCAGGGGATCGAGGGTCATCGTGGGCAGCACGATCTCGCGACGAGTGGTCGTGTCATCGACCGTGACCTCGCGCTGCGGCGAGGTCACGCGCAGGTCGAGGGCGGCGTCGCGGGCGATCGGCCGCAGATCGAGCGGGGTGATCGTGACGTCACGGCGCTCGTCGAGACGGGCGAGGGCGAGGAGGTCCTCCACGAGCGCGCCCATGCGGATGGCCTCTTTCTCGATGCGCTCCATCGACTGGGCGACGTCCTGGTCGGAGCGGATCGCGCCCATGCGGTACAGCTCCGCGTATCCGCGCATCGTGACGAGGGGGGTGCGCAGTTCGTGACTCGCGTCGCCGATGAACCGGCGCATCTGCCGCACGGTGGCATCCCGTTGTCCGAGCGCCCCGTCGATGCGGGCAAGCATCGCGTTGATCGCGGTCTTGAGCCGGCCCACCTCGGTGTCGGGGACGATGTCGGTCAGGCGCTGGCTGAAGTCGCCCGCCGCGATGTCCATCGCCGTGGTCTCGACCTGCCGAAGATTTCGGAACGCGAGGGTCACGAGCCACCGCGTGAGCAGTGCGGTCGCGATCAGGATCAGAAGGGCCACGAAGGCGTAGATGCCGATGTAGGCGGTCACGATCCGGTCGGTCGGCGCCAGCGGTTGGATCACCATCTGCGTGTAGACACCGGGACTGCCGTTGACCTGGAGGACGCCCACGCGGGCCAGGAAGTGCTGGCCCGAATCGCCGTCGCTCAACTCGATGCGCCGATCGATCTGGCCGTACGTCTGCTCGACGGTGAAGGTGGAGGGCAGCTCGGGGAGGGCTTTGGATGCCGTGCCGTTGTAGAACGCCTTGCGTTCGCCGTCGGGACCGTAGACGACGACCATCGATCCGATCTGCGGGGCGTTGTCGATCTGCGAGAACACGATCTGCCCGTCGGCAGGCGTCATCGTGAAGACGCTGTCGGCGATGTTTCCCGCCGCCTGCTGCGCGAGCTGCTCGTCGAGGTTGTTCACGAGCGTGGTGCGCAGGAACACCATCGTGCCGATGCCCGCCGTGAACAACCCGATCGCGAGAAGCACGACGGTGACGCCGGTGACCTTGGTGCGAAGGCTCAGTCCGCGCCACCAGCGCGTGAGGGCATCGTCGGGATGCGACAGGGGGAACGCCTTTCGCTCAGGCGGTCTTGCCCGACTTCAGCATGTAGCCGAAGCCGCGCTTGGTCTGGATCAGCGGCTCGGAGGAGTGCGGGTCGATCTTGCGGCGCAGGTACGAGATGTAGCTCTCGACGATGCCGGCGTCGCCATTGAAGTCGTATTCCCAGACGTGGTCGAGGATCTGCGCCTTGCTCAGCACGCGGTTGGGATTGAGCATGAGGTAGCGCAGCAGCTTGAACTCGGTCGGGCTGAGATCGATCGACACGTCGCCCACGCTGACGTCGTGGGTGTCCTGGTCCATCGTCAGCTCACCCGTGCGGATGATCGACTCCTCGTCGGCCTGCATCGTGCGTCGCAGGATCGCCTGGATGCGGGCCACGATCTCGTCGAGGCTGAAGGGCTTGGTGACGTAGTCGTCGCCGCCGGCGTTCAGACCCTCGATCTTGTCTTCCGTCTCGTCCTTGGCGGTCAGGAAGAGGATCGGCGCGGTGTAGCCGGCGCCACGCAGACGCTTGGTGACGCTGAACCCGTTCATGTCGGGCAGCATCACATCGAGCACGATGAGGTCGGGTTCTTCTTCGAGCACGGCGGAGATCGTCTGCGCGCCGTTGGCCACGGCTCGCACCTGGAACCCGGCGAAGCGCAGGCTCGTGATGAGCAGGTCGCGAATGTTCGGTTCGTCGTCGACGACGAGGATGCGAGGTGCTGTCATGCCCTCATTATCGTGAAGCGACCCAGCAATCCGCTGGATATGGAACCGATGGGCGCGCCCTGCTATGGGTCACGCCGCCGCGGCGTCGATCCCGTCGGCATCCAGGATCGTGTACGAGTAGCCCTGTTCGGCGAGGAAGCGCTGGCGGTTCTGCGCGAAATCCTGGTCGACGGTGTCACGGGCGATGAGCGTGTAGAAGCTCGCCGTGTGGTTCGACTGCTTCGGGCGGAGCAGGCGGCCGAGGCGCTGGGCCTCTTCTTGACGCGACCCGAATGAGCCCGACACCTGGATGGCGACCGAGGCTTCGGGCAGATCGACCGAGAAGTTGGCGACCTTCGACACCACCAGCAGGGGGATGCTGCCGTCGCGGAAGCCCTGGAACAGCTCCTCGCGTTCCGGGATCGGCGTGGCACCGGTGATCTGCGGAGCGCCCAGGGCCTCGGCGAGCTCGTCGATCTGGTCGAGGTACTGCCCGATGACGAGCACGCGCTCGCCCGGATGCCGCTGTACCAGGCGTCGGGCGACGTCGATCTTGGCGGGAGCGGTCGCGGCGAGCCGGTAGCGGTCCTCGTCGGCCGCGGCGGCGTACTCGAGGCGCTCGTCTGCGGGGAGGTCGATGCGCACCTCATAGCAGGCCGCGGGGGAGATGAAGCCCTGCGCCTCGATCTCCTTCCAGGGTGCGTCGAATCGCTTGGGGCCGATGAGGCTGAAGACGTCGCCCTCTCGGCCGTCTTCCCGCACCAGCGTCGCGGTCAGGCCCAGGCGGCGTCGCGCCTGCAGATCGGCCGTCAGCTTGAACACGGGAGCGGGCAGCAGGTGCACCTCGTCGTAGAGAACGAGGCCCCAGTCGAGGGCGTCGAGCAGCGCCAGGTGGGCGTACTGGCCTTTCCGCTTGGCGGTGAGGATCTGATAGGTCGCGATGGTGACAGGCTTGATCTCTTTGACCTGGCCCGAGTACTCGCCGATCTCTTCGGGCGTGAGGGTGGTGCGGCGCAGCAGCTCGTCGCGCCACTGGCGGGCGCTGACGGTGTTGGTGACGAGGATGAGCGTCGTCGTGCGGGTATCGGCCATGGCGCCCGCGCCCACGAGCGTCTTGCCGGCGCCGCAGGGCAGCACCACGACGCCGGAACCGCCCTCGGAGAAGGAGTCGACCGCCTGCCGCTGATAGGGGCGGAGGCTCCAGCCGTCTTCGGCGAGGTCGATGGGGTGGGGCGTACCGGGGGTGTAGCCGGCGAGGTCTTCGGCTGGCCAGCCGATCTTGAGCAGTTCCTGCTTGATGTGGCCGCGCGCCCACGCATCGACGAGATAGCTGTCGGCAGTGGGGTGGCCGATGAGCAGCGGCGCGATGCGCTTGTTGCGCGAGACCTCGCTGAGCACAGCGGCATCCGACGAGCGGAGCACGAGCTCCTTGTCGTCGTTGCGCTCGATCACCAGGCGGCCGTAGCGATCGACCGTCTCGCGGATGTCGGTGCTGACCGACGCCGGCACCGGGAAGCGCGACCATCGGTCGAGGGTGCCGAGCATCGCGTCGGCGTCGTGACCGGCTGCACGGGCGTTCCACAGACCCAGGCGGGTGATGCGATACGTGTGGATGTGCTCGGGTGCGCGCTCGAGCTCGGCGAAGACCGCGAGCTCATGCCGCGCCGTCTCCGCCTCGGGGTGTGCGACCTCGAGGAGGACGGTGCGATCGCTCTGCACGATGAGGGGGCCGTCAGCCATAGCGTTCGAGTCTACCGGGGTCGTGAACCGGGAGGCCGACCGCCTCGGTTCCGGAGGGGTCAGTCGACGGGGGTGACGCCGTCGATGTGCGACAGCGGCAGCGTGCGCTCGACGTCGGCACCGCGGTCGCGACCGCGCAGGCGCCCCCCGCCGAGTCCCGTCGCCTCCAAGCGGAAGACGCGGGCCGAGCCGTCGGGGAGGCGCACGGTGACGTCGATGACGGCGCGAGCGCGTACGGCCTGGTCGAGCTCGCGCTCGAGCCACGCGGCATCCGAGTCGCCGACGCCCTTGCGCAGGCGCTCCAACAGGTCGCCATAGGTGTCGACGGGGTCGGGAGCGGGCTGTGCGTCGGCGGCCAGCTTCGCCCGCTCCAGAGCGCGAGGCCGTCCGTCGGCGTCGACGGCCACCGCCGGGTAGTGCGCGTCGGTCAGCGCCCAGAACACCACGTCGCTCGACACGTGCGAGACGAGTTCGTCGTCGTCGGTGCGCGAGAGCGCGATCGAGCGCAGCGACTGGTCGATCTCCATCGACCGCAGAAGCGTCTCGTCGTCGGTCACCACGCGCGTCAGGTGCGTGGCGGGATCGCTCATCACACGCACGCGCCCGTGCTCGGCCGAGGTGCGTTCGATGACGTACGCGAGCGGTTGCGGGAGTCCGGTCAGCGAGATGCCGGTGAGGAACTCGCGGAGAGACTCCGCCGTCTCGCCCGCGGTTATGGCCGCGCCGATCGAGGTGGCGCTGAACCGGTAGCTGGAGGCCTGGGCGCGCGATTCGCGCACGGCCATCGACCGCAGCCGCACGTCGAGGTGCGGCGCGAGCGGCCCCGGAGCGATCGCCGTCAGATCGTTCTGCAGGTAGACCCGATCGACCTCGGGCGGCAGCAGCTCGCGCAGCGCCGATGTGTCGACGTCGCCCCCTCGCGCGAGCGGTTCCGCCCACGGGGCGGTGCGGCCGGCGGCATCGAGGAGTCCCCACCGTTGCAGCCGTCCCGTCCACAGCGCGGCGCGATCCGGACCCTCGGGGTCGAAAGGTGTCGCCCCGGCCCACTGCTCGACGGGGATCCATCCGCCGTCTGCCGAGCGATAGGCACGGGGCAGGGCGTCGCGCAGCGCGACCGCGGTGCGCTGCCATCGCTCGAGGGTGGGAAGGCGCAACCACTCCCGACCGGCCGGGGACACGAGCCACGCGCGGTCGTTCGAGCCCAGTAGGCCCGAGTCCGCAGCGAGGCCCACGAGCAGGTCGGCGTCGGCGGCTGTGGAGACGGCGCCCGAATCGACGAGCCGGCGTCGCTCCGTCGCCCCGAGCGAACCCGACCCGATACGACCGAGCGGGGCCTCGAGCGTCTGCATGAGGATGTCGGCCACGGATGCGGCGTACGTGAACGCCGCCTCCGACGCGGCGGCCGTCTCGACCGCGGCGGGCACGGACGCCGGGGTGACGGCATCCGGGATGCCATGGGGCAGGGCCTCGCGGACCACCTCGGCCGTGCGGGGGAACGGCAGACCGTCTTCTGCGATCAGGGCGCGCGAGACGAGGTCGTCGCGGGCGGTACCGGTCGCGGGGCGTCCGTCGAGTCCCGCCAGCAGGGCGACGGCCTCGGGGCGCGTCAGGGCGGGCAGGGCCCGGGCGATCGACGCGGGCTCGAGCAGCGCCTCGGCGACGTCGAACATGTCGCGCCACGTGACCGACGGCGACACCTGACGCTCGGCGAGGAGGCGGGCGAGTTCGGCGTCGGAGCGCGCACCCAACGAGACCGCCAGAGCGCGTTGAGCGGAGGTCTCGGGCACGTCAGCGAGCCTTGTTGGCCCGAGCCCTTCGGACGAAGCTCATGATGAGCACGGCCAGCAGGCAACCGAACGCCACCGGGGGCGTGACGAGGACGAGCAGGCTCACCACCGGCCAGACGCCGGATGCCAGATCGGCGCCGGCGGTGGAGCCGATGATGATGGCGAAGAAGCACACGAGCGCCAGCACGAGCAGCCCCAGCGACATGAACGCGAGGATGCGATCGATGCGTCGGACGGGAACGTCGTCGCCCGGCGTGCTGCCGCCGGAGGTGCGGGTGCTCATCGGGCTCAGCCTACTGCCTGGCGCAGGTGTCGTAGGCTGGAAGACCGGGATCCGATCGGCTCCCGCGTTCCGCCGCGCGATCGCGCACTCACCCAGCGAGGTTTCCATGCCCACCGGCAAGGTCAGGTTCTACGACGACGAGAAGGGCTTCGGCTTCATCAGCACCGATGACGGCCAGGACGTGTTCCTTCACGCCACGGCTCTGCCCGCCGGAACCCCCGCGCCCAAGGCCGGCACGCGGCTGGAGTTCGGTGTGGCCGACGGCAAGCGCGGCCTGCAGGCGCTGTCGGTGCGGGTCATCGACGCCCCCGTGAGCCTGTCCAAGCGCTCCCGCAAGCCCGCCGACGACATGGCGATCATCGTCGAAGACCTCGTGAAGCTGCTCGACGGCATCGGCGGCGACCTGCGCCGCGGCCGGTACCCCAGCGGCCCGCACGCGCAGAAGATCGCGGCCGTGCTGCGCAAGGTCGCCGATGACTTCGAAGCCTGAGCAGGTCGCCGATGAGCGCCTGACCGGCGCTCACGACCTCGCGCTCGCCGCCCTGCACGAGATCACCCCCGCCGACACCGTCGGACCCGCGGCCGGGTACACCGCCGAAGACGACGGGGTCGTCTCGTTGCGCTTCCACACGCGCCTCTCGGGGTACCCGGGGTGGTTCTGGACGGTCAGCGTCGCGGTGGTCGACGACTCCGACCCCACCGTTCTCGAGGTCGAGCTGTTGCCGGGTGACGGGGCGCTCCTGGCTCCCGACTGGGTGCCGTGGGCGACCCGCTTGGCCGAGTATCAGGCGGCCCAGGCGGCCGCGGCCGCCGCGGACGGCGATGATCTCGACGACGACGACGACGATCTCGACGACGTCGACGCGGACGACGACGAGTCGGACGACGATGACGAGCACGACGATGACGAGCACGACGACGAGCCCAAGGCCCGATTCCACGCCGGTGATCTCGACGGCGTCGACATCGACGAGTTCGACGACGATCAGACCGACGACGGCGACCACGCCGACGCCGAAGACGACGATGACGAGGTCGACGACGATTCGGACGACGACGATCTCGACGAACGAGACCGCAGCTACTGACCTGTGAACGTCGAAGGCCGTCCCGCGTGATGCGGGACGGCCTTCGACGTCGCGGGCGTCAGGCGCCGGGCAGGTGCTCGATCGTGTAGTCGATCGCGCCGATGAGGCGGCGCACGTCGGCCGGCTCGATCGAGACGAACGTCGCGATGCGCAGCTGATTGCGGCCGAGCTTGCGGTAGGGCTCGGTGTCGACGATGCCGTTGGCGCGCAGGCTCTTGGCGATGGCGGCGGCGTCGATGCTGTCGTCGAAGTCGATCGTGACCACGACGGGGGATCGGTCGGCGGGGTCGGCGACGAAGGGTGCCGCGACGTCACTGGCATCCGCCCACTCGTACAGCGCCGACGACGACTCCGCGGTGCGGGCGCCGGCCCACGACAGCCCGCCGTTGTCGAGGATCCAGCCGAGCTGCTCGTCGAGCAGCAGCAGAGTCGCCAGCGCCGGCGTGTTGAGCGTCTGCTGCAGGCGGGAATTGTCGACAGCGTTCTTCAGGCTCAGGAACTCGGGGATGTAGCGGTCGGATGCCGCGATCCGTTCGATGCGTTCGATGGCGGCCGGCGACACGGCGGCGTACCACAGCCCGCCGTCGGAGCCGAGGTTCTTCTGCGGCGCGAAGTAGTAGACGTCGGCCTGGGTCTCATCGAAGTCGATGCCGCCGGCGGCGCTGGTGGCGTCGATGACGGTGAGTGCCCCGGCATCCGCGTGGACTCGCTCGATCGGGGCGGACACGCCGGTGGAGGTCTCGTTGTGAGGCCAGGCGTAGACGTCGACGCCCTCGACGGCCTCGGCCACGGTGCGCGTGCCCGGCTCGGCCTTGCGCACATCGGGCGCCTGCAGCCACGGGGCGGCGGCAGCCGCGGCGAACTTTCCGCCGAACTCGCCGAAGACGAGGTTCTGGCTGCGGTTCTCGATGAGGCCGAAGGCGGCGGCATCCCAGAACGCGGTCGATCCGCCGTTGCCGAGGATGATCTCGTAGCCCTCGGGCAGACGGAACAGCTGCGACAGGCGCTCGCGGGTGCTGGCGACGAGGTTCTTCACCGGCGCCTGGCGGTGCGAGGTGCCGAGGATCGACGCCCCCCGGGTGACGAGGGCCTCGAGCTGCGCGCCGCGCACCTTCGAGGGGCCGCACCCGAAGCGGCCGTCGGCGGGCAGGAGGTCGGTGGGGAGTTCCACGTGCGGCATGGGACCGATTCTAGGGTCCCCGTCACGGCGCTCCCGCGCTCGTGTCGGAGGGGGTCGGTAGGCTGGAGGCACTTGCCGCGCGACATCGAGGACACCTGAATGACCGATCTCATCGACACCACCGAGATGTACCTGCGCACGATCCTCGAGCTCGAAGAAGAGAAGATCGTGCCGCTGCGCGCGCGCATCTCCGAGCGACTCGGGCACTCCGGACCCACGGTCTCGCAGACGGTCGGGCGCATGGAGCGCGACGGGCTCGTCGTCGTCTCCGAAGACCGCCGCCTCGAGCTCACCGACGACGGCCGCCAGAAGGCCGTCGACGTCATGCGCAAGCACCGTCTCGCCGAGCGACTGCTCAGCGACGTCATCGGTCTCGATTGGGCCTACGTGCACGACGAGGCCTGCCGGTGGGAGCACGTCATGAGCGAGCAGGTCGAGCGGCGCCTCGTCGAGCTGCTGGGTCACCCGACCGAGTCGCCCTACGGCAACCCGATCCCCGGCCTCGACCAGCTCGGCGACGCCGCCACCGCCACCTTCGACGACGGTGTGGTGGGTCTCGTCCGCCGGCTGACGGATGCCGGGGGTCCCATCACCGGCACGATCCGACGCCTGGCCGAGCCCGCGCAGGTCGACCCCGAACTGCTGCAGCAGCTGAAGGCCGCCGGAGTCCTCCCCGGAAAGCGTGGCGACTACCGCTTCAACGAGGGATACGTGCTCGTGCTGATGGACGGTGTCGACGAAGGACTCGAGCTGCCCGTCGAGGTGGCGTCGCACATCTTCCTCGTCGCCGACAGCTGATCGCCCGGCCGAACCCGGGTGTTCGCCGGGGACCGCTGACCGAAGCGTGACTTGTTCGTTATCTTCCGGTAGCCTCAAGGAGTCCACAGGCTGGAAGCCCGCCGTCGGACCCCTCGCGGTTTGCCTCATCGGCTCGTCGTCCGCAGAGGGCCTAGCCCGCACATCGTGCCCCCATGATCGAGTGCTGACGAGCCAGCGTCCCCGAAGACGCAGAGGCGCCGGAGGAACTTTGGCTGAACACAACGATCCCGCTGCGGACCTACCCGAGGTCTCCGTGACGGGCCCTACCCGAAAGAGCACGCGTGCCGTCGTCCGAACGACGAAGCGCCCCGCTCGCCTCGCGGCCGATCCGGTCGCATCCGCCGCGGCCGCACCGGTCGCCCGCACCGTCGTCGTCTCGCGCCCCTCGTCGTCGCACCGCTTCGGCAAGCCGCTGCGCAGCGCCGTGATCCTGTCGATGGTGGCGGGCCTCGTGGCCACGGTCGCCATCCCGGCCTATGCCGCGACCATGCCCGCCGCCGAGACCATGACGCTGCAGCAGATGTCGGCGGCCGACAATCAATCGCTGGTCGTCGCGTCCGATGCCACCGCCGAGACGCTCGATCGCAGCAGCTACTCCGCCACCACCGCGGACGAGATCAAGAAGAAGAAAGACGAGGAGGCCGCGGCCGCAGCGGCGGCCGCTGCCGCAGAGCGCGCACGTCAGGCGGCGACCACCGCCAGTACCACCGTCTCGTCGATGGATCTCAACATGACGGCCCCCGGCTCGGGCGAGGTGCGCTGGCCCCTGACCAGCTACGTCCTCGGTCGTGGACTGTGGGACTCCGGTTACCACCAGGGCGTCGACCTTCTCGCCCCCGGCGGCCAGCCGATCTTCGCCGCCGCCGCCGGTGTCGTGAGCATCTCGCAGGAGAGCTACGGCGGGTACGGCGTCGCCATCGTGCTCGAGCACGTCATCAACGGCCAGAAGGTGTCGACCACCTACGGCCACATGACCTACGGCAGCCGCGCGGTTCAGGCCGGACAGACCGTCGCCGCGGGCCAGCTGATCGGCCTCGTGGGCTCGACCGGCAGCTCGACCGCGAACCACCTGCACTTCGAGGTGCACATCAACGGCTCGGTCGTCGACCCCTACGCCTGGCTCCAGCAGAACGCGGGCTGAGCCTTCTCGAGACGGCGTGCCGGAGGACATCGTTCTCCGACACGCCGTCTTCTGTTTCCTCTTCCGTCCGACCCCGGGCGTGTCGCAGTGGGTTAGCCTGTCACCGACGTCGGAAGAACCGGAGGGAACGCCGATGAACACCAGTCCGCGCATCCGCACCATGGATGCGCTCGGGCTGCTCGTTCTTCGGCATCGTGAGTTCGGATGCCGCGGCCCTGCCGCGCGTTCGAAGGCGCTGTCTGCCTAGACAGCGCCTTTTTTCATCCCTCCGCACCTGCCGTCGTCGCGAGTCGAACATCCGAGAAGCCGTCTCGGCCATTCGAGAGGAAGACGTACATGCGCACACTGGTGCTCAACGCGGGCTACGAGCCCCTCGCCGTCGTGTCGTTCAAGCGGGCGCTCGTGCTCGTGATGAACGAGAAGGCCGTCGTCGTCGAACGCGTGGAGGAGGACCCCGTCTGGGCCGCCGCCGGCACGTTCGACCGCCCGGCGGTGATCATCCTCACCCGCTACGTGCGGGTACCGGGGGCTCGGCGCGTGCCGGTGACCCGGCGCGGCGTCCTGCGCCGCGACGGCCACCGCTGCGGCTACTGCGGCAAGGCGGCCTCCACGATCGACCACGTGCTGCCGCGGTCGCGCGGAGGCAAGGACACGTGGGAGAACCTCGTCGCGTGCTGCCTGCTGTGCAACAACGTCAAGGGCGACCGCACGCCGCAGGAGATGCGCTGGGAGCTCCGGCTCGTCCCCGCCCCTCCCCGCGGTTCGTCGTGGACGGTGCGCGGCGTCGACAAGAGCGACCCGCGGTGGGAGCCGTACCTGGCTCTGGCGGCCTGAGCGGACGGGCGTCTTCTGCGGCATCCGGGTGTTCGGCGTGCTCTCAAGCCGGCCCGATGCCTCTGCACACCGCCTCCGACGCCGATGTCGGAGGTCGATCGTATCTTCGACCCACAGGGATTGAGGGAATAGAACACATGTTCTAACCTGTGGGAGTGAGGGCGATCGTGAGAGACCAGGTACAGGCCGTCCCCGACATCCATGCGCTGCGCGATCGCCTCGAACGCATGCAGGGGCGACGCATGGACGCCCCCGTGCTGCCGACGCATCCCGCCTTCTCGTCGTTGCTGCCCGGTGGCGGCCTCCGCCCGGGTTCGGCGTATGCGCTGGCCCGCTCGGCCTCGCTGCTGCTGGCACTCATGGCCCGGCCCTCGCAAGACGGGGCGTGGTGCGGCGTGATCGGCATGCCCGAACTGGGAGCAGAAGCCGCCGAGAAGTACGGGCTCGACCTCGACCGGCTCGTGTTCATCCCCGACCCGGGTCCCCGGTGGCTCGCGGTGACCGCGACCATCACCGAGGTGCTCCCGGTCGTGGCCGTGCGCCCGCCGGCGGGCTCCACGGCGGCACGCGGGGGAGCCGAGACGACCCGTCTGGCCGCGCGTCTGCGCGACCGCGGATCGGTGCTGCTCGTGCAGGGCGCGTGGCCGCAGGCCGAGGCGGTGATCGACGTGGCCGACCCGCAGTGGTCGGGGCTCGGCCAGGGGCACGGCTACCTCGCCGGTCGAGAGCTCACGGTGTCGGTCAGCAGTCGACGCTCGCCGAACGCCCGACGGGCGCGAATGCTGCTGCCCGCCGCCGACGGGTCGATCGAGCTGCTGGGCGCACCCGCCGAACGCCTCGTGCCGCGCGAGCGCGACGTCTATCCGGTGCGGGCGGTGGGTTGATGCAGGCGCCCACGCGCAGCCTCGTGCTGTGGTTCCCCGACTGGCCGATCACGGCCTTCGCCCATGAGGCCGTGTCGCCCCCCACGCCGGATGCCGCGGTGGCGGTGTTCGCGAACAACATCGTCGTGGCCTGCTCGTGGGCCGCTCGGGCACAGGGTGTGCGTCGCGGGCAGAAGCGCCGCGACGCGCAGGCGCTGTGTCCGACGTTGCAGGTCGTACCCGCCGACCCCGTGCGCGATGCACGAGCCTTCGCCCCCGTCGTCGCGCGCGTCGAAGAGCACGCCCCCGGCGTGCAGGTGGTGCGCCCGGGGCTGTGCGCGCTGAAGGCGCGGGGCCCGGCCCGGTATTACGGCGGAGAGCTCGAGGCTGCGCGCACGCTCCTGCGACTCCTCGACGACGACGGCTTCTCCGACGTGCGGGCGAGCGTCGCCGACGGGGTCTTCACCGCCGAGCAGGCGGCGCGGTCGGCACGCGCCGACGCCCCCGTGCGGATCGTGGAGCCGGGCGACGCGGGCGCATTCCTGGCGCCTCTGTCGGTGGCGACGCTCGACGACGACGAGTTCGGGAGCCTGCTCTCGCGACTGGGCGTGCACACCCTCGGCGAGTTGGCCGCGTTGCCTGTGGAGCGGGTGCGCGAGCGCTTCGGCGCCCGGGGCGTGCGGTTGCACGCCCTGTCCGGAGGGCTCGACTCGCAACCGGTGCAGCCCCGCACCCCTCCGCCCGAGCTGCACCGCGACGTCGCCTTCGAGCCTCCCCTCGAGCTCGCCGACCAGATCGCCTTCGGCATGCGCGTGGCGGCTGAGGAGTTCATCGCCCGACTGGGTGCCCACGACCTCGTGTGCACCGAGCTGCGGGTCGTCCTCACCGGCGAACGGGCCGAGCGCAGCGAGCGCGTCTGGCTGCATCCCGGGTCGTTCGACGCCGCAGCCGTGGTCGACCGGGTGCGCTGGCAGCTCGCCGAAGACGCGCAGGGCATCTTCGGCAGCGGTGTCGCGGGCGTGCACATCGAACCCGAAGCCGTGGATGCCGCCGCCCACCACGCAAAAGGGCTGTTCGGGGCCGGCCCCGACGAACGCGTGCACCACGCGCTCTCGCGTGTGCAGGCCATGCTCGGTCATCGCGCCGTCGTGACACCGGTCATCGGCGGCGGACGATGGCTCGCCGAGCGTCAGGTGAACGTCCCGTGGGGTGACCGGGCCGTCACGGCGAAAGACCGTGCACGGCCCTGGCCCGGAAGCCTTCCCGACCCCCTGCCGGCCACCGTCTACCCCGAGCCGCGCCTGGTGGGCGTGACCGACATCGCGGGCGCTTCCGTCACGGTGGGGGAGCGCGACGTGCTGAGCGCCCCGCCGGCGGTGCTCGAGACGGCCGGGCAGCGACGCCGCATCCGTGAATGGGCGGGCCCCTGGCCGATCAGCGAGCGCGGGTGGGATCCGTTGCGCGCACGCCGCGCGCACCGGTTCCAGGTGGTCGACGCCGATGGAGGGGCGTGGCTGCTGGTCGTCGAAGAGGGCGAGTGGCGGGCGGAGGGGCGGTATGACTGAGCGCGCGATGTCGGTGTCGCGACGGCCGTCGGTGCACGCGCCCCGCGGAGGGACGGTGTACTCGACGTCGGGCGCATTCCGTGGCGTGACAGCGGTGCGCGTCCGCCCCCGGGCGGAAACGTCTCGAGCGGTGCCGGCACCGCATGGCGAGGCGGGGGTGCCCTGATGGGATGGACCAACCCGCCCGTGAAGTGGTCGGAGCTCGAGCGACTGCTCAGCGACGCCCGCCGGCCCACCGGCGCCCCGCCGAACGGCGACGGCGGCGACAGTCCGGCATGGTCGCACAAGCGCGGCGCCTACGTGCCGCCGTCGATCGATCGGCCGGCCGAGACCGTGCCCTACGCCGAACTGCACGCGCACTCGTCGTACTCGTTCCTCGACGGTGCCTCCTCGCCCGAAGAACTCGTCGAAGAAGCCGAACGCCTCGGCCTGCACGCCCTCGCCCTCACCGATCACGACGGCTTCTACGGCATCGTGCGCTTCGCCGAAGCGGCTGAAGCACGCACCGTGAAGACCGTGTTCGGGGCGGAACTGTCGCTGGGACTCCCCGGACCGCAGAACGGCCAGGCCGATCCCGAGGGCTCCCACCTGCTCGTGCTGGCCCGGCGAGAAGAGGGGTACCACCGTCTGGCCGCCGCGATCACGCACGCGCAGCTCACCGGCGCCGAGAAGGGGCGCCCCGTCTACGACCTCGCCGACCTGGCCGAGCGATCCGGTGGCCCCCGTGATCCGCACTGGGCGGTGCTCACCGGATGCCGCAAGGGCGCGGTGCGGCAGGCCCTGGCATCCGAGGGGCCGGCGGGAGCCGCGCGAGAACTCGACACCCTCGTCGACCTGTTCGGCGCCGAGGCCGTCTACGTCGAGCTGATGGACCAGGGCGATCCGCTCGACTCGCGCCGCAACGACGTACTCGCCGCCCTCGCCGCCGAGCGAGGGCTGCCGACCCTCGCCACCAACAACGTGCACTACGCCGCGCCGCAGAAAGAGCTGCTCGCCGCGGCCGTCGCCGCGGTGCGCGCGAACCGGGGTCTCGACGAGCTCGACGGCTGGCTGCCCGCGCACGCCGGTGCGCACCTGCGATCGGGCGTCGAGATGGCGGCGCGGTTCGCGCGCTACCCGGGCGCGGTCGCGCGCACGGTGGCCCTCGCCGATGAGATCGCCTTCCCGCTGCGTCGCGCCAAACCCGCGCTTCCGAAGCAGAAGGTCCCCGAGGGGCATACGCCCATGTCGTGGTTGCGGCACCTGGTGTGGGAGGCCGTGCCCCGCAAGTACCCGAACCTCTCCGACGACGACCGGCGTCGCATCGAGCGCGAGCTCGGCGTCATCGAGATGAAGGACTTTCCCGGGTACTTCCTCATCGTCTACGGCATCGTCGCCGAGGCCCGACGTCGCGGCATCCTGTGCCAGGGGCGCGGATCGGCCGCCAACAGCGCGGTCTGCTATCTGCTCGACATCACCGCCGTCGACTCGATCTTCTACAAGCTGCCGTTCGAGCGATTTCTCTCGAGTCTGCGCGACGAGGAGCCCGACATCGACGTCGACTTCGACTCCGACCGCCGCGAAGAGATCATCCAATGGGTCTATCAGGAGTACGGGCGCGAGCGGGCGGCGCAGGTGGCCAACGTCATCCAGTACCGACCCAAGAACGCCGTGCGCGACATGGCCCGGGCGCTCGGGCACTCTCCGGGGCAGCAGGACGCGTGGTCGAAGCAGGTCGAGCGGTGGGGAGCGACGCTCGAGACGGGGGCCGACCACGACATCCCCGACCAGGTCATCGAGTTCGCGTCGGAGCTGCTGAAGGCGCCGCGGCACCTCGGCATCCACTCCGGCGGCATGGTGCTCACGGATCGCCCCGTGGGTGAGGTCGTGCCGATCGAACACGCGCGCATGGAGGATCGCACGGTCATCCAGTGGGACAAAGACGACGCCGCGTGGATGGGCCTGGTCAAGTTCGACCTGCTGGGCCTCGGCATGCTCGCGGCCCTGCAGTACTGCTTCGACCTGATTAGGGATGCCACGGGCGAGGCGTGGGAGCTGTCGACGCTGCCCAAAGAAGAGAAGGCCGTGTACGACATGCTCTGCCGAGCTGACTCGATCGGGGTGTTCCAGGTGGAGTCGCGCGCGCAGATGGGACTGCTGCCGCGTCTGCAGCCGCGGAAGTTCTACGACCTCGTCGTGCAGATCGCGCTCATCCGGCCAGGTCCCATCCAGGGCGGGGCGGTGCACCCCTTCGTGCGGCGCAAGCTCGGGCAGGAGAAGATCACCTACGTGCACGAGAAGCTGCGTCCCGTGCTGGAGCGCACGATGGGCGTACCGGTCTTCCAGGAGCAGCTCATGCAGATGGCGGTCGCCGTCGGCAACTGCTCCGCCGAAGACGCCGACCTGCTGCGCCGCGCGATGGGGTCGAAGCGCGGCCTGGAGCGCATCGACTCGCTGCGCGAGACGCTCTACAAGGGCATGGCCGAGAACGGGCTGGTCGGCCGTGTCGCCGACGAGCTGTACGCCAAGATCCAGGCGTTCGCGAACTTCGGCTTCGCCGAGTCGCATTCGCTGTCGTTCGCCCTGCTGGTCTATGCCAGCTCGTGGATCAAACTGCACTACCCGGCGGCGTTCCTCGCGGGACTCCTGCGCGCGCAGCCGATGGGGTTCTACTCGCCCGCGACCCTCACCGCCGATGCGCGCCGTCACGGGGTGGTGGTGCGCCGGCCCGACCTGCTGCGGTCGGGGGTCGAGGCGACGCTCGAAGCGGTCGACATCGCAGCGGCGGGTGCTTCCGGGGTCACGGGCGACGCGGCGATGGATGCCGGGGCGGCGAACGTCGAAGAAGGGGATGCCGCCGACACGGATGAGGCAGGAGGGACGGGACGCCGGGGAAGGGGGCGGCCGACCGGACTCGACGCGTGCGCCCACGCCGAGCAGCCCCCGACCGGCGACTTCGATCCCTCCGAGCCCGACGAGACCCTCGCGCACCGCCGCGACGGCGGGTTCGCGGTGCGCCTCGGACTCGCCGGGGTCACGGGCATCGGCACGAAGGTCGCCGAGCGCATCGTCGCCGAGCGTCAGCGGGGAGGGCCCTACCGCGACCTTCGCGACCTCGTACGCCGCACCGGCCTGGTCACCGCCCAACTCGAAGCGCTCGCCACGGCCGGCGCGTTCGAATGCCTCGGACACACGCGGCGCGAGGCGATCTGGCTGTCGGGATCCGCGGCGCTGGACCGCGCCGAGTTCCTCCCCGACTCCCTCGTCGCCGTGCAACCGCCGTTGTTCACCGACCCGTCGAGCTACGAGATCCTCGCCTCCGACCTCTGGGCGACGGGTCTCTCGGCGGACGACCACCCCCTCACCCACTTCCGGGCGGCGCTCGATGCACGGGGGGTGCTCACCTCGCGTGAGCTGCGTTCGTTCGAGACCGATCGGCGCATCGAGGTGGCAGGGCTCGTCACCCACCGCCAGCGACCGGCCACGGCATCCGGGATCACGTTCCTCAACCTCGAGGACGAGCACGGCCTGATGAACATCATCTGCTCGGTGGGCGTGTGGAACAGGTACCGACGGGTCGCGCGAGAATCACCCGCGCTCATCGTGCGCGGCATGCTCGAACGCTCCGTCGAAGGCGTGACCAACGTCGTCGCCGACGGTTTCACCGATCTGCGGGTGGGCGTCGCCCACGCGTCACGGGACTTCCGCTGAAAGGACGCATCGCCCTTCGGTTTTCGTCCTTTCGTGCTTCGTCCTTCGCGCTTCGGACGGGGTGCGGCATGATGGGCCGCAGGTCAGGGGGAGGCCTCGCGTCTTTCGTGGCTGCACTCGTCTCGCGCCGAAGGAGTCGCACGATGCCCGCACACACATCGCGTTCGCGGCTGATCGCCGTCCTCGTGGCGATCGCCGTCATCGCACCCGCCTCGGTCGCCAGTGCCCCGTCGTTCGCGGCCGACCCGGCATCCACCGTCCAGACCATCGACGGTCTCGACCCCGCCATCACCTACAGCGGAGCGTGGCGCACGACCTCGAACCGCGCCGACTACAAGGGCTCCGTTCAGTACGCGAACACCGCGAAAGCCTCGTACACGTACCGTTTCGTCGGTACCGGCATCCGCATCCACGGACGGCTGACTCCGCTCAGCGGAATCAGCGAGGTGCGCATCGACGGTGCCCTCGTAGCGCGCGTCGACGCCTATGCACCCACGAACGTCTTCCACACGGTGCTCTTCGAGCGGTCCGACCTCGTCTCGGGCGCTCACACACTCACCGTCACTGCGACCGGTCAGAAGACCGCCGCCGCCCAGAACACCAACGTCACGCTCGACGCGCTCACCGTGACCTCCACCGACGCCGAGCCGAGCCCGCCGACCTCGCCGACTCCCGACCCCACACCGTCGCCGAGCGCGACGCCGAGTGTGACCGCCGCACCGTCTCCGACGCCGACCGCGACCGTGGCGCCGAGCGCGACGCCCGCGCCGTCCGCGACGCCGACGCCGACCGCGACCGCGGTTCCGAGCGCGACGCCCGCGCCGTCCGCGACGCCGACCTCCACGCCGACTCCGACGCCCGAACCGACACCGACGGCCGACCTTCCGGTGCCCCTTCCCCTCGCGGAGTGGCGGTTCGATGAGGCCGCGCCGCCGTTCCGCACCACTGCCGGTGATCTGCCGCTCCAACAGGCGGGCTCCGTGCGCTCGACCACCGTCGCGACACCGTTCGGCAGGGGCGTGAACCTCCCGGGCAAGAGCTTCCTCCGCCTGCACCGCGACGCCGTCGGACGACTCAACGTCGGAGCGGGCAGTGGGAAGGTCACCGTCGCCGCCTGGGTGCTCATGACCGACGACAACGCCGGCTTCGTCGCGGGCATGTGGTCGGAGGCGAGCACCGACCCCCGACGGTCGTACGGACTGTTCTACGACCTCAGCACCTACGGGGGTGATGAGCGGACCAACTTCCACGTCTCCCGGACGGGGGGGCCGACGCCGGGTCAGAAGTTCTCGCTCGACTATTCCGCGTCAGGACAGACCTTCACCCGCCACGTCTGGCAGCTGCACGTCGGAACCTACGACGGCCGGGAAGCGGTGTCGTATCTCGACGGAGCGGCCGTGGCCTACGGGCCCATGACGGACAAATTCGGCAACACCTACGTGAAGAACCCCTACCCCTACCCGGACGGTCTGAACCCCACCCCCGCCGAGTTCACCGTCGGCGCGGTGCAAATGGCCTCGACCGTGGGCAACTACGCCGAGGGCACCTTCGCCCGGGTGCGCGTCTGGGACCGGGCGCTCACCGCGGATCAGGTGCGGGCGCTCTATGAGAACGAGCGTCCCGCCGCGCCCTGAGCGATGGCGAGCCGGGCCCCGCGGCATCCGGGGCTCGGCGACCGCGACGACGCGCGGCCGTCGACGAAGCGTCTGCGGCCCGCGGGAGCGACGCTTTCTCCCCAGGCGGCGTCTCGGCGGCCCGCCGCGACGGACGCCGGGTGCGGGGAGCGGGCGTCACTAGACTCGGGCCATCTCGCCGGTTCCGCACCAGATAGGGGAACGACATGACCGACACGCCCACTCCGCCCGACGGCTGGTACCCCGACCCCGCGGGCGGCGGCGGCCTGCGCCGATGGAACGGGACGTCGTGGACCGACGAGGTGCGCGCCGTGGACGGCGGCGCCCCGCTTTCCGCGCCCGAGCGCGACCACAGCGACGAAGGTGACTTCGGCGGTGATCTCGATTCCGCGGCCGCTGAGACGCACGCAACGGAGCGCGGCGTGACCGGCGCGGAGCCCTCGGATGACGGCGCCCCGTCCCCGGCGCTCGCCGCCGACGCGACCGCCGCCTACGCCGAGCCCGCGTCCGCCGAGTCGGCGTCTGCCGAGCGCGCCTCCGCAGAGCCCGCGTCCGCCGACGCCGCGTCACCGGCTGCGCACGACGGCGCACCGTCGATCACTCCCTCGACGCCCGGCGCCACCTCGGCCGCGGCGCCGTACGCAGGCGATGCGGGCACGGCATCCGGAGCTTCCGACGTTGTCGACGAATCGACGTCCGGCTCATCCGGCACGCGATCGAGCGCCGATTCGTCCACACCCGCCGCGCCGGCATCCGCATCGAGCCCTGCCGCCGCAACTCCCGACGCCGGTCCCGCCGCGGCTCCTGCCGCAAGCCCCGCCGCCACGCCCGCCGGGGCCGCCGCCCTCGCTGCCGCCGCGGCGAGCGCACCCCCCGCATCACCGACGAACGCGCCGGTCCCGCCCGCGTACTCGACCGCCCCGGCATCGGCGAGTGGTGCCACCCCGCCGGCCTACGCGGGTGCACCGGCGTACCCGGGAACGACTCCCGCCGCCGGTGGCTATCCCAGCGCGCCGACCGTCGGCTACGACACCGCGCCCCGGCGCGACATCCCCACCAGCACGGTCTGGATCTGGTTGCTGGTCGCCCTGCCGTTGGTGAGCGTCGTGAGCTTGTTCGCTTTCGATTGGGACTCCTACATCCGCGAGTCGGTGTACGCGGAGTTGTACGCGGATCCGTTCGCATCGCCGTCGATGGCCGGCGTCGTTCTGACCGCGGTGTCGTCGATCCTCAGCATCGTGCTGTGCGCCGCGACCGTGCTGTTCGCGTTCCTCGATTGGCGTGCCCTGCGAGCCCGCGGTATCGAGCGGCCGTTCCACTGGGCGTGGAGCTTCTTCGTCCTGGCCATCGGTAGCGGTCTGGTCTACATCATCGGCCGCAGCGTCATCGTGCGCCGCCACACTGGCAAGGGACTCGCCCCGCTCTGGGCGGCCATCGCGGTCACCGTCGTGACCTGGATCGTCGTCAGCATCTGGGTCGTCATGCTGCTGACGCTGGTGTTCTCGCTCGTGCAGGAGTTGCAGTACACCTACGGGTGATCAGAGAGCGGGCGCCGCATCAGATGGCGGCGCCCGCTCGGCCGGCGCGGGAGGTCTGCGTCGATACATCTGTGACGCCCCGTGACGCCGTATCTCTCCGGGTGTCATGATCGCGCCGAGGGGCGGCGGGCGCGCATACGCTCCTCGAACCGGCGTCAGACGCCGCTCACCTCGAGGAGGCACCCATGTCCGCACCGTCCATCGCTCAGCAGATCGACGACTTCAACGCAGCGTTCGAGGCGCAGATCGGTGATCGCCTCGCCGGCGTGTTCGGCGGGGGGCAAGCCGACCTGCGCGGAGCCGGTGTGCCCGATTCGGCGCTCGGCGTGGGTGACGATGCTCCGGATGCCACCGTCCTCACCGTCGAGGGTGTGCAGACGTCGTTTTCCGCGGCGCGGGGCGAGACGGCATCGGTCGTCGTGTTCTATCGCGGCGCCTGGTGCCCCTATTGCAACATCGCGTTGCGCTCGTACCAGCAAGCGCTGGTGCCGGCGCTGCGCGAGCGGGGCGTGAGGCTGCTCGCGGTGTCGCCGCAGACCCCGGATGCGTCGTCGCAGAGCGTGACGAACGGTTCCCTCGAGTTCACCGTGTTGTCCGACCCCGGGAACGCCCTCGCCGAGCGCTTCGGAATCGTGACGGGGCCCAGCGCCGCAGCTCGCGCGGCCCACACGGAGCTCGGCTTCGACGTCGCCGACAGCAACGCCGACGACACCGCCCGCATCCCCTTCCCGTCGGTGTTCGTCATCGACGAGGACGGCGTCATCCGCTTCGCCGACGTGCGCGTCGACTACACCACGCGCACAGAGCCCGAGCGGATCTTTGCCGCGCTGGACGAGCTCCGCCGAGCGTAGCGACCGGGTCGCGAGCGTCCGGCGGCGGGTCGGGCTGGGGTCCGACAGCCGGTGCCGTCCCCGGTCGACGCCCGCCGCCGGGAGCGGGAGCGCTCAGTCGGCCGACACCGCCCGGACCGCGACGATCGCGTCGAGAAGGGCGTGGGCGGTGTCGTCCTTGGACCCGGATGCCGTCGCCACGACCTCTCCGTCGCGTCCCACGATCGTGAGGGCGTTGTCGGCGCTTTCGAACCCTTGCGTCCAGCCCACCGCGTTCGCCGCGAGCAGGTCGACGCCCTTGCGCGCCGCCTTCGCCCGGGCGCGCTCCCGCAACTCGTCGTCGTCGGCCACCGTCTCCGCCGCGAACGCGACGACGGTCTGTCCGACGCGCCGCCCGGCGACGAGGCCCGCGACGATGTCGCGATTCTCGACCAGTTCGAGGGTCAGCCCGCCGGGGGAGTCCTGTTTGCGGAGCTTGTCCTGGGCGACGGCGGCCACGGAGTAGTCGGCGACGGCCGCCGCCATGACGATCACGTCGGCGTCGGGGGCCGTGGCATCCATCGCTCTTCCGAGCTCTTCGGCCGTGCCCGCCGCGATGACCTCGACCCGCGGATCGGGTCGCACGTCGGCGTCGAGGTGCGCGGCGACGAGGGTGACGCGCGCACCGCGATCGGCGGCGGCGCGGGCGATGGCGACTCCCTGGCGTCCGCTCGAACGGTTGCCGAGATAGCGCACCGGGTCGATGGGCTCGCGGGTGCCGCCGGCGCTCACCACGATCGAGACGCCGTCGAGGTCGCGGGGCCGTTCGACGAGCGCGAGGGCGGCGGCGACGATCTCCTCGGGCTCCGACATACGTCCGGGACCGGAGTCACCACCGGTCAGAACGCCGTCGGCCGGTCCGATCACGTGCACGCCGCGGGCGCGGAGCACCTCCATGTTGTGCACGGTGGCGGGATGCCGCCACATCTCGGTGTGCATCGCGGGGGCGACGACCACCGGCGCGGTCGTGGCCAGCAGGGTTGTGCCCAGCAGGTCGGATGCCAAGCCCGCCGTCATCGCGGCGAGGGTGTTGGCGGTCGCGGGGGCCACGATGACGAGGTCGGCGGACTGGCCGAGCGACACGTGCCGCACGCGCGCGACGTCGTCGTGCACCGAGGTCGTGACGGCGTTCCGGCTGAGCGCCTCCCAGGTGGGCAGGCCGACGAAGCGCAGGGCATCGTCGGTGGGGACGACGTGCACGTCGTGTCCGGCCTTCACCAGCATCCGCACGAGGCTGACGGTCTTGTAGGCGGCGATGCCCCCGGTCACTCCCACCACGACGAACATCCCCCCAGTCTTCCAGGTGCCCGGCTCGCGAGGGGCGCGGTCCCGCGGGGGCTGGCGCGGCAGCGCTGGGGCACCGGCGCGACACAACGCAGGAGAGTCCCGGTCGGCGACGCGGCCGCGCGGCGGCTCATCGCGGGTGCGCCGACGGTTCTCCTGCGTCGTGTCCCGCTGCGGGCCGGGCCTGGGCGGCGATCGGGCACCCGGGTCGGCAGTCGGGGGCTAATCGTCGCGGGCGCTGACGGTCGCGCGTGCCGACCGCCCGCAGGCAGCGGCGGCGGCCTTGGCCCGGGGCGGCGACCGGGCGCCCGCCGCTCCGACCACCGGCGGCGGCCCTGGCCCGGGGCGGCGACCGGGCGCCCGCCGCTCCGACCACCGGCGGCGGCCCTGGCCCGGGGCGGCGACCGGGCGCCCGCCGCCCCGACCACCGGCGGCGCGGGTAGCGTGGACGGAATGTGCACGGTCGTGATCCACGTCCCACGGGCCGCGGGCGAGCCCGTCCGGCTGCTCGCCGTTCGTGACGAGGAGCGCGACCGCCCGTGGCGCGGACTCGGGCCGTGGTGGCCGGAACGCGACGGCATCCTGGGTGTGCGCGACGATCGCGCGGGCGGAGCGTGGCTCGCCGTCGACCCCGACGCCCGGCGCCTGGCGGTGCTGCTCAATCGTGAGGACCTGTCGGATCGCTCCGATGCCGAGGTGGTCAGTCGCGGCAGCATCCCGCTCGACGCGGTGGGGGCCGGCATCCCGGATCGTCCACGCACGCGCGGCTTCAACCTCGTCGAGGTGGATGCCGACGGCGCGCACCTCGTGGAGTGGGACGGCCTCCAGGCCCGGCGCACGCGCATCGCTCCCGGCATCCACATGGTCGCCCACCACGCGATCGACGATCCCGCCACGCCGCGGATCGGGCACTGGCTCGACGCTTTCCGTCGAGCGGGCGTCGCCGGCGGCGAGGACTGGTGGATGCCATGGCTCGACGTCGTCGCACGGTCGACGGGCGATCCGTCGGCGTCGGTGCTGCGGCGCGACGAGCATGACGGTCACGTGCTCGAGTCCCTCCTGGTGTGCGCGGCCACCGTGGGCGCGGACGGGATCGACGTGCGCCAGGCGACCCCCGTCGAACCCGGCCGATGGGACGAGGGGCTGATCTCGGGGCTGCGAGGCGGCCTCGCCGACACCGACGTCACCGGTTCCTCATCCGATCGACCGATCGCGGCGCAGTAGGCTGGACGCACCCCGCCTCCGTAGCTCAGGGGATAGAGCGCCGCACTCCTAACGCGGGCGTCGCAGGTTCGAATCCTGTCGGGGGTACCCTTCCTTCAATCGCCGGCTGCCGCCGTGCCCGTTTCTCGCGGCACAGTCGCTCGCGCCGTCGTTGCGGGAGGGGATTCTGCGGGCGGAGTCGCTTGGCGCCGTCGCTACGGGAGGGGATTCTGCGGGCGGAGGATGCCGCGGGCGGCGTCGGTCCTCCGCTGCGCGATTCTCCTCCGCTGCGTGGAAGCCTCTCGGGGCACGCTCGCGGGAGGGGATTCTGCGGGCGGAGGATGCCGCGGGCGGCATCGGTCCTCCGCTGCGCGATTCTCCTCCGCTGCGTGCCCCCTCCGCTGCGTGCCCCCCTCCGCTGCGTGCCCCCTCCGCTGCGTGCCCCCTCCGCCGGGCAACGGCTCCCGGCGCCCGCCCTGGGGAGGAGATTCCGCGAGCGGAGGGTCACGCGCCGGCCGCCCGCTCTCCGCCGCGCGAATCTCCTCCGATCGGTGACGGACCCGGGCCTCGTGCGATGCACGCATTGCCCGCACGGCATCCATCTGACATGATTACTGAACGATCGGTCGGAAAACCTCGCGGGTGAGGTGGAGACGGCCCCGCCAGAGTCGGCGGGGGAGAGGATGGCGATGTCGCAGGCGTTTCTCATCGGCGGTGCGCGCACCCCGGTCGGGCGGTACGGCGGGGCTCTGGCATCCGTTCGTCCCGACGATCTGGCGGCGCGGGTGGTCGGCGAAGCCGTGGCGCGCGCCGGGGTTCCCGTCGAGGCAATCGACGAGGTGATCCTCGGCGCCGCCAATCAGGCGGGAGAGGACAACCGCAACGTCGCGCGCATGGCCGTGCTGCTGGCGGGGCTTCCGGATGCCGTGCCGGGGCTCACCGTGAACCGCCTCTGCGCCTCGGGCATGAGCGCGATCGCGCTCGCCGCGCAGGCCGTGCGCGCGGGCGACGCCGACATCGTGGTGGCGGGCGGGGTGGAATCGATGACCCGCGCGCCCTGGGTGCAGGCGAAACCCGAGAAGGCGTGGACGAAGCCCGGTGCGGTGTTCGACACCTCGATCGGGTGGCGCTTCACGAACCCGCGCCTCGCCGCGCGCGACAAGGCGACCTTCACCATGCCCGAGACCGCCGAAGAGGTGGCCCGCGTCGACGGCATCTCGCGCGCCGACGCCGACGCCTTCGCGTTGCGAAGCCACGAGCGGGCGATCGGGGCACAGGATGCCGGACGCTTCACCGACGAGATCGTCGCCGTCGAGACCGCCCGAGGAACCGTCGACACCGATGAGGGGCCCCGCCGGGACACCTCCCTCGAGGTGCTCGCGGGACTTCGACCCGTCGTGAAGGGCGGCGAGGTGGTGACCGCGGGCAACGCGAGCTCGCTCAACGACGGGGCGTCGGCGATCGTCGTGGCCAGCGCCGAGGCGGTCGAGCGTTACGGCCTTCGCCCGCGCGCCCGGATCGTCGCGCACGCCTCGGCGGGCGTCGCGCCCGAGGTCATGGGCCTTGGTCCCGTGCCCGCGACCGAGAAGGCTCTCGCGAAGGCCGGGCTCACGGCATCCGATCTCGGCGCCGTCGAGCTCAATGAGGCCTTTGCGTCGCAGTCGCTGGCGTGCATCCGCCGGCTCGGTCTCGACCCCGAGATCGTCAACGCCGACGGAGGGGCGATCGCGCTCGGCCACCCGCTCGGGTCGAGCGGATCGCGGCTGCTCGTGACGCTGCTGGGGCGGCTCGAACGCGAGGGGGCGCGATACGGCCTCGCGACGATGTGCGTCGGCGTCGGGCAGGGCACGGCGATGATCGTGGAGCGGGTCGATGGGTGAGCCGACGGCCGGTGCTCGCGTGGGGCCGGAGGCTTCGACGGGCTCAGCCGCCGGCGCGCCGGCCACCGGCACGTCGGAGGTCCCCGAGCTCGTCGAAGGGACCGGGACCACCGCGGTACCGCGCATCCGAGTCGACGCCCGTGACGACCGCGTCGTCGCCACCCTCGACCGCCCCGAGCGCCGCAATGCGATCGACCAGGCCACGGTCGACGAGCTGCACGCGCTGTGCGACGAACTCGAGGAGCGCCCGCGCACACTCATCATCACCGGCGCGGGCGGCATCTTCGCCGCCGGCGCCGACATCGCCGAGCTGCGCGAGCGTACCGGCGACGACGCCCGCCGCGGCATCAACGCCACCGTCTTCGACCGCACCCGTCATCTACCCATGCCCGTGATCGCCGCGGTCGACGGCTTCGCGCTCGGCGGGGGAGCCGAACTCGCCTACGCGGCCGACATCCGCATCGGCACATCGCGCGTGCGCTTCGGCAACCCCGAACCGGGCCTCGGCATCATCGCCGCGGCGGGAGCATCGTGGCGACTGCCCGAGATCGTCGGGCACGCCCGCGCGAGCGACCTGTTGCTCACCGCGCGGGTGATCGAAGCCGACGAGGCGCTCGCGTGGGGACTGTTGTCGAGCGTGCACGAGCCCGACGCGCTCCTCACCGCCGCCCACGCGATCGCCGACCGCATCGCGGCCAACTCCGTACGCGCGACGATCCTCACCAAGCGCGCGCTGCTCGCGCCCCGCGCCGACCACCCCGCGATCGACGGCGAGCTGCAGGCCGAGCTCTTCGACAGCGCCGACAAGCGCGCCCGCATGACCGCGTTCCTGGAGAGGAAGAAGAAGTGACCCAGTCCGACACCACGTCCGCGCCCTCGACCACGATGGCCGAGACGACGGCATCCCTTCCCGCCACGGTCGGCGTGCTCGGAGGCGGACGCATGGGCGCGGGGATCGCGCATGCATTCCTGCTCGCCGGTGCCCGCGTGCACGTCGTCGAGCGCGACGCCGCGGCGGCCGACGCTGCGCGCGAGCGCGTCGAGACGGCCATCGAACGCTCCGCGGCCCGAGGTCGGACGGTCCCGGATGCCGACACCCTCACCACCGGCACCGACCCGGCCTCGTTCGCCGACGCGGGCCTCGTCATCGAGGCCGTCCCCGAGGACCGCGCCCTGAAGCTCGACGCCCTCGCGCGCATCGAGGCAGCCGTGCACGACGGCGCGGTCGTGGCATCCAACACCTCCTCCATCTCGATCGACGCGCTCGCTGCATCGCTCGTCCGGCCCGAACGCTTCCTCGGCCTGCACTTCTTCAACCCCGTGCCCGCGTCGGCGCTGGTCGAGGTCGTCACGGGAGCGGCCACGGCACCTCAGGTGGTCAGCGCGGCGACGACCTGGGTCGAGGCCATCGGCAAGACCGCCGTCGTCGTGCGCGATGCGCCGGGCTTCGCGTCGAGCCGCCTCGGCGTCGCCCTCGGCCTCGAAGCCATTCGCATGCTCGAAGACGGAGTGGCGAGTGCGCACGACATCGACACGGCGATGGAGCTGGGCTACCGGCATCCAATGGGCCCCCTTCGCACGACCGACATCGTCGGGCTCGACGTGCGCCTGGGCATCGCCGAAGAACTCGAGCGCGCGTTCGGCGCGCGCTTCACCCCGCCCGCGCTGCTGCGAGAGCTCGTCGCCCAGGGTCACCTGGGCCGCAAGACCGGCCGCGGATTCTACGAATGGAGCGAATGATGACGTTTCTCCCCAGCTACGTGAACGGCGCCTGGTGGGCCCCGGAGAGCGACCCCGACGGCGCGATCGTGCGCGACGCCTCGACCGGTGAGGAGATCACGCGCGTGAGCACGAAGGGGCTCGATCTGGCGGGAGCCGTCGCATACGCCCGCGAGACCGGGCAGCGGAGTCTCGGCGCCCTCACCTTTCACCAGCGCGCGATGGTGCTGAAGAACCTCGCGATCGCGCTGAACGACCGCCGCGAAGAGCTCTACGCCCTGTCGGAGCGCTCGGGCTCGACGCGTCGTGATTCGCTCAGCGACATCGACGGCGGTATCGGCGTGCTCTTCACCTACTCGTCGAAGGCGCGGCGCGAACTGCCCGCGGGGAAGGTGGTGCTCGACGGCCCGATCGAGCCCCTGTCGAAGGACGGCTCGTTCCTCGGCCGACACGTCTACACGCGCCTTCCCGGCGTGGCGGTGCAGATCAACGCCTTCAACTTCCCGATGTGGGGCGCGCTCGAGAAGTTCGCGCCGGCGTTCCTCGCCGGCCTTCCCACGATCGTCAAGCCGGCCACCCCGACCGCGCACATCGCCGAGGCGTGGGTTCGCATGATCGTCGAGACCGGCCTGCTGCCCGAGGGGTCGCTGCAGCTGGTCAGCGGCAGCGTCCCGGGCCTCTTCGACCTGCTCGACCTGGGCGACACCGTCGGCTTCACCGGCAGCGCGTCGACCGCCGAACGCCTGCGCGCCCAGGCGAAGCCCGGCGTGCGCTTCACCAGCGAGACCGACTCGATCAACGCCTCGATCCTCGGCCCCGACGCCGGACCCGGCACCCCCGAGTTCGACGCGTACACCAAGCAACTGCTCGTCGAGCTGACGACGAAGGCGGGCCAGAAGTGCACCGCGATACGCCGCGCGATCGTGCCCTCGGGGATGACGGATGCCGTGGCCGAGGCGTTGCGCGCGAAGATCGCCGAGCGGGTCGTCGTCGGCGACCCGCGCGCCGAGGGCGTGACGATGGGGCCCGTCGTGTCGGTCGAGCAGCGCGACGAGGTGCTGCGCCAGGTGCGCCGGCTCACCGACGCCGGGGGACGGTTCGTCGTCGGCTCGGCCGAGGCGCCTGACGGGGTGCCCGCCGAGGGTGCCTTCCTGCAGCCGATGCTCCTGTCCTTCGCGGATGCCGCGACCCCGGCCGTCAACGACATCGAGGCGTTCGGCCCGGTCGCGAGCATCGTCGAGTACGCCGACGTCGCCGAGGCGGCGGCCATCGTCGCCCGAGGAGGCGGCTCGCTCGTCACGAGCGTCGCCACGCACGACCCCGACGTCGCGACCGAGCTGCTGACCCGCATGGGCGCGATGAACGGCCGCGTGCTCTTCCTCGACCGCGACGACGCCCGCACCTCGACCGGCCACGGCGCGCCCGTCCCTCACCTCGTGCACGGCGGACCCGGCCGCGCCGGCGGCGGCGAGGAGCTCGGCGGCATCCGTTCGGTGCTCCATCACATGCAGCGCACCGCGATCCAGGGTTCGCCCCGCATGCTGACCGCGCTCACCGGGGTGTGGCATCCGGGAGCCGACACCGACTCCGCCGGGACCCACCCGTTCCGCAAGTCCCTCTCCGATCTTCGGATCGGGGATGCCGTGGAGTCGGCCGAACGCGAGGTCACCCTCGACGACATCGAGGTGTTCGCACGATTCACAGGCGACACGTTCTATGCCCACATGGACGAGGAGTCGGCCGCGGCGAACCCCTTCTTCCCGGGGCGCGTCGCACACGGCTACCTGCTCGTGTCGTGGGCGGCGGGGCTCTTCGTCGACCCGGCTCCCGGGCCGGTGCTCGCCAACTCGGGGCTCGAGAACCTTCGCTTCGTCACCCCCGTCTCACCCGGCGACCGCATCCGCGTCGCGCTGACCGCGAAGCAGATCACCCCGCGCGAGACCGACGAGTACGGCGAGGTGCGGTGGGACGCCGTCATCCGCAACCAGGACGACGAGATCGTCGCGCAGTACGACGTGCTGACGCTCGTGGCGAAGACGTGGGCTCCGGCGGGGGCGCCCGTCGCGGAGTCCGCGGTGCAGCCCGCGGGAGCGCTCGCATGAGCCTGCGGCCGATGATGCAGCGCGATCGGGCGTCGGCGATGCTCGGGATGGTCGTCGAGCACGACGCGCCGGGGGAGTCGCGCGTGTCGATGACCGTGCGCGACGACATGCTCAACGGCTTCGCCATCACCCACGGCGGGCTCGTCTTCACCCTCGCCGACACCGCATTCGCGATCGCGTGCAACGAGGACGATCGGGTGACCGTCGCCGGCGGCGCCGACATCACGTTCCTCAAGTCGACGACCGCGGGGCAGACGCTCACGGCGACGGCCGCTCGGCGGGCCCGGAGCGGCCGCACCGGCCTCTACGACATCCGCGTGACCGACGAGACGGGCGACCTCGTCGCCGAGGTGCGCGGCCGCAGCATCACGACCGATCGCCGGCCGCCGGTGGTGTCCGCGGTCCCTTCGACAGGCTCAGGGACCTCCGCCGCGGCGGGGACCTCGGTCGCGGCGGGGTCCTCCGCCGCGGCGGGGACCTCGGTTGCGCCGGTGGCTGAGCCTGTCGAAGCCTCCGGTCTCCGATCCTTCAGCGACCCCGAGCGCGACGGCGCGCTCTCCACCACGGAGGTGTCTCGATGACCATGACCGTTCCCTCGCGCCCCGACTTCCTGGCATCCGTCGATCCCACCGGCATCCCGCTCGAACGCCTGCGCGCGCTGCAGCTCGAGCGCCTGCAGTGGACGGTGCGCCACGCGTACGAGAACGTCGCCCTCTACCGCCGCAAATTCGACGAGGCCGGTGTGGTTCCCGACGACATCCGCAGTCTCGATGACATCCGGTTGCTGCCCTTCACCACCAAGGCCGACCTGCGCGAGACCTACCCGTTCGGCATGTTCGCCGTGCCGATGGCCGACGTCCGCCGCATCCACGCCTCCTCGGGAACAACCGGCCGCCCCACCGTCGTCGGATACACCGCGGGAGATCTCGACCGCTGGGCCGACATCGTCGCCCGCTCGCTGAGCGCCGCGGGCATCCGCGCGGGCGACCGGGTGCACAACGCCTACGGCTACGGCCTGTTCACTGGCGGCCTCGGCGCCCACGCGGGCATCGAGCGCCTCGGCGCGACGGTCATCCCCATGTCGGGCGGGCAGACCGCGCGCCAGGCGCAGCTCATCCAGGACTTCGAACCGGATGCCATCCTGTGCACGCCGAGCTACCTTCTCACGATCGCCGACGCGCTCGAGGCGGCGGGCGCCGACCCGCGTTCGACCTCGCTCCGCGTCGCCGTGCTCGGGGCCGAGCCGTGGACCAACGAAATGCGCCGCGAGATCGAGCGCCGCCTCGACATCGTCGCCGTCGACATCTACGGCCTGAGCGAGGTGATGGGCCCCGGGGTGGCATCCGAGAGCGCGTTGACGAAGGACGGCCCGCACATCTGGGAGGATCACTTCCTCCCCGAGACGATCGACGGCGACTCCGGCGCCCCCGTGGCCGACGGCGACCTGGGTGAACTCGTCTTCACCTCGTTGACGAAAGAGGCGTTCCCCGTCATCCGCTACCGCACCCGTGACCTCACCCGCCTGCAGCCGGGCACGGCGTTTCCGGCGATGCGGCGCATCGAGAAGATCACCGGCCGCAACGACGACATGATCATCCTGCGCGGCGTGAACCTCTTCCCGACGCAGATCGAGGAGATCGTGCTCGGCATCGAGAAGCTGACGCCCCATTTCGTGCTCGAGCTGCGTCGCGACGGGCGGATGGATGCCATGACCGTCCGCATCGAACGCCACCCCGCCCTGGAGCGGGAGGTCTGCGAGGCGGCGGGGGTGGTGCTGCAGCAGCGCATCAAGGTGTTGATCGGCACGACGGTCGACGTGCGTGTGGAGGAGCCGGGCGTGCTGCCCCGCAGTGAGGGCAAGTACAAGCGGGTGTACGACCTCCGCTGACCGGGGGCCGCGGGCGCGCGGGCCGTGGCCCGATGGCCTGTGGCCCTGTGGCCCTGTGGCCCTGTGGCCCTGTGGCCCGCGGCCCGCTGGCCGCGGCCCGTGCATGTGGCACTCGCCTGCGGGCGGGGACTCGCGGTCGTGCGGCCCGAAGTGCGGTGACTTGCGCCGTGTGTTCGTTGGGAGGCTGTCGTGCCGGGCGTAGGGCGCAAGTCATCCCAGGGTGAGGGGTTCTCCGCGCGGCGGGCCGGGTCGCGCGGGGTGGGGTGACTTGCGCCGTGTGTTCGCCGGGAGGCTGTTGCGCCGGGCGTAGGGCGCAAGTCATCCCAGGGTGAGGGGTTTTCCGCGCGGCGGGCCGGGCCGCGCGTGGTGGGGTGACTTGCGCCGTGTGTTCGCCGGGAGGCTGTCGTGCCGGGCGTAGGGCGCAAGTCATCCAAGAGGTCGCGCGGCCGTCTGCGCGGCGGCGGGGCCGCGCGCGGGTGGGGTGACTTGCGCCGTGTGTTCGTTGGGAGGCTGTTGCGTCGTGCAGAGAGCGCAAGTCATCCAGGGGGTGGGGTGTGTGGGCGGGGCCGTTGCGGCGGGTTGCGCCCTCGGGTACAGTTTTACTGAACGATCGGTCTGTAAAGGAGTCGACGATGACGATGACCGCGCCCCCCACGGACGCACTCGACGGCGAGGCCATGTTCGACGCCCTCATCGAGGCCGACGGCCGCATCGAGCCGCGCGATTGGATGCCGGAGGGCTACCGCCGCACGCTGATCCGCCAGATCTCGCAGCACGCGCACTCCGAGATCATCGGCATGCAGCCCGAGGGGGCCTGGATCACCCGGGCGCCGAGCCTGAAGCGCAAGTCGATCCTGCTCGCCAAGGTGCAGGACGAGGCCGGCCACGGCCTCTACCTCTACTCGGCCGCCCAGACCCTCGGCATCACGCGCGACGAGATGACGCAGCAGCTGGTCGACGGAAAGGCGCGGTACTCGTCGATCTTCAACTACCCGACCCCGACCTGGGCCGACATGGGTGCGATCGGCTGGCTCGTCGACGGCGCCGCGATCTGCAACCAGGTGCCGCTGTGCCGCGCGTCCTACGGCCCGTACGGCCGCGCGATGGTGCGCATCTGCAAGGAAGAGTCGTTCCACCAACGGCAGGGGTTCGAGATCCTGCTGACGCTCATGCGGGGCACCGACGCGCAGCGCGAGATGGCTCAGGATGCCGTGGATCGCTGGTACTGGCCGAGTCTGATGATGTTCGGACCCCCCGACGACGACTCACCGAACTCGGCGCAGTCGATGGCGTGGAACATCAAGCGCTTCAGCAACGACGAGCTGCGCCAGCGTTTCGTGTCGATGCTCGTGCCGCAGGCGGCCGTGCTCGGCGTCACGCTGCCCGATCCCGAGCTGCGCTACAACGACGAGACCGGGCAGTACGACATGGGTGAGATCGACTGGACCGAGTTCCACGAGGTGCTCGCCGGCCGCGGGCCGCTCAACACGATGCGCCGCCAGCACCGTCGCGACGCCCACGAAGAGGGCGCCTGGGTACGCGAGGCCGCGGCGGCGTACGCCGCGAAGAAGAGCGCGAAGGCGGCCGCCTGATGGCCACCCCCGGCGGCAGCCCCGCCGAGACCTGGCCCCTGTGGGAGGTCTTCGTGCGCGCGGGCCGCGGCCTGAGCCACGTGCACGTCGGATCGCTTCACGCCCCCGACGCGGAACTCGCCGTGCGCAACGCCCGCGACCTCTACACGCGTCGCGGTGAGGGCGTGTCGGTCTGGGTCGTGCCCTCGGATGCCGTGACGACGAGCGATCCGGGACAGAAGGGTGCGTTCTTCGAGTCGCCGGCGGGCAAGAATTTCCGGCACGCGGTGTACTACACCGCCTCCGAGGGGGTGCCGCACCTGTGAGCATCTCGACCGAAAGCGGATCCCGGTCCCTTCGACAGGCTCAGGGACCTCTGGCCGGCGCAGGGGCGGTGGCCGAGCCCGTCGAAGCAGAAGCCCGGTCCCTCGGACAGGCTCAGGGACCTGACGCCGCGCGGGTGGCTGAGCCTGTCGAAGCCACCGACCCGCACGGCGACGTCTCGCTCGACGCCCGCGACCTCACCGCCGAGTTCGCCGGGGGAGAGGACCGCGCCACCGACCCCGACGTCGCCGCCTATGCGCTGCGGCTCGGCGACGACGCGCTGATCCTCGCGCAGAACCTCTGCGGCTGGGTCGCCCGCGCCCCCGAGCTCGAAGAAGACGTCGCCCTCGGCAACATCGCGCTCGACCTGCTCGGTCACGCGCGCTCGCTGCTGCGCTACGCCGGCAGTTGCGACGAGCGCAGCGAAGACGACCTCGCCTACTGGCGCGACGAGCGGGAGTTCCGCAGCGCCTGGCTCTTCGAACTGCCGAACGGCGACTTCGCCCACACGATCGCCCGTCAGCTCTTAGCCTCGGCGTATCTGCTCGAGCTGTACCGCGACCTCGCGGCATCCACCGATCCGGTCCTCGCCGCGGTCGCCGCAAAGGCCGAGAAAGAGGTCGACTACCACCGCGATCACGCCGTGCAGTGGACCCTGCGCTTGGCCGGCGGCACCGACGAGTCGCGCCGGCGACTTCTCGTCGCGCTCGACGACACGTGGGCGTTCCTCGACGAGCTCTTCCGCGACGAGCCGCTGCACGACCGCCTCGACGGTGTCGCCGTGCGGCCGTCGACGCTGCGGTCCCGCGTCGACGACGTGCTCTCCGCGGTCCTCGCCGAGGAGGACGTGCCGGTCCCCACCATCCCCGCATCGTCCGCGGGCGGGCGCCGTGGCATCCACCACCCCGCCTTCGGGCCCCTGCTCGCCGAGATGCAGGTGCTTGCCCGCCGGCACCCGGGGGCGACGTGGTGAGCGTGGACCGTGCACGAGAGGTCGTGGCCGCGGTCGTCGACCCCGAGGTGCCGGTGCTCACCATCGACGATCTCGGCGTGCTGCGCGACGTGCGTCTCGACGGCGACACCGTCACCGTCACGATCACGCCCACCTATTCGGGATGCCCCGCGGTCGAGGCGATCCGCGACGACATCGTGCTCGCCCTCACCGCCGCCGGGTTCGACCACGCCGTGGTGCAGACGACGCTCACCCCCGCCTGGACGACCGACTGGATGAGCGACGCCGGAAAGCGCAAGCTCACCGAGTACGGCATCGCCCCGCCCACCGGACGCGCTCCGGCGGGTCCCATCCGCCTGAAGCTCAGCGTCGCCTGTCCTCGCTGCGGTTCGCTCGACACCCGCGAGGTCTCACGTTTCGGCTCGACCTCGTGCAAGTCGCTGTGGGAATGCCGCGCCTGCCTCGAACCCTTCGACCACTTCAAGGCCCTCTGATGACGATGACAGATGCCACTCCCTCGGGCCCCGCGGTCCCCGCCGCGCTCACCACCGACCCGGCGCCCACCGCCGCGGACGCCGCGACCTCGACCGCCGGCGCCGCGCGCCCGACCCGCGCCCGCTTCCACACCCTGCGCGTCGCCGACGTGCGACCCCTCACCCCGACCGCGATCGAGGTGACCTTCGCGGTCCCCGACGACATCGCCGACGCCTTCGACTACGCGCCCGGCCAGTACGTCGCCCTGCGGGCCACGGTCGAGGGCGAGGAGCTGCGTCGCTCGTATTCGCTGTGCCGCCCGCCCGCCCGTGGCGCGATCAGCGTCGGCATCAAGCGCGACCCCGACGGCCGGTTCTCGAGCTGGGCGCACGAGGGGCTGCGTCCCGGCGACGAGGTCGACGTCATGAGCCCGCAGGGCACGTTCGTGTCGAAGGCCTCGACCGCCACCGGGCACGTCGTCGCGATCGCCGCCGGCTCGGGCATCACGCCGATCATGGCGCTCGCCGCCGACGTCCTCGAGCGCTCCGCCGACAGCCGCATGACGATCGTCTACGCGAACCGCTCCTCGACCGACGTGATGTTCGTCGACGAGCTCGCCGACCTCAAGGACCGCTACCCCTCGCGCCTCACGCTGCACCATGTGCTCTCGCGCGAGCAGCGCGCGGCGCCCGTCTTCTCGGGTCGGCTCGACGAGGAACGACTGCGCCTGATCCTGTCGCGGCTGATCGACCCGGCATCCGTCGACGAGTGGTTCCTCTGCGGACCCTTCGCACTCGTCGAGGTCTGCCGCGAGGCACTCGCCGAGGCTGGTGTGCCGCGCGAGCGCGTGCGCTTCGAGCTGTTCACCGCGGGCGACGGAAACGCCCCCGCCCAGACCGGGGGTGCGCGCCCCGTGCGCGTGCGCGCCGACGAGCCCGTCCGCTCGATCGACTTCACGCTCGACGGGCAGTCCGCCCACGTCGACAGTCCGGTCGCCGCGAACGAGACGATCCTCGCCGCCGCCCTGCGCGTGCGCCCCGACGTGCCGTTCGCGTGCGCCGGGGGAGTGTGCGGCACCTGCCGTGCCCGCGTGGTCGAGGGGTCGGTGTCGATGACCGAGAACTACGCCCTCGAGCCCGACGAGATCGAGCGCGGCTACGTGCTCACCTGCCAGTCGCACCCGACCTCCGACGCGGTTTGCGTCGACTACGACGGATAGAGGTTGCCGTGATCGACTACGCGAACGCCGGTGACCTCGCCGTCATCACGCTGAACGCGCCCGCCCGCCGCAATGCGCTCGGCCTCGACGCCCTGCACGCGCTCGCGGAGGCGTACGACCGCGCCGAGGCCGACGGGGCGCGCGCGGTGCTGCTGCGCGGTGAGGGGCCGTCGTTCTGCGCAGGCCGCGACATCTCCGGCGTCGACCCGGCCACCGACGACGTCGCCGGATACCTCGACGACACGCTCTCGCCGCTGCTGCGCCGCATGGCATCCTTCCCTGCTCCCACCTTCGCGGCCGCCCACGGGGCGTGCCTGGGCGTCGGGCTCGGGCTGCTCATCGCGACCGACGTCGTCTTCGTCGCCGACGACGCGAAGATCGGTTCGCCCTTCGCCGCGCTCGGAGCGACGCTCGACTCCGGCGGTCACGCCCTCTTCGTGGAGCGTCTCGGTACGCACGCGACGCTCGATCTCATCTACACCGGGCGGCTGCTGACGGGCGAGGAGGCCGTGCGCGCCGGACTCTTCTCGCGGGTGGTCGCGGCATCCGAGATCCAGGATGCCACCGAGCTCGCCGCCCGTCGCACGGCGAGCGGTCCCACGGAGGCGTTCCGCGCGAGCAAGCGCATCGTCACGGCGATCCGCGACGAGCGGCTGGGCCTGTGGGAGGCGATGGCGCTCGAGAACCGCGCGCAGGCCGCCCTCGCGCGCACCGACGACTACCGCGAGGGCTTCGCGGCGTTCCAGGCCAAGCGCGCGCCGGCGTTCACCGGTCGCTGACCGTTTCGCGCCCGGGCGCTTCAGCACGGACTGCAGGTGTGTCCGCTGCCCGTCCTGCGGCGGGGCGTCGAGCCCACCGACCGGACGCTCGGCGGGGCGTGGAGCCTGCCGACCGGACGCCCGGCGGGGCGTCGCGTGCGCGCACCCGGGGCCTGCGCGCTCGGGCGTGGCGTCAAGTCCGCGCAATCCGACGCCCGGGGGCGTCGAGCCCGCGCACCCCCGCCAGGGTAAGCAATGGTCGATCAACCGGGGTGCCACGCGACGCGAGCCGCTCCGCTTGATTGAATCGCCTCATGTCTTT
Organism: Microbacterium enclense; assembly: GCF_001456955.1. Lineage (GTDB taxonomy): Bacteria > Actinomycetota > Actinomycetes > Actinomycetales > Microbacteriaceae > Microbacterium > Microbacterium enclense. The sequence goes on along the minus strand of NZ_KQ758472.1, from coordinate 146,551 downwards.
CGACGACGACGCCGAACTCGCGCAGCTGCGCCGCCGGGCCTACTCGCCCTCCGCCGACATCGCGGCCGACCCGGCCGCCCTCCGTCGGCTGATCGAGCTGGAAGAGCGGGCGAGCGCCACGAACGACGTCGCGTCCTCGCCGGAGGCGGAAGCGGCCCCCGGCGTCGCCCATGCCGACCAGACCCCGGGTGCCGAGCAGATCCCGGACGCTGAACGGACCCCGGATGCCGAGCCCGCCGCGCCCCCGTTCACGTTTCCGCGCCCGCGCCGGTCGACGGTGATCCTGCTGGTGGTCGCGGCCCTCGTGCTCGCGACCCTCGCCACGGCCCTCACCCTCGTGCAGCGCGTGCAGGCCGATCCCCTGCAGGCGGGGGCGACGCAGATCGCGCGGCTGTCGCCGGATCCGGCCTTTCCGGTGCCCACCGCGCTGGCGCAGGGGATCACGGGTGAGATCACCGCCTATGCCGAGTTCGAAGGATTCCGAGTCGTCACGCTGCCGTCGTACCGCAGCTCGGAGAACGCGTCGCGCTGCATGACCGTGTGGCAGCCCGCGCTGCTGTCCACCGACGAGGGCGGCGGATTCTCCTACGACGGCGACTCGTTCCTGATGGGCACCTGCGGCGCCGGAGTCTTCCCCCCGAGCTCCACGATCTTCCTCCGCGAGGACTCGCCCGAGCGGGCGCAGACCGTTTTTCCCGCCGGCACCGCGCTGCAGTTCGTCTACGACGCGGAGAACGATGAGATCGTCGTGTTCCGCGGCTGAGGGTCGTTCACCGCACGGGGGTTCGGGTTCACGGGGCCGGGATGACGGGGCGCGCGGTGCGACGGCCTGATTGAATCGGGTGATGGGGATCGATGACGACGAACTGGCCGTCCTCCGGCGGCGCGCCTACGCCGAAGACGCCGACATCGCCTCCGATCCCGTCGCCCTCGCCCGCCTGGCCGAGCTGGAGAGTCGGGATACCGCGACGGCGGCGCTCCCGGAGCGAACACCCGAACCCGCCGCGTGGCCGCCCCGGGGCGACCATCAGGGGCCCGGGCCGGCGGAACGCGCAACCGATGTCGCAGAGCAGACCTCCGATGGCACGCGCGACGAACCGACGACCGATGCCGACGACGGGCGGCTGCGACGCTTCGCGTGGCCGCGTCCGCAGCGTTCGACCGTCGTGCTGGTCGCGGTCGGAGCCCTCGTCGCCGTGAGCTGCGCCGTCGCGCTCACCGTCGTGCAGCGCGTGCAGACCCATCCGTTGCAACCGGATGCCGTGCAGGTGGCGCGCGTCACCCCCGACCCGGCTTTCGACGTGCCCGACTTCTTCGCGCTGGGTCCCGCCGATCAGGCCATCGCCTTCACCGAGACGCACGGTTTCCGCGCCATCGTCACGCCGCCCGGCGGCGCCCTCGGCGCGGGCGAGTACTGCATGACCGTCTATCAGCCGGCGCTCGTCACCGCCCAGGGGGCGGCGAGCTGGAGCTACGACGGGCAGTACATCGCGCCCGCCTGCTCGGCGGGCACGTTCCCCGCCGCCGCAACGGTGCGGCTGCTTCCGGGATCGCCCGAGCTCGAGCACACGGACTTCCCTGCCGACACCGCGCTGCAGTTCGTCTACGACCAGCCGACCAACGAGGTCGTGCTCTTCCGCGGCTGAGGCGGGCGCGGCTCGCGCCGGTCACGCTGTCCGCGGACGGCGGCGAGATGGCATCCGGGCTGCGGTCCGTGACGGTCTCGCGCCGGATGCCGTCGCGCGGGCGGCGGGGCCGACGCGCGACCCCGCGCAGACACGACGATGCCCCGGCGCATGACCGGGGCATCGTTCGCTCAGGCGACGCGCTCAGGCGGCGGTGGTCACCGCGAACTGCACAGCGCCCTGCGGGTCGATCTGCGCGTCGAGCACGCGGTCGTCGAGCACCGCGGCGGCATCGGTGTCGAGGAAGACACGCGCTCCGGCGTTCTCGACGACGGCGTCGCCCGAGACGGGCGCGTCGACGACCGACAGCCGGAACTGCGACTCGGGCGAGCCCGCGCCCTCGATGCGCACACCGCCCGCGGCGGCATCCGGGAACTGCGCGGTGATGGTCTTCACAGCGGTCGTGGCCTCTTCGGTGAGCGTCAGCATGGGTGACTCTCCTTCTCTGATCGACGACAGGAGTCAGCCACGATGCCGAGAATCGGCAGCGTCCTCAACCTCTGGCATCCATTGCCAGGGTTTTCCCACGTGCGTGGCCGCCGTCAGGGGAGCAGTCCCGCGCGACGCGCGCGGGTGACCGCGGCGTGGCGCGTGGAGGCGTCGAGCTTCGACATCGCCGAGGCGAGGTACGACTTCACGGTGGTCTCCCGAAGACCGAGGGATGCCGCGATCTCGCCGTTCGTCGACCCCACCGCCGCGCACGCGAGCACGTCGATCTCGCGCCGTGAGAGATGCAGGTCGGCGTCGACCGAGGCGCTCGGCGCGTCACCGGTGAGGGCGGCGAGGCGGGCCTCGACGTCTTCGAGGCGTCGGCGCACGGTGTCGTCGCCGATCGTCGCGGCGATGCTGCGCAACTGCGCGTAGCTCTCCCGGATCTCTTCGCGTGCTCCAGCGCCCAGACCGCCCTCCGGCGCGGGGGTGTCGGCCAGGCGTCTTTCGACCTCAGCGCGCACGTGCAGCTCGACACCGAGTTCGCCGGCGACGTCGAAGGCGGGCCGCGCCTGGACGTCGTCGACCGGCGACTGCGCCCACGACCCGCAGTACAGCACGCCGCGCGCGGCGCCGCCGACGAGCACGGGCACGGCGAACAGCGTCGCGATCCCTTCGCCGAGGATGGCGCGGTCGTAGTCGTGGGTGATCGAGCGGGAGGTGCGGTAGTCGAGCGTCATCCGCGGACGCCGTTCGACGAGTGCGCGGCCGCCCAGCCCGCGGGACGCGTGCACGACCAGGCCGTCGATGCTGCGGGTGCGCGCGCCGACGATCGTCGTGACGTGCACGGCGCCGTTGTGCTCCAACCCGCCGAAGGCGACGGGGAAGTGCGTGCGCCGAGCGAGTTCGGCGACGGCGTGCGACACCAGGCTCGCGTCGTCTCGAAGAGCGGACGGTGCTGCCACGCACTACCTACTTCCGGGGGTGACGGCTTCATCGCCGCGTTTCGTAGCGTCGACCCTATCACCGGGAGCGTTTCCACGGCCCGGTCCCCCCTCCGGCGCAGTGCTGCGTCGGTTTCATGAGGCAAGGAGGCCACATGACGGATCGTCGCATCGACGACGCCCCCACGGGCGGCATCGATTACATCGCGGTCGAGGAGTCCGCCCCGTTCCAGGAGTTGAAGAGGCGCCAGCGCAGCTTCGTCTTCCCTCTGGCCGTGGCGTTCCTCGTCTGGTACTTCGTCTACGTTCTGCTGTCGTCGTTCGCGCCCGGGTTCATGGCCCAGCCGGTGTCGGGGGCGATCACGGTCGGGCTGCTGTTCGGGCTCGGGCAGTTCGTCACCACGTTCGCCATCACGATGGGCTACGTCGCCTACGCCAACCGGCGGCTCGACCCGCGCGCCGAGCAGCTGCGCGCGGAGCTCGAGAAGGCTGAGGGGGGTCGGTCGTGAACGACGTCTTCGCCCAGCTCGACGCCGCCGTGCAGACGGTCGAGAACAACCCGGTGCTGAACATCTCGATCTTCGGCGCCTTCGTCGCGGTGACGCTGTTCATCGTGATCCGCGCCAGCCGCAACAGCAAGACCGCGGCCGACTACTACGCTGCCGGCCGGTCGTTCACCGGCCCCCAGAACGGCTTCGCCATCGCCGGGGACTACCTGTCGGCCGCGTCGTTCCTCGGGATCGTCGGGGCGATCGCGATCAACGGCTACGACGGCTTCCTCTACTCGATCGGCTTCCTCGTGGCGTGGCTGGTGGCCCTGCTGCTGGTGGCCGAGCTCATGCGCAACACCGGCAAGTTCACGATGGCCGACGTGCTGTCGTTCCGACTGAAGGAGCGGCCCGTGCGCATGGCCGCGGCCATCACCACCCTCGCCGTGTGCTTCTTCTACCTGCTCGCGCAGATGGCCGGCGCCGGCGGACTGGTGTCGCTGCTGCTGGGCATCACCGAGCGGGTGGGTCAGTCGATCGTGGTCGCGGTCGTCGGCATCCTGATGATCGTGTACGTGCTCATCGGCGGCATGAAGGGCACGACCTGGGTGCAGATCGTCAAGGCGTTCCTGCTCATCGGCGGCGCGCTCGTCATGACGGTATGGGTGCTGGCGATCAACGGCTTCAACCTCAACACGCTGCTCGAGAGCGCGGTGGCGGCCTCTCCGAAGGGGGATGCCGTCCTGGCCCCGGGCCTGCAGTACGGCAAGAATCCGTGGGACTTCATCTCGCTGGCCCTCGCCCTCGTGCTCGGCACCGCGGGCCTGCCGCACGTGCTGATGCGCTTCTACACCGTGCCGACCGCCAAGGAGGCGCGTCGCTCGGTGGTGTGGGCCATCTGGCTGATCGGTCTGTTCTACATCCTCACCCTCGTGCTGGGCTACGGTGCGGGCGCGCTCGTGGGATCCGAGGCGATCCTGGCCGCTCCCGGTGGCGTGAACGCGGCGGCACCGCTGCTCGCGCTCGCTCTCGGCGGCCCCCTCCTGCTCGGCTTCATCTCGGCGGTGGCGTTCGCGACAATCCTCGCGGTGGTGGCGGGGCTGACGATCACGGCGGCCGCGTCGTTCGCTCACGACATCTACGCCAATGTCGTCAAGAAGGGCGACGTCCCGCCCGACGGCGAGGTCAAGGTGGCGCGTCGAACCGTGATCGTCATCGGCGTGCTCGCGATCCTCGGTGGTATCGGGGTGCAGGGTCAGAACGTGGCGTTCCTGGTCGCGCTCGCCTTCGCCGTCGCGGCCTCGGCGAACCTGCCGACCATCCTGTTCTCGCTCTTCTGGCGCAGGTTCACCACGCGCGGCGCGGTGTGGAGCATGTACGGCGGTCTCGGGTCGGCCCTCGTGCTGATCCTGCTCTCGCCGGTGTTCTGGGGCACGCCCACCAGCGTGTTCGCGAACACGGGGGTGGCGATCTGGCCGCTGAACAACCCCGGGATCGTGTCGATCCCACTCGGGTTCCTGCTCGGCTGGCTCGGCTCGGTCACCTCGCGCACCGCCGAAGACCGCCGCAAGGCCGCCGAGATGGACGTGCGCTCGCTCACCGGCTTCGGCGCCGAGAAGGCGTCGAACCACTGACGACACCCGATGCCCGGTTCCCGCTCGCGGGGGCCGGGCATCGTCGCGCCCGGCTCTCGCCCGCGGGGCCGGGCATCGTCGCGCCCGGGGCCGCCCACGCGTCGCCCGCGCCCATTCCGCCGTCTTCGCCCCAGGCGTCACGGGCCGTCGACCGCGCATCTCCGAACGCGCCCGCCGCGGGGTCACCGCACCCTGCGCCCGCGCGCCACCCTCCCCGTCACGCCCCGACGCGAAGCCCCTCGGCCAGCACCGTCTCGTTCTCGAGCGACAGCAGGAACTCCTTCACCTCGGGATGCCCGCCGTACTCCCCGAGAGCGCCGTCGGCCCGCACGACCCGGTGCACCGGCACGACGATCGAGAACGGGCTCGACGCGCACGCCGTTCCGACCGCGCGCGCGGCGCGAGGTGCGCCGGCCATCACCGCCACCTCGCCGTACGAGGCGACCTCGCCGTAGGGGATCTCGAGCGACGCCTCCAGGGCCGCGCGGGTGAAACCGCGTACGAGGCGCCAGTCCAGAGCGATGTCGAATGCCCGCCGCTTTCCGTCGAAGTACTCGTCGAGCTGCCGGGCGAGCGCGGCGCCGGCGGACGAGGCGGGCTCGGGCACGACCCCCAATCGCTGCGCGATCTCGGCCCGGGCCGGATCGATCCCGTCGTGGGCGACATGCAGCCGCACGAGGGCGTCGTCGACGAAGGTGAGCAGGATCGGCCCGATGGGACTGTCGTACTCGGTGCTGGTGACTGTGTTCATGCGCCCATCCTCACGAGACTCGAACCTCCCCGCCGGGTCGTCTCGCCGATCGGTGGAGGATGCCGCGAACCTCGACGTTGGGGAGGAAGTGCCGGTGGTGCGGCGTGTCGCCGATTACCGCGAAACTCGCGCCCGCTGCAAGCGATCCACAGGAGCCCGGCTTAGTCTGGCAGGTGTGTGGCGAGCTGAGGACGGTGCCGTGAACGGCGCCGACGGAGACGAGACGGTGTCGTCCGTCGATCCGGGCGAGCTGCGATTGTCGGAGCCCGGCATCGTGGTGCGCCACGTCGCCGACCCCGAGCGCGACCGCATCCGTGCCGAGGCGGCGGCCCTCGGCGGACGATCGACCCTCCTGCGCTTCGACGACGCACGCGACGCCGGCATCGACATCACCAAGGCGCACCCGGGCTCGCTGCCGCAGTTCATCACGGGCCGCGCGACGATGCTGTCCAACCTCTTCCGCGACGAGGTGGCGCTGCGCACCGCGCGCCTGGCCGCCGAGCGCATCACCGCCAAGAACGTCGAGCTGCGCACGGCACGCGGCCTCGAGCCCGTGCACCTGGCCGTCGGTCTCTCCGCGTGGAAGATCGGGGGAGTGGAGTGGTCGGCCCCCGTCCTCCTGCGCCCGCTCGCCATCCGTCGTCACCACGGCGACTTCGAGCTCAAGCTGCACGGCGCCTTCGTCATGAACCCCGAGCTGGCTCGCGCCTTCCGCACGCACCTCGGCATCCAGATCGACAGCGCCGCCCTCGCCGGTCTCGCCTACGACCAGGGCGTGTTCAAGCCGCAGCCGGTCATCGACCACATCCGTCGTCTCACGACGCACGTGCCGACCTTCGTCGTGCACCCCCGTCTGGTGATCTCGTCGTTCGCCGACGTGTCGTCGGGCATGGCCCGCGACACCATGGACCTCGACGACACGTTGCTCAACGCGCTCGCCGGCCACCACGACGACCGTGCGCGCATCACCGTGCGCCGTGACGACCCGGTGATCGTCAGCCCCGACGAGCGCACCCCCGCCGCCGACACGCTGCTGCTCGACGCCGACGCCGAGCAGGAGCGCGTGCTCGCGCGCATCGCCGCCGGCCACTCGCTCGCGGTGCACACCCTCCCCGGCACGGGGGGTACGCAGACGGTCATCAACGCGATCGGCCAGCTCGTGCGCGACAACAAGCGCGTGCTCGTCGTGAGCGCGCGTCGGTCGACGCTCGACGGCATCCGGCATCGCCTCGCCGGTGTGGGGCTCACGGGCCTCGCCGTCTCGCCGAACCACGTGCGCCGAGACCTCATCCGCGCGATCAGCCGCAACGAGAAGGCCGAGCAGCCGAAGGTCGCCGAGATCGACGACGCGCTGGTGCGCCTGCGCACTGTCCTGCGCGACTACCGCTCGGCGGTGACCGAGCCGCACCTGGCCCTGGGCGTCTCGGCGCTCGAGGTGCTGCGCGCCCTGACGTCCCTGGCATCCACGTCTCCGGCCCCGTCGACCGAGGCCCGATTCGACATCGCCACCCTCGAGAAGCTCGCCGGACGACGGGATGCCGCGGCGCGCGCCCTCGCGATGGCCGCTCGTCTGGGGGAGTTCCGGTTCGGACCCGACGACTCGCCCTGGTACGGCGTCAGCTTCACGCGCACCGACGACGCGCGTGCCGCGCACGACCTCGCCGGGAAGCTCCACACGCACGAGGTGCCGCGCCTGCTCCAACGCGGGTACGAGCTCATCGCCAAGACGCGCATGCGGCCCTTCCAGACGGTGTCGGAGCTGGGTGCCTACCTCAAACTGCTGCAGGGCATCCGCGAGTCGCTCGACCGTTTCAGCCCGACCGTCTTCGAGCGTCCGCTGGGCGAGTTGATCGACGCGCACTCGCCCCGCCGTGACGCCTCCGCGATGAGCGGCCCCAACCGCCGCCGCCTGAAGCGCCTGTCGAAGGAGTACGTGCGCCCGGGCGTCCACGTGCCGGACATGTACGAGGCGCTGGTGCGCATCCAGCAGCAGCGCACGGAATGGCAGCGCGTGGTCGAGGCCGGCGTCGCCCCCGAGGTGCCCCTGGGTCTCGCCGACGTGAACGTCGCCTGGCAGCGCACCGACGCCCTGCTCGGCGAGCTCGATCAGATCCTCGGCCGACAGGGATCCGAGCGCCTCGCGACGCTGCCGGTGCAGCGGCTGGTGCGCACGCTCGCGGGCCTGGCCGCGGAGTCGACGTTCTTCGACAACCTCGTCGAGCGCGCGCAGCTGCGTTCCGAGCTCGCGCGTCTCGGCCTCGAGCAGTTGCTCGTCGAGCTCTCGGTGCGCCACGTCCCCGAGGAGCGCGTCGGCGCCGAGCTCGAGTTCGCGTGGTGGCAGTCGGCGCTCGAGCACCTGTTGCGCACCGACCGCGCGCTGCTGGGCGCGAACACCAGCGTGGTCGACCGCCTCGAACGCGACTTCCGCCTCGTCGACGAAGCCCACGCCGCGGCGGCCGGTCCGCTGCTGGCCGCGCAGCTCGCGACGCAGTGGCGCATCGGCATCGTCGATCACGCCGACGAGGCCGCCGCCCTCAAACGCGCGCTGAAAGACGGCCTGCACACCGCGCAGGAGATCTCGGATGCCGCGCCCCTTCTGCTGCGCACGCTCGCGCCGGTGTGGCTCGCGTCGCCCTACGAGGTGCCCGACGTGCCGAACGACCTCGCGTTCGACGTGGTGATCATCGCGGATGCCGCGGCCCTGTGCCTGGCCGAGGCGACACCGGCGTTGCGCCGCGCCCGCCAGGTCGTGCTCTTCGGCGATCCGGTCGTGCAGAAGCCCACGCCGTTCCGCGTGAGCGCCGCGATCGCCCCCGCGCCCGACGACGCCGACGACGTGCCGTTCGACGAGGTGTCGGTCTTCGAGCGCGTCGCCGAGCTGCTGCCGGTCGAGACGCTCACCCGCAGCTACCGCGCCGGCGGCGAAGACCTGTCGCAGCTGGTGAACGACGCCTTCTACGGCGGCGAGATCGTGTCGCTGCCCTGGGCGGGGTCGTACCTCGGTCGCGGCAGCCTGAGCGTCGACTACGTCGAGGGCGGCGTCGGTGCGCCCGACCCGGTCAGCGGCGCGGTAGAGAGCCCCGACGCCGAGGTCGCCCGTGTGGTGACCCTCGTGGTCGAGCACGCCGTGAACCGCGCCTCCGAGTCGCTGATGGTGGTGACGGCCAGCCGCAAGCACGCCGAGCGCGTGCGCGCGGCCGTGGTCGCCGCGCTCGCCGGTCGCTCGGATGTCGCCGAGTTCGTCTCGCGCGATGCCGCGGAGCCCTTCGCCGTGCTGACCCTCGAGGAGTCGGTGGCCGAGAGCCGCGACCGCGTGGTCTTCTCGCTCGGGTTCGGCCTCACCCGACACGGCCGCGTCCTCAGCGACTTCGGCGACCTGTCCACGCCCGACGGCGAACGACTGCTGACGGTGGGCATGACCCGTGCGCGCCGCTCGATGGTGATCGTGTCGTCGATCCGGCCGTCGGCCTTCGACGACGGTCGCCTCGAGCACGGTGCGGCCACCCTCATGGGCATCCTCGGCAACGTCGCCTCGCGCGGCCGCGAGAGCCGGCTCGAAGATCTCGCCGACCCGCTCACCCGCGCCCTCGCGCGGGAGCTCCGCCGCCTCGGCGTCGAGGTCGACGTCGACTACCGCGGCCTGCTGCCGCTCGTCGCGCGATACAAGGGCAAGGCCGTCGTCGCCGAAAGCGACCCCGAGACGATCGGGGAGTCCCTGCGCGAGACGCTCCGCCTGCGCCCGCAGATCCTGCGCCGCCTCGGCTGGCACTACGTGCGGGTGCACGCGTTCGACCTGTACAGCGACCCCGCGGGGGTTGCGGCGAAGATCGCCGAACTGCTCGGAGCCGCGCCCGACGCGGGCGCGCCCGAGTCGACGACCGAGCCGCTCGATCTTCCCGGCTGAGCGTCGATGACGGATACTCCGGATGCCACCCGGGGCGACGCCCTGCGCGCGGTCCCGGTCCCTTCGACAGGCTCAGGGACCTCCGCTCCGCCGCAGGAGGCTGAGCCTGTCGAAGCCTCCGGTCACCGTGCCGGAACGCAGGAGGCTGAGCCTGTCGAAGCCTCCGGGCCCCGCGACCAGCCCGTGCGCCAGCCGGTCGTCCGCGTGCGCGGGTCGCGCCGCGCGCGGCTTCTGCCAGCACCCGGCACCACGGCCGAACCGGCACCGGCCGATGACCGCGAGCGAGGCGCCGGCGCGAAGCCCGCGGCATCCGGCCCCAACGACGACCGCATGCTGCGCGACGTCCCGCCGCATTATTGAGGCGAGAACCGGAACGGCGCCCGCACCGGGAAGTATCCGGGTGCGGACGCCGTTCGCGGGTCACGCCTTGTTGTTCTGGCGCTCCAGCAGGTCGCGGATCTGCACGAGCAGTTCCTGCTCGGTCGGGAGCTTCGGCTCGTCGGCGGCCGAGTCCTTGACGCCCGCGCGTGCCGCAGCGAGCGCCTTCCACCGGTTCATCGGGTAGACGAACACGAGATAGACCACCAGAGCCACGGCGAAGAAGCTGATGATCGCGGTCAGCAGCCCGCCGAGGGGGAAGACCACCTGCTGTCCGTAGATGCCGGTGAAGGTCGGTCCGACCTCGCCGCTCTCGTTCGGCACGTAGAAGATCTCGATCAGCGGGTTGATGAGCGCCGTGACGATGGCGTTCACCACCGCCGTGAATGCGGCGCCGATGACGACGGCGACCGCGAGGTCGATGACGTTGCCGCGGAGGATGAACTCCTTGAATCCCTTGATCATGCGCTGGCTCCCCTTCTGCCGCGCCGACCGCGGCTCAGGAGGCCGAGGACGGGGCGGACGCCTTCGTTTCCGACTTCGATGATGTCGAAGATGACGACGAGCCGCCACCGCTTGCGTTCGACGAGGTCGCTGACGACCCACGAGAGTCGGTGCGGTAGAAGCCCGACCCGTTGAAGGTCACGCCGATCGACCCGTACTGCTTGCGCACCTCGCCGCCGCACTCGGGGCACTCGGTGAGGGCGGCGTCCGAGAAGGACTGCACGGCGTCGAAACGGTGGCCGCACTGCTTGCAGGCGTACGAGTAGGTGGGCATCGGGTTCCTTCGGGTGTTCAGGCGGTGTGAGCGGAGATCGCGAGCGTCCGCGTGGGGGTGACCACGCCCGTCACGGGCTGATCGTGCACGTCGCGGGGCACGTCGTCGACGAACTCGGTGTCGAAGACGACGGCGTACACCGGCGGGCATCTCTCCATCGAGCCCAGCGTCTTGTCGTAGTAGCCACGGCCCCACCCCAGTCGCATCCCGGTGCGGTCGACGGCGGCGGCGGGGATGATCAGCAGATCGACGTCGTTGACCGCGATGGGTCCGAGCACGTCGCCGACGGGTTCGGGCATGCCGAACAACCCCTCGGCGATCTCGGCGTCGGGCGTCGCGACGCTCCAGTCGAGCAACCCGTCGTCGCGGGAGATCGGAAGCAGGACCCGGATGCCACGCGCCACGGCGCCGGCCACGAAGGCGTGCGTGCCGGGCTCGGTCGGCGTCGACAGGAAGCACGAGATGCTGCGCGCACCCAGACGCTCGACCAGCGCGTCGAGTTGCTGCGTGACACCGGCCTCGGCGACCTCGCGCGCGTGCGCGGAGAGGGTCTGGCGACGTTCGCGCAGGTCGGCGCGGAGCGCGCGTTTGGCCTGCTCGATCCGGTCCGGCATGGGCGTAAGTCTACGTGCGCGGCTGTTACAGGAGCGTCATCGGTCCCCGCTAAGGTATGCCCATGCCTCATAAGCCCTTCAAGGCCGTCATTCCGGCCGCCGGTCTCGGTACTCGCTTCCTTCCTGCCACGAAGGCGATGCCGAAGGAGATGCTCCCCGTCGTCGACAAGCCGGCCATCCAGTACGTCGTCGAAGAGGCGACCGGAGCCGGAATCGATGACGTCCTGATCATCATCGGGCGCAACAAGAACAACATCGCCAACCACTTCGACTCGATGCCCGAGCTCGAGGCCAAGCTGCGCGAGAAGGGCGACGACGCGAAGCTCGCGAAGGTCGAGCACTCCTCCGACCTGGCCGACATCCACCTCGTGCGCCAGGGCGAGCCGCGCGGTCTCGGCCACGCCGTGCTCCGTGCGCGCAGCCACGTCGGCGACCACCCCTTCGCCGTGCTCCTGGGCGACGACCTCATCGACGAGCGCGACCCGCTGCTCACCAAGATGATGGCGGAGTACGACAAGCGCGGCGCCACCGTCATCGCGCTCATGGAGGTCGACCCCGAGCACATCCACCTCTACGGTGTCGCCGCGGTCGAGCCCACCGACGAAGACGGCGTCGTCAAGGTCACCAAGCTGGTCGAGAAGCCCAAGGCCGAAGACGCCCCCTCGAACCTCGCGATCATCGGCCGTTACGTGCTCGGTCCCGACGTGTTCGGCATCCTGGAGCACACGGAGCCCGGCAAGGGCGGCGAGATCCAGCTGACCGACGCTCTCGAAGAGCTCGCCACCGGTGGCGGCGACGGCGGCGGTGTGTACGGTGTGGTCTTCCGTGGCCGCCGCTACGACACGGGCGACCGCGTCGACTACATCAAGGCGATCGTCCAGCTCGCCGCCGACCGTGACGACCTGGGCCCGGCCCTGCGTCCGTGGTTCAAGGAGTTCGCGCAGGGTCTCTGACTCCGCGAGGTTCCATGGATCTTTCCATCCCGAGACGGCACGGTGAGGTGTCGATCCGTCTCATCCGCAATCGCGACGCGCGCGTCCTCCAGCAGCAGCTGATCGACAACCGCACGTGGTTGCGACGCTGGGAGGCGACGAGCCCGGATGGGCCGGTGTCGTTCGACATGCGGCTGGGTATCCGTCGCCTCCTGCAGCAGTACCGCGACGGCCTCGGCGTCCCCTTCGTCATGGAGTGGGGCGACGAGGTCGCCGGTCAGTTGAACGTCTGGGGCGTCTCGCGCGGTTCGCTCGCCTCGGCCACCATCGGGTACTGGGTCGCCGAGGGGTACGCCGGGCGCGGCATCACCACCGTGTCGGTCGCCATGGCCACCGACATCTGCTTCACGTCGCTCAATCTGCACCGGGTCGAGATCTGCATCCGCCCCGAGAACCACGCGAGTCTGCGCGTCGTCGAGAAGCTCGGCTTCCGCTACGAAGGGCTTCGTCGCAAGTACATCCACATCGACGGCGATTGGCGCGACCACTACGCGTTCGCCCTCGTGCGCGAAGAGGTCCCGCACGGCGTGCTCGATCGGTGGAACCGCGGCCAGGTGCCTCCCGACGCCGCGCGCGTTCCCCCCTCCGACCGCATCTGAGCGTTCCTTCCGCATTCGTGCCGAAAGGTCGCGACGACACGCGGGAGGATGCCGCGCCGTGATCTCCCGGTGACCTACCTTTGACCCATGGGTGGGCAGGTTCTGGGCGGCGGCGTGATCGTCTTCGTCGCGGTCGCGCTGTGGTTGGTGTACCTGCTGCCGTCATGGCAGAGCCGACACCGGTTCACCTCTGCGGAGCGCAATGCCGTCCGTCTCAATCAGGCCCTTCGGGTGCTCGCCGAGACCGCTGAGATTCCGCGAGAGGTGCAGCTCGAACTGACCGCGCGCACGGCCCACCAGCAGCAGAAGCTCGCCCGCCAGATTCAGGCCAAGAAGACCAAGACCGAACTGGCCGCGGCGAAAGCACGTCTCGAGGTCGCGCGGCTCGAGAGCGCACGCGATCGCGACCTGGTGCGGGAGCAGCGCGCCGCGGCCGTGCAGGTCGCTCGCGCCGAGCGAGCGGCGGCTGTCGAGCTGGCCCGCGCCGAGCGCGCTGCGGCGGTCGAGGTTGCTCGCGCCGAGCGCGCTGCGGCGCTCGAGAAGACGCACGCCGAGAAGATCGCGGCCGTCGAGCGCGCCCACGCGGAACGCGCGGCGGTCGCGGTTCGGCCCGAAGCGCGCCGGGCTCAGGCGCGTCGGCGCTTCCGTCTTGCTCTCGCCACCTCGGGGATCGTCGGTCTCGCGGCGATCATCGCGGGTGTCGTACCGGCTGTCGGAGGCGCGGCTCCCGTGCTGATCGTGTCGGGCGCCGTCGTCGTGGTGGCCTCTCTCGTCGCACTCCGTCGCCTTGCGGTCGTCGCCTCGCGCGGAGCGAAGGCTCCCGTCGAGGCCGTCGTCGTCCGCGCGTCGTCGCCCGAGCTGCAGGATGTCGCCCTGGTGCCGACGCCCCGCCCGACCTGGACGCCGCGTGAGCTGCCGCGTCCCCTGGTCGCGTCTGCGGGCTCGCGCGCGGCGGCCGTCGTCGACGAGCAGATCGCCCGTGAGGCCCTCCGCGCGGCCGCTCGCGAAGAGGCGGCCCGCGAGATCGCCGCAGAGCAGGCGCCCACGCCGATCGAGTCGGTACGACCCGTCGCCGCAGCCGCCCCTTCGCCGTACGCCGCGATGGGCTACGTCGACGACACCGAGATCGAGGATCACGTGCGCCGGCTCCTCGAGCGTCGCGCGTCGGGGCAGTAGGTCGTCGCGTCGTCCCACCTCGGATGAGGCGCTCGCCCCGTGGCTTCGTCCTCGCGTGGCGTGGCCCTCGCGTGGCTTCCCCTCGCGTGGCTTCCCCCTCGCGTGGCTTCCCCCTCGCGTGGCTTCCCTCTCGCGTGGCTTCCCTCTCGCGTGGCTTC
>NZ_KQ758472.1:80330-132011 GCF_001456955.1 Microbacterium enclense | reverse complement strand
CTCGCGTGGCTTCCCTCTCGCGTGGCTTCCCTCTCGCGTGGCTTCGCTCTCGCGTGGCTTCGCTCTCGCGTAACTTCGCTCTCGCAAGGTTTCGCCCTCGCGTGACTTCCCCCTCGCGTGGCTTCCCCCTCGCGTGGCTCCACTCTCTCGTGACTTGCGCCTTGTGCTCCTCGGGACCCTCGATCGGCGTACACACGCCGCAAGTCATCGGCAGAGCGGCCTGAACGATCGCCATGGTCACACGCGGCTGCGGGCGGCGGACGAGCGCGCGAGGTCGATGCGGTCCACCGGGAGGGCTCCCCGCGTCATGTCGCTCCGTCGGGGCGTGATAGTGTTTACGAGGTTTCCGGGCCTGTGGCGCAGTTGGTAGCGCGCCTCGTTCGCATCGAGGAGGTCAGGGGTTCGAATCCCCTCAGGTCCACCACCACCCGAATGTCCCGCGGCACGTGCCGCGGGACATTCGTCTTCTCGCGGACGGCGCCGCGTCGGTCAGCAGAGGGTCGTCAGCTGCTCTCGGCCCAGCCTCCCGGGGCCGCGATGTTGAACATCCAGGCGACGCCCCAGGGGTCGGTCAGCTCGCCGTAGAGGTCGCCCCATACCTGCTTCTCGAGCGGCGCGACGATCTCGGCGCCACGTTCGACGAACCGGTCGTAGAAGCCCTGCACTCGTTCGGTCTCGTCGCTCATGAAGGCGGCGTGGATGCGGCCCCTGCCCCACCCGCCGGCGGGCTCCGTGAAGGCGTCAGCGCCCATGACGGTGAAGCCGTCGGCGCGCAGCTCGGAGTGCATCACGCCCTCGGCGGGGGCGTCGGTCATGCCGAAGTCGGCGAACGTGTGGAGGGCGAGCTCACCCCCGAACACCGACTGGTAGAACGTCATCGCTTCGCGGGCCGAGCCGGCGAACGAGAGGTACACGACGAGCGAGGTCGACATCGAGGCATCCTTCGATCGGGGGAGGAGTGGCCCCACCCTAGACCCGGCGGCGCCCGGCGAACACCCCGGAGCCGGGGTCATCCGGCGAACACCCGAGAGCCGGGGGTGTCTCGGCACACGTCTCAGAGCCGGGCGCTCTCGGCAAACCTCTCGACCCGGGCGCCGCGCGACGAAGAGCGGCGAGGCCGTGGCATCCGCCTCACATGCCCTGGAAGGTCTTCAACTGCGCCAGCAGAGCGGGCGCCCCGCGGTCGAAGCGACGGCCGCCGATGACCACGCCGAGCGCGAAGACGGCCGCGCCCCACACCACGCCGATGCCCAGCGCGATCCACCCCGCGGTGGAGGACCCGCCGAAGACGGCGATGAGGGAGGGGATGACAGCGGGTAGCGCCAGAGCGCCGGCGATCAGCCAGCACAAGAAGAACGCCAACGTCATCGTGAACGTCGAGCCCGGTACGCGCTTGAACGGCGAGTCGCCCGGGGCCGGCGTCGGGATGACGAGGATCGCCGAGGTGACGGCGCACACGCCGCAGCCCACGAGGATCAGCCCCATCGACCCGCCGACCACCGCGGGCAGAAGATCCCACCGCTGAGCGATCGCGAGGGTCGCGATGTCGACGACCAGCACGAGCGGCACGCTCACCGTCGCCGCCCCCAGCATGCGGCCGAGTCGATCGTCGCGGCCGCGGATGCCGGTCTGCATCACGGTGGCGAACGCCGTTCCGTCGTACGAGACGTCGGCGTACGCGAGCACTCCGGCGAAGAAGCCGGCGAGCAGGCCGGACGCGGCGAAGAACGGTCCGTCGAACTCGCCCCTCGCGTAAACGGCGACGAGGATCGGCGCGAACGGCACGATGATGAGCTGGCGCAGGTAGCGGAAGTCCCGCGTCCACGACGTCAGCGAACGTGCCCATGTGGCCCCGACCGGCGTCGACGGCATGATGCCGAACCACCCGAGCGACCCGGCTCGACGGCGCGCGGACGAGCGCGCCGGGGGAGCGACGACGGATGCCGCCAGGCTCCGGTTCCACAGCAGCCACAGCACGGCGAGGGTGGCGAGGGCGATCACGAACTTGGCGAGGGCCGGAAGCCACGCGCCCGTCGCGAGGTCTCCCGGCACGGCCCAGGCGGCGCCGACCGGCGTCCAGGAGAGGGCCGCCACGAGCCGCTGCAGCTGACCGCTCAGGCCCTCGCTGGTCTCGAGGGAGTTGGTGATGCCGATGAACAGGGGACTGGCGAAGATCAGCAGGGTGAAGCCGACGAGGCCGACGATCTCTCGACCGCGGCGTCCGCCGCCGATCCCCGCCGCCAGCGTCGCCACGGTGCGCGACGCGACGACGCAGATGAGAACGCCGAGCGGCACGCACACGACCGCGACGAGGGCGGCGAGCGGCTCGCGCCACCACACGAGGAAGGTCGCGAGTCCCCCGATCGTCGTGGCGATCCCCGGAACGCCGGTGAGGCCCCCGGCCGTGATGGCGAGCATCATCTGGCTCGTCGTGAGCGGAAACGGCGCCAGCCGCGCGGGATCGAGGGTGGTGTCGATCCCCGCGGCGAAGATGGGCCCGATCACCCACCCGAGCGTCACGAGCGCGCCGAACGCGACGACGGCCGCGCGGGCGACGTCGAAACCGAGGGTGCCCGCGAAGAAGAGGGCGATCCCGGTCGTTCCCAGCGCCCACAGCGCACCGATGATGCCGAACAGGAAACCGACCAGCTGCCCGGGGCTGCGCCCGAGGATGTTGCCGAGCGTGCGGAACCTGATCCTCAGGACTGTCGCAACCACTGCGGGCCCTCCGCGTGGTGGCGGCCACCGACGAGGTCGATGAAGCGGTCCTGCAGCGTCTGCGCGCCGCGCACCTCGTCGACGGTCCCGGATGCCAGCAGCCGGCCCTGCGCGATGACGGCGACGTGGTCGCACATGCGCTGGACCAGATCCATCGAATGGCTCGACACGATGATCGTGCCGCCCGACGCGGTGTATTGCCGCAGGATGTCCTCGATGTTGGCGGCGGAGACCGGATCGACCGACTCGAACGGCTCATCGAGCACGAGCAGACGCGGCGCGTGCACGAGCGCGCAGGCCAGGGCGATCTTCTTCGTCATGCCCGCGGAGTAGTCGACGACGGGGGTGCCGGCGGACTCGCCGAGGTCCATGATGCGAAGGAGGTCGGCGGTCCGCGATGCGATCTCGTCGCGGGCGAGCCCGAACATCTGCCCGGTGTAGGTCACCAGCTGCTCTCCGGTCAGGCGATCGAAGAGGCGGACGCCGTCGGCGAGGTTGCCGATGAGCCGTTTCGCCTCGACCGGGCGCGCCCAGACGTCGACGCCGTGGACGAGCGCCGTTCCCGCGTCGGGGCGGAGCAGCCCGGTGGCCATCGACAACGTCGTCGTCTTTCCCGCGCCGTTCGGGCCGACCAGGCCGTAGAACGATCCGGCGGGCACGGTCAGGTCGAGCCCCGCGACGGCGGTCTTGCCGCCGAAGGCCTTCACGAGGCCGTGCAGCTGCAGAGCGGGCCGAGAGTCCGACGTGGCGGGCGGTGTCACCGCGTCGGGGAGGGCGGGCTGCGGCACGTCTCGCGGGGTGTCGGTCACGGCTCGAACCTATCGGCGAAGTGGGGCCGAGGGACAGGGAGACATCTGATGTTCTTTCGGGGGGCGGTGCGACGCGCTCCGATCTCAGTAGCGGATGGCGTCGATCACCCTCACGCGCACGGCGACGAGCGCCGGCAGCAGTCCCGCCAGTGCGCCGACCGCGGTCGCGGCGACGAGACCGATGATCGCGGCATCCACGGGGAACGGTGGGAAGTCACTGACCATGCCCTGACCGACGAGATCCCGCACGGCGGGGGACTGCACCACCAGGATCGAGACGATCACGCCCACGGCGCCGGCCACCACCGTGGCCACCACGCTCTCCATCATGACGGCGAAGAACACCCGGCTCGCCGTCGCGCCGAAGCTGCGTCGGATGCCGATCTCGCGCACGCGCTGCTTCACCGTGACGAGCGCGATGTTGACCAGGCCCAGCGCGCCCAGCAGCAGCACGAGCACGGCGATGCCGATGACGACTGTGCGGGTCACCGCGAACGGATCGTCGCCGTAGGTGGCCCAGTCCTGACGATTGATGTCGACCTGGGTGCCGTCGCCGAGCGCCCCGGCCAGATCGCGCTTGACGAGGGTCGTCAACTGCTCCGACAGCTCCGGCGGCACCCACATCTCGTACTGCGTCTGCGGTGAGCCGCCGCCGTACGGGTCGGACGCGGCGGCCGCCCCCGATCCGCGCTCGCCGGCGGCGGCCTCTTGAAGGGCCTGCAGGTGATCGGCGAGCATGAACATCGACGGGAACGTGTCCCAGGTCGGCGATGGGGTGACGCCGACGACGACGGCGCGCACGCCCCCGGAGGGGATGCCGGAGGCGGAGCCGGGCACACCCTGTCCACCGAGGGCCACGACCGGATGGCTCTCCAGCGGCGGGCGTCCCATGCGGTCCCAGAAGACCTCGTTCACGATCACCTGCGGCGCGAGCTGCTGGGCATCGAGCGGGGTGAACCACTCGCCCTCCTGCATCTGCACGCGGTGCATCTCGCCGTAGGGCTGATCCACGGCCTGCGTTCCGACGTCGACGACCCCGTCGGGGAAGGGCACGCGTTGCGTCGTGGACTGCATGCGGCTCGCATAGGTCACGTCGTAGCGATCCACGACGTCGGCCCAGGCGGCATCCACCAGGTCGGGATCCAGCGGCTGCCCGCCCGTGGCGTACATCGAGACGAACAGGGTGGCGGGTCGCCCCGAGGAGCGCTCGCTGAGCTCCTGGCTCGACTGCTGCACGATGGCGCCGAGGGCGACGACGGTGGTCAGCGAGCACACGGCCACGGCGACGCCCACGAGCGAGAGGAGCACGCGGGTACGGTGCACGCGCACCTCTTGCCACGCCTCGAGCAGGGCGCCGATGAAGGCGGTGAGGGCACGCATCAGCCCTCCGTCCGTTCGGGGTCCGCGGCCGTGGCGGAGACGAAACCGAGGCGGGCGAGGTCGTCGGCGGCGTCGCGGGGTTCGTCGGTCGTGGTCGCCGGGGCGTCCGGGGCCATCTCGCGCCGGTCGCGGCGCGTGAGGGGTTCGAGCGTCGGGTCGTCGACCGCCGTCAGCACGCCCCGGTCGAGCCGGAAGTGCCGTCGGGCGCGTCGGGCGATCGTGGGGTCGTGCGTGATCGTCACCTGCGCGGCCCCCGTGCGCGCGGCGACGTCGTCGATGAGCTCCATGACGCTCTGACCGGTGTCGAGGTCGAGCGCGCCGGTGGGTTCGTCGGCCAGGATGAGCCGCGGACCGCGCACCAGGGAGCGGGCGATCGCGACGCGCTGCTGCTCACCGCCCGACAGGCGGTCGGGCATGCTGCTGAGGCGGTGGCCGAGTCCCACGAGCTCGAGCATCTCGGCGGCGATCCTCTTGCGGCGCCAGAACGTCCGGCCGGTCGAGTACATCAGCGGCATGGTCACGTTCTCGAGCGCCGTGCGCCCGGGCAGCAGGTTGAACTGCTGGAAGACGAACCCGATGGCGGCGCCCCGCAGGCGGTCGCGTTTCGCGGCGGAGTACGCCTTCACCGGGCGGTCGTCGAAGGTGATCTCGCCGCTGGTGGGGAGGTCGAGGAGCCCCAGCATGTTCAGCAGGGTCGATTTGCCCGATCCCGACCGCCCGACGATCGACACGTGATCGCCGGGCTCGATCTCGAGATCGACCCCCGACAGGATCGTCAGCGCGGGCTGGTCGGGCGGGATCACCGTGCGGGTGACCTCGCGAAGAGTCAGCAGGCTCACGACGTGGGGGCCTGGTCGCAGAACATCGAGCCGTCGGGATAGACGGTGCAGCCGTCGTCGGGCACCGACAGGGCACCGGGGGCGAACTCGAGGATCTCGTCGCCGTCGTTCAGCCCCTCGGTGATCTGCACCTGCGTGCCGTCGGTGAGGCCGAGGGCGACCGGGCGCTCCTCGGTGGAGCCGTCGGCCGCGGTCACCCAGACGGTGCCGCTCTGCGCGGCTCCCCGCACGGCGGTGGTGGGAACGACGAGCACGTTCTCGGCGCGGCCGCCCGCGATGGTCATCTCGGCGGCGAGTCCCGAGAAGACGGTCACGTCGCCCGGAACGGAGCACGTGGCGGTCGTGCCGGAGCCCGACGCGCCCGATGCCGTGCCGCCGCCGCCGTCGGACGCGCCGGTGCCGGCGTCGTCGGAGCCCGTGCTCCCGGCCAAGGGAGTCGTGATGCGCAGGTTGCCGCAGGTGAACGCCGCGGGGCCTCCGGTGATGGTCACCGACGCTTCGGTGGGCCGGTCGAGCAGGCGGTACTGCTGGGCGGGCTCGAGTGTGCCCGTCACGGAGAAGGTGGGCGGAGCCACGGTGCCGGCCGTCATGCCGATCGTGATCTCCTGGCCGGCGATCACCGAGAGCGAGCTGAGCGTGCCCGCCGCGGGTGCCGTGACCTCGACGTAGCGGAAGATCGCCGGCTTCGGCTTGCCCTCGGCATCCACGCTGTCGGCGGGATCGCGCTCGATCGGCACCTTGACGTCGAAGACGACGTCGCCCTGCGCGACGGTGGCGCCCTGCGCGACGAAGATCTTGTTCACCGTGCCCGCCGCCGTCGCTTTCATCGGCACGGCCGCGTCGGCCGAGACCGTGGCCTTCAGCACGACGTCGTTCGTGATCGTGCCGAGGGCGGCGACCGTGCGCGGCTCGACGATCGCGCCCGTGGGCACGGCCGGCGAGGCGTCGGCCGGGCGATCGGGAAAGAACGCCAGCTTGATCAGTGCGGCCGCCACGAGGGCGACCAGAAGGATACGCAGAATCGGAAAGACCCACGTGCGTGCGATCCCCATGAAACCCCCCGGAACGGAAATCGTCGTCATCGAACGCTCCCCACCCTAGGGGGCCGGATGCGGTGCCGATGGACGCGGCTCACCCGCGAGGGCGGTTGCCGCCCACGACGACCGGCGGGTGTCACCCCTTCGGCGGGGCTCCCAGCGGACACGCGTGGCAGCAGAGCCCAAGAACGACGGATGCCACGACCCCGGCCGCGGAGAGCGGCGGGGTCGTGGCATCCGGTGCCTTTTCTACTTCTTCGGCGGAGCGACCACGCGCGGGGCGAGGAACTCGCCCGTGCCCAGCCGGGAGTTGCGGCGCGAGTACGCGAAGTAGATCGCGAAACCGAGGGCGAGCCAGATGAGGAAGCGCAGCCAGGTCTCGACCGACAGGTTGAGCATCAGGTACGTGCAGATGAGCGCCGACAGGACCGGCAGCACCGGGCTCAGCGGCACGCGGAAGCCGCGCTTGAGGTCGGGACGCTTACGACGCAGCACCAGCACGCCGATGGAGACGAGAACGAACGCCGAGAGGGTTCCGATGTTGACCATCTCTTCGAGCACGCCGATGGGGGTGAGACCCGCCACGACCGCCACGATCACGGTGACGAGCAGCGAGATGACCCACGGGGTGCGGAAACGCGGGTGCACCTTCGCGAGCCCGCCCGGCAGCAGCCGGTCGCGCGACATCGCGAAGATGATGCGGGTCGCACCGATCATCAGGGTGAGCACCACGGTGGTGAGGCCCGCGACGGCGCCGGCAGCGATCACGGTCGCCATCCACGTCTGGCCGTGGAAGGCGAAGGCGTTCGCGAGCGCCGCCGACGGGTTCAGTTCGCTGTAAGGGACCATGCCCGTCACGACGACCGCGACGGCGCAGTAGAGGATCGTGCAGATCACGAGCGACGCGATGATGCCGATGGGGAGGTCGCGCTGCGGCCGCTTGGTCTCCTCCGCCGTGGTGGCCACGACGTCGAAGCCGATGTAGGCGAAGAACACCAGCGCGGCGCCCGCGAGGATTCCGCCGACGCCGAAGGTGGCCGGTTCGAGACCCGAGAGGAACTGCAGCAGCGGCTGCGTGAGGCCGGACGCCGACTCGGTGGGCACCGACTCCGGCACGAACGGGGTGTAGTTCGCCGGGTTGATGAACATGATGCCCGCGATGATGACGAACAGCACGATGAAGAGCTTCACCGCGACGAGCACGAGGTTGACCCGCAGCGATTCCTTGATGCCGACGGTCATCAGCCCGCCGAGGACGAGGACCAGCAGGATCGCGGGAAGGTCGACGACGCCGCCGTACGAGATCGCCTCGGGCAGCACGATGCCGATCTGCTGCAGGAAGGTGCCGAGATAAGCGCTCCATCCCTGCGCGACGACGCTCGCGCCGAGGAACATCTCGAGGATGAGGTCCCAGCCGATGATCCACGCGAAGAGCTCGCCGAGCGAGGCGTAGGAGAAGGTGTACGCCGACCCCGATACGGGGACGGTGGAGGCGAACTCCGCGTAGCACATGGCGGCGAGACCGCACGCGATGGCCGCGATGATGAAGCTGATGACGACGGCCGGTCCCGCGACGTCGTGCGCGGCGCGGCCGGTCAGGGTGAAGATGCCGGCACCGATGACGACGCCCACACCGAACACGGTCAGATCGACCGCGGTCAGGGATTTCTTGAGTCGGAACTCCGGCTCGTCGGTGTCGGCGATGGATTGCTCCACCGACTTGGTACGGAAA
The DNA here is from genome assembly GCF_001456955.1 of Microbacterium enclense. GTDB lineage: Bacteria > Actinomycetota > Actinomycetes > Actinomycetales > Microbacteriaceae > Microbacterium > Microbacterium enclense. The sequence goes on along the minus strand of NZ_KQ758472.1, from coordinate 123,496 downwards.
AGGCTCACGCGGTGCTTCCTCTGTCTCGGGCGGCGTCCGGGGAGCGGACACCACCCCCGGAGGATAGTCCCTTGCGCGCCTCCTGCCTATCCGTCGACGCCCGCGCGCCCGCGATCATGACACACAATTCGTGATGTCGCGTTAATTGATTCCGTGAGGTGTATTCTTTTACGCATTATGGCTATGAAGCACATTACCCACCTCGTGGATGACCTCGACGGCACCGTTCTCGAGGATGGTCAGGGAAAGCAGATCACCTTCTCGGTGGAGGGGCGAGCGTATGAGATCGACCTTTCCGACCGAAATGCCGACAAATTCTATTCGGCGATCGCTCCCTACGTGGATGCCGCTCGCTCGGTATCCCGCGGCAACTCGGCGCCGCGCCGCGGACGCACGGCGCGTCGACAGAGCGACGTCGACCTCGGCGCCGTCCGCGAATGGGCTCGCGCCAACGGCCACACCGTGAGCGACCGCGGTCGTGTGCCCGCGACCGTTCTCGACGCATACAACGAAGCGAATTCCTGACTTTCGTCGGGACCCGTCCGGAACGGATGTGCCCGTCCGACTGGCATCGGGTGCCGTCACGCAATTCGCGGTGCTCGACGCGCTTCTCGCCGGTGTGTATTCGCAGGGGTCGCCGGTCGCGGATGTGAGGGCGGCCGGCGACACCGGCGTGGGCTGCTGCGAGGGGCTCGGCGGCGAGGTCGTCATCGTCGACGGGGAGCTCTACGAATGCACGGCCGACGCCCCGCCTCGCCTGATGACCGACGACGAGGTCCTGCCGTTCGTCGACGTCTGCCGCCTCGGCGATCCCGTCGCGGAGCCGGTCACCGGTCTCGACCTGCCCGGTCTGGATGCGGCCGTGCAGGAGCGTCTCGTCAGCCGCAACCTGTTCCATGTGATGCGGATCGACGGTGTCTTCGCGCACGTCCTGACACGCGTCACGCGTCGCCAGCGACCGCCTTTCCGTCCCCTCGCCGACGTTGCGGCGGAGCAGCTCGAGACCACGACGCGTGAATGCGCGGGATCGCTCGTCGGATTCTGGATGCCGCGCATCTATCAGGGCATCACGGTGGCGGGTCTGCATCTGCATTTCCTCAGCGACGATCGGATGGTCGGCGGGCATGTGCTGGATGTGCGCCTTCGACAGGGGCGGCTCCGCCTCTCGGCGTTCGCCGATCTTTTTCTGCGGCTGCCTCGCGACGGGGAATTCCTCACGACCGAACTCACGCATGACGATGACCATCGGATCGTCGCGGTGGAGAACCGCGGCGGACACACGGCTTCTGCGGAGGAATGACGCCCTCTCCGACATTCGTGGGCGAACAAGAGGGTGAATTCTCATTACATCCAACGGAACGGTCGGGGTACGCGTCTTAGGGTCGGCGCATGGCGAAAAAGCACTTCACCCAGGTAATCGACGATCTCGACGGCTCGGTCATCGACGATGGCGCGACCGTGCAGTTCTCATTCGATGGGCGCGCGTACGAGATCGATCTGTCGAAGCAGAACGCCGAGAAGATGCGCGATGCGCTCCGGCCCTACATCTCCGCCGGTCGCACCGCGGAAACACACCTCGCAACTCCCCGGCGTACACCGCGCGGTCGCGCCATCCCCACGAGAGATCTCGCCGACGTGCGGTCCTGGGCACAGAAGAACGGACATTCCATCAATACGCGCGGGCGCATCTCCGCGGCGGTTCTCGAGGCGTACGACGCCGCACACTGACGCGCAGAAGCGAACCGGATGCCACGCAGGTGGTGGCATCCGGTTCATACTTTGCGCGCCCGTCGAAAGGCGGGGTCGTCGTTGCGTTCCCGCGTCGAGCTCCGGATCTCTCGGCAGGCTCATGGTCCGCCGGCGGGCGGGGTCCTTCGGGCGGCGCGGGGCGTGCCGGCGCGGCGTCAGACGAGGGCGGAGCTGCGCGCCCCCACGGCCAGGCGCTCGGCGGCCAGCCCCTCGGCCGCCGCGAGCGGGGTGACCCGGCGGGTCTCGGCCTCGTCGAAGACGCGGCGGATGGTGTCGCCGATGCCCGCGACGCGGCCCATGATCTCGTCCATCGTGCCGCGCTGCTTCGCGACGCCGTCGAGGTAGATCACGCCGCCGGCGTTCACGACGAAGTCGGGCGCGTACAGGATGCCGCGCTGCGCGAGACGGTCGGCACCCGAACGCTCGGCCAGCGGGTTGTTGGCCGGGCCGCACACCGCCCGGGCGTCGAGGGCGTCGATGACGTCGTCGGTGAGCACACCGCCGATACCGGCGGGTACGAACACGTCGGCGGGAACGAGGTGCGCTTCGCTCGGCTCGACCCACGCGGCGCCGAGGTCGGCTGCCAGCGCTCGCTTCGCGGGGTTGACGTCGGTGACCGTGAGCGCTGCGTGCTCCGACGTGAGGCGCTCCGCCAGTCGGCTTCCGACCTGGCCGAGGCCGGCGATGGTGATGCGCCGGCCGGCGACGTCGGAGGTGCCCACCGCGCGTTCGAGCGTGGCGACGAGCGAGGCGTAGACGCCGAGGCTCGTGGGCCCCGCGGGTTCGCCGGAGCCGCCCACCGAGTCGGGCAGACCGACCACGTGCGCGGTGCGCTCGCTGACGACGAGCATGTCGTCGGTCGTCGATCCCACGTCTTCGGCCGTGCGGTACAGCCCGCCCAGACTCTCGACCGCGTCGCCGAGGTCGAGGAAGGCCGCGCGGCGACGATCGGCGTCGAGCACCGTGCCCTCGGGCAGGCCGATGACGCTCTTGCCACCGCCGGCGTCGAGCCCTGCGGCGGCGTTCTTCAGCGTCATGGCGGCCGACAGGCGCAGGGCATCGCCCAGGGCGTCGGTCCACGACGGGTAGGTCCACAGGCGGGCGCCGCCGAGGGCGGAGCCGAGCACGGAGGAGTGGAGCGCCACGGCGACGAACAGACCGCTGCGTCGCCCCGTGATCACCTCCACGCGTTCGTGGGTGAAATCGGGCAGGGGCAGTGCGTTGGTCATCGCGTTCCTTGTCGTCGGCCGCCTTGTGGGCGGCGCTCTGCGGATGCCGCAGCGTCGCGACATCCCTCTCCATTGTGGCGCGCGGGGGCTGCGCACGCGAGGGGCGGGTGTCGGCGGGTCGTGGCGTCGGGGCCGGGCTGCCGCGGCACACCCTCCGGCGGGCCGGAGCCGATGACCGCGGGCGGAGCGTGCGACCTGGCGGGCGCCCCTAGGCTGGCGGGCATGACCGACGCCCTCCCCGCCCGCAGTCGTCTCGTCGCCGCGTCCCTGGAGGCCGCGGGGATCTCCGGGAAGATCGTCGTGCTTCCGGATGCCGCGTCGACGGCCGCCCTCGCCGCGGCGGCGCTCGGCGTCGAGGTCGGCGCCATCGCCAACAGCCTGGTGTTCTGGAGCGACGACGCGCCGCTGCCCATCATGACCAGCGGCGCGCACCGCGTCGACACGGCGGCGCTCGCGCAGAGGCTCGGGCGCGGCGGCATCCGTCGGGCGACACCGGAGCAGGTTCTCACCGCGACCGGGCAGCCCATCGGCGGCGTCGCACCGACCGGGCATCCGGCGCCGTTGACGACGGTCGTGGATGAGGCGTTGGCGGCGTTCCCCGAGATCTGGGCCGCGGGTGGCACGCCGCACACGGTGTTCCCGCTGACTTTCGACGAGCTGGTGCGCCTGACCGGCGGTGCGGTGTCGCGGGTCGCCTGAGCGGGGCTGTTCGGGGCGGGACCGGCGCGTTGGGGCGAGATTTTCACGCCCCAAGGTGCGGAATCCGCCCCAAACCCGTGGTCGTAGTCGCAGCCGTGGCCGTGTCGGCTGGGCATCCACACGGCGGTCCGTCTGAGGTTTGGGGCGAGATCGGCGCGTCGGGGCGAGATTTTCACGCCCCGAGGTGCGGAATCCGCCCCAAACCCGACTCCGCAGCCGAACCCGAACCCACACCCACCGCAGCGGCACCGGCGCGCCGCGGCCGACCCTCGAAGCCGAGGAAGGACCGGGCGGCGACGCTCGAGTGCGACGCCGTCCGGCGGGCTCACGCCCCGGGAGTGGGCGCGAGCGCGGTCAGGCAGACCACCGCCGCGGCGGCCGACCACGCCTGGGGGCGGCAGGCGGCGGGGTAGGGCGTCGGCACCGACGAGTGACTCCGCGGATCACCGGCGTGCAGCTCGGGCACACGGTACGCGAAGCCCTCCGCGGCATCCAGGAGCTCATCGACGACCGCGCGGGCGTCGTCGCGCAAGCCCGCGCGGAGCATGCCGTGCGCGGCGATCGCGGTGTCGTGCACCCACACGCTGCCCCCGTGGTACGACAGGGGCCAGTAGCCCGCGGCGTCCGACGACATGGTGCGGATGCCGTATCCGCTCGACATGCTCTCGCCGCGCAGCAGAGACGCGACGTGCGCCTCCTCGTCGGGAGAGAGGATGCCGGTGCCCAGCAGGTGCCCGATGTTGCTGGTCAGGGTGTCGACGGGTCGCTTATCGCGATCGAGGGCGACGGCGGGATAGCGGCCCTCGGCCGTCTCGACCCAGTAGGTCTCGGCGAAACGCGCCCGCAGGTCGGCCGCCCACGCACGCCAGAACGCGATGTCGTCGGCGTCCGTCTGCTCTCCGAAGTACTGGAGCAGGTCGGCGCCCGCGAGGGCGGCCTCGTAGGCGTACGCCTGCACTTCGCATAGCGCGATGGGGCCCTCGGCGAGACGGCCGTCGCGCCACTGGATCGAATCGCCGGAGTCTTTCCAGCCCTGGTTCGAGAGCCCGGTGCCGAGGCGGTCGATGTAGTCGAGGAAGCCGTCGCCGTCGCTGTCGCCGCTGTCGCGGATCCAGCCGAGGGCGCCGCGGAGCGTCGGCAGCAGCTGCCGCACCTCGGCCTCGGGCATGCCCGCGCGCCACGCGTCGGCCAGCAGACAGACCCACAGGGGGGTGGAATCGACGCTGCCGTAGTACTTCGGCGGCAGCACGATGCCCTCGCCGGGGATCTCGAGCGCCGAGGCGCGCAGTTCGTGCACGATCTTGCCGGGCTCCTGCGCGGTCTGCGCGTCGTCGTCGGCACCCTGCAGGCGCGCGAGGACGCGGAGGGTGGATGCCGCGATCTCGCGGTCGAGCGGCAGGGCCAGGCGTGCCGCCCAGATCGAGTCCCGCCCGAAGAGGGTGAAGAACCACGGCGCCCCGGCGGCGAAGAACTCGTCGTCGGGGTGCTCCGGCAGCACGAGCCGCAGCGCGTCGAGGTCGTCGAGCGCCGTGCGCAGCCACCGCGCGAGACGCGGGTCGGCAGCGGACGCGGCGACCGCGGCGGCATCCCATCGAGCGGGAGCCGACGCGGAGCCGACGACGAGCGTGTCGTCGCGCAGCGTCAGCGTCCAGCCGACCGCGACCTCGCCGAACGCGGGGATCTCGACCGTCCATGCGGCGTCGAGTCCGGCGCCCTCGGATGCCACCTGGGCGCCCGGCGCGACCAGCTCGAGGCCCTGCGGCCCGGCATCCACCGTCGCCCGCGCGCCGTCGATCGAGGTCGAGGCCTTCCGAGCGTGCGCGTGGCCCGACTTCACCTCGTGCAGCTGCGCGAACTCCGGGGTGAGGCGCAGGCGAAGGGTGGTGCGGATCGGGCGATCGACCCGGGAGGCGACGGTCCACGATTCGCTCACGGCACCGTCGGCGATACGGCGGTCGCGCAGCAGTCGCACCTTCGGATCGGGCGTGGTGTCGTCGACACCGCGGAGGATGCCGCCGAAGACCACGCGCGAGGCGCCGTCGGGCGCGGTCGAGATCCACTCGATCGCCGAGTCGTCGCAGGTCGCCGTCAGCTCGCGGACGTGGCGCACGTCGCCGTGGAAGACGCCGTGCACCGCCGCGCCGCCGATGTCGCCCGAACCGTCGGACCACACCTGCGTGGGGGCCCGCAGCACGACCAGGGCGTCGTTCAGGAGCGGCTGCAGGGGGGCCGGGGTCATCGTCTCGGCGGGCGAGGTGGTGGGGGCGGTGGTCATTCTTTGACGGCTCCTTCGCTGGCGTTCATGATGCGGCGCTGGAAGATGAAGAACACCACGGCGACCGGGATCGTCATGATGGCCGCGGCCGCGAGTTTGAGGGGGAACTGGCTGCCCTGACTGAGCTGGCCGCTGGCCAGGGATGCCACGCCCTTGGTCAGCGTGGTCAGCTCGGGCGACTGGGTGGAGATGACGAAGTGGCTCAGCTCGTTCCACGATCCCTGGAACGACAGGATCACGATCGTGATGAGCGCGGGGCGCGCCATCGGCAGCACCACCGACCAGAAGATGCGGAACGTGCTCGCGCCGTCGATGCGCGCCTGCTCCTCGACCGAGGGCGGGATCGACTCGAAGAAGTTCTTCATGATGAACACGCCGGCGGCATCCACGAGAAGGGGCAGGATCATGCCGGCGTAGGAGTCGTAGATGCCGAGCTGGTTGATCACGAGGAACTTCGGGATCAGTAGCACGACCGTGGGCACCGCCATGACGGCGACGAGCCCCGCGAAGATGATCCCGCGCCCACGGAAGTTCAGTCGCGCCAGGGCGTAGCCGGCGAGCGAGGCGAAGAAGACGCGGCCCACCGTGACGAACACCGTCACGACCGCCGAGTTGGCGAACCAGACGGGGAAGTCCGAGTTGAGGAAGAGCCTTTCGTATGCGGCCAGCGACAGGGGCTGCGGCATGAGCGAGATCGGATCGGCGGCGGCGGCGGCATCCGTCTTGAACGACGTCGCCACCTGCACGAGGAAGGGGTAGATGTAGATCAGCGCGAGCACGATCAGCAGGGCGTACAGGCCGATCTGCCAGCCCAGCGCTCTGCGCGACACGCGGTGCTTGGTCGGCTTCTCGGGCCCGCCGAACCGTTGCTCGGCGAGCACCGTGGTCTGCGGGGACGCGGTGGCGGTCATCGCGTGCCTCCCTTCGCGGCAGGGGCGGGCTTCGGACCGCTGCCGCGCACCTCGTACTGCCGGATGCGGCGCCGCGAGACGGGGCGGTCGCGCAGCACGAAGCGCTGCAGGATCGTCAGCGCCACGATGATCACGAACAGCACGAAGGCGATCGCCGCACCTTGGCCCCACTGCTGCGACAGGAACGCAGAGGAGTAGCTGAGGTACGCCGGAGTCAGCGTCGTCTTGCCGGGGCCGCCCTGCGTGCCGGTGTAGATCTGATCGAACACCTGCCATGTGCCGATGAGGCCGAGCGTGAGCACCGTGAAGAGCACCGGCTTGAGCTGGGGGAGCGTCACGCGCCAGAAGCGCTGCCAGCCGGTGGCGCCGTCCATCATCGCCGCCTCCTGCACGTCGCCGCCGATGTTCTGCAGGCCCGCGATGAACAGCAGCATGAAGGTGCCCGAGGTGGTGAAGACGGCCATGAGGATGAACGCCGACATGGCCACCGAGGGTCCCGCCAGCCAGTCCCACCACGAGACGCCGAGCATGGTGTTGCCGGTGAGGAACGCCGGTCCGCTGGTGATGCCCACGGCGCCGAGGAGGTTGTGGACGACGCCGGAGGGGTCGCTGAACCAGTTCGGTCCGTTGATGCCCAGCCACGACAGCACCTCGTTGACGGCACCGGATGCCGAGAAGAGGAACAGCCAGAGCACGGTGATGGCCACCGAGCTGGTGACCGAGGGGAAGTAGAACGCGGTGCGGAAGAAGCCGCGCCCGCGCAGGATGGCGCGGTTGACGAGCACCGCGAGGAAGAGCGAGAGCGCCGTCTGCAGCGGCACCACCAGCAGCACGTACCAGGCGTTGTTGCGCAGCGCCGTGCCGAAGTCGCGTTCGGCGAGCCCGCCGCCGGTCGTGACGGCGGCGTAGTTGTCGACACCGACGAAGTTCACGTTCGACGAGAAGGGGCTGCCGCGTCCGGTCCAGTCGGAGAAGCTGACCCACAGCGCCATCAGCACGGGAACGAGCAGGAACACGCCCAGGATGACGAGCACGGGCGCGGTGAAGAGCCAACCGGCGGCGGCCTCGCCGCGCCGGATCCCCGAGGAGGGGGACCCGGCGCGACGGGGCGCGGTGGTGAGAGCGCTCATGGCTATCCCGTGATGGCCTCGAGGTTGGACTGCGCCGTCTTGAGCAGGGCCGCGGGGTCGCCCGTCTTCAGCGACTCGAGCTGTGCGTTGAAGTCGGTGATGACGTCGGCGGCGCCGGCCATGTTCGGCGGGAACTGGGCGTACTCGGCGCCGGCGAGGAACGCCGTGGCGTCGGGGTTGGCCGCGGACCACGCGTCGGCGGCCGACTCGATGGACGGCATGGGGCCGAACGCCTCTGAGAACGCCAGCTGCTGGTCGGTGCTCGTCAAATACTCCACGAGCGAGCGCGCCTGCTCCTGGTTGCCGCTGTCGGCGGCCATACCCCAGCAGTTGGTGAACTGCAGGGTGCCCTTGCCGCCGGGACCGGCGGGGAGCTCCGCGACGGTGTAGTTCACGTTGGGGTAGTCGGCCGACATTGCGCCGGAGATCCAGTTGCCCTCGATGACCATCGCTGCCTTCTGGGTGCCGAGGGCCTCGCCGCCCCAGCCCGCGCCCACGTCGGAGGCGAAGGCGAAGGAGCCGTCGTTGAGGTGCGTCTTGACGTAGTTCAGGGCTTCGAGGTTCTCGGGACTGTCCGCCGTGGCCGCGCCGTCGGTGACGAGTCCTCCACCCGCCTGCGCCATGAAGGCACCGACCCGCTGATACTCGGCGCCGAAGGCCAGGCCCACCCGGCCGTCGGCCGTCAGACGCTGGGCGACGGATGCCAGCTGGTCCCACGTCGTGGGGATGTCGGCATCCGTGAGCCCGGCTGCCGTCCACAGGTCGGTGTTGATGATGAGCGCCAGCGTCGAGAAGTCCTTGGGGGCGCAGAAGAAGGTGCCGTCGACGGTGAAGTTGTCGATGAGCGAGGGGTAGAAGTCGTCCTTGTTCGCGAGGTCGTCGCCGTAGGCGGCGATGGATCCGTTCGCGGCGTAGCCCGCCAGGGCCTCGGGGGCGAGGTAGAAGAGGTCGGGCGGGGAGCCGGCCGCGAAGCCCTGCGAGAGCTGCTGGGGGAGGTCGTTGGCGGTCTGCACCTCGGCTTCGACGCCCGATTGCTCGCTCCAGGCGGCGACGGCGTCGGTGACGGCCGTGGTCTCGGCATCGCCCGAGGAGCCGATAAGGAGGGTGAGCTTTCCGCTGCCGGACGCCTGGCCCTCGCCGGGGGTGTCGTTGAAGCCCGAGCCGCACGCGGTGAGCGTGAGGGCTCCGGTCGCCAGAAGCGCGCCGGCGGCGAGCCGGTTGCGGGCGGTGTGCCGTGTCATGTGTCTCTCTCCTTCGATGAGGCATGCGACCCCTCCGCATGTGGTCGGAGGGCCGCCAGTTTGAACGTTCAAATGACGGTCCATCAACGGTACGAAGGGGTCGGGCGCGATGTCAAGCGGTTGCCGCCCGGCTTAGGCTGACGATCTGACGACGGGCTCCGAACCCGTCGTCCGGCGGCGAAAGGGAGGCAGCACATGGCGAAGGCGCCCACGGTAGACGACGTCGCCCGCGCAGCCGGGGTCTCGCGGCAGACGGTGTCGAACGTGCTCAACGCGCCCGACATCGTGCGCGACGCCACGCGTCAGAGGGTCGAGGCCGCCATCTCCGATCTCGGCTATCGCCCGCACGCCGCCGCCCGCCGCTTGCGGATGCGTCGCAGCTCCACCATCGGCATCCATCTCGACCCGTACGCCGGCGGCATCTCGGGCGTCGTGCTCGACCGCTTCGTGCACGCGCTCACCGAACGCGCCGGGGAGCGCGACATGCGTGTGCTGCTGTACGCCGCCCGCACCCCCGAAGAGGAGATCGCCCGCCTCGGCGACCTGCTCGAGGGCGGAGAAGTGGATGCCGTCGTGGTCACCGGCACGTTCCACGGCGACCCCCGCACCGGCTGGCTGACCGCCCGGAACCTCCCGTTCGTGTCGTTCGGTCGGCCCTGGGGCGAGGATGACGTCGAGGCCCCAGCCCACCTGTGGGTCGACGTCGACGGCGCGGCCGGCACGCGCGCGGCGACCGCGCACGCGCTGGCGCGGGGTGGGGGACGGGTGGCGTTCCTCGGCTGGCCCGCCGGCTCGGGAACCGGTGACGAGCGCGAGCGGGGGTGGCGCGAGACGGCGGGGGACGGTCCGCGGTGGGTCGTGGAGGAGAACGTGTCGGCGGCACGCGACGTCGTCACGGCTGGCCTTCTGGCCGATCCCGACGTCACGGCCGTGGTGTGCGCGAGCGACTCGCTGGCCATCGGGGCGCACCTGGCGACCACGCTCGCCGGTCGCCCCGACATGCCCGTCGTCGGGTTCGACAACACCCCCGCCGCCGAAGCCCTCGGGCTGTCGAGCGTGGAGCAATTGCCCGAGCGGGTGGCATCCGGAGCCCTCGACCTGCTGATGGGCGACGGCACGGTCGTGGCCCCGCGCGCCGCGACGGCGGGGGCGGCGCACGTGCTGGTGGAGCCGCGGCTGGTCGTGCGCTGACGCGCGGCGTTCGTGCGTTGCGCGTGCTGCGGAGGGTTTGGGGCGGGATCGGCCAGTTGGGGCGGAAAAATTACGCCCCGAACGGCGGAGTCTGCCCCAAACCGGCGATCTCGCGCGAGCGAGCGGCGACCGCCGGCAGGGGCCTCAGGCGTGGCGGCCGATACGGCGGGCGAGCTCGGCGGCGGTGGTGGATGCCGCGGAGGCCAACGCCGCGGCATCCCGCTCGGAGCCGTCGGTCGGCCAGGTGATCGCCACGGCGGCGGCGGGCCAGCCGGTGTGATCGAGCACCGACGCGGCGACCGAGCGGAATCCGGGCGTGACCTCGCCGTTCTCGCTCGCGAAGCCCGCGGCGCGCACCTCGCGCAGCAGCTCCCGCAGCTCGCGCGGGGTGGCGGGGCCGAGGCCGTGGCGCTGCGTGAGGGCCGTGGCATCCGGGAACGACGCCCGCACCTGCTCGCGGGGGAGCGACGCCAGCATGGCGCGGCCCGTCGCGGTGAGGTGCGCGGGCAGACGCACGCCGACGTCGGTCACCAGCGCCGGTCGCCGCGGGGCGCGCTCCTCGACGATGTAGAGCACGTCGCGGCCGGCGAGCACGGCGAGGTGCGCCGATTCGCCGACGCGATCCGACAGCGCGGCCAGCAGCGGCCGCCCCAGCCGGGCGAGGGGCTGCTGCCGGGCGTACCCGCCGCCGAGCTCGAACGCGGCGGTGCCCAGCCCCCACCGCCGGTCGCCCGGGAGGTGCACGACGTATCCGTGCTGTTCGAGGGTGGCGAGCAGGTGGTAGGTGCTCGAGCGGGGGATGCCCAGCGCCGTGGCGATCGATTGCGCGGCCATCGGTCCCGGCTGCCGTGCGAGCAGCGAGAGGATCCGCAGCGTCTGATCGGCGGCGGGAACCTGCGGGCGCGGATTGTCTGGCATGACAGACACAGGATGCCAGAACACCCTCGCCGAGGGCCATCGCCCGCGGTGGAATCGGCGTATGAACGACAGCGTCACCCTCGGGACCCGCCCCCTCACCCCGCGCGAGGTGGTGGATGTCGCGCGGCTCGGCATGCGGGTCGACGTCGACGTCGACGCCCTCCAGCGCGTGGCCGACACGCGCGCGCTCATCGAGGGCCTGGCCGACGACCCGCAGCCGCACTACGGCATCTCGACGGGCTTCGGCGCCCTCGCGACGACGTTCATCGCCGAGGACCGCCGGGCGCAGCTGCAGGCGAGTCTCATCCGTTCCCACGCGGCCGGCACCGGCGCCGAGGTCGAGCGCGAGGTGGTGCGCGCCCTCATGCTGCTGCGGCTGCAGACGCTGTGCACCGGTCGCACGGGCGTCCGCCCCGTCGTCGTCGAGACCTACGCCGCGCTGCTGAACGCCGGCATCACCCCGGTCGTGCGCGAGTACGGCTCCCTCGGCTGCTCGGGCGACCTGGCCCCGCTGTCGCACGTCGCGCTCGCGGTGATGGGCGAGGGAGAGGTGCGCGATGCGTCCGGCACCCTCCGGCCGGCCGCCGACGCCCTCGCCGCGGCCGGCATCGAGCCCGTGGCCCTGCGTGAGAAGGAGGGGCTGGCCCTCATCAACGGCACCGACGGCATGCTCGGCATGCTGCTGCTGGCCCTGCACGATCTCGAGATGCTGTTCACCACCGCCGATGTGGCGGCGGCGATCTCGATCGAGTCGCAGCTCGGGACGGATGCCGTGTTCGCCGCCGACCTCATGGCCTTGCGGCCGCAGCTCGGGCAGGCGGAGTCGGCGGCGCACCTGCGCGCGTTCCTCGCCGGCTCCCCGATCGTCGCCAGCCACCGCGGACCGGAATGCACCCGCGTGCAGGACGCGTACTCGCTGCGGTGCGCACCGCAGGTGCACGGCGCCGCGCGCGACACGATGGCGCACGCGACGGTCGTCGCGGAGCGCGAGCTGGAGTCCGCCGTCGACAACCCCGTCGTCACCGTCGACGGTCGCGTCGAGTCGAACGGCAACTTCCACGGCGCGCCGGTGGCGTACGTGCTCGACTTCCTCGCGATCGCGGTGGCCGATGTGGCATCCATGTCGGAGCGGCGCACCGACCGCGCGCTGGATGTCGCGCGCAGCAACGGCCTGCCGCCGTTCCTCGCCGACGAGGTGGGGGTCGACTCGGGGCTCATGATCGCGCAGTACGCCGCCGCCGGCATCGTGTCGGAGCTGAAGCGTCTCGCCGCTCCCGCGTCCGTGGATTCGATCCCCTCGAGCGCCATGCAGGAGGACCACGTCTCGATGGGCTGGGCCGGTGCCCGAAAGCTCCGTCGCGCGATCGACGGCCTCGCCCGGGTGCTCGCCATCGAGGTGGTGACCGGATGCCGCGCCCTCGATCTGCGCGCTCCGCTCACGCCCGCCGCCGCCACCGGTGCCGTGCGAGACCTCGTGCGCACGCGCGTCGCCGGCCCGGGGCCCGACCGCTTCGTCTCGCCCGAGATCGAGGCCGTGACCGAACTCGTCGCCTCGGGCGAGATCGCTCGCGCCGCCCTCGCCGTCGCCTTCCCCGGATAGACCCCGCCCGCTTCCCGCCCCGATCGAAGGAGATCCGCCATGACCGACACCCTCGACTCCGCGCCGGCCGCGGCCGCCGGAACCCCCGCCTCCGTGGCATCCGTGATCCGCGCGCCGCGCGGCGCCACGCGCACCGCGAAGAGCTGGGGCGCCGAGGCCGCGAAGCGCATGCTCATGAACAACCTCGACCCCGAGGTGGCCGAGCGCCCCGACGACCTTGTCGTCTACGGTGGCACGGGCCGGGCCGCGCGGTCGTGGGCGGCGTACGAGGCGATCGTCCGGACGCTCGACGAGCTCGAGCCCGACGAGACGCTGCTCGTGCAGTCGGGCAAGCCCGTGGGCGTGTTCCGCACGCACGAGTGGGCGCCGCGCGTGCTCATCGCCAACTCGAACCTCGTCGGCGACTGGGCGACGTGGCCAGAGTTCCGGCGGCTCGAAGACCTCGGACTGACGATGTACGGCCAGATGACCGCCGGGTCGTGGATCTACATCGGCACGCAGGGCATCCTGCAGGGCACGTACGAGACCTTCGCGGCGGTGGCGCGGTCGCTCGGCCGGGCTTCGACAGGCTCAGCCACCGGGTCGGGGGCTTCGACGGGCTCAGCCACCGGGTCGGGGGCTTCGACGGGCTCGGCCACCGGGTCGACGATCCCCGCCGACGATCTGAGAGGCACTCTCACCCTCACCGCCGGCTGCGGCGGCATGGGCGGGGCGCAGCCCCTCGCCGTGACGATGAACGGCGGCGCCGTGCTCATCGTCGACGTCGACCGCACGCGGCTCGACCGTCGCGTCGCGCACGGCTACCTCGACGAGGTCGCCGACGACCTCGATGCCGCCGTGGCCCGGGTGACCGCCGCGCGCGACGCGGGCGAGGCGCTGTCGGTGGGCGTCGAGGGGAACGCGGCGGAGATCTTCCCGGAGCTTCTCGCCCGTGGCATCCGGATCGACATCGTCACCGATCAGACGAGCGCCCACGACCCCCTGTCGTACCTGCCGATCGGCACGGCGGTCGCCGACTGGCAGGCCGAGGCCGCGCGCGACCCCGAGGACTTCACCCGCCGGGCGCGCGAGAGCATGGCGGCGCACGTGCGGGCGATGGTGGGATTCCAGGATGCCGGGGCGGCGGTGTTCGACTACGGCAACTCGATCCGCCGCGAGGCGGAGCTCGGCGGATACGACCGCGCGTTCTCGTTCCCGGGGTTCGTTCCCGCGTACATCCGTCCCCTGTTCGCCGAGGGCAAGGGGCCGTTCCGCTGGGTGGCGCTCTCGGGCGACCCGGAGGACATCGCCAAGACCGACCGTGCCGTGGCCGAGCTGTTCCCCGAGGACGCCGCCCTGCACCGGTGGCTCCGGAAAGCCGGCGAGCAGGTGCACTTCGAGGGGCTGCCGGCGCGCATCTGCTGGCTCGGCTACCAGGAGCGCCACCTCGCCGGCCTGCGGTTCAACGAGATGGTGGCATCCGGTGAGCTGTCGGGACCGATCGTGATCGGCCGCGACCACCTCGACGCCGGCTCCGTGGCCTCGCCCTACCGCGAGACCGAGGCGATGGCCGACGGATCGGATGCCATCGCCGACTGGCCCCTGCTGAACGCGCTGCTGAACACCGCGAGCGGTGCCTCGTGGGTGTCGATCCACCACGGCGGCGGGGTCGGCATCGGCCGCAGCATCCACGCGGGGCAGGTGTGCGTCGCCGACGGCACCGCCCTGGCCGCCGAGAAGCTTGCGCGCGTGCTCGTCAACGATCCCGGCACGGGCGTCATGCGGCACGTGGATGCCGGGTACGACCGCGCGCGCGAGGTCGCCGCCGAGCGGGGCCTGACGGTGCCGATGTGGTGAGCGCTCCCGTGGCGGCCGACGCCGACCGGCCGATGCTGCTGACGAACATCGGCGAGCTGACGACGAACGTCGCCGTCGACGGCGACCCGTGCGGAACCCTGCGCGATGCGGCCGTGCTCGTGCACGACGGGCTCATCGCGTGGACGGGTTCCGCGGATGCCGTGCCGCCGAGCCCCGACGCGCTCGTCGTCGACGCCGGCGGTCGGGCCGTCATCCCCGGGTTCGTCGACAGTCACACGCACCTCGTGTTCGGCGGGGACCGGGCCGAGGAGTTCGCGGCGCGCATGGCGGGGGAGCGGTACGCCGCCGGCGGCATCCGCACCACCGTCGCCGCGACGCGCGCGGCGAGCGACGACGATCTGCGGGACCGACTCGCCGCCCTCGTCGCCGAGTGCCGTGCGCAGGGCACGACGACGGTCGAGATCAAGACCGGCTACGGCCTCGACGTCGCGACCGAACGGCGCCTTGCGCGCCTGGCCGCCGAGGTGACGGACGAGGTCACCTTCCTCGGCGCCCATGTCGTCGCCCCCGAATACGCGGACCGCGCGGACGAGTACGTCTCCCTCGTGACCGGCGTCATGCTCGCCACGGTCGCGCCCCACGCGCGCTGGATCGACGTGTTCTGCGAGGACGGAGCGTTCACGGCCGAACAGAGCCGGCGTGTGCTCGCAGCCGGTCGCGCGGCGGGACTCGGCATCCGGGTCCACGGCAATCAGCTGGGGTTCGGCGACGGCGTGGGTCTCGCGGTCGAGCTCGGCGCCGCCGCGGTGGATCACTGCACGTACCTCGCCGACGCCGACGTCGCGGCGCTCGCCGCGTCGGACACGGTCGCGACACTGCTGCCGGGCGTGGAGTTCTCGACGCGACAGCCGTATCCGGACGCCCGCCGATTGTTGGATGCCGGGGTCACCGTCGCCCTCGCCAGCGACTGCAACCCGGGCTCGAGCTACACGAGCTCGATGCCGCTGATGATCGCGCTCGCGGTGCGCGAGATGGGGATGACGCCGTCCGAAGCCGTGTGGGCGGCCACGGCCGGGGGTGCGCGGGCGTTGCGGCGCACCGATGTCGGGGTCGTGGCGCCGGGTGCGCGAGCCGACCTCGTGCTCCTCGACGCGCCGACGCGGGTGCACCTGGCGTACCGGCCGGGGGTTCCGCTCGTGCGGCGCGTGTGGAAGGACGGCCGGCAGCTCCCCGGGTCGGGAACCGCTCAGGGGCAGCCGACGATGAGGGCCTTGGCGAATCCGCCCGTCTGGTAGGCGAACTGGTAGATCCACTGCCCCAGATCGAGCGACGTGGGAACGGCGGCGACCGTCACCTGCGCGTCCGCGCAGCGCCCCGCGATGAAGCGGGTGCGGCTGACGTGCGGGGTGAAGGTGATCACGATCGCGCGCGCGGACGCGTCGTATCGTTCGTTCATGGCCGACATCTCGCCGGCCGTCGTGAACGGCTCCGGGTGCACGCAGCTCACATAGGCCCGCTGACAGGCCGCCAGCTTCGCCGCCGACTGCTCCCCGTCGGTGGGCACCGAGATCAGGATGTCGTCGGCCACACCGTCGCTGCGCAGCTGTTCGGCGAGGGCGATGCGTCCCGCGGTGGGCGGTCCGATGACGTAGATGACGTCGGCGCGGGCGGGCATCTGGGCGGCGGCGGGGAACACGTACGCCGGCACGGTGATGGATGCCGCCACGGCGACGACACCCAGAAGGGCGGCGATGATCGCCACCCACCGACGGCGGAGGGTGTGTGCGGTGCGGATGTCAGCGACTCCGTTCGGTTTCGAGGCGGTCGGTCTGGAGCCGGCGTGCGGCGAACCGCTGCACCGGGGCGGGGAGGGTGAAGATGCCCGAGACGGAGCCGACCGCGCGCCGGATGACGAGCGCCAGCGTGATCACGACGGCGGTCAGCAGAACGGTGGCGAGCCAGCCGGGGAGGAGTTCGACGGGCAGGAGCGCGACCGCGAGCGCGAGCAGGAGAGAGTTGAGCACGTAGATCGGCAGCGTGCGCGAGCCGAGAGCGCCGACGGCGCGTCGCACGACCGACGACCGCGCCAGCATCACGGCGATCGACACGCCGAATGCGGCGCCCACCACGCACAGGGCGACCCGGAAGACCCCCTGCAGCGGCAGGGAGGGCAAGGCGACGGTGCCCGCGGCCAGCACGGCGCCCGATCCCAGCAGCCACCACACGGTCACGCGCCGCGCGTACGCCTCGACGAGCTGTCGGCACACCACACCGGTCATGAACAGGGCGAAATACGTTCCCACCGAGCGCCAGGTGTACGACGAGCTCACCGTGACGATGCCCGTGGCGAACAAACACGCGACCGCGAAGGCGAGGCCGAGCTGGGCGAGGCGCGGCAGTCGCCGCAGCGCCCACGCGGCCACCGTGTAGAGGATGAGCGCATAGAGGAACCACAGCCCCGACCACGGCAGGTAGATCGCGGTCGCCAGATCGCCGACGGGAGAGGTCTGCGGATCGAACGGGCGGGGTACGAACAGGAACCACGCCCACCAGATGACGCACCATAGGGCGTAGAGGTAGACCAGCAGGGCCAGGCGTTTCCAGAACAGCGAGGCGAAGCTCGACCTCGCGATGGCGGAGGAGGCGAGCAGCCCCGAGACGAGGAAGAACAGCGGCATGCGGAAGGTCGACAGCATCGCGGTCACCTGCACCAGGGCGTCCACCTGCCAGCCGGTGGCATCCAGAAACTGGATGGAGTGGTGGAACACGACGAGGGTGATCGCGATGCCGCGTGCGACATCGATCCATGCGATCCTCTGCGCGGGCGCAGGCGACGTTTCGGCAGTCATGACCACTTCCCCGGTTGGTCCGATGCGCTCAGCGCGCCCGTTGCGACGACCGCGCTCGGGCGTCATCCCGTTCTATCAGACGAAGATTTGCGTCGATGTCGCCTCAGATGTCGAGCGGATGACGAGCCGCTGATCGCTTTCCGCATGGATCCGGGCGTGGACGGCGCCCCGGGGCGGGCGGATGCCGGGTCGCGCCCGGACACGGAGATCGGATCGCGGGGCGTGTCGAGGCTCGCCGTGACGAGGGCTCAGGGCGTGTAGAGGTCGAACTCGTCGGGCGGCGTCGCGTCGACGTCGTCCCACGTTCCGTCGTGCCAGGTGAAGACCGCCACCGCACAGGTCGCCATGCGCTCCTCACGGTCGGCGAGGCGAGACACCAGGGCGCTCATCCCGGGGTCGTGCGCCACGACCATGACTTCGTCGGCGCCGCTGGCGCGTGCGGCCTCGAGGAGCCGGTCGGGCGGGGCGAGGTAGAGCTGAGGCTGCTCGGTGACGTCGACGTCGAAGGCATTCGCGAACACCGCCGCCGTCTCGCGTGCGCGCACGGCCGAGCTCGAGAGCAGAACCGCCGGTCGCACGCCGGCGCGTTGCAGCGTGCGAGCCATGGCGGGGGCGTCGCGGCGTCCGCGGTCGTCGAGGGGGCGGTCGTGATCGTCGAGCCCGCTGTCGCCCCACTCGGATTTCGCGTGTCGCGCGAGCAGGAGTTGGATCATCGTCGTTCCGCCAATCCAGCGAGGAGTTCGAGGACGCACAGCGCGGCCAGCCGCACGGTGCGAGCGTCTGCGGCGTCGGCCGTGGCATCCACTTCGACGATGTCGGCGCTCGTGATCCCGGGGTCGCGGGCGAGCCCGCGCACCAGAGCGCGCAGCTCCCAGGCGGCGAGCCCGCCCGGGACGCTCGCGGGGCAGCCCGGTGCGACGGATCGATCGCAGACGTCCACATCGATGTCGAGGTGGATGCCGCCGGGGTGGATGCCGTCGAGCGGTGCGTCCGTTGCGGCTCCCGACCCCGACGCGGGTGCGCGCTCCGCGCCCGCCGGGTCGGAGCCGGCTCGGGGCGGGCCATCCGATGCGGACACCGTCTCTGCCGCGTGTTCGGACTCTGCGGGCAGGCGGTCCGACGCGGCGGCGGGGTGCACACCCGCCGCGACGCGGAGGGCCTCGGCGGTGACGGCGTCGATGCCGCGCCGTCGCACCTCGTCGAGTGTGATGACGGTGATGCCGGCGTCGGCGGCGCGCCGGGCGTAGACCGCGGAGTTGGCGAAATCGGCGATACCGATCTGCACGACCCGCCGGGGGTCGAGCCCATCGGCGACCAGGCGTCGCACGGGGGAGCCGTTCGACTCGCCGTCGCGAAGGTCGAAGTGAGCGTCGAGGGTGATGAGGCCGCGAGCCCGCCGCCCCTGCGCCACCGCGTAGGTCGCCGAGTTGTCGCCGCCGAGCGCGATGAGCAGAGGTACGTCGGACAACGCGTCGACCGCCGCGCGCACGCGTGCCTCGCCCTCTCGGCCGTCGGGTTCGTCGACGTCGCCCGCGTCGGCGATGCGCAGTGCGGCGGTGAGGTCGACGGGCGGCGGGCCCATGAGGGTGGGGGAGTACCGGCGCAACGCCGCACGGACGGCCGCGGGCGTCTCTCCGGCGCCCGTCGGTGAGAGCGAGGTCCGCCAGGCGGGGACGCCGAGCAGCACGGCATCCGGGGTCTGGCCACTCGCGGGCGCGGGCCAGTCGCCGGCGCGGGGCCAGAGCGGATCGACGGGGAGGGCGCTCATGCGGCCACGTAGACCCAGGCGGTCGCCCCGCTCGCCAGGACGACCGGGATACGGCGCGAGTCGGAGATCAGGTATTCGTCGGCGGCGTCGAGTTCAGCCGCGGTTAGATGCAAGACGGTGCCGAAGACGCGATCGCGCGGGTCGCCGGTGTGGCGGAGGCTGCGCCGACGATGACCGTGCGGCGTGGAAGCACCCCGTTCGTCGGTGCTCTCGACATCGTCGAGACGGAACCCGGGGAGGGTGTCGTCGTCGCCGGCGATGAGACGACCGAAGGTGTCGAGCTGCACGTCGGGCGCCTGCAGCGCCCCATAGGTGAAGAGGAACTCCCCGGTCCCCGAACCCTCGCTCACGGGGCTCACAGTACTCACCCGCTCACGCCGTAGGGAACTGCGACGCGTGGCCTTGCGCTTACCGGCCGTGATGTGCGATTCGCCGCCACCGCCGGCCCGTCGAGCTCGGTGCCGCACGGAATGCTCGACCTGCTAACCGGTGCGAGGGGCTGCGCGTGCGGGGCCCTCGGCGCTCAGGAGCCCCACGTGAAGTGGGCGACGGTGAAAATGACCAGCCCCGCGAGCGCGCCCACGATGGTGCCGTTGAGTCGGATGTACTGCAGATCGCGGCCGACCATGAGTTCGATCTTCTCGGTGGTCTCGTCGGCATCCCATCGCTCGACCGTGTCGGTGATGATCGAGGCGATGTCGTGACGGTACCGGCCGACCACGAACACGGCGGCGTCGATGACCCACCCGTCCACGCGTTTCTGCAACGCCTCATCGCGCTGCAGCCGCGAACCGACTTCGGCGAGGGCGGCCGACGCCCGACGGCGCAGACCGCTCTCGGGGTCGGAGAGCGAGCGCAACAGGCCCGTCTTGGCGGTGTTCCACGCGTCGGCGGCGAGTTGGCGCACGCGGGGGCTGTCGAAGACCGCCGCCTTCGCTTCTTCGAGGCGCACCATCGTCGCCGGGTCGTGCTGCAGGTTGTCGGCGAGGCGCGTGAGGTAGCCGTCGATGGCGCCGCGCGCCTGATGGCGCGGGTCGGCGCGCACGGCGTCGACGAACTGCACGGCCTCGCGGTAGACGGTGTCATCGACGAGGCGGGCGGCGACGCCCGGCACCCAGGCGGGGAGACGCCGCGACACCAGACCCTGGAACGTGTCGCGGTTGTTGCCGAGCCAGACGCCGATGTTGTCGAGCGCGAGGTCGACCGCGCCGTGATGGGCGCCGGAGTCGACCACCCGCTCCAGCCACCCGCCGATCGACGGCCCCCAGTCGGGCGAGAGCAGGTGCTCGCGCGCCAGATCTTCGATGAGGCCCTGCACGTCGTCGTCATCCAACGCGGTCAGGACGCTCGACGCCAGCGTGGCCACTTCGGCGGCGACGCGGTCGGCGTGCGCGGGATCGGCGAGCCAGGCGCCCGCGCGGGCGGACAGCGGCGTCGATTCGAGCTTGGTGCGCACGACATCGCCCTCGAGGAAGTTCGTCTCGACGAATTCGCCGAGCTGCCGACCGATCTCGTCTTTCCGGCGCGGAATGATCGCGGTGTGCGGGATGGGCAGCCCGAGGGGATGCCGGAACAGCGCCGTCACCGCGAACCAGTCGGCGAGAGCGCCGACCATGCCGCCCTCGGCCGCCGCCCGGACGTACTGCAGCCACTCCACCTCGCGCTGGAGCGAGAAGGAGATGGCGAACACGATCGCCATCCCGAGCAGCGCGCCGAGAGCGACGCCCTTCATGACGCGCAGGGCGCGGCGGCGCTGCTGATCGGCTGGGCTCAGCGCGGCCGTGGGAGTGCGGGCCATCAGCCGGTCACCGGTCCGAGCCACGCCGCCGCGGCCGTCGAGTGCGCGGATTCGGCGTCGGACGGGTGGAACATGCCGGCCAGCACGTCGCGGTACAGGCGGCTGAGTTCGTTCTGCGTGAAGTAGGCGGCACCGCCCCCGACGAGGATGGCGTCGTCGACGACTTCTTTCGCCATGGCGACGGCGCGGTACTTCACGCCCGACAGCAGCGAGAACCACCGCCCGCCGTGGTCGACGAGGTCGTCGACGTCGCGCGCCAGCGCGGCCAGTTGCGGCGGCAGCGCCTCGTAGGCCAGCGCCATGTCGGCCACCCGCCAGCGGATGTCGGGGTCGTTCGCGTAGGTGGTGCCCGTCTTCTTGGACCGGCGCGAGGTGGCGGCGTCGACCGCGAGATCGAGCGCGCGCCGCGCGATGCCGGTGTAGACCGAGGCGAGCAGGATCTCGAAGACCGCGAAGATACCGAAAACCAGCGGGTCGGGCTGCGGACCGGGGTCGATCCTGCGGATGACGCGATCGGCCGCGGCGTGCGCTCCGCGGAGCTCGGTCGTGCGGCTCTGCGTGCCACGCATGCCGAGGGTGTCCCAGTCGTCGCGCGTGACGACCGCGTCGCTCCGGTCGACGAAGGCGAAGACCATCTTCGGCCCGTCGGGCGAGGTGGAGTCCAACCCGTGCACACCCAGGTGGTGCCACACGGGGGAGAGGGACGTGAAGATCTTCGTTCCGGTGAAGGAGTACCCGCCCCGCCCGTCGGGCTCGGCGACGGTGTCGCTGCCGAACAGGACGAGATCGTTGCCGGCCTCGCTGATGCCGAAGGCGAACACCTCGCCGGCCCCGGCGGCCTCGTCGACGAACGCGAGGTCGTCGATGCCGCGGTCGCGCAGAACCTTCGCCACACCCGTCCACACGAGGTGCATGTTGACCGCCAGCGCCGTCGCGGGCGCCGCGCCCGCGAGGCGTTGCTGCAGGAGCGACGCCTCGGCGAGGCTCAGCCCGGCGCCGCCGGCCGCCTGCGGAACGAGGATGCCGAGATAGCCCGCGGCCCGCAGCTCGTCGAGGTCGTCGTGGGGGAAGGTGTTCTCGCGGTCGTGCACGGCCGCCCGCTCGCGGATGCGCGCCAGCAGGTCGTCGGGCAGATACCGAGCCGGATCGAACGAGGTCATGGCATCCATTCTGCGCGCGACCTCCGACATCGCGCCCGGGGGTGACACGACGCGCGGAGACGGTCACTTCTCTCCGATGGTCGCGGCGAGATGGGGCGATCCTGCGCGGGTCCGGCGTCCCGGCCGCCCGCAACGCCGCAGCGAGCCGGCGGCGGCCGCGTCGCGCGCCCGTTCAGCGACGCCCCGCCCGCCTCACCGCAGCGCGTCGAGAAGCGCCGCGACAGCGGCTTCGGGGCGGTCGCGGTGCGGCGAGTGTCCGGCACCCTCGATCACGCCCATGGTGACGGCGGGGTTGCGCAGCACTTCGGCGGCGAGCTCGCCCGTGAAGATGGAGTGCACCGACGGGTCGGCGCCGATGACGTGGGTCGGCACCGTGAGCGCTGCGGCCTCGGCGCGGACGTCCCACCGGGCGTTCTGCAGGCTGGTCTGCTCGACCGCCCAGCGGCTCGCACGCCGGGTGGCGCGGGCCTTGAGCTCCACGTCGATCGGATGCCAGGTCGGGTGAGCTGTGCGCACCGCCTCGACGCTGGGGTCGGCGAACGCCTGCTCCTGGCCCACGCGAACGACCTCGCGATCGTCGTCGGACAACGCGATCGCCGGGTCGATCAGCACGAGCCGCCGCGTCCAGCCCGGTCGTGCGGCCGCCGCGACGGTGGCCGCAGCCCCGCCGAGCGAGTGCGCGACAACGGCATCCCACGGTCCGTCGGTGTCGGGCGTCGTGGCCGCGAGGTCGGCGGCGTACGCGGCGATCGAGTAATCGAGGGTGCGCGGGGCGACCCCGTGCCCGCGCAGGTCGACGGCCACGGCCTGCCAGCCCGCGTCGGCCAGGGCGGTGCCGTACCGCCACATGAGGGCGCCGTCGGATCCGAGGCCGTGGGCGAGCAGGGCGCGGGGGCCGCCGGGGGAACCCCACGTCAGAAAGGGGAGCGTCACGGGTGCGGGCATGGCATCCATTCTCGCGTCGCCGAGTGGAGCGTGACGGACCCGCGACGTCGGATGCCCGCCAGAATGGATGCCATGATCTCGACCGAGATGGCCCTGGCTCTGCGCACGGCGGGACTGGTGTGGCATCCGCGATCCGGCGACCGCTTCCAGCTGGACGAGCCGGAGTTCGAGGCCGACGTCTTCACGGTCAGCGACATGACCGTCGAACCGCGCGACTACCCGACCGGGCGCATCCTCGCGTTCAACGGCACGACGGAGTGGGCGCTCGACTCCGTCGCCACCGAGGACGCGCTGTGGCTGCCGTCGGAGTCGCAGTTGCGCGAGATGCTGCGCGCGACCTTCCGGTCACTGCGCCGCCTGTCGGACACGTACGAGGTCGAGATCTCGATCGGCGGGTCGACGCTGGTCTTCGATCACCCCGCGCCGGCCGACGCCTACGCGCTCGCCGTGCTGGAGCTGCTGCGCCGCGCGCACTGACGCG
The DNA here is from genome assembly GCF_001456955.1 of Microbacterium enclense. GTDB lineage: Bacteria > Actinomycetota > Actinomycetes > Actinomycetales > Microbacteriaceae > Microbacterium > Microbacterium enclense. Next base: position 99,755 of record NZ_KQ758472.1, on the reverse strand, counting down.
CGCGAAGCCGGCCGTTCGGGCGGAGGCGCGGGCTGTGGTGCAGCCGGCGGTGAGTCCGGCGGCGACGTCGGTGGAGTGGTTTGGGGCGGGGTTTGCCGTTTGGGGCGGGTATTTTCCGCCCCGAGGTGCCGAATCCGCCCCAAACCGTGCGAAATCCGCTCCAAGGCGCAGATTCTGCCCCAAACCCTGCGGGGTGACGGGCGGAGTCGACGGCGGCGACGTCGGTGGAGTGGTTTGGGGCGGGGTTTGCCGTTTGGGGCGGGTATTTTCCGCCCCGAGGTGCCGAATCCGCCCCAAACCCTGCCGCGGTGACCGTGCCGAGGGGTCGGGGGCGTGCGCGGCCGGGGGCGTGCGCGGTCGGGGGCGTGCGCGGTCGGGGGCGTGCGCGGGCGCCCCGTGCCGTGGACGACGTGGATGCCGGGCCCACCGGCATCCGGGATCAGGTGATGGTCTCGACGGGCTCGGTGTCGGGAATGGGGCTCGCGTCGCGGTGACGGAGGTCGGGGAATCCGCGGACGAAGACGGCCGAGACGATGAACCCGGCGACCGCGAACCCCGCGGCGGCGATGTACGCGCCCGTGGGGCCGACGCCGTCGACGAGGAAGCCCGCGACGGCGGAGCCCGCGGCGGCGCCGATGAGCTGACCGGTGCCGATCCAGCCGTACGCCTCGGCCGTCTCGCTGAAGCGCACGCTCGCCGAGGTCATGGCGAACATCACGGCCAGGGCGGGAGCGATGCCGGCGCCGGCGACGAGGAGGGTGGCGCCCAGCCACCACGCGTTCAGCGACACGATGGTCAGCGACAGACCGAGCGCGACGATGGCGAAGCGGCGCGCCATTGCCCACGGGCCGATAGGGATGTGGCCGAACGACAGGCCGCCGGCGAGGCTGCCGACGGCGAAGACGGCGAGGATGAGGCCCGCCTCGAGGCCGCCGTGGTCGAAGGTGGCCACGACACCGGCCTCGACGGCCGCGCAGGCGCCGATGAGCAGGAAGCCGGTCGCTGTGGCGAGGATGACGGGCGGCTTGGCGAGCACGCGCCCGAGCGCGCGGCGACTGCGCGGGATGCGGACCCGGCCCACCTCGGGGCTGAGGATGAACCACGCGCCCCCGCCCAGCAGGATCAGCACCACCAGCAACAGGCCCGGCACGGTGCCGACCTGCGTCGCGACGAGGGTGATGACCACGGGCGCGAGCACCCAGATGATCTCTTGCAGCGAGGCGTCGAGCGAGTACAGGGGAGTCAGCTGTGTGGACGGCACCATCTTGGGGTAGATCGTGCGCACCGCCGACTGGATCGGGGGAGTCGACAGGCCGGCGACGAGGCCGAGGGCCATGTACAGCGGAAGGGGCATCTCGATGAGAGCGAGAGTGGCGATCGCGGCGGCGCACACCAGCAGCGTGACCGTGAGCACGCGCCGCATGCCCCAGATGCCCATCCACCGGCTGGTGACGGGGCCGGCGATGGCCTGACCGATGCTGGTGGCCGCGAGCACAAGACCCGCCGCGCCGTACGAACCGGTCACGTGCTCGATGTGCAGCAGCACGGCGAGGCTCGTCATGCCGTTGGGGAAGCGTGCCGTCAGCTGCGCGGCGATGATGCGCCCCACGCCAGGGGTTCGAAGGAGTACGCGGTAGCCGGCCACCGAACCACGCTACCGCCGACCTCCGACACCCGCTTCTGGGCGTCGGACACCGGATGCCGCGACACGCCGCGACACGCCGGTCGGTGAAATCGGCGGCCTGTGCGATGTCGGAACCCCCGTCTAGCGTCCGATCTGTGGACAACGAGCGGCAGACGCTCCGACAACCGCGGAATCCTGCCTGTTAACACGACGCCGGAAGGGGGGCGATCTGTGGATGAAATCGTGGACAACCTGTGTTGTACATGGGGAGAGACGGTGGAAAATCACACTGATGTAACTACTACCCCTTGTGGTGCCTTCCGATGTCCGCACCCATATGTAGTATTGAGGTCCCGGCGAGCCCTGCCCGCCCGGATGACGAATTTCCAGGGGAGAGAGAGAACGACATGGCGATCACGGTCTACACCAAGCCGTCCTGCGTCCAGTGCACCGCGACCTACCGCGCACTCGACTCGAAGGGCATCGAGTACAACGTGCTCGACCTGTCCGAAGACCCGTCGGCGCTCGAGCAGGTCAAGTCGCTCGGGTACCTGCAGGCACCCGTCGTCATCACCGACGAAGACCACTGGTCGGGCTTCCGTCCCGACAAGATCGACGAGCTCGCGTCGCGCCTCGCCTGATCCCGAGACAGGCTCTCAGACCCCTGTCATGAGCGCTGTCATGTCGGCGACCCAGGCTCCGCTGCTGGTCTATTTCTCGAGCGTGTCGGGTAACACCGCGCGTTTCATCGAGAAACTCGGCAAGCGGGCCGTGCGCATTCCGCTGTTGCCGACAGACCCGCCCCTCGAGGTCGACGAACCCTTCGTGCTGGTCACCCCCACTTACGGTGGGGGTGCCGGCCGGGGCGTCGAGAAGGGCGCGGTCCCCAAGCAGGTCATCCGGTTCCTCAACGAGGAGCGGAACCGACGCAACATCCGCGGAGTGATCTCCGCAGGAAACACGAACTTCGGCGACGCGTTCTGCCTCGCCGGCGACATCGTCGCGCGCAAGTGCGCGGTGCCGCACCTGTACAGGCTGGAAGTTTTCGGGACCCCCGACGATGTCGAACGGGTCAACGAGGGATTGGAACGATGGTGGAAGTTGAGCTGACCGACGTGGACTTCAAGACCGAAGCGCGCTTCGAGGGGCTGGACTACCACGCCCTCAACGCGATGCTGAACCTGTACGACGCCGACGGCAAGATCCAGTTCGACGCCGACAAGCGCGCGGCACGCGAGTACTTCCTGCAGCACGTGAACCAGAACACCGTGTTCTTCCACTCGCTCAAGGAGCGCCTCGACTACCTCGTCGAGAAGGAGTACTACGAGCCCACCGTGCTCGCGAAGTACTCGATGGAGTTCATCCAGGAGCTCAACGACCGCGCGTACGGCGCCAAGTTCCGCTTCGAGACCTTCCTCGGCGCGTTCAAGTACTACACGAGCTACACGCTGAAGACCTTCGACGGCAAGCGCTACCTCGAGCGCTTCGAAGACCGCGTCGTCATGACCGCCCTCGCGCTGGCCGACGGCGACCAGCGCCTTGCCGTCCAGCTCGTCGACGAGATCATCTCGGGCCGTTTCCAGCCGGCCACCCCCACCTTCCTCAACGCGGGCAAGGCCCAGCGCGGCGAGCTCGTCTCGTGCTTCCTGCTGCGCATCGAAGACAACATGGAGTCGATCGCCCGCGGCATCAACTCCGCTCTGCAGCTGTCGAAGCGCGGCGGCGGCGTCGCCCTGCTGCTGTCGAACATCCGCGAGTCGGGTGCGCCGATCAAGCAGATCGAGAACCAGTCGTCGGGCATCATCCCGGTCATGAAGCTCCTCGAAGACAGCTTCAGCTACGCCAACCAGCTCGGTGCACGCCAGGGAGCGGGCGCGGTGTATCTCAACGCCCACCACCCCGACATCCTGCGGTTCCTCGACACCAAGCGCGAGAACGCCGACGAGAAGATCCGCATCAAGACGCTTTCGCTGGGTGTCGTCATCCCCGACATCACGTTCGAGCTCGCCAAGAACGGCGAAGACATGTACCTCTTCTCGCCGTACGACGTCGAGAAGGTCTACAAGAAGCCGTTCGGCGACATCTCGGTCACCGAGAAGTACCGCGAGATGGTCGACGACCCCCGCATCAAGAAGACGAAGATCAACGCGCGCGAGTTCTTCCAGACCCTCGCCGAGATCCAGTTCGAGTCGGGCTACCCGTACATCATGTTCGAAGACACGGTGAACAAGGCCAACCCGATCGCCGGTCGCATCAACATGTCGAACCTGTGCTCCGAGATCCTGCAGGTCAACACGCCCACGACCTACAACGAAGACCTGTCCTACGCCGAGATCGGCAAAGACATCTCGTGCAACCTCGGCTCGATGAACATCGCCCTGGCGATGGACGGCCGTGACCTCGGCCTCACCGTCGAGACCGCGATCCGCGCCCTCACCGCGGTCAGCGACCAGAGCCACATCGCCTCGGTGCGCTCCATCGAAGACGGCAACGACCGCTCGCACGCCATCGGCCTCGGCCAGATGAACCTCCACGGCTACCTCGCTCGCGAGCACGTGCACTACGGCTCCGAAGAGGGCATCGACTTCACGAACATCTACTTCTACACGGTGCTGTTCCACGCGCTGCGGGCCTCGAACCGCCTCGCGATCGAGCGCGGCACCTCGTTCGACGGGTTCGAGAACTCGACCTACGCGTCGGGGGAGTTCTTCGACAAGTACACCGAGCAGGTGTGGGCACCCGAGACCGAGAAGACGAAGCAGCTGTTCGACGGCATTCAGATCCCCACGCAGGACGACTGGCGTGAGCTGAAGGCCTCGGTGCAGGCCCACGGCATCTACAACCAGAACCTGCAGGCGGTGCCCCCGACCGGCTCGATCTCGTACATCAACAACTCGACGAGCTCGATCCACCCGATCGCCTCGAAGATCGAGATCCGCAAGGAAGGCAAGCTCGGTCGCGTCTACTACCCGGCGCCGTTCATGACGAACGAGAACCTGGAGTACTACCAGGATGCGTACGAGATCGGCTACGAGAAGGTCATCGACACGTACGCCGCCGCGACGCAGCACGTCGACCAGGGCCTTTCGCTGACGCTCTTCTTCAAAGACACTGTCACCACGCGTGACATCAACAAGGCGCAGATCTACGCGTGGCGCAAGGGCATCAAGACCATCTACTACATCCGCCTCCGTCAGCTGGCGCTCGAGGGCACCGACATGACCGAGTGCGTCTCGTGCATGCTCTGACCCGCTGATCCCGACTCTTCCCACAAAGGACACTCATGGCTGAGAAGCTGCAGCTGCTGAACCACGTGCAGGCCATCAACTGGAACCGCATCCAAGACGACAAAGACCTCGAGGTCTGGAACCGTCTGGTGAACAACTTCTGGCTGCCCGAGAAGGTGCCGCTGTCGAACGACATCCAGTCGTGGAACACGCTCACTCCCGAGGAGCAGACCCTCACCATGCGCGTGTTCACGGGGCTCACGCTCCTCGACACGATCCAGGGCACGGTCGGCGCGGTCTCGCTCATCCCCGACGCGCTCACCCCGCACGAGGAGGCCGTCTACACGAACATCGCGTTCATGGAGTCGGTGCACGCCAAGAGCTACTCGTCGATCTTCTCGACCCTGTGCTCGACGAAGGAGATCGACGAGGCGTTCCGCTGGTCGACCGAGAACGAGTTCCTTCAGAAGAAGGCGCGCATCGTCATGGACTATTACCGTGGCGATGACCCGCTCAAGCGCAAGGTCGCCTCGACCCTGCTCGAGTCGTTCCTGTTCTACTCGGGCTTCTACCTGCCCATGCACTGGTCGAGCCGCGCGAAGCTCACCAACACGGCCGACCTCATCCGCCTCATCATCCGCGACGAGGCCGTGCACGGCTACTACATCGGCTACAAGTTCCAGCGTGGTCTCGAGACCGTCGACGAGGCCCGCCGTCAGGACCTCAAGGACTACACGTTCTCGCTGATGTACGAGCTCTACGACAACGAGGTGCACTACACGCAAAGCCTCTACGACTCGGTCGGCCTGAGCGAAGACGTCAAGAAGTTCCTGCACTACAACGCCAACAAGGCGCTGATGAACCTCGGCTACGAGGCGATGTTCCCGTCGTCCGTGACGAACGTGAACCCGGCGATCCTCTCGGCGCTCTCGCCCAACGCTGATGAGAATCATGACTTCTTCAGCGGCTCGGGCTCGTCGTACGTCATCGGCAAGGCCGAGGCGACCGAGGACGACGACTGGGACTTCTGAGCGTCTGAACGTCCTCCGGCAGACCCGTCCTCGCGTGATCGCGCGGACGGGTCCTACGTTTTCGCGCGCCCTCAGCGGTTTCCACACGCGACACGACGATCGGTCCGTCGACGAGCCCCTCATCGCCGAGCAAGCACCTCACCCAGCACCCGCTCGGCGAACTCCCGCTCACCCGTGGTCACGTTGGTCAGCATGATCAGCCCCTTCTACAGAGTCCAGCCCGCGCCGCGCGCCCACGTGGCATCGTCGAGGTCGAGCACGTCGCGGGAGACGCGCCGCGCCGCCCCGCGGAACTGAGTCCAGTGGATGACTCGGCGAGCGCCGCATCGTCCCGCACGCGGACGGCGTCGGGGCGGATGCCATCGAGCCAGCCGTATACCGACCACGGGGCCGGGAACAACGACGACTCTCGCCCGACGCCGGCGACTGTGGGAACGGGCGCCGGAAGGTGCGGAGCCAGGAACGGCAGGTACTTCTGCTCCTTCGCGACCTGCGGGACGAATCCGAGATCGGCGGGCAGGCGGGCGACCAGTCCGTCGCCCAGGTGGAACGTGCGGTGGTCGTTGCCCGACTCCCGAACCGCGGCCACCGAAAGCCCCGCCCACTCCGGGAACTGTTCGCGGACGAGCGCCTTCACGAGCGCTTCGTCGATGGCATCCCGGGCGGGGAAGGCGGCGGACATCGGCCCAGGCTAGCTCTTCGCCTCCTACGCTGAAGAGATGGAACGCGACGCCGACGAGCAGGAGCGCCGGGCCCTCCGGTCGATCGAGGCCATCAACGCCGGCGCCGATGTCGGCGCCGAAGCGCTCGCGCTGTCGAACGAGTTCACCGACCGGCACACCGACCGCATGACGGCGTGGGTGAAGCGGCGGCTCCGTCGTGCGGAGGGCGACCCGCCGACACGGTGACGTTCGCGGACAGCGGCCCGTGCTCCCCGCGCGCGTGCCCGGCGGGTGCGCCAAGATGAGCACATGATCACCGGACGCTATGGCCGATACGTCGCGGTCTCCGCGCTCGTCGCCTTCGCCGCGGTCCTCACGGCCTGTTCCGCCGCCGGTGTCGCGGACTCGCGAACGCCGGGCGTGCCCAGCGGCATCCCGGTGGACGGTCTCGATCTGAAGCCCGCCGTCCACCTGCAGGCGGACGGATCGATCGCGGTCGTGACCTGGGGGAGCAGCAGCTGTCCTCCGACTGCGTCGGCGTTCGACAACGACGGGAAATCGCTCGTCGTCTCGTTCTCGACGTCGAGCAACGGTGTGTGCACGGCCGACCTCGCGGCGACGACGCACATCTTCTCCGCCGAGCGCGTCGGCGACACCGTCCCCGTCGAGGCGACCGTCTCGTTCCCCGAGTTCGACGACACGCAGGTCGTCGAGGTCACGCGCCCCTAGGAACCGGCCGCGTCGAGGGTCACCCCGGCCACTCCCGTGCCTCCAACCGCGCGAGCAGCAGCTCCACCGCCGAGCCCTCCATGCCGCGCACCCACCGTTGCGTCGACGAGCCGCGAGACGACACCGTGCGCCCCCGCTCGCCGCGCTCGAGCCGCACGTCGACCTGACCGGACGCGACGCTCACTCCGCGCAGGGAACCGGCAGCCACCATCGCCGCCAGAGGATCGTGCAGCGCACAGCGCCGGTCGGGGAAGACGCGGCCGGCGTAGAAGTCGAGGTAGAGCGGCAGCATCGCGGCCAACGCCTGCGGAAGCGCGCCCGGGATCGCTTCGAGGCGCACGAGGTCGGTGGCATCCAGTGTCTGCGTCATGGTGACGTCGAGCGGCACGAGGGTGGTGTCCCACTCCTGCGCGAAGACGACGGCCGCGGCCTCGGGGTCGTTGTGGATGTTCGCCTCGGCCCAGGCCGTGACATTGCCCGAGTGCGCGAACGCGCCGCCCATCACGACGAGGCGGTCGAAACGGGCGACGCCGGGCGCCTCGGCGTAGGCGGAGAGGTTCGTCAGGGGACCGAGGGCGAGCACGGTGAGATCCGGATGCCGTGCCGCCAGGTGATCGATCAGCTCGACGGCCGCGCGGGCATCGTGGGCGCGGGCCGCGGCGGTGAGTGCGATACCGCCGACACCGTCGTCGCCGTGCACGTGCGGCGCGCCGCCCGCGTACGCCCGGCCGCGGAAGTCGTGCGCGCCGACGGCGACGGGAATGTCGTGTTCACCGGCCAGCTCGAACAGCGACAGGGTGTTTGCCGCGGCGCGGGCGGCATCCGTGTTGCCGGAGACCGTCGTGACGCCGACGATCTCGACCGCGGGTTCGGCCAACAGGTAGGCCAGCGCGAGGGCGTCGTCGATGCCGGTGTCGCAGTCGACGAGGATCGGGCGGCGGCTCACGGGGTCACCTCGTAGGCGTCGAGGGGCTGCAGCGCGGGCTGCGAGGCGTCGTCGGCGACGGCGGCGGCCCCGACGGCGCAGGCGCGGGCCAGGGCGTCGGCCTCGGAGTCGCCGCGCAGCAGCCCCACGACCAGCGCGGCGCAGAACGCGTCTCCCGCGCCGACCGTGTTGACGACGGTCGTGGCGACCCCGGGGGCGGATGCCACGAGCTCACCGTGGCGGTACAGCCGGGCCCCGTCGGCCCCCAGCGTGACGCACAGGAGCGGCGCGCCGTGCACCTCGGGCAACTGCGCGTACTCCGTCTCGTTCACGATGACGAGGTCGCAGCGCTCGAGCACGCCATCGGGGAGGGGACGCGCGGGGGCGGCGTTGAGGGCCAGGAACCCCGCGGCGCGCGCGGCGGCCGAGACGACGGCATCCGACACCTCCAACTGCAGGAGCACTGCGGCGCCGTGCTCGACGCTGAGCGCGTCGGCGTCGATCGCCGCGTTCGCGCCCGCGCATACGACGATCGAGTTCTCACCCGTCGCATCGACGACGATGAGCGCGGTTCCGGTGGCGGCATCCGTGGTCTGGACTCCGGTGGCATCCACCCCGAGAGATTCGAAGCGATCCCGGATGCCACGGCCTTCGGCGTCGTCGCCCACGGCACCGATCAGGCGCACGGCGGCTCCGAGCCGGGCCGCGGCGACCGCCTGGTTGGCGCCCTTGCCGCCGGGTCCGCGCTGGAGCACGCCGTCGGCGACGGTCTCGCCCGCGGCGGGGGCGCGCTGGACACGGGCGGTGAGGTCGACGTTGATGGCGCCGACGACGGTGAGGCGCGGTTCGGGTGCCGGGGCCGAGGCCTCGGTGGGGGCCGGGGCGGGGGTCGGCGCCGGGGCGGGGGCCCGGTTCGGTTCGGAGGCCGGGGCCGGGGCCACGGTGGGGGCCGGGGCGGGGGTCGGCGCCGGGGCGGGGGCCCGGTTCGGTTCGGAGGCCGGAGCCGGGGGAGAGGGGGTCACGGTCATCCACCCTGTCACGAGGGCCCGTGCCGGGGGCGGCGACACGGGATGATGTGAGGCGTGACCGACTTCGACGATGCGCTGCGGGCGGTGGCGGAGGCCCTGGATGCCATGGGGCACGGCGATCCGCGCCCGTTCGCGGCCCTGTGGACCACGACCGACGACGCCACGCTGATGGGCGGTTTCGGCACGCGCGCGCTGACGGCGGCCGAGGTCGCGTCGACGCTCGAGGCGGTCGCGCGGCGGTTCCGCGGCGGCGCGCTGGTTCCGGAATACGACAGGGTGCTCGTCTCGGACGGCTGGGCGATGACCGCGGGACGCGAACGGGGCGTGCTGTCGGTCGACGGCGCCGAGCCGCGCGAGTTCGTCGTGCGGGTGACGCATGTGTGGCGCCGCGAGGAGGACGGCTGGCGGATCGTCCACCGCCACGGTGATCACACGACGACGGCGATCTGAGCGGGGAGCGGCCGCGCCGCCGTGGGAAGACGGACAAGGGCCCGCCGGGTCGGCATCCGGGATCCCGGCGGGTTCCGTGCCCGCACGTCAGTGCAGCAGCAGCTTCGCCACGATGAGCAGCGCCGAGATCACGGCCGCCCCGACGGCCGTGAGCACGACGACCAGCGGCGAGTATCCCCGCAGACGCGCGCCGGCGGTGGCGACGACGACGAGGTAGGAGATCGCCACGCCCACACCCCACAGCAGCGCCGTCTGCAGCCCCACGCCCGCCGCGAACAGGACTACCACCAGCAGCAGCGGCAGGAACGTCACCGACACCATCGGCGCCCCGACCGCGAGGTGATGACGGACGATCGGCCACGGGCGCTGCGACGACGTGTCGCCGAGGGAGTAGGCGAAGACGTGCGTGGCGAAGTAGACGATGTTCGTCAGCGCGACGACCGCGATGACGTCGCTCAGGTCGGCGTCGTCGAGACCGATGAGAGTGGATGCCGAGACGAGGGCGCCGTAGCATCCCGCGCTGATGCGTTCGGCGGCGTCGTGTCCGAGGCGGGGGCGAGCGGCGGAGGCGGTGTCGTTCATGTCGGGTGTCACCCTAGCGGCCGACGCCGCCGTGCCGTGGCGCGGTCATCCGTGCGGCGCCGGGGCCGTGGCGGGGTCACCCGTGCGGCGCCGGGGCCGTCGCGGGGTCACCCGTGCGGCGCCGAGGCCGTGGGTCTCATCCACGCGGCCGACGCCGCCGCGTCGCGGCGGGGTCACCCGTGCGGCGAGCGGCGCCGCAGGAGGGCGGAGACGATCGCGACGACCGTGCCGACGGCGACACCGATGACCGTCTCGACGACCCGATCGCGCAGCAGCATCACGGGCGCGACCGGTGAGGCGAGCGACACCATCAGCAGGGCGAGCGGGGTGATGAACAGCATCGCGATGCCGTAGTTGCGGCCGACGAACAGCTCGGCACCGGCCTGCAGCGCGACGGCCACGACGATGACGAGCCACGGCGGAAGCTGCAGGGCGAGGAGCCCGGCCGCGATCAGCACACCGAGCAGCGTCCCGGTCAGGCGCTGCACGCCGCGGATCAGCCGGGCGGTGACGTGCGCCCCGCCCACGGCGGCCACCGCGCCCACCATCGCCCAGTACCAGTGCGTGCCGACGAGCAGCACACCCGCGACGCCCGCCAGCAGCGCGGCGGTGCCGACGGTGGCGGTCATCTCCCACGCGACCGGCCCGATCGGTGGACGCGGCCGTCTCGGACGCGCCCACGATCCGCGGCGCAAAAGCACGAAGACCGTCGTCACGAGAAGGCTCCACAGCACACTCACGCCGCCGACGATCAGCACCGTCGCGAACGTGGCGGCCGTCGCGGGGAAGCTCGCGGTCGCGCCGGCCGCGAAGACCGCGAACAACGCGCCGGGCGGATGCCACTGCGCCCGGTACGCGAACAACGTGACGGCGGCGGCGAGGGCGGCGACCACGGCGACGCTTACGAGCGCGGGAAAGGCCAGGAACGACACCGCCGTACCCACGAGCATCGAGGCGACGAGGATCGCGCCGGCGGTGGCCTGCATCCGCACGCGGGCGCGGGGGCCGTCGGTACGTCCGTAGAGAGCGGCGAACGCGCCGAAGCTGGCGTAGACGCTCAGGTCGAGCCGTCCGATGAGCAGCAGCGTCAGCAGGGGGACGCCGACGCTCAGCACGGCTCGCACGGCGACGCGGTGATCGCCTCGGTGCGGTCCCACGCGGATGACCCCGGTCCACACACGCCCCCGGGATTCCGCCACCCGTCCACCTTACGCGCGCGCAACGGCGGGCCGCGGGGCCGGGCCTGGGCCGGGCGTCAGGTGCGCGTGGTCGGGCGGTGGGCGGGGGCGGGGCCGGGTGGCGGGTGGGGTTGAGGTACGCGGCGGGGTGGCGGGCCGGTGCGCGGGGTCGGTCTGCGGCGGGCGGGTCGCGCCGGGGGGTGGGGTTGGCGCCGCGTCAGGTTGGTGCCGGGCTCCGGAGAAACGGGGCTGATGCCTGGGCTTCCACGGGAAACGGCGGCTGCGCGGCAGGTTTCTCCGGAGTCCGGCGCGGGCGCCGGTCGACTGCGGGGCGGGACTCCGGCGCGGGGCTGCGGGGCGGGGCTGCGGGGCGGGGCTGCGGGGCGGGACTGCGGGGCGGGGCTGAGGGGCGGGGCTGCGAGCGGGCGCGGTAGTCGAGTGACAGAGGGCGACGGGCCGGGGTCCGCTGAGGGGACGAGACTTGTGCCGGGCTCCGGAGAAGCGGGGTCGCGCCCCGGCCGGCCTGAAGCATGGGGCCGCAGCGCATCACGCTTCTCCGGAGCGCGGCCCGCGAGCGCCGCGAGCGGGCCGCGGGCCGGAGCGACGGTGACCGGTGGTCGCGAGGTGCGCCCGGCGCGTCAAGGATGTGGCATCCGACCGAGGTTCTTGATGGAGTGGGGTGATGGATGCCGAACGCGAGAAGCCCCCGATCGAGCCGGGCCCGGAGCCCGACACGTCCACGGCCGCCGAGGGCGAGCGCTCCGACCCGTCGTTGGACGAGGACGACCAGCCCATCGAGTGACTCCTCGACGTCGAGGCGAGCGGCCGGGGCGCGACGACGCGCCTGCGTAGGGTGGGAAGCCCGACCCCGAGCCGAGGAGTGACGTGTTCCGCACGCCCCTGAACCTGTTCCGCACGCTCGCGATCGCCGAGGCGGTCTCGTGGACGCTGCTGATCGGCGGGCTGATCCTGCGCGCCGTCGCCGACCTGCCCGTCGCGGTGACGATCGGTGGCGGCATCCACGGATTCGTGTTCCTCGCGTACGGCGCGACCGCCGTGCTCGTCGCGCTGAATCAGCGGTGGGGCCTCGGCCCGGCCGCCCTCGCGATCGTCAGCGCCGTCATCCCCTACGCGACGGTTCCGACCGAGATCTGGCTGCACCGCACCGGACGCCTTCGCGGTGCTTGGCGGCTCGACGAGACCGCCGACCCGCGCGACCGGCGGCCGATCGACCGGCTGCTGCGGTTCTTCCTGCGGCGACCGTGGGCGCTCGCCGGGGCCCTCGTCGCCGTGGTGGCACTGGTGTTCGTGGTGCTGCTCATCGTGGGCCCGCCCGGCGGCAAGGGCTGAGCCGAGGCTCCCGGCCCACCCGATACGACCGACGAACCCCGGCCTGCGGCACGAGGAGGCCCGGCTGGGCGGCGGGGCTCAGCGCAGGTGCACGCGCACGCTGGCCGGGGCGATGCGGCACGTGGCCGCGAAGGTCTCGACCGTGCCCGACATCGTCGCGGTCGCCCGGCCGACGCCGAGGAAGGCGACCGTGGCACCGGCCGCGTGCGGCGTGGGTTCGCGCACCGAGAAACGCCGCATGGTGCCTCCCGCTCGGCCCGAGAACGCCGCGTCGAGCTCGACGTCGACGATGGGTCCCGAGGTGGATGCCACGCGCCACGCGATCGTGGCGAGCCCCCCGCCGCGACTGGTCACGGTGAGGGAGGCCGTTCCGCACTCCTCGCCGCCGACGGCTTCGACGCGCAGCGGCTGATCGAGCGGGATCGTGTCGGCACCGCACAGCGCGATGCCGTGGAGCTGCGCGTAGCCGCGGCCATTGACGGTCATGCTCGAGCAGTCGACGAGCAGGGGCGAGGAGATGCTCTCGGACAGGGGCATGTGAGGGATCTCGGCGGAGGCCGCCGGGCCCGCCCCGAGCAACGCGCTCACCACGCCGATGCCGCCCAGCGCCGCGGCGATCGTGCGCATCCGCATGTCGCACCTCCCTGTGGACGTCTGCGAATCTACGCCCGACCGGGGGTCGGCGCCATGGGGCGCGCGAGGCGTGCTCTTCCCGTGCGCGAGGCGCACCAACGCGCGAGTCAGCGCTTCGTCGACACCGTCACGGTGAACTTGCGGTCACGCGCGACCTGCCGGGTCGGTCCGACGAGGCGTTCGAGCGCGGGGCGGTACTGCAACGCCGAGTTCCACACGGTCCACAGCTCTCCGCCCGGCTGCAGCACCCGCGCCGCATCGGCGAACATGCGGGGAGCGAGACGCTCGTCGATGGCGGCCCCCGCATGGAACGGCGGATTGAGGGCGATGAAGGAGGTGCTGGCATCCGGTCTCGTGCGCAGGATGTCATCGCGCACCACCGTGACGCGGTCGGCGACACCGTTCGCGTCGGCGGTGGCGCGGGCCGAGGCGACGGCCACGGCGGACTGATCGCACGCGATCACGCGAAGGGACGGATGCCGTGTGGCCAGTGCCGCCGCGACCACGCCGGTGCCGCACGCGAGGTCGATGGCAGTACCCCCGCGCGGTTCGGGAAGGTGGGCGACCAGCAGACGCGTTCCGATGTCGATCGATGCGCCGGCGAATGCGCCGCCGAAAGCGCGAACGCGGATGCCGTCGACCTCGGCCTCTTCGGGCACGGGCGCGGCGCCGTCTCGCGGCCCGCGGGCGATGAGCACGCGGGATTTCTGGCGGGCGTGCGTGACGTCGAGGCGGTCGAACCGTGCGCGGAGCACGTCGTTCATCGACACGCTCATGTGCTTGAGACGCCCTCCGGCGAAGACCACGACATCGGGCGCCGCGTGAAGGGCGATGAGTCCTGCGATGTCGTCGAGCGCGCGAAGCGAGCGGGGGAGGCGCAGGAGGACGACCCGGGCTCCCTCGAGCAGAGCGGCGTCCAACCCGTGCGACTGGAACGTGCCGGTCAGCCCCGTGTCGTCGGCGTTGGCGGCGAGGGCTTCTTCGCCGAGCAGTTCGTCTTGGTGCACGCGGATGCCGCGAGCACCGGCATCCGCTGAGGCGAGGGTGAGCGCGCCGTATGCGTCGCCGACGACGACCAGATCGCCCGGCGCGAGGTGCGCGCGGGCGTCGGCGGACTCGTCGAGGATCAGCCGGTCGGCGGCGTCGACGGCCGGCAGCTCCGGGCCCTCGAGGTCGGGGCGGCGGCGGAGCGCGTCGAACGAGAAGGGCACCGGCTCGACCGAGGCGGCGCGTTTAGCGGGTGCCGAAGTGGAAGGGGAGGGCCAGCGAGGCCGAGACGAGGATGATGCCGAGCGCGAAGAACAGAGCGGGAGCGGCGAGCGAGAACGACAGGCCGGTCAGCAGCATTCCGCCGACGAACAGGATGAGCGAGACGATGAACATGAGGATCCCTTCGGTCGCTCCAGGCTATCGTGCCGAGTCGGCCGGTCGGTTCGCGGGCGGGGCGGATCGCTCGACCACGGGGGCGGTGCGGGGCGGCGCCGGGGTGTCGCTGAGGCGGGGTGCCGGCGTCGGGTCATCATCGCCGGCAGTGAGCGTCCGACCGTCGGCACGCGACGCGGAGGTGCCGGCGGGTGCGAGCCGCAGGGCGGCGTGCGCCCACAGCGTGCTGCCCGCGACGGCGGCGGGCATGACCGCGACCGCCCCGAGCGGCACCAGGAAGCACAGTTGTGTCGCGACACCGAAGCCCAGGGCGCGTGCGCGGTTCGCGGAGATGATCGCGCGCCGGGCGCGCCGATCGAGTCCGCGGGCCGACAGGGCGCGCGAGGTCAGTTCGTCGGCGAGCAGCCAGCCGGTGAGCGTCACACCGGTGACGAAACCAAGCGGGCCGCCGACGAGAGGGATGAGCCCCACCGCCCACGCCGCCACGGCCGCCAGGATGCCGCGCAGGATGAGCCGGACGCTGTCGCCGACGGCGCGCCAGAAGCCGTAGTCGGTGTCGGGCACGGTGCCGATGGCGCTGCGCTCGGTCGCGCGCCAGATGCGGTCGTAGAACGGCTCTCCGATCACGAGCGTGACAGCGGTGAACGAGACGATCACGAGCAGCACCGCCGCGCCGAAGGACGCCACGCCGATGGCCGTCCGCAACAGTCCCGCCCACGCGGGCGACCAGTCGTCGGCGAACGGCGTCCAGGCGTCGACGAGATCCGGCAAGGCGAAACCCCAGGCCACCAGCGCCCCACCGAACACGAGGCCGACCACCGCGCCCGGGATGAGCCCCAGCGCCATCGCGCCGGGCGTGCGTCGCCACTGGCCGAGCCCGCGTACGAGCATCCCTGCTCCCGTGAAGAACTCCCGCATGGAATCAGTGTCGCAGGCGCGGCCGCTGTCGGAGGGGGATGTCAGGATGCGGGTATGCGCGTCCGCACGACTTCGACCCAGCGCACGTACCGCTACGTGCGCCTCGCTCTCATCGGCGCGACGGTCTTCGTCGGGGTGGCTGTCGGAATGGAGCTGGCGGTGGGGACGCCGCTTCCCTCGATCAGCGCCGCCTACTACGGACCGGCGGGACCGGCCTTCACCGGTGCGCTCAGCGCCATAGCGCTCGCGCTGCTCGCCCTGTCGGGGCGCAGCGTCGAGCAGGGGCTGCTCGATGTCGCCGCCGTCCTCGCGCTGGCCATCGCCTACCTCCCGACGACGATCGCCGTGGGTGTCTGCGAACCGGTGCTGCGATGCGTGCCGCCCGACGTGCGCGCCGCCGTGATCAACAACGGCGCGGCCGTGGCATCCATCGTCCTGCTGGGGGCGGTGGTCGCGGGCGTCCTCGCGCGGGTGCAGGGCACCGCCGGCGGCGGGGTGGTGCTGACGATCGGGGTCATCGTCGCGCTCACGCTCGGCGCGATCGGCTGGGCGGTGGTGTCGCCCGAGAGCTTCCTCGCGCGGGCGCACGAGGTCGCCGCGGTGACGTTCTTCGTCGTCGTCGCGGCGGTGGCGGCTCTCGCCGCGTGGCGCCCGCACCCCGGTGGGCGTCGGCGTGGGGCGCTTCGCATGGCCTACGGCGCCGTCGCTGTCGGGATCATCCTCACGCTGGTCCTGCTGGCGGTGGGGATCGTGACGGGTGCGGGACGTGGGGGGTTCCCGGTGGTGCTCGTCGGGGAGTCGGTCGCTCTCGCGCTGTTCGGGGTGTTCTGGGTGGTGCAGACGGTCGAGCTGTGGAACGAGCCCGATCCGGGCCTGCGGGAATAGGTGGGGTTCGCGGGCGTTGAACTTGATACGGATGCACTCAAGGTGCCCCGTTCACGTATCACAGGAGACGGAATTGCCCGAAGATGTCACCCCCGGCGCCGGAGACGGCGCCCAGTCGTTCGACGAGTTCCTCGCCCGCTACCTGGCCGGTGAGCAGGCGCGCGCCGAGCGTTCCATCGACCTCAGCCGGTTCCTGAGCGCCCGCACGCAGGAAGCGCTGCAAGAGGCCGGCCGATACGCCCTCGGCCGCGGCCAGCGCGAACTCGATGCGCTGCACGTGCTGCACGTGCTGGTCGGCCGCTCACCCGCGAAGGACGCCGTCGCGCGCCTCGGCGCCGATCCCGCCGCCATCGCCCGCGCCGCCGAGAGCCGCCTGCCGGCCGCGGGCGCCCCGGCGCACGTCGACGGCGCCGTCGTCACCGGGTCGGTTCAGCGCGCACTGTTCCACGCGTTCCAGGTCGCCCGAGCCGCCGGCTCGACCTACGTCGACCCCGACCACCTCTTCTTAGCCCTCGTGCTCGCCCAGGACGCACCCGCGGGGCAGATCCTCGCGCAGGCCGGGGTCACGGCCGAAGCCCTGACCCAGGGCGTGCGCGAGACCGTGGTCGGTGAGCCCGAGCCGTCCACGCAGGACGCGAGCGCCACGCCGAACCTCGACCGCTTCGGCACCGACCTCACCGCCCGTGCCGCCGCGGGCGAGCTCGACCCCGTGATCGGCCGGGCCGACGAGATCGAGCAGACCATCGAGATCCTCAGCCGCCGCACCAAGAACAACCCCGTGCTGATCGGTGAGGCGGGCGTCGGCAAGACCGCCGTCGTCGAAGGGCTCGCGCGGGCGATCGTCGCGAACGAGGTGCCCGAACAGCTGAGGGGCACCCGCGTGGTTGCGATCGACCTCGCCGCGATGCTCGCGGGCGCACGCTACCGCGGCGACTTCGAGGAACGCCTCACCCAGACGATGGACGAGATATCGGCATCCGAGAACCTCGTCGTGTTCATCGACGAGGTGCACACCCTCGTGGGCGCGGGCGGCAGCGGCGACGGATCCATGGATGCCGGCAACATCCTCAAGCCCCGACTGGCGCGCGGTGACGTGCACCTGATCGGTGCCACCACCCTGCGCGAGTACCGGACGATCGAGAAGGACCCGGCGCTGGAGCGGCGCCTGCAGCCCGTGCGCGTGGGGGAGCCGTCGATCCCGGATGCCGTGGAGATCCTGCGAGGGCTCCGCGCGGCGTACGAGCAGCACCACGCCGTCAGCTACACCGACGATGCCCTGCGTGCCGCGGTGGAGCTGAGCGACCGCTACCTGCCCGACCGCGTGCTGCCTGACAAGGCCATCGACCTCATCGACCAGGCCGGGGCGCGGCTGCGGCTGCGGCTGGGCGTGTCGGTCGACACGTCGTCGCTGATCGAACGACTCGCGACGCTGGAAGCGCAGAAGAACGCCGCCGTGTCGGGCGAGCACTACGAAGAAGCGTCGCGACTGCGCGACGAGATCGGCGCGGTGCAGACGCAGCTCGAGGAGGCGACGGCCGGCCCCCGAGCTGCCGCGATCGTCGACGAGCCCGAGATCGCCGCGGTGATCAGCCGGGCCACCGGCATCCCCGTCGCTCGCCTCACCGCCACCGAGCGGGGTCGCCTGGCCGAGCTCGAGGCCGAGTTGCACGCCCGGGTCATCGGGCAGGATGACGCGGTGGCCGCCGTGGCGAAGGCCGTGCGCCGCAACCGCACGGGCATGGGCGATGAGAACCGTCCGGTCGGATCGTTCCTCTTCCTCGGACCCACCGGTGTCGGCAAGACCGAGCTGGCCAAGGCGTTGGCGGGGTCGCTCTTCGACGACGACGGCGCGGTGATCCGCTTCGACATGAGCGAGTTCGGCGAGCGGCACACCGTCTCACGATTGATCGGGGCCCCTCCGGGATACGTCGGTTACGACGAGGCCGGCCAGCTAACCGAGCGCGTGCGCCGCAACCCCTACGCGGTCGTGCTGTTCGACGAGATTGAGAAGGCCCACCCCGATGTGTTCACCTTGCTGCTGCAGGTGCTCGACGACGGACGCCTCACCGACGGCCAGGGGCGCACGGTCGACTTCCGCAACACCGTCATCGTGATGACCTCGAACCTGGGCGCCGAGGTGCTGGCATCCCGTTCCGGGGCCATCGGCTTCACCACGACCGGGCGCGACTTCGCCGAGAACGACCTTCGCGACCGGGTGATGGCCAAGCTGCGCGAGGCGATGCGGCCGGAGTTCCTCAACCGCATCGACGACATCGTGCTGTTCCGCAAGCTCGAGAAGGCGCAGCTGCGCGAGATCGTGCGGCTGCTGCTGGGGGCCTCCGCGCGGCGGCTGGCTGCGCGAGGCATCTCGCTCGAGGTCACCGAGGCGGCCGTCGACCGGCTCGCCGAGGTCGGCTACGAGCCCGAGTACGGGGCGCGGCCGCTGCGCCGCGTCATCCAGCGCGAGGTCGACGACCGCATCGCCGACCTGTTCGTCTCGGGTGAGCTGAGCGACGGGGGCCGGGTGCACGTGGATGCCGACGGCTCGCGCGTCATCGTGCGGGCTTCGGCCGCGGCGCTCGCGGCCTGACGCGACTGCTCGACGCCCCCGGTGCTTCGGCGCCGGGGGCGTTTCGGCGTTCGTGCGGGGCGAAGGCGGGGTTTCTGCCGGGCGGGGTATGCGGGGCGGGGCGGGGGCCGTGCGTTTCTGCGTTCGGGCGGGCGGGGTGGGCCGGGCTCCGGAGAGGTCGGCGTGCGGTGAGGCTGCGGGGTAATTTCGGCGGGGGTTTCGACTGTGCGCTCCGGAGTCCGGCACACCGG
>NZ_KQ758472.1:0-80240 GCF_001456955.1 Microbacterium enclense | reverse complement strand
TTTCGGCGGGGGTTTCGACTGTGCGCTCCGGAGTCCGGCACACCGGGCGGCGACAAGGGGAGGCTGAGCGGCCCGGGAGCCGCATGGTGGCCGCGGGGGCGGGGTGGGCCAGGCTCCGGAGAGACGTGGGATCCGCGACCTCGCGAGGCGCCTCGGACGGAGTTCGGGCCTAAGCATCCGGAATGCGGCACGACGGCGACGGGGCTCCGCGAGCCACCCCCTGCCGCGATGTCGGAGGTTGGCGGCAGAGTAGACGTCATGAGTCGTATCGGCACGATCTTCAGCCCGTATCCGCACCCTCCCGAAGAGCTTCGCGACGCCGCGCGGGCGGCCGAAGACGCGGGGGTCGAAGAGCTGTGGCTCTGGGAAGACTGCTTCCGCTCGTCGGCGTGGGCCGCAGCGGCCGCGGCCCTGGCCGTCACCGACCATCTGCGCATCGGCGTCGGCATCGCGCCGTTGCCCCTGCGCAACGTCGCGGCCTCCGCCATGGAGGTCGCCACCATCGAGCGCATGTTCCCCGGCCGTCTGCTGCCCGGCTTCGGGCACGGCGTGCAGGACTGGATGCGACAGGTCGGTGCCAAGGCCGCCTCACCGCTCACGCTCATGCACGAGCACCTGCCCGCGCTGCGTGCGCTGCTCGCGGGCGAGACGGTCAGCGCCGAGGGGCGGTACGTGAAACTTCGCGACGTGACCCTCGACTGGCCGCCCGCTCACGCCCCGCTCGTCTATGCCGCGGCCGAGGGTCCGAAGACCCTCGCACTCGCGGGCGCCGTCGCCGATGGCGTCGTGCTCGACAGCCGTCACACCGTCGCCGAGATCGCCGCGGCGGTCGAGACCGTGCAGGCGGGTCGAGCCGGCGCCGGACGCGAGGGTCGTGCCGACGTCGTCGCCTACGTGCTCACCGCCTTCGGTCCCGACGCGCGCGAGCGGGCGACCGCGGTGCTGCGCGATCGTCCCGATGCAGACGATCGTGTGCTCGCGGGATCCGTGTCGGACGTGGCCGAGGGAGTCGCGCGATTCCAGGCGGCCGGCGTCGACGACGTGGTGCTCCTTCCCACCGACGATGTCGACCTCGCGGCGTTCTTCGCGGCCGTCGGTCAGGTGGCGGTATCGGTGCCGCACGCCGGAGGCGTCTCGTGAGCCGCGGCACGGTCTCGCTCGGCCTCGCCGGGTCGCTCGGTCCCGAGGCGATCGCCCGCATCGCGCCCGCTGTCGAAAGCGCCGGCTTCCACACGCTGTGGGTCAACGACACCCCCGACGGCGACGCGCTCGCGGCCCTGGCGGCCGCCTCGCGGGTGACCGAACGCCTGCACCTCGCGACCGGCGTCGTGCCGGTCGACCGCCGTCCGGCTCAGGAGATCGCCGCCGACGTGGCGTCGCTCGGCCTCCCTCTCGACCGGCTGACGCTCGGCATCGGTTCGGGCGCGTCGAAGGAGGGGGCCCTCGCCCGCGTGCGCGACGCGATCGAGGTGCTCCACGGAGAGGGGATGCCCCGCGTGCTGGTCGGAGCGCTCGGGCCGAAGATGCGCCGCACCGGAGCCGAGAGCGCCGAGGGGGTGCTGCTCAACTGGGTGCCGCCCACCGAAGCGCACGCGCAAGCCGGCGCCCTGCACGCGATCGCCCCCGCGGCCCACGTCGCCGTCTACGTGCGCACCGCGATCGTCTCGGCCGCTCGCGCCCGGCTCGACGCCGAGACGGCGCGCTACGCGTCGTTCCCGAACTACGCCGCGAACTTCGAACGGATGGGGGTGGATGCCGCCGACACGACCATCCGCGATGTCACCGAACTGGGCGACGCCCTCGTGGCGTACACCGCGGCCGCCGACGAGGTCGTGCTGCGCGCCATCGTGCCGGAGGACACCGTCGAGGCGTACGTCGATTTCGCCCGCCGCACGGCACCGTCACCGGGCTGAGCCGCGACGTGCTGCCCGGGCGAGCGTGGCTGAACTGCCCGGGCGAACGCCCGCCGTGCTGCTGGGGCAGGGCCCGCCCTGGCGCCCGGGTGCGCGCACCCCGCCGCTCGCGCGCACATTCCGCTGCCCGTCCGGTCCCCGCGTGCGACATAGCATGGGGCCATGCGACGACTCCCGGTGACCGTGACGGCCGTTTTCGCCGCGGCGGCCCTGCTCGCCGGATGTGCCGGCGCCCCCGCGGCCGGCGGCGGGGCGGTGACCGAGACCGCTGCGCCTCGCGTCGGGCCGCCGCCCGCGACGCAGGAACCCTACCTCGGTTCGGAGCCGTCACCGACGGTCCCGGCGACGCCCGATGCCGCCGCGGTGGCGCAGGCTGCTTCCTGGCTCGACGCGATCGTGCTGCCCGAGGGAGCGGTGCGCGCCGAGGGCGGCGGAGCCGTGGGCTTCTTGTCCCACACGGGCTGGATCTGCACTCCCATCGCCGAGGAGGGCGCCGTGTGGCGCATTCCCGGGGCGAGCGTGGCGCAGACGGTCAACTGGATCCGCGAGAACCCGCCCGCCGATCTCGTGAGCACGGCCTACGGCTTCCTCCCCGACGATACGGTCACCTCGTCCGCGGCGACCGGCTTCACCCCGGCCGATCGCTCGCAGCAGGGCGTCGTCCTCACCGTCCAGCAGAGCGACGACGGGGTGGCCGTGCGTGCCGAGGTTGCGGCGCTGTCTGCGGCATCCGTGTGTCCGCCCCCGCCGGGCGGAGGCACCTGGGGTCTTCCCGGCCAGGGCTGAGGACCGCACTCGCACCGCCCGCGTGTGTGTCCCCGGGCAGGCCTGAGGGCCGCACCGGCGGAGGCCGCAGGCGTGTGTGTCGCCGGGCAGGCCTGAGGACCGCACCGGCGGAGGCCGCAGGCGCGTGTAAGCCCGGGCAGGCCCAAGGGCCGCACTCGCGCAGCCCGCTGGCGTGTCAGCGAATAAGGGTGAGGTCCGCACCGGCGGAGGCCGCAGGCGTGTTCGCGAACTAGGGCTGAGGGCCGCACTCGCACCTCTCGCGGGACCAGCCCGGCGGGCTGCCCTGCAGGAGACCGCCCGCTACGGTGGACGCCATGCCTGACCCTCGCCGTGCCCTCGACGCCATGGTCGCGGCGATCGACGACGAGAGGCTCGGTGCCCATGGCATCCACGTCCTCATCGGCGACGAAGGCGTCGAGCACCGGTGGGCACCCGATGAGCCGGCCGACGTGTACTCCGCGTCGAAAGGGGTGAGCGTGATCGCCGCCGGCATCGCGATCGACGAGGGCGTTCTCTCCATCGACACGCGCGCCGTCGATGTCCTGCCCCAGAACGACATCGGCTCGGGCGTGGAGCAGGTGACCCTGCGAGATCTGCTGACGATGACGAGCGGCATCGATTTCGAGTGGTTCGCCGGCGACCCCACGCCCGGCGTCGATCTCGCCTCAGCGATGCTGCGCACGCCGTCGCGGGGACCGGGCCGCGTGTTCCAGTACTCCGACGCGAGCACGTACGTCGCGATGCGGATGCTCGCGTCCCGCGTCGGCGACGTGCACGAATGGCTGGGTCCGCGCCTGTTCGAGCCCCTCGGCATCCCGCACCCGACATGGCGGCGCTGCCCGCGGGGACACGTTCTCGGCGGCAGCGGGCTCGAGCTGCGCACCAGCGAGCTCGCGCGCGTCGGACGGCTTCTTCGCGACGGCGGTCGCATCGGAGAACGACGACTCGTGGATGCCGCCTGGGTCGCGGCGATGCACGACGACGGGTTCGACACCGGCGCGCCGGCCCCCTGGTCACGGTACGGGCGGGGGTGCTGGAGCGGACCGGGCAGTGGGTGGCGTCTCGACGGCCTCTACGGCCAGTACGTTCTCGTCGTCCCGGCGCGCGACGCCGTCGTCACCATCACGGCGTACGAGCAGGAGCGCGATCACCGCCTCGTCGAGATCGCGGCGGAGGCGATCGAGACCGTCTGACGCGTGAACGGCCTCAGCGGACGAGTCGCACGGTGCGGGGGATCGGCCCGAACGACGATTCGGCCCCGTCGGGGCGGAAGCCGTTACGGCGATAGAACGCGTGCGCGCGGGGATTGTCGGCGGCGACCCACAGCTGCGCCGGACGATCTCCGAGCACGGCGTCGAGCAGAGCCTGACCCGCGCCGCTGCCGTGGGCCCGGCCGAGCACGTACAGCATCGTCAGCTCCTCCGCCCGCGCCGCCGCCGGATCGTCGACGGGCTGGACGGCGGCGAAGCCGACAATCTCACCATCGAGGCGGGCGACCAGCGTCGTGAAGGCGCCCCGGTCGAGGTTCTCGCGC
The DNA here is from genome assembly GCF_001456955.1 of Microbacterium enclense. Classification (GTDB taxonomy): domain Bacteria; phylum Actinomycetota; class Actinomycetes; order Actinomycetales; family Microbacteriaceae; genus Microbacterium; species Microbacterium enclense. The sequence continues at coordinate 76,007 of NZ_KQ758472.1, read as the reverse complement.
CACATGCCGATCCGGCGATCGACGGCGAACCACGGGCTCGTATCGGGGTCGTCGACGAAGCGTCCGTAGGTTTCGCGCCACGACGTCGCGTGGATCGTCGCGATCGTCACGGCGTCATCGCGCTCCGCGGGGCGGACGTCGAGGGCTTCGTCGTCGGTCGTCGGCATGTCGGGAGCCTACGGCCCCCGGCGGTTCAGCGGGTGCAAGACTGACCGGATGCCACATCGTCGAGGTCTCACCGTCCGATCGGCCGCGCGGGGGGCTCTCGCCCTGCTCCTGGTCGGCGCCGGAAGCGGTCACCTCACGTGGGGGAGGCGTGGCTACCGCATCGTCGTGCCGGGCTGGGCGACGCGCCTGCTGCACACGGATAAGGACGCCATCGTCGTGGCATCCGGTGCCGTCGAGATGGTGCTCGGCGTCGCACTCATCGCGCTGCCCGGGGAACGCCGACGCATCGGCGCGGCCATCGCCGCCTTCTTCGTCGCCGTGTTTCCGGGCAACGTGCACCAGTGGCGCACCGGTCGCTCTGCGCCGGGACTCAACACGGATCGCGCGCGTTTCGTGCGGCTGTTCCTGCAGCCGGTGCTCGTCGCGTGGGCGTGGTGGGCGACGCGGGCGCGCTGACGCATCCCGGATGCCGGTGCGCGCTGCGGGGTGCCGGTGGCGGATGCCGGGTCGCCGAATGCCGGTGGGTTCTGCTCGCCGCCGAGCCGCGCCACTACGCCGCGTCGCCGAGTTCCAGGATGCCGTTGTCGAAGGCCGCGCGGGCGAGCACCTTGTACCCGTGCTCGGGGAAGAAGACCGTGAGCCGGTCGTCTTCGATCCCCATCACCGTGCCGGTGCCGAACTCGCCGTGCTCGACGGTGGAATCGATGCGGATGCCGTCGTTCTCGGCGTCGTGGGCCGGGGCATCGACGGGGGCCGATGCTCCCGCGTCGCAGCGGTCGCACGCTCCGCACTGCGCGGGCGTCTCGACACCGAAGTACTCGAGCAGCGCCCGTCGACGGCATTGGGTGGTCTCGGCGTAGCCCCGCATGATCTCGATGCGCGAGGCCCGGATGCGCTCTTCTGCCTCGTCACGCTCACGCACGGCGCTCACGGCGTCACCCGCCGCGACCTTCTCGACGACGCTGACGCCCTCGGGGCCCGATGCCGCCAGGCCACACGCGACGAGCTGGTTCAGCACGCGGCCGATGGCGCGCGTCGACCGTCCGCTCTCGTCGGCGATGGCCTTCGCGCGCAGAGGCTTCTTCGCCCGCCGCAGCGCATCCCACACCCCGGCGATGTCGGCGCGCTTTGTGTGTCCGCCGGCGAAGAACGACCGCAGCGAGAAGTCCTCGGCACGGTAGTGCAGGATCGCCCGCGCGGGCTGTCCGTCGCGGGCCGCGCGCCCGATCTCCTGGGCGTACGAGTCGAGCGACTCGGTGACGTCGGCGTGTACGACGAGGCGCACGTCGCTCTTGTCGACGCCCATGCCGAACGCCGACGTCGCCACCACCACGTCGAGCTCGCCCGCGCTCCAGGCGGAGTGCACCTCGTCGCGCTTCTTCTGCGCCATGGCGCCGTGGTACGCGGCGGCCCGCAGCCCCAGGGCGGTCAGCTCGTCGGCGTAGGCGTCGGTCTCTTTGCGCGTCGCCACGTAGAGCAGCGCCGGGCCATCGGCATCCTGTACATCGGCGACGACCGCGCGACGCTTGTCGACGTCGTGCTCGTGACGGCGCACGGCCAGGTGGATCTCGGGGCGGTCCATGCCGCGCACCTCGAGGTGCGGATCGCGCATGCCGAGGCTCGACACGATGTCATCGCGGACGGGGGCGGATGCCGTGGCCGTCAGCGCCAGCACCGGCGGGTGCCCGAGCGCCTCGACGGCGTCGCCGATGCGGGCGTAGTCGGGGCGGAAGTCGTGGCCCCACGCCGAGACGCAGTGCGCTTCGTCGACCACGACGAGGCGCACGTCGGCATCCGCCAGGCGGTCGAAGACCTCGCTGTTGGCGAGCTGCTCGGGAGCCAGGAAGGCGTACACCGCGTCACCGCTCTCGATCGCGGCCCACGCCGCCTTCTTCGCGGACGCACTGGTGCGGGAGTTCAACGCGACCGCGGCGGGCGCGTCGGGGGCGGCGTCGATCGAGTCGATCTGGTCGCGCTGCAAGGCGAGGAGCGGTGAGATCACGACGGTGACGCCGCCCAGCTCGCAGCCCGCGATCTGGTACACCGCCGACTTTCCCGCGCCGGTGGGGAACACGACGAGCGTGTCGCGCCCGCTCACGACCGCGTCGATCGCCTCGGCCTGCCCGGGCAGCAGGTCGTCCCAGCCGAACACCTCACGGGCGGTACGGGCGGACTGTTCGAGCGTTGCGGGAGCGTTCACGGAGACCTCATTCCTGGGGAGCCCCCAGCACACCCCAGACCTCCGACATCGCGCCGGGGGTTGCGACCTCCGGTCACGTGTGGTCCGCGTCATCCGTCCACGCGCTCGAGGCGGGCGGCTCGCCGTGTGCGAGCAGGACCCCTGCAATCCTGTGCGGCGCGGGCGGTGCGGCAGCATCTGGGGCGGGTTCTGCAGAAGGTGTGCGCGTTGTGCGCCTGAGCTGCGTGGCTGCCGGGTGGCTCGGCTGGCCTGACGGCCCGGCGGCCCGGCGGCCCGGTGGCCCGGCGGCTCGGCTGTCCGGAGGCCGACGGCAGAACTCCGGCAACACTGTCGGGTGGGGCGCCTGCAGGGCGTCCGCGCGGAAGCCTGCAGGAGTCGTGCGCGACCGACCGGCTCTGAGCGTCGGGGGAGTGCATGCCGACGGTGGGAGGTCGGCGAGAGGCGCCGGCGCCGGCGGCGGGAGGTGCGGGATGCGCCGATGCCGACGGGCGGACGGATGCCACGACAACGGCGCCGACGCAAGCGCGCGGGCGATGTCGGAGGGGGATGCCAGGATGCCGACATGCTCTTCGGCGACATCGAGACGGCCCTCGCGGCGGTGACGCAGACGCGCTCGCGCCTGGCGAAGGTCGACGCGCTCGCCGGGGTGCTGCGCGCGCTCTCGCCCGACGAGGTCGTTCCGGCCGTCGGCCTACTCACGGCCGCGCCTCGTCAGGGCCGGCTCGGTGTCGGGTGGCGCACCCTGTCGAGCCGTGGCGGAACCCACGCCGACACGTCGGTGCTCACGGTGCGCGACATCGACGAGACGTTCACGCGGCTCACCGAGATCGGCGGCGCCGGCTCGGCGGCGCGACGCACCGCACTGCTCGACGACCTCGCCGAGCGGGCGACGGCCGCCGAGTGGCAGCTGCTCATCCGCGTCATGACCGGCGAACTGCGTACCGGTGCTCTCGAGGGGGTGCTCCTGGATGCCATCGCCCGCGCGTCCGACCGCGACGGCGCCGCGGTGCGCCGCGCCGCGATGCTCTCCGGCGACCTCGGCGAGACGGCCGTGGTCGCCCTCACCGGGTCGGTCGACGATCTCGCCGCCGTGGGACTCGTCGTCGGGCGAGGAGTCCAACCGATGCTGGCCTCGACCGCCGGCTCCGTCGCCGAGGCGCTCGAGATCGCGGGCGTCGCGTCGGTGGAATACAAGCTCGACGGGGCACGCGTCCAGGTGCATCGCCGGGGCGACGAGGTGCGCGTCTACACCCGCACGCTGGCCGATGTCACGCACCGGGTGCCCGAAATCGTCGAGGTGGTGCGCGGCCTGCCGGTGACCGAGGTGATCCTCGACGGCGAGACGCTGTCGCTCGACGACGACGGCGCTCCGCGCCCGTTCCAAGACACGATGGCCCGCTTCGGCGCCGAGACCGCGAGAGAGATCGCGCTGCGGCCGTGGTTCTTCGACGTGCTCCACGTCGACGGCCGAGACCTCGTCGACGAACCGCTGTCGGCTCGGCTGGCCGAGCTCGATCGCATCGCGGCTCCTTGGCGCATTCCCGCCGTGACCACCGACGATCCCGAGACGGCCGACGACTTCGCGCGGTCCGCTCTCGCGGCCGGCCACGAGGGCGTGATGGTGAAGGGGCTCGACGCCCCCTACACGGCGGGCAGACGCGGCAAGAGCTGGCTGAAGGTCAAGCCCGTCCACACGTTCGACCTCGTCGTGCTCGGTGTCGAGCGCGGCTCCGGCCGGCGGGCGGGATGGTTCTCGAACCTTCATCTGGGGGCCCGCGACCCGCACGGGCTCTTCGGGGAGCCGGGCGGCTTCGTCATGGTCGGAAAGACCTTCAAGGGCCTCACCGACGAGCTTCTGACGTGGCAGACCGCGCATTTCTCCGAGCGTGAGACGGGCGAGGTGCCCGGTGGCATCCGGGTGGTGCCCGACACCGTCGTCGAGATCGCCATCGACGGCGTGCAGCGCTCCGTGCGCTACCCCGGCGGCGTGGCCCTGCGCTTCGCGCGGGTGAAGGCGTACCGCTCCGACAAACGTGCGGCCGAGGCCGACACCATCGACACGTTGCGGGCGATGCTGCCCGCCAGCGGCCCCGACGACGAGAGGATGACGCGATGAGTCTGGCCCCCTGGCTCGACGGTGAGCTCGGCTACCGGAGTTTCGGCACACCGGGCGCCCCCCGTGCCGTGTTCGTGCTGCGCACCGGCGATGTGGCGACCACGGACCCCGATGCGCGGATCACCTCCGCCTACGACGTGCGGGTCGTCGCGGTCGGCCTCGACGCTCCCGAGCTCGAAGATCCGCCGGTCTTCGGCGGTCAGACCCCCGCGGGACTCACCGTCGAGGCTCTGCGCGCGTTGCTGGAGCGCGAGGCGCCCGAGGCGAAAGTGGGCGTGGTGGGGGAGCGATCGGCCGGGCCGATCGCGATCTACCTCGCGGCGGCGATGGGACCGATCGTCGACCGCCTCGCGATCGTCGGCGTGCAGAGTCCGTCCGACCCGCTCAGTCGCGACCTGCGCACGCCGCTGCTCGACCACCTCGACGCCGAAGTGCTCGTCGTCGTCGGCGGCGACGGTCCGGCCGACGCCACGGATGCTGACTGGTACGTCGAGCGGATGAGGTCGGCCGAGGCCGAGATCGTCCCCTCCGACGAGATCGCCTCGGTCAACGGTCACGTGACGCTGACCTCGGTGTGGGATCGCGTGCTCGCGCACGTCGCGCCCGGCGCCGAACGCCGCTGAGCGGACAACCTCGGGCTCGAGCGACGTCCGCCATGCCGGGCCGCACGCCGGCGCCTCAGGCCCGAGCGATGTCCGGCTGCCGGGCCGCACGCCGGCGCCTCAGGCCCGAGCGACCGGCTTGACCTGTACGACGTTGGACTCCTCGTCGACCTCGACGTGATCGGTCTGCGCCTTGAGGAAGTCGGAGAAGCTCCGGAAGCCGAGCGCCTTCTCGCTGAACGACGGGTCGAGGCGCTTCATGAGGTCCTTCACAGCCGACGCGTGCAGCCATTCGCCGTCGGCGCGTTCGCCCTCGAGCTGCATGGCCCGCTCGAGCAGGTCGACGGCGGGATCCTTCGAGCGCTTGCGGGCGCGGGGCCGCGAGGGCGTGGCATCCTTCTTCGTCTCCGACAGCTTCGGGATGCCGGGAAGCGAGTCGTACGCGTCGAAGCGATCGCATGCCGCCGCGAGCGACTTCGCCGTCGAGCCAGCGACGCCGACACCGACGACGTACCGCCCCAGACGCTTGCACCGCTGGGCGAGGGGCACGTAGTCGCTGTCGCCGGCGACGATGACCACGTGGGTGAGGTCGGGCAGGCGGAACATGTCTTCCACGGCATCCACCGCGAGGCGGATGTCGGCGCCGTTCTTCGCGTACGCCGCGGCCGGGAACAGCTGCACGAGGTCGACCGCGCGCGCGACGAGCTGCGAACGGTATTCGGCGTTCACCGGGGCCGACCAGTCGGCATATGCCCGCGTGAGAACGAGCGTGCCGAAGGATGCCGCGTAGTCGATGATCGCGCCCACGTCGATCGTCGCCTTCGTCAGGCGCTCGGTGATCTCGGGGTCGACCGGGCTCTCGGCGATCTTCTGCCGGTCGCGCGAATAGGCGTTGCGCCCGTGCACGCGGTCGTACCACGACATGACGATGTTGTCGAAGTCGAGGTAGACGGCGACGCGGGCGCTCTGAGTGTCGGGCATGCGTCCAGTCTGGCCCGTCGGCGCGGACCGCACATCAGCCCGCGCCGCGATCCCGCGCCCTCGGCCCGCGCCAGAAGCCGTGTTCGTAGCCCGCGTGATGGCGCCGCGCGCCAAGGTCCCTCGAGCCGCAATACCGCCGCGCTCCCGCGCGCCCGGCCCGCCGTCGGTTCGACGGACTCAGCGCTCCCCGGGGTAGACGACGCCGATCTGCCGGCGCACCTCGTCGAGCACGCCCATGATCGCGACGCTCTCGTCGATCGAGAGCACGTCGTTCGTCGCGCCGTCACCCGCGGCGAAGCGCTCCGCGGCGAGGGCCTGATACTGCATCCCGCGTCCCTCGACCTCCGAGACGAAGTCCTCGAGCACGTCGCCGTCGGGCGAGACGACCCGGAACGAGGTCGGGGTGTACCAGACGCGATCGATCTCGATACGGGCCTCGGTTCCGACGATCTGCGCCGCGTTCGCGCCGGCACCGCGCGACGACGACACGGTGGTCGAGACGGCCCCACCCGCGTGCGTGAAGATCGTGGCGACCTCGGCGTCGCTCTCGGCATCCGAGAGGCGGGCGAGCGCCGTGACGCGCTCCGGCAGACCCAGCACGTCGATGGCGAACGAGATCGGGTAGATGCCGAGGTCGAGCAGCGCGCCGCCCCCGAGTGCGAGGTCGTTGAGCCGGTGCGAGGGGTCGCTGGGCAGCTTCTGCGTGTGGTCGGCCGAGACGACGCGCACCTCGCCGAGGGTGCCGGCGGCGAGGATCTCTCGGATGCGCACCATGTGGGGCAGGTAGCGCGTCCACATCGCCTCCATGGCGACAAGCCCCTTCGCAGCGGCCCGGTCGCGAATCATCGCGGCCTCGGTGGCGTTGAGGGTGAGCGGCTTCTCGACGAGGACGTGCTTGCCGTGATCCAGCGCCAGCAGCGCGTTGTCGACGTGCCCGGGGTGAGGCGTGGCGATGTAGACCATGTCGACGTCGGGGTCGGCCACGAGCTCTTCGTACGAGCCGTGGGCGTTCGGGATGCCGTATTGCTCCGCGAAGTCGCGGGCGCTGTCGAGCCGGCGCGAGCCGACGGCGGCGATGTCGAGACCTGCCGTGCGCAGGTCGGAGGTGAAGGCGTGGGCGATGCCGCCCGTTGCGAGGATGCCCCAGTGCAGTCCGGTCATGGCCTCCACCGTATCGGCGCGGAGCGCGAGCAGGGCCACGCTCCGTGGATGCCGGCACACCCGGCACGCCTGTTCTCGCGTCGTCGGTTATCCTCGTGTGACCGGTCACGCAACAGCGCGCGACCCGCAATGAGGCGGACCATGAGCGACACCGATATCCCGGAGGCGACGGGGCGCGCCCCGAGCATCCGCGACGTCGCGCGATTGGCGGGCGTGTCGTACCAGACGGTCTCGCGGGTGATCAACAACAGCTCCCAGCTGCGTCCCGAGACCGCCGAGAAGGTGCGTTCGGCCATCGCCGAGCTGAAGTTCGTGCCGAATCAGGCCGCGCGGGCGCTCGCCACCAGCCGGTCCCGTCTGATCGGGGTGCTGGGTCCGCGCGTGACGACCCACGGCGCGGCATCCACGGTGCAGGCGATCGAGTCCGCCGCGCGGGCTGCGGGGTACCGCCTCACCGTCACCAATCTCGCCACCAGCGATCCCGACGACGTCCGCGCCTCGATCGACCACCTCATGCAGCAGTCCATCGAGGGGCTGATCGCGGTGGCGCCGCAGACACGCGTCGTGCCCGTGCTCGAGGAGCTGAAGCTGCCCGTCCCGGTGCAGACCGTGGCCTCCGCCGGCGTCTCCACCTCGCACAACGATCAGGCGGCCGGAGCGCGCGCCGCGGTGCGCCACCTCATCGAGCTCGGGCACACGCGCATCCTGCACATCGCCGGCCCCCGGGACTGGGTCGAGGCCGACCACCGCATGCGCGGCTATCTCGCCGAGATGGATGCCAACGATCTGGCGCCGCGGCCGCCGGTGCTCGGCGACTGGTCGGCGCAGTTCGGTTACGAGGCCGGTCTGGAGCTGTTGCGCACCGAGGATGCCACGGCGGTCTTCGCGGGCAACGACCATATGGCACTGGGCTTCATGCATGCCGTCCGGGCCATAGGCCGGTCGGTGCCGGAGGACATCTCGGTCGTCGGCTTCGACGACGTGCCGGAATCGGCGCACCTCTGGCCGCCGTTGACGACGGTGCGGCAGGACTTCGTGGGCATCGGCACCCGTGCCGTGGTCGATCTGCTCGCCGCTCTGGGCGAGTCGCCGGGCGATGTCCCGTCGGCGGAACCCGATCACCTGCGGTTGATCGTGCGGTCGTCGACGGCTCCGCCCTCGCGCTGAATCGTCACGTTTCGGCAACGGCTGCACGTCATTCGTACCGGGACTTGACAGGTCGACCTCAGAGCGGGGTACCATCACACACACAATGTGAACGGTCACATGACCGGGTCACACGGCCGACGGGACTCGCTGCGGAGCGAATCCGTCGAGACGAAGACGTTTCGAACGACACGGATGCCCGCGTCGCCGACCGGCACTTCGTTTCGCCCCCGAGACCGTGCGAGCCGTACGCGAACCGTCAGCACTGCCCGCGGCGGACTCCAGGCGAGACGCCGCATCTAACACCCAATGGAGGGAACCAGAGTGAAGAAGCACAGCATGCTCAAGGCGGTCGCCGGAGCCGGCGTCCTGGCGCTCGGCATCGGTCTGGCCGGTTGCGCCGGCGACCGCACCGGCGGCGGCAGCGGCGAGGGCGAGCAGGAGGCGGGCGGCATCATCGGCGTCGCGATGCCCACGCAGCAGTCGGAGCGCTGGATCGCGGACGGCAACAACGTCAAGTCGCAGCTCGAGGAGCTGGGCTACCAGGTCGACCTGCAGTACGCCAACGACGACATCCCCACCCAGGTCTCGCAGATCGAGAACATGATCACCACGGGCGCCAAGGCCCTGATCATCGCCTCCATCGACGGCACCACGCTCACCGACGTGCTGCAGCAGGCCAAGGACGCGAACATCCCCGTCATTGCTTACGACCGCCTCATCAACGGGACCGAGAACGTCGACTACTACACGACGTTCGACAACTACAAGGTCGGCGTGCAGCAGGCCACCTCGCTCCTCACCGGCCTCGGCGTCCTCGACGCCTCGGGCGCCGACACGGGTGCGGCCGGTCCCTTCAACGTCGAGCTGTTCGCCGGAAGCCCCGACGACAACAACGCCACCTTCTTCTGGAAGGGCGCCATCGACACCCTGCAGCCCTACCTCGACAAGGGCACGCTCGTCGTCCCGTCGGGTCAGACTGACTTCGGTCAGGCCGCCATCCTCCGCTGGCTGCCCGAGACGGCGCAGAAGCGCATGGAGAACATCCTCACCGTCATCGGCGGCACCAAGCTCGACGGCGTCCTCTCGCCCTACGACGGCCTCTCGATCGGCATCATCTCGGCCCTCACCTCGGGCGGCTACGCGGCCAACGCCCTGCCGGTCATCACCGGTCAGGACGCCGAGGTCGGCTCGATCAAGTCGATCATCGCCGGTGAGCAGTACTCGACGATCTTCAAGGACACGCGCGAGCTCGCCAAGCAGGCCGTGACCATGGTCGACGACATCCGCAAGGGCGAGACGCCCGAGGTCAACGACGAGGAGACGTACGACAACGGCAGCAAGGTCGTCCCGTCGTACCTGCTCGAGTCGACGATCGTCACGAAGGACAACTACAAGGAGATCCTCGTCGACAGCGGTTACTACACCGAGGCCGACCTGGGCTGATCCCGCGGGGAGGGCTCCGGCCCTCCCGCCCCGCCTCCGCCGCGGCCCGTTCGGGTCGCGGCGGAGGTTCCCGCGGGTGCGCCCGATGCGCGCCCGCCCCACCATCCCGACCGGCCCTGAGCCGGTTCTGCAAGGAGGACCTCGTGAGCACCATCCTCGAGATGCGCTCGATCACCAAGGAGTTCCCCGGCGTCATCGCGCTCGCCGACGTGTCGCTGACCGTCGAGCGCGGAACGGTTCACGCCATCTGCGGCGAGAACGGCGCCGGAAAGTCGACCCTTATGAAGGTGCTCAGCGGTGTGTACCCCGCGGGCGACTATCGCGGCGAGATCGTCTTCGACGGCAACACCGTCGAGTTCAAAGACATCCGCGACAGCGAAGCGGCCGGCATCGTCATCATCCACCAGGAGCTGGCGCTCAGCCCCTACCTCTCGATCGCCGAGAACATCTTCCTCGGCAACGAGATCACCCACCGTGGGCTCATCGACTGGGATGCCACGAACCGCGAAGCGGCGAAGCTCCTCGCCCGCGTGGGTCTCGGCGACAGCCCCGACGTGCCCGTCAACGAGATCGGCGTCGGAAAGCAGCAGCTCGTCGAGATCGCCAAGGCCCTGTCGAAGGACGTCAAACTCCTCATCCTCGACGAGCCGACCGCGGCCCTCAACGACGACGACTCCGAGCACCTGCTCGACCTGATCCGCCACCTCAAGGGCCAGGGGATCACCTCGATCATCATCAGCCACAAGCTCAACGAGATCCGCGCGATCGCCGACGAGGTCACCATCATCCGCGACGGTCGCACGATCGAGACGCTGGACGTGGCCACCGGCGGCACCAGTGAAGACCGCATCATCCGCGGCATGGTCGGCCGCGAGCTCGAGAACCGCTACCCCGACCGCGACGTCGAGATCGGCGACGAGGTGCTGCGCATCGAGGACTGGAACGTCAGCCACCCCACGGATGCCACGCGCACCGTCATCCATCAGGCCAACCTCAACGTCCGCGCGGGCGAGGTCGTCGGTATCGCCGGCCTCATGGGCGCGGGCCGCACGGAGCTTGCGATGAGCGTGTTCGGCAAGAGCTTCGGCTCGCGCATCTCGGGCACCGTCTACATCAATGGCAAGAAAGCTGACACCTCCACGGTCCCCAACGCCATCCGCAGCGGTCTCGCCTACGTGACCGAGGACCGCAAGGGCGCCGGGCTCAACCTCATCGACACCATCAAGCGCAACATCTCGCTCGCCGGGATGCGCAAGCTGGTCAAGGGCGGGTTCGTCGACGGCGACGAGGAGTACGTGGTCGCCAACCGGTACCGCAAGTCGATGAACATCAAGGCACCCAGCGTCGATGTCGTCGTCGGCAAGCTCTCGGGCGGCAACCAGCAGAAGGTCGTGCTGTCGCAGTGGCTCTTCTCCGACCCCGAGGTGCTGATCCTCGACGAGCCGACCCGCGGTATCGACGTCGGCGCGAAGTACGAGATCTACACGATCATCAACGCCCTCGCGGCGCAGGGGAAGGGGGTGCTGGTCATCTCGAGCGAGCTGCCCGAGCTCCTCGGCATCTGCGACCGCATCTACACCCTCAGCGAAGGCCACATCACCGGCCAGCTGCCCATCGAACAGGCCACTCCCGAGGCACTCATGGTGCTCATGACGAAGGAAAAGGAAGCCGACCATGTCAGCGCTTGACAACACCGTGACCCCGAAGGGTCCTGCCACGCCGAAGGGTCCCGTCGGCGGCGGCGCCGGCAGCGGTGCCGGGGGCATCGTGCAGTTCTTCACCTCGCGCCTGCGCGAGATCGGCATCTTCATCGCCCTCATCGTCATCGTTCTGCTGTTCCAAGCGCTGACCGGCGGACGCCTGCTCACCGCGGGCAACGTGTCGAACATCATCGTCCAGAACAGCTACATCCTGATCCTGGCGATCGGCATGGTGATGATCATCATCGCCGGTCACATCGACCTGTCCGTCGGTTCGGTCGCCGCCTTCGTCGGTGCCGTCTCGGGTGTGCTGATCGTGCAGTGGGGCCTGCCCTGGTGGCTCGGCATCACGCTGTCGCTCCTGCTCGGTGCGGTGGTCGGCATGTGGCAGGGCTTCTGGGTGGCCTACATCGGCATCCCGGCGTTCATCGTGACCCTGGCGGGCATGCTCCTGTTCCGCGGTCTGACGCAGATGACCCTGGGCAACACGCAGATCACGCCGTTCCCGACCGAGTACCGCCAGCTCGGCGGCGGGTACCTCTTCCCCGACCTGTTCCCGGCGTCCTCGTCGCCGGCGGAGTGGATCACCGTCGCCCTCGGCGTGCTGACGCTCGTGCTCTTCGTGACGTCGCAGGTGCGTCAGCGCACCAAGCGTGCGGCGCTGGAGCTGCAGAACGAGCCCCAAGTGGCGTTCCTCGTCAAGGTCATCGGCGGCGGTGCGCTCATCGCCTACCTGACCTACCTGCTGGGCGTCGCCCCCGGCTCGCGCGGCACGCCCATCGTGCTCGTGGTGCTCGCCGTGCTGATCATCGGCTACTCCACGGTCATGAGCCGCAGCGTCTTCGGCCGCCACATCTACGCCATCGGTGGCAACCGCACCGCCGCGAAGCTGTCGGGCATCAACACCCGTCGCGTCGACTTCCTGCTCTTCGTCAACATGGGCGTGCTCGCGGCCCTGGCCGGCATCGTGTTCACGGGCCGCCTGAACTCCGCCGGTCCCGGCGCCGGAAACCTCTTCGAGCTGGATGCCATCGCGGCATCCTTCATCGGTGGAGCCGCCGTGCAGGGTGGTGTCGGCCGGGTGGTCGGCGCGATCGCCGGTGGTCTGGTCATGGGTGTGCTCAACAACGGCATGTCGCTGATGGGCATCTCGACCGACGTGCAGCAGTTCATCAAGGGTCTCGTGCTGCTGCTGGCCGTCGCCTTCGACGTGTGGAACAAGAACCGCACCCGCGGTTGATCCACGCTCTCCCCGAACGCCCCGTCGCTCTGTGCGGCGGGGCGTTCGTGCTGCCGCCGACATCCCCCCGCGTGAGGGGTCAGTCTTCGTCGCCGCCGATGGTGCGGGGCGACGATGATCGACCCCTCACGCATCTTCGGGATAACCCGAACGGCGCCGGGGGCTGACCGGGCGGTGCCGCGCGGGGCGGAGTCATAGCGTGGATGCCATGACCTCGGCATCCGTTCTCCCGCCCCCGCCGCCGCTGCCCGGCGCATCCTCCGACTCCGCCGCGCCCGGCGCCGCGGCTGCAACCGGCACCTCCGCCGCGCCCGGCGCCGCGGCCGCGCATGACGCCGCGACATCGACGACGCCGCCGGCCGCGACCACGGTCGCCGTGCCGCCGAAGGTGCGCATCTCGTCGCCCGGCCGTGTGGCCGGCGCCGCCGCTCACCTCGCCGCGCTCGGCGTGGTCGGCCCCGCGGTCTTCACCGCCCTGTTCAGCCTGTTCGGCTCGGGCTTCGGACTGCTTCCGGCTCTGCTCATCGGCGTCGTCGTCCTCGTCGCGTTCGTGTACGCGCTGTTCGCGGTGGCCTGGTTCGAGCGGGCCCGCGTCGACGGCCTCTACCGCCTGGGTCTGGCGCCCTTCCGTCCGCGTCGCAGCGCCAAGCCCGGCTTCGTCGGCGTGCTGCACACGATCTGGCTGCAGGCCATCGATCCGCTGCAGTGGCGGGCCGTGGCATCCTTCGCCGTCGCCACCGTGCTGGGCCTGATCACCGTCACGGCGATCGGGATCGTCTCGTGGGGCATCGGCCTCGTCGTCAGCCCGATCTTCGGCTGGTCCGACACGCGCCTGCTGGGCATCGTTCCGCTGCCGGGCATCGCCGCGCCGCTCACCGGAGCGGCCGCCGTCATCGTCGCGCTCGGCGCGATCGTGGGACTCGCGATCCTGCACGGTGTGATCGTGCGGGCGATCTTCGTCCCCTCGCGCGAGGCGCAGCTCGTCGAGCAGGCCCGCACCTCCGACACGCGTCGCGCCGGCGCGGTCCGTGCCGCCGAAGTCGAGCGCACGCGCATCGAACGCGACCTGCACGACGGCGTCCAGCCGCGCCTGGTCTCGATCGGCATGACGCTGGGCCTGGCGCAGACGAAGATCGACGACGACCCCGAGACGGCGAAAGCTCTCGTCGCCGAGGCGCACGCCTCGACCAAATCGGCCATCACCGAGCTCCGGCAGCTCGCCCGCGGCATCCACGCCTCGGTGCTCGAGGACCGGGGGCTGGATGCCGCGCTGTCCGCCCTGGCATCCCGCTCCCACATCCCGGTGACCCTCGACGTGCGGCTGCCCCGTCGCTGCGGACGCGCCGCCGAGGAGGCCGTGTACTTCGCGATCGCCGAGACCCTCACCAACGCCGCCAAGCACTCCCGCGCCGCCGCCTGCCGTGTCGACGTGCGGGTCCGCGAAGACGGGTCGCTGTGGGCCCGCGTCGAAGACGACGGGCTCGGCGGGGCGCGCATCGTGCCCGGCGGCGGTCTCGACGGCATCGTCAACCGCGTCACCGCCGCAGGCGGCACCGCACGCATCGACAGCCCGCAGGGCGGTCCGACGACGGTGGAGGTGAACGTCCCGTGCGCGTCCTGATCTGCGAAGACTCCGTGCTGCTGCGCGAGGGGCTCGTGCGCCTGCTCGCCGACGACGGTCACGAGGTCGTCGCCGCGCTTCCGGATGCCACCGGGCTCGCCGCCGCGGTCGCCGAGACGACGCCGGAGCTCTGCATCCTCGACGTGCGCCTTCCGCCGACCTGGACCGACGAGGGCATCCGCGCCGCGATCGCGCTGCGGCAGCGGCATCCGGGACTCGCGGTGCTCGTGCTGTCGCAGTACGTCGAGGAGCGCTACGCGAGCGATCTGATCGCCGACGGGCAGGGGGCGCTCGGCTACCTGCTCAAAGACCGGGTGGCCGACGTCGCCGACTTCCTCGCCGCCGTCGCTTCGATCGCGGGCGGGGCCACCGTGCTCGATCCCGAGGTCGTCGCGCAGCTGCTGACCCGGCGCCGCCGCGACGAACGCCTGCAGAGCCTCACCGAGAGAGAGCGCTCGGTGCTGGCCCTGATCGCCGAGGGGCGCTCGAACCAGGCGATCGCGAACGCGCTGTTCGTGTCGGAGGCCAGCGTCGAGAAGTACATCACCGCCATCTTCACCAAGCTCGGCCTGGAGCAGGACGAGACCGGCAACCGCCGCGTCATCGCCGCCCTCGTGCACCTGGGCCACGACACCACCGGAGCGACCTCATGACCACTTCCGCCCCCACCCCTGCGCCCTCCGCTTCCGAGCCGCCTCGTCGCCGCGGTGCCGCGTTCGCCGTGTCGGTGGTCACCATCGTGGTCGGCGCCTGCGTGGCCGTCGGCACCCTCGCCGGCACCGGGGTGTCGGCGGTGGCGAGCATGGCCGACTGGCGGGGGCAGACCGCCACCTACGACAGCTCCGTCGACGACTCGATGCCTCAGCTGGCCGACCTCGACATCGATCTCGCGGGCGGCGCGTTGACGGTCGAGTTCGGCGACGTCGCCTTCGCCCAGCTCGACGCCGACAGTCACGGCCGGAAGGGCTGGACGTTCGAGCGCGACGGCGACTCCCTGCGGGTCGCGTCGCCGTCGGGCACCTTCGTCGACTGGGGGAGCGGCTCGCGCGCCACGCTCACTCTGCCGCGCGAGCTCGACGGGTCCGGGATCCGCGCCGACATCCAGGTCACGGGCGGCGCGCTCGATGTGACCGGCGACTTCGGCGACATGTCGGTGGAGGTCGCGGGCGGCACGGCCTCGGTCGACGGCGTCGCGCGCGACATCGACCTCACCCTCTCGGGGGGTTCCGCCACCGCCCGGATCCAGGATGCCGAGACCGCGGCGTTCGAGGTCGCCGGCGGCGAGCTGACGGCGACGCTGAGCGGCGTCGCCCCGACCCGCACCGATGTCGAGGTGACCGCCGGCTCCGCCGACATCACCCTGCCCGACGACGAGTACAACGTGCGCGTCGACGACGGTCTCGGCTCGGTCGACAACGACCTGCGCACGAGCTCCTCGGCGGTGGCCGAGGTCGACGTCACCGCGACGATGGGTTCGGTGCGCCTGCACTGACGCGCCGCCGCGCCCCGCGCTGCCGCGCCCGGCGCGTGAGGGGTCAATTTTTGTCGCCGAGGCGCGTCCGAAGCGACAGTATTTGACCCCTCACGCGTGCGGGAAGCGCCAGGCGACGAAGCCGGCGGAACCAGCGGCCGCCGAGTCACGGCGCTTCGCGTGAGTCGCCAGGTTTTGTCGCTTCGCGGACCCCTCAAGCGACAAATCCTGGCAAGTCACGCGGCGGATCGTGCAGCGCCGCGCGACTCAGGCGCTCTTCAGGGCCTTCGCGATGCGCTGCGGAGACACCGGCTCGGCCGTGCCGAGGCGCTGGGCGAAGAGGCTCACGCGCAGCTCCTCCAACAGCCAGCGCGTCTGCACCAGGTTCGCGGGGGCACCCGCCGGAAGCGGCACCGTGCCGCCGGCCTCGACGAAGCCCGCGGCCGCACGCTCGTACTCGGTCATGCGCTGGCGGTCGCGCCCGGGATTGTCCGACAGGGTCTTCACCCGCTCCAGCGCCCCGGCGAGGTAGCGGGGGTAGTGCTGCAGGCGCGTCAGGCCGGTGCGCGAGAGGAAGCCCGGGAACAGCAGGCCCTTCACCTGCCCCCGCACGTCGTTGAGCGCGCCCAGAAGGGTGATGGATGCGGCATCTTTCATCGCCCGCTCGACCTCGCGCTGCGCGAGCAGGATCTTCGCCGCGAGCGACACCGTCTGGAACGTGCGCTCGACGGAGGCCGCAGAGAACGCATCGCGCACCCGCTCGAATTCGGCTCTCGTGCGGACGACGCCGGTCGGGCTCTCGCGCCCGAGGATGTCGTCGGCCAGGGCCACGCGCGCATCCTCGATCAGCGCCTTCGCGTTCTGGTAGGGGGATGCCGCGAGCGCGAGCTTCTCGTTCGCGGTGAGGTGGTCGAGCACGTAGGTGGCGGGCGACGGCACGGCGAGCAGCATCAGGCGCAGGATGCCGGCGCGCGTGTGTCGTGCAGCATCCTCGGGTGTCGCCTCGACGCGCAGGGCCACGCTGTCGCCCTCGTCGACGAGCGCCGGGTAGCCGCGCACGACACCACCGGCGACGGGCGTGTCGACGACCTCGGTGAGTTCGTCGAGGTCCCAGGTGGTCAGCTTCGTGCGCGAGGCAAAGGCGGGGGAGGCTTCCGCGACCTTCGCGGCTCTCTGCGGGGGCCGAGAGATCGTCGACTCGACGCTGGAGCGGGCCCGGTCGGCCAGTCGTCGCTGCAGCGCGCCGAGGTCGCGATCGCTGCCGACCGCCCGGCCCCGGGCGTCCACCGCCCGGAACGAGGGGAGGAGATGCGCGGGAACGCGCTCGAGCTCGAAGTCGGCGGCGCTCACGCGCTGGTTCGCCACGCGCTGCACAAGGGCCGCGAGGGCGTCGACGAGCGTCGTCTTGGGCAGGCCGTTCGCGTGCTCCGGGCCCTTCTCGGCGAGTTCGGCGGAGAATTTCTCGGCCCAGTCGGCGGCGGGTACGACGTTGCGGCGGATGGTCTTCGGCAGCGCCCGCAGCAGCGCCGTCACGAGCTCGTCGCGCATGCCGGGCACCTGCCAGTCGAACCCATCGGGGCGCAGCTGCGCGAGCAGCGGCAGCGGCACCACGACCGTGACACCGTCGTCGGGTGCGCCCGGCTCGAAGCGGTACGCGAGGTTGAGGGTCTGATCGCCCTGGCGCCAACGCGCCGGGAAGGCGCGGTCATCGCCCTGGGCGCGGTCGCCGGTGAGGTCGGACTCGCGCAGGTCGAGCAGATTCGGCGTGCGGTGGATGGCATCCTTCCACCACGCCTCGAACGAGCGCACGTCGGTGACGTCGGCGGGGATGCGCGCGTTGTAGAACGCGAACACCGCCTCGTCGCCGATGAGGATGTCGCGGCGGCGCTCGCGCTCCTCGATCTTCTCGAGCAGTCGGCGCTGCTCGACGTTGCGACGGAGGAACGCGGTCAGGCGCTTGTCGAGCACCGACGGGTCCCACTCGCCCTCCACCAGCGCGTGCCGCACGAACATCTCGCGCGCCAGGGGCCGGTCGAAGCGCGCGAGCTGCACCCGGCGCCGGCCGACGAGTTCGACACCGAAGAGGGTGACCTTCTCGTAGGCGGCGGCGGAGCCGGCATCCTTCGACCAATGCGGCTCGCTCAGCGAGCGTTTCACCAGGTCGGGTGCGAGATCTTCGGCCCACGCCGGATCGACGGCGGCGACCGTGCGGGCGAACAGGCGCGAAGTTTCGACGAGCTCGGCCGCCATGACCGCCGACGGGCGCCTCTTCTTCAGCCCCGAGCCGGGGAAGATCGCGAAGCGGGCGCCGCGAGCACCGATGTACTCGCCCTTGACCGGGCGGGCGTCGCCCGGGGCCTTGCGGTCCTTGGCCTGCGCCATCGTGCGGGGATCCAGGATGCCGAGATGCGACAGCAACCCCGACAGGATCGCGCGGTGGATGGCATCGCCGGCGGCGTGGCCCTCGGGGGCGCCGGTGCTCTGTCCGGGGCCCGCTGAGGCGTGATCCGAACGGTGCGGTCGGGAGGGGTCGGACTCCGCACGGAGGGGGACACGGTTGCGCCCGCCGCCGCCGTCGCGCCCACCACCCTCGCCGCCGAGCGACCGCAGTTGCCGGTGCACGTCGACCCATTCGCGCACGCGCACGTAGTTCAAGTGCTCGCTGCGGCACAGGCGCCGGAAGGCGCTCGAGCCGAGTTCGGCCTGCTTCTGCTGCAGGTACTCCCACAGGTTGAGCAGCGAGAGGAAGTCGCTGGTCGGGTCGGTGAACCGTGCGTGGAACCGATCGGCTTCCTCGCGCCGCTCCTCGGGTCGTTCGCGCACGTCCTGGATCGACATGCCCGACACGATGGCCAGCACTTCGGCCGACACGTCGTTGCGCCGGGCCTCGATGAGCATGCGGGCGAAGCGCGGGTCGATCGGCAGCCGGGCGATCTCGCGGCCGATCTCGGTGAGGCGGGGGCCGCTGTCGTCGTTGCGTCCGCCGCGTCCGCGCGAGGGGTCTCGGTCGGGCCGGTCGTCGCGCGCGCGTGCCCCCGGCGCCGGCAG
Organism: Microbacterium enclense; assembly: GCF_001456955.1. Classification (GTDB taxonomy): domain Bacteria; phylum Actinomycetota; class Actinomycetes; order Actinomycetales; family Microbacteriaceae; genus Microbacterium; species Microbacterium enclense. The sequence continues at coordinate 57,107 of NZ_KQ758472.1, read as the reverse complement.
CTTCACCGCACCGAGCTCGACGAGCAGGTCGAACGCCGCCTTCACACCGCGCGAGTCGGGCGGTGTGAGGAACGGGAACGCCTGGATGTCGCCGAAACCGAGCGACAGCATCTGCAGGATCACGGATGCCAGCGACGTGCGCAGGATCTCGGGTTCGGTGTACTCGGGGCGACGCGCGAAGTCGTCTTCGGAGTAGAGCCGGATCGCCACGCCGGGCGAGGTGCGGCCAGCACGACCCGACCGCTGCTGCGCCGACGCCTGCGACACGGCCTCGATCGGCAGGCGCTGGATCTTCGAGCGGTTGCTGTAGCGCGAGACGCGGGCGGTGCCGGTGTCGACGACGTACCGGATGCCGGGGACGGTGAGGCTCGTCTCGGCGACGTTGGTTGCGAGGATGACGCGGCGGCGCACGCCGGCGACGGTGGAGCGCTCGAAGACGCGGTGCTGCTCGGCGGCCGACAGGCGGCCGTAGAGGGGAAGCACCTCGGTGGGGGCGGCGTCCTTCTGGTAGGCCCCGCGGATGGCATCCGCGGCGTCTCGGATCTCGGCCTCGCCGGGGAAGAACACCAGCACGTCGCCCGGGGGCTCCCGGTCGAGCTCGCGCAGGGCCGCCACGACGGCCCCGACCTCGTCGACGTCGTCGCTGTCGCGTCTGCCCGGTACCGCGCTCCGGAGTTTCTTCGGCTGCGGCGGCGGGGTGGCGGCATCCGAACCTTCGTCGTCGGCGTTCTCCGGAGCCTGGTCCGCGCCGTCGAGCGGCCGATAGCGGATCTCGACCGGATACGTCCGCCCCGACACCTCGATGACCGGCGCGGGCACCGGCTCGCCGCCCGGCTGGGCGGGTGCGGCGGCGAAGTGCCGCGCGAAGCTCTCGGGGTCGATCGTCGCCGAGGTGACGACGACCTTCAGGTCGGGCCGCTTCAGCAGGATGCGACGGAGGTAGCCGAGCAAGAAGTCGATGTTGAGCGAGCGCTCGTGCGCCTCGTCGACGATGATCGTGTCGTAGCGGCGCAGGAGCCGGTCGCGGTGGATCTCGTTGAGCAGGATGCCGTCGGTCACCAGCGCCACGCGCGTGTCGGCCGAGACCTTGTCGGTGAAGCGCACCTTGTAGCCGACGGTCGAGCCGAGGGGCACCTGCATCTCGTCGGCGATGCGCTCGGCGATCGTGCGCGCGGCGATGCGGCGGGGCTGCGTGTGGGCGATGGAGGTGCGGCCGAGCTCGAGGCAGATCTTCGGCAGCTGCGTGGTCTTGCCCGACCCGGTCGCGCCCGCGACGATCACGACCTGGTGGTCGCGGATGGCGCGCGCGATCTCGTCCCGCGCGGCGCTGACGGGCAGCTCGGGCGGGTAGACGATGACGGGTTCGACAGACACAGCCTTTCAGCTTATCCCGCCGCCGGGCCCGGTCGGCGCGGCGCGACGGGGCGCCCGGTCGGGGCCGCGGTGTGGGCCGCCCGGCCGGGAGTCGCCCGCTGTGGGCCGCCCGGCCGGGAGTCGCCCGGTGTGTGCGGTCGCGGTGAGTGGCGGCGAGAAACGCTCCGCCCCGCGCCCCCGCCTCGAGAAACGCCGTTCCGACCGAGACACGCCACGCCACACCGTGTTTCGTGACGAACGGCGTTTCTCGCGCGAGCAGCAGCGCGTCGGCGTCTCAGCGTCTTCTGCCTGGATGCGCGTGGCGGCGCGGCCCCAATCGCCCGCGCAGCCCCTCCGCTCGAGCCCGAGAAACGCCGTTCCGATCGAGACACGCCACGCGACACCGTGTCTCGTGACGAACGGCGTTTCTCGCGCAAGCGCGCCGGCGCCAGCGCGGCCGGTCCCGCGCAAGCGCCGGCGCCAGCGCGGCCGGTCCAGCTCAAGCACCAGCCCCAGCGCCGCCGCGCCCCCGCGTCAGGGCATCGACGCCTTCTGGGCCAGGATGCGCGTCACCGCGGCATCCACCTTCTCGGCGAACGCCGGGTCGGCCTGGGCGCGCGAGCGCACGGCATCCCGCATCTCGGGGTAGACCGACGGATCCGCCGACACCAGCAGCAGATCGACCCCCGCGTCGACGGCCCGCGTCGCGCGGTCGGCGGGGGAGTACTCCTCGACCTGGTCGGCGGCCGAGAGGTCGTCGCACGTCACGACCCCGTCGAAGCCGACCGTGTCGCGCAACACGCCGACCACCGCGGGCGAGAACGCCGCGGGAACACCGGGGTCGATCAGCGCGTAGTCGGCCGTCGAGAGCATCACCACCGCCGCGCCCTGCGGCAGCACCATGGAGTACACGCCCACGTCGGGTCCGTCGCCGGTGACCACGTCGTCGGTCACCCCGGTGGAGTAGTCGGTGTTGTCGTCGACGTGCCCCAGACCCGGGAAGTGCTTGAACGTCGGCAGCACCCCGCCGTCGCGCATCCCGGCGGCGAACGCCCCGGACTTCGCGGCGACCGTCGCGGCGTCGTAGCCGTACTCCCGCCCGAGCGCTCCGATCGGGGGATTGGATGCCGCGAACTCGGGGCTCGTGACGATGTCGGCGACCGGCGCGAGGTTCATCGTCACCCCGGCCTGCGCGAGCTGACCGGCCCACGACGCCGCGCTCGCGCGCAGAGCGCCGTCGTCCTCGGCCGACTGTTCGAGCGCCGAAGGGATGTCGTCGAATCCGGGACCCGACAGCACCTGCACCGTGCCGCCCTCCTGGTCGGTGGCGACCCACAGCTCGGGGGAGTCCGCGTCGACGGCGGCGGTGAATTGGCCGACGAGCCCCGCGATCGCCTGTGCGCCGGCATTCGATCGCCCGTGCAAGAAGATGCCGCCGATGCGATCGTCGGTCACGGCGGCGAGCGTGGTCGGGTCGGCGCCGTCGACCGAGGTGCCGACCATGAACATCTGCCCGACCTTGTCGTCGAGACTCATGCCGGCCAACGGATCCGGCGTCGGGGTGGGGCTGGGTGTCGGCGTCGGCGTCGGCGTCGGCGAACTCGTCGCGGACGACGACGACGGTGCGGGAGCGGGCGCGCACGCGGTGAGGGCCAGTGCTGCGAGCATCAGCAGGGCGGTCGGGCGCGCGGAGATCTTCACCCCTCGATCGTCGCTCATGAGCCTGAACGACCTCCCGCCTTGACTCTGCCGCAGCGTCAACCGGCAGGGTGGATGCCATGAACGAATGGCCCATCGCCGAGGTCGCCCGCGCGGCGGGAGTGACCAGCCGCACGCTCCGCCACTACGAGAGCGTGGGACTGCTGCGTCCGGCGCGGGTCGCGGACAACGGCTATCGCTTCTACGGCGACGCGGAGGTCGCGCGCCTGTACCGGATCCTGTCGCTGCGCGCGCTCGAGGTGTCGCTGCCCGACATCGCGCGGGCGCTGCGAGACGAGAGGACCTTCGCCGAGACGGTGCGGGAGCACCTCGCGACCCTCGAACGCGCGCGCACCGCGCTCGATGAACGCATCATCGCGGTGCGCGACACCCTGACAGCCCTGGAGGAAGGACGACACATGAGCATCGACGACGCCCTCGCGGGAGTGGACGACTCACGCTACGAGAGCGAGGTGCGCGAGAGGTGGGGCGACGAGGCGTGGAAGCGCAGCGCCGCCCGCCGCCGCGCGCTCACCCCCGACCAGCGCCGCGCCGCCGACGAGCACGGTCGCGACCTCAACGCGTCGCTGCGAGACGCCGCCGAGAAGGGCCTGCGGCCGGACGACCCCGAGCTGCAGCACCTCGTCGCCGCGCACCACGCCTGGGTCGGCGACCAGTGGGGACGGGTTCCGGACGCCGCGTCGTACACCGGCCTGGGCGAGCTGTACGTGGCGGACGCGCGGTTCGCCGCGGTCTACGGAGGGGAGCAGAACGCGGGGACGATCCGGGATGCCATGGTGGCGTACGCCGAGGCTCACCTGCGCTGAGGCGGCGGCGCCGCGTCCGACGCCGAGCCGGTGCCACCGCGCAGCGATCCGGTCAGCCGTTGCCGTCGGAGCAGGTCGGCTGGTTCGCTTTCGAGCCGTTGATGTTGCTCGGCAGCTGCACGACCTCGGGTGCCGAGCTCGCTCCGGGCGTGGCGCTGGCGTCGGGCGCCGGTGTCGCGGCATCCGGTGCGCCTTCGGTGGGCTCGGCGGTCGGGACGGACGGATCGGCGATCACGCCCTCGTTGCCGTTCAGACCACCCGTCAGAGCCAACGGCGCGTTGTCGGCCAGCGCCTGCCACAGCGTCTCGGCGGCCTCCTGGTCGGGCACGACGCGGTTGCTGTCGTCGGGGTCGTCGGCCACGGGGTACTGCACGAAGGTGATGTCCTCGAAGGGCACGTCCTTGAGCGTGTAGGCGAGCTGCGCGATGCGCACCGGGTCGGCCAGGCTCTCGCTCGGCGTGATGTTGTTCACGGCCGTGTTCGCCAGGCCCAGGAGCGTGCCCGGGTTCGACAGCACCTCATCGCTGCGCAGCTTGTTGATCAGCCGCGAGAGGTACTGCTGCTGGTTGCCGATGCGGGCGAGGTCGCTGCCGTCGCCGACACCGTACCGGGTGCGCAGGAACGCGAGTGCGTCGAATCCCTTCACGACCCGCGGGCCCGCCGGCCAGTCGATTCCGGCGTCGGGGTCGTCGATGCCGTCGCCGGCGATGCACACCTCGACGCCACCGATGGCATCGGTGATGTTGACGACGTTGCCGAAGCTGACCTTGCCCGCGAACGGGATGCTCTGCCCGCTGAGCTCCGACACGGTCTCGGCGACGCAGGTGAGCCCGCCCGCTTCGTAGGCCGTGTTGATCGACGCCTTGAAGGCACCTGCGAAGGTGCCGCCGTCTGCGGTCGTGCACTCCGGGATCTCGACCTGCAGGTCGCGGGGGAATGACACCACCGTGACGCGGCGCGGGTTCGCCGAGACGTGCACGAGCATGTTCACGTCGTTGCGCGCGCCATCGTTCTCGGGGTCCGAGCAGCGGGGTCCGAAGGCCGCCGTGACCACGTCGTCGCACTCGTCGGTGCCGACCACCAGCACCGAGAACGGCTCGGTGTAGGCGCTCAGCGCGGGCGGCTCCGCAGGGGCGTCGGCGAGCGGCACCGCCGCGTCCTGCAATCGCTGGGTCAGCGACCACGCGTAGAAGCCGCCGACGGCGACCGCGGCGACGACGACCACGGTCACCGCGATCGCGGCGAGTTTCAGTCCGCGCCGCACACCCGAGTCGGGGCGACGTTGCGCGTGGTTCGCGGGGGGATCGGCGGGCATGGGGGTAGTCAACCACGGACGTCCGCGCGGGCCCCGGCGCGCGACGCGCGGCGCGGCGGCAATGGCTCATCGACGCGCCCGTCCGCATTTCTGCGCCGCGGGGTCCCACGTCAACCCCGAACCCCCTCCGAATCGATTCTCCTAGGCTCTCCGCATGACCGTTCCTTCTGTGCGACTCAACGACGGAAACTCCATCCCCCAGCTCGGTTACGGCGTGTTCCTGGTGCCCGCCGACGACGCCGAGCGTGCCGTATCCGAGGCCCTCGAGGTCGGATACCGCCACATCGACACCGCCGCGATCTACAAGAACGAGGAGGGCGTCGGCCGGGCCATCGCCGCCAGCGGCATCTCTCGTGACGAGCTCTTCGTCACGACCAAACTCTGGAACTCCCGCCACGACGGCGACGAGCCCCACGCTGCGATCGACGAGAGTCTCGAGAAGCTGGGCCTCGACGCCGTCGACCTGTATCTCGTGCACTGGCCTACGCCCAAGGCCGACAACTACCTCAACGCGTGGCAGAAGCTCATCGAGATCCGCGAGGCCGGCAAGACCCGCTCGATCGGCGTCTCGAACTTCCTCGTGCCGCACCTCGAGCGCATCGTCGCCGAGACCGGTGTGACCCCCGTGGTGAACCAGATCGAGCTGCACCCCGCCCTGAGCCAGCGCGAGATCGCCGCCTGGGGCCAGGAGCACGACATGCACATCGAGTCGTGGGGCCCGCTCGGCCAGGGCAAGTACGACCTGTTCGAGCTGCCCGCGGTGAAGGATGCCGCCGAGGCCCACGGCAAGAGCCCGGCCCAGGCGGTGCTGCGCTGGCACATCCAGCACGGCTTCATCGTGTTCCCCAAGTCGGTGCGCCGCGAGCGCCTCGAGGAGAACTTCGACCTGTTCGACTTCGAGCTCACCGCCGACGAGATGGCCGCGATCGACGCGGTCGACCCGGGCGACGGCTCGGGCCGCGTCGGCTCGCACCCCGACGACGTCGAGTGAGCTGATCGGGCGCGCATGAACCGCCTCGCGAACGCCTCGAGTCCCTACCTGCGGGCCCACGCCGACAATCCCGTCGCGTGGTTCCCCTGGGGGGCCGAGGCGTTCGCGCTCGCCGCCGAACGAGACGTGCCCGTCATGGTCTCGATCGGGTACAGCACCTGTCACTGGTGCCACGTCATGGCCCGGGAGTCGTTCCAGGATGCCGAGGCCGCCGCCGTGCTGAACGACGGGTTCGTGTCGATCAAGGTCGACCGCGAGGAGCATCCCGACGTGGATGCCGCCTACCTCGACGCCGCCAGCGCGTTCACCCCGCACCTCGGGTGGCCGCTGACCGTCTTCGCGAGCCCCGAGGGTCGGGTGTTCTACGCCGGCACGTACTTCCCGCCCGTGCCCCGCCCGCCGCAGCCCTCGTTCCGTCAGGTGCTCGCCGCGGTGCGCGAGGCCTGGACCGAGCGACGCGGTGACGTGGATGCCACGGGCTCCTCCCTTCGTGACGCCCTCGCCGCCGCCGCGACCGCCCCCGCCGACGCGCCTCCCACCCTCGAGCATCTCGCCGCCGCCGCGCGTGCCGTTGTCGCGCGTGAAGACCGCGAATACGCCGGCTTCGCGGCCGGACCCGCGTTCGAGACGCCGAAGTTCCCGAACACGCCGGTGCTGCGGTTCATGCAGCACCCCGCGCTGGCATCGGATGCTCCGGATGCCGCGGGCGTGGCATCCCGAGCCCTCGCCGCCATGGCCGGCTCCGACCTGCACGACACGGTCGAGGGCGGCTTCTTCCGCTACGCCACCCGCCGCGACTGGAGCGTGCCGCACTACGAACGCATGCTCACCGACAACGCCGGGCTCGTCGAAGTCGCCCTCGCCGCGGGCGACGATGTCGCGGCGACCGACGCGGCACGTTTTCTCGTCGACGTGCTGCAACTGCCCACCGGCGGCATCGCCGCGGCGCAGGACTCCGAGTCGATCATCGACGGCGTCCGCAACGAAGGCGGATACTACCGGGTCGCAGATCGGTCAGGTCTGCAGCCCCCGGCTCTGGATGCCAAGGTCGTCACCGGCTGGAACGGCCACGCGATCGCCGCGCTCGCCGCCGTCGGCACCCGCACCGACCCGCGTTTCCTCGAGGCGGCGCGCTGGGCCGCCGACGCCGTGCTCGAGAGCAACGTCGCCGACGACGGCACCCTCCGCCGTGCCTCGTTCGACGAGATCCGCTCCACCGCTCCCGCGACGCTCGAGGACTACGGCGGACTCGCGCGGGGCCTGCTCGCCCTCGCCCGGGCGACCGGCGAGGTCGTGTACGCATCGCGCGCACGGGCGCTCGTCGACCTGTGCCTCGGCGACGGCGGCATCCATGTTCCGGGCGGCGGCGACCCGGTGCTCGTCGCGCAGGGGATGCAGCCGCACGGCGTGCCGAGCGACGGGGCGTCGCCCTCGGGGCCGTCGGTGTTCGCCGCGGCGGCGCTCGACCTGTGGCGTCTCGGCGCGGGGGAGCGCTACCGCACCGCTGCCGACACGCTCGTGCGGGCGGCCTCCGACACGGCGCTGGCCACACCTCTGGCGCACGGCGCGATCCTCGACGTCGCCCTGGGGCTGGCATCCGCTCCCCGTCAGGTGGTCGTGGTGGGCGAGACGGATGCCGAGATCGCCGACGCCGCCCGCAGGGTCGCCGCCGACGTGGTCGCGGTGCTGTCGCCCGCGCAGGCTCAGGCGTTCGCCGAGGCGGGCTTCGAGCTGTTCGCGGGCAAGGCCGCGATCGGGGGCGAGGCCACCGCGTACGACTGCCGGGCGTTCACCTGCGCGCTGCCGACGACGGATCCGGCCGCGCTGGTCTGAGGCGAGCCCGCCTAATCGAGCAGGTGCCGCAGGAACCGCTCCGGCGCGTCGAGGAAGCTCCGGTGCAGCCGCACCACCTCCAGGTCCTCCCACGCACTCTCGCGGATGCCCCAGTCGCCGAGTTCGAGGATCGTCGCGCCGGGCAACGCCGCCAGCACGGGGGAGTGGGTCGCGCAGATCACCTGCGTGCCGCGCGAGCGCATGCGATCGAGCGATGCCAGCCAGCGCAGCGTCGACGAGAACGACAGCGCCGCCTCCGGCTCGTCGAGGCACGCGAGTCCGGCGACGTACTGCGGGTGGTCGAGGGCTTCGTCGAGCAGGGCGTTGAACGATTCGCCGTGGCTCATCGGGTGCAGGCTCGGCACCGACGATCGGCCGTCGGGCGGCAGGTCGTCGCGCCACGAGTAGTAGCTGTGCATCGTTTCAGCTCGCAGGAAGAAGCCCCACCGCGGGGCGCGCGGGCTCCGCTCGATGCGCAGCCACTCGCTCAGCGGGCTCTCGGTGCGCCGGGTCTCGCCGCCGCCGTTGCTCGACCCGCCCTCGGCGGGCAGGCCGTACGCCTCCGCGATCCCCTCGATCAGGGTCGACTTGCCCGAACCGTTCTCGCCGACGAGGAAGGTCACGCCCGCGCCGACCTCCCACCCGTCGCCGCCCGCGACGTCGAGAAACTGCCTGACGGCGGGGATGTCGGCCGGCCATGCCCCGGGATCGATCGCCGCGTCGCTGAAGATCTTGATGCGCTGGATCGGCCGCGGATCGTGCAGCCAGTCGTCGCCGCGGCCCACGTCAGATCCAGCTGGGCAGCCAGTTGTGCAGCCGCCAGAACTCGTACGAGACGGGGAGGCCCGCCCACACCGGGTACCAGAACGCCGAGATGCCCACGCACGCGATGAGGAACACCGCCACGATCACCTGACCGTGAGCGCGCGACAGGCCGCGCATGCCCCGCGCGACGTCTTGCAGCGCGAAGGTCAGAGCGAGTACGAGGAAGGGCACCATGGCCACCGTGTAGAACTGGAAGATCGTGCGCTCGGGGTACAGCAGCCACGGCAGATAGGTGGCGGCCAGGCCCGTCAGCACGAGGGCGTGGCGCCAGTCGCGCACCAGCACGAAGCGCACGAGCAGATACACGGATGCCGCGATGCCGGCCCACCAGATGAGCGGGTTCGAGTTGCTCGCGATCGCCTCGGTGCAGCCGTTCGGCAGCCCGCAGCCGTTCACCCCGAAATCGTCCTGGTGCCAGTACATCGAGGTGGGTCGGATGAGGAACGGCCACTGCCACGCCGGGCTGGCGTAGCTGTGCGGGGTGACGAGCCCGACGTGGAAGCCGTACATCGACTGGTGGTAGGCCCACAGGTTCTGCAACGGTCCGGGCAGCAGCGCCATCAGCCCCGTTCCGGCCGGATCGCTGCTGCGGTCGTATCCGCCGGTCGTGAACAGCCACCCCGACCAGCTCGTCACATAGACGACGAGCGACACCGGCACGATCAGCACGAAAGAGATGAGGCCCTGACGCACGGCATCCATCGGCCACTGCACGATGCCGACGCGGCGGCGGGCGATGGCGTCGGTGACGACGACGTAGATGCCGACCGCCGCGAGCACGTACAGCCCCGACCACTTCACCGCCGTCGCCGCTCCCGCGGCCGCACCCGCCGCCAGCAGCCACGGGCGGTCCCACAGCAGCGGACCCCAGTTATGGGTGGAGCCGGGCAGACGATCCATGGCGGCGTCGAGGATGTCGCCCGTGCGCCGATGATCGAGCACCACGAACCAGAACGTCAGCACGACGAAGAAGGTCAGGAACACGTCGAGCAGCGAGATGCGGCTCAGCACGATGCTCACGCCCTCGACGGCGATGAGACCGGAGGCCACGGTGGCGAAGGGGATCGACCGGGTCAGGTTGTGTGCGATCAGGTAAACCAGCAGCACGGTCGCCGTGCCGAACAGCGCGGCCGACAGGCGCCACCCGGTGGCCGAGTCGGGGCCGAGCAAGGCCATGCCAGCGCCGATCAGGATGCGACCGAGCGGGGGGTGCACGACGTAGCTGCCCACGCCGGTGAAGATGTCGGTGTCGCCCGCGACGAAGCTCGCGTCGGCGTTCTCGGGCCACGCCGACGGATAGCCGAGCACCCACTGGCTCCACGAATCCTTGACGTAGTAGGTCTCGTCGAAGACGAGCGCGTGCGGGTTGCCGAGGTCGAACAGGCGCAGCACCGCCGCGACGATCGTGACGAGCGCCGGGGCGAGCCACCGCCACAGACGCATCCCCCGCGGGTCGGCGAGCAGGACGTCGCGCCAGCGGTCGAGGCGCGTCGGCTCGACATCGGGGCGCAGTGAAGGGACAGCGGTGCTCACGCGCCCAGCATAGGGTGGGGCCGTGATCATCCTCGCGGCGACTCCGATCGGCAACCTCGGAGACGCCTCGAAGCGCCTCGTCGAAGCGCTCGAGAACGCCCGTGTCGTCGCTGCCGAAGACACCCGCACGACCCAGCGTCTGCTCGCCGGTCTGGGCGTCGAGAACCGCCCGCGCCTCATCGCCCTGCACGATCACAACGAGAAGGACCGTGCCGCCGAACTCGTCGACCTGGCCCGCGAAGACGACCTGCTCGTACTCAGCGACGCCGGCATGCCCACCGTCAGCGACCCCGGATTCGGCCTGGTCGCCGCGGCGGCCGCGGCCGGGGTCACCGTCACGGCGCTCCCCGGGCCCAGCGCCGTTGTCACGGCGCTCGCCGTCGCGGGCCTTCCCACCGATCGCTTCGCCTTCGAGGGGTTCCCGCGCCGCAAGCCCGGCGAGCGCCGCAAGGCCTTCGCGCAGCTGGCGTCGGAGGAGCGCACCCTGGTCTTCTTCGAGTCGCCGTCGCGGTTGGCATCCACCCTCGACGATCTGGCGGCCGCCTTCGGCGCCGACCGTCCCGCGGCGGTCTGCCGCGAGCTCACCAAGCTGTACGAAGAGGTCAAGCGCGGCACGCTCGCCGAGCTCGCCGCCTGGGCGGCCGAGGGCGTGCGGGGCGAGATCGCGATCGTCGTGGGCGGGGCCCAGGCGCGCGAGGTGGCGTTCCCGGATGCCGTGACCCAGGTGCTCGAACTCGTGCGCGGCGGCACCCGACTGAAGGAGGCGGCCGCCGAGGTGGCGTCGCAAACGGGCCACTCATCGCGCGAGCTGTACCAGGCGGCCCTCGCCGTCAAGCGCTGACCCGGTCTCTCGTTCGCGCGAGGGGTCACTTTTCGTCGCCCCGCAGCGGCCCAGGCGACACGAACCGACCCCTCACGCGGCGCGGCCGGGCACCGTCACACGCGCCGGGCGCGTGGGCGCGGCCCCGTAGAATCCTTCAGTGACTTCCGGCCGATCCTTCTACATCACGACGCCGATCTACTACCCCAGCGATCTGCCCCACATCGGGCACGGGTACACGACCGTCGCCGTCGACACGCTCGCGCGCTGGCACCGCCAGTCGGGTGACGACACCTGGATGCTGACCGGCACCGACGAGCACGGGCAGAAGATGCTGCGCGCGGCCGCCGCCAACGGCGTGACGCCGCAGGAGTGGGTCGACAAGCTCGTCACCGAGTCGTGGTTCCCCCTGCTCGAGACGCTCGACGTCGCCAACGACGACTTCATCCGCACGACCCAGCCGCGCCACGAGGAGCGCGTGCAGCAGTTCGTGCAGGCGCTGTTGGACCGCGGCTACATCTACGCGGGCGAGTACGAGGCGCTGTACTGCGTCGGCTGCGAGGAGTTCAAGCCCGAGGCCGAGATCGTCGACGGCACGGGTCCCTTCGAGGGCCTCAAGGTGTGCGCGATCCACTCCAAGCCCCTCGAGCTGCTGCAGGAGAAGAACTACTTCTTCAAGCTCAGCGAGTTCCAAGACAGGCTGCTCGAGCTCTACAAGACCGAGCCCGATTTCGTGCGGCCCGAGTCGGCGCGCAACGAGGTCGTCTCGTTCGTGCGCAGCGGCCTGAAAGACCTGTCGATCTCGCGGTCGGCGTTCGACTGGGGCATCACGGTGCCCTGGGACTCCTCGCATGTCATCTACGTGTGGGTCGACGCGCTGCTGAACTACGCCACCGCCGTCGGCTACGGCACCGACCCCGAGCAGTTCGCGCGCCGGTGGCCCGCGTTCCACGTGGTCGGCAAGGACATCCTGCGGTTCCACGCCGTCATCTGGCCGGCCATGCTCATGGCCGCGGGCCTCGACGTGCCGCGCGGCGTCTTCGCGCACGGCTGGCTGCTCGTGGGCGGCGAGAAGATGTCGAAGTCGAAGCTCACCGGCATCGCGCCGACCGAGATCACCGACGTCTTCGGCTCCGACGCGTACCGCTTCTACTTCCTGTCGGCGATCGCCTTCGGTCAAGACGGCTCCTTCTCGTGGGAAGACCTCTCGGCCCGCTACCAGGCCGAGCTCGCCAACGGCTTCGGCAACCTGGCATCCCGTTCCGTCGCGATGATCGCGAAGTACTTCGAGGGCGTCGTGCCGGAGCCCGGCGCGTACACCGAGGGCGACCTGTCGATCCAGAGGATCGTGGCGGATGCCGCGGCGAATGCCGACGCGGCCGTCGAGCGCTTCCGCATCGACGAGGCGATCGCCGCGATCTGGACGATCGTCGACGCCCTGAACGGCTACATCACCGAGAACGAGCCGTGGGCGCTGGCGAAAGACGAGGCGACGCGCGAGCGTCTCGGCACGGTGCTGTACACCGCGGCCGAGGGGCTGCGTGCCCTCGCGGTGCTGCTGTCGCCGGTCATGCCAGCCTCGACCGAGAAGCTGTGGCACGCGCTCGGCGCGGCCGAGAGCCTGGGCCGTCTGCAGGACCAGCCGCTGCGCGAGGCCGGAGCATGGGGCGTCCTGCGCCCCGGCTCGACGGTGCAGGCCCTCAGCCCGCTCTTCCCCCGCGTCGAGCAGGCGTGACGGCCGTGCCCGGCGCCTCGGCTGCCCCCGAGCCCGCGGCGGCCCCTGAGCCCGCGGCGGCTCCTGAGCCCGCGGCGGCCCCCGAGCCCACGGCGGCCCCTGAGCCTGTCGAAGGGTCCGCCCCCCGCGCCGCGGCCGCCGGCTCCACCCCGGTCGAGCGCCCCCGCGGCACGATCGACGGCACCGACCCGAGCCAGTACGTGCGCGAGCGCTCCGTCGATGGCCGCCGCGACGTGAGCTATCCGCCGGCGCCGGAGCCCCTCGGCATCCCGGTCTACGACAATCACACGCACCTCGAGATCGAGGACGGCGAGACCGGTCTGTCGCTCGACGAGCAGCTCGAGCGGGCTTTGGCGGTCGGTGTGCACGGGGTCGTGCAGGCCGGTGGCGACATCGATTCCTCACGGTGGTCGGCATGGGCGGCGCGTTCGCACCCGCGCGTGCTCGCGGCGGTGGCCATCCACCCCAACGAGGCGCCGGTGTACGAGCGTGCAGGGGAGTTGGATGCCGCGATCGCGGTGATCGACGACCTCGCCGCCGAGCCGCGCGTGCGGGCGATCGGCGAGACGGGCCTCGACTTCTTCCGCACCGAGGCCGATGGCATCCCGGCGCAGATGCGCTCGTTCGAGGCGCACATCGCGCTGGCCAAGAAGCACGGCATCGCTATGCAGATCCACGATCGCGACGCCCACGACGCGGTGCTCGAGACGCTCGAGCGCGTCGGTGCGCCCGAGAAGACGGTGTTCCACTGCTTCTCGGGCGATGCCGACATGGCACGCATCGCCGCCGACCGCGGGTACTACCTCTCGTTCGCGGGCAACGTCACGTTCAAGAACGCGCAGAACCTGCGCGACGCCCTCGCGGTGACGCCGCTCGAGCGCATCCTCGTCGAGACCGACGCGCCGTTCCTCACCCCGGCGCCCTACCGCGGCCGCCCGAACGCGCCCTACCTGATCCCCGTGACGCTGCGCTTCCTCGCGGCCGAACGCGGGATGGACGCCGACGAGCTCGGCGCCCAGGTCGCCGAGAACACGTTGCGGGTCTACGGCACCTTCGACGACTGACCTGCGCGCCCGCAGCTCCGACCGGGCGGATGCCGCCGCGCCTATCGCTGAGGTCGCGGGCGGGCTGGGGTGTCGCGTGCATAGCCTCCGCGATGTGCGCATTCTCCGTCGCGTGGCCTCGGATGCCGCTGAGGTTGTGCGCGTAGCGGAGTTTGCGCGCGCGCCGGGCGGGCTGGGGTGCGGCGTGCATAGCCTCCGTGATGTGCGCATTCTCCGTCGCGCGGCCCGGATGCCGCTGAGGTTGTGCACGTAGCGGAGTTCGCGCGCGCGCCGGGAGGGCTGGGGTGCCGCGTGCATAGCCTCCGTGATGTGCGCATCCTCCGTCGCGCGGCCCCGGATGCCGCTGACATTGTGCACATAGCGGAGTTTGCGCGCGCGGCGGGCGGGCTGGGGTGTCGCGTGCATAGCCTCCGCGATGTGCGCATTCTCCGTCGCGTGGCCTCGGATGCCGCTGAGGTTGTGCACGTAGCGGAGTTCGCGCGCGCGCCGGGAGGGCTGGGGTGCCGCGTGCATAGCCTCCGTGATGTGCGCATCCTCCGTCGCGTGGCCTCGGATGCCGCTGAGGTTGTGCACGTAGCGGAGTTTGCGCGCGCGCCGGGTCCACGCCGACACGCGAGAGGCCGGCACCCCGCGGGGCGCCGGCCTCGTGGCATCCGTTAGGCCTTCGCCCTGGCCTTCGGCTTGTCGACGAACAGGGTCTCGGTCTGCTCGAGCTCCATGCCCTTGGTCTCGGGGATGCGGAACGCGACGTAGAAGAACGACAGGGCCGCGAACAGGGCGTACATGCCGTAGGTGAGCGGCAGCGACCAGCTCGACATCGCCGGGAACGACACCGTGATGGCGAAGTTGGCGATCCACTGCGCGCCCGCGGCGACTCCGAGTGCCTTTCCACGGATGCGGCTGGGGAAGATCTCGCCAAGCAGCACCCAGACCAGCGGGCCCCACGACGCGCCGAAGCCGACCACGAACAGGTTGGCGGCGATCAGCGCGATCGTGCCCCACGGGGCCGGAAGCGAGACGTCGTCGCCGCTACCCTGCGCGAACGTGAACGACAGAGCCATCGCCGCCAGCGACACGGTCATCAGCACCGAACCGGTCAGCAGGATGGGCTTGCGGCCCACCCGGTCGACCAGGAAGATCGCCACGAGCGTCACCAGGACGTTGGTCACCGAGGTGATCACCGAGATGAGCAGCGAATCGCTCTCCTGGAAACCGACGGCCTTCCAGAGGGTCGTCGAGTAGTAGAAGATCACGTTGATGCCGACGAACTGCTGGAACGCCGACAGGATGATGCCGATCCAGACGATGCGCTGAAGGCCGAGCACCGGTCCGCGCAGCGAGACGTTCGCGTTCTTGCGGTCGGTCTCGATCGCCTGCCGCAGGTCTTTCATCGTCTTCTCGAGGTCGGCCGGGGGCACCAGCCGGGCGAAGATCGCGCGGGCCTCGTCGACCTTGCCCTTCGCCAGCAGGAAGCGCGGTGATTCCGGAACGGTGAACGACAGGATGCCGTACACCGCCGCCGGCACGACGCCGACGAGGAACATCCAGCGCCAGGCCTCCATGCCGAGCCACAGCTCGTTCGCAGCGCCGCCGGCGCTGTTGGCCAGCACCGCGTCGGAGAGCAGCGCGCCGAAGATGCCGAGCGTGATCGCGAGCTGCTGCAGCGAGGCGAGCGAGCCGCGGATCTGACGCGGGGCGACCTCGGCGATGTAGGCGGGGGCGACGACCGAGGCGATGCCGATACCGAGGCCGCTCATCACGCGCCACAGGATGAGGTCGGGCACGCTGAAGGTCAGCGCGGCGCCGATCGACGAGACGAAGAACAGCACGGCGCCCAGCAGCATGACCTTGAGGCGGCCCCAGCGGTCCGACAACGCGCCGGCGACGACCGCGCCGACCGCGCAGCCGAGCAGCGCCACGGCGACGACGAAACCGGTGAGCACCTGCGTCAGCTCGAAGTTGCTCTCGACGGCGTCGACGGCGCCGTTGATCACGGAGGAGTCGAACCCGAACAGGAACCCGCCCACGGCGGCGGCGACGGAGAGCCCGATCGCTCGTCGCCCGTAGGGGCTTCGGAGCGTGAAGGCGTTTGAGGGAATGGACTGCGTCTGACTCACCCACCTACGCTACTCCCGGCTCACGCGCGGGAAGGGTTCTGGCGGCGCCCTGACTACAGTGGAACAATGCCCGTTTCCCTGCTCGGTGCCGCCGAGATCCGTCGGCTCGCCGCCGACCTCGACGTCACCCCCACCAAGAAGCTGGGGCAGAACTTCGTCGTCGACGCCAACACGGTCCGCAAGATCGTGCAGGCCGCGCGTGTCACGGCATCCGACCGGGTCGTCGAGATCGGTCCGGGCCTCGGATCCCTCACGCTCGCGATCCTCGAGACGGGGGCGTCGGTCGTCGCGGTCGAGATCGATCACCGTCTCGCCGAGCGACTGCCCGCCACTGCCGCCGCCCACGACGTGCCCGATGGTCGCCTGACGGTGATCGGCGCCGACGCGTTGCGCGTCGACACGCTGCCGGGCGAACCGAGCGTGCTGGTGGCGAACCTGCCGTACAACGTCTCGGTGCCGGTGCTGCTGCACTTCCTCGAGACCTTCTCATACCTGCAGCGCGGCGTCGTGATGGTGCAGGCCGAGGTGGGGGAGCGCCTCGCCGCGCCTTCCGGTTCGAAGATCTACGGCGCCCCGAGCGTGAAGGCTGCGTGGTACGGGTCGTGGCGTCTGGCGGGCACGGTCTCGCGGCAGGTGTTCTGGCCGGTCCCGAACGTCGACAGTGTGCTCGTCGGCTTCGATCGGGATGCCGAGCCTCGCGGGACCGAGGAGCACCGTCTCCGCACCTTCCAGATCGTGGATGCCGCATTCCAGCAGCGCCGCAAGATGCTGCGGCAGGCGTTGTCCGGCGTTCTCGGCGGCACCGCTGCCGACGCGTCGGCGGTGCTCGAGAAGGCCGGTGTCGACCCGACGCTGCGCGGGGAGCAGCTGACCGTCGACGACTACGCCCGTATCGCCGCCCTCTGACGCGCCGCTCGGCACCGCCGCCGGCGCTGCAGGGCCGCGTGCCGGTGCGCAACTGCGGAGATTTCGGGCGGCGCGCCGTCCGGGGAGCCGCGGCGGCGGCGTGTCGGGCAGGATTCCCGCCGTTGTGCTCGCCGGGGAGTCCGTCGCCGCGCCGCGCCGTTGCCGAGGTCGAGGCCGGAGGGAGCCCGCGTTACCGAGGATGACGCGTCTGGGTGAATTCTCGACGTGTTCATCACGCGTTCGCGAAACACGTCTGTAACATTTCGAGGCACCGGGAGCATCACGCCGGTGACGAGGCCGCACCCGACGGCCCGAGAGGAACTCGAGATGCGCTACTCCGAATACCCCCGCGCCGAACGCGTGCTGCTGCACCTGAGCGACACCCACCTGCGTGCCGGCGGCACCCCGCTCTACGACGACGTCGACTCCGAGGCCTACCTCGCCCGCGCGGTCGCGGCGATCGAGGGGTCCGGCATCCGGCCGAACGCGCTGGTCTTCACCGGCGACCTGGCCGACTTCGGTGAGACCGACGCCTACGAGCGTGTGCGCGCCCTGGTCGAGCCACTCGCCGAACGCCTCGCCACGCGCGTCGTGTGGGTGATGGGCAATCACGACGACCGCACCGCCTTCCGCGCGAGCCTGCTGCCCGGCGACGACGCCGATCCCACGGCACCGGTCGACCGGGTCGATGAGTTCGACGGCCTGCGCATCGTCACCCTCGACACCTCGGTGCCGGGCGCGCACCACGGCGAGGTCACCGCCGAGCAGTTGGCGTGGCTCGCCGACGTGCTCGCCACTCCCGCCCCTCTCGGCACGATCCTCGCGATGCACCACCCGCCCGTGCCGAGCGTGCTCGATCTGGCGGCGTCGGTCGAGCTGCGCGACCAACGCAGCCTCGCCGCAGTGCTGCGCGGCACCGACGTGCGCGCGATCCTCGCCGGTCACCTGCACTACTCGACGTTCGCCACCTTCGCCGGCATCCCGGTCTCCGTGGCATCCGCCACCTGCTACACGCAAGACCTCATGGTGCCGGTGGGCGGCACGCGCCCGCAGGACGCGGCCCAGGGATTCAACATCGTGCACGTGTACGACGAGACGGTCGTGCACTCGGTCGTGCCCCTCGGTGCCGCCGAGGCCCTGCAGTACGTGGATGCCGCCGAGTCGCAGCGACGTCTGCGTGAGGCCGGGCTGGTCGTGCCGACCGCCCGCGAACTCAGCGGACGGGTGTCGCCGCCGACGACGCCGCTGCCGATCCTGCGCTGAGCGCCGGCTTCTCCCATGGCGCCGCGACGGGGAAGTACCGCTCGAGGCACGCGCGGAGGGCTGGAACCCGGACCTCTTCGGGGATCTCGGGAACGCTGCCGTCGTTGAGGCAGAACATGTCGGTGTCACGACGCGAGACGAGGCGCTCCATGGTGCGCAGCGAGTCGAGCTGCGTGGTCTGCACGTAGCGGGTGCGCGGCTCGGTCGTCACGATCGCGCGTCCGGTCGCCAGCGCGTAGTAGTGGTAGAGGCTGTTGGTGACCGAGATGTCGGTCGCCGAGCGGAACCGGCTCGCGGCGGTCCGGGCGTAATCGTCGGCGAACTCCCGCTCGAGCTCGAAGGCCACCGAACGGCGCAGCGGCGTCGCGCAGTGTTCGAGATCGAGCGTGATGACCCGCCCGAAGCGCTCCTTCAGCAGCGCGCGGTTGACGCGCAGACCGTTGTCATGGCCGGAGCGCTCGACGTGCGCAGGGCCGCTGCCGATGCGCACGCCGCTCTCGACGAAACGGCTCACGCCACCGCCGCTGAAGAACAGCTCGGGGGTCACGGGCCGGCCGAAGAACATGTCGTCGTTGCTGTAGAGGAAGTGCTCGGCGAGACCGGGGATGCGGTGCAGCTGCGCCTCGACGGCGTGCGAGTTGTGCGTGGGCAGCACCGAGGGATCGGCGAAGAACTCCTCGCTGCGCACGATCGTGACCTTGGGGTGATCGGCGAGCCACTCGGGGGTGGGGGAGTCGGTCGCGATGAAGATGCGGCGCACCCACGGGGCGTACATGTGGACGCTCCGCAGCGCGTAGCGCAGCTCGTCGACCTGGCGGTACCGGGCGGCGTTGTCGTCGCCGTCGCCGACGACGTACCCCTTCATGCGCGCAGCACGCTGACGCTGGAACTCGCTCGACGAGCCGTCGACCCACGAGAACACCATGTCGACATCGGCGGTGAACTCGTTCGGGTGCGGATCGAACATGCCCGAGATGGTCGTCCAGCGGCGCCCGTAGCGTTCCACCTCGACGAGGTCGAGGTCGGCCGCGGCGAACCGGCGGCGGCTGAGGGCGCTGGGGCGCGGGGCTTCGACCGTCTTGTCGCCGAAGCGCCAGAGTTCGAGGCGCGGAGCGAGCGACGCGCCGTACCGGTAGGACCCCTCGGTGGAGGTACGCGGGCGGAAGACGGCGTAGGCCTGCACAGAACCGGCGGAGGGGTGGACGCTGTGCGCCGGCACAGGGTCTTCGCCGCGGGCCTTGAGGTAGACCGGCCCCAGGTCGGGATCGTGCAGCGCGGTGATCGCGGCCTCGGCGTCGACGGTGTCGACGACGAGCTTGGGGCGGCGGTTGGCGTCGCGCACCAGCAGCACGCGCACCCCCGCGGCCTCGATCGCGGCGGCGGCGGTCAGCAGATCGTCGCGCTCGGCGAGGGCCGGGGTGGCGGTGTCGTCGACGATGTGCAGGATGCCGTCGTGCATCCGGATGTCGGATCGTGAAAGCAGGGCGCGCCAGGGGTCGGCGTCGATCGACAGGGGGACCATCGGGCGCATGCTGCCTCCTCGGGGGTAGGGGACGGGATCCCGTCACCGTACGGTTGCGGGGTTTCGAAGACGTTTCGGCGACGGCGGCGAACGTCGGGGAGCGGAGCGCTACTGTCGAAGAGTGACTCAGATCGCTCGCTCCGGCCCGGACCTGCCCGTACCGCCAGGCGAGCATCGGGAGGAAGCGGACCGAAGCATCAGTCTCGCACACGCCGGTCCCGCCGGGCGCGCGGGGGGAGGGGCGAGACGATGACGCCGCACACGCCGGCATCCGTCCGTGTCCGCGCACCGGGGAAGATCAACGTCTTCCTCGAGGTCGGCGACGTGCAAGACGACGGGTACCACGAACTCGCCACGGCGTTCCAGGCGGTCTCGCTGTACGAAGAGATGACGGCGACGCCCGCCGACGGCTTCTCGCTCGAGGTGTCGGCGCGCGGTCCCGTCGACGTCGAGGGCGTCCCCACCGACGACCGCAACCTCGCGCTCCGCGCCGCCCGACTGCTCGCGCAGACGGCCGGCGTCGACCGTGGCGCTCACCTGTCGATCCGCAAGGCGGTGCCCGTGGCCGGCGGTATGGGGGGCGGATCGGCCGACGCGGCCGCGGCCCTCGTCGCGTGCGACGCGCTGTGGGGGCTCGGGATGCCGACGAGCGAGCTCGCCCGTCTGGCTGCCCGCCTCGGGGCCGACGTACCCTTCGCGCTCATGGGCGGGACCGCGGTGGGAACGGGGCGTGGCGACGAGTTGAGCCCCGCCCTCGCCCGCGGGCGGTTCGACTGGGTGCTCGTGCCGAACGAGGTCGGCATGTCGACGCCCGTCGTCTACGGCGAGCTCGACGCGCACCGGGAGCGCCACGCCGTCGACATCGGCCCGGCGCCGCGCGTGCCGGCGGTCGACCCCGACGTGCTGCACGCCTTGCGCCAGGGCGACGCCAAGATGCTGGCCGCGACGCTGCGCAACGACCTGCAGGCGCCGGCTCTGCACCTGCGCCCCGACCTGGCGCGCGTGCTCGAACGCGGCGAGAGCTCCGGCGCGCTCGCCGGTCTGGTCTCGGGCTCCGGTCCGACCCTGGCCTTCCTCGCGGCCGATGAGGCGTCGGCCATCGACCTCCAGGTGACACTGAGTGCGGCGGGCCTGGTGGCGTTGCACGTGCACGGCCCGGTCCCTGGCGCCCGCGTCGTCTGACCCCGGTGGATGCCGGTCCCTTCGACGGGCTCAGGGACTTCGGCTGCGGCTGCGGATCCCGGCGGAGATGGCTGAGCCCGTCGAAGCCACCGGCGCGCAAGGCCGTGGCACCATAGCTCAGGTCGACATACGGGGCAATGTTCGGATTGCGCGATGGGTACCTCGCTAGCCTCGTCCGAGGTGGTCCGCCGCCGCTGGGTGCCGTGCCCGCGGGGTCCACGGAGGGGGTATCCCATGAAGGCAGTGCTCGACGGCGTCGTGATCGCCGAAGCAGACCGCGACGACCTGGCCTCGATCGAGGGCAACTGGTACTTCCCGCCGCGGGCCGTTCGCGAGGGTGCGCTGCAGCAGAGCCCCACGCCCTACACGTGCCCGTGGAAGGGTGCCGCGCAGTACTGGAACATCTCGCTCGACGGTGCCGAACTGGCCGACGGAGCGTGGTCGTACCCCGACCTGCGCCCGGGCGCGGTCGAGCGCGTCGGTAAGGACTTCGCCGGCTACGTCGCCTTCGACCGCAAGGTCGTGGTCTCCGACTGAGGTCGGTTCGCGCATGATCGAGTTCTCGGCCGTCTCCAAGGTCTTCCCCGACGGCACCCGTGCCGTGGACGATTTCCACCTTGTCATCCCGTCGCGCAAGACCACGGTGTTCGTCGGTTCATCCGGCTGCGGCAAGACCACCCTGTTGCGCATGATCAATCGCATGGTCGAACCCTCGTCGGGCTCGATCACGATCGACGGCGACGACATCGGCGCCAAACCCGCCGTGCAGCTGCGGCGCAGCATCGGCTACGTCATGCAGAATTCCGGGCTGCTTCCGCACTTCACGGTCGCCGACAACATCGCGACCGTACCGGTGCTGCAGGGCCAGAACCGCAAGACCGCCCGCGCCCGCGCCCTCGAACTGATGAAGACCGTGGGTCTCGACGTCGCCATGGCCGACCGCTACCCGAGTCAGCTCTCGGGCGGTCAGCAGCAGCGTGTCGGCGTCGCCCGCGGCCTCGCCGCCGACCCGAACATCCTGCTGATGGACGAGCCGTTCGGCGCCGTCGACCCCATCGTGCGCGACGAGCTGCAGCAGGAGCTCATCCGTCTCCAGAGCGACATCGGCAAGACCATCGTCTTCGTCACGCACGACATCGATGAGGCGTTTCTGCTCGGCGATCAGGTCGTCATCCTCGAGAAGGGCGCGAAGATCGCACAGGTCGGCACCCCGAGCGAGATCGTCGAGAACCCGGCATCCGACTTCGTGGCGAGCTTCATCGGGGCCGTCAAGGGCAAGCGCGCCCTGCACCTGAAGCAGACCGCCAACGGCACGGTCGTGGTGGATGCCGAGGGACGCACGCAGGGCTCCCTGGTGGAGGACACCCGCCCGTGAACTGGGTCGGAAACAACCTCGAGCTCATCGGGGACCTGACGCTGGTGCATCTGCGCCAGAGCCTCATCGCCCTGATCGCGGGGTTCATCGTGAGCATCCCGCTGGGGTGGGTGGCGTGGCGCTACCGGCTCGTGCGCAGCAGCGTCATCACCATCACCGGTCTGCTGTACACGATCCCGTCGCTGGCGCTGCTCATCCTCGTACCGGTGGTCACCGGGTGGTACAGCATCGTCAGCGAGACGAACCTCATCGTGGCCCTCGCCATCTACGCCGTCGCGATCCTCGTGCGCGCGGTCGCCGACGGACTCGATTCGGTGGATGCCGGGGTGCGCCAGGCATCCACGGCGATCGGCTACGGCTCGTTCCGCCGCTTCTGGGCGGTGGAGTTCCCGCTCGCCGGTCCGGTCGTGCTGGCGGGTCTGCGTGTCACCTCGGCGAGCACGATCGCCTTGGCCACGGTCGGCATCCTGGTCGGCATTCAGAACCTGGGCTACCTGTTCACGAACGGTCTGCAACGCCGCATCATCCCGGAGGTCTTCGCGGGCGTCGTGGCGGTCGTGGTGCTGGCGCTCGTCATCGACCTGCTGCTCGTGATCGCGGGGCGCCTGCTCATGCCGTGGACGCGCGGCGTGAAGACGGTGTCGCGTCAGGGCAACCGAACGTTGGTGAAGGCATGAACCTCATCGGCGAGGCCATCGCCTGGATCTTCTCGGGAGACCCGGGGCAATTCGACGCGATTCCCGTCGCGGTCGGCGTGCAGCTTCTCTACACGCTCGTGGCGATCCTCATCGCGGGGGCCATCGCCATCCCGCTCGGCTGGTACATCGGCCACACCGGCAAGGGCCGCGAGACCGCCGTCGCGATCTCGGGTGCCGCGCGTGCCATCCCCTCCTTCGGCCTGCTCATTCTGCTGACGTTGCTGCTGGGCGTGCTGCACAAGCCCGAGGCGGCGGTCATCTCGTTCGTCATCCTCGCGATCCCGTCGCTTCTGGCCGGTGCGTACACCGGGTTCGAGGCCATCGACCGGCGGGTCATCGACGCGGGCCGCTCGATGGGCATGACCGAGATGCAGGTCTTCTGGCGCATCGAGGTGCCCCTCGGGCTCCCTCTTCTCGTCGGCGGCATCCGCGCAGCGACCCTGCAGGTGCTCGCGACCGTGACGATCGCCGCCTACATCGGCCTCGGCGGACTCGGGCAGTACATCATCGCGGCCATCCCGCTCCGTCGATTCGACATCCTCATCGGCGGCGCGATCCTGGTCGCCCTGCTCGCCCTGATCACCGACGGGCTGTTCGCCCTGCTCCAGCACCTCGTCGTGCCCCGCGGCATCCGTGTCGCCGGCGCGTCGCAGCCGCAGCGCCGTTCCGCCCGGCAGCGTCGCGCCGAGGCCATCGCCGTGGGGGCGCCGACGGCGCCACCGGCGACTCCCTGACCCACCCGAATCCTGTTCACCAGAAAGAGAGCACCCATGTTCACAGCACGAACCCGGAAGGGCCTCGGCGTCTTCGCCGGCCTCGCTGTCGCTTCGATCGCCCTCGCCGGTTGCGCCGGCGGATCGAGCGACCCCCTCAGCAACGGCGGCGGAGACGCCTCGGCCTCGTCCGACACCATCGTCGTCGGCTCGCAGGCGTACTACTCGAACGAGATCATCGCCGAGATCTACGCCCAGGCTCTGGAGAGCGCGGGCAAGACCGTGACCCGCCAGTTCCAGATCGGTCAGCGCGACGCCTACATCCCGCTGCTCGAAGACGGCACCGTGTCGGTGTTCCCGGAGTACACCGGCAACCTGCTGCAGTTCTTCGACGCCGAGACCACGGCGCGCACCGCCGACGAGGTGTACGCGGCGCTCCCCGCCGCCCTGCCCGAGGGCCTCGAGGTGCTCGACCAGTCCGAGGCCACCGACCAGGACTCGTACACGGTGACCAAGGCGTTCGCCGACGCGAACGGCCTCACCTCGATCGCCGATCTCGCCAAGGTGACCTCGGGTGTGACCCTCGGCGGCAACGCCGAACTCGCCGAGCGTCCGTACGGCCCCACCGGCCTGCAGTCGACCTACGGCGTCACGGTGCAGTTCTCGCCCACCGGTGAGACCACCGTCGACGACCTCGTCGCCGGCACGATCCAGGTCGCGAACGTCTACACGGCCGACCCGCGCATCCAGACCGACGATCTGGTCACCCTCACCGACCCGAAGGGCCTGTTCCTGGCCTCGAACGTCGTGCCGGTGGTCAACTCGAACGTCGCCGCCGACGTGGCCGACGTGCTCAACAAGGTCAGCGCAGCGCTCACGCCCGAGGGTCTCGTCGAGCTGAACGTGAAGTCGACCGTCGACCAGGAGTCGTCGGCCGACATCGCCGAGGAGTGGCTCGCCGCCAACGGCTTCTGAGTCGTCTTCTCATCGCGGGGTCGTCCGGTTCGCCGGGCGGCCCCGCTGTGGTTCCCGGATGCCACGCGTCGGCATCGCGACCGCAGCGCACTGCACCGCGCCGGGCACCGCGTAGCCTGGGACGGATATGGCACATCTGCTCGGGGGCGAAGCCCTGCACCTGGAATACCCGACCAAGGTCGTCTTCGACTCCGTCTCGCTGGGCGTGAACGAGGGTGATCGGATCGGCATCGTCGGCCGCAACGGCGACGGCAAGTCGAGTCTGCTCGGCATGCTCGCGGGCATCCGCGAACCCGACGGCGGGCGCGTCACGGTGCGCGGCGGGGTGACCGTCGGCGTGCTCGACCAGCAGGACACCCTCGACGACGACGACACGATCGGGCACGCGGTCGTCGGCGATCGCGCCGAGCACGAGTGGGCGGGCGACGCGCGCACGCGCGACGTGATCGCGGGCCTCCTCGGCGACCTGGCGTGGGACGCGCGCCTCGGCGACCTCTCGGGCGGTCAGCGCCGCCGTGTCGCGCTGGCGAAGCTGCTGTCCGGTGACTGGGACGTGCTCTTCCTCGACGAGCCCACCAACCACCTCGACGTCGAGGCGATCACGTGGCTCGCGGCACACCTCAAGAAGCGCTGGGCCCCGAGCGCCGGCGGCCTTCTCGTGGTCACGCACGACCGGTGGTTCCTCGACGAGATCTGCAACACGACGTGGGAGGTGCACGACCGCATCGTCGAGCCCTTCGAGGGCGGTTATGCGGCGTACATCCTGCAGCGGGTGGAGCGCGATCGCCAGGCGGCATCCATCGAACAACGCCGCCAGAATCTCGCCCGCAAAGAACTCGCGTGGCTGCGCCGCGGGGCTCCCGCCCGCACGTCGAAGCCGAAGTTCCGCATCGACGCCGCGAACGAGCTCATCGCCGACGTACCCGAGATCCGCGACAAGGTGGCTCTGCAGTCGCTCGCGGTGGCGCGCCTCGGCAAAGACGTGGTCGATCTGCTCGACGTGGGCGTCACCTACGGCGATCACACCGTGCTCAGAGACGTCGAGTGGCGCATCGCGCCGGGCGAGCGCACCGGCATCCTCGGTGTGAACGGTGCCGGAAAATCGACGCTGCTGAACCTCGTCACCGGGTCGCTGGAGCCCACGTCAGGGCGGGTCAAGCGCGGCAAGACCGTCAAGGTCGCCACCCTCACCCAGCGCCTCGACGAGCTCGATCAGCATCTGAACGACCCGGTGCGCGTGGTCATCTCGGGGCTACGCACGACCTACTCGTTCGGCGCCGGTTCGAAGGCGCAGGAGCTCACCCCCGGTCAGCTCCTCGAGCGTCTCGGATTCTCGAGCGCCCAGCTGTCCACCCCCGTGAAAGACCTGTCCGGCGGGCAGAAGCGGCGCCTGCAGCTGCTGCTCGTCATCCTCGACCAACCGAACGTGCTCATCCTCGACGAGCCGACCAACGACCTCGACACCGACATGCTCGCCGCGATGGAAGACCTGCTCGACTCGTGGTCGGGCACCCTCATCGTCGTGTCGCACGATCGGTACTTCCTCGAGCGCGTCACCGACCAGCAGTACGCGATCCTCGACACCAGGCTCCGTCACCTTCCCGGAGGCGTCGACGAATACCTGCGCCTGCGGGCGATCCAGGATGCCGAGCCCTCGCGGCCGGCATCGTCGGGCGCCGCCGCAGCGGCACCGGGTCTGCAGGGCGCCGAGTTGCGCGCGGCGCAGAAGGAGGCGTCGGCCACCGAGCGGCGCATCGAGAAGCTGCAGCAGCAGATCGACACGGCCAAGACGGCCCTCGCCGATCACGATCAGTCGGACTACGAGGGTCTCGGCAAGGAGATGCAGCGCATCTCGGCACTCGAGGCCGAGCGCGACGAGCTCGAGATGAAGTGGTTCGAGCTGACCGAGGCCATCGGCTGAGCGCCGGTCCGCCGCGAGGGTGAGCCCCGCGACCGGAGGAGATCGCGGCTGCGGAGGAGCATCTGTGCGGCATCCGTCCTCCGTTCCCGGGAATTCCTCCCGGCGCGGGCGTCGGGTTCTCGCGCGACGCGCGGCTCGGTCAGCCGGTGAGCGGAGGAGATCGCGGCTACGGAGGATCGTTTCCGCGGCATCCGTCCTCCGCTCCCGGGAAGCCCTCCCGGCACGAAGGGGCGGCGGCTCGCGGGCTCAGTGCACCGCGTACTCGAGCACGACGATGAACAGGCCCAGGCACGCGGTCGCGAACGCGCCGAGCAGGCGCATCACGAGGTGCGCCCTGCGCCGCGCGTAGGCGAAGTAGCCGAGGATCCCCAGCACCACGAACGTCGACCAGCCGCACAGCTCCGACGCGTCGTCGACCGACATGCCCGCCGCGTCGGCGAACACGAGCGCGAGCACCGACGGCACCGAGGCGTAGAGCATGCCAGCGCCATGACGGACGCCGTCGAGCGTCGCGTGCCAGAGACCGTGCTCCGCGTGCTGGGTGAGGGTGTGGGCGAAGACGTGGGCGATGAAGAACACGACGAGCGAGCTGGATGCGCTGAGCAGTACCTCGCCCACCGTCTCGGCATGGTCGTCGGCGATCGTCACGAACGCGGCGAAGACGATCAGGCCGTAGATCGCGGCGGGGGAGCGGAAGCGCACGTCGAACCATGCGCGCACGCCGCGCCACCGCGACGGGGAGGCGACGGGGGCGCTCATGCGTCGAATCCGAGGCTCAGCTTGCGCAGCAGCGTCGCGAGGCGCTCGCGATCGCCGCGCGAGAGGCCCTCGAGCAGGAGGGCCTCGGCATCGACGAGGCGGGTGATGGCGGCATCCACGCGCACGCGGCCGTCGTCGGTCAGGGTCACGAGGATGCTCCGTCCGTCTCCGGGATCGGCTTCGCGCCGCACGAACCGGCGGGCGACGAGGCGGTCGATCCGGTTGGTCATGGTGCCGCTGGAGACGAGGGTCTGCTGCAGCAGTTGCTTCGGGCTCAACTGGTACGGCTCGCCGGCGCGACGGAGCGCGGAGAGCACGTCCCATTCCCACGACTCGATGTCGCTGCGGCGGAACGCCTCTTTGCGGGCGATGTCGAGGTGGCGTGAGAGCCGCGCCACGCGCGACAGCACCTCGAGGGGCGAGAAGTCCAGGTCGGGACGTTGCCGGACCCAGGCGTCGACGATGCGATCCACCTCGTCGCTGTCCCGGCTCACGGTCTCATTATGGCGGTCCCTGTGGGAAGGCGCGGGTGCGGGGCCGCGCCGTCTGGCAGACTTGACCGGTGCCCGCGGGCACGGTCCGCCGTGGTGTAACGGCAGCACGACAGCCTTTGGAGCTGTTAGGTCTAGGTTCGAATCCTGGCGGCGGAGCATGACATCACCGACCGAGTTGGCCGTCGTCGTCCTCGCCGCGGGTCAGGGAACGCGCATGCGCTCCCGCACTCCCAAGGTGCTGCACCCCGTCGGCGGTCGCCCGCTCGTCGGTCACGTGCTCGACACCGCGGCATCCCTCGATCCGGCGCGCATCGTCGTGGTCGTGCGGCACGAGCGCGAGCTCGTCGCCGAGACCGTCGCCGAGCTCGCCCCCGGCGTGATCGTCGTCGATCAAGACGAGGTGCCGGGCACCGGTCGCGCGGTCGAGGCCGCGCTCGGCGCGCTCGAGGGCTTCGAGGGCGACGTGCTCGTGCTGAGCGCCGACGTGCCGCTTCTCGAGACCGGCACCCTCACCGAGCTGCTCGCGACGCACCGCTCGGGCGGCACCGCCGTGACCTTGTTGAGTGCCCGCGTCGACCAGCCGTTCGGCTACGGCCGCATCCTGCGCGACGAGGTCGACGGCGTGCGCCGCATCGTCGAGCAGAAGGATGCCACCGACGACGAGGCGGCCGTCACCGAGATCAACGTGGGCGTGTACGTCTTCCAGGCCGCTCCCCTGCGCACGCAGCTCGCGCTCGTCGGCACCGACAACGCGCAGGGCGAGAAATACCTCACCGATGTCATCGGGCTTCTGCGTGACGCGCAGCTGGGGGTCGCGGCATCCCTCACCCCCGACGCCTCGGCCGCCCTCGGCGTGAACGATCGGGTGCAGCTGTCGGAGGCCGGGCGCACTCTCAACGCCCGCACCGTGCGGCGGTGGCAGCTCGAGGGCGTCACGGTCGTCGACCCCGCCACGACCTGGATCGACGTCACGGCGACCCTCGCCCCCGACGTGACCATCCTCCCGAACACCCACGTGCGCGGCGCCACCGTCATCGCCTCGGGTGCGACGATCGGCCCCGACACCAGCCTCGTCGACTGCGAGGTGGGAGAGGATGCCACGATCACCCGCTCCGACGCGACGCTCGCCGTCGTCGACGCGGGCGCGACCGTCGGACCCTTCGCCTACTTGCGCGCCAACGCCCGCGTGGGCGTGAAGGGCAAGGTCGGCACCTTCGTCGAGGTGAAGAACTCTTCCATCGGCGAGGGCAGCAAGGTGCCCCACCTCTCCTACATCGGCGACACCGACATCGGCCGCGGGGTCAACCTCGGCGCCGGCGCGATCACCGCGAACTACGACGATCTGACCAAGCACCGCACGGTCATCGGCGACGAGGTGCACAGCGGATCGCACAACGTCTTCGTGGCGCCGGTTACGATTGGAGACGGCGCCAAGACGGGCGCCGGCGCGGTGATCCGCAAGGACGTTCCGGCCGGCGCACTGGCACTCAGTGTGGCACCCCAGCGGAACATCGAGGGGTGGGTCGAGAAGAACCGACCGGGCACCGCAGCGGCCGACGTGGCCGCGCGGGCTCGGGCTGAACAGGAAGCGGCCGATGGCTCGTAAGAAGAACCGTGTAGACCTCGACCGCGACAACGGCATCGCCCCCGGGCTCGTCGCCAAGACCAAGAAGCGGCTCGTCGTCGCGACCGGTCGCTCGCACCCCGAGCTGGCCGCGCAGGTGGCGCAGCACCTCGGCACCGAGCTCGCCCCCACCGAGCACCGCACCTTCGCCTCGGGCGAGATCTACACCCGTTTCGAGGTGTCGATCCGCGGCTGCGACGTCTTCGTCGTGCAGTCGTTCGGCCCGCCGGTCAACGAGTGGCTGATGGAGCTGCTCATCATGCTCGACGCGCTCAAGCGTGCGTCCGCCAAGCGCGTGACCGTCGTGGCGCCCTATTTCCCGTACTCGCGGCAAGACAAGAAGGGCCGTGGACGCGAGCCCATCAGCGCGCGACTCGTCGCCGACCTGCTCAAGACGGCCGGAGCCGACCGCATCATGAGCGTCGACCTGCACGCCGCGCAGATCCAGGGCTTCTTCGACGGCCCCGTCGACCACCTCTTCGCCAAGCCCGTGCTGCTCGAGCACTTCGAGCAGAAGCTCACCGGCGAGGACCGCGAGACGCTCACGGTCGTCTCGCCCGACATGGGCCGCGTGCGTGTGGCCGACACGTGGTCCGACAGCCTGGGTGCGCCGCTCGCGATCATCCACAAGCGTCGCGACCCGAAGGTCGCCAACCAGGTCTCGGTGCACGAGATCGTCGGTGACGTCAACGGCCGCACCTGTCTGCTCGTCGACGACATGATCGACACCGGCGGAACCATCCAGAAGGCGGCGCAGGCGCTCAAGGCCAACGGCGCCCGCAAGGTGATCGTCGCCGCGACCCACGCGATCTTCAGCGACCCGGCCACCGAGCGCCTTCAGGATGCCGCGATCGACGAGGTCGTCATCACCGACACCGTTCCGCTGGCTCCCGAGCGTCATTTCGACCGCCTCACGGTGCTGCCGATCGCGCCGCTGCTGGCCCGCGCGATCCACGAGGTCTTCGAAGACGGCTCGGTCACGAGTATGTTCGGCGGCGACGCGTAAGCGCTGCCCGCTTTCCTCGGCCATCTCCTCGCGCGGGAGGTGGCCGAGTGACGTGAGGGCGGCGTGTCGCGGCGCGGTGCGCATGGTCGGCGATGTGCGCAAAGTCAGTGCGATTCGGTGGGTCTCGGCTGAGGATATGCACATCGCGGAGGTTGTGTGCGGCCGCCTCGTGTCGCGGCGCGGTGCGCATGGTCGGCGATGTGCGCAAAGTCAGCGCGATTCGGCGGGTCCCGGCTGAGGTTGTGCACATCGCGGAGGTTGTGTGCGGCCGCCTCGGGTCGCGGCGCGGTGCGCGTCGTCGGCGATGCGCGCAAAGTCAGCGCGATTCGGCGGGTCCCGGCGGAGGTTGTGCACATCGCGGAGGTTGTGTGCGGTTCCCGAGGCCTCCCCACGGGTCGCCCGCTCACAGCCGGCACAAAAGAATGAACCGGGCTGCCGTCAAGGTCGTGTCCCTACCGTGAGCAGCACCGCGCCGCGAGGCACGACCGAAGGAGGACCCTCATGATCCGCACCACAGCCGTACCCCGTCCCGTCCGCATCGGCACCGCCCTGCTGGGCGTCGCCGGCATCGTCACCCTCGCGGGCTGCGCCGGCGGCACGAACACCGACGCCGCCGCCCCCGCCGAATCGGCATCCGCCCCCGCCGCCACGTCGGCGCCGAGCGCGAGCGCTTCGGCCAGTGCGAGCGCCGCCACCGGCAGCGCGACGTCTTCGGGCACCTACGCCGACGGCACCTACGAGGCGACCGGTCAGTACGCCACGCCCGAGAGCGTCGAGACCGTCGACGTGACCCTCACGATCGCCGACGACACCATCACGGCGGTCGAGGTGACCGGCGACCCGCAGGCCGCCGAGTCCAAGCGCTACCAGAGCGAGTTCATCGGCGGCATCCAGGGCGAGGTCGTCGGCAAGAAGCTCGACGAGATCTCCGTGAGCAAGGTCGCCGGCTCGTCGCTGACGAGCGGCGGCTTCAACAACGCCATCGAGACCATCAAGACCGAGGCCAAGGCCTGACGAGCATGGCCACCCCGACCGCGACGGGCTCGACCTGGGCCTTCGACGCGATCGGCACGTCGTGGGCGATCGACACGGCCGAGCCGCTGTCGTCGGTCGTCCGCAACGCCGTGTCGGCCCTCGTCGAGCGCTTCGACCGCGAATGGTCGCGCTTCCGCGACGATTCGATGATCACCACCCTGGCGCAGGGCCGCGCGGCATCCGTTCCCGCCCCGGCCGATGCGGATGCCATGCTCTCGCTGTACGACGAGCTCGATCGGGCGACGGTCGGCGCCGTCAACCCGCTGGTCGGCGATGCGCTGGCCCGCCTCGGATACGACGCGCGACTGTCGCTCGCGCCGTCAGGCGCGCCCGAGCCGTCGCCGGCGTGGCGCGAGACGGTGTCTCTGCGCGAGGGGCGGCTGAGCGTGTCGACGCCGTCGACGATCGACGTCGGAGCCCTCGGCAAGGGACGCCTGGTCGACCTCGTGCTCGACACCGTGCGCGCGCACGTCGACGGCGATGTCGTCGTCGACGCGTCGGGCGATCTCGCGGCCCGGGGGACACCCGTGCGCGTGGGCCTCGAGCATCCGTACGATCCGACGCTCGCGATCGGAGTGGTCACCGTTGCCGACGCCGCGCTGTGCGCATCGGCCATCAACCGGCGCGCCTGGGGCGACGGTCTGCACCACGTGCTCGATGCCCGCACGGGGGTACCGGTTCGCGCCTTCGCCGCCACGTGGGCGCTGGCCGACACGGCCATGCGGGCCGACGCCCTCGCCACGGCGTTGTTCTTCGACGGCGGGCCCGAGCTCGCGGCATCCTGGAACGCGCACTGGGTGCGCATGCGCACCGACGGCCGCGCGGAGTGGTCGCACGGATTCCCCGGAAAGGTCTTCTCATGAGCGCCACCCTCACCGCGGGCTCGACCCGCGTTCTCGGTGTGATCGGCCGCGTGTCGATGTACCGGCTGGTCCTGTCGTCACTCGGCCTGCTCGCGCTCATCGCGCTCGTGCTGTCGTTCGCCGGGCTCGTCGTGCCCGAACCGCTCGAGCTGGTCGCGAGCGCGATCGTGCTGGCGCTCGCGTGCGGCGCGACGGATCTCGTCGCGCAGAGCGTGCTCCGGATGCCGCGGCGTCTGGAGTCCTCGCTCATCACCGCGCTGATCCTGCTGTTCGTGCTGCGTCCCGGCATCGAGCCGCTGGGTCTTGCGGGTCTCGCTCTCGCGGGAGTGGTGGCATCCGCGTCGAAGTACCTGCTCGTCTGGCGCGGGCGACACATCTTCAATCCCGCCGCGACCGGCGCCAGCGTGCTGACGATCGTGAGCATCTGGGCGCCCGACCTGGGTTCGTCCGCCTGGTGGGTGGGTTCGCCCTGGCTCGCCGCCCCCGTGATCGTGCTCGGCGTCCTCCTGCTGCTGCGCACCGACAAACTGCCGCTCGTCGCGGTCTTCTGGGTCGTGGCGATGGCTGTGGCGTTCACCCGCACCACGGTGCAGTTCCAGGCGGCGGGCTTCCCCGTCGACGTCCCCGCCGTGCTACTGCAGGTGGCGTTCTCGTCGCCGTTCCTGTTCCTCGGCGCCTTCATGCTGTCCGAGCCCCTCACACTTCCTCCGCGCCGCACGCAGCAGTACCTCGTCGCGATCGTCGTCGGCATTCTGGCCGGCTGGCCATTGCCCGTCGGCGAGATCACCCTCGGTCAGGAGCGGGCCCTGCTGATCGGCAACCTGCTGGCGTTCCTGCTGTGCCTGCGGGCGGCCGTGCGCCTGCGCGTCGAGCGGCGTCGCGACCTCACGCCCACCGTGCGCGAACTGACGTTCCACGCCGCGCGGCCCTTCTCGTTCTCGCCCGGCCAGTACCTCGAACTCGACGTGCCGCACCGTCGGCCCGACGCCCGCGGCACGCGCCGGGAGTTCTCGATCGCCTCGGCACCCGAGGATCTGCCCGAGGTGCGGATCGCCTTCAAGGACGGGTCGCAGTCGTCGTACAAGCGCGCCCTCGCGGCGGTCGAGACCGGGTCGACCCTCGCCGTCACGGGCGTGTGGGGCGACTTCGTCCTGCCGTCGCGTCCGACGGCGCCCGTCCTGCTGGTCGCCGCCGGCATCGGGGTGACGCCGTTCGTGTCGCAGCTGCGTCACCTCGCGGCGACCGGGCAGGATCGCGACGTCGTGCTCGTCTACGTCGTGTCGCAGGCCGCGGAACTCGCCTTCCGCGACGACATCGCCGCCAGCGGCATCCCGGTCGTGGTCTACTCGCGCGACGAACCGCGTGACCTGCCCGCCGCGTGGACGTGGGCCGGGCCCGACCGAGTGGATGCCGAGGGGCTGCTGCGCGCGGTCCCCGACATCGCGCGGCGCGCGGCCTACGTCTCGGGGCCGCCGCGGTTGATCTCGGCGCTCGCACCCGCGTTGGCCAAGGCGAAGTCGCTGACGACCGACGCGTTCGCGGGGTACTGAGCCCGGGCCACCGTCGGCGCCGGCGCGATCCGGTGGACCCGGCTCGTTGTCCCCGTCCGCCGGCGAACCGCCGGGGCTCGCTCGTTCGAGACCCGTCAGAGTCCGCGCAACCCGGCGAGCGACTGCAGCTCCCAGGTGTTGCCGTCCGGGTCGCTGAATGACGCGTACGCGACCCCGCCCAGGTCGCGGACGGGACCGACGTCTACTCCGCGCGCCCGGAGGAGTTCGCGTACGGCAGCGATGTCGTCCACGACGAGGTGGATGCCGTGGACGGGAGCCGCATCCGGGCGGGTCATCCCGATGCCGAACGCGATGGAGCACGCGGAGCCGGGCGGTGTCAGCTGCACGATGCGCATGCCGTTTCCCGGCTCGACGTCATGGTCGAGGTGGAACCCGACGGCATCGACGTAGAAGGTCTTGCTGCGGTCGACGTCCGAGACCGGGACGGGGATGAGTTCGAGCTTCATGTCCATGCGGGGTCCTCTCCGTGGACGGATGCGCCCCTCATGACACGAGGGAGCCCCAGAGCTGCCACCCCGCGTAACCGTTCATGATGACCCCGATGAGCGCGACGATCGCACCCACGACTCCGACCCGGAACGGGCCCGGGAGGCCGTCGACGCGTTCGCTGGAACCTCCCGGAACCGCCCGCCCCGCGGCCTTCCACACGGAACCGCGATACCTCACGATCACCAGTCCGCCGACGAGAACCACCAACCCGATGATCAGGCTGGGGAGAGTCGGTGCGGATGCGGTCTGCTCAGACGTCGCCCGCACGGTCACGCCCGACCCCGCCGATCCTTCCCGTGCGGTGACGGGGGTGGGCGACGCGGTGGGGGTGGCGGAAGTGGGCGATGCGGTGGCGCTCTCGGTGGGCTTCTCCGCCGGCTCGACGACCCGAGGGGCGGGGGCGTTGCTCCGGGGCACCTCAGCGCCCGTCCCGCCCGACGTCGTCGTCCCGTTCCCTGAGCGGAATGTTTCGACGACGGTGCCGGGGGGACGGGACGGGTCGAAGGTCGCGGTGCCCACGGGCGCCCCGGGAGGCACCAACGGCGCGGTCGTCTCCACCGGCTCCGTCGGAGCGGGTTCGGAGCTCTCTTCTGGCGCCGACGGCTCGGGGGAAGGGGGCGGGTCCGAGGGCGCTGGCTGGTCGACGACCTCTTCGGTCGCTTCCGGCGAGGGGACCACGTCAGCGTGTGCCGGAACGGCGGTCGAGATGACCAATGCGAAGAATGCGACGGTGAAGACCCCGCAATTGCGTGCCCGAATCAACACACGTACCTCCGAATGCTCCATCTCGTTTTTCACGAGAGGGGCCTGGGCCGCCCAGGCGTTGCTCAGCATATCGAGAGGGACATTCCTGACGAGCAATCGACGGCGAATGCAGACTGCCGGTCATTCCCATTGTCGATCGCGCCGGTTCCCCCTCAGACCGGGTCGGCCGGCTTCGCCGGCAGCCGCACCTCGAAGGTCGTGTCTCCGGGGACGCTGCGCACTGAGATGGTGCCGCGGTGGGCCTCGACGATCGCGCGGGCGATCGAGAGTCCGAGCCCCGTGCCGCCGGTCTTGCGGTCGCGCGAGCGATCGGCGCGCGCGAAGCGCTCGAACAGCTGGGCCGCGACCGAGGGGTCGATGCCGGGGCCGTCGTCGTGCACGCGCAGCACCGCTTCGGCGCCTTCGTGCGCGACCGACACGGCGACCTCGCTCCCCGGGGGAGTGTGGGTGCGGGCATTGGCCAGGAGGTTGGCCACGACCTGGTGCAGGCGCGAGGCGTCGCCGGCGAGCTCGACCGGCTGGTCGGGCACGTCGATCGTCCACGAATGGTCAGGTCCGGCGGGGCGGGCGTCGCCGACCGCTTCGACGGCGAGGCGTGTCAGGTCGACGGAGCCGTAGACGAGCTCCTGCCCCTCGTCGAGGCGGGCCAGCAGCAGCAGGTCTTCGACCAGCGTGGTCATGCGGATCGACTGCGCCTGGATGCGCTCGAGAGACTGCTCGGTGGTCTCCACGGCCAGGGCGACGCGCTGGCGGCTCTCATCGTCCTGCGCCTGCCGCATGGCGCGTAGCGACAGTTCGCTGAACCCGCGGATGGATGCCAGGGGCGTGCGCAGCTCGTGACTGGCATCCGCCACGAATCGGCGCATCAGCTCTTCGTTGCGTTGGCGAGCGGTGAGCGAGGCGTCGACGCGGTCGAGCAGGGTGTTCAGCGCCGCACCGACCTGCCCGATCTCGGTGGTCGTGTCGACCTGATCGGCGGGCACGCGTTCGGTGATCGAGACGTCGCCCTCTTCCATGCGCAGCGAGGCGACGCGCGTCGCGGTCTCGGCGACGGCGCGCAGGGGGCGCAGACCGAGGCGGATGACGATGGCGATGATGACGGCGAGCAGCAGCAGGCCCCCGGCGGTCACGAGGGCGACGGTGGTGAGGATCGCGCCGATGGTGCCGGTGACGTTCGACAGGGGCAGGCCCACGAGGAACGCGCCGCCGCCGGGCGCGGCGTACGACCGCACCAGGTACTCGCCCAGGTTCGGCAGGTTCACCGTCAGTGCCGAGTCGTCCGCCGACTGCAGGCTCTTGGCGATCTGACCGAGGTCGTCGTCGGTAAGGGCGCGGGGCCCGTCGGAGTCGACGACGGCGCCGGTGATCCGCTCCGAGGTGACGGAGTTCAGCACGAGGAGCGTGCCGTCGGGGAAGCGCGTCGATTCGAGCACGTTCTCGGCACTCGACTGGAAGGCGGCACGCGGCTGGATCGACGACGCCGTGTCGGTGACGGAGGCGTCGAGGTTGTAGATCAGCACCTGACTGAGGATCGCGCTGGTCGAGATGCCGATCATCACAAGGATGAACGCGACCATGCCGATCACCGCGGTCATCAGACGCGCCTGCAGCGTCCACGGACGCCGCAGCCGTGCGCGCACGCTCTCGCGCGGGCCCGCGTCCGGCAGCGGGGGAGCGGGTCGGGGCAGGATGCTCACTGAGGAGCTTTGATCATGTAGCCGACGCCGCGGACGGTGTGGATGAGCGGCTCCTGGCCCGCGTCGATCTTCTTGCGCAGGTACGAGATGTACAGCTCGACGACGCTGGAGCGCCCGCCGAAGTCGTAGTTCCACACACGGTCGAGGATCTGCGCCTTCGACACCACGCGACGCTGGTTGCGCATGAGGAAGCGCAGCAGCTCGAATTCTGTCGCGGTCAGCTCGATCTCTCTGCCGGCGCGCACGACCTCGTGGCTGTCCTCGTTCAGAGACAGGTCGCCGACGCGCAGGATCGGCTCGGAGTCGCGCGTGAGCGCGGTGCCGGCGCGGCGCATGAGGCCGCGCAGACGCGCGACGACCTCTTCGAGGCTGAACGGCTTGGTGACGTAGTCGTCGCCGCCCGCGGTGAGACCGGCGACCCGGTCGGCCACCGCGTCCTTCGCCGTGAGGAAGAGCACGGGCACGTCGTTGCCCGAGTGGCGCAGCCGCTGCAGCACCGCCATGCCGTCGAGGTCGGGCATCATGATGTCGAGCACCATGGCATCCGGTTCGAAGTCGCGAGCCGACTGCAGCGCGTCGAAGCCGGAGCCGGCGGTCTTGACGTCCCAGCCCTCCATGCGCAGGGCCATCGACAGCAGGTCGGTGAGCATCTGCTCGTCGTCGACGACGAGAACGCGCAGGGCGCTCCCGTCGGGGCGGGTGAAGGCGGGGGCGGCGGCGGTCGCGGTCATGCGACTCATTGTGCTCTCGTATCTATGAGCTTTCTATGGCACCGCTTATGTGCTCGCTGTGAACGCCCGCACGCGCAGGGCGAGCGCGATGCCCAGCGTCGCGCCGGTGGTGTTGGCGACGAGATCGCGCACGTCGGCCACCCGCGTGGGCAGGAAGAGCAGCTGGATGGTCTCGATCGCGGTGCTCACCACCACGGCGATCAGGATGCCGTGCCACCACCGCCCACGCCATGCGATGACGAGCATTCCCAGCGGCACGAACAGGGCGACGTTGGCGACGAACTCCACCAGGTCGAGGGTGACCCAACCGGTCGGCGGCCAGGAACGCAGCGCCCGCACCACGGCGTCGAGCACGCTCGCGGTGTCCGCGTCGTAGATCGAGGGGCGCAGCGTCATCCACCACACTCCCCACGCGTACAACGCCGAAGCGGCGACGAGCAGTGCCCGTCGCCGCTTCGTGACCGCCTGCGTCAGTGGGTGTCCTCGGCTTCGATCTCGGTGCGGTCGCCCGACCAGAGGGTGTGGAAGGTGCCCTCCTTGTCGATGCGACGGTAGGTGTGAGCGCCGAAGAAGTCGCGCTGACCCTGGATGAGGGCCGCGGGCAGACGCTCGGCGCGGAGGCCGTCGTAGTACGCCAGCGAGGAGCTGAAGGCCGGGGCGGGGATACCGCCGGCCGCGGCGAGCGAGACGATGGTGCGCCACGAGTCCTGCGCGCGGCCGAGGGCCTCGACGAAGTACGGCGCAGTCAGCAGCACGGGCAGCTCGGGCTGCGCGTCGTACGCCTCGGCGATGCGGTTGAGGAACTGCGCGCGGATGATGCAGCCGCCGCGGAAGATCTTCGACACGGCGCCGAGGTCGATCTTCCAGTCGTACTGCGCGGCTCCGGCGCGGATCTCGTCGAAGCCCTGGCTGTAGGCCACGATCTTCGAGGCGTAGAGCGCCAGGCGCACCTGCTCGATGAACGCGTCGGCGTCGTCGCCCGAGAGCACGTCGGTGCCCGAGGGGCCGGGGAGCTCGCGAGAGACCTCGCGCTGCTCGGGGTGGCTCGAGAGCGAGCGGGCGAAGGTGGCCTCGGCGATGCCGGAGACGGGCACACCGAGGTCGAGGGCGGTCTGCACCGTCCACGCGCCGGTGCCCTTCGCACCCGCCTGGTCGAGGATGACGTCGACCAGCGGCTTGCCGGTCTCGGCGTCGACCTGGCGGAGCACCTCGGCGGTGATTTCGATGAGGTAGGACTCCAATTCGCCGCGGTTCCACTCGGCGAACACGTCGGCGATCTCGGCGGGGGTCTTGCCGGTGGCGTGGCGGATGAGGTCGTAGGCCTCGGCGATGAGCTGCATGTCGGCGTACTCGATGCCGTTGTGCACCATCTTGACGAAGTGGCCGGCGCCGTCGTGTCCGACGTGGGTGACGCACGGCTCGCCCTCGGCGATCGCGGCGATCGACTTCAGGATCGGGCCCAGCGTGGCCCAGGCCTCGTCGGAGCCGCCGGGCATGATCGAGGGGCCGAGCAGGGCGCCCTCTTCACCGCCCGAGACGCCCATGCCGACGTAGTTGATGCCGGTGTCGCGCACGGCCTTCTCGCGGCGGATGGTGTCGGTGAACAGCGCGTTGCCGCCGTCGACGATGATGTCGCCGGGCTCGAACACCTTCACCAGCTCGTCGATGACGAAGTCGGTGGGGCGGCCGGCCTTGACCATGATGATCGCGGTACGGGGCTTCGACAGGGAGGCGGCGAAGTCCTCGTACGAGAACGACGCGACGAACTCGGCCTCGGGGTGCGCC
The DNA here is from genome assembly GCF_001456955.1 of Microbacterium enclense. Taxonomy (GTDB): domain Bacteria; phylum Actinomycetota; class Actinomycetes; order Actinomycetales; family Microbacteriaceae; genus Microbacterium; species Microbacterium enclense. The sequence continues at coordinate 17,622 of NZ_KQ758472.1, read as the reverse complement.
TCGAGCAGCTCGTCGGTCTTCGACCGCGACCGGTTGAACACCGCGACGGTGTTGCCCTCGCGGCTGGCGAGGTTGCGCGCCAGGTTCGAGCCCATGACGGCCAGGCCCACGACGCCGATGTTCGCGCGGGCGTCGCCCTCGCCCTCGGGGCGGGAGTCGGCCTCGGCGGTGGGACGCGCCACCTCTTCGATGCCGGGCGCACCCTCGTGCACCTGCGCGGCCTCGTGAGGGGCCTGATCCTGGTCGGTCGAGGGTCCGGTCGGGGAGGGGGTCGACGTCATTCGTTTGCTCCGTAAATCGGCTGCGAGAAGGGGTTTCGGGCGCACGTGGGGTTGCCGATGCCACTTTATCGGCTCGGCTCCGGCGTGTTTCAGGCGGGGGTCAGGCGCAGACGGTCCACGACGTCGTCCACCTGCTGCTGCGGGGTGAGATCGAGGTCGACGCGAATGGCCTGCTCGTCGGCATCCGGGATCTCCAGGGTGTCGAACTGCGAGGTGAGCAGCGACGGCGGCATGTAGTGGCCCTGGCGGCGAAGGAGACGCTCGAGCACGAGGGCCGGGTCGCCCATGAGCAGCACGAACGTCACGTCGTCGCGGCGGAGCACGTCGCGATAGCTGCGCTTGAGCGCGGAGCACGTGATGACGCCGGGGCGGCCGGCGGCGATCTGGCCGTCGATCCAGGCCGCGACGCGGTCGAGCCAGGGCCAGCGGTCGTGGTCGTTGAGCGCGTGGCCCGAGGCCATCTTGGCGACGTTCGCCTCGGGGTGCAGATCGTCGCCCTCCTGGAAGTCCCAGCCGAGGCGCCCGGCGAGCATGCCGGCGACGGTGGACTTACCGGTTCCGGCGGGTCCCATGAAGACCAGGACGGGGGTGGTGGATGCCATGGTGCTTTCTTTCCGTTCCGGTCAGACGAAGGCGCTGATGACGAGGACGCCGGCCAGACCCGTGACCGAGATCACGCACTCCAGCACGGTCCATGTTTTCAGCGTCTGCGGGATGTTGAGGCCGAAGTACTCCTTGATGAGCCAGAACCCGGCGTCGTTGACGTGGCTGAGGAACACCGAGCCCGCGCCGATCGCAAGGACCAGGAGCGCCGTCATCGGGGCGTCGAGCGTCTCGGTCAGCGGCTGCAGGATGCCGGCGGCGGTGATCGTGGCGACGGTCGCCGAGCCCGTGGCGACGCGGATGACGACGGCCACCAGCCAGGCCAGCAGCAGCACCGAGACGCTGGAGCCGGCGACCAGGTCGGCGATCACCTTGCCGATGCCCGTGTCGACGAGCACCTGCTTGAAGCCGCCGCCCGCGCCCACGATGAGCAGGATGCCGGCGATCGGTCCGAGCGAGGAGCCGACGACGTTCGTGAGCTTGGCGCGGTCGAAGCCGGCGCCGCGACCGAGCACGACGAAGCCGACGAGAACGGCCAGCAGAAGCGCGATGATCGGCAGGCCCAGGAAGTCGATGACGACCTTCCACGCGGCGTCCGAGCCGGGCGCGGCGATGTCGGCGACGGCCTTCAGCAGCATGAGGAAGACCGGCAGGAGGATGCTGCCGAGCGTGGCGGCGAACGACGGCCGGCGCGCGGGCTCCTCGCCCTTCTCCTCCGCCGAGACGAAGAGGTCGGGGACGGGCACGGGCGCCCAGCGGGCGGTGATGGGCGCGAACAGGGGTCCCGCGATGATGACGGCCGGGATGGCGACGATCACGCCGAAGAAGAGCGTGAGACCCAGGTTCGCGCCGAGCGCGTCGATGGCGGCGAGGGGGCCGGGGTGCGGCGGCACGAGGCCGTGCATGGCGGAGAGCCCGGCGAGGGTGGGGATGGCGATCTTCATCAGCGCGACGCCGGACCGGCGGGCGACGAGGATGATCACGGGAACCAGCAGCACGAGGCCGACCTCGAAGAACATCGGCAGACCGATGATCGCTCCGATGAGGCCCATGACCCACGGAAGCGAGCGCGGGGTGGCGCGGGCGACCAGGGTGTCGACGATGCGGTCGGCTCCGCCCGAGTCGGCGAGGAGCTTCCCGTAGATCGCCCCCAGCGCGATGAGGATGCCGACGCCGCCCATCGTCGAGCCGAAGCCGCCGGTGAAACTCGTCACGGCGGTGGCGATGGGCATTCCGGCGATGACGCCCGTGGTGAATCCGCCGATGGTCAGGGCGAGGAAGGGGTGCAGCTTGCCCCAGGTGATGAGCACGACGATGAGGGCGATGCCGATCAGCGCGGCGGTGATGAGCTGCCCCGCAGGAGCGGCGGTCGCCGGTTCGGCGGCGGCGAGCACGAGGTGAGCGGGAAGGGGGGTGAGGGCCATGAGCGTCCTTGTTCCGGCGGGTGGCGGCGATGCCATTGCTATTTGTCGTACATAAAAACACAGATTGACAAATTCTGCACGACGAATGCCGCGAATGCTCTCGACACGTCTGGCATCATCGAAGGATGACGACGGAGCGCGCCGATGCGGCCTCTCTGCACGACGCCCTCGTCGAGCGCCTCGGCTCGGCCATCGTTCGCGGCGATCTGGCCGCGGGATCGCGGTTGATCACGGCGGAGTTGTCGACCGGTTCCTCTCGCGGCGCCGGGCGCGAAGCGGTCCGCGTGCTGCAGTCCCTCGGTCTCGTGCGAGTCAAGCGGAAGACCGGCGTCGAGGTGCTGCCCGCGACGGAGTGGAACGTGTACGCGCCCGAGATCATCGCCTGGCGCCTCGCCGGGCCCGGCCGCGACGCCCAGCTGCGCGAGCTCAGCGCGCTGCGCGGGGCCATCGAGCCCCTCGCCGCGCGGGCCGCGGCGGCATCCGCCACCGACGCCCAGCGACGGGAGCTCGTCGCCGCCGTCATGGAGATGGCTCGTACCGAACGCGATGCCGACGGCGCCGAGTACCTCGCCGCCGACGTGCGCTTCCACCGCACGCTGCTCGCGGCATCCGGCAACGCGATGTTCGCGGCCCTGGGTTCGGTCGTGGAGTCGGTGCTCGTCGGGCGGACCCTGCACGACCTCATGCCGCACGACGCCAATCCGCATGCCGTGCGGTGGCACCAGGACGTGGCCTTCGCCGTCACGGCGGGCCGCGCCGACGAGGCCGCCCACGCGATGGGTCTCATCGTGCGCGAGGCGGGCGAGGCGATGGCATCCGTCACCGCGGCGCAGTGACCCTCGGCCGCTCGGTCCTCACTCCGAGGCGCTGCGCTCGGCGGTGAAGCGACGGGTGACGGCGATGTCGCGTTCGCCCAGCCCGCGTTCGACGATCTCGTCGAAGGATGCGCGCAGGGCGGGCAGCAGCGCGGGCCGGGTGTCGGTGGCATCGGCGATGTCGGCGGCGAAACGAAGGTCTTTCACCATGTACGCCGCGACGCCGCTGGGGGAGTCGTCGCCGGTGACGAGCTTCTCGCGACGGCTCTCGAGCAGGTTCGATCCCGCGTACCCACCGCCGAGCAGCGACCACAGCGCTGCCGGGTCGACGTCGGAACGGGCGGCGAGCTCGGTCGCTTCGCCGAGGGCCAGGATCGTCGCCGCCACGACCATCTGATTGCAGGCCTTGGCGACTTCGCCCGCCCCCAGTGGGCCGAGGCGCACCGGTGTGCCGCACGGGGCCAGCAGAGCGGCGGCGAGCTCGGTGTCGTCGGGGGAGCCGCCGAGCATGATCGACAGGCGCCCGGCCTTCGCACCGTCTTCTCCTCCCGAGACGGGGCAGTCGACGACCCGGATGCCGGAGGGCAGGCGGTGCGCGAGCTCGCGCACGCCGACCGGCGACGACGTCGAGCCGATCAGCAGTAGGAAGTCCCGCTCGCCGATGCCGGCCAGCAGGCCGTCGGGCCCGTCGAGGTGCTCCTCGAGCTGAGGCAGATCCGGCAGCATCACGAGCACGGCGTCGGTGGCGGCGCCGAGCTCTCGGGCGGTCGGGGCCCAGGTGGCGCCCGCCTCGGTCAGGCGCGGGCGTTCGCGCCGCGCGTGCACGGTCAGTGCCCCGCGTGCGCCGAGGAGGTGCTGCGCCATGGGCTCGCCCATGGCGCCGAGGCCCCAGACGCCGAGGCGGACGGCGGCGGATGTCTCATCTTCGAGGTGGCTCATCACGCCATCGTACCGGCTGGACAAGGGGTTGAACAGGGTTCAGTATGGTGAACGAGCATTCACGCGAGCCGCATCGGTCGCTGACCGGTGCGGCGGAGGGAGAGACGACGATGTCGACGAACGAGAGCCTACGCGCGGTGGTCGCCGTGCCCCTGAAAGAGGAGCACTGCCGCCTCATCGAGCGCCTCGAGCCGCGTGTGCGACTCGTGCGCGACGCCCGCCTGACCCACCCCATGCGCGGACCCGCCGACTGGTCGGGCGACCCCGATCACTCGCGCACGGCGCAGGAGCAGGCGGAGTTCGACGCCATGGTCGACTCGGCAGACGCGCTCTTCGGCATCCCCGACGTCGACCCCGCGGCCCTCGCCCGGACGGTGGCGGCGAACCCGCGTCTGCGATGGGTCATGACGACGGCGGCCGGAGGTGGCGGGCAGGTCAAGGCCGCCGGTCTCGACCCCGCAGCGCTCGAGCGCGTCGTGTTCACCACGAGCGCCGGCGTGCACGGAGGGCCGCTCGCCGAATTCGCCGTGTTCGGCGTGATGGCCGGGGCGAAAGACCTGCCGCGCCTGGCGCGCCAGCAGGCCGAACGACGCTGGACCGACCGGTGGGAGATGCGCCAGGTCGACGAGATGACCGTCCTCGTGGTGGGACTCGGGGGAATCGGCGCCGAATGCGCGCGTCGTTTCCGGGCGCTCGGTGCCGAGGTGTGGGGCACGACCCGCTCCGGTGCCCCGGTCGAGGGCGTCGACCGCCTGGTCCCGCTCGACGGCCTGGAGCGCGCCGTCGGTGAGGTGGATGCCATCGTGGTCACTCTTCCCGGCACCGACCAGACGCACCATCTCATCGACGAGGGCGTCCTTGCGGCCGTCAAGCCCGGCGTCATCCTCGCCAGTGTCGGCCGCGGAACCGTCATCGACGAGGCGGCGCTGCTCGGCGCGCTCGACGACGGACGGGTGTCGTTCGCGGCCCTCGACGTGTTCGAGGTGGAGCCCCTGCCCGCGGACTCCCCGCTGTGGCGGCATCCGCGGGTACTGGTGAGTCCGCACACCGCCGCGCTCAGCAGCAAAGAGGAGGAGCGCATCGCGCGCCGCTTCGCCGAGAACGCCACGCGCCTGCTCGACGGCCAGCCGATGCGGGCGGTAGTCGATACGGTCGAGTTCTATTGACGAAGGGCCGACGAGCGACGCCGGCACGACGAGGAGGTCACGGTGAGCGATGACGAAGCGGGCGCTGTCACGCGCGATCCTGCGCCGGCGGTGGGGCGCAGCATCCGCCTGCTGGGTCTCCTCGCCGAGGCCGGGCGCGCGCTGACGCTCACGGAGCTCGCGGCGGGTCTCGGTCTGGCGAAGTCGTCGACGGCGAACCTCTGTCTCTCGCTCGAGGCCGAGCGCATGATCGAGCGCTCGCCCCTCGGATACCGGCTCGGCATCCGCACGGCCGAGTTGGGCGGCGCCTTCGCCGCGCAGTTCAACCAGGTGCGCGAGTTCTACGCGGTCTGCGAGACGTCGCCGGTGCTGGCGAGCGAGCTCGTGCAGGTGGCCGTCCTCGACGACACCGACGCGCTGTACCTCGCCCGGTACGAGGGGTCGCGTTCGGTGCGGTTGGGAACGCCGCTCGGCTCGCGCCTGCCCGCGGCGCTGTCGGCCACGGGTCGCGCGCTGTTGATGACGCGTGGCGACGACGACGTCCGCGCGATGTTGTCGGCCGGTCGTCCCCTGCCGCAGCTCACCTCGCACAGCACGATCGACGTGGAGGCCGTGCTGGTCAAGATCGCCGCCGCGCGCGAGCGGGGCTGGTCGGTCGATGACGAGGAGTCGTTCCGCGGCATCGTCGGTGTCGCCGTCCCTCTCGAGGGCTGGGCGCCGGGCGACCCTCAGCTGGCGCTGGGTGTCGGTCTCCCGGTGGCGGATGCCACCCCCGAGCGCATCGAGCGCGTCGGTATCGCGCTGCGCGAGGCTGCCCGGGCCCTGACGAACCCGTTCAGCGCGTCGCGCTCCGCCTGACGCCGCCGTCCCCGGCCGGCGCAGCCGCGCCGCGCCCGCCCGCCCGGTCTCACGCGCTCCGGCGCCCGCCCGCGTCCGCTCGGCGCGCTCGATCCCGCACCCGCACGATTCGGGGCGGATTCCGCGCCTTGGGGCGGAAAGCGCCCGCCCCAGACGGCCGATACCGCCCCAAAGCGCCGCGATTCACGTCTCGCCGCAGAACTTCGGTTCAACATATTGAACTGTGTACACAGGGTTGGTACAGTCGGCTCGTCGCAAGACCCCAGCCGATCGAAGGAGATGGCCGTGACCACTTCATCCACACCGACGCCGCAGACGACGGATGATCCCGAATACGCCGCGAATCTTCGCCGCGCTACCCTCGCCTCGAGCATCGGCAGTGCGCTCGAGTACTTCGACTTCGCGCTCTACGGACTCTCGACGGCACTGATCTTCAACGTCCTGTTCTTCTCGCAGGACAACCCGGCCCTCGCCACCGTCGCCGCCTTCGCGACCTACGGCGTCGGCTTCCTCGCCCGCCCGTTCGGGGGCCTTTTCTTCGGCGTCCTCGGTGACAAGCTCGGTCGCAAGTGGGTGCTGGTCATCACGATCCTGCTGATGGGCGGTGCCTCCACGGCGATCGGTCTGCTGCCCACGTACGAGGCGGTCGGCATCCTGGCTCCGATCCTGCTCGTGATCATGCGCTTGCTGCAGGGGTTCGGTGCCGGCGCCGAACAGGCGGGTGCCACCGTGCTCATGGCCGAGTACGCGCCGGTGAAGCGCCGCGGATTCTTCTCGGCGCTGCCGTTCATCGGCATCCAGGCGGGCACGCTGCTCGCGGCCGTCGTCTTCAGCCTCATCTCGCTGCTTCCCGAAGACCAGCTGCTCAGCTGGGGCTGGCGCGTGCCGTTCCTGGCGTCGTTCGTGCTGATCCTGCTCGCGCTGTTCATCCGCATGCGGCTGCGTGAGACGCCCACCTTCATCGAGCTCGAGAAGACCGAGCAGATCGCCGAGCGCCCCATCCGCGACATCTTCACCCGCGGCCTGCCGGGCGTCATCGTCGGCATCGGCCTGCGCATGGCCGAGAACGGCGGCTCCTACATGTTCAACACCCTCGCGCTGACGTTCTTCGTCGCCAGTGTCGGCGGTCAGGCCGACCGCAGCCTGCTGACCTGGGGTGTCACGCTGGGCTCGCTCATCGGCATCTTCTCGGTGCCGCTGACGGGGGCGCTGTCCGACCGCATGGGTCGGCGCACCGTCTATCGCATGGGCGCGCTGTTCATGCTCGTGTTCACGTTCCCGGCTTGGTGGCTGATGTCGCTCGGCAGCTACCCGATCACCATCGCCGTCATCGCGATCGGCATCGGCGTCGCGGTGAACTCCATGCTCGGACCCCAGTGCGCCATGCTCCCCGAGCTCTTCGGCAACCGTCACCGCTACCTCGGCGTTGCCATGGCTCGCGAGATCTCGGCCGTTCTCGCCGGTGGCCTCGCGGGTGTGCTGGGCGCGTACATCATCGCCGTCAGCGGTGCGAACTGGCTGCTGCTGGCCATCTACATGGCGACGCTCGCGCTGATCACCACCGCCTCCACCTTCCTCGTGCCCGAGACGCTCCGCCGCGACCTCACGCGCACCGACGACGCGATCAAGGTGTCGCGCGAAGAGGCCGGTGAGGGCGTGGATGCCACCACGGTCACCGTCCGGACCATCCGATGACCCGCGCGTTCGACCTCACCGGCAGGCTCGCCCTCGTCACCGGTTCCAGTCGCGGGATCGGCCGCACCCTCGCCCAGGGGCTCGCCGAGGCCGGCGCCACGGTGATCGTCCACGGACGGGATGCCGCCACCGCGGGCCGCGCCGCCGACGAGATCGCCGCGGCGACCGGTGCCACCGTCCACGTCGCGACCTTCGACGTGGGCGACTCGGCCGCCGTCGATGCGGGGATCGCGGCCATCGAAGACGCCCACGGCACCCCCGACATCGTCGTGAACAACGCCGGCGTGCAGCGGCGCGCCCCCATCGCCGACTTCGCCGACACCGACTGGGACGACCTGATCCGCACGAACCTCTCGAGTGCGTTCTACGTCTCGCGCCGGGTGGCGCGGGGGATGATCGAGCGTGGCTCGGGCAAGCTCGTGCAGATCGGCAGCGTGCAGTCGCAGCTCGCACGTCCCTCGATCGCCGCCTACGGCGCGACGAAGGGTGCCATCGCGATGCTCACGAAGGGCTTGTGCGCCGACCTGGCACCGCATGGCATCCAGGCGAACGCGATCGCGCCCGGCTATTTCGCGACCGAGTTGACGCAGGCTCTCGTCGACGACGAGACGTTCTCGGCGTGGGTGCGCACGCGCACCCCGGCGGGACGATGGGGGGACACCAGTGATCTGGTGGGGACGCTGGTGTTCCTCTCCAGTTCCGCGAGCGACTTCGTCAACGGTCAGACGATCTTCGTCGACGGCGGAATGACGGCGGTGGTCTGATGCGCATCGCGCGGGTGATCACGCCGGACGGCGCGCGGACCGTCCGTGTCGCCGACGACGGCCGCTACGTCCCGATCGCCGATCCGTACGTCGCCTTCGCGGCGGGGACCGAGCCGCAGGATGCCGCCGTCGAGATCCAGGGGGAGCTCACCGCCCCGTGCTCGCCGACGGTGGTCGTCGGCATCGCCCAGAACGGCCCCGATCACGCGTCGCCGGTGCAGGCGTGGCTGAAGAGCCCGCGGACGGTCGTCGGCCCCGGGGCAGTGGTGCCGTTGCGCCGTGACGCCGGCCGGACCGTGGCCGAGGCGGAGGTGGCCGTCGTCATCGGGCGCGACACGTCGGGCCTCACGGCCGAGAACGCGCACGAGTACGTCCTCGGCGTCACGGCCGTCAACGATCTGTCGAGCCCCGACCGTGCCGTGGTCGATCCGCGCAATTTCGAGTCGAAGTCGGGAGAGGGGTACACCCCGCTCGGGCCCTGGATCGACTCGGCGCTCTCGCTCGACGACGACCTGCCGATGGTGCTGCGCGCCGACGGCGAGGCCCGTGCCGTGACCTCCACCGGACGGCTGCCGATGACGCCGCGCGCATGTCTCGCCTACGTCGCGGCGTGGACGACGCTCGGCCCGGGAGATGTCGTCATGATGGGCGCCCCGTACTCGCAGGCTGCCGTGCAGCCCGGCGAGACCATCGACGTGATCGTCGGCGAGCTGCGCCTGACCACTCCCACCTCGTAAGGAACGACGATGACCAATCTCGCCGTGGTGGCCCACGCGGCCGACGACCTCCGTATCGACGACATCGGCGAGCCGATCCCGGATGCCGACGAGGCCGTCGTCGCGGTCGCCTACGGCGGTGTGTGCGGCTCCGATCTGCACTACTGGCGGCACGGCGCGGCCGGCGCATCGATCCTGCGCGAGCCGCTCGTGCTGGGTCACGAGCTGTCGGGCACGGTCGTCCGCGCGGCGGCCGACGGCAGCGGCCCCGCCGTCGGCACGCCCGTGGCCGTGCACCCGCTGACCCCGCGCGGCGACGGCGTGACGCCGTGGCCCGAGGAGCGACCGAACCTCGCTCCGGCATCGACCTACCTCGGGTCCGCGATGCACCTGCCGCACACGCAGGGCGGCTTCGCCGAGCGGGTCGCCCTTCCGACGCGCATGCTGTTCCCGCTGCCGGCCGGACTCGACCTGCGCACCGCCGTGCTGGCCGAGCCCGCCGCCGTCGCGTGGCATGCCGTCGGGCAGGCGGGCGACGTCGCAGGCCGCCGCGTCGCGGTCATCGGCTCAGGGCCGATCGGCCTGCTCGCCGTCGCCGTCGCGCTCCACCACGGCGCCGCCGAGGTGATCGCCACCGATCTGCACGAGCTGCCCCGTTCGCTCGCCGAGGCGCGCGGCGCCCGTGCGCTCGACGCGCGTGACGAAGCCGCGATCGCCGAGCTGCACGCCGACGTGGTGATCGAGTCGAGCGGGACGGTGCCGGGACTGGCATCCGCCATCGCCGCCGCCCGCCGGGGCGGAACGGTCGTGCTGCTCGGCCTGCAGGCCGCCGGGGGAGTGACGGCGCCGCTGGCGACCGCGATCACGCGCGAACTCACGCTGACGGGGTCGTTCCGCTTCGGCGGGGAGTTCGTCGACGTCGTTCAGGCGCTGGCCGACGGGTCGCTCGACGTGGACGGCATCGTCACGCATGTCGTTCCGGCCGGAGATGCCGTGACGGCCTTCGCGACCGCGGCGGACTCGTCGGCGTCGTCGAAAGTGGTGCTCGCGTTCGACGGGAGGTGAGCCCGGCGCGACGCGACCTCTCCGGGGAGGCGGTCGGCGTCAGTGCTTCTTGTAGCCGGCGTTGCGACCCATCGAGAACAGGGCGCCGACCGTGCCGACGAGGCCGATCGTGGCGATGCCACTGATGACCCAGAGCACGACGTGAGAGAAGAAGCCGCTGTCCATGATGATCCTCCGGGTCGGTGTGGCCCTTCGATCCTACCGTCGTGCGAGGGCCGCCTCCGCCGGGCCGGTGGGAGCCGTTCGTCACGCGGGCGTGTCGCTGGTAGACTTCCGGGGAACTTCGGCGAGGGATTGCTGCGCACCGGCCGGTGCACGTGGCATCCGTGATCGACGCGGTGATGCAGGCTCCCCGGCTTTCCTCACGCGCTCGCGTTCGAGTCGAATCCAGACCACACAGGTGCGGGCCACGTCCCGCTCACAAGCTGCGGGCCGCGTGCTCGCGAGGAGAACATCATGTCGGAAGACAACAAGGTCGTCGCGGAGCTCCGCGAGAACTTCGGCAAGGGCTTCGCCCGTCGCCTCCGCGCCGCGGGCAAGATCCCGGCCGTCATCTACGGTCACGGCACCGAGCCTCAGCACGTGGCCCTCCCCGGCCACCAGGTCGCGCTGCTCATCCGTCGCGCCAACGCGCTGCTCGACCTCGACATCGCGGGCAAGAGCCAGCTCGTCCTCGTGAAGGACGTGCAGAAGGACCCCGTGCGTCAGATCATCGAGCACATCGATCTCATCGTCGTGAAGAAGGGCGAGAAGGTCCAGGTCGACGTTCCCGTCATCCTCACCGGCGAGCCCTTCTCCGGCACCGTCGCCATGCTCGACACCGCCTCGGTGTCGCTCGAGGTCGAGGCCACCCACATCCCGCAGAACGTCGAGGTCGACGTCGAGGGCGCCGAGGACGGCACGCAGATCACCGCGGCCGACCTGAAGCTGCCGCAGGGCGCCACCCTCGTGACCGAGCCCGAGACCCTCATCGTCGGTGTCTCGATCCCGCTCGACACGATCGCCGCCGACGAAGAGATCGCCGAGGCCGACGCCGAGGTCGCCGAGGAGCAGTCCGAAGAGGCCGAGTCGGCCGAAGAGGGCGACGACAAGTAATCCCGCGCGGGCTGCGGCCCGCCGATCACGAGGGGGCGCGTTCTCGCGCCCCCTCGTTTTCTCATTCGGGCGTGCACGCCCGGCTCGAGCGCGCGGAGCGAACCCGCGCCCTGCGGAAGGATGGATGCCATGGCAGACACCTGGCTCATCGTGGGTCTCGGCAACCCGGGCCCGCGGTACGAGGCGACCCGCCACAACGTCGGTCAGATGGTCATGGACGAACTCGCCGCCCGTCGGCGCGAAGCCTTCCGGGCGCACAAGGCGAACGCCCGGGTCGTCGAGACGTGGCTCCGGCCGGGAGCGGCCAAGCTCGTGCTCGCCAAGCTCAACTGCTTCATGAACGTCTCGGGCGGACCCGTCGCGTCTCTGGCGCGTTTCTACGGCGTCGATGCCGGTCGCGTCGTCGTCGTGCACGATGAGCTCGACATCCCCTACGACACGATCAAGCTCAAGATCGGCGGCGGCCACGGCGGACACAACGGCGTGCGCGACATCGCCAAGGCGCTGGGCACGCCCGACTTCCCGCGCGTGCGCGTGGGCATCGGTCGTCCCGTCGGTCGCCAGGACCCCGCCGACTGGGTGCTCGACCCGTTCGGTTCGGTCGAGCGACAGACCCTCCCCATCCTGATCTCGGATGCCGCGGATGCCGTTGAGTTCCTCGTCGACGAGGGCATCGTCGCCGCGCAGCAGCGGTTCCACGCGCCCCGCGCCTGATCGTTCCGCGCGCTCGTGGAGTCCCCGCTCCGCAGGTCCCTGACCCTGTCGAAGGGCCGGGTCAAGAGGTGCGTGCTCCGTAGGTCACCGAGCCCGTCGAAGGGACCGGTCGCGAACCCGGGCTCCGTCCCCTCCGACGTGGGGCATCCGCGTCGACGCCGCCGCACGAACGACGAGACCCCGACCTCGAAAGAGGTCGGGGTCTCGTGTCGCGAGCAGTGTCACATCGTGGAACCGACTCCGGCCGCCGCGCCGACGCCCAGGGCGGTGATGACGACGATGCCGCCGAGCACGGCGATGACGATCGCGGCGATGCCCCAGCCGCGCCCGCGGTTCTTGATCGCGGCGACGATGCCCTGGATGAAGCCCCAGAGCCCCAGGATGCCGTAGACGGCGAACGCGGCGACCGAGAGCACCCCGACCGCGATGGCGGTCTGCTCGGCACCCGGAGGCAGGGTGTTCGGGTCGAGCTGGCCGGTCGAGGTGTCGGCGTACTGGGCGATGCCCGCGGTCTGCAGACCCGCGACGAAGGCGAGGATCGCGCCGATCACGACGCCGAGGAGGGCCGCGACGAAGGCGATGACGCCGAGCTTCTTCGACACCGGCGCGCGGTGCTCCGGTACGTACGCGGGTGCGGCGTAGGCGCCGGGTGCCGCGTGCGCGTCGCTGCGCGTGGACGGCGGTTCGTACGGCTCAGGCGGCGGCGGTGTGGTGCTCACGTGATGCTCCTGTGGTCGTCGGGGGCAGGACCTGCCCGTATCGGCTGTGGGTGCGGTGCGCCCCTTGCCGCGAGTGTAGAGAAGCGCCGGCCGCGGCTTCGCGGGGCTGGACGTGCCCCCTGCCGGCGCGGTATCGCGCTCAGGCCGGGATGACGCCGCTGGTCGTCGTCGCCAGACCGGCGAACAGGCCGACGGCGGTGAGGCCCCCGAAGACGAAGGGTCCGAGAACCGACACGACGATCGCGGCGATGCCGGCGCCGCGTCCCGAGCCGACGGCCGCGGCGACGATCCCGAGCACGAGCGCGGCGACGCCGATGACGCTGCCGGCCCAGAAGGCGATCTCGCCCAGAAGGACGACGTCTCGCACGGGCGAGAGCACCCGCCAGTCGAAGGGGCCCGCGGACAGCGTTTCGAGGCCGGGAGCCGCGCCGCGCGCGGTGCGGAAGGCGGCGAAGCCCCCGACGGCGGATGCCAGGACGGTCGCCACGATCGACAGCAGAAGCGCCGCGGTCCCGAGCGGACGCCGACGGCGGCCGACAGGCGGAGTCGTCAGCAGTGTCCCGACGGGGGGCGCGACGTGCGGCGCGGCGAAGACCGGTCCGTCCGGCGTGCGGGGGGAGGTCATGCGGTCACTCTACGAGACGACGACGGCGCCGCCGCGGCCGGCCCGATGTCGGAGGCCCCGCGTAGACTCGTCAGAGTGACAGTTCCCGGGATCGTTCGCGCGCTCGAGCAGGCTGAGTCGTATCGTGAGGCCGCTTCCGCGGCATCCGGCGACCTGTCCCTCTCCCTCGTCGATGGCCTCGACGCCCCCGTCATCGCGGGCCTCGTCGAGCGCCGTCGCGCCGCGGGTGAGCCCGGCGCGGTGCTGGTCATCGCCCCGACCGGCCGTCGCGCCGAATCGCTGGGTCCGGCGCTGGATGCCGTGCTCCCGGGCGCCCACGTGCTGCACTTCCCCGCCTGGGAGACGCTCCCGCACGAGCGCCTCAGCCCGAGTCCCGAGACGGTGGGCCGTCGACTCGACGTGTTGCGTCGCATCGCCGGGTGGGACGGCGAGGCGCCCCTGGTGGTGACCGCCTCCGTGCGTAGTGCCCTTCAGCCGCTCGCTCCTGGACTCGGCGACGTGGAGCCTGTGCTGCTCGTCGTCGGAGGCCGCGGCCACGAGCTCGAGATAGTGACGACCCGCCTCGTCGAGTTGGCGTACCACCGTGTCGACATGGTGTCGCGACGTGGTGAGTTCGCCGTGCGCGGTGGCATCCTCGACGTCTTCCCGCCGGTGGCCGATCACCCCTACCGGGTGGAGTTCTTCGGCGACGAGGTCGATCAGATCCGCGCGTTCTCGGTCGCCGATCAGCGGTCGCTCCCGGGCGAGGTCTCCGCGGTCACGCTGGTTCCCAGCCGCGAGCTGCTGCTCACCGCCGAGGTGCGTGCGCGCGCCGCCGAGCTACGCGACGGGTACCCGGGCTTGCGGCAGCTGCTTGAGAAGATGGCCGAGGGCATCCCTGCCGAGGGCATGGAGTCGCTCATCCCCGTGCTCGTCGATGACCTCGTCACGCTCGTCGACTACCTGCCGGCGGGGAGCGCGGTTGCGCTCGTCGACCCCGAGCGATCCCTGGCCCGTGCGACGACGCTCGGCGACACCAACCGCGAGTTCCTCGAGGCAGCGTGGTCGGCCGCGACCGCGGGCGCCGATACTCCCGTCGACCTCGATTCCGGCGATTTCGTCACCCTCGACGACCTGCACGAGATCGCCGGCGGCCGGGGTGGCGTCTGGTGGCAGCTGAGCGCGTTCGACTCGGGGGCTGCGGATGCCGAAGACGAGGGTCTCGTCGTCGGCGATGACTCCGCCCATCGGATCAAGGCCGATGCCGTTCCGTCCTTCCAGGGCAACGTCGACGGCGCCACCGCGCACGTGGGCCAGCTGTTGTCCGAGGGCTGGTCGGTGGTGGTGACGGCCTCGGGTCCCGGCATGGTCGACCGCGCGCGCGACGTTCTCGCCGAGCGCGGCATCGCGGCGCGCCGCGTCGACGACGTGCGAGCGGTCCCCGAGCCGGGTGTGGCGCACGTCGTGTGCGCTCCGCTCGAACGGGGCTTTCACCTCGTCGAGGCGAAGTTCGCCGTCATCACCGAGACCGAGTTCTACGGCCGGTCGGTGGGCGGCGACAACCGAGGGGCGAAGAAGCTCGCCTCCCGGCGTCGCAACGTCGTCGATCCGTTGCAGCTCAAGCCGGGCGACGTCGTCGTGCACGCCACGCACGGCATCGGCAAGTTCCTCGAGCTCACGCAGCGCGAGGTCTCCAGTGGCGGGCGCAATGCGGTGAAGACGACGAAGGAGTACCTCGTCCTCGAGTACGCCCCGTCCAAGCGCGGGTACCCGGGCGACAAGCTCTTCGTGCCGACCGACCAGCTGGATCTGCTGTCGAAATACGTCGGCGGCGAGGCCCCGACCCTGTCGAAGATGGGCGGCAGCGACTGGGCCGCGGCGAAGGGCCGAGCCCGCAAGGCCGTCCGCGACATCGCGGTCGAGCTGGTGAAGCTGTACTCGGCGCGCATGGCATCCAAGGGTCATGCGTTCGGTCCCGACACCCCCTGGCAGCGCGAGCTCGAAGAAGCCTTCCCGTTCGCCGAGACGCAGGACCAGCTGCAGACGATCGACGAGATCAAGGCCGACATGGAGAAGCCGATCCCCATGGACCGCCTCCTGTCGGGCGACGTCGGTTTCGGCAAGACCGAGGTCGCCGTCCGCGCGGCGTTCAAGGCCATTCAAGACGGCAAGCAGGTCGCGATGCTCGTGCCGACCACCCTGCTCGTCAAGCAGCACCTCGAGACCTTCGCCGAGCGCTTCGCCGGCTTCCCGGTGACGGTGCGTCCGCTTTCGCGCTTCCAGACCGACAAAGAGGCGAAGGCGACCCTCGCCGGCATCACCGACGGAACGGTCGACATGGTGATCGGCACGCACCGCATCCTGACCGAGAAGGTGATCTTCAAAGACCTCGGGCTCATGATCATCGACGAGGAACAGCGCTTCGGTGTCGAGCACAAAGACGCGCTGAAGAAGCTCAAGACCAATGTCGACATCCTCGCCATGAGCGCCACGCCCATCCCTCGCACACTCGAGATGGCGGTCACCGGCATCCGCGAGATGTCGACGCTGGCGACCCCGCCGGAGGATCGGCACCCGATCCTGTCCTACGTGGGCGCCCGCAACGACAAGCAGATCGCCGCGGCCATCCGACGCGAACTGCTGCGCGAGGGACAAGTGTTCTACGTGCACAACCGCGTGTCGTCGATCCAGCGGGTCGCCGCGCACCTCGCCGAACTCGTACCCGAGGCGCGCATCGTCGTCGCGCACGGTCAGATGGGTGAACACGCGCTCGAGCAGGTCGTCGACGACTTCTGGGAGCGGCGCGCCGACGTACTGGTGTCGACGACGATCATCGAAACGGGCCTCGACATCTCCAACGCCAACACGATCATCATCGATCGCGCTGACAAGTACGGCCTGTCGCAACTGCATCAGCTCCGCGGCCGCGTGGGCCGCGGTCGAGACCGCGCGTACGCCTACTTCCTGTACGACGAGATGAAGCCACTGTCCGAGACGGCGGCAGACCGTCTCGAGACCATCGCCGTCAACAACGATCTCGGCTCCGGCATGCAGGTGGCGCTGAAAGACCTCGAGCTGCGCGGGGCCGGAAACCTGCTCGGCGCAGAGCAGGCCGGGCACATCGCCGGTGTCGGGTTCGACCTGTACCTGCGCATGATCGGCGAAGCGGTGTCGACCTTCCGCGGCGAAGACGTCGACGGCCCCACCGAGCTGCGTCTGGAACTCCCCGTCGACGCGCGCCTGCCGGAGTCCTACATCGACAGCGAGCGGCTGCGTCTCGAGGCGTATCAGAAGCTGTCGGCCGCGGCATCCGCCACCGCCAAGGACGACGCGATCGACCTGGTCGTCGAGGAGCTCCGCGACCGTTACGGCGAGCCGCCCGCCGAGGTCGAGGGCCTCATCGCCGTTGCGCGCCTGCGTCGGCGCGCGGCACAGGCGGGTCTGGCCGACGTGGTCGCGATGGGTTCGAACCTGCGCATCGCCCCGGCCCACCTTGCGGAGTCGATGCGGGTACGCCTGCAGCGCCTGTACCCGAAGGCGAAGCTGGTGGCGGGAGGGGATGCCATGGTGGTCCCGCTGCCGCAAGACGTCGATGACACGAATCTCATCGCGTGGGTCCGGCAGCTGCTCGACGCGCTGTGGCCCCTCCTTGTCGAGAAGACAGCGGAGGCGGCGAAGGCCTGAGCAGATCAGCCCCCGCCGGACGACGCTTGGTGAGACCCGATCGACGAACAGTCGGTCGGGTCTCGTCGTTCACTCGCCCGTTTCCGCGGGTTTACGGGTGCGACACGCCCGGGGTGTGGTGTGGATTCGACGGGTGGGTGGTTGGCACGTAAGTTATTACTTGTTCGCCCCACAGGGGAGAGCGGAGAGGCCGGAAGGCCCCGCTTCGTCTCAAGTGGCGGACCGTGCAGGACCTCGCCGGATGGTGTATGGTTTTGCCTCGGTCGTTCGGCCGGTTTTCACGACGTTGATCTTGTTGGGTCCCACGGTGAGAGCTTGAAGGTTCGAACGGTCCGATTTTGATGTGAACTGCCCCACGGGTTGGTCGGAAGACTGTTGCTTGTGGGTGCGTCCGTTCCTTGAGAACTCAACAGCGTGCACTTGTCAAATGCCAATTTATTCCTCGTCGGTCTTCGGACTGCGAGAAATTCCTTTGGATCAAAGACCAGCCCTTTTGGGGGT
>NZ_KQ758471.1:38575-340703 GCF_001456955.1 Microbacterium enclense | reverse complement strand
CTCACAGCGTCAGCGCCAGCATCAGCACCGCGCCGCTGTATCGCGATGCAAGGAGGCCCCCGAAGCCACCGCCACCCGCCACGCGCCCGACGCGTCACCGGCGCGCCGCCTCACTGCAGCGCCACCAACACCCCGCGCCGTCTCACTGCAGCGCCACCAACGCCCCCGCCTCGCGCTCACCCGCCGAGGATCTCCCCCGCCGCCTCACTGCCACGCCACCAACACCCCCGCCGCCTCACTGCCACGCCACCAACACCCCCGCCGCCTCACTGCCACGCCACCAACACCCCCGCCGCCTCACTGCCACGCCACCAGCACCCACGCCGCCTCACTGCAGCGCGACCAACACCCCCGCCGCCTCACGGCAACGCCACCAACACCCCCGCCGCCCGCAGCCCGCAGCCCGCCTCACCCGCACCCGCCGAGGATCTCCAACGCCGCCATGGCCGCGTTCTGCCCGCCGATGCCGCTGACGGCTCCGCCGCGCTGCGCGCTCGAACCGCACAGCAGCACCCGCCGGTGCGGGGTCGAGACGCCCCACCGCTCCGCCGGGGTCGACGCGGCAGACGTCAGCCACGGCCACGACAGCGCGCCGTGGAAGATGTCACCGCCGACCATGTTGAGCGACCGCTCGAGATCGCTCGTGGTGCGGGCCTCGATGCACAGCCGCCCATCGGGCGCGACGAAGATGCAGTCGCGCAGCGGCTCGGCGAGCACGGAATCGAGCGACGCCTGCGCCGCGGCGAGCAACCGCGCGCCCGCGGCGACGGGGTCGGTGTCGTCGATGAGCCGGTGCGGCACCTGCAGTCCGAACATCGTCAGCGTCTGCGCCCCCGACGCGCGCAGGTCTTCGCCGAGGATCGAGGGGTCGGTGAGCGAGTGGCAGTAGATCTCGACGGGGAGTGGCTCGGGGATGAGTCCTCCGGATGCCGCCGCGTGCGCGGCATCCAGTTGCGTCATGGTCTCGTTGACGTGGAAGGTGCCCGAGAACGCGGCCTCCGGCGTGACCGACTCGTCGCGCAGGCGCGGAAGACGCGACAGGAGCATGTTCACCTTGACCTGGGCGCCCTCCGGCTCATCGGCGCCGGTCGTGGCCGCCCCTCCCGCCGCGAGCAGTCGGTCGAGCACCGCCCGCCCGACGCCGCTGAGCACGAGATCACCGTGGAACACCTCGGAGCGGTCGGTCATGGTGTGCACATCACCGTCGGGCGAGATCGAGATGACCTCGACACCCGTGACGATCTGCGCCCCCGCCTCCCGCGCCGCGCGTTCGAGCTCGGCCGTCACCGCGCCCATGCCGCCGACCGGCACGTCCCAGTGCCCGGTCTCGCCGCCGATCACGTGATAGAGGAAGCACCTGTTCTGAACCAGCGAGGGGTCGTCCGACGACGCGAAGGTGCCGATCAGTCCGTCGGTCAGGGCGATGCCCCGCGCCAGGTCGCTCTCGAGCGATGTGCGCAGCAGGTCGCCGAGCGGGCGTTCGGTCACCGCCGAGAACAGCTCGTCGTCGCCCACGCGTTCGCGCACCTCGTCGGCCGTCAGCAGCGGCTCGGTCATCGTGGGGAACACCGCACGGCCCAGGGGCGCGAGCCGTTCGCCGAATGCCGCGAAGCGCGCGGCCTCGCCGGTGTCGCCGAGGGTGCGGGCGAACGACGCCGCCGTCGCCTCGGCATCCTGGGTGTCGATGAGGATGCCGCGCGACGGGTCGGCGGGATCCGGCGTGTAGGAGGAGTAACGGCGGCGCCGCAGGTCGACGCGCAGGCCCAGGTCGTCGATGATCTTCTGCGGCAGCAGGCTCACCAGGTAGGAGTAACGCGACAGGCGCGCGTCGACTCCCGGCCACGGGCGTTCCGAGACCGCGGCGCCGCCCACGGCATCCGTTCTCTCGATCACCACCACCCGACGCCCCGCACGGGCGAGGTAGGCCGCGGCGACGAGGGCGTTGTGTCCTCCTCCCACGATGACGACGTCGTACCGGCGAGAATCCGAAGCGGTCATGTTCTCCACGGTAATGACGGGCGCGGAATCTCCGCGGGGGGTGGCGCAGTAGCGTGGATGCCATGACCTCTCCCGCGGACCTGCTCGACCTCGCCACGCGAATCGCCCGAGAGGCCGGTGAACTGGCCCACCGTCGCCGTCGCGAGGGGGTGACGGTCGCCGCCACGAAGTCCGCCGCGGCCGACATCGTCACCGCCGCCGACCGCGAGGTCGAGGCGTTCATCCGTGCCAAGCTGGCCGAAGCCCGCCCGGGCGACGGGTTCTTCGGTGAGGAGTCCGGCGCCGAGGAGGGCACGAGCGGCATCACGTGGGTCGTCGACCCGATCGACGGGACCGTCAACTACGCGTACGGCATCCCGGCGTGGGCGATCAGCATCGCGGCCGTCGAGGGCCCGGCCGAGACGTCGGCGTGGACGGCGCTCGCCGGAGTCGTCTTCAACCCCGTGACGGGCGAGATGTTCCGCGGCGTTCGCGGTGGTGGGGCCTGGCTGGGCGACGAGCGCCTTTCGGTCAGCGAGGTGGGAGAAGCCGGTGGCCTGGTCGCCACGGGTTTCGGGTACGACCCCGAGACCCACGCGCCCGCGCTCGCGCAGTTGGCGCGCGTCATGCCCATCGCCCGCGACGTGCGGCGCATCGGAGCAGCGTCGCTCGACCTGGCATCCGTGGCAGCGGGGCGCATCGACGCGTACTACGAGCGCGGCACGCACCCGTGGGATCACGCGGCGGGGGCGCTGCTGGTGGAGGAGGCCGGCGGCCGGCTCGGTGGCGCGCCGGGTGGCCGCCCGGGCAACGGCATGGTGATCGCCGCCGGTCCGGACTTCTTCTCGCGCCTGGAGCCGCTGCTCGACTACGACCGGTGAATCGACCCTGCTCATCGCTTTCTCAGCGGACGGGGGTTAGGGTGTTTACCAGTTCGTTATCTTCCGTGACCCGAACCTCGGAAGTGGCCAAGCCCCAAAGCCCGAAGCCGTCGCCGTCGTGCGACACGACACGAGAGCCCCCGCGCGTTGCCGTCTGACACCCCCTCGACTGAGCCCGCCCTGACCCGGCGGTCGCGTCGCCCCCTCGCCGCCCCTGCCCCCGAACCCGCTGAACGGCTGACCCGAGCCGAGATGCGCCGCCTGGGCGCGAGCGAGACGGCCCCGGCGAAGGCCCTCGACCCGGCTCCGGTCGACGCCGCGAACGCCGCGCAGCCCGAGCTCATCGAGAACGTCGCCGTAGCGGTCCTCGAGACGGTCATGGCCGCGACCATCGAGCCCACGCTCCCCGAAACGGATGCCACGCCCACCCCGGGCGACGCCCTCGAGGTCGCGGTCGTCGATGAGCGCTCGGTAGACGACGTCGCCGTGATCCTGCAGAGCGCCGACAGCGACGTCGCCACGACGCCCGTCACGCTGCCGACGTCGCCCATCACCCTGCCGTCGTCGTCGCGACGCTCGCGTCGGCGTCCGCAGGAGTCGGTCATCCTCGACAGTGCTCAGGCACCCGAGACCCGCGCCGTCGAGGCTCCGGCGTCGATCGAGCGGTCCACGTCCGCGAAGGGCGCCGTCGGCACCGAGACGGACGCGGACGCCGTGGACGACGAGTTCACCTCCGCCGCACGCCTCTTCGCGTTCACCGGCGAGACCGCCGTGCAGACGCCCTCCGTCGTCGCTCCCGCCCAGCCCGTCGCCGAGGGCCTCCCGGCCGCGGCGACGACGCGCTCGCGCCGCAACGTCCGCCGGGTGGCCGCGACGTCGTTTTCGGTCGGCGTCATGGGCGTCGTGGGCCTGTTGACGGTCGGCATGACCATGCCGGTGAGCGCTCTCGCCTCGGCCAGCGGCACCGACAGTGTCGCGTCGGCCGAGACCGCCACGACCCGTCTGGCGGTGGGCGGCGATGTCTCGGCATCCGAGGGTGCCATCCAGGCGTACGTGGCCCCGGCGGCCGCGCAGTCGGCGGTCGTCGACCGTTCCGACGGCTACAGCGCCACCACCTACGCGAAGATGGCCGCCGATTCCGGCATCTCGAACCCGTCGAACTTCTACGTCAACGACCCGACGGCGCCCATCCAGTGGCCCTTCGCGGTCGGAGTCCCGATCACCTACGGCTTCGGTATGCGCGACGGCGGGATGCACGAGGGCGCCGACTTCGTTCCCGGCGAGGGCGCGCCCGTGCAGGCGATCGCCGACGGCACCGTGCGCATCGCGACCGAGCAGGGCGGCGCCTTCGGCGTGACCGTGCTGATCGATCACCAGATCGACGGTCAGCTCGTCTCGAGCCGCTACGGGCACATGCAGTACGGCTCGCTGCAGGTCACGCAGGGGCAGCACGTGTCGGTCGGTCAGTTCCTCGGCCGCACCGGCAACACGGGCCGCTCGTTCGGCGCGCACACGCACGTCGAGATCCTGCAGAACGGCACCACGCCGATCGACCCGATCGCGTGGCTGCGTCAGCACACCGGCGGCTGACTCGATTGGTGAGAGGGTGTCGCAGTCTGATATCCTCTTCAAGTTGCCCGGAGAGATCCGGGAACGCCCCGATAGCTCAGTGGCAGAGCACTTCCATGGTAAGGAAGGGGTCGTCAGTTCAATCCTGACTCGGGGCTCAAGGCATCTTCTTTCGGAGGATGGATGCCGTCGCGGCGGGGTAGCTCAGTTGGTGAGAGCGCACGACTCATAATCGTGAGGTCGCGGGTTCAAGCCCCGCTCCCGCTACGGAAGTTTATGAAAGCCCCGGCTCGCGCCGGGGCTTTCGTCGTCTGCGGCGCCGCCCAACTCGACTCACGTCAGCGCGGGAGGAGCCGCTTCTCACGCGGAGTTTCAGCCGGCGCGCTGACCGCTCTGGCGGTCCCAGTCCAGCGACTTCCACTGCAGGAAGGCGCAGAGGTTGCTGGCGACGCTGTATTCGGCGGCGAGACTGGCGATGTCGTGGACCGACATCGTCAAATCTTCGGACTGCTCGGTGAGGATCAATTCCCAGTAGGGGTCGTCATAGCCTCGCGGCTTGATGATCACGGATGCCGACGTCGTGCGCAGGCGCAGCAGCACGAGGCCGGTGTCTTCCGTCGCCGCATCCTCCTGCGGTGCGACGGAGATCGATCCGGCGATGCAGTGCTGTTCTTGCTCGAACTCCGCGACCCAGGCTTCGAGCTGCTCGCGAGAGCGGCGCGGCGGCGAGTCTTCCAGCTTCTCCATCCACGAATCATCTCACCCGGGCATCGTCCCGCATGATCGATCGCTTCCCCTCCGTACCCGACGCCGGGGCTACGGCGCCGCGGGAGACGCCGTCCGACGAGATCAGATGTCCCAGTCGGCGTGCTCGTGGCTGGCACAGCAGTACGCCCGTGAGCCCCGCCACACCGAGTCCCACACGCGCACGCTCCGCCCGCAGGTCTCGCAGTTGATGAGTGCCCGCTGCGACAGGCGCCCGAAGATCGCGGTCACGACCCCTCCTCACATCCGGGGAGGCGTCCTCCCCGCCCCCAACGCCCGGGGAGGACGCTCTCGCTCCCGAGGTGTCTTCGTCGCGGGGCCTCTGACGGATTGCGCGCGGGCGGGCCGGGGGAAGGCGAGAGTGCCTCGCCGCTGCTCAGCCGAGCGTCGGCTGCTGCTGGGTGATGCAGTGGATGCCGCCACCGCGGTCGAAGATGGGCCGCGCATCGACGATGACCACGCGCCGACCGGGGTAGGCGTCGGCGACGATCTCGCGAGCGCGCGCGTCGGCCGTATCGTCGCCGAACCCGCAGAGCACGACGCCGTCGTTCGTGACGAGGTGGTTGATGTAGCTCCAGTCGAGCCACCCCTCGTCGTCGCGAAGAGCGCTCGGAGCCGGGATGCCGGTGATGGTGATGCGGCGACCCCGCTCGGCGAACGCGGTCTCCAGCTCCCGGCGCACGAGGCGCGAGACCTCGAAGTCGGGATGAGCGGCATCCGTCTGCTCGTGGATGAGCACGTGCTCGGGCGAGGCGAAGGTGGCGACGATGTCGACGTGCCCGTTCGTGCCGAGGTCGTCGTAGTCGCGGGTCAGGCCGCGCGAGAGCCAGACGGCATCCGTCGCCCCGATCGTGCGGGCCATCTCGGCCTCGACGCGGGCGCGGTCGGCGAACGGGTTGCGGCGCGGGTCGAGCTGCACGGTCTCGGTGAGCAGCACCGTGCCGGTGCCGTCGACGTGCAGGCCCCCGCCCTCGGCCACGAGGAGCGAGTCGATGCGTTCGGCGCCGAGATGCTCCGCGACGACGCGGGCGATACCGGCTGAGACCTGCCACTCCGCCCAGTCCGGGGCGCCCCAGCCGTTGAAGATCCAGTCGACGGCCCCGAGGATCCCCGGGCGGTCGGGATCGACGACGAAGGTGGGGCCGATGTCGCGCATCCAGAACTCGTCGAGCGGGGCCTCGACGACCTCGACGTCGGAGGAGAGCATGCGCCGAGCCCGCGCGATCTCGGTCGGGTCGACCACCATGGTCACCGGCTCGAACTCCCGCACCGCGTGTGCGACGTCGGTCCAGGCCTGATAGCCCTGTTCGCGGAACTCCGCGCCCTCGCCGAGGGTGAGACCTTCGCGCGGGAACGCCATCCAGGTGCGCTCGTGCGGGGCGGTTTCTGCGGGCATGCGCCACATGGTGTGCTCTTTCTGCGAGTGGGGCGTCAAAGGGGGGAGGCGGCCGTTGTGGCGAGGTCGCCGGCGACCACGCCGCCCGCGTCGCGCACGACCACGACGACGAGGGGTCCGTGGGGAGCGATCCATGCGCTCACGGGGGTCGCGTGCTCCGCCGTCGCGACGCGTCCGCTGCCGCTGAGGCGCCCACCGTCCAGGTGCGTCTCGACGCGGACGCCGTCGACATAGGCGGTGTGGTCCTGCGCCACTCCTCCCGAGACCGTGGCGGTGAAGCGCACGACGGTCTCGTCGCCGTCGTGCTCGGTCACGACATCGTCCACCACGACGCGGAGCTCTCCCGCGCCGACCGGTCGCGCGGTGTCGAAGAGGGTCTCGTCCGGCAGCGCCGGCGTGCGCGGCGGCACGGTCCGGCGGTCGCCCAGGGCGGCCACGGCCGAGCCCAGCTGCACGAGTCGGGTGTCGCTGTACGCGGGCCCGGCGATGGTCAGACCCACCGGCATCCCCGTGTCGTCCATCGTCCCCATCGGGACCGTCACGGTCGGGATGCCGAGGTGGCGCGGGACGAGATTGCCGTTGGACACCCACACGCCGTTGCGCCACGCGATCTCGGCGGAGGAGGGGTTCACGTCGGCGTCGGCGGGGCCCACGTCGGACTGCGTCGGGAAGATGACGGCGTCGAAGCCGCCGGCATCCATCCATTCCTCGAAGTCGACGCGGCGCGTGTGCTCGAGGCCGCGCAGCCCCTGCTCCAGGCTCGCCACCTCGCGCCAGTCGGGGTCCCACTCCTGCGCGCGCGTCACGTAGTCGCCGATGTCGTACGAGATGTCGTAGTGCCAGATGCCGTAGCGGTCGGGCAGGGAACCCGGCGGGTGGGGGAAGATGCGGTCGGCATCGACGTCGGCGAGGCGGTTCAGCTCGGGGTCGCCGGTGCGGCGCAGGAAGGTGTCCATGGCCCACACCGCCAGATCGCCGACCTCGTCGTCGAGGAACGCGCGCGTGACGAAGCCGCGGTCGACGAAATCCTCGTCGCCGGGGTGCAGCTTCTCGTACCGGTCGACGACGGGGAAGTCGGTCTCGACGACCTCGGCGCCCGCGGCCTCGAGGTCGGCCCGCAGCTCGCTCCAGAGGCGCATGACGCTGTCGCGCGTGACGATGGGCGAGGAGGTGCCGGGGTCGCCGTTGACGTAGATGCGGGGCACGGCGAAGCACCGTCCGGCG
Source organism: Microbacterium enclense (assembly GCF_001456955.1). Classification (GTDB taxonomy): domain Bacteria; phylum Actinomycetota; class Actinomycetes; order Actinomycetales; family Microbacteriaceae; genus Microbacterium; species Microbacterium enclense. The sequence continues at coordinate 332,891 of NZ_KQ758471.1, read as the reverse complement.
AGCGGCAGCGGCTCGAGGTCGGCGAAGGAGGCGGGGCGCACCTCCGAGGGACGCGGCAGAGCGATCCACGGCTGCGTGCGCCACAGGTCGCCGTCGGTCAGCGGATCGTCGGCGACGACGGCGTCGAGCACAAGCCGTAGATCGTTCATCGAGCGGGTGTGCGGCACGACCACGTCCATGGTCGGCACGAGCGGCCAGTTGCCGCGCACCGAGATGACGCCGCGCGAAGGGGTGTAGGCCACGAGCGCGTTGTGCGAGGCGGGGGCTCGACCCGACGACCACGTCTCTTCGCCGAGCCCGAAGGCCGCGAAGCTGGCCGCCGTGGCGGTGCCCGAGCCGTTGGAGGAGCCGGAGCCGAACGCCGACGCGAGGTAATCGCCGTTGTAGGGCGATTCCGCGCGCCCGTAGACGCCGCGTTGCATGCCGCCGGCCGCCATCGGGGGCATGTTCGTCAGGCCGAGGAACACCGCTCCCGCTGCGCGCAGCCGCTCAACCGCGAAGGCGTCGTCGGCCGCGACCAGATCGGCGAAGGCGGGCGAGCCCGAGGCGACGGTCATGCCGGTCACGCGGTAGCTGTCTTTGGCGGTGAAGGGGATGCCGTCGAGCGGGCCGAGCAGCTCTCCCCGGGCGCGGCGCCGGTCGGCGTCGCGGGCCTCCGCGAAGGCGCGCGGGCTGAGCACCGGCACGGCGTTGAGGCGGATGCCGGCCCGGTCGTAGGCCGCGATGCGATTGAGGTAGCGCGCGACGAGCTCGACGCTGGTGACGGTTCCGGCGTCGAGGGCGGCGCGCAGGTCGGCGATGTCGGCTTCGACGACGGTGAAGGCCTCGGGACTCATGGCCGTAAACATACACCGTTTGTTTTAGGTGTGCGACAGTGGGTTTCCGAGCCTGCGCCCGTAGGCTCGCACCGACCCGGGGAGGCCGCCATCGCCAGACCGCGCACACCGCTGCTCAGCCGCGAGCTCATCGCCGAGACGGCCCTCGCGCTCGTCGACCGGCACGGTCCCGACGGCGCGAGCATCCGCCGTGTCGCCGCGCGCCTCGGGGTGAACCCGGCATCGCTGTACAACCACGTCCCGAACCGGGCGGCGATGGTCGAGGACGTCCGCGCCCTCGTCTCGGCGCCCATCGACGCGACTCCGCTGCGACGACTGCGGTGGGAGGACGGTCTCCGCGCGTGGGCGCGGTCGTATCGTCAGGCGTTCGCCCGCCACGCGGGGGCGGTGCCCCTGCTGATGACCGAGCGCGCCTCGGCGCCCGTGCTCCTCGCGCAGTACGAGGACTTCGCGGCGGCGGCCGAGAACGCCGGGTGGACGCCGCGTGACGTGCTCCCGCTGCTGACCGCGTTCGAGTCGTTCATCCTCGGCAGCGTCCTCGACATGTCGGGCCCCGCCGTCGTGTTCGACCCGACGGGGCAGGAGGAGTCGTTCCCACGCTTCTCCGCGGCCTTCGAGACCCTCATCGACGAGGACCCCGACGACCCGCTCGCCACTCGCGCGTTCGAGCTCGGGCTCGACATGCTCATCGCCGCGGCTCGGCCCCGCTGAGGCGGCATCCGGGAATGCCCTAGGACTCCTCCGCCCAGCGGTCCCGGGGACGGTCGTCGTCGTCGTCGCGGGCTGCTTCCGCGGACGACCACTCCAGCTGGAAGCCGCACTCCCGGCACTCATCGGCTCCTCCGCCCTGCTCGAGCAGGGGATGCATCGTCACGCCGCAGGAGGGGCAGATCGGCTGCGCGCCGTCGTCGTAGGGGTCTCGAAAGGTCATGGTCGTTCCGCTCGTGCCGATGGTGCCGGCAGGTCGCGCCGGACGTCGAGGCACGACAACGTCACCGCCGCTCCGCGTCTTCCCTCGGGCGGTCGACGCCGGGCATCGAGGGACGGCGAACTCGCTCGAGTGCGTCGGCGATGTCGGGGTGGATGCCGTCGGGCTCGGTCATCGCGGGGCGTCCTCTCTGTCGCGAACGTCCCACAGGATGTAGTCGGTGATCGATCCGGCGGGCAGGTTCAGGGTGCTGCTGTCTTCGACGAGGGCTGATTCGTAGGCCACGATGCGCCCGGTCTCCGTCGACAGCAGCAACGAGATGTCGCTGTTGACCGGAGCTGACGGGATGCCGCCGAGTCCGATCACCGGGCGTCCGAGCCGGTCGTGCGTCTCGCCCAGCACGCGCAGCCCGGGCGCCGTGGCCACGACGTCGAGCAGGGCCGACTGCTGTGCTCCGGTGAGCGTCCACTCGCTCTGCAGCGAGCGCACCGCGAGCATCACGTCGCCGGCCGTCAGCTGATCGCCCGCTCCGGTCGTGGCGAGCGCGATGGCGCGCATGGCGTCGGCCGTCGGCGCGGGGGGCGTGCGCACCACCGGCGAGAACTGGTTCTGGACGAACTGCAGATCGCCCACGACCGTGCCCGGTGTCGGATCGTCGGCGGGGACCGTGTCGCCATCGGCGTTGGTGGCTTCCGCCGCGGTCGTGACGACCGAGCCCGACAGGTTCTCGTTCCACTTCACGTCGACCCACTCGCGACGGAAGACCGTGGCGTCGGCGTCGTCGGGGGAGCCGCTGAAGTACCACCCGAGCGACAGCGATCGACGCTCCGGCATGAGAGGGGTCGTCGATTCGGCCAGCAGTCGCTGCGCTTCGGCGATCACCCGCGACGGGTCGTCGCTGACGGCGGCATAGGTCAAAGGCTTGGGCGTGAGGGCGGATGCCGCGGGTGCCGGCATCCAGAAGACTCCGGTGACGATGGTCAGCACGAGCACGACGGCGGCGGCGGCCGACGTCCAGGCGAGGCTGCGGCGGCGCCGCGGCGCGGCCGGGCGCCCGACGATCTCGCGGAGCCGACGTTCGGCCTCGAGGGGGATCGGCGCATCGATCGGCGTCGTGGCGGTGTCGAGTCGGCGCATCAGACGGCCGAGGTCGTCATTGGTCATCGCGCACCTCCTCGCCGGGCGACGCGGGGGGTCGCAGCAGTGGACGAAGACGCGAACGCAGACGGTTCAGCCTCGTCCACACGGCGCCCTCGCTCATCGACAGCACGACGGCGACCTCGGTCGCGGGCAGGTCCTCCCAGTACGTCAACCAGAGGATCTCCCGGTCGCGTTCGGGCAGCGCGCGCACGACGTCGAGCAGCTGCCCGACCAACACCGGCTCCGCCTCGCTCGACAGGGTTCTCACGTGGTCCTCGATGTGCGTCCACAGGGCTCCCTCCCGGTCTCGTCGTCGGTATTCGTTTGCAATGAGATTGCGTGCGGTGCGGTACAGCCAGGGGAGCCCGAACGGATCACGGGGGTCGCGCTTGCGCCAGGCGATCTCGAAGCAGTCCATCGTGAGATCGGCAGCGGCCTCGCGATCCGAAACGCGCCGTTCGATGAATCGAAGAACGGCGTTGTGGTGCTCACGGAAGAGCGCCACGAATTCCGACTCGTCGATCACCGGTGTGCGTCTCCGTGCTGTCGAAAGGGAAGTGTCAGGCCGAGGGGAATCCTTACACGCCGACGTGACGAAAGTTTTTTCCCGGGGCGTGTAAGGAACGCTCCTCGCCAGACACCGCAGTGGTGGGGGTGGGTGTCCTCTCCGGCTTCGAGACGACACCCGCATGCCCGTCGACAGATGTTCGGGACTGACCTCGGCGGGCGAGGGGTTGTACTGCGTGGGGGCAGTGCAACCCCTCCGACCTCCGCCACCGGTCCAGGATGCCAGAGCGTCGGCGTCAGTCCGGATCGACGACGAGATTCGTGATGCGCGCCGTCGCGATGAGCCGCTCGGCGTCGTCGCGCACGATGACGTCGTAGGTCGCCACGCGTCGACCGCGGTGCGCGGGGGTCGCCACGGCGTGGATGCGACCCGTGCGCGCGCCGCGGTGATGGGTGATGTTGAGATCGACGCCCACGCAGACCCGTCCCAGCGTCGACGCGTGGATCATGGCCGCCCACGACCCGACCGCTTCGGCGAGGGCCGCGGTCGCTCCGCCGTGGAGGCGCCCGAGCGACTGCGTGTTCCCTTCGACCGGCATCCAGGCCTCGACGCGGTCCGCCGACTGCGCGGTGACGGTGATGCCCAGGCGCTCGTCGAGGGCGCCCGGCACGATGGTCCACGGGGTCATGGTCGGCTCCTTCCGCCGTCCTCTTGTCGGACGGGTCTCGCTCTGACACTATTACTGAACGCTCGGTCGGTAACAGTGTCGGTCGGCGTCCCACCCGCCCCACGGAACGACGGAGTTCTCATGGCCTCGCACACAGCGGCATCCGCACCCCCTACCGCCGGCGTCACCCGGGAGGAGCGCCGCGTGCTCGCCGGCACCCTCGTGGGCACCTCGATCGAGTGGTACGACTTCTTCATCTACGCCCAGGCGGCGGGACTCGTGCTCGCGCCCCTCTTCCTCGCGCCCCTGGCCGAGAGCGATCCCGCCATCGCCCAGGTGCTGTCATGGGCGACGATCGGCATCTCGTTCCTGTTCCGCCCGCTCGGGGCCGTGGTCGCCGGTTACCTCGGCGACAAACTCGGCCGCAAGAAGATGCTGGTGCTGACCCTCATCATGATGGGCGTCTCGACGGCGCTCATCGGCCTGCTGCCCACCTACGCCGCCATCGGCATCGCCGCGCCCATCCTGCTGATCCTCCTGCGGGTGCTGCAGGGCTTCTCGGCCGGTGGCGAGTGGGGAGGGGCGGCGCTGCTCTCGGTCGAGCACGCCCCCGTCAATCGCCGCGGATACTTCGGCGCCTACCCCCAGATCGGTGTGCCGGTGGGCATGATCCTCGCCACCGCGACCCTCTGGGTGCTCACGTCGTCGATGTCGGCCGAGGCGTTCCTGGAGTGGGGATGGCGCGTGCCCTTCCTGTTCTCGATCGTGCTCATCGTGGTCGGCTACGTCATCCGCCGCGCGGTGGAGGAGAGCCCCGTGTTCGAAGACCTCGTGCGTCGCCGCAAGGAGTCGTCGGCTCCGCTCGGGCAGCTGTTCCGCCGCAACTGGCGTCAGGTCGCGCTCACCGCGTTCGTCTTCATCGGCAACAACGCCGCCGGCTACCTGCTCATCGCGTTCTTCGCGACGTACTCGGTGTCGGTTCTCGGGCTGGAGCGACCCACCGTCCTTCTCGCCACGACCCTGGCATCCTTCGGGTGGCTCGGTTTCACCCTGTGGGGCGGATGGCTCTCGGACCGTCTCGGACGCGTGCGCACCTTCCAGCTCGGCTACCTGCTGCTGGCGGTCTGGGCCGTGCCGATGTGGTTCCTCATCGACACCGCGAACATCGTCTGGTACTTCGTCGCCCTGTTCGTCATGACCCTCGGCCTCGGCCTGTCGTACGGACCGCAGGCGGCGCTGTACGCCGAGATGTTCCCCGCGAACGTGCGGTACTCCGGCGTCTCGATCGGCTATGCGCTCGGCGCCATCATGGGCGGCGCCTTCGCCCCGATGATCGCCGAGGCGCTGCTGCGTTCCACGGGGGCATCGTGGACGATCGGCCTCTACATCGCCGTGGCCGCCCTCGTGTCGCTCGCCGCGGTCTCGATGATCCGCGAGCCGAAGGGCGTCGACCTGCGGGCGTGATCCCGGATGCCGTCGGAGGGGCCCCGTGCGTCGGCGCGGGGCCCCTCTTCGTCGTTCGCGGCGACATTCCACGACCGGCGGGAGCGCGCACGCCGGGCGCCTGCGGCGGGCGATCTCGGACGTGCGACCGCGGCGCAGGGCGGGACGCGCCGGGGCCCGGCGCCACGCCGGGTCAGGACGTGCGCAGGCCGTCGAGGGCGATGCGCACGATGTCGGCACCCAAGCGGCCGCCGTCGACGCCGCCGCCCGGCCGATACCACTCGACGACCGAGTTGATCATGCCGAACAGCAGACGTGCGGCGACGGCGGCGTCGACGTCGTCGCGCACGTCGCCCTCGGCCTGGGCTGCGGCGACGAGGTCGGTGACGCGGTGATCGAACACGCGGCGGCGTTCGAGCGCCGCCTGCTCGACGGGACCGTTGCCGCGCACGCGTAGCAGCAGGGTGACGGAGGGGAGCTGCGCGACGAGCACGTCGGTGGCGCCGGTGAGCACGAAGCGGAGGCGGTCGGATGCCGCTCCCGCGGAGGCCCGGGGATCGTCGAGCACGGCCTCGAGACCGCCCAGGGCTGCCTCCAGCGCGACCGAGAGCAGCTCCTCCTTCGAGGAGAAATGGTGGTAGAGCGCCGACTTCGCAAGCCCCAGGCGTCGCGCCAGGTCGGACACGCTCGTGGCGTCGTATCCCTGCTCGTTGAACAATTGCACGGCCACGGCGAGGATGCCGTCGCGGTCGTATCCGGGACGCCCGCGCCGGGCGGGGGCGTCGGCGGTCGTCGTGGCGGAGTCGGCGGCGGTCACGATGTCAGTGTGTCACTCCAGGAGCGCGGGGGCGTCGGCGTGCAGCAGCGCCCGCGCCGCGTTGCCGATCACGGCGCTGTAGGTGGGGTACGCGAAGCGCACCCCGGCGAGGGTGGCGACGTCGATCCCCGCGGCCATGGCCGTGGTGACCGACTGGATGACCTCGACGGCGTTCTCGCCCACCGCGTGCGCTCCGAGGATCAGTTCCCGGCGGCGGTCGGCGATGAGGGTGAGGAAGCCGCGCTCGCGGTCGTCGATCACCGCTCGATCGAGATCGGCGAAGCGCACCGTCGCGACGACGCACGAGGGGTCCCGGTCGCGCGCCTGCTCCTCGGTGAGGCCGACACCGGCGTAATCGGGATCGGTGAACCCTCCCGCGGGGAGCAGGTGATGGGGCGTGCGGCGGTTGGCTCCGAGCACGGCGTTCTCGGCGGCGGCCTCGCCCTCGAACTGCGCCGCCTGCACGAGCATGTCGCGTCCGTTCGCGTCACCCACGGCGAGGATGTGCGGCACGATCGTGCGGAAGTAGCGGTCGACGGGGATGGCCGAGCGCTCCACGGCGATGCCCGCGCGGTCGAGGCCGAGGTCTTCGACGTCGGCGGGCCAGCCGGTGGCCATGATGACGACGTCGGTGTCGACGGTGCGGGTCTCACCGTCCTCGCGCCAGGCGAGGCGGATCGCGCCGTCGTGCTCGTCGAGGCGTTCGACCGTCTCGATGCCCGTGTGCACGTCGACGCCGTGCGCGGTGAACGATTCGGCGATCGCGGTCGAGATGCGGGCGTCGGATGCCATGAGGACGCGCGGCGCGACGTCGAGCAGCGTGACCTCCGATCCGAAGGAGCGGAACACCGTGACCAGCTGCGCGCCGGTGTTGCCCGCCCCGATGACCGCGACGCGTCGCGGGAGGTCGCTCAGCGACAGCACGTCTTCCGGAACGGTCGCGAGCTCGGCGCCCGTGACCGGCAGGCGCCGGGAGTGCCCGCCCACGCAGACCAGGATCGACTCCGCGCGGACGCGCCGTCCGCTGTCGAGTTCGAGCGTGTGGTCGTCGACGAAGCGCGCGCGCCCCTCGTGGATCAGGTCGACGCCGGCGGCGGCGAAACGCTCCGCCTCGCGCTTGATGGAGCGCACGGCATCCACCCGCTCGCCCACCCGTGCCACCACCGCCGGCCAGTCCACCCGCGGTTCATCGACGACGATCCCGTAGTCGTCGGCGGACCGCGTCTCGCGCATCAGGCGGGCGGCTTTCGCCAACACCCGCGTGGGGACGCAGCCCGTGTTGACGCACGTGCCGCCGACGCGGCCGGCCTCGAGCACCACGACCGAGGCACCGAGCTCGGCCGCCCGCAGCGCAGCGGCGGTTCCGGCCGGTCCCGCGCCGATCACGGCGATGTCGTAGCTGTCGGCGTGGTCGCTCACGGTGTTCCTCCCGGCTGGTCGATGGCCCCAGTCAAGCCCGCGCCGGCGCCGGCGCCGCGGGGCTTGCGCCCGCGGGTCAGAACCCCTCGTAGATCTCGGTCGCCGACAGTCCGGTACCGCCGAGCGCGTGCACCCCCGGGGCCGGGTGCAGCTCGAACGTCTCGCCGTCGAAGAGCAGAACGGCGGTGTAGTCGCCCCGGGTGTCGAGCTTGACCTCGTAACGCCCGGTGTCGATCAGTCGCAGGGTCACGACCGCACCGCTGCGCGCCAGGAAGCTGACTTCTTTCTCGTGCGCGGTGGGCAGCGGGATGACCGGCTGATCGTCGGCGGCGGGGGAGTCGGGCATCGTGTCTTCCTTCTGCGTCACCGGCGCCCGTGCGGGGCCGGTGGGCGCGGCGCCGGGCCGCGCCCACGTGGTCGAGCGGTCAGCGGTGATCGCGCCACGAGTGTTGGGGGTCGTACCCCAGCACACGTCGGGCCTTGTCGATCGACAGCAGGGTGGTGTGCTCGCCCAGCTCTCCCCGGGTCTCGACGCCGGGGAAGACCTCGGTGACGAGCTCGGCGTTCGCGCGCGTCATCACCGTGTCGGCGGCGGCGATGATGAACGTGTCGAAGCCGGCCGGTGCGGTCTCGAGGGCACGCTCGATCGCCTGCGACCCGTCGCGGGCGTCGATGTAGCCCCACAGGTTCCACTTGCGCGTGCGCGCGTCGGCATCGAAGGGGAACTCGGCGTAATCGTCGGGCACCATGACGTTCGAGAAGCGCAGCGCCGTGATCGACAGCTCGGGGTTCCAGCGCACCAGCTCGGTCGCGAGGCGCTCCTCGAGCGTCTTCACGAGCGAGTAGACCGACTCGGGCCGCGGGGCGTACTCCTCGTCGACGGGGATGTACGGCGGCGGCACATCGAAGGGCAGCCCCAGCACTGTCTCGCTCGAGGCGTACACGATCCGCTGGATGCCGAGACGCACGGCCGCCCAGAACACGTTGAACGTGGCGGTCATGTTGTTGTGGAACGTGGCGATGTCGGAGCGGATGCCGGGGGCGGGGATCGCTCCGAGGTGCACGACGGCGTCGAAACCCGTGTGCTGGTCGTTGACGCCGGCCAGGGCGTCGATCACCTGGCCGTAGTCGGTGAGGTCGATCTGCACGAAGCCGGGCCCGCGCTCGCCGTGGAGGTCGAGGCCGATGACGTCGTGGCCCGCTGCGCGCAGTTCGCGCGCGACGACGGTGCCGAGTTTGCCGGACGAACCGGTGAGGGCGATACGCATGGGGGTCCTTCGAATCGGGGATGAGATCGAAAGTAGTGCCGATCTCCGACATCACGCGGTGGGTTGACGGCGAACGGCCCGCGAGCCGGTCCGCGCGGGCCGTTCGCGACGGGTCAGTGGACGCGCGCCTCGTCCTGCTCGTCGTCGTCGCCGGGGATGAACACGTCGACCACGGTGACGTTCACCTCGACGACCTTCATGCCGACGATCTCGGTGATCGCCTTCTCGACGGCCGAGCGCACGTTGCCGGCGACGCGCTGGATGCGCTCGGGGTAGTCGACCTGGATGGCGATGTCGGCGGCGACCTCGGTCTCGCCCACCTCGACGCTCACACCCTGCGCGTAGTCCTTGGCGCCCACGGCCTGACGGATGTTGCCGATGACGCGGGCGGCGCCTCCACCGAGGGCGTGGACGCCCGTTACCTCGGCCGCGGCGATGCCGGCGACCTTGGCGACGACGGGGTCGACGACGACGGTCTTGCCGCCGCCGCCGCCGCCGCCGTCGGTGCGGGTGCGGGTCGGGGTGGAGTCGTTCTGTGCCATGAGCAGGGTCCTTTCGTCAAGCTCCGAAGCCCCGGACGGCCCGGGGTGTTTCGCTATGGGGACGAGCCGGGTTCGCGAAACGTCACGGATCCGCGGCTGGAAATCCGCTGACAGGAACTGCGATGCCCTCTTTGTCCTCCGCCACCGACGCGTTCCTCGCGTCGCGCGCGGCCGACGGCGACCAGCTCGCCTTCGGGGTGCTGGTGCGCCGGCACGCGCCCTTCCTCGTCGCCTTCGCGACGAGGCTGACCGGCTCGCGTGCCGACGCCGACGACTGCGTGCAGGAAGCGCTCATCACCGCGTGGCGCCGGTTGCCCGATCTGACCGACCCCGAGAAGGTGCGCAGCTGGCTCACGACCATCGTGTCGCGCAAGGCGACCGACCGGATGCGCGCCCGCAAGGTCTCGGAGCAGATCGACGAGCAGATGGTCTCGGCGAAGGACGACCCGGAGCGTGCGGTTGTGGCATCGTCGCAGATGGACGCGCTGAAGAAGATCCTCGGCGAGCTGCCGGAGGAACTGCGGGTCGTCTGGGTGCTGCGCGAGGTCGGCGGTCACAGCTACGACGAGATCGCCGTCGAGGTCGGAGAGACCGCCGCGACCGTGCGAGGCCGTCTGGCCCGCGCGCGCAAGACCGTGTTGGAACGCATGCAGGAGTGGAGGTGACCGGTATGAGTGAGCACAGCGACGACATCGGAGGCTCGGGGTACTCCCTCGAGGATCTCTCGGCGTATCTCGATCGCGGGCGGACCCCCCGCATTCCCGCCATCGAGCGCAACGCCGAGTGTCAGGCCATCTTGGCGTCCATGGAGCGGATGGGGCGTCTTTCCCGCGAGATCGTCGAGGAGCAGGCCGCCGAGCCCCTCGCCGATTCCTGGTACGACAGCATCATGCGCCAGGTCATGCGCGAGTTCCGCGCGGGCCGTGACATCCCGCTCGCCCGCGCCGACGACGGCACCGAGATCGTCGTGACCGAGGGTGCGCTGTACGAACTGATCCGCAGCGTCGGCGACGGGGTCGAGGGTGTCCTGGTCGGTCGTGTGCGGCTGGACCAGCCCGAGCCGGACGCGCCGCTCGACGTGCGCGTCACGGTCAGCGTGCGCTTCGGGCGCGCCATGACCGCCGCGGTCGACGAGATGCGCGACGGCATCCGCTCCGCCATCGAGCAGCACGGCGACCTGAAGGTGGGCCGCGTCGACGTCACCGTCGGCGACGTGCACACGGACGAGGAAGAAGACGAATGACCCCCATCACCGCCGCCGAACTGGCGCCGCGCGTCGACCTCGCCGTGACGGCCGTCGAGGGCGTGCGCGAGGTGTACTCCGCCCGCCCGGTCGTGGCTCGCGCCTTCGAGCACGTCACAGAGGTCGAGGGCTCGCTCGCCGCGGTCGAGGAGGCGGGGGGAGTCCGCACGATCACGGTCTGCATCGGCGTCTCCCGGGTCGACGACGCGGCCACGGTGGCCTCCGCGGTCGCGGTGGCCGCGCGCGGTGCGGGAGGCGACGACACACCTTCGCGCGTGAGGGTGCGCGTCTCGCGTCTGGTCGTCCCCGCGACCTGAGCCGTTCACGGTTTCGCCGGTCCGCGGCGGCTTACGCTGGGAGCACCGCTCGATCGTTCCCGGAGGCCGAATGCCCACGCCGCCCGTCATCGCCGTCACCGGTTCCACCGGCGCCGTAGGAGGCCGGGTCGCCCGCGACCTCGCCGCCCGCGGCATCCCCCAGCGCCTTCTCGTGCGCGACGCATCGCGCGCGCCGCGATTGGACGGGGCCGAGGTTCACGTCGCCCGTTACTCCGACGCGGATGCCGCCCGCGCGGCCCTGCAGGGGGTGCAGACGCTCTTCATGGTCTCGGCGTCCGAGACCTCCGACCGCGTCGAGCACCACCGCACCTTCGTCGAGGCCGCCGCGAGCGCGGGTGTCCGCTCGATCGTCTACACGTCGTTCCTCGCGGCGGCCCCCGACGCGGTGTTCACCCTCGGGCGCGACCACGCCGCCACCGAGGAGATCATCCGCTCGTCGGGCATGCGCTGGACGTTCCTGCGCGACAACTTCTACATGGACATGATGGAGCTCTTCGCCGGCGACGACGGCGTGATCCGCGGGCCCGCGGGACAGGGCCGCTGCTCTCTCGTCTCGCGCTCCGACGTCGCCGCCACCGCGGTGTCGGTTCTGCTCGATCCCGCTGCGCACGCCGACACCGCCTACGATCTCACCGGTCCCGAGGCGCTGACGATGGCCGAGGTGGCCGAGAAGATCTCCGCGGTGCGCGGCCACCCGGTGCGGTTCGTCGACGAGAGCGTCGACGAGGCCTACGTGTCGCGGGCGGCGTTCGGCGCCCCGCGCTGGCAGGTCGACGCGTGGGTGAGCACCTACACCTCGATCGCGAGCGGCGACCTGGCCGCGGTCTCCGACGATGTCGAGCGCGTGACCGGCCGCGCGGCGCAGAGTTTCGACGAGTTCCTCGGCGCCGTGTCGTGACCGGGGCGGGTCGGGGGTATGCTGGCGGCGTGCTGACCTGTCGCTGTTGTCGCTGAACGCCTCCCGCGTTCTTCTCGACGACCCCGTCAGCAGCGCCCTCGGGCGCCTTCATCCTCAGGATTCCATCGTGCGTTACGCCCAGAGCGTCGCCGACCTCGTCGGCAACACCCCCCTCGTCCGTCTCACCCGCGTGACCGACGGCATCGCCGCCACGGTGCTCGCCAAGATCGAGTACTTCAACCCCGGCGGCTCGGCGAAAGACCGCATCGCCGCCAACATCGTGGATGCCGCCGAGCGCGACGGTCTGCTGCGCCCCGGCGGAGTGATCGTCGAGCCCACCAGCGGCAACACCGGCGTGGGCCTCGCCCTCGTCGCTCAGCAGCGTGGATACCGCTGCGTCTTCGTGGTGCCCGACAAGGTCGCCGAAGACAAGCGCGCCGTGCTCCGGGCCTACGGCGCGGAGGTCGTCGTGACCCCCACGAACGTCGAGCCCGACGATCCGAACTCGTATTACAGCGTGTCCGACCGGCTCGTGCGCGAGATCCCGGGCGCCTTCAAGCCCAACCAGTACGCCAACCCCAACGGCCCGCGCAGCCACTACGAGACCACCGGTCCCGAGATCTGGCGCGACACCGACGGGCGGCTCACGCACTTCGTCGCGGGCGTGGGCACGGGCGGCACCATCACCGGCGCCGGCCGCTACCTGCGCGAGGTCGCGGGCGACCTTGTGCGCATCGTCGGCGCCGACCCGGTCGGCTCGATCTACTCGGGCGACGACATCCACGGCTACGACGTCGAGGGCGTCGGCGAGGACTTCTGGCCCCCGGCGTTCGACCCCAGCGTCGTCGACGGGTACGAGCGCGTCTCGGATGCCGAGTCGTTCGCCATGACGCGCCGCCTCGCCCGCGAAGAGGGGCTGCTCGTCGGCGGGTCCAGCGGCATGGCCGTCGTCGCGGCGCTTCGGGTCGCCCGCGACCTGCCCGCGGATGCCGTGGTGGTCGTGGTCCTCCCCGACCACGGGCGGGGCTATCTCAGCAAGATCTTCGACGACGACTGGATGATCCAGCGGGGCTACGACGTTGCACCCGTGGCATCCGTCATCCCCCCGAGCACCCAGGAGCACTCCGCATGAGCACCCACGACGCCGCCCGCGGCTTCGACAGCCTCGCCGTCCACGCGGGACAGCAGCCCGACGAGACGACCGGCGCAGTCATCCCGCCGATCCACGTCTCGACCACCTACGCCCAGGACGGCATCGGCGGGCTCCGCGGCGGCTACGAGTACGGTCGCAGCGGCAACCCCACCCGCACCGCGCTCGAGACCCAGATCGCGGCGCTCGAGGGGGGCGTACGAGCCCTCTCGTTCGCCTCGGGCCTCGCCGGCGAAGACGCCCTGCTGCGCGCCGCGCTCGTGCCCGGCGACGAGGTGCTGCTCGGCAACGACGTCTACGGCGGCACGTACCGCCTGCTCGCCCGCGTGCTGGGCCCCTGGGGCGTGAAGCTGCGCGTGGTCGACATGAGCGACCTGGATGCCGTGACAGCGGCCATCGAGGAGCGCGCGCCGAAGATGGTGTGGGTCGAGACCCCCAGCAACCCGATGCTGCGCATCACCGACATCGAGGGCCTCGCCCGCCTCGGTCACGCGGCCGGCGCCGTCGTCGTCGTCGACAACACCTTCGCCTCGCCCGCCCTGCAGCGTCCGATCGCGCTCGGCGCCGACGTCGTCGTGCACTCGGCGACGAAGTACCTCGGCGGCCACAGCGACGTCGTGGGCGGGGCGCTCGCCTTCGCCGACGCGGAGCTCGCCGAGAAGACGCAGTTCCTGCAGTTCGCCGCAGGCGCGGTGTCGGGTCCCTTCGACGCCTACCTCACCACGCGCGGCATCAAGACGCTCGGGGTGCGCATGCAGCGCCACAGCTCGAACGCGCAGGCCGTCGCCGAACACTTGGCCGGTCACGACCGTGTCGCGCGGGTGTACTACCCGGGTCTGCCCTCGCACCCCGGGCACGATCTGGCCGCGCGCCAGATGAGCGGCTTCGGCGGCATCGTCTCGCTCGCTCTCGCCGACGGCGCGACGGCTCGGCGCTTCGCGGAGTCGACGCGGCTGTTCACGCTGGCGGAGTCCCTGGGCGGCGTCGAGTCGCTCGTGAACTACCCGGATGCCATGACGCACGCGTCCGTCCGCGGCACCGAGCTGGCGGTACCCGACACCATCGTGCGCCTGTCGGTCGGCATCGAGTCGGTCGACGACCTCGTCGCCGACGTCGACCAGGCGCTCGCGTCCCTCTGACGGGGGCGACAGAGGAGCGGCACCGGGCGTTCGGCATCCGGAAACGCGATTCGCGCCGAGACACGCCGCGCCACGACGTGTCTCGGCGCGAACGCCGTTTATCGGTGTTGGTCAGCGCTCGGCGCGGGCCAGGTTCTGCTGCAGCTCCGCCGCGTTCTGGCGGACGACGTAGGCCGGCTGGTCGCGCTCGACGCGCCAGCTCTCGCCGAGGGGACCGACGTTGACGGTGTCGAACCCGAACTCGTCGTAGATGCGGGTGACGAGGGCGACCGCCTCGTCGGAGTCGCTCGAGGTCGCCAGCGCGCGCCGGTCCTCGGTGCCGGCGGGGGAGCCGTCGGTGAGGATGTCGGCGGCCATGATGTGGTTGAACGCCTTCACGACGGTGGACTCGCGGAGGTGCTCCTGGAGCATCTGTGAGGTGGTGGTCTTCTTCTCGTCGAGGTCGGCGATGCGACCGTCGCGCTCGAAGTAGTAGTTGTTCGTGTCGAGGACGGTCTTGCCCGCCAGTGGGGCGACGGGGATCTCGCCGATCGCCTTCAGCGGCACGGTGACCACGACGATGTCGCCGGCTTCGGCGGCATCCTGGGCCGTCGCCGCGCGAGCGCGATCGCCGACCGACGTGACGAGGTCGGTGAGGGTCTCGGGCCCTCGCGAGTTCGCGATGACGACGTCGTAGCCGTTCTTCGCGAAGCCCTTGGCGAGCGTCGAGCCGATGTGTCCTGCTCCGATGATTCCCACGGTTGTCATGCTCGACCTCAACCGAGGGGGTCGAGGAGTCATTCCCGGAGTGGGGAAGAAATCAGCGGCATAAACAATTAGCACTCCGAGCTACCGCCGTCAACCGGGGGGACCGCGGAGACGCCGCGTTTTATCGTCATCTTGTCGCACCCTCACGCGAGTGGTCGCCGGCCGGTGTTCGGGTCACCGTCCTGCTTGACCTGTGAGGGCGACGGCCCCCGGTGGACGCGGCTTCGGACCACCGGGGGCCGCTTCTTTTCTCCGGTACGCGCGTGGCAGCGGCGTGTCCGGGCGGCTGTCGCGCAGATGGAAGACTTGGTGTTCGGTGGCGCCTCGCCCACCGTGGAACGTCTTCGCGAAGGACCCGAGTCTGTGACCTCCGACACCCGCCCCGTCCGCTCCACCCGATTCTTCGTCGTCTGCATCGGCGTGGGCCTTCTGGCCGGCCTCATGTCCGGACTCTTCGGCGTCGGCGGCGGCACGGTCATCGTGCCCTTGCTGGTGCTCCTCCTCGGATTCGATCAGCGCCTCGCCGCGGGCACCTCTCTCGCGGCCATCGTCCCGACGGCATCCGTCGGGGTCATCTCCTACGCGGTGCACGGGTCGGTGGCGTGGATCCCGGCGCTCATCCTCGCCGCGGGAGCGGTGATCGGTGCGCAGATCGGCACGTGGCTGCTGCCGAAGCTCTCCCAGACCGCCCTGCGGTGGTCGTTCGTGGCGTTCCTCGCCGTCGTCATCGTCAGCCTCTACTTCGTCATCCCCTCGCGCGACGCCGAGCTGGTGCTCACGTGGATCACGGGTCCGCTGCTGGGCGTGCTCGGCGTGATCACCGGCATCCTGGCGGGCCTGCTGGGGGTCGGCGGCGGCATCATCGTCGTGCCCGCGCTCATGCTGCTCTTCGGCACGAGCGACCTCGTCGCCAAGGGCACGTCGCTGCTCATGATGATCCCCGCCGCGATCTCGGGGACCGTCGGCAACGTCCGCCGCTCCAACGTCGACCTGCGCGCGGCGGCGTGCGTCGGGCTCGCGGCATGCACGACGACCGCGCTGGGCGCCTTCGTCGCCACGCTCGTCGACCCCTTCATCGGCAACGTCCTCTTCTCGCTCTTCCTCGTCTTCATCGCGATGCAGATGGCCATCAAGGCCGTGAAGGGGCGCCACCAGCGCTGAGAGGGCTCGCCGGGGCCGTCGGTAGACTGACCGGATGCCCGTGAATCCCGAACTGGTCGGTCGCGCCTTCCCGCCGACCGCGCCGTACCTGGTCGGTCGAGAGAAGGTGCGCGAATTCGCGCGCGCCGTTTTCGCCGACGCCCCGCAGTACGTCGACCCCGAGGCGGCTGCCGCGCTCGGCTACGCCGACGTCGTCGCTCCGCCGACCTTCGCCATCGTCATGCAGGACATCACGCTGCAGCAGATGCTGGCCTACCCCGACTCCGGCATCGAACTCTCGCGCGTGGTGCACGCCGAACAGCGCTTCCGTTACTCGCGTCCCATCGTCGCCGGCGACGAACTCGTCGCGACGCTGACGGTCGCCGGTATCCGCGCGATGGGCGGCAACGCCATGGTCACCATGGAGGCCGAGGTCGTGGATGCCGACGGCGCCCACGTCGTGACCACCACCAGCATTCTTCTCGTGGGGGATTCCGACGCATGAGCGACTTCACCGTGGGCCAGATCATCGCCGAACGCTCCGTGCACCTGACGCGCGAGTCGCTCGTGCGCTACGCCGGAGCCTCGAACGACTTCAACCCCATCCACTACAACGACGACGTGGCCGCCGCCGTCGGCCTGCCGGGCGTGCTCGCGCACGGCATGCTCACGATGGGAATCGCCGTCGGCATCGTCTCCGACGCCCTGGGAGACCCCGCGCGCATCGCCGAATGCGGGGTGCGCTTCACCCGTCCCGTCGTCGTCGACACCGAGACCGGTGCCGACATCCACGTGAGCGCCAAGGTCGGCGCGGTCGACGACGACATCGCGCGCGTCGACCTCACCGTCACGTTCGCCGACACCTCGGTGCTCGGCAAGGCGCAGGTGCGGGTGCGGCTGAGCTGATGCCCGAGGTCGCCCCGATCCCGCTCTCCCGGTTGACGACACTGCGCACCGGCGGCGAGCCGGCGCGCCTCGTCGAGGTGCACTCCGCCGACGAGCTCATCCGCGCGCTGCGCGAGGCGTGGGCCGTCGGCGAGCCGTGGCTCGTGCTCGGCGGCGGGTCGAACCTCTTCGTCGGCGACGAGCCGTTCGACGGCACGGTCGTCCGCGTACGGTCAACGGGTATCGAGGAGCTGCCCGGGTCGCGGCCCGACACCGTGCGACTTCGCGTACAGGCCGGGCACGACTGGGATGCGTTGGTCGCCGAGACCGTCGAGCGGGGCCTGGCGGGTATCGAGGCGATGTCGGGCATTCCGGGCACGGTCGGCGCGGCACCGGTGCAGAACATCGGTGCCTACGGTCAGGAGATCGTGCAGACGCTCATCGAGGTGGAGCTGATCGACGAGGCGACCGGCGACGTCTCGGTGGTGCCGGCCGGCGAGCTGGGGCTCGGCTTCCGCACCTCCGTGCTGAAGCAGCACTACGGCTCCGTGCCCGAGCGTTCCGCCGTCATCCTCTCGGTGACGCTGGAACTGGAGCGCGTCGGCGACGGCGAGCGGCCCATCGCGGGCGACCAGTTGCGTTCCGCCCTGGGACTGGATGCCGCTGACGCGGTGTCGCTGCGCTGGATCCGCGATCACGTGCTCGCCACGCGCGCCCGCAAGGGCATGGTCCTCGACGCCGAAGACCCCGACACCTGGAGCGCGGGCTCGTTCTTCCAGAACGCGATCGTCTCGGAGGCGTTCGCCCGGACGCTTCCCGCGGCGTGCCCGCGGTGGCCGATGTCGCCGGTGCTCGATCCGGTGACCGTCATCCCGCTCGCCGCGTTCGACGGCATCCTGCCCCCGCCCCCTGTGGAGCAGCGTGAGGTGAAAGTGAGCGCGGCGTGGCTCATCGAGAACGCCGGGCTGTCGCGCGGCTTCCGCTTCCCGCGCTCGCGCGCCGGTCTGTCGACCAAGCACACGCTCGCGCTGACGAACCGCGGCGAGGCCACCGCCGCCGAGATCGCCGAACTCGCCCGCTTCGTGCAGAGCCGTGTGGCGGCGGAGTTCGGCCTGGTCCTGCAGCCCGAGCCCGTCCTGGTAAACGTCGAGCTCTAGCCCCCCTCCTTCGCCCCCCGCGAGTCGCCAGGAATTGTCGCTTCGTCGGCGGCCTGGGCGACAAATACTGGCGACTCACGGGGGGGTTCGCGCGAGGAGGCGACGGATGCGGGCGATCAGCGCGGCGGGATCGTCGAAGTCGCGGGCGGTCACCACTGTCATCCGGTAGCCGAGCGATTCCAGCTCAGCCCGGCGCGACTGGTCTCTGCTCCACTGGTGCGGGTCGCGATGGTGGTCGCCGTCGTACTCGATGATCAGGCGTTGATCCGGATAGAGGAGGTCGACACGTGCGACGAACCGCGCTCCGTCGAAGATCTCCACGTTCACTGCGGGGCACGGCAGTCCCGCCTGGATGAGCAGGACGCGAACTTCCGACTCACGGGGCGACTCCGCCCGCTCGTCAGCGAGGTCCACGGCGAGCCGTCGCCTCTTCGACCCGCGACCGCCGAGAAAGCGCCGATGCGTCCGCTCGAGATCCTCGCGTGTCGCACGCCGATGATGCCGGGAGATCACGTGGTCCGAGACGGCCGTCAGCTGCCCGACCCCCAGGAATTCGGCGAGCTCTGCCCAGGTACGCAGAAGGGAAGTGCATCGGATGCCATCGGTCTCCACGACATCGTCGGGCTCGACGGTCAGTGCGCGCCCCGTCGTTCCCGGGCGGCGTATGCGGTTGCGGCCCGCCGGCACGCCGATGAAGGGTTCTTCCCACGCGCGGCTTGCCAAGGGGCCGGGTAGGGGGAGTCCGTGCAGGACGGCCGCAGTCGGACCGCAGAGGAACGCGTGCGCAGGAAGTGCGCGCACAAGCGCCGCGAGTCTCTGCCGCGGGGTCGACGTTCGCTCGACGCGGACGCCGGCATGGGGCGTGATCCAGTCGGACGCCCTCAGCGAGCTCGGCGAGAGACCGTGTGCTGCACCCTCGGTGACGGTGAACGCGGCGGCGGGTCCGACGAGGCGGGAACTGTGCGGCATCCGCCGATCATGTCTTCTTCGCCGAGACCGCCCCGTTCCCTTTCCACAGCCTTCAACGCCTCAGGCGCGAGTCGCCAATATTTGTCGCTTCATCGGTGCCCGAAGCGACAAATACTGGCGACTCGCGCGAGAGCGGCTCAGGCGAACAGTCGCTGGAGGCGCTGGACGCCCTCGAGGAGCTGCTCGTCGCCGAGGGCGTACGACAGACGCAGGTAGCCGCTCGGGCCGAAGGCCTCGCCCGGCACGACGGCGACCTCGGCCTGCTCGAGGATGAGGTCGGCGAGCTCCAGCGACGTGGTCGGGGTGACCCCGCCCCACGAACGGTTCAGCAGGCCCTGCACGTCGGGGTAGACGTAGAACGCGCCGAGCGGGTTGGGCACCTGCACGCCGTCGATCTTCGACAGCTCCGACACGATCAGCTTGCGACGGCGGTCGAACGCCAGGCGGAACTGCTCCACCTCGTCCTGCGGGCCGGTGAGCGCTGCCGCCGCGGCGCGCTGCGCGACGTTGTTGACGTTGCTCGACAGGTGCGACTGCAGGTTGGCGGCGAGCTTCATGGCATCCGCCGGTCCCACCATCCAGCCCACGCGCCATCCGGTCATGGCGTAGGTCTTCGCGACGCCGTTGAGCAGGATCGTCTGCTCGGCGAGTTCGGGAACGGCCTCGACGATCGAGACGGCGCGCACGCCCTCGTAGGTCAGGTTCTGGTAGATCTCGTCGGTGATGACCCAGATGCCGTGCTCGAGCGCCCAGCGGCCGATCTCGGCGGTCTCCTCGGCCGTGTAGACCGAGCCGGTCGGGTTCGAGGGCGACACGAAGACGAGCACCGTCGTCTTGTCGGTGCGGGCGGCCTCGAGCTGGGCGACGGTGACCTTGTAGTCCTGGTCGGCGCCGGCGAAGACCTCCACGGGCGTGCCGTCGGCCAGCGCGATCGCCTCGGGGTAGGTGGTCCAGTACGGCGCGGGCAGCAGCACCTCGTCGCCGGGGTTCACCACGGTCTGGAACGCCTGGTACACGGCCTGCTTGCCGCCGTTGGTCACGATGACCTGCGACGGAGCGACCTCGAGACCCGAGTCGCGCAGCGTCTTGGCGGCGATCGCCTCGCGCAGCACCGGCAGACCGGCGGCGGGGGTGTAGCGGTAGTTCGCGGGGTTCTGCAGCGCCTCGGCGGCGGCATCCACGATGAACGACGGCGTCGCGAAATCCGGCTCGCCCGCCGCATACGAGATCACCGGGCGGCCGGCGGCCTGGAGGGCCTTGGCCTTGGCGTCGACCTTGAGGGTCGCGGACTCGGCGATGGCGGACAGCTTGCGAGAGAGCG
This sequence comes from Microbacterium enclense, assembly GCF_001456955.1. Classification (GTDB taxonomy): domain Bacteria; phylum Actinomycetota; class Actinomycetes; order Actinomycetales; family Microbacteriaceae; genus Microbacterium; species Microbacterium enclense. Next base: position 312,336 of record NZ_KQ758471.1, on the reverse strand, counting down.
GGGCACGGGAAGTCACGGTCCCGAGCCTACTGTTTCGCCCCCGGCGCGCCGAGGGTCAGATCGCCGATCCCACCGCCAGCAGCAACGGGGGGACGAGCATCAGGATGCCGATCACCAGCGCGATGACCGAGAGCGCGCGCGGACCGCGGCGCCTCACCGCGACCACGAGCCCCACCATGGCCAGCACCACCACGAGCACGCCGTCGATCACCAGGAGCGGGTAGAGCACGATGCCGAGCCACCAGATCGCGTTCATCTCGGGGACGAGCCCGATGAGGAACACCGCCAGGGTGGGCAATGCGATGAGACTCGCGAGGCACAGTGCGATGATGCCGAGCACGTCGACACCGGACCGGGGTGGCGGGGGAGGCGTCATGCGCACACGCTAGCGCGCCCGTCCGCGTCACGCGCGTCGGCTACCGTGGGCGGGTGACAGCCCCCGCCGACCCCCTGCGCTCCCGACGCCGCGGGCTCGGTTTCCTGCTCCGGCTGGGCCTCGCCACCGCGCTCGTGGGCGTGGCCGCAGGCGTCGCGGTGCTCCTTCTGGTGTGGATCGTGCACGGTCTGGAACACCTCGTGTGGGGTCACGAGGAGGGACCGTTCCTCGACGGCCTCGCGTACCCCGACCCCTGGTGGCTGCCGATCGTCACGGTGGGCGGAGCGGGTGTCGCCGCCGGCGTCGGGTGGTATCTGCTCCGCCGCTTCGGCCGACGCATCGCGACCGTCGAGCAGGGCGTCGACGGGGCGAGGATGCCGTGGTGGGAGACGCTCGCCGACACGATCCTGCAGGTGGGCTCGGTCGCCCTGGGTGCCTCGATCGGCAAGGAGGTCGCGCCGCGCGAACTGTCGGCCATGGCGAGTTCGAAGCTCGTGCGCTGGTTGCGTCTCGATGCCCGCTGGTGCCGGATCCTCATCGCCGCGGGAGCCGGGGCGGGTCTCGCGGCGGTCTACAACGTGCCGCTGGGCGGCGCGCTCTTCGCGATCGAGATCCTGCTCGCCCAGTTCAGCGTCGGCGCCGCGGTGGTCGCGCTGGCCGCGAGCTCGATCGCCACCCTCGTCGCGCGTCCGCTCGTCGGCGACGGCTCGCTGTACACCGTGGCATCCGTCGACGTGAACGCGTCGCTCATCGTCGCGGCGATCCTCATCGGCCCGCTCATGGGGTGGGGCGCGACGAGTTTCTCGACCGTGACGAAGAAGCTCGCGCGGTTCCGCCCCGAGGGATGGGGACTGCTCGTCGCGCTGCCGCTCGTCTTCACCGCCGTCGGTGCCCTCGGCACGGTCTTCCCCCTCGTGCTCGGCAACGGTCGGGCGCTCGCCGCGGCGGGATTCGATCTGTCGCAGCCGGCGCTGCTGCTGATCGCGCTGGCCGCGCTGAAGTACGTCGCGACGACCGTCTCGCTCGGAGCCGGGGCCATCGGCGGCACGCTGCAGCCGTCGGTCGCGATCGGCTCGGCCCTCGGTGCCGCCGCGGCGGCGGGATGGGCGTTCGTCTGGCCCGGAGCCGACGGCACGGCCCTGGCGATCGTCGCGGCGGCGGCGTTCTTGGCATCCAATATGCGGGCCCCGTTCACCGCGATCGCGCTCGTCATCGAGTTCACCGACACCGGGTTCACGCTGCTGCTGCCGATCTTCCTCGCCGTGGCGGGCTCGCTCGCCGCCTCGCGGCTGACCTCGCGTGAGAGCCTGCGCGGTTTCGCGCCGGTCGATCCCTCGCGGGCGTAGGGCGACCCGCCGGGCAGCGGTCGGCCCCGCCACGGCTGCCGGCGCGCCTGTATGCCACGGCCCCGCGCCCCCGCGCCCCACGGCACCCCGGCCCCGCGCCCCCGCGCCCCCGCGCCCCCGCGCGCCTCGGCACCCCGGTCCCGCGCGCCGCGCGCCCCCGTGCCCCCGCGCGCCACGGCGCCCCCTCCGTCGATCGCGCGGAAGGGGCGCCGTTCCCGAACTCAGTCGAGGTATCTCGCGTACGCCGGCACCGTCAGGAACGCCGGGAACTCCTCGCGCAACGCGACGTCGCGGAACACCTCGGCGGCGTCGTCGAAGCGGTCGCCGTCGAAACGGTGCGCCTCGGCGAGCACGTCTTCCACGAGTCCCTCGACGAAGGCGCGGGTGATGGCATCCCCCTCGGCGGTCTCGCGGTCCTGATGGATCCACTGCCAGATCTGCGAGCGCGAGATCTCGGCGGTGGCGGCGTCTTCCATGAGGTCGTCGATCGCGACGGCCCCCAGGCCCCGCAACCACGCCTCGACGTAGCGGATCGCGACCGACACGTTGCCACGCACGCCTGCCCTGGTGATCGGCAGGCCGATGCGCAGGTCGAGCAGGTCGGCGGGGTCGACGAAGACCTCCCCACGGGTGCGCTCGAGCTGGTTCGGCGCATCGCCGAGCACCGCGTCGAACTCGGCCCGGGCCACCGGGATGAGGTCGGGGTGCGCCACCCACGTGCCGTCGAAGCCGTCGCCGGCCTCGCGCCGCTTGTCGGCGGCGACCTTCTCGAACGCCGCCTGTGTCACCTCGGGACGACGGCGGTTGGGGATGAACGCGCTCATGCCGCCGATCGCATAGGCGCCGCGCTTGTGGCACGTCTGCACGAGCAGTTCGGTGTACGCCCGCATGAACGGCACCGTCATCGTCACCTCGCTGCGGTCGGGGAGCACGAACCGCGCCCCGCGCCCGCGGTAGGTCTTGATGATCGAGAAGATGTAGTCCCAGCGCCCGGCGTTCAAGCCCGCGCAGTGGTCTCGCAGGGCGAAGAGGATCTCCTCCATCTCGAACGCCGCGGGCAGCGTCTCGATCAACACGGTCGCCCGGATGGTCCCGTGCGCCAGCCCCAGACGCTCCTCGGTGAACGAGAACACGTCATCCCAGAGCCGTGCCTCCTCGGCCGACTCGATCTTCGGCAGGTAGAAGTAGGGCCCCCGGCCCGCCTCGATCAGGGCGTGCGCGTTGTGGAAGACGTAGAGCCCGTAGTCGACGAGCGATCCGGATGCCGGCAGCTCGCGCCCTGCGCGATCGGTGAAGGTCACGTGCTTCTCGGGGAGGTGCCACCCGCGCGGGCGCATCACGATCGTGGGGGTGCGCTCGGCGGTGACCTCGTAGCGCTTGCCCTCGGGGCTCGTGAACGACAGCCGACCGCGAATGGCGTCGAACAGCGAGAGCTGCCCGCCGATGACGTTGCGCCAGGTGGGGCTGGTGGCATCCTCCTGGTCGGCGAGCCACACCCGCGCGCCGGAGTTCAGCGCGTTGATCGTCATCTTGGGGTCGGTGGGTCCGGTGATCTCGACGCGGCGGTCCTCGAGGCCCGGGCCCGCTCCGGCCACGCGCCACGACGGGTCGTCCCGGATATGCGCGGTGTCGGCACGGAAGTGCGGGTCGTCGCCGTTGCCGATCTCGAACCGGTGACGCAGGCGCGCGGCGAGCCGGTCGTGTCGGCGCCGGGCGAAGCGGTCGTGCAGCTCGGTGAGGAACGCGGTCGCGGCGGGGGTGAGGATCTCGGCATCCCGTCCGTCGAGGGGCCGCTCGAGGCGCAGGTGGGGGATGGATGCCGGAGTGCTCGGCATCCGGGATCCTCCGGAGTCCGCGCGGGTCGAGGTGGGCGGGGGAGAGGTGATGAGTGTCATGGTCGTGGCCTTCTTCCGAGTCGGTGACGAGGGGGCGCGCGGCCGGGGCGCGAGGTGTTGTCGCGCGGCCTGGCGCCGGGTGGTGTCCCGCGGCCGCAGCGCGAGGTGTTGTCGCGCGGCCGGGGCGCCGGGTGGAGGGAGAGCGCGGAGCGGCGGTCAGTGGAACTGCGCGGTCTCCGTCGAACCCGCGAGAGCCAGGGTGGCGCTGTCGGGGTTGAGCGCGGTCGAGACGACGTCGAAGTAGCCGGTGCCCGCTTCGCGCTGGTGGCGCGTCGCGGTGTAGCCGACGGCTTCGGCGGCGAACTCGGCCTCCTGCAGCTCGACGTACGCGCTCATGGCGCGTTCGGCGTAGCCGCGGGCGAGGTCGAACATCGAGTGGTTCACGGCGTGGAACCCCGCCAGCGTGATGAACTGGAAGGCGTAGCCCATCGCCGCCAGCTCCGCCTGGAACGTCGCGATCTGCGCATCGTCGAGGTGGCGCTTCCAGTTGAAGCTCGGCGAGCAGTTGTAGGCGAGCTTCTTGCCGGGGTAGCGGGCGTGGATGGCCTCGGCGAAGCGGCGGGCCAGCTCGATGTCGGGCTCGCCGGTCTCGACCCACAGCAGGTCGGCGTGGGGCGCGAAGGCGAGGCCGCGGGCGATCACGGCATCCAATCCAGGACGCACGCGGTAGAAGCCCTCGCTCGTGCGCTCGCCGGTGAGGAACTCCCGGTCGCGCTCGTCGACGTCGCTCGTGAGCAGGTCGGCGGCCAGCGCGTCGGTGCGCGCGATGATCACGGTCGGCACTCCGGCGACATCGGCGGCGAGCCGCGCGGCGTTGAGCGTGCGGATGTGCTGCTGAATGGGCACGAGCACCTTGCCGCCCAGGTGGCCGCACTTCTTCTCGCTCGCGAGCTGGTCCTCCCAATGGATGCCGGCGGCCCCCGCCGCGATCAGCGACTGCGCGAGCTCGTAGGCATTGAGCGGACCGCCGAAGCCGGCCTCGGCATCCGCCACGATGGGGGCGAGCCAGTCCTGCGTCACCTCGCCCTCGGCGCGTTCGATCTGGTCCTGCCGCAGCAGGGCGTTGTTGATGCGGCGGACGACGGCCGGCACGCTGTTGGCCGGGTACAGGCTCTGATCGGGGTAGGTCTGGCCGGCCAGGTTGCCGTCGGCAGCGACCTGCCAGCCGCTGAGGTAGATGGCCTTGAGTCCCGCGCGCACCTGCTGCACGGCTTGGCCGCCCGTGTAGGCGCCGAGCGCACGGACGTACTCCTCGGTGTGGATGAGGTTCCACAGGTTCTCGGCGCCGCGGCGGGCGAGCGTCGCCTCCTCGCGGACGCTGCCGCGGAGGCGGATGACGTCCTCCGCCGAGTATGTGCGCTCGATGCCGTCCCACCGCGGGTCGTTCTCCCACGCGGCGCGGATCTCATCGGCGGTCTCGGTCTGGTCGCCGGGACGCAGGGGCTGCTGGGCGGGGGTGGCCTGGATCGTCATGAGCGTTCTCCTCTCGGATGCCGGGGCGGCGGTGCCCCGTGACGACCACTGTGAGCGAAGATCAAGGCCTCGAAACCGCACCGGCCATGTGAAGATCGCCCGATCTTCTGCGGCTGTGAGACTCTGGCGTATGGACACCGGCGTCTCGATCTCTCCGTCACCCCTCTCGCTCGACCATGAAGAGGTGGACACCCTCACCATCGGCCGCCGCATCCGCCAGCTGCGCACCGCGCGCGGCATGACCCTCGACGATCTCGCCGGAGCGGTCGGGCGCGCGCCGAGCCAGATGTCGATGATCGAGAACGGTCGGCGGGAGGCGAAGCTCACGCTGCTGCAGGCGATCGCGCGGGCGTTGGACTGCAGACTCGATCAGATCCTGGATGCCGAGCCCCTCGACGCCCGCGCCACCCTCGAGCTGTCGGTCGAACGAGCGATGCGGGGGCAGACCTTCCAAGCCCTCGGCATCGCACCGTTCCGTGTCGGACGGTCGGTGCCCGATGAGGCGCTCGCCGCGATGCTCGCGCTGCAGGCCGAGATCGAGCGCTTGCGCGAGGAGCGGTCGGCGACACCGGAAGAGGCGCGACGCGCGAACGTCGCGCTCCGACGGCTCATGCGCACGCAGGACAATCATTTTCCGGAGCTCGAGCGCGTGGCATCCGAAATGCTCGAAGCGACCGCGCACCCGGGCGGGCCGCTGACCCAGCGCGGCGCGAGCGACATCGCCGCCCACCTCGGCTTCACGCTGCACTACGTGCCCGACCTCCCCTCGTCGACGCGCAGCATCGCGGATGCCAAGAACGGACGGCTCTACCTCTCGACGAAGGTCGCGAAGGGCGATCCGCGCGCGGCCGTGCTGCAGGCGCTGTCGAGCCGGATCCTCGGCCACGGCGAGCCGACGAGCTACGACGAGTTCCTTCGCCAGCGCGTCGAGACGAACTACCTCACCGGCGCGCTGCTCATGCCCGAGGCCCACGTCGTCACCGCGCTCCGCGAGGCGAAAGAGCGGCGCGCGATCAGCATCGAAGACCTCCGCGACGCCTACGCGGTGTCGTACGAGACCGCGGCGCACCGCTTCACCAACCTCGCGACCGTGCACCTCGGCATCCCGGTGCACTTCCTCAAGGTGCACGAGTCGGGGACGATCACGAAGGCGTACGAGAACGACGACGTGAACTTCCCCACCGACCGCCTCGGCTCGATCGAGGGGCAGATGTGCTGCCGCCGCTGGACGAGCCGGGTCGTCTTCGAGGAGGACGACCTCTTCAACCCGTACTACCAGTACACCGACACCGGGAACGGTACCTATTGGTGCACCGCGCGCGTGGAGCAGTCGAGCGAGGGCGCGCACTCGGTGAGCGTGGGCGTGCGCTTCGACGACACGCGGTGGTTCCGCGGTCGCGACACTCCGAACCGCGGCGTGTCGCGGCATTCGGTCGAGACCTGCTGCCGTCGCGCGCCCGCCGAGCTCGAGAACGCCTGGCGCGGTCAGGCTTGGCCGAACGTGCGGACGCCGCGGACCCTGCTCGCGACGCTGCCGACGGGCGCGTTCCCCGGCGTCGACACCACCGAGCTGTACGAGTTCCTGCAGGCGCACGCCCCGTCGTGACCACGCCCCCGTGCACGGCCGCGGCTGGGGTGTCGGTGCGCGGCGGGTGCGGTGGCGGGTGCGGGGTGCACAACGGCGGTGGTTTTCGGTGGCGCGCGGGGTGTGGATGCCGTGGGGCGGCGTGTCGGTGAGGAGTCCTGCCGTTGTGCTCGCCGGTGGCGGTGGCGGTGGCTGCACCGCACGGCGATCTCGCGTCGTGTGCTCCGGTGGAGGTGGCCCGGGTGTCGGTTCCGCGGCGGGTGCGCCGGCGCGCGCCGGACGACGATCTGGCCGCCGGAGGTCAGCGCGCGAGGTGCAGATCGCGGTCGACGTACGCCAGGATGGCCATTTCGACCGTCGGCCAGTCGTGCACGACGAGCGCGTAGTCGAATCGCAGCGTGATGAACCCCCACGCGGCGGCGTGGGCGTCGCGCCGGAGGTCGCGGTGGCGATGGCTCTCACCGTCATGGAAGGGCGCGCCATCGACCTCGACGATGAGCACGTCGCCGATGATGAGGTCCACGCGCCCCACCGATACGACTCTCACCTGCGTTCGCACGGGCAGACGCCGATTCCGCAGGCGCCACCGCACGAGCGATTCGAGTCCGCTATCGGCATCCGACCGCGCCAAGCGGAGCGCCTCGCGCCCGTGCGCATTCGTGTGGTCGTGCAGCCAGGCGCGGTCCGCGCTGGTCAGCAGCCGCAATCGCAACGCGGATTCGAGGGCCACGAAGAACTGCTCGACTCCGCGGCACCGCAGGATCTGCCGGAGGACGTGGGCGATCGAGAGGGGCGCGAAGGCCCGCTCGAGGGGGATGTCGCTCCAATGGAGGATGCACGAGCAACCGTCGTGCGGGTAGCCGTGCCCGGCTTCGCGCATCCACACGTGAATCTGGTCCGTTCCTTCGAGCACCCAGAGACCCAGGTGCCTCGCTGCTGTCACGCACGCGGGGGTTCCCCCGTGCCGGGCGGCCGCGACGACGGGTTCGCAGGTTCCGCGTTCGGCGTAGACACCACGACGCAGGTGGAGGAGGGATCCGGATGCCACTTCGGCCGCGATCGTCCGGCGGGAGCGCCCCGCGCTCCGCAGCTCGCTGAACGTACGAATTGCCGAGTCGCCGACGCACATGCGTCCACGCTGCGTGATCGTCAGAGCGACGAGGCACCGGTCGGAGTGATCTGTGGACAGGTCGCGCCTGGGGAGGACCGCCGCATCCGCGGGCCGCCGGGCGACGGTGTGCACGACGGCAGGGAGTTTGGCCGACACGCCGGGCCCGACGCCCGCGGCTCGGCGTGCCGCAGAGGAGTCCGGCCGTTGTGCACGCGGGTCGGCCGCGGGTCGGCGGTGTGCACAACGGGTCGGCCGCGGGGCGGCGGGGTGCTCCACGGGTCGGCCGCGGGGCGCGGTGTGCACAACGGCAGGGAGTTTGGGCGACACGCCGGGCCTGACGCCCGCGGCTCGGCGTGCCGCGAAGAAGTCCTGCCGTTGTGCACAACGGGTCGGCCGCGGGGCGGCGGGGTGCTCCACGGGTCGGCCGCGGGGCGCGGTGTGCATAACGGCAGGGAGTTTGGGCGACACGCCGGGCCTGAAGCCCGCGACTCGGCGCGGCGCTCGACAACTCCGCCGTTGTGCTCGCAGACTCCGCCCGCCTGTCGGGGCCGCCTACTCCGCCAGCCGCAGTGCCGCCCACAGCTCGGCGCGGGCGGCGAACGACGACAGGTCGCGGTCGATCACCCGCTCGGCCTGGGCGACGCGGGCGCGCACGGTGTGGCGGTGGATGCCGAGCGCGTGCGCCGTGGCCTCGTGCGAACAGTCGTTCGAGAGCCACGCGTCGAGCGTCTCCACCAGCGCGGAGCCCTGCGCCGTGTCGTAGGAGCGCAGCGGTGCCAGGGCGTCGGCGGCCACCGCTCGCGCCCCCTCCGAACCGAGCGCGGCGATGAGCCCGGCGCGCGCGGTGTCGGCGAAGTCGGCGACCCCCGGCGTCGTGACCCGGTCGCGGGCGGTACGCGCCTGGGTGAGGGCACCCGAGAACCCGTCGTAGCCGGTCGGCGCCGAGCACCCGACCACCGTCTCGAACCGATCGGCGATCTCGACGAGCAGCTCGCGCGCTCGTGCCGGCACGACGACGACCAGACCGTCGTCGCCGCGACCGAAGAACAGCTCGCCGCGCCGCTCCTGCGCACGACGTTCGAGCCATTCGGTCAGCGCCGTCGAGCGATTGGATGCCGCGGGCGTCACCGCCACGATCACCGGGGCGGTGGGAAGCGGACCGAGCAGGTCGCGGGCCGCCCGCCGGGCGAGCGAGGGATCGTCACCGCTCAACGACTGCACGAGGCCCGCACGGAACGTTCCGATCGCCCGGCCGAGGCCGTCCTGCTGCTCGAGCGCGAGCGCGGCCATCGCGACGACCGCGGTCACGACGCTGCGGGCCTCGTGGTCGAGGTCGGAGGCCTCGATGGCGAGGGCTCCCCGCAGGTGCCCGCCGCGGCCCAGTGTCTGCACGGTCACCGATGCATCGCCGACGCGCACGGCGCCCGCGGCCCGCGTGCCGCGACGGAGCATCGTCGTCACCTCGGCGGCGACGGCGTCGACGGCGGGGGATGCCAGGGCGCCCGCCGGATGCTCGTCGCGCACGGCGCCCGCCGCGTCGAACAGCCCCACCCAGCAGTCGAGCTGACGCGACAGCTCGGCGAGGGTGGCCGACAGCCCGTCGGGACGCAGCGCGGCCAGCGACACGGCCCGCTGCGCCGCGAGCGACCAGCTGCGCCGTGCGTAGGCGTCGGCGGCGATTGCTTCGGCGCCGGCCCGGGCCACCGCGATGAAGGGCGTTCGATAGGGCACCTCGAACAGCGGCATCCGTGCTTCAACGCACGCGTCGACGAGACCGGCGGGGATGCCATCGCGCACGACCTCCGTGCCGAAGCCCAGGGCGCGCACGCCGCGAGCGATCAGGCGTCCGACGTAGGCGGTGTAGTCCGCGGCGGTCGCGTCGGCGAACTGCGTGCCGGTGGTCAGCAGCACGAGCCCCTCGCTGAGGAAGGGGGTCGGGTCGGCGAGGTCGCTGGAGTGCACCCACCTCACCGGGCGGTCGACGGCGCCGGGCGCCAGGTCGCGCTCGTCGACGACCAGACGCAGGTGCAGGTCGCGCCGGGCGAGCAACGCCCGCAGGTTGGGCGGGGTCACGGCGTCGGCGACCATGCTTCCTCCTGTACGAGACGTATACGACGGTGCCAGCGACTGTACAGCCAGGAGAGTGCGGCCCGCGTTGCGCCGTCCGTAGCATCGCCGCCATGAGCCTCGACACCCTTCCCCTCGTCGGCGGTCCCTCGCTCCCGCAGGAGCGCCGCCTCGTCACCGCCATCCCCGGCCCCCGCTCGCAGGAGCTGCTCGACCGCAAGGCCGCGGCCGTGGCATCCGGTGTCGGCCACACGGTCCCGATCCAGGCCGTCGCCGCGGGCGGGGGAGTCGTCGTCGACGCCGACGGCAACTCGCTCATCGACCTCGGCTCGGGCATCGCCGTCACCAGCGTCGGCAACGCGCACCCCGCGGTGGTCAAGGCCGTGCAGGACCAGGTGGCCGCCTTCACCCACACGTGCTTCATGATCTCGCCCTACGACTCGTACGTCGCCGTCGCCGAGGCCCTCAACCGCCTCACCCCGGGGGACCACGCGAAGAAGAGCGCGCTGTTCAACTCCGGCGCCGAGGCCGTCGAGAACGCGATCAAGATCGCCCGCAAGTTCACCGGGCGTCAGGCCGTCGTCGCATTCGATCACGCCTACCACGGCCGCACCAACCTCACCATGGCGCTCACGGCCAAGAACATGCCGTACAAGAGCGGCTTCGGCCCCTTCGCCGCCGAGGTCTACCGCGCGCCCCTGTCGTACCCGTTCCGCGACGGTCTGACCGGTCCCGAGGCCGCCGCGAAGGCCATCTCGCTCATCGAGAAGCAGGTCGGCGCCGACAACCTCGCCGCGGTCATCATCGAGCCCATCCAGGGCGAGGGCGGCTTCATCGTCCCCGCCGACGGCTTCCTGAACGCGATCGTCGACTGGTGCCGCGACAACGGCGTCGTCTTCATCGCCGACGAGGTGCAGTCGGGCTTCGCCCGCACCGGCGCGATGTTCGCCAGCGAGCACTTCGGCATCGTGCCCGACCTCGTCACCACCGCGAAGGGCATCGCCGCGGGCCTTCCCCTCGCCGCTGTCACCGGACGCGCCGAGATCATGGATGCCACCCACACCGGCGGACTCGGCGGAACCTACGGCGGCAACCCGATCGCGTGCGCCGCCGCTCTGGCATCCATCGACGCGTTCGAGAACGAGGGGCTCATCGAGCGCGCGCGGCAGATCGGCGACGTGCTGAAGGGACGTCTGCACCAGCTGCAGCAGAACGACCCGCGTATCGGCGACGTGCGCGGACATGGCGCGATGATCGCCGCCGAGTTCGTCGACCCCACCACCGGCGCGCCCGACGCCGCCCTCACCGCCGCCGTCGCGAAGGCCGCCATCGCCGAGGGAGTCATCGTTCTCACGTGTGGCACGTACGGCAACGTCATCCGGTTCCTGCCGCCGCTGTCGATCGGCGACGACCTGCTGAACGAAGGCCTCGACGTGGTCGCGGCGGCCCTCGACCGCATCTGACGGACCTCCCGGCGGCGGCGCCGACTCCGCCGACGCCGGGGCCACCCCTCGACTCCGCACGAGAAGTAAGGACGCTTTCATGGATGACATCACCCGCGACGTGGTCGTGATCGGCGCCGGCGCCGCCGGCCTCACCGCCGCGAACGACCTGCGCAAGGCCGGGCTCTCGGTCGTGGTGCTCGAAGCACGCGACCGCGTGGGTGGGCGCCTGTGGACCGACACCGTCGAGGGCGCGATGCTCGAGCTGGGCGGACAGTGGGTCTCGCCCGACCAGACCGCGCTCATCGACACCGTCGCCGACCTCGGCCTGTCGACCTACAGCCGCTACCGCGAGGGCGAGAGCGTCTACGTCGGAGCCGACGGAGAGGCCAAGCGCTTCACCGGCGAGATGTTCCCCGTCGCACCCGAGACCGAGAAGGTCATCGACGAGGTCACCGCGCGACTGGATGCCATGGTGGCCGAGATCGACCCCGACAGGCCGTGGGAGCACCCGAACGCCGCCGAGTGGGACCGGATCTCGTGGGACGCCTGGCTCCGACAGCAGACCGACGACGACGAGGCCGTGCGCAACCTCGCCTTCGCGACGGGCTCCGCGATGCTCACGAAGCCCACGCACACGTTCTCACTGCTGCAGTCGCTGCTCATGGCGGCATCCGCGGGCTCGTACTCCAACCTCGTCGACGCCGACTTCATCCTCGACAAGCGCGTCACCGGCGGTCTGCAGCAGGTGCCCGAGCTGCTCGCCGAGCGCCTCGGCGACGACGTGCTGCTGAACCAGCCGGTCCGGCGCGTCATCTGGGGCGCCGACCCGGCGTCGCCAGATCGGTCCGAGGGCACGGGCCGGCGGGTCGCCGACCTCCAGGCGTTGACCGCCCGCGTCGAGGCCGCGGCATCCTCCACCGACGGCGTCACCGTGATCGCCGACGGCGTCACCGTCCGTGCCCGTTTCGCGATCCTGGCGCTGGCCCCGGTGCTCTACAACCGCATCTCGTTCGAGCCGCCGCTGCCGCGTCTGCAGCACCAGATGCACCAGCACATCTCGATGGGCTTCGTCATCAAGGTGCACGCGGTCTACGAGACGCCGTTCTGGCGTGAGCAGGGCCTGTCGGGCACCGCCTTCAGCCCGTACGAGCTGTGCCACGAGGCCTACGACAACACCAACCACGGCGACGAGCGCGGCACGCTCGTGGGCTTCGTGTCCGACCAGAACGCCGACGACGTCTTCCGCCTGAGCGCCGAGGAGCGCAAGCAGCGCATCCTCGAGTCGCTGTCGCACTACTACGGGCCCGAGGCGAAGAACCCGGTCGTCTACTACGAGAGCGACTGGGGCACCGAGGAGTGGACCCGCGGCGCCTACGCGGCGAGCTTCGACCTGGGCGGCCTCCACCGTTACGGCGCCGAGCTGCGCGAGCCGGTCGGCGCCATCCACCTGGCGTGCAGCGACATGGCCGGCGCGGGCTACCAGCACGTCGACGGCGCGATCCGTCAGGGTCATCGCGCCGCCGACGAGATCCTCGAGCGGGCCCGCGGATGAGCATCGACCGGATCGTCGTCGGCTACACCGCCACCGAGGCGGGGACGGATGCCGTCACCCTCGGCGCCCGTCTGGGCGACGCGCTCGACGCGTCGGTGCACGTCGTGGTCGTGCTGCCGTCGGCCGAGAACAACGTCTCGATCCCGGTGGACGCCGCGTACGAGCGCCTCGTGCAGGACACCGCCCGCGGATGGCTGCGCGATGCGGTGGCACCGCACCCCGGCATCCGCGGTCACGTGCGGGTCGCGCAGTCGGTGTCGGAGGGGCTGGTCGCGGCCGCCGAGGAGTTCGATGCGGGAGTGATCGTCGTCGGCACCGGCGGGGGAGGGCCCCGCGGTCGTCACCGACTCGGCACCACGGCCGAGGAGCTCGTGCACTCGGCTCCCGTCCCCGTCGCCCTGGCCCCCGAGGGGGCGCGCGGCGTCGACCCCTCCGTCGGCCTGCCGCGCGTCACCGCCGCGATCGGCACGCGCCCCGGAGCGAACGTGCTCCTCGACACCGCGGCATCCCTCTCCCGCCGGGCGAAAGCGCCCCTGCGCCTGGTCTCGCTCGCGGGCGTCGACCTGCCCGATCGCGTCGATGCCGGCCTCACCCGGCTCACCGGCCAGACCCACGCCGCGAGCGTGCTCGACACGGTGCGCGCGTCGCTCGCCGACGAGGTGCCCGCCGAAGCGGTCGTCGGCACCGGCAGCGACATCGAAGACGCGGTCTCGCGCCTGGACTGGCAGCCCGGCGAGATCGCCCTCGTCGGCTCGAGCCGGCTCGCGCAGCCGCGTCGGCTCTTCCTCGGCTCCACCGCGGGGCGGATCCTGCGCGCCCTGCCCGTTCCGATGATCGTGGTGCCCCGCACCCAGGAGGTCTCGTCATGACCCAGTCGCCCCTCGGTGCGAGCCCGGCTCCCGACAGCGCCGTCACCACCGGCATCTCCAACAAGGGCCTGCGCGTCGGGACGATCGGCATGATCGGCGCCGTCGTCATCGGCATCTCGACCATCGCCCCGGCCTACACGCTCACAGGTGCCCTCGGCCCCACGGTCTCGGCCGTCGGATTCCAGGTGCCGGCGATCATCCTCGTCGGATTCATCCCGATGCTTCTCGTGGCGCTGGGGTATCGCGAGCTGAACTCCCGGATGCCGGATGCCGGGACCTCGTTCACGTGGGCCGCCCGCGCTTTCGGGCCCTGGGTCGGCTGGATGGCGGGCTGGGGGCTGGTCGCCGCCACCGTCATCGTGCTGTCGAACCTCGCCGGTATCGCGGTGGACTTCCTCTTCCTGCTCATCGCGCAGATCACCGGCAACGCCGACATCGCCGAGCTCACCCGCGTGGTGCCGATCAACATCGCGGTGTGCCTGCTGTTCATGTTCCTCGCGACCGTGGTGTCGTATCGCGACCTTCAGACCACCCAGCGCCTGCAGTACGGCCTGGTCGGCTTCCAGATCCTCGTGCTGCTGGTGTTCGCCGGGGCGGCGGTCATCGAGATGCTGCACGGCAACGCGTTCGACGCGAGCCCCGTGCAGGCGTCGTGGTTCAACCCGTTCGAGGTCGACTCGTTCAGCTCCTTCGCCGCCGGTCTTTCACTGTCGATCTTCATCTTCTGGGGGTGGGACGTCATCCTCACCATGAACGAGGAGACGAAGGACCCCGACAAGACGCCCGGCCGCGCTGCCACCGTGACGGTGTTCCTCATCGTCGCGCTGTACCTGCTCATCGCCGTCGCCCTGCTGATGTTCGCCGGCAACGGCACGGGCGAGCTGGGCCTGGGCAACGAGGACATCCAGGAGAACGTCTTCTTCCACCTCTCCGGGCCGATCCTCGGGCCCCTGGCGTTCCTCGTGTCGCTCGCCGTGCTCACCAGCTCGGCATCCTCGCTCCAGGCGACCTTCGTCGGTCCCGCCCGCACCCTGCTCGCGATGGCGCACTACGACGCCCTGCCGAGGACGTTCGCGAAGGTCAGCCCGCGGTTCTTCACGCCCGGCTACGCCACCATCGTCTCGGCGATCGTCGCCTCCGCCTTCTACGCGATCATGCGCGTGCTCAGCGAGAGCGTGCTCACCGACACCATCACCGCGCTGGGCGCGATGATCTGCTTCTACTACGGCCTGACCGCGTTCGCCTGCGTCTGGTACTTCCGCAAACAGTGGTTCGACTCGGCGCGCAACGTCCTGCTGACCCTGCTCGCCCCGCTGGTCGGCGGTGTCATCCTGGCGGTGCTGTTCGTCACGACCCTGATCGACAGCGCCGACCCCTCCTACGGCTCGGGATCCGAGATCGGGGGAGTGGGGTTGGTGTTCGTCATCACCGTGGTGATCATCGTCGTCGGCCTCGTGCTGATGGTGGCGCAGCGCATCGCAAGCCCGGCCTTCTTCCGCGGTGAGACCCTGGGGCGGGAGGCGCCCGCCAGCGCCCGCCGGCGTCGCACCCCCTGAGACCCTCTCGAACCGCCCTCCGCGGCATGTCCCGACACCCTGAACGACAAGGAGCACCATGAGCGACTACGCCGTCGTCAATCCCGCCACGGGGGAGACCCTCGCCGAGTACGACACGCTGACCGATGCCGGAGTCGAGGAGGCCCTGGCATCCGCCCACGACGGCTACCGCGCCTGGTCCCTCACCGCCCCCGCCGAGCGGGCCGACGCCCTCCGCCGGGTCGCCGGCCTGCACCGCGAGCGCCGCGACGACCTCGCCGCGATCATCGTGCGCGAGATGGGCAAGCCGCTGGAAGCGGCGCTCGGCGAGGTCGACTTCGCCGCCGACATCACCGAGTACTACGCCGACGTCATCGACCGGATCACCGGCGACTCCCCGCTCGACATCCTGGGCGAGGGCACCGCGGTGATCCGCCGGTCGCCTCTCGGCGTGCTGCTGGGCATCATGCCGTGGAACTTCCCGTACTACCAGGTCGCCCGCTTCGCCGCCCCGAACCTCGCGGTCGGAAACACGATCCTGCTCAAGCACGCCCCCCAGTGCCCCGAGTCCGCCGAGGCGCTGCAGGCGATCTACCGTGACGCGGGCCTCCCCGAGGGAGCGTACGTCAACATCCGCGCGACGAACGACCAGGCGGCGACCATCATCGCCGACCCGCGCGTGCAGGGCGTCTCGGTCACCGGCTCCGAGCGCGCCGGCGCCGCGGTGGCCGAGATCGCGGGCCGCAACCTCAAGAAGGTCGCCCTCGAGCTCGGCGGTTCCGATCCCTTCATCCTGCTGTCCACGGACGACCTGGATGCCGCGGTGCAGGCCGCCGTCGACGCCCGCCTCGACAACAACGGCCAGTCGTGCAACGGCGCGAAGCGCTTCGTCGTCATCGACGAGCTGTACGACGCGTTCCTGGCGAAGTTCGCCGCGGCCCTCGGCGAAGCGAAGGTGGGCGACCCGTTCGCCGATGACACCGTGCTGGGCCCGCTGTCGTCGCTCGCGGCCGCCGAGCGCCTCGACGAGCAGGTGCAGCGCGCCGTCGCGCAGGGCGCCACGGTCGAGGTGGGTGGCACGCGCGACGGCGCGTTCTACCCCGGCACGGTGCTGACCGGCGTGACGAGCGACATGGACGCGTACGGCGAGGAGTTCTTCGGCCCTGTCGGCACCGTCTACCGGGTGTCCGACGAGGAGGAGGCGATCGAGGTCGCCAACGGCACCGGGTTCGGCCTGGGGTCGTACGTCTTCACGACGGATGCCGCGCAGGCGCAGCGCATCGCCGACCGCATCGAGGCCGGCATGGTCTACGTCAACCTCGTGCTCGCCGACTCGCCCGAGCTGCCGTTCGGCGGGGTGAAGCGCAGCGGGACCTCGCGCGAGCTGGGGCTGCTCGCGGCCGACGAGTTCGTGAACAAGAAGCTCATCCGCACGGCCTGATCCCGTGTGCGCGCCCCCGGCCCGGTCCGCCGCGTCGGGGGCTCCCGCGCGCGTCGAAGCCCCTGACCCGGTCCGCCGCGTCGGGGGCTCCCGCGCGCGTCGGGACGGGGCGTCCGGAGCGTCCCCATCCGCTCGGCGGAGCCGGGCGCGAGCCCGGCGACACGGGTGCACCGGCCCGGCTCGGTTCGCCAGGGCGGGGGACATGGCATAGACTGGGGAGTGCAGTCGAAATCTGCATTCTTTCGCCGTGCCCTCGGGTACGCGGCATCCTCCCCTGAGAGATTCCAGGCGGAAGAGCGCGGGTTTCGAATCCTGGATCCTCGGGATCTTAGGGCGGTAGCTCAATTGGCAGAGCAGCGGTCTCCAAAACCGCAGGTTGCAGGTTCGATTCCTGTCCGCCCTGCGCACAGCGCACGCTGGCACAGACACAGACCAAGGTGGTTCGATGACTCAGGACGAGATCGTCGCCGAGCGCGACGCCCCCCGCGAGAAGAAGCTGAACTTCTTCGCGCGGATCGCCCTCTTCATCCGTCAGGTCTTCGCAGAGCTCCGCAAGGTCGTCACCCCGACCCGGCAGGAGCTGCTGAAGTTCACCGCCGTGGTCCTCGGTTTCGTCGTCGTCATGATGGCGATCGTCTACGGCCTCGACGTGCTGTTCGTGTGGATCACCACCGCCGTCTTCGGCGTCCCCGGTACCGCCGGCGCCTGACCGGCGTTCGAGCGGACGTGCGGCGCCAAGAGCGGCCGCCTCTGAACGGAAGAGATCACAGTGTCTGAAAGATATGTCGACGACGCCGATTGGGCGACGGCAGCCGAGCAGTCCAGCGAGGACGACGAAGCCCAGGAGGGCAACGTGCTTGAGTCCCAGGAGCGTGCCTCCGACTCCGCTGAGCACGCGGCCGTCCACATCGTCGACGACGAGACGGAGGTCGACGACGCCGGCCTCGGCGACATCGACATCACCGACCCGGAGGCCGACGCGATCGTGAACGACGCACTCGAGATCGACGAGACCAGCGAGGCCGAGGCCGCCGCCGAGGTCCTGAACGACTCCCTGGCCGAGGAGCAGGCCGAAGAGGCCGCCGACGCCGCCGACGAGGTCACCCCCTACGACGGTCCCGACATCAACGGCGAGCCCGACGAGCCCGTGCTCGACGAGGACTTCGTCGACGAGGTCTCCGCGGCCGCCGGCGTGGTCGACGAGGTCGAGGCCGGCGAGTCGCCCGCCGACGCGCCCGCCGACGAGGATGCCGACCCGTACGAGGCGTACCGCGCCGAGCTGCGGTCGCTCCCGGGCAAGTGGTACGTCATCCACTCCTACGCCGGTTTCGAGCGCAAGGTGAAGGCCAACATCGAGCAGCGCAAGTCGACGCTCGAGGTCGAGGACGACATCTACCAGGTCGAGGTCCCCATGGAGGACGTCGTCGAGATCAAGAACGGCCAGCGCAAGATGGTCAACCGCGTGCGCATCCCCGGCTACGTGCTGGTGCGCATGGACCTCAACGAAGACACCTGGTCGGTCGTGCGTCACACCCCCGGTGTCACCGGCTTCGTGGGCAACGCCCACAACCCCACGCCGCTGCGTTTCGAAGAGGCCTTCAACATGCTGAAGAGCCTGGTCGAGGTCAAGGAGTCCGCTCCCGCCAAGGCCGGTGCCGCCAAGGGCGCCCCGACCGCCCAGCGCGTCATCCCCGCCGAGGTCGACTTCGAGGCCGGCGAGACGATCACGATCAAGGAGGGCTCGTTCGCGGGTCTCCCCGGCACGATCAGCGAGATCAAGCCCGAGAGCGGCAAGCTCACGGTGCTGGTGTCGCTCTTCGAGCGCGAGACCCCCGTCGAGCTGTCGTTCGACCAGGTCACCAAGATGGTCTGACGCGTCCTGCGTCTCGCGAACGCCCCGCCCGGCTCCGGCCGCGCGGGGCGTTCGCCGTTCGCGGGCGCGGCCCGGTGGCGGGGCGCGCGAGCGCCCTGCGCGTCAGGCGTCGAGAAACGCCATCCGCCGCAGGAAACGCCCCGCCGCGTTGTTTCTCGCGGCGGATGCCGTTTCTCGTGTCTGCGTCGGGGGTCGCCGCCCGTCGGTGCGCGACGGGGCTGCTGCGGTTCGGTCGCGGGTTCGTGCGACCGGGGCGGCGTGGGCGGGCGCGTGACGGGGGCGGCTCGCTGCTCGTGGTGTATGCGCCGATAAACGGCATCCGCGGCGAGGAACGCTCCACTGCGTTGTTTCTCTCGGCGCATGCCGTTTCTCGTGTCCGCGTCGCGGGTCACGGGTCACGGCACGGCTGCGCGGGGCGCGGAGGGCCTTGCCCGCGCGCGTCTCGCCGCCCGCCGGCGCTCACCGCGGACTGGCGTAAGTGCAACGACAAACGGGATTCGCGTGCGCAAACGCCCCATCGAGTTGTTTTCAGTGACGGATGCCGTTTCTCGCGACGGCCTCGTGGGTCGCGGCGCGTCGGTGTGTGGCCGAGCGGCGGGGAGAGGTCGTGGGCGTCCGCTTGATAAACGGCATCCGCGGTGAGGAACGCTCCGCCGCGTTGTTTCTTCCGACGAATGCCGTTTCTCACCGGCGCCGAGGCCGCCGGGCGCGCGCCACGGTGCCCGCCCGACACCGGGCCCGCGCCCGCGTGCGCGCCCGTCGCGCCCGCCCGCCCGCCGCGCCCGCGCCCGCGTGCGCGCCCGTCGTGCCCGCCCGACACCGCGCCCGCGCCCGTCGCGCCCGCCCGCCGCGCCCGCCCGCTCGGCCGCTCGGCCGCTCGCCCCGCCCGCCCGCCGGCCCGCCGTCCAGGGATCACCGCGGATCGGCGAACAGTGCACCGACAAACGGGATCCGCCTGAGTAAACGCTCCTACGCGTTGTTTGCACCGGTGGATGCCGTTTTTCGCGCGGTTCGATCGAACCGCGCGCCGGTCACCAAGAACGCGGGTTGCGCCCGACGGCATGGAGACTGGTCGTGTCGGGCTTGCCGGTCAGGGGCAGACCCGCGGCGAGGAGCGACTCGCGCATCGCGTCGACCGTGAGCGCGTCGGCGTACTCCCAGCGCGCGACACGCCACCCGATCCGGCGCAGGGCGTCTTCTCGACGCTTCTCTTCGCGCAGCACCGCCTCGGGGGAATCCCCTGAGGTGTACTTGCCCCAGCCGTCAACCTCGCCGAGCACGCGGAACTCCGGCCAGCACAGGTCGGACCGGTACCGACGCGGTCCGATGCGGTGTTCTGCCTGCAGGATGGGCGCGGGGAACCCGCACCACTGCGCGACGGCCCGGCTGATGGACTCCGCGGGTGATTCGGCTGCGCCGTCGGCGTTCGCGAGGACCCACTGGAGTCGACGTCTCCCTCGAATGCTGCGCTGGGCATCGGCCGTTTCGCGGAGCTGCTCGCGGGTCACACCGTGGACGCGGATGGTGGCGTCCGCGACAGCGAGACCCAGCGCCGGCGGCAGGCAGCGGCCCAGATCGATCGCCGTCTCGGACGCAGATATCGTCCGGAGGTCGCCGACATTGCACATCGTTCGACCGTCGAGACTCGTGTGAACGACGACGTCTCCATGGACCAGTGATCTCGTCCGTCGCGCGTCGAACAGGTGGATCATGCGCGGGTGGCCGAACACCGGCAGTCCGAGAAGCGTTGCAGCCGACTCGTGCGAGAAGACGGCCCGAGGGTTGGTGAGCGCATAGGCGTGCACGCGCGCCGCATAGCGATTCCACTCGGGCAGCGCGTCCCAGGCGACCTTCTCGGCGTAGACGCCCGGGCGCAGCCGCCGGAGAGCTCGGTCTGCATGCGGGTATCGCCCCATTCGGGCCGCGTCGACCGCGCGGATCAGGGGCAGGGGCGGGGGTTGCAGGCGCACATACGTCTCCATGCGCCGAGGATGGCAGGGGCGCGTCCGCGGGCGATGCGCCCTGTGGATAACTGTTCGGCCGCGGCATCCGATCGCCCCGGCAGGGTCAACGCATGCGTGACGGCCCTCCCAGCGAGAAACGCCACCCGCAGGCGGAAACGCGTCGTCACGCCGTTTGCGTGCGCGAATGGCGTTTCTCGCGCCGGGACGCGGGCGCCCGCCCGATCCGCCCGCCCGCGCTGACGTCGGCACGCCGCCGTGCAGCGTCGACGGCCCCGCGCTCCCCGCGAGAAACGGCATCCGCACCGATGAACGCGCCGTCCTGCCGTTTTCGCCCGCGGATCGCGTTTCTCACGGACTCCTGCGCGCCGACACCGTCACCCGCAAGACGCCAGCGGGGGAGGACGATGGATGCCGCGGGCTCCGGCGTCGCGTATGATGGGGAGGTTGCGTGCGTCAGCGCGTGACGACCGCTGCCCGGAACCGCCGGGCGTGCGGGAGAGAGGGAGCCGCGAGGTTCCCGCTCGAGAGAGGAAAAGGATATGGCACCCAAGAAAAAGGTGACCGGCCTGATCAAGCTCCAGATCAAGGCGGGCGCGGCCAACCCCGCGCCGCCGATCGGTCCGGCGCTCGGTCAGCACGGCGTCAACATCATGGAGTTCTGCAAGGCCTACAACGCGGCGACCGAAGCCCAGCGCGGCAACGTCATCCCCGTTGAGATCACGGTCTACGAAGACCGCAGCTTCACCTTCATCCTGAAGACCCCGCCGGCGGCGGAGCTCATCAAGAAGGCGGCCGGCCTGGCGAAGGGCTCGCCCACGCCGCACACCACCAAGGTCGGCAAGCTGACCAAGGAGCAGGTCCGCGAGATCGCCACCACGAAGCAGCCCGACCTGAACGCGAACGACATCGAGGCCGCCTCGAAGATCATCGCCGGCACCGCCCGCTCCATGGGCATCACGGTCGAGGACTGAGGGAGAGAACAATGGCTACCAAGTCCAAGGCATTCCGCGCCGCTGCTGAGAAGATCGCGGCCGACACGTTCTACACCCCGAGCGAGGCCGTCGCCCTCGCGAAGGAGACCGGCTCGAAGAAGTTCGACTCGACCGTCGAGGTCGCGCTGAAGCTCTCGGTCGACCCCCGCAAGGCCGACCAGATGGTCCGCGGCACGGTCATCCTGCCCCACGGCACGGGTAAGACCGCGCGCGTCATCGTCTTCGCCAACGGCCCCGCGGCCGAGGCGGCTCTCGCCGCCGGTGCCGACGAGGTCGGTGGCACTGACCTCATCGAGAAGGTCGCCGCCGGCTACACGTCGTTCGACGCCGCCGTCGCCACGCCCGAGCTCATGGGCCAGGTCGGTCGCCTCGGTAAGGTCCTCGGACCCCGCGGCCTCATGCCGAACCCCAAGACCGGCACCGTGACCCCCAACCCGGCCAAGGCCGTCGAGGAGATCAAGGGCGGAAAGATCGAGTTCCGCGTCGACAAGCACGCCAACGTCCACTTCGTGGTCGGCAAGGCGTCGTTCTCGGCCGAGCAGCTCGACGAGAACCTGAAGGCCGCGCTCGAGGAGATCGTCCGCCTCAAGCCGTCGAGCTCGAAGGGCCGTTACATCCAGAAGGGCGCCGTCTCGACCACCTTCGGTCCCGGCATCCCGCTGGACGTCAACGTCCTCGTCTGACGATCCCGTCATTCGGAAGCCCCGCCGCGCCTCGCGCCGGCGGGGCTTTCGCCGTCCGTGCCAGCCGCGCCGGTGCGGACACCCCGAGCCGCACGAACGTGCAACATGGCGTCATCCGGGAAGAGCCCGGCATCCGTCCGTGTTGTGCTGGAGGGTGCGCGCACAGCGCCACCCCCCACCACATGTCCCCCACATCACCCATGTCTGGAACAGCTATGCCCCGTCGTCGTCTGACCGTCCTCGCCGCCACCCTGGGCCTGAGCGCCCTCGCGCTGACCGCTTGCAGCGGCGGTGCGAGCTCCGAGGCTTCTTCGGGAGCGGGGTCGGAGTACGGCCTCGTCTCCGACGGCACCCTGACCGTCGCCACCGAGGGCACCTACCGCCCGTTCTCGTTCCACGAGGGGGCGGGCGACCTGACCGGCTTCGACGTCGAGATCGCCCGGGCGGTCGCCGAGAAGCTCGGTCTCGAGGTGAAGTTCCAGGAGACCCAGTGGGATGCCATCTTCGCCGGCCTCGACGCCGGACGCTTCGACGTCATCGCCAACCAGGTGTCGATCAACCCCGAGCGTGAAGAGAAGTACACCTTCAGCGCGCCCTACACCGTCTCGCGCGGCGTGATCGTCACCACTGACGGCGACACCTCGATCTCGAGCTTCGCCGACCTGTCGGGCAAGACCACCGCGCAGTCGCTCACCAGCAACTGGTACGAGCTGGCCACCGAGAGCGGCGCCCAGGTCGAGGCCGTCGAGGGCTGGGCGCAGGCCGTCGCGCTGCTCAAGCAGGGACGCGTGGATGCCACGGTCAACGACCAGCTCACCTACCTCGACTACGAGAAGACGAACAGCCCCACGGGCCTGAAGATCGCCGCCGAGACCGAGGACACCTCCGAGAGCGCCTTCGCGTTCAAGAAGGGCCAGGACGCGCTCGCCCAGGCCGTCGACGGCGCCCTCGAGGAGCTGCGTGCCGACGGCACGCTCGCCGAGATCAGCCAGAAGTACTTCGGCGCCGACGTCACCCAGTAAGCGCTCGCTGTAAAGCCCCGCGGATCGATCGCCTCCCGCCCCTAGCGTGGGAGGCGATCGGTCCGCGTCCGCGTGTGCGCGAGCGCCCGCGACGAGGATCCGGGCGCGGAGCCCACCGAAGGAAGGAGGCCCATGAACGACATCTGGACGCTGATGCTCGATTCGTTCTGGCCGATGGTGCTGGCAGGACTTCGGGGCACCATCCCGCTGTCGTTGGCCTCGTTCGCCATCGGTCTCGTGATCGCGCTGTTCATGGCGCTGCTGCGCCTGTCGCCGAACGTGGTGCTGTCGGCGATCGCCCGGTTCTACATCTCGGTCATCCGCGGCACACCGCTCCTGGTGCAGCTGTTCGTCATCTTCTACGGCCTGCCCGCCGTGGGGTTGACGATCGAGCCGTTCCCCGCGGCCGTCATCGCCTTCTCGCTGAACGTCGGCGGGTATGCGGCCGAGGTCATCCGCGCGGCCATCCTCTCGGTGCCGCGGGGGCAGTGGGAGGCGGCGCACACCGTCGGTCTCTCCCCGGCCAAGACGCTGACGCGCATCATCCTGCCGCAGGCCGCGCGGGTGTCGGTGCCGCCGCTGTCGAACACCTTCATCTCGCTCGTGAAGGACAGCTCTCTGGCATCCCTCATCCTGGTGTCGGAGCTCTTCCGCCAGGCGCAGAACATCGCGGCCTTCTCATACGAGTTCATGGCCGTCTACCTCGAAGCGGCGCTCATCTACTGGCTGTTCTGCCTCGTGCTGTCGTTCGGGCAGAACGCTCTCGAGAAGAGATTGGACCGCCATGTCGCCCACTGACATCCCGCTGCTGCAGGTCACCGGCCTCGAGAAGAGCTTCGGCCCCAACCGCGTGCTGGCCGGCGTCGACCTCGAGGTGCGCCGCGGCGACGTGCTCGTGCTGATCGGACCCTCGGGGTCGGGCAAGACGACGGTGCTGCGCTGCCTGAACGGCCTGGAGACCCCGGATGCCGGCGTCGTGGCGTTCGACGGAGGTCCGTCCGTCGACTTCTCGATGAAGGTGACGAAGGCCGACCGGACCGCTCTACGCGACCGCTCGGCGATGGTCTTTCAGCACCACAACCTCTTTCCGCACCTGACGGTGATCCAGAACGTCATCGAGGGACCCGTGCAGGCGCACGGTGTTCCCAAGGCGGAAGCCGTCGCCCGCGCTGAGACGCTGCTGGCTCGCGTGGGATTGGCCGAGAAGCGCGACGCGTATCCGTCGGAACTGTCCGGCGGTCAGCAGCAGCGCATCGGCATCGTGCGTGCGCTCGCTCTCCAGCCGCAGCTGCTGCTGTTCGACGAGCCGACCAGTGCCCTCGACCCCGAGCTGGTCGGCGAGGTACTCACGGTGCTGCGCGAACTCGCGGACGAGGGATGGACGATGGTCATCGTCACGCACGAACTCGGTTTCGCCCGCGAGGTCGCCGACGAGGTGCTCTTCTTCGACGAGGGCGTGATCGTCGAGCGCGGTGCACCGTCGGAGCTGCTCCGCCAGCCGAAGAAGGAGCGCACCCGACGCTTCCTCAACCGTCTGCTGCGCCCGCTCGACGGCCCCGAACCCGCGGCGGGGGACGACGCGTAACACTGTCGGAGGGGCGGAGTAGCGTCGGAACATGCGCCGCCTCGAACACCTCCTCGGTCTCGACACGCCCATCGTCCTCGGCCCGTTCGGCGGGCTGTCATCCGTCGCGCTGACCGCCGCGGTCAGCGAGGGTGGGGGACTCGGCTCGTTCGGACTGTACGGGTACACGCCCGCGCGCATCCACGACGCGGTCACCGCCCTGAGAGCGGCGACATCGGGCCGTATCGCGGTCAATCTGTGGTGGCCCCGCGGCGACGAGGCGACACCCGACGACGTCGACATCGCGCCGTTCCTCCGCGCCGCCGACCCGCTCTTCGCCGCCGCCGGCGTCGTCGCGCCCGAGCCCCCCGCCGCTTTCCTGCCCGCGTTGTCGGATCAGCTCGATGCGGTCTTCGACGCGCGCCCCGATGCGCTCAGCGTCGTCTTCGGGGTTCCGGATGCCGACACCCTCGCGCGCGCGAAGGCCCTCGGCATCCACGTGATCGGCACCGCCACCTCGGTCGCCGAAGCGGTTGCGCTCGAGGCTGCGGGCGTCGACGCAGTCGTCGCGACGGGGGCGGAGGCGGGAGGGCACCGCGTGTCGTTCCTGCGCGACGCCGGGCACTCGCTCGTCGGCACGTTCGCACTCGTGCCGCAGGTGGTGGATGCCGTGGGCATCCCCGTGATCGCGGCCGGCGGTATCGCCGATCGCCGGGGCGTCGCGGCGGCCTTCGCGCTGGGGGCCTCCGGCGTGCAGGTGGGGACGGCGTTCCTGCGCACCCGGCAATCCGCGGCCACGGAGGGCCATCGAGAGGCGATCGCCGCGGCCGCAGACACCGACACCGTGTTGACGCGAGCGCTGAGCGGGCGGCTGGCCCGTGGCATCCCGAACCGCGCGATGCGCGAGCTGGAGGCGTCGGGCATGATCGCCCCGTTCCCGGCGCAGAACTGGCTCACGGGCGTGTTCCGCGCGGCGGCGGGCGCCGCGGGCGACGCCGATCTCGTGTCGCTGTGGGCGGGCCAGGCGGCCGGGCTGGCTCGTCTCGACGATGCTGCCGAGGTGCTCGCCGAGCTGCGGGCCGGTGTTCCGGCCGACCCTGCCCGCGCCGTGTGAAACTCGCTGAGGCGCATCGATCCCGGACCCTGGGCTCCGACCCGGTCAGGCGGTGGCTCGGATCTCGAAACCTTCGGGAGCCGTCTCGTCGCTGTCAGCGGCGTCCACACGCTCGACCCGCGCCGACGGCGGCCCGTCGTGCGCCCAGGCGATGACCGCGTCGACGGTCGCCGCGTCTCCGGCGATGAGAGCCTCGACCGTGCCGTCTCGACGGTTGCGCACCCAGCCGCGGGCGCCCGCACGCTGCGCGGCGGCGTGCAGTGCGTAGCGGAAGCCGACGCCCTGAACCCGTCCGTGCACCGTGATCGTCACCGTTCGCATGGGCTCATTCTCGCGGACGGTGCCGGGGCGGTCGGGTTCGGGGCGTGTTCGGCGTTTCGGGGCGGATTCGGCGTTCTGGGGCGGGCGGATTCCGCCCCGAACGGCCGATTCCGCCCCGAACGGCGCTCGCGGTGCGGGGAGGGGGCGGGGAGAGGCGGGCGGGATGTGCCGCTGGTTCGAGCGACTCTGCAAGGTGGTGGCGGGGGTGGCAGTGCGCGGATCGGGTTCGGGGCGGATTCGGCGTTCTGGGGCGGGCGGATTCCGCCCCGAACGGCCGATTCCGCCCCAAACGGGCGACCCCGCCTGCGACGGGCGATCCTGACCTGCGAACTCCGTCCCGCACCGGCATCCGGGCGGATCGTGGACCGACGCAGACGCCGCCCGCAGGACGCCGTCTGCACCGACGCTGCCTCAGTGCGGCAGCACGAGCGACAGCGCGATGGCGAACATCACCACGGCGATGACCGCGTCGAGGATGCGCCACGCGCGAGGGGTGTCGAGCCAGCGGCCGAGGTAGCGTGCGCCGAAGCCGAGCGCCGAGAACCACGCCAGGCTGGCGATGCACGCGCCGATCGCGAACGCCCATCGGCCGTCGCCGTGCGTGGATGCCACCGACCCGAGCAGGAACACGGTGTCGAGGTAGACGTGCGGGTTGAGCCACGTCAACGCGAGGCAGGTCAGGAGGGTGGCGGTCAACGTCGTGCGGACGCGCAGCGCCGTGCCGCCGAAGGTCCGCGTCGTGACGCCGGGGGAGGATGCCGTGGCATCCGGAACCGAGGGCGCCGGGGCATCCAGGCGCAGCGTTTCGCCGCTGGGCCGCAGGGCGCGCCGCGCCGCGAGCACGCCGTAGCCGACGAGGAACGCGGCGCCCGCCCAGCGCACGACGACGATCAGCCACGGCACGGCCTGCAGCACGAGACCGACACCGGAGACGCCGAGCACGATCAGCGCCGCGTCCGACACCGCGCACACCGCGACGACCGCGACCAGGTGTTCGCGTCTGATGCCCTGCCGCAGCACGAACAGGTTCTGCGCACCGATGGCGACGATGAGTGAGAAGCCGAGGCCGAGGCCGGCGAGCAGGGGGGTGAGCACACTCCGACGCTACGGTCGTGACCCTGCGAAGACCAGCTCAAGATTCTGCAGCACCATTAGCATCACTTCATGTCGATTCCGCTCGATCTCGCTCGCACGCTCGCCGCCGTGGTCGAGGCGGGGACCCTGGATGCCGCGGCACGTCGCATGCACATCACTCCTTCGGCGGTGAGCCAGCGTATCCGCGCGCTCGAAGACCAGCTCGGGCGCGTCGTGCTCGTGCGATCCAAACCCGTGCGCACCACCGAAGCCGGAGACGCGGTGGTGCGTCTCGCGCGTCAACTCTCGCTGCTCGAGTACGACGCGCTCGCCGCGATGGGCGCAGACGGCGGGGCCGTGGCATCCGTTCCCCTCGCGGTGAACGCCGACTCGCTCGCGACGTGGTTCCTGCCGCCGCTGGCCCGGGTCGCCGCCCGCCGGGCGGTGGTGTTCGACCTGCATCGAGACGACCAGGACTTCACCGCAGGGCTGCTGGAGTCGGGCACCGTCATGGCCGCGGTGACCTCGCGGGAGGCACCGGTCGCCGGGTGTCGCGTTCGACGGCTGGGCGTGCTGAGGTACGAAGCGGTGGCGACGGCCGCGTTCGCGACCCGGTGGTTCCCCAAGGGGGTCGATGTCGACACCCTGAACGCGGCGCCCGTGGTCGACTTCGACCGTCGCGACGACCTTCAGACCCGCTGGCTCGCGCGTCGCGGAGTCGCGGAGGGGGCTCCGCCCCGGCATCGCGTGCCGGCATCCCAGGACTTCGCCACCGCCATCGAACTGGGCCTCGGGTGGGGGCTGCTTCCCGGCTTCCAGTCGAGGGACGGGCTCGCGACGGGCGCGCTCGTGCGCCTCGGCGACGACCCGGTCGATGTGCCGCTGTTCTGGCAGCAGTGGAACCTCACCTCGCCGCTGCTCGACGACATCGCCGACGAGATCGTGGGGGAGGGGCGGCGCGTGCTCGCCGGATGACCTCAGTCGTCGCTGACGCGCAGCACGATCTTGCCGCGCGTGTGACCGCGCTCGAGCTCGGTGTGTGCGGCCGCGGCATCGGCCAGGTCGAACACGCGGTCGACGTAGACGCGGATCGCGCCCGAATCCAGCAGCCGGGCGATCGTCGCGAGGGCGCCACCGTCGGGGATCGCCTTGTAATCGGTGGAGCGGATGCCGCGGGCGGCGGCCGCCTCGCGGAACCCGGGCCAGGCGCCGGTGGGCACCTCGATGAGCATGCCGCCCGGGCGGAGCACGTCGAGCGAGCGCGTGCCGGTGTCGTCGGACACGTTGCCGATCAGGTCGATGACCACGTCGACGTCGGCGATGACGTCTTCGAAACGGGTGGAGGTGTAGTCGACGACCTCGGCGGCTCCCAGCTCGCGCAGCCAGTCGCGGTTGCGGAGTGAGCCGGTGGCGATGACGTGTGCGCCGAAGTACGCCGCGAACTGCACGGCGAAGTGGCCCACCCCGCCGGCGCCCGCGTGGATGAGGATGCGCTGGCCCTGGTGTGCGAGGGCCGTCTCGACGACGAGGCCCCACGCGGTCAGCGCCGCGACCGGAACGCCCGCGGCCTCGACGTGCGAGAGGGACAGGGGCTTCCGCGCGAGCGAGAGGGTGGGCACCACGACGTACTCGGCATACCCGCCGCCCGTGCGCGGGAACGCGGGCATGCCGTAGACCTCGGTCCCGACCGGGAAGGGATGAGCGTCGAACGGGGTGCGCACCACCACGCCGCTGACATCGAGGCCGAGCACCGACGGCCACGCGTCGATGGCCCCTGACATGCCGCGTCCGGCGCGGGTCTTCGCGTCGATCGGGTTCACGCCCGCCGCGACCACGCGCACGAGCACCTCGCTGAGCACCGGTGTGGGTACCGCGATGCGTGCGGAACGCAGCACCTCGGTGGAGCCCGGCGCGTCGTAGACCACCGCGTTCATCGTCTCGGGCACGGCGGGCGCGGGGTGGAGGGTGGTCTCGGGACGCGTCGATCGGAATCTCATCGTGCGCTCTCTCTCGCGGATGGTCGCAGGTCGCTGCGACTCCGCCGCGACCCCTCCAGTCAAGCGCCCCATTGTCTCGCCGGTGTTTCGCCGCCGTCACCGTGTCGCGAATCTCCGGGCATCGGGATCGTTCGGCTCGCGGTCCGCCCGGACGCTTTCGACCGTCGGGCCGGCCGCGCCGTCTCGCGTCGTCGGCGCCGTGCCCGCCGCGCCGTCTCGCGTCGTCGGCGCCGGGCCGGCCGCGCCGTCTCGCGTCGTCGGCGTCGTGCCCGCCGCGCCGTCTCGCGTCGTCGGCGCGACGACGCCGGGTCTGCCGGCGCTCAGTCGCGCGCGGGGACCTCGCCCACCGCGAGCGCGTGCAGCAGCGTCGACAGATGCCGGATGTCGTCGATCGTCCAATCGGCGATGGCTTCGAACAGGCGGCTCTCGTGCGGGGCGCGCGCCTCGGCGAGGCGGGTGTGGCCCAGCTCGGTGACGGTGATGAGGCGTGAGCGTCCGTCATTCGGGTCGGGGGTGCGGGTGACGAGCCCGAGCTCCTCGAGCTCGGTGATCGAGCGGCTCAGGAAGCCCTTGTCGGCGGCCAGACGCTCGGCCAGGGCCGACAGGGTGAGGGGGCCGAACCGGCTGACCACGGACAGCGCCTTGAACGTCGCGGGGAGCATCCCGGGGCTGACCCGTTCCGCCGCCTCCGACACGAAGCGGCGGAACACGGTCATGAGCTCCGAGAACGACGATTCCAGGGCCTGCACGGCCTCCCGGCGGTCATCGGTCACGTCGCTCATCACGTCAGCCATCCTCTCCCATCTCGGCGTCGCGGTGCGCGCGACGCGAGCCGGCGGCATCCTGGGTCCGCACCGTGCCGGTGGCCGACAGGGTGGCCATGGCGGCGGGGACGGAGACGGTGGCGAGGTCGGCTTCGCTCGCCGCCACGCGCTCGGTCGTGGTCATGCGGGTCAGCGGACGGTTCGGCAGGAACACGATCGCGATGAGGCTGACCACCGCGACGGGCACCGCGATGAGGAACGAGTGCGCGATCGACTGCGCGTAGATGTCTTCGACGATGACGCGGACGCTCTCGGGAAGGGTCGAGACCTGGGGGATGGCTCCCGACTGCAGCGACTGGGCGACCGCGGCGCCGTTCGGGCCGAGCCCCATGATCGCGGCCTGCAGGTCGGCCGCACGGTCGGTGAACAGGCTCGTCGCCATGCTGGCCAGGGCCGCGCCCATCACCGAGACGCCGATGGTGCCGCCGAGACTGCGGAAGAACGTCACGCCGGAGCTCGCCGCACCCATCTGGGTGGGGTTCGCGGTGTTCTGCACGACGAGCACGAGGTTCTGCATCGTCATGCCGACGCCGGCGCCGAGGAGGAACATGTACAGCGAGACCAGGGCGAAGTTGGTGTCGTAGTGGATGGTCGACAGCAGGAACGACCCCGCGATCAGCAGCACGCCGCCGGCGATCAGGAACGGCTTCCAGTGCCCGAAGCGCGAGATGAGCGCGCCGACGACGATGGATGCCACGAGCAGGCCGCCGATCATCGGGATGGTCATGATGCCGGCCTCGGTGGGCGTGGCGCCGCGCGCCATCTGCATGTACTGGCTGAGGAACACCGACGTGCCGAACATCGCGAGTCCCGTCGCGATCGAGGCGATCGTGGCGAGGGTGAAGGTGGCATCCCGGAACAGCGTGAGCGGCACGAGAGGCTCGGAGGAGCGCAGCTCGACGATGACGAAGAGGATCGCGGCGAGCGCGGCGCCACCGACCATGAGCAGCGTCTCGGTGCTGGCCCACTCGAAGGAGCTTCCGGCGTTGGTCACCCAGATGAGGATGAGCGAGACCGCGGTCGACAGCAGCACGATGCCGACGTAGTCGATCTTGACCGTGCGCTTGGCGCGGGCCGGAAGGTGCAGGGTGCGCTGCTGGATGAGCAGAGCGGCGACGGCGAAGGGGAGCGCGACGAAGAAGTTCCAGCGCCAGCCGAACGCATCGGTGATGACACCGCCGAGCAGCGGCCCGCCGACGGTGGCGACGGCCATGACGGCGCCGAAGAGGCCCATGTAGCGGCCGCGCTCGCGCGGGCTGATGATGTCGGCCATGATCACCTGGCTGAGCGCGGCGAGCCCGCCGGCGCCGAGGCCCTGCACCGCGCGGAACGCGATGAGCATGTCGGTGTTCCGCGAGAAGCCGGCGGCGGCGGTGGCGAGCACGAAGATCGCGATCGCGATCTGGATGAGCACCTTGCGGTTGAACAGATCGGCGAGCTTGCCCCAGATGGGGGTGGAGATCGCCGTGGTGAGCAGGGTCGCGGTGATGACCCACGTGTAGGCGTTCTGATCGCCGGCCAGGTCGTGGACGATGACCGGCAACGACGTCGAGACGACGGTCGAGGCGAGCATCGACACGAACGTGCCGAGTAAGAGCCCGATGAGGGCGGGGAGGACGCGGCGCTGGGCGGGCGCGTCGACGGAGGTGGTTGCCATGCGGAACTCCACGGAAGGGGGACGGATGCCGCGACGACGATGGCGCGATTAGTTGACTGACGTCAACGATACGCCTGATGCTTGACTTGCGTCAACTATCAATCGAGCAGCGCGAGGGCGCGGTACATCTCCGTGGGTTGCTGTCGTGCGGGCGCCGGTCGACGCGCCTCCATGGTGCGGCGGTAGAGCTCGTCGATGAGCGAGGTCGCGAGTCCCACGAGCTTGGCGATCTCGCGCTCGTCGCGGTCGACCCACTGGCAGCGGGGCTCGTCGTGCATCGGCACGAAGCCGTCGTGCTGCTCCCAGGCGACCAGGGTGCGCTCAGCGCCGAGGACGTGCTGCTGCCACCAGATCTGCCGCATGTAGGTCTTGGGAATCGAGCGCCACGCCTTGTTCGTCGTCTTGATCTCGGCCAGGACGATGCGCCCCTCGCCGTCGACGACGACCCCGTCGGGGGTGGCGAGGTGTCGCTTCTCGACGACCGCGTGATACAGCGCCGACGACGGGCGGATGCCGTGCGTCGCGGCCACCCAGGCGGCGATCTCGGGCTCGCGGCGACGGCCGTGCGCGGTGAAGGCGTTGCCCGAGAAGGTCGAGCCCATGAGCTTGGCATCCGCTGCCCGCGAGATCGCGTTGTGGCTCGTCAACGTCGCCACGTCGGTCGCGGTGATGCCGCGCGAGCGCGCGCGGATCCAGGCGACGCGGTCGCGCGAATCCGCCACGATGCGAGCGTCGAGGTCGGCGCTGCGCGACGCGACGAGCTCGGGGGACATGCGTTCGACCCTAACCCCGCCCGGCCGTGGATCGGATCGGAAGCCCGGCGCGTCGGCATCCAGGGTCTTGTGCGCGAAGTAAGGGTGACCTAAGTTGTTGCGCATGACTCCGGATGCCGCTTCGCTGCGCCGCCCCGACGGCGGTCGCTGGTGCGACCTCGAGGGCGCGGTGCTGCTGGGCGGCGACGCGCAGAACATCCCGGAGATGCGGCGCATCGCCGCGGCCCTGTCGCCGGCGGCGCACGTGACGGTGCTGGTCGAGGTGTGCGGTTCCGCGCAGGTCGGCGTGATCGACGCGCACGAGGGCCGGGTGAGCTGGCTCGACCGGTCACGTGACGGCGGGTTCCGGCCGCGGGGCGAGCGGCTGGCGCAGGCGATCCACGCCTGGTGCGCCGAGTGGGCCTGCGGCGACGACCCGGTCTGCACCGTCTGGCTCGGCGCCCGCACGCCCTCGCGCATCGTGCGCATGACGCAGGCGCTGCTGCCCGAGCCGCGCGTCTCCTGACGGCGGGTGCCCGGGCGGGTGGGGTGGACCTTTCTGCCGAGGACGTACGTGATCCGCGAGGACGCATTCGTTTAATCGAAAAGCGGTGCGTCTTCGACGATCCGATGCGTCTTCGACCGTGGCTGAGGCCCCGGCCCAGCGCGCGCCTGTGGACAGTCCGCGACGGCGGTCCGCGGGAGTCGGCATGGTGGGTGGATGCTCGCGGAATCGGCGGTTGCCCGCGCTCGACGGTCGTTGTTCTCGCGAGCCGAGCTGCGCGAGCGGGGTGTGACGGAGGCCGATCTGCGCAAGGCCAGCGCTGGCGGCGAATGGCATCGGATACAGCCAGGTGTGTATGTCGCTCGCGAGGAATGGGAGACAGCGCGGCCGACAGATCGCCATCGCTTCGCCATCCTGGCCGCTGAGAATCGGGCGCGCGAGGCCGGTGGAGTCATCTCCCACCTCTCAGCAGCCGTGTTGCACGGTCTGCCGCTCTATCGGTTCAGTGATGGTCCGGTGCATACAACGGTTCCACGGGCTTCGCATCCTCCCAGTGGACGGGCGGTGCGGCGGCATACGGGGGCGCTCGGTGCGGCGGATGTCGTCATCGTCGATGGCCTCCTCTGCACCTCTCTCGAGAGGACGGTGTTCGACATCGCGTGCACGCAGCCGCGCGAGGCGGCGTTGAGCTGCGCTGATGCAGCACTGCGTCGAGCCGCGGTCACGGATCGGCGGTTCGACCCCGACGCGCAGGCGCTCTGGCGTGAGGCCATGCTCGACCGGATCGCCCGCGCGAAGGGAAGGCGCGGCGTTCGTGACGCCGCATGGATCGTCGCGTTCTCGGACGGTCGGGCGGAGCTTCCCGGCGAGAGCGTCAGCCGATTGCAGCTGCACCGGCTCGGTTTCCGTGATCTCGACCTGCAGGTGCCCGTGAAGGGCCCCCACGGGTTCGACTACTTCGTAGACATCGGCTTGCGCGACGTACGGACGTTCTGGGAATTCGATGGGGAAGTGAAGTATCGAGATAGCGCGATGCGCCGGGGGCGGTCCGTCGACGACGTGGTGCTGGACGAGAAGCGGCGCGAGGACTGGATTCGCGGAGTCACACAGTGGCGGCTGTGTCGTGGAGGCTTCGCTGACATCGTCTCGCCGGAGGCGCTTGACGCCCGGCTCGCTGCCTTCGGGGTGCGTTCGCCGCGCTGACGCGCGCTCGACACACGCGTTCGCCGCGCTGACGCGCGTCAAGACGCACGCGTTCGCCGCGTTGACACGCGTCAAGACGCACGCGTTTGATGAGGACGCAGTCATTCGGGGGCATTCGGATGCGTTATCGGCGAACGTATGCGTCCTCGCCAATGCGGCGGCGGTAGGCGCGGGTCGCGGGCCTGGTTGGGTCGGGGGCGGCGTGCGGGGCGCGTGCGGGTCCGGGGTCGGGCGGGGGCGGATTGGCGCCGGGGGCATGGGTCGGGTATGGTGGGGGTCAAGCCAAAGACCGTCGGTCATCGTCGTGCGTGCACGTCGATCGAAGCGTCTGCTGAAAAGCAGGGGACCTACGCAGGTAACGAAACTCCTCTCGAGCTCCGTGCGCCTGCGCCGGAGCTCTTCTTTTTGCCCAGACCCCGGTGTCTTCGGCCGGCGCCCCGCCATCGCGGAGCGCCTCGTACACACAAGGAGTGGCCATGGCGCAGAAGGATGCATCGGTCGCCGAGCTCACGAAGAACTTCGAGAACTCGACCGCCGTTCTGCTGACCGAGTACCGCGGTCTGACGGTTGCCCAGCTCAAGCAGCTGCGCAACGACATCCGTCAGGACGCGGATTACGCCGTGGTGAAGAACACGCTGACCAAGATCGCCGCGTCCAACGCGGGGGTCACGGGACTGGATGACGAGCTCAAGGGCCCGTCCGCCATCGCGTTCGTGCACGGCGACCCCGTCGCCGTCGCGAAGAGCCTGCGTGCCTTCGCCAAGGCTAACCCTCAGCTCGTGGTGAAGGGCGGCTACTTCGATGGCGCCCCGCTGACCGCTGCTGAGGTCAACAAGCTCGCCGATCTCGAAAGCCGTGAAGTCCTGCTGGCGAAGCTCGCCGGTGCGATGAAGGCGACGATGACCAAGGCGGCATACGTCTTCCAGGCGCTTCCGTCGAAGGCCGTTCGTACGGTCGACGCGCTGCGCGAGAAGCAGGACACCGCGGCCTGACCCGGCCCGGCTGATTAACCCGATCAAGGAGATACAACATGGCTAAGCTCAGCACCGAAGAGCTGCTCGACGCGTTCAAGGAGCTCACGCTCATCGAGCTGTCCGAGTTCGTCAAGGCGTTCGAGGAGACCTTCGACGTCACCGCTGCCGCCCCCGTGGCCGTGGCCGGCCCCGCCGCCGGTGGCGCCGCCCCCGCCGAAGAGGTCGAGGAGAAGGACTCGTTCGACGTCGTCCTCGAGGCCGCCGGCGACAAGAAGATCCAGGTCATCAAGGTCGTCCGCGAGC
Organism: Microbacterium enclense; assembly: GCF_001456955.1. Taxonomy (GTDB): domain Bacteria; phylum Actinomycetota; class Actinomycetes; order Actinomycetales; family Microbacteriaceae; genus Microbacterium; species Microbacterium enclense. The sequence continues at coordinate 276,819 of NZ_KQ758471.1, read as the reverse complement.
TCACCTCGCTCGGCCTCGGCGAGGCCAAGGCCGTCGTCGACGGTGCCCCCAAGGCCGTGCTCGAGGGCGCGAACAAGGAGACCGCCGACAAGGCGAAGGAGGCCCTCGAGGCTGCCGGCGCCACGGTGACCCTGAAGTAATCACGCTTCATCGGTCGCGGTAACGCGATACACGAAGACCCGGATGCCACTGGCATCCGGGTCTTCGTCGTTTCCTGACGCGTGAGGGGTCGGTTTTCGTCGCCGAGGACAGCTCGAGGCGACAGAACGTGACCCCTCACGCGGGGCGGGGCGCGCCGGCGAGGACGTCAGGGTATCCGGACGATCCGCGCAGTGTGAGACCCGGTTTCACCGGGCGAGGAACCGATGTTCACCAGATCGAAACGTTCGAGTCTGGGAAAAGGGTATGCGGATCGTTTACGGTCGTGGGGAACCCCCGTCGATCCCCCCATCCGACGTCGATCGTTCGCGCGTCGGTACCTGGAGACTCATGCTCAACGCTGCTTCGCGCGTGCCCGCACGCCGTTTCACCACCGCGCTGAGCGCCGCCCTCGGCGCCGCCCTGCTCGGATCCGCCCTCGTCCCGATCCCGGCCTTCGCCGCAGACGGCCCGCGGGTGGTGATCAACGAGGCCTACCTCAAGGGCGGCAGCAACGGCGCCTTCTTCAACAAGAAGTTCGTCGAGCTCTACAACGCCGGCGACACCGCGCAGGACCTCAGCGGGTGGTCGCTGCAGTATCGCTCCGCCAGCAGCGTGCAGGCTCCGACCGGTGCGAACACCCAGCCGCTGACCGGGTCGATCGCCCCCGGCGGCTACTACCTCATCGGCCTGCCCGGCAACGACACCAACGGCGCAGACCTCCCCGCCGCCGACATCACGAGCGCGGGGTTGAACCCCTCGGGCACGAACGGCCAGCTGTTCCTCGCCAACGTGACCGAGTCGCTCGCCCTGCCCGGCGGTCCCGTCGCCGACAGCCGTGTCGTCGACTTCCTCGGCTACGGCTCCGCGGCCAGCTTCGAGACGAAGGCGGCGTCCGTCGACGGCCCGAACGGCACCCCGAACGCCCTCGTGCGCACCGACTTCGTCGACACGAACGACAACTCCGTCGACTTCACCAACACGACGACCGTGACGCCCCAGGGCTCGGGCGGCGCGATCACGCCCACGCCCACGGTGGCGCCGACCGCCACGGCGACGCCGACGGCCACGCCCGCTCCCACGCCGACCGTCACCCCTGGTGTCGTCACGCCCATCCGCGACATCCAGGGCACCGGCGCCACGACGCCCCTCGCAGGCCAGACCGTCACCACCCGCGGTGTCGTCACCGCCGCGTATCCGACGGGTGGATACAACGGGTTCTTCATCCAGACGCCCGGCACGGGCGGGCCGCTCGACCCCCAGACCCACCTCGCCTCCGACGCTGTCTTCGTCTACGGATCCGCCGCGACCGCCGAGGTCGCGATCGGCCAGCACGTCGAGGTCACCGGCACGGCGGGCGAGTTCGGCGGCCAGACGCAGATCACCGTCGACGCCCCCTCCGTGAGCATCCTCACCGAGCAGGCAGCCGAGGTGCGGCCGGCCGAGGTCGCATGGCCGAAGACCGACGAGGAGCGCGAGCGCTTCGAGGGCATGCTGCTCGCGCCGCAGGGCGACTTCACCGTCACCAACACGTACTCGACAAACCAGTACGCCGAGGTCGGCCTCGCCGCCGGCACGACCCCGTTGCGCACACCCACCGACGTCGCGCGCCCCGACACCCCGGAGTACGTCGCCGCCGTGGCCGACAACCGAGCCCGTGCTGTCGTGCTCGACGACGGTGCCTCGATCAACTTCCTCAACGACGCCAACAAGGGCATCCCGCTGCCGTACGTCTCGCTCACCGAGCCGGTGCGCGTCGGTGCCGCCGTCACCTTCGACGAGCCCGTCATCCTCGACTACCGCAACAACGCCTGGAAGTTCCAGCCGACCGAGCAGCTGACCGTCGACAACGCCGACACCGTACAGCCGGCGTCGTTCGAGAACACCCGCACCGAGGCTCCCGAGCCCGTGGGCGGCGACGTGAAGATCTCGAGCTTCAACGTGCTCAACTACTTCACGACGACGGCGGCGAGCGTGGGCTGCACCTCGACCTACAAGGACCGCGAGGGCAACCCCGTCACGGCTGACACCTGCCCGGCTCCCGGACCCCGCGGTGCGGCCGACGACGCCAACCTGAAGCGCCAGCAGGACAAGATCGTCGCGGCGATCAACGGACTCGGCGCCGACGTCGTCTCGCTGGAGGAGATCGAGAACTCCGCCGCCTTCGGCAAGAACCGGGATGCCGCGCTGTCGACCCTCGTCGACGCGCTCAACGCCGCGCTCGGCTCGCCGCAGTGGGCCTTCGTTCCGTCGCCCGCCGTGCTGCCGGCATCCGAAGACGTCATCCGCACCGCCTTCATCTACAAGAAGGGCGTCGTCGCCCCCTCGGGCGACAGCGTCATCCTCGACGACCCGGCGTTCCGCAACGCCCGTCAGCCGCTCGCGCAGGCGTTCGCTCCGCTGACGGACCCGGATGCCAAGATCCTCGCCATCGTGAACCACTTCAAGTCGAAGGGCGACAGCCGCCCCGCGGCCACCGGTGACAACGCCAACGGCATCCAGGGCGCCTTCAACGGCGACCGTGTGCGCCAGGCCGACGCTCTCGGAACCTTCGCCGCCGCTCGCGCGGCCGCTGTCGGCACCGACGACGTGTTCCTGCTCGGCGACTTCAACGCCTACACGCAGGAGGATCCGATCCTGAAGCTGCGCGAGTACGGCTTCGAGCCGCTCGAGGCGGGCACGGGCAAGTACTCGTACTCGTTCAGCGGCCAGTCCGGCTCGCTCGACCACGTGCTGGCGTCGCCGTCGGCTCGCGAGCTGGTCACCGGCACCGACATCTGGAACATCAACGCCGTCGAGGCGCTCGCCCTGGAGTACAGCCGCTACAACTACAACGCGCTGAACTTCTACGAGCCGACGCCGTATCGTTCCAGCGATCACGACCCCGTCATCGTCGGTCTCGACCTCGGTTCGGACACCACCGACATCACCCTGCTCGGCATCAACGACTTCCACGGTCGGATCGACGCCAACACGGTGAAGTTCGCGGGGACCATCGAGCAGCTGCGGGCGGCCGGCGGCGAGGACAACACCCTGTTCCTCTCCAACGGCGACAACATCGGCGCCTCGCTCTTCGCCTCGGCGTACTTCGACGACGAGCCGACCATCGAGGTGCTGAACGCGCTCGACCTGGCGGCATCCGCCACCGGTAATCACGAGTTCGATCGGGGTGCGGACAAGCTCGTCGGCGAGGTGAGCGGATGGGCCGACTTCCCCTACCTCGCGGCGAACGTGTACAAGGACGGGCAGCCCCTGCTCGACGAGTACGCGATCTTCGAGGTCGACGGCGTGCGCGTGGGCGTCATCGGCGCCGTCACGCAGGAGACGTCGCAGCTGGTCTCGCCGGGCGGTATCGAGGGCATCGAGTTCCGCGAGCCCGTCGCCGAGGTGAATCGCGTGGTCGCCGAGATCCGCGACCAGGTCGACGTGATCGTGGCCGAGTACCACGAGGGTGCCGCCGAGGGCGACTCCACGGGCGAGACGCTCGAGCAGGCGGTCGCGGCGGGTGGCGCCTTCGCGAAGATCGTGAACGAGACGGATGCGGCAGTCGACGCGATCTTCACGGGTCACACCCACCAGAAGTACGCGTGGAACGCCCCCATCCCCGGCGCTGCGGGCACCCGCCCGATCGTGCAGACCGGCAGCTACGGCGAGAACATCGGTGAGATCGTGCTGACCGTCGACCGGCAGAACGGCGACGTGGTCGATTACTCCGCGCGCAACGTGCCCCGTCTCGCCGCTGCCACCGTGCCGAACGACCCCGCCCAGACGGCCGCGAACAGCGCCGCGCTGGACGCTGAGCTGATCAGGACCTACCCGCGTGTGGCCGAGGTCGATCAGATCGTGAAGCTCGCTCGGGCCGAGGCCGACCGCGTCGGCGCGCAGCCCGTCGGATCGGTCACCGCCGACATCACCACCGCCTACCGCGGCGGATCGTACGTCGACGGTGTCTACACCGGTGGCCAGCGCGACGATCGCTCGAAGCAGTCCGCTCTCGGCGGTCTGGTCGCCGACGCCCTGCTCGACACCCTCGACGACCCCGCCCGCGGCGGAGCCGAGATCGCCCTGGTCAACCCGGGTGGTCTGCGGGCCGAGCTGTTCTACGGAGAGGACGGGGTCATCACGCTGGCCGAGGCCAACGCGGTGCTGCCGTTCGTCAACAACCTCTGGACCACGACGCTGACCGGAGAACAGCTGCGGAGCGCGCTCGAGCAGCAGTGGGGCGACACCGCCGGCCGCGACCGCGATCTGGCGCTCGGCGTCTCCGACAACGTCCGCGTCACCTACGACGTGTCGCGTGGCCCCGGGCAGCGCATCACCGGCATCTGGATCGACGGCGTGGCCGTCGACCCGGCGGCGACATACCGCGTGGGCTCGTTCAGCTTCCTGCTGCAGGGCGGCGACGCGTTCGCGGCGCTCGGCCAGGGTGCCGACACCCGCGACTCGGGCCTCATCGACCGTGACGGATGGATCGCATACCTGAAGGCGAACCCCGGCCTCACGCCGGACTTCACCGCGCGCGCGGTGCAGGTTTCGGGTGTGCCCTCGGAGGTCCAGCCGGGCAGTGACGTCGCGCTCACAGTCTCGAACCTCGACCTCACCTCGCTCGGTGCTCCCGCGAACACGTCGCTGTCGGCAGCCTGGGGCTCGGACGCCACGACGTCGTTCCCCGTCGCGAACGGCGCGGCGACGGTCACCGTCGAAGTTCCGGCGGGCGCTGCCGGGGAGGTCGCCCTGCAGCTGGTGGCGCAGCCGAGCGGTACCGACGTGACGGTTCCGCTGCAGGTGGGCGTGTCCGCCGGCGGTGCGGGTTCGGGATCGGACTCCGGCTCAGGCAACGGTGGATCCGCCGGCCAGGGCAGCTCGGCCGGTCAGGCCGGTTCGCTGCCCGCGACGGGCGCCGACACCGGCTGGATGGGTGCGGGCCTTCTCGCAGCACTCGCCCTGCTCGGACTCGGCGTGATCGCACGTCGCCGGGCGGTGCGCCAGAGCGACTGATCCGCACCATGACGAAGACCCCGGATGCAACGGCATCCGGGGTCTTCGGCTTCCGGCAGGTGACACCGGGTGCGATGGCATCCGGGACGTGATCGTCATCCACCCTATAGCGGGGTTCCGCGGCATCCGGGCTTCTCTGCGAGGCGCCGCCCGGGCGCGCGAACGTCACGCGGAGCGCGGGGGAGCGGTCGACGCGCGAACGACGAGACGCGTCTCGGCCTCGGTGCGACGTGGGGCGTCGCCGGTGCCCTCGATCATCGAGACGAGGATGCGCGTCGCCTCGATGCCCTGGGCGAGGGGGAACTGCTCGACCGTCGTGAGGGCGAACATCTCGGCGTAGTCATGGCCGTCGATGCCTACGACGCTGAGCTCGCTCGGAACCGAGATGCCCATCCGGCGGGCGGCGATGATGACGCCGATCGCGACCTCGTCGCATGCGGCGACGACCCCCGTCGGGCGTGACGCCGCGTCGGCGAGGAACGACGCCGCCGCGGCGTATGCATCGGTGATGGTCAGGGTGGAGGGCACGCTCCGGATCCGCACGGCCAGACCGTTGTCGTTCATGGCGTCGCGGTAGCCGATCGATCTCTCGTCGACGTCCTTCGCGGGGGCGTCGGTGCGCGGCGTGCTGCCGACGAAGGCGATATCGGTGTGGCCCAACGCGATGAGGTGCTGCGTGATGATGCGGGTGATCGCGATGTTGTCGAGCCCGAGCGTCGGCACCCCGGAGAGGGCGTTGCCGATGCTGACCACGGGCTTGCCGATGTTCGCCAGGCGCTCGAGGTCGGCGTCGTCGGGCTCGAGGGCGACGGCGATGATGCCGTCGAACCGCTTGCGCGCGAGGTACGTGGAGTACAGACTCTCCCGGTCGTTCGAGCCGGGTTCGGCGACGTACAGGGTGACGTCGTAGCCGAGCGGGATGAGCGTGCGTTCGACGCCCTCGACGATCGAACCGAAGTACCAGCGGTTGACCTTGGGCACGATGAGGGCGATCGTGCGGGTGCGGCCGGTCGCCAGACTCACAGCGCTCGTCGAAGGGACGTAGCCCAAGGATGCCGCCGCGTCGGCGACCCGTCGACGGGTGCCGTCGGACACGTAGCCGCCGCCCGTCAGCGCGCGGCTGGCAGTCGATTTGGACACGCCTGCCAGGCGCGCCACCTCGGCGATTCCGCTCATTCGTGGTCTTCCTCGTCATCCATCGACGTCCGTGTCGACGCTGAGAAGAGTATCCGACATTCCCGGAAAGTGGAACCGGTTCCGGCCGGTCGCACGTCCGCCGTTCCGCGGGAATCCGCCAGTTATCGGTTCGTGATCAAGTCACGGTTGCAACTCTTGTGGATTACCTCTACGGTTGCCTGGAATCGGTTCCCGAGGGGATCCGGTGCACCACAGAACTCAAAGAGGAGAGACCACATGGGTATGTCACAGCGGACTCGCCTGCTCGCGCCCGTCGGGCTGCTGGCGGTCGGTGCGATCGCTCTCGCGGGCTGCGCCGAAGGTGACAGCGGCGGCACGAGCGGATCGGGCGGGGGCGAGACCACGGTCCGCATCTCCGGCGGTATCACCGGCACCGAGGCCGACGCGCTGAACCAGACGTTCGAGCAGTTCACGGCCGACACCGGCATCAAGGTCGTCTACACCGGCGACAAGAGCTTCGAGGGCAACATCGTCACGAAGGTGTCCGGTGGCGACGCCCCCGACATCGCGATCGTCCCCCAGCCGGGTCTGCTCAAGACCCTCATCGGCACCGGCGAGGTTCAGGCGGCATCCGACGCCGTCTCGTCGAACGTCGATGAGTACTGGGGCGAGGACTGGAAGTCGTACGGCACCGAGGACGGCACCTTCTACGCCGCCCCCATGCTCGCCAACCTCAAGGGCTACGTCTGGTACTCGCCGGCGAAGTTCAAGGAGTGGGGCGTCGAGGTCCCCAAGACGCTCGACGAGCTCATGACCCTCACCGCGACGATCCAGCAGAAGACCGGCGCCGCTCCGTGGTGCGCGGGCTTCGCGTCCGACGCCGCATCCGGGTGGCCCGGAACCGACTGGGTGGAAGACATGGTCCTCCGCCTCTCCGGCCCCGACGTGTACGACCAGTGGGTCGCGAACGAGGTGAAGTTCACCGACCCGCAGATCAAGCAGGCCTTCGACGCGGTGGGCGACATCCTGCTCAACCCGTCCTACGTCAACGCCGGCTTCGGTGATGTCCGCAGCATCAACTCGACCGCGTTCGCCGACGTCGCCGCGAAGGTCGCCGACGGCAGCTGCCCGATGACCCACCAGGCCTCGTTCCTCTCGGCCAACTTCCTCACGGTGACCAACGCCGCGGGTGAGACGCCCACGGTCGCCCCCGACGGCGACGTCTACGCGTTCCTGACCCCCGGTGTCACCGAGGGTGAGCTCGCGGTCGAGGGCGGCGGCGAGTTCGTCGCTGCCTTCTCGGACGACGAGAACGTGCAGAAGGTCGTCGAGTACATGTCGTCGCCCGAGTTCGCCGACGCGCGCGTCAAGCTCGGCGGTGTGATCTCCGCCAACAAGGGCGCCGACCCCTCGCTCGCTTCCAGCGAGTTCCTGACCGAGGCGATGAAGACGCTGCAGGACCCCAACACCACCCTGCGCTTCGACGCCTCCGACCTCATGCCGGCCACCGTCGGCGCGGGTTCGTTCTGGAAGGGCATGGTCAGCTGGATCGACGGCACGCCGACCGACCAGGTGCTCAGCGACATCCAGGCCGGCTACGACAACTGATCGACGCCGACCGATGATGGGCCGCCCGCTGCGCGGGCGGCCCATCCGGGTCCATACTTCTAACCCGCCCGGCGCACTCCGCGGGCACTCATCGATGAGCACGAAGGCGTGTTCGGGAGGGACGTCATGACCGATATCAAGAATGCGGAGTCGACGCCGACGGCGTCGCCGCCGCCGCGGGAGCGGGCCAGGCCCGCGACGCGCGACTCCGCGAATGCGCGCAGGACCACGTTCCTCGTGGTCGCCGGAGGGCTCATCCTGGTGGTGGCGCTCTTCCTCTTCATGGTCACCCGCCCCGCGGCGGAGACCCGGCCGACCACGCTCGGCTTCTCACTCAACAGCTTCTTCACCTGGCTGGGCGGCCTGAGCCCCATCGCTCAGATTCCGCTCGTCATCCTGGTCTTCGGCGCCGTCGTGGGTCTGCTCCTGCTGCTCATCGAGTACGCGCCGCGCCCCGGCAAGGGCTATTTCTGGCTCCGCCTCGTGGCCTGCTTCGCCATCCCCGTGCTGGCGTTCATGCTGCTGCGGCCCTACCAGAACGCCGTCATCTACGTGCTCGGCATCGCGGTGCTGCTCGGCGCGATCCTCTTCTACGCCGACTACCGCTCCCGCCAGGGGGCCGGCTACCTCTTCCAGCTCGTGCTCTTCGCCGCTCCCGCCGCGATCCTGCTGCTGATCGGTCTGGTCTACCCGGCCATCACGACCTTCTTCCAGTCGTTCTTCGACAAGACCGGTGAGAACTTCGTCGGCTTCGAGAATTACATCTGGACGTTCACGAACCCCGAGGGCTTCTGGTCGGTCATCAACACCCTCATCTGGGTGCTGCTCGCGCCCACCATCGCGACGGCCATCGGCCTCGCCTATGCCGTGTTCATCGACCGCGCGGCGGGGGAGAAGTACCTCAAGGTGCTGATCTTCATGCCCTTCGCCATCTCTTTCGTCGGTGCCGGCATCATCTGGAAGTTCGTGTACGACTTCCGTCAGGGCGACCAGCTCGGCATCCTGAACGCCATCGTCACCGCCTTCGGCGGCCAGCCGATCTCGTGGCTGTCGGCGGCGCCCCTGGTCAACACCCTGCTCCTGGTCGTGGTCTTCATCTGGAGCCAGACGGGGCTGGCGATGGTCATCCTGTCGGCGGCCATCAAGGCCGTACCGCCGGAGCAGATGGAAGCGGCCGAGCTCGACGGGGCGAGCGCCTGGGAGCGCTTCTTGAACGTCACCGTTCCCGGCATCCGTTCCTCGCTCATCGTCGTGCTCACCACCATCGCCATCGGCGCGCTGAAGATCTACGACATCGTCGCGGTGATGACCGGTGGTCGCAACGACTCGACCGTCCTCGCCTTCGAGATGGTCAACCAGCAGCAGCGGTTCCAGAGCTACGGGCACTCCGCGGCACTGGCCGTGGTGCTGTTCCTCTTCGTGCTGCCGCTGATCATCTTCAACGTGCGCCAGATCCGGAAGCAGAGGGAAGTGCGATGACCACCTCCACCGTGGTGCTCGAGCCCACATCCGACACCCGCACCGCCCGCCAGGTCGCGCGCGACACGCGCAAGCACGAGGCGATGGCGCGCAAGCGGCTCACCTCCAAGGGTGCGACGATCGCGGCCATCGTGATCGCCTTCTTCTGGACGATCCCGACGTTCGGCCTGTTCATCACCTCGTTCCGACCGGGTTCCGACACCCAGTCGACCGGCTGGTGGACCGTGTTCACCGACCCGTCGTTCACGCTGGAGAACTACCGGCTCGCGCTGACCTCGGGCGGCACCGCCCTGACGCTGGCGCAGTCGTTCCTGAACTCGCTGGCGATCACCATCCCGGTGGTGCTGTTCGCTCTGGCGGTGGCCTCGCTCATCGCGTACGCGTTCGCCTGGATCGACTTCAAGGGCCGCAACTTCTTCTTCATCTTCATCTTCGCGTTGCAGATCGTGCCGCTGCAGATGGCCCTCGTGCCGCTGCTCAGCCTGTTCTCGCGCGGCCTGACGATCAACGACGTGACGATCTTCCCGGGCTTCGACCTGCGGGGTGTGGAGCACAGCTTCGCCACCGTGTGGATCGCGCACGTCATCTTCGCGATGCCGCTGGCCATCTTCCTGCTGCACAACTTCATCGCCGAGATCCCGCACGAGGTGATCGAGGCGGCGCGCGTCGACGGTGCCGGACACGGCCAGGTGTTCTTCCGCATCATCCTGCCGCTGGCCGCTCCGGCGCTGGCATCGTTCGCGGTGCTGGAGTTCATCTGGGTGTGGAACGACCTGCTGGTGGCGACGATCTTCGCGCCGTCGTCGTCGTTGCCGCTGACGCAATCGCTCAACTCGCTCTCGGGCACGTGGGGCGACCAGTGGTTCCTGCAGTCGGCGGGAACGTTCATCTCCATCCTGGTTCCGCTGATCGTGTTCTTCCTGCTGCAGCGCTTCTTCGTGCGCGGTCTGCTGGCGGGTGCGACGAAGGGCTGAGCCCGGTTCGACCGAAGGGGCGCGGCATCCATTGAGGGTGTCGCGCCCCTTTCCCGTGCGCGCCGGGCAGGGTGCCGGCGGCGTCGGGCGCGGCGGGGTGTGGGGCGTCGTGGGGCGGCGCGGGCGCGGCGGGGCGGCGCGGGGCGTGGCGGGGGGTGGCGGGGATGCCCGCGGCGCGGGGCGTGGCGGGACTGCGGTGGCGCGGCGTTGCGGTGGGTGCGCGAGAAACGGCATCCGCGGGGAGACACGCTGTGAGGCGGCGTTTCTTGCGGTGAATGGCGTTTCTCGCGCGGGTGGGCCGCACCGGGCGCCGGCCTGGGCGCCGCGCCGCGCCGGTCCGGGGAGGGCGCGCGCAGCGCCGGACCGGTCCGCGCGGTGCGCGCAGCGCCGGTCCGGTGCGCGCGGCGGGGCAAAGGGGGACGGGGCGTCGCGAGAAACGGCATCCGCGGGGAGACACGCTGTGAGGCGGCGTTTCTCGCGGTGAATGGCGTTTCTCGCGGGGGGTGAGCCGCGCCGGGCGCCGGCCCGGGCGCCGAGCCAGGGCGGGGCGGCAGGCGCGGGGCGCCCGGGGCGGCAGGGGCGGTCAGGCGCTGCAGCCGAGGCGCGACTGGATGTCGCGCATCGCGTCGATCTCGGCGGACTGGCCGCTGACGATCGTGCCGGCGACGGCCTTGACGCGCTCGTCGTCGCCGAGCTCGATGACGGCCTGGGCCATGGGGATCGCGCCCTGGTGGTGCCGGATCATCAGCTCGAGGAACAGGCAGTCGGCGGGCCGACCGTCGAGCGTCTGGAGCTCGGAGAGCTCGGCATCCGTCGCCATGCCCATCTCGCTCATGAGCTGCTCCTGCGTGAGCGCGGCGGTGTCGCCGTGGCTGTGCTCGCCCGACGATTCCATCCACGTCATCAGCGGTTGCGACGACGCCTGCGGGAGGCCCCATTCGACGAGCCAGCCGTACATCTCGCCGCGCTGGCCGGACTGGCCGGTGGCGATGTCGTACGACAGGGTGCGCAGTTCGTCGTCGTCGGTCTTGCGGTAGATCTCCATCGCCATGAGCACCGCCTGCGTGTGGTGCACCTGCATGTCGCGGGCGAAGCCGGCATCCGCCGACGTCTCGGACGGGTGCGCGGGCGCGGCCGTCGCGCCGAACGCCGTGAAGCGTCCGACCGCGAAGGCCACGGCGATCACCGCGACGGCGACGACGGCGACGACGATCCAGCGGACCGCGGGCCGCGCCGCGGGAGCGTCGTCGGTCATCAAGCCTTGCCCGGGCCGTCGATCGCGCCGGAGCAGGCGGCGTTGGGCTCGGGCACGTTCTGGCTGCGCCAGAACTCGGTGAAGAAGTCCTTGATGCGCGAGTCGGTGGGGTCGTCGACCTTGAGCTGGTGGTTCCAGCCGCTGACCGCGACGGCGGTGTCCATGTCGGGGTACGGCGAGAGGATCGCGTAGCTCGAGGGCATGACGGCCTTCAGGGCGTCGATCCCGGCCTCGTCGACGCGCGCGGGGTCGTACGTGATCCAGATGGCGCCGTGCTCCAGGGAGTGCACCGCGTTCTCGTTCTGCTGGGGCTCGGTGTAGACACCGCAGTTCAGCCAGTAGGGGTTGTGCGGGCCGCCGGCGGGCGGGTTCTGCTCGTAGGTCACCGCGCCCTGCACGTGGTCGGAGCGGTTCTCGTACGTCTGCACGCCGTCGGGCACCTCGCCCGTGCTGTTCTGCGCCTGATAGGTGGGCGCGGGGGCGGGAGCGAGCACGAAGGATGCCACGACCAGGCCGATCACCGCGAGGGATGCCACGGAGCCCACGACCCACCAGACGAGCTTGCCGCGCTTACGGCGCGCCATCTGCTTCTGGTACTCGGCCAGCTTCTCCTGGCGCTTCTGCTCGCGCTGCTGCTTGACGGTCAGGTCGATCTGAGCCTGGGTGGCGGGGTTTCCGCTGGCGCGCTTGTCGGGGGAGGGGGTCATGCGTCGTGTTCGTCTCTCTTCGGGGCGGGACACATCGGCATCCGCCGACATCTCCAGCCTATTCGGGCGAATGGGCCGATGGCCTGGGAGGAACCCCCGAGCCGGGATGGTGGCCGGTGGGGGAGTCGCGATAGTATGACGAGGTCGAATCGATTCGAGGTTCGATGATCCCCCCACTTTCTCAGCCCGATTCGTCGGGCTGTCCGTGTTGCGAAACGAAATCAGACGCGTGCTCGATACCTCCTCCCACCCCGTGATCACCCCGTCCGCCTCGGCGGCCCCCTCCGCCACGCCCTCGCGCCCGGCTCCGTCGACCACCGGAGCCATCCGGACGCTCGGCAAGAACCCGGCGACCGCGCCGATCGTGCTCCACCCGGGCGACGCCATCCCGTCGTCGCGCCGCGTGCTCTACATCGTGCTGCTGGGCGCGTTGACCGCCCTCGGCCCGTTCACGATCGACCTGTACCTGCCGGCCTTCCCCGTGCTCGAGGCCGACTTCCAGACGACCGCGGCCGCCATCCAGCTCACCCTCACCGGCACCATGATCGGCTTCGCGCTGGGGCAGTTGATCGTCGGTCCTCTCAGCGACAAGGTCGGGCGTCGCATCCCGCTACTCACGGTCACCGCGCTGCACGTGGCGGCGAGCATCTTCGCCGCTCTCGCGCCGACGCTGGGCACCCTCTCGGTCGCCCGCGTCCTGATGGGCGCGGGGGCCGCCGCCGGCGGTGTCGTCGCGGCCGCGATCATCCGCGACCTCTTCGGCGGGCGCCGTCTCGTCGTCATGCTCTCGCGCATGGCGATGGTCTCGGGCGTCGCTCCGGTGCTGGCCCCGCTCGCCGGGTCGGCCCTGCTGCTCGTGATGCCGTGGCGCGGCATCTTCGTCGTGCTCGCCGTCTACGGCGCGGTCATGCTCGTGTCGGCCATCATCTTCATCCCCGAGACGCTTCCCCCCGCCCGCCGCGGCGGACCCGGCGCCACCACGGTGTGGCAGCGGTACGGCAGCGTGTTCCGCGACCGTGTCTTCATCGGCGTGCTCGTGATCGGGGCGATGGCGTTCAGCGGACTGTTCTCGTACCTGTCGGCATCCTCGTTCCTGTTCCAGGTGACCTACGGCTTCAACCCGCAGCAGTACGGCGTGCTGTTCGCCGTGAACTCGGTCGGCGTCGTCGTCGGCGTGCAGGTGGCCTCGCGCCTCGCGGCGCGGTTCGGTCCGCAGTGGGTGCTCGCGGTGTCGACCGCGGTGCTCGTGCTCGCGGGAGGCACGATCGTGCTCACCGACCAGCTCGGCCTGGGACTGTGGGGGACCGTGATCCCCCTGTTCTTCTTCATGACGGCCTGCGGTTTCACCTTCCCGTGCGCGCAGGTGCTCGCCCTCGACCGGCACGGCAAGGCCGCGGGCACGGCGCAGTCGATCATCGGCGCCGCCAACTTCGGCGTCGCGGGCATCATCTCGCCGTTGGTCGGACTGCTCGCGACCGGGTCGGGCATCACGGCGACCACCATGGCGTCGGTCATGGTGGGCTGCGCGGTCATCGGCGTGATCGCGCTGTGGACGCTCGTGCGCCCGCGCACGGTGGAGCGTCTCGCGCCCTGACCTACCCGGCGGCGGACTCCGGATGCCGCGTGTGGCGGCGAACAGTAGCAGAGCCGGCGTCTCAGCCCGACGGTGGGCCCGACCATTCCGTCGGGCCCACCGGACGCGGCATCATGAGGCGATGGATGACAGGGCGATCAACGACCGAGCGGTCGAGTTCGTGCTCGACACCCGTCCGCAGCGTTTCCGTGCCGTCGTGGGTGTCGTGCTCATCGCCCTCGCGTGCGCGCTGGGCGCGTGGGTCTACTTCCGCGGCCCGAGCCCGTTCGCGGTCGACGTCTGGTGGAACCAGCTGTTCGCGGCGGCGCCGTCGCAGCCCGTCTTCGTCTTCGCGATCGTGATGGACACGGTGGGCGGTCACCTCACCGCCGTGCTCATCGTGCCCCTGCTGGGGGCCCTCGCGCTCTTCCTGTCGCGCCGACGATGGTCGGCCGTCTACTTCCTCGCCGCATCGGTCGGGAGCGCGCTGCTCGTGCAGGTGGTCAAACACACCTTCGGTCGCGCGCGGCCGGAAGACATCCTGATCTTGAGCGACTACGGCTCGTTCCCCTCCGGCCACACGGCCAACGCCGCCACCATCGCGGTGGTCGCGGCGGTGCTCTTCCCCCACCTGTGGGTGCGCATCGTCGGCGTCGCCTGGGTCGTGCTGATGGCGTTCAGCCGCACGTACCTTCATGCGCACTGGCTGTCGGACACCGTCGGCGGTGCCCTCATCGGCGCCGGTGCGGCTTTCGTGCTCGCAGCCGCCTTCTCGCGTCTGCGGGCCCGCGACGAGGATCGCCTGACGATCCGACGCGCGCGGAAGACGGACGCCGAGGCGGCGACCCCGTCGTAGGCTGACGCGCATGAGCGAGCCCGGTGACCGCGCCCCCGTTCCCTCCGCGGCCGAAGCCGAACTGGCGCGCCTGAGAGCCGAGGCGGAGGCCGCGGAAGCGGAGTTGCGTCTGGCGCGGGCGCGCGCCGATCTGGCCGCGGCCGAGGCCGCCGCTGCCGCCGCGCGGGCCGCTGCCGCGGGCGAGGCGGGCGAACCTCGCGCGGCGTCGGCGTCGGAGGCCTCGTCGGCGCCCGCTGTGTCGGTCCCGAACGACGCCGCCGCGTCAGTCCCGAACGACAGCCCTGCACCGACGCCCGCCGCATCGGCTCCGGCGGCAGAGCCGCGAACGGCGGCATCCACGTCCGCCGCATCGGCGTCGACCCCTCCGGCATCCGCGCCGTCGCCCGCGGCATCCCCAGCCCCTCTCACCGACGCGCAGGTCGCGCAGATCGCCGCGGGCTACGCCGCTGACGGTGCCGCGCTCGACCTCGGGGTTCTCGTGAACGGAGGGGCGGTGGCATCCGTTCCGGTGCGCATTCCGCTGGCGATGGTCAACCGTCACGGTCTGGTCGCGGGAGCGACCGGTACGGGCAAGACGCGCACCCTGCAGCTGCTCGCCGAACAGCTGTCGGAGAACGGCGTGCCCGTCTTCGCCGCCGACATCAAGGGCGACCTGTCGGGTGTCGCCGCGCCGGGAACCCCGAGCGAGAAGCTCGCCGCTCGCACGGCATCCCTCGGCCAGGGCTGGTCGCCCCGCGCCTTCCCCACGGAGTTCTACGCGCTCGGCGACGACGTGGCATCCGGAATCCCGGTGCGGGCGACGGTGTCGGGCTTCGGCCCACTCCTGCTCAGTCGCGTGCTGGGGCTGAACGCCACGCAGGAGTCGAGCCTCGGTCTCGTCTTCCACTACGCCGACGAGAAGGGCCTCGCCCTCGTCGACCTGTCCGACCTGCGCGCGGTGCTCACCTACCTCACCAGCGACGACGGCAAGGCCGAGCTGAAGGGCATCGGCGGGCTGTCGGCAGCGACGGCGGGCGTCATCCTGCGGGAGCTGGTCGCCTTCGCCGGCGTCGGCGCGGAGTCGTTCTTCGGCGAGCCCGAACTCGACGTGCGCGCATTCCTGCGAACGGATGCCACGGGTGCCGGCATCGTGAGCCTGCTCGAGGTGCCGAACGTGGCATCCCGCCCGGAGCTGTACTCGACCTTCCTGATGTACCTGCTCGCCGAGCTGTACGAGGTGCTGCCCGAGGTGGGCGACGTCGACAAGCCGAAGCTGGTGTTCTTCTTCGACGAGGCGCACCTGCTCTTCCGCGACGCGTCGAAGGCGTTCCTCGCCGCCATCACGCAGACCGTGCGGCTGATCCGTTCGAAGGGCGTGGGCGTGTTCTTCGTCACGCAGACGCCGAAGGACGTGCCGGGCGACGTGCTCGCCCAGCTCGGCTCGCGGGTGCAGCACGCGCTGCGCGCCTTCACCCCCGACGACGCCAAGGCCCTGCGGGCGTCGGTGCGCACCTACCCCGACTCCGGCTACGACCTCGAGCGCGTGCTGCAGGAACTGGGCACCGGTGAGGCGATCATCACCGTCATGAGCGAGCGCGGCGCACCGACGCCGGTCGCGTGGACGCGCATGTTCGCCCCGCGGGCCTCGATGTCGCCGATCACCGCCGAGGCGATGGCGTCGGCCGTGACGGCATCCCCCCTCTTCTCGACCTACGGAACCCCGATCGACCGGGAATCGGCCCGCGAGATCCTCGGGGCCCGGATGCAGGCGGCGACCGAGGCGCGCGAGGCCGAGGAGCGGGCGAAGAAGGCCGCCGCCGACGAGGCCGAGTACGCCAAGCAGAAGGCCGCGATCGACAAGGCCAACGCCGCCGCGCAGAAGAAGGCGCAGCAGGAGTACGAACGGATCCTCCGGTCGACGGCGGCGCCGCGCGGTCGCGCGAGCACCCCCGCTCCCGGGCTCGACGGACTGCTCGGACGCGGGGCGACGAAGAGCATCGTGACGGGCGTGATCCGCGGGATCTTCGGCACGGGTCGTCGGCGCTAGTCACCGGTCGGCTCGGGCGGGGCGGGGTACGACTCGGGTGGCAGGAGCGGCTCGGGTGGGCGGAGTGCGGTGTGCACAAAGTCAGTGATGTGCGCAAAGTCAGCGACATTCGGCTGTGCGGGCTGAGGTTGTGCGCATCGCTGACTTCATGCTCACCGGCACGGCGGCGTCGGCGCACAACCCACACCGGACCGCGGCGAGCCCGACGACCGCGGATGCCACGGGCCCGGCATCCATTGCTCTCGTCCGACGGCGACGATGTCCGCGCCCGCTCAGGGCCGGCGGACCGCCAGCGGCATCGTCGAGGTGTCGATGAGCGGGTCGCGGTCCTGACGTTCGACCAGCGCCTCCGCCTCGGCGGGCGTCTCGACCGTCGGCACCGATCCGAGCAGCGGGCGCCGGGCGGTCTCGCGCATCGACAGCAGAGCGACGAGCCCGAGGGCGGCGAAGAACATGATGTAGAACGCCGGCATGAGCGTGTTGCCGGTCCAGTCGATGAGCGCCTGGCTGAAGAGGGGCGTGGTTCCGCCGAAGAGCGAGACGGCGACGTTGTACGCCACCGCCATCGCCCCGAAGCGCGAGGCCGTCGGGAACAGCGCCGGCAGGGCGGATGCCGAGATCGCGACGTAGAACGCCACCGGCACCGCCGCCATGCACAGGGCGATCATCACGGCCCACAGCTCGCCGATCTGCATGACGAGGAACGCCGGCACGAGGAGGACGAGCGCCGAGCCCGCGGCGATCGCGTACACGGGTCTGCGTCCGATGCGGTCGCTGAGGCGGCCGATGAACGGCAGCGCGGCCGACATCACCAGCAGCACCGGCACCGTGGCGACGGCGGCCGTGAGGTTCGAGACGCCGACCTCCTTCTCGAGGTACGTCGGCATGTAGCTGGTCAACGCGTAGCCGGCGGTGTTGGTGGCGGCCACCAGGGCGATGCCGATCAACAGGGGCTTCCAGTGGTGACGGACGATTCCGCGCAGCCCCTGGCGCGACATCGGATCGTCGGCGTCGATCTCGGCGGTGTGGCCCTGCTCGAACGCGGGCGTCTCGGGGATGCGCAGGCGGAAGTAGATCGCCACGATGCCGAGCGGGATCGCGAGCAGGAACGGGATGCGCCAGCCGTACTCGACCATGGCGTTCTCGCCCGAGACCGCCGTGGTGATGGCGGTGGTGACGGCCACGGCCGACGCGCCCGCGGCGAACCCGACGTACGAGCCGACGTCGAGCCACGACGACCAGAAACCGCGCCGGCGATCGGGGGAGAACTCCGAGACGTAGGTGGTCGCCCCGGCGTATTCGCCTCCGGTGGAGAAGCCCTGCACCATCTTGAGCAGGTAGAGCGGCAGGATCGCCCACAGCCCGATCTGCGCGGACGTGGGCAGGATGCCGATGAGCGCGGTCGCCGCGGCCATCATCGCCATCGTGAGGAACAGCACCTTCTGCCGCCCGATGCGGTCGCCGAGGGGACCGAGCACGAAACCGCCGAAGGGGCGGACGAGGAACGAGATGGCGAAGCCCAGCAACGTCACGAGAAGGTCCCACGGGGCGGGCACGTTCGAGGCGAAGACGGCGCTGAGCGTGACGGCGAGATAGCCGTAGATGCCGAAGTCGAACCACTCCATGAAGTTGCCGACGACGGTACCGCCGATCGCGGTGCGTACGCGCTTCGTGTCGACGACGATGACGTCGTCGACCTCGAGACGGGGTGCCGGGGCTTTGTCGTTCATCCTTCTAGCCGTACCCCCATCGGCGCGACGATGCCAGTCGGGGCGGTGACGGCGGCGGCGTGCTACGCCCGACGTCAAGCCCCCGGCGATGTCGGAGGCCCGGCGTACCGTGTCGGGCATGAGCGAGCTGACCACACCCACCGGCCGCGAACCCGCCCTCATCGCGCAGCCCCGCGACGACGGGTCTGCACCGCGCGCCCTCGTGCTCGGAGCCACCGGCTACCTGGGCGGCCGCCTCGTTCCGCGCCTCATCGCCGCGGGCTACCGCGTGCGCGTCCTGGCCCGCGATCCGCAGCGCGCGGCGGCTTTCCCGTGGGGCGCCGAGGTCGAGGTCGTTGAGGGCGACGCGACCGACGCCTCGGCGGTGAAGGAGGCTGTCGACGATGTCGACGTCGTCTATTACCTGATCCACTCGATGGGCGGGGGCAAAGACTTCGAGAGCACCGATCGCCGAGCGGCCCAGACGGTCGCCGACGCGGCCGCGGCGGCATCGGTACGCCGCATCGTGTACCTCGGCGGTCTGCACCCCGACGACACGCCGTTGTCGGCGCACCTGCGCTCGCGCGTCGAGGTCGGCGACATCCTCCTGGCCAGCGGCGTGCCCACCGTCGTGCTGCAGGCGGGCGTCGTCATCGGCTCGGGCTCGGCGTCGTTCGAGATGGTGCGTCATCTCACCGACGTGCTGCCCTACATGCCGGCGCCCAAGTGGGTGCGCAACCGCATCCAGCCGATCGCCGTGCGCGACGTGCTGCACTACCTGCTCGGGGCCGCGCGTGTGGCGCCGAACGTCAACCGCGCCGTCGACATCGGCGGCCCCGACGTGCTGCGCTACGGCCAGATGATGAACGGCTACGCCCTCGAGGCCGGGCTTCACCAGCGGCCGATCGCGTCGTTGCCCGTGTTGACGCCGCGGCTCGCGTCGCACTGGGTCAACCTCGTCACGCCGATCCCGAAGTCGATCGCGCGTCCCCTCGTCGAGTCGCTGCAGAACGACTGCATCGTGAAAGACCGTGCCGTCGACGACCTCATCCCGCGGCCCGAGGCGGGACTCATGCCCTACCGCGACGCCGTGCGCCTGGCGCTGCGGCGCGTGAACGACGACGACATCGAGACGAGCTGGCTGGATGCCGAGGTCTCGGGCGTTCCGAGCGACCCGCTGCCGAGCGACCCCGACTGGGCCGGGCGCCTCGTCTACACCGACGTGCGCACGATGACCACCACCGCCAATGCCAAGCAGCTGTGGTCGGTGATCGAGGGGATCGGCGGTGAGAACGGCTGGTACTCCTCGCCGCTGCTCTGGGCGATCCGGGGCTGGATGGACCGGCTCGTCGGCGGGGTGGGGCTCGCCCGCGGTCGTCGGAGCCGCTCGGTCGTCACCGTCGGTGACGCGCTCGATTTCTGGCGCGTGGAGGCCATCGAACCCGGCCACCTGCTCCGCCTGCGCGCCGAGATGAAGGTTCCCGGCGGCGCGTGGCTCGAACTACGCGCGACGCCCGAAGGCGACGGGGCGCGCTTCGACCAGCGCGCGCTGTTCTTCCCGACCGGGCTCGCCGGACGCCTGTACTGGATGGCGGTGCTGCCGTTCCACGGCCTCATCTTCAGCGGTATGGCGCGGCGCATCACTGCAGCGGCCGAGCACGTGCAGCGCGAAGAGCCGGAGCCGCGGGCCGAGGCGGGGCGCATCGCGCCCGAGGTGCCCGAAGTCGAGACCATCGGCGGGTGACGCGGAGCGGGCGGCTGCGGGTCGGCGCGGTCGCGCCGCTCAGCGCAGTCACGAGATCACCCTTGTTCGCCGAGGCAACCCGTTCTTGCGACGAAACGCGGGTGATCTCGGCAATGCCGGGTGATCTCGGCGATGGGCGCGGCCGGTCGCCTGCCCGCCGCGCGCGCGGCGAGGGGCACGGCGAGCCGCCTGCGCGTAGCGCACACGGAAAGGGGCGGGGCGAGCCGCCTGCCCGCCGCGCACACGGCGAGGGGCACGACAGGCAGCCCGCCCGCCGCGCGTACGGCGAGGGGCGCGTCGAGCCGCGCTGCCGCCGCGCGCACCTAGGCTGATCCCGTGCCGCATGTCGCCCGGGTGATCACCGTGTCCGACCGTTCCGCCGCCGGACTCCGCGAGGACCGCGGCGGGCCGCTCGCCGTCTCGCTGCTGCGCGACGCCGGGTTCGACTGCGCCGACGCGGCCGTGGTCGCCGACGGTGCCGACAGCGTCGAAGCCGCACTGCGGGTCGCGGTCACCGCGGGTCCCGGATTGATCGTCACGACCGGCGGCACCGGCATCGCCCCGCGCGATCGCACGCCCGAGGGAACGGCGCGCGTGCTCGACCGCGAGCTTCCCGGCATCGCCGAGGAGCTGCGCCGCCGTGGCCTCTCCGACACCCCCCTCTCGGTCATCTCGCGGGGTCTCGCCGGCATCGTCGACCCCGGCACGTTGATCGTCAACCTTCCCGGATCGACCAGGGCCGTGGCATCCGGGATCGCGGTGATCGTCGAGATCGCCCCCCACGTGCTCGACCAGCTCGCCGGAGGAGACCACGCATGAGCGCCGTCCGCATCGCCCGCCTGTCAGAGGAGCCGCTCGACCTCGACGCGCACCTGCGTGCCGTCGAAGACGACGCGTCGGGGGCGGTCACAACCTTCGTCGGTCGCGTCCGCAACACCGATCCGGATGCCGCTGACGCCGTCATCGCGCTCGAGTACAGCGCACACCCCGATGCTCCCGCCGTTCTGGAGCGCATCGCCGCCGCCGCCGCCGAGGGCACCGACGCGATCGTCGCCGTCAGCCATCGCGTCGGGCGGCTCGACGTGGGCGAGGCCGCGGTCGTGATCGCCGTGGCATCCGGTCACCGCGCCGAGGCGTTCGAGGTCTGCCGCCGGGTGATCGAGACGATCAAGACCGACCTGCCGGTGTGGAAGCGCCAGGTCGAGGCCGACGGCACCACGCAGTGGAAGGGCCTGGGCGGCTAGGCCTGCGGTCGCGCTCCGCAGGTGCGGTTTGGAAGAAGTCACGACGGCGGACGTAGCGGCTCGCAGATGTTGAAGGAACGCGAGATGGTCGGTGTCGCTCCTCTCGGCTGGCGTGCGATCAGCGGGCCCCGGGGGAGCAGCGGGGTGAAGATGAGGCACGCCTCTCAGCAGGCCGTCGTCAAGAATATTCTCCGCCTCACTCAACGCAGAGATGTCCAAGCTTGGATTGTCGGCCCGGCTACTGAGCCAGGCCACGGGGATTCGCCCACAGGCAGTTCGCCGTTTGCGCCATGGAGAGCGTGAAGGACAGCATCCGAGCTGCATCTGATCTGTGAGGCCATGGGCTGGGATTCGACTACGGTGCTCCGCGAAACGATCGCCCAAGCGACCGAACAGGAGAGAATCGATGCGGCAGAGGGGCACGAGCTGGATCGCCGCCTCGACTCCCTCCTCTAAGACATTTACAGCCTGGACGCTTCCTGCCGCGCGGCTGCTCTCGACGGTGGCGGGTCCCGCAGTGGACTCCTCGCTTCTCCTTCTCGAATCGGGGGTTGTCTACGGCGCACCCTGGGCGGGGCTTCTCGCACTCGTGTTCGCGGCGGCATTGCCCGCTGGCGGCCTGGTTGCGCTCTCACGCATGGGCGTCATCCAGGACCGTCATGTGAGCGTCCGGCGGGAGCGCTTCGGGGTTTTCGGTGGCATCCTCTTGTCTCTGACGACCTGCATAGCGCTCCTGGTCGTGCGCAAGACGAGATTGCGGCGTAGGTAGACGTCCGCCGCTCGCTCCCCGGCATACTAGGCAGGTTGATCCAAAATGGGGGGAATCGTTGTGGCACGTAAATCGACCGAGCTGACTGTTCTAGGGCAGAGTCTGCAGAACCTGTTCACTCAATACTCTTCCGGCACCTTCGTGGTGAACCGCCGCTATCAACGCAAGCTTGTCTGGGCGGTCGAAGAGAAGCAGTCGCTCGTCGACTCGGTGCGGAACAACCTGCCCATACCGCTCGTGCTGCTCGCAGAGAACTCATCCGACGGTGCATCTCGGCTAGAGATCATCGATGGGCTGCAGCGCCTGAATGCGATCTTCTCGTTCATCGAGAACGAGTATCCGTACGCTGACGGCTACTTCGACCTGGAGACGCTGGCCGATACGAAGTTCAAACGCGACCGCGGTGAGCTCGTCCAGAAGACCCCGGTCCTCGACCGCGAGATGTGCTTGGCGATTGTCAACTATCAGTTGCCTGTCTCGACCTATCGGTCCGCCACGGAAGAGTCCGTGGACGAGGTCTTCCGGAGGATCAATTCATCGGGGCGCAAGCTGAGCCTGCAGGAGATCCGTCAGGCTGGCGTCACTTCCGACTTCGCAAACCTTGTGCGTCGGATCAGCGCGAGCGTCCGAGGCGATGCGTCGCTGTCAGATAACGTCGCGCTCTCCGAGATGCCTCGGATTAGCATCACGAACCGTGACTTGCCCTACGGCATCTCGAGCGACTCAGTTTTCTGGGTAGCGAACGGAATCCTCGACAAGGAGGCCGTTCGCGAGTCGCGCGATGAGGAGCTTGTGCTCGACATCCTGCTGGATCTGATTCTGGACACCACCCGTGGTAGCGGCAGCGCATACAGGAACTCTGCATACGGGCGCGACGACAACGCTACAACCTCGGCAGGAGTTGTGGCCTCCCGTCTGAATACGCTCGGAGCCGAGAACGTCGAGCGGAGTTTCCTGCTCACGCTCGACGTCATCAAGCAGACGATCAGGGCAGCAGGCAAGCCCTGGGCCGAGTTCGTCATCACCCAGAAGAACTCCAGGGGCATACCTCGGTACTTCCACGCCACCTTCGTAGCTATCCACGAGCTGATCGTTGGTGAGGGCCTGGAGGTCGCGGATGTCGACGGCCTCACTAAGCGGCTTGACCACTTCTGGGACGGTGACCTCAAGATTCCGGGCGGTGGCGGAAACTGGGGAGCGAATCGAAAGAGACCGTTGTTCGACGCGGTGAAGGGAATCCTGCGTTCGTACTTCAAGCCGAGTGATGATCCCATCTCGCTTCGCACGAAGGCTACTGCCACCGAATTCGAGATCGAACTGCAGATGGCGCTGACTGAAACGGCGCTCTTCGAACTCAAGCAGGGGTTCACCCGCTTGGACGAATCGAAGGCATGGGATGACGCCGCATTCGAGTCAGTGCTGCGGACGGCCTCCGCGATGGCCAACCACGGGCCGGATGCGCACGGCTTCATCATCTTTGGTGTGGCCGACCGCAAGGAGCACGCGGATCGTATCAAGGAAATCTACGACGTCGCACCGCTCGAGGTGAGCGAATTCTTCGTTACGGGGACTCAGCACGAGCTCACTGCGCTAGGTCGAAACCGAGACGAGCAGATGCGGTGGTTGGTTCAGCGGATCAAGCAGTCCAAGCTCGACGAAGGTTTTGCTTCGCAGTTGGCGGGAACACTCGTGCCGTTCGACTATCAGGGTTACCTCATCTGGACGATGCGACCCAAAGCCCTATCCGCACCAACCCCTTGGGATGGAAAATTCCACGTCCGTGAAGGCAACTCCACGCGGGAGGTCCAGGGCTCGGCCGTTATCGACCTGATTCGTCGATACCCCTGAGAAGAGTGCTGGTGAGGGTGGCGCAGGAGTCCGCCCTCACCAGCCTCTGACTCTCTCTCGCCGCCCCGGTCCACCGGACCAGTAGCGCCGGGGGAGAGGATGCGATGCAGACCGGCTCAGCCGCCGGCGAAGGGTGGCAGGACGTCGACGTGCGTCACACCCGCGAGCGGCGCGTCGTCGTCGTGACGGGTGCCGTCGAGGAGCACGGCGCACCGGTCGAGGATGCCGCTGAGCGCGGGGTGGTCTGCCAGCACGGCGGCGCGCAGGGCGGTGAGCGACGTCTCGTCACGGTCCTCGGCATCGGTGCCGGCTGCTTCGGCGGCGGCGGCGAAGTAACGGACGCGAACGCTCACGCGGTCACCCCTTCCGCGGGCGCGGGGGCGCCGGTCGTGTCGGCGGCGGGTGCCGGGTGGCGCGAGGCGCCGGCCACGCCGACGTCGGGCTCGCCCGGGCGCAGCCAGTCGCCCGACTTTCCGCCGGTCTTCGACACGATGCGGACGTTCTCGATGAACGTGCCCTTGTCCATGCCCTTCACCATGTCGACGATGGCGAGGGCCGCCACCGACACACTGGTGAGCGCCTCCATCTCGACGCCCGTGCGGTCGGCCGTGCCCACGGTCGCTTCGATCTCGACGCCGTCGTCGGTGATCGCGAGGTCGATCGAGGCGCGGTGCACGCCGATGACGTGGGCGAGGGGGAGGAGCGTGGGCGTCGACTTGGCGGCCTGGATGCCGGAGATGCGCGCCACCGCGAGCACGTCGCCCTTGGGGGCGGTGCCGTCGCGCAGAGCGGCGACCACCTCGGGCGCGCAGCGCACGAAACCGCGGGCGGTGGCGGTGCGCACCGTGGGCTGCTTCTGCGTGACGTCGACCATGCGGGCGTGGCCCGCGGCATCCAGGTGGGTGAAGGTCATGGAATCAGCATGACATCGAGCGGGTCGCCCACCGACACCGCGGACACCTCGGCGGGGACGATCGCGAACGCCTCGGCACGGGCGAGGGATGCCGCGAGGTGCGACCCGGAGCCACCCGCGGTCGCAGGACGCACGGTGCCCGCGACCAGATCGACGGCGGCGGGGAGGTACTGGCGGCGACCGGGCGGGGTCGTCCAGGATTCGGCTGCCGTGAGCCGGGCGACGCGGCGGTCGATGACCGCTCGTCCCTGGAGGGCGAGCAGCGCCGGCCGCACGAACACCTCGAACGACACCGCGACGCTCACCGGGTTGCCGGGGAGGCCGAACACGATGCGCCCGTCATCGAGCACACCGAACGCCTGTGGTTTGCCGGGCTGCATCGCCACCTTCTCGAAGGCGATGCGGTCGGACAGGGCCAGCCGGACGGGCTCGTAGGCGCCGGCGCTGACGCCGCCGGTGAAGACGACGACGTCGGCCCGGGCGGCGCGACCCAGCACCGCATCGATGCCGGCGGGGTCGTCGCCGATGCGGTCGACGAGCTCGAGGTCGGCGTCGGCGCCGGCGACGAGGGCGGCGAGGAGCGTCGCGTTCGAGTCGGGCGTCTGCCCGCGGCCGGGGACGGTGCCCGGAGCCACCAATTCGCTGCCGGTGGAGACGACGGCCACGCGGGGGCGGCGATGCGCGCGCACCTCTGCCGCGCCCGCCGCGGCGGCGGCCGCGAGCGCGAAGGGGCCGAGACGCTCGCCCGCCGAGAGCACGGTGTCGCCCGTGCGGGTGTCGCCGCCGCGTCGGCGGATGAACGCACCCGGCGCAGCGGGGGCGCGGAGCACCCGCACGGTGTCGAGCGAGTCGGCGAGGCCCCCGGCGGTGTCTTCGAACGGCACGATGGCGTCGGCGTCGGTGGGGACGGGGGCACCCGTCATGATCCGCGCGACCTCGCCGGCCGCGAGGGCGGGGTCGTCGGTGGCGCCGGCGGGCAGATCGGCGACCACTTCCAGCGTGGTCGGGCGCGCGGCATCCGCCCCCTCGACGTCGCGGAAGCGCACGGCGAAGCCGTCCATCGAGGAGTTGTCGAAGCCCGGTGCGTCGTGGGCGGCGAGCACGGGCTCGGCGAGCGTGCGGCCGGCCGCCTCGGACAGCGACACGGTCTCGGCGGGGAGCAGTGAGACGGCGGCGAGCACGCCGGCGCGGTGCTCTTCGACGGTGAGGAGTTCGGTCACGTACGGATCCTTCCAACCGATGCGCTGGGCGCGACGGACTCTCGCGCGTTCTGCGCCGCCCCCGGAGAGCGCTGACTTGCGTCTTCTGCTCGGCGCGAATGCGTGCGCGCGTACATTTCTCGCGAGTCACCGTGAGGTGTCACGGTCGCCTCGCCGAGCTCAGGGGGATCACGTCCTGACGGGCGCGCAGTGCGTCGACGACGATCAGGCGTCCGAGCAACGGCTCGCCCGCGCCGGTGACGAGCTTGATCGCCTCCGTGGCGAGCAGCCCGCCCACCTGCACGCAGAGCGATCCGAGCACGCCGACCTGGGCGCACGTCGGCGGCTCTCCGGCCGATCCGGGCGGGAAGAGGTCGCCGAGCACGACTGGTGAGTAGCCCTCGGGCGGCTTCGACCAGAACACCGTGACCTGCGCCGACCACTCCTGCACAGCACCCCAGACGAGGGGGATGCCCACAGCTTCAGCGGCGGCCGCCACGGCTTCACGCGTGTCGAAGGTGTCGCTGCCGTCGATGACGAGGTCGGCGCCCTCGAGCAGGTCGACGGCGTTGTCGGACGTCAGTCGTACGGTGCGTTCATGGACGACGGTGACGGGCGACAGGTCGCGCACGGCGCGGGCGGCGGATGCCGTCTTGGCGGTGCCGATGTCGTCGACGCGGTGCACGAGCTGGCGTTGCAGGTTCGTGCGCTCCACGACGTCGTCGTCGATGATCACGAGCTCGCCGACTCCGGCGGCGGCGAGCGACAGGAGCACGGGGGAGCCGAGACCACCCGCGCCCACGACGGCGATGCGCGCGGCTGCGAGGCGTCGCTGCCCCTCTTCGCCGATACCGGCCAGCACCGCATGACGGGCGGTGCGGATGAGTTCTTCCGGGGCGAGGGATGCCACGGGCTCGACCAGCGCCCTCATCCGCCGATCGCGCTCATCGTGCGCTCCGGCTGGACGAAGTCGGCGCGCGCCAATCCGACGCGGTCGGAGCCGTGCGCACGGGGCTTGGCCCACATGGCATCCCGCCAGATCTGCGCGAGACCTGCGTCGTCGGCGCCGTCGCGCAGGGCGGTCAGCAGGTCGGTCTCTTCGTGCGAGAAGAGGCAGGAGCGGATGCGGCCGTCGGCGGTGACCCGGGTGCGCGAGCAGGCGGCGCAGAACGGTTCAGTGACGGAGGAGATGATGCCGACGTGTCCCGCGAGGGCGGGGTCGCCGGGGCGGCGCACCTCCCAGCGCTCAGCCGGGGCGGCGCCGCGACCGCGCGGGTCGGCGGTGAGGGTGAAGGCCTCCTCGATCGCGGCACGGATGTCGCGGGCGGGGATGACGTTGGTGGCGCTCCACGAGCGGTCGCCGTCGAGGGGCATGTCTTCGATGAAGCGCATCTCGAAACCGTTCGACACGGCCCAGTCGACCAGCGGCACCACCTCGGTGTCGTTGATGCCCCGAAGCAGCACGGCGTTGATCTTGATGGGCCCGAGCCCGGCGGCCCGGGCGGCCTGGAGCCCCGCGAGCACCTTGTCGAGGTGCGGGCGTCGGGTGAGCTCGGCGAACGTCTCGGGGTGCAGGGTGTCGAGGGAGACGTTGATGCGGTCCAGACCCGCGTCTTTCAGGGCCTGGGCGCGGCGGTCGAGACCCACGGCGTTGGTCGTGAGCGAGATCGGCAGGTCGGGATTGTCGGCCCGGATGCCCGCGATGATGAACTCGAGATCCTTGCGCACGAGCGGCTCTCCGCCGGTGATCCGCAGTTCCTCGGCGCCGAGCGACTGAACGGCCACGCGGACGATACGCCGGATCTCGTCGGTCGACATCAGCTGCGACTGCGGGAGCCACGGCATCCCGTCGGCCGGCATGCAGTACGTGCAGCGCAGATTGCACTTGTCGATCACCGAGACGCGCAGGTCGGTCGCGACGCGGCCGAAGCGGTCGCGCAGGCCGCCCTCCTGCGGGGCACCGAGGAGGCGGTCGGCGCGGGGGTCGCGCTGCGGTGCACGGGGATCGCGGGCGGCGTCGGTGCCGAGCGCCCCGCCGGGCTCGCGGTTGCGGTCGGCGTCGTGCGCCAGGCCCTGCTCGTGCGAGGGCGCGGTCGGGCGGGGGCCACCGGTGGTGCGGATCGCGCCGAGCTGGGCCGCCGGGCCGCGCGTTGTGACGGTGGCGCCGAGCGATAGGGGCACCGGACGCGGCGTCGTGTGCGCGTGCTCGGCATCCATGGGTCGAGCCTAGGTCAGTGGAAAGCGGATGGGGCGGCGCGGTCCCCGAACCTCGCTCGTCGGGGCCACGGAAAAACCCCGGGTCGTGTGTGCCCGAGGGCAGAATTCCTCGACCGCACCGGTCGACGTCGCGTGCCGTCGACCGGTACCCGAACGAGCCGCAGCGCGGTCGGTCGCGGGCGCGGACGCCGCCATTCCCCTCGTCTGCCAGCGCCCGGGAGACTGTCGGGTGTAGGCTACGGCTCCATCGGAGCTCTTCGCCCACGGTAGAGTCTTTTCGTTTCCCGGCTGGGAGACGAGCTGACAACGCAGTGGTGGTGCTCGCACGCCGCTGACGGGCCGTTTGCCGGGGGACGAAGGCGTGAATATGAGCATGGTGACTATCGAGACGACGAGGCGCCGCGTCGCTGCGCCGTCGGCCGTACGAAAACGCCACGCCGCGATCGACGTCGTTCGAGGAACGATGTCGAGGGCGGCCCGCGCATGAGCGGGTTGCGCAATCTCGGGTACGACGATCTCCACGCCTGCTATATCCTCGGGCCGCTGGTCGATCTGACGCACGAGCGGGTTCTCGCCGCGCTGCGAGACGCCCTGGCCTCTCCGCGAGGGGCGCGGCTGCACTACCTCCGCACCCGGGGCGGACGCTGGCGCCGCGCCGAACCGTCTGCGGCCCTGGCCGCCAGCACCCGCGCGGTCGAGTCGGTGGAGGGGGCCATCGACCGCGCCGAGCTGGCGGATCGCGCGATGGAACGGGTCTTCGGTCCCGGCGAACTGCCGGTGCGCATCTTCATCAACCAGGGACTGATCGCTTTCGGCTTCCCCCACAGCCTCTACGACGGCGGCGGCGCCACCTCCGTGGCAAGCCTGGTGGTCGAGAAGCTCGGCACCCCGGGCGTGGACACCGTGCCGGCGGTCCCCTGGGCGAAGGCGCCGCTTCGCACGGCGATGAAGCGGCTCGGGCTGACGGGACCGGCGGGTATCCGAACGGCCCGGCAGATCTTCCGCTCCCGGAACGCGCAGACGGAGACCGCGTACCCGTTCTCACGCACGCTCACCAAGACCGAGTCGGTCGCACGCACCCGCACGGTGTCGTTCATGCTGCCGGCCGACGGCGTGCGAGCGATCGCGAGCATCCCGGAGCAGGCCGTCGAGGGACGCCGTCCGGCACGGCCTCCGGTGTCTCTCAAAGCGGCGAGTCTGGTGCTGCGGTGTCTGCGCGACAGCAGTCACGACGGGGCGGACTTCCGCGTCGTGATCCCGATCGACGCGCGACGCTGGGTGCCCCGCGGGTTCGACGTCGAGGGGAACTTCGCCCCGTCCATACCGATGGGGCGCTTGATGAGCGACGAGTGGAGCGCGACGGCCCTGACCGAGCGCATCTCGGCGGCGACGAAATCCGGCGTACCCGTCGCCTGGCTTCTGGCGACCACGCTGATCTCGCTCAAGAACGCGGTGCGCCACCCCGTCGCATCGAGACGCGTTCCCGACGAAACCCCGCGGGTGCCGCTGGAGATCCACGTGTCGCTGCCGACGACCGAGGTCGTCGTCGACGAAGCGCTCATGCCATACGTGGACGCGTCCACCTTCGTCGGCGGCCTGCCGGAGCACCTCCGCCTGCCGCTGGGGGTGTGGGTGGAGATCACCCCCCTCCGCGGAGGTCTGCACGTGATCGTCCGCGACGAGACGGGGGCCTTCGACCTGAACGGCTTCGAGGGCCGACTGCACGCTCTGATCGCGGCAGACGCGAACGCCTGATCCCGCACGCGCCGGCCGCCGGTCGGCCGCGGAGTCGAGGGGCGGCGCGGTACCGTCATCGCATGCCGAGCACCTTTCGCATCGCCCAGGCCGCGCGACTGTTGGGGGTCAGCGACGACACCGTGCGTCGCTGGATCGACCAGGGCGTGCTGCCCACCACGGACACGTCGCCCACCGAGATCCCGGGCGCGGCGC
This sequence comes from Microbacterium enclense, assembly GCF_001456955.1. Taxonomy (GTDB): domain Bacteria; phylum Actinomycetota; class Actinomycetes; order Actinomycetales; family Microbacteriaceae; genus Microbacterium; species Microbacterium enclense. Next base: position 246,475 of record NZ_KQ758471.1, on the reverse strand, counting down.
TCGCGGAGCGGGCGGTGGCGCTGGCCGACGAGCCCGCCGACCCGACCGGTGCGGCCTCGAGTGCACGGAACCGCTTCGTGGGGATCGTCACGCGCGTGCAGATCGACGGCATCATGGCGCAGGTCGACATGCAGTGCGGGCCGCATCGCGTGGTCTCGCTCATGTCCGCCGAGGCGGCCGAGGAGTTGGCCCTCGAACCCGGCGCGCTGGCTGTGGCGTCGGTCAAGGCGACGGTCGTCACGGTGGAGGCTCCGCGCGGGTGAAGCGGTGACGCGCCGATGTCCATCCGTCCCGGGTCTTGCGGTGGCTTGGGGGACACCGCCCTGGCGACAGGCCCACCGGCCAGGTGTCCGCGCGCGCGGAGCGTAAGACCCTGAGAAGCCGCACATGCGGAATAATCGAACGGGAGCGGCCCGCCGGCGTCGCCGAAAGGATGCCATGTCCCGCTCTCTCCGCCTGCTCGCCCTCCTGGGCACCGCCGCCGTGCTCGCCGGCTGCGCGAGCGCCGCGCCCGCTCCCGCGGCATCCGAGAACCAGCTCTCCGGCACCCTCGAGGTCTACGCGGCCGCCTCCCTGCAGCGTTCGTTCGACGAGATCGCGGCCGCATTCGAGGCCGTCCACCCCGGTGTCACCGTGAGCACGGTCTACGACGGCTCGAGCACGCTCGCCACCCAGATCGGCGAGGGTGCGCCCGCCGACGTGTTCGCCTCGGCCGACGAGAAGAACATGGCGAAGGTCGAAGCGTCCGCGCCCGATCCGCAGCTGTTCGCCGCGAACACGCTGGTCGTCGCGGTGCCGGCGGGAAACCCGGGCGCGGTGGCGTCCCTCGCCGACCTCGCGCGGGTGACGACGGTGCTGTGCGCGGCCGAGGTGCCGTGCGGGGCGGCGTCGGCCACCCTGCTCTCCAACGCCGGCGTGACGGTGGCGCCCGCGAGCGCGGAGCAGAACGTCACCGCCGTGCTGACGAAGGTCGCCGCCGGCGAGGCCGACGCGGGTCTCGTCTACGCGACCGACGTGGTCGGTCGCGATGACGTCGAGGCGATCGTTCCCGAGGGAGCCGACGCCGTGGTCAATCGCTACCCGATCGCGACGTTGACCGACGCGCCGAACCCGGCAGCGGCATCCGCTTTCGTCACGTTCGTGCTGTCGGACGAGGGGCAGAAGGTCCTCGCCGACGCCGGGTTCCGGGCGCCGTGACGACGGCGGGGTACGTCCCGCGCTGGCTGATCGTGCCGGCGGTGGCCGGGCTGCTGTTCCTTCTCGTACCGTTGACCGCGCTCATCGCCCGCGTCGAGTGGGCGACGGTGTGGAGCGACATCACCTCTCCGGCGGCGATCGCCGCGCTCGGGCTCTCGCTAGGGACCGGGGCGGTGGCCACCGTGCTGTGCGCGGTCGTCGGCATCCCCCTCGCCCTGCTGATCGCGCGGAGCCCTGCCCGCGTCGCGGCCCTGCTGCGGGCGCTCGTGACGGTGCCGCTCGTGCTGCCCCCGATGGTCGGCGGTGTCGCGCTGCTCTACCTGTTCGGTCGCACCGGACCCCTCGGCATCCTGGGCCTGCCCTTCACGACCCCCGCCGTCGTGCTCGCGCAGGTGTTCGTGGCGCTGCCGTTCCTGGTGCTCGCCGTCGAAGGCGCCCTGCGAAGCACCGGGGTGGAGTTCGAGCGCGCCGCCGCCTCGCTCGGGGCGTCGCGCGCGACGATCCTGCGCAGGGTGACCCTGCCGCTCGCCGCCCCCGGCATCGTGGCGGGGGTCGTGCTCTGCTTCGCTCGCGCGATCGGCGAGTTCGGGGCGACCGCGCTGTTCGCGGGCAATCGACCGGGCGTCACCCAGACCATGCCGCTGGCGATCTACACCGCGTTCAACGGCGCGGGCGTCTCGCAGGGCACGGCCGTCGCGCTGTCGCTGCTGCTGCTCGTCACGGCGGTAGCGGTGCTGCTGCTCGTGCGAGGGTGGCGGCCGGGGGTGGGGCGATGACGGGTTCGGATGCCGGGACGCCTGGCCGGCGACAGCGGAAGGCCGAGGCGGGTTCAAATGCCGCCGTGCACGGCCCGAGCCGAGACGTCGGGGTGGACGCCGGTACGAGACGGGCCGCCGCCGCCCTGCGCGCCCACGTCGTCGTGCGCCGGCGCGCCTTCACCGTCGACATCCCGCTCGAGGTCGCCCCGGGCGAGACCGTCGCCGTCATGGGTCGCAGCGGCTCGGGTAAGTCGACGCTGCTCGGCGCGCTCGCCGGGCTCACGCCGCTCGATGGGGGCGAGATCAGCGTCGACGGTCGCGTGCTCGATCAGGCCCCGCGGACGCGCACCGACCCGATGCACCGGGGCATCGTGCTGCTCGGACAGGACGCCCGACTGTTCCCGCACCTCACCGCGCGCGAGAACGTCGCTTTCGGTCCGCGCGCGGCCGGGGTCGCGGCATCCATCGCCCGTTCTTCTGCGGACGAGTGGCTGGCGCGCGTCGGGCTCCCGGGAGCGGGGGACCGCCGGCCGGGGCAGTTGTCGGGCGGCGAGCAGCAGCGCGTCGCCGTGGCGCGCGCGCTCGCGGCCGCCCCGCGGGTGGTGCTGCTCGACGAGCCGCTCGTCGCGCTGGACGCGGTCACGGCGTCGGAGATCCGGGCCATGCTGCGAGAGCGCCTGGCGGGGGTGACGACCGTCGCGGTGACCCATGACGCGGTCGATGCCGCGGCGCTCGCCGACCGGTTGCTGATCGTCGAGCGGGGCAGGGTGACGCAGGAGGGCGCGGTGCGCGAGGTGCTCGCGGCCCCCGCGACCGAGGTCGCGGCGCGGATCGCGGGTCTCGAGTGGCTGACGGGCGAGGCGCGCGGCGGCGCATTCGTACGGGGTGGGCTGAGGCTCGAGACGACGGATGCCGGCTCCCGCGCCCTCGCCGACGTCGACGGGGTCCCGCTGGCCGCCGTCTACCGCGCGACCGACGCCCGCCTCGGAGTTGGGGCGCCGGCGATCGTGTCGCACCTCGAGCCGACGCCGACCGGCGTGCGCGTGAGCACGGACGGTGGCGTGGTCGAGGTCCCGCCCGCGGTCGCCGCGGGTCTCGCGCCGGGAGACGGCGTGCGGGTGGACGTTGCGCCGGAGAGCGTGCGGTTCGTCGCGGCATCCTGAACAGAGTGCGTACGGTCGTGATTCGCCGCACCCCGAGGGTGAAACCCCCCGGCGGCAGGTTCCGCGCGCCCGGGCGCCGTTGTGGAATACGAGAACCATCCGTCCGCTCACGAAGGATCTCCGCCATGACCGCAGCCCCGCTCGCCCCGCGCTCCGTCGTCGTCGTCTCGATCGCGGCGTTGATCGCGACGATGACGCTGTTCCACGTCGTCATCGAGATGCGAGGCATGGTCGACGCGTGGGCATTCGCTCTACTGCTGCTCGCCGCAGCGATCACCACGACGGCACTGCGGCGCCTGCAGGACACTTTCGAGCGCCAACCCGTCGCGTTCCTGCTGTTTCATGTCGTGACGTACCTCGTGGTCGTGGGAACCATTGCGGTGCACCTCGTCGCTGCAGCGTGGCCGGCGACGTCCAACGGCGGCCTCGTCTGGATGATCGGCCTCTGGGGAGTCGGTCTGCTGGTGCACAGTCTCGCGTCGATGACATCGCTCCTTCGGCCGACGCCTCGAATCTGACCAGCTCGGTCCGGGAGCGGTCAGCAATCCGCTGCTGCCCGGGTTGTCGCGATGTCGGAGGCCTGCGTCACAATCGGCGTATGAGCGACTCGAGCGTCACCGGCGCGGCAGTCTCGCGCCTGCTGAGCATCGGTGAGTTTTCACGCTATGCGGGCATCAGCGTGCGAATGCTTCGTCACTACGACGAGCGCGGTCTGCTCACGCCCGCGTCCGTCGACGCTTTCACGTCCTACCGGCGATACGCACCCGAGCAGCTACGCATCGCGGGCCGGATCCGCACCCTGCGCGATGCAGGTTGCGGTATTCCCCTCATCGAGGAGCTGCTCCCGCTCTTCGCCGCGCCCGATGCACTGCGTGCGCGGCTCGCCCAGCACGCGGCCTCCCTGGAGGCGGCGGCCGCCGAGCTGGAGGCTCAGAAGCGTCTGACGCTTTCTCTCGCCGATGCGCTCGACACCCCGTCGGCGCAGGTCGGTGAACGGGTCTTCCCGGCCGTCCGGACGCTGTGGTTGCGTCGCACGGTCGCGTGTTACCCGGCGGAGGGGGAGATGTGGGCCGACCTCCGAGAACTCATGGCCCGCCCGGACGCCGTCGACCCCGCTCGATTCGGCGATCTCATAGGTGCCACGTACTTCGACGAGGAGTTCCGCGACGACGACGTCGAGATGGCGATCTGGCGCGACTACGACGGCCCGTTCACCGCTCGAGACGGATTCGACATCGTGGAGCTGCCCGCACAGCGGGTTGCGTGGACCACCCACCGTGGTGACTTCGACACGATCTCGAACGCGACCGAGACGCTCGGGGCCTGGATCGCCGAGCGCGGTTTCACCCGGGCGGGAGCCCCCTTCAACGTCTACGTCGTCGGACCCGGGCGCGAGAAAGACCCGGCGAAATGGATCACCGAGGTCAACGTGCCGATCGCTTGACCCTCTCACTGTGGCAGGTCGCACTCTCGAAACAGCGGGCGGACGGACCGCCCGGGATACGAAAGGCCAGGCTCATGAGCGACACGAACACGGTGAACTACTTCGAGATCGGCACCACCGACCCCCAGGCGGCTCGTGCTTTCTATGGGGAGGTGTTCGGGTGGACGTTCGGCGCCGCGAACCCCGGCGGCTACGCCACGGTCAACGAGAACGCGGGCGGGTTGTGGGACAGCTCCGGCATCGGCGGAGGGTCGTGGGCGGTGTTCTACGTGGAGGTCGCCGACATCCACGCCACGCTCGCACACGCGACCGCTGCCGGCGCGGCCACCGTGCGCCCGCTCGTCGACAACGGCGTCATCCTGTTCGCCCATCTCGCTGATCCGGCCGGCAACCGCTTCGGGGTGTGGCAGCGCAAGGTCGGCGGTTGACGTGGTGCGGACGCCGGTCAGAGCGGCCTCGACCCCGAGCCGACGACCCGCCCGCCCTCCAGCCGCACCTCGCGATCGACGAGGCCCCCCGGCACCTCGACGTGCGACACGAGCACCACGGCCTGATCGCGTTCGACGGCGCCGAGCAGGTCGGTGAGCAGGGCGTCGGATGCCGCGGGGTCGACGCCCGCGGTCGGCTCGTCGAGCACGAGCACGGGGAAGCCCCGCAGCAGAGCCCGCGCGAGGGCGAGGCGCTGAGCCTGGCCGCCCGAGACGAGGGCGCCGCGATCGCCGACGGGAGTGTCGAGGCCGCCGCGTTCGGCGACCCAGCCGTCGAGTCCCACGCGAGCGAGCACGTCCCACAGATCGGTGTCGGTGGCCGTGTCGCGGGCGAAAAGCAGGTTCTGTCGCACCGACTCGTCGAAGAGGTACGCCGACTGCTCGACGAGGCCGACGGTCAGGCGCAGGTCGTCGCCCGAGAGCTCGCGGGCCTCGACGCCGCCGATCTTGTACGAACCCTCGTAGTCGAGGAAGCGCACGAGCGCGTGCGCGAGGGTCGTCTTGCCGGCGCCGCTGGGTCCGGTGACGAGAACACGCTCGCCGGGCGCGACGCGCAAAGCGATGTCGTCGAGACGTCCCGCGTCGGGGGCGTCGTCACCGCGTGCGGGCCACTGCGCGCCCACACCGCGCAGCTCGAGGCCCGAGCCGAGGGCCGGTGCGCTCCCGGTCGGGGCGGGCTCGTCCCGGGGGAGGCCGTCGGGGATGGTCTCGGGGACCGCCTCGGCGATGCGCTCCGCCGCCGCGCGCACTTGGCGCCACGATGCCAGGGCCAGCGGGACCGGGCCGAACACCTCGAACACGGCCATCGGCAGCAGCACGGCGACGGCGAGCCCGGGACCCGACAGCGCTCCTCCCGTGACCGCCGGCGCGGCGACGAACAGCGCCCCGAGCGACGCGGCCCCGGCGAGCACCGACACCGCCCCCGACGTCAGGCCTTGCGCACCACCCCGGCGGATGACGGCCCGACGCAGCGCACGATCGGCCTCGCGGATGCGTGCGGACGCGGCATCCACCGCCCCGTACGCGGTCAGCACGTCGAGATTCGTCAGCAGATCGTGCAGGGCGTCGGCGACGGCCGCGCGCCGCGGCGCGATGGACCGTTCCGCGCGGGCACCCGCCGCCCACCCCACGGCCACGGCGACGGCGAATGCCACCCCGAGGCACCCGAGCAGCACGAGGGCCGCGGGCCACGACACGAATGCGGTGAACGCCACGGCGGCCAGGGACGTCACCGCCGCCGTCGCCAGGGGCAACACCACCCGCAGCGGGAGGTTCTGCAGTTCCTCGACGTCGTCGACGACGCTCGACAGCAAGCCGCCGCGGCGGGAGCGCCCCAGCCCGTCGGGGGCGAGGGGCACGATGTCGCGCACGAGGTCGGCGCGCACGCCGGCGAGCTGATGCAGGGCGGCATCGTGTCCGGTCAGGCGCTCGAGGTAACGGAAGACGCCGCGCGACAGCGCGAACGCCCGCACGCCCACGACCGCGACCGACAGGTACATCACGAGCGGTTGCTCGGCAGCCCGCGCGATGAGCCACGCGCTCGCCGCGAGCAACGCGATCGCGCTCGCCGCCGTGCCGAAGCCCGAGAGCACCGCGGGCGCGAAGCGGCGCCGCGAGGGCATCGCCGAGCGCAGGATGCCGCGCACCCGGGCGTTCATGCGCGCACCGCCCCGCGGGAGCGTGAGTCGCCAGAATTGGTCGCCGGGGCGTCCGCCGAAGCGACACATTCTGGCGACTCACGCGAGGGGGCGAGGGGGAGATCGATCACGCGGGTGGCGATCGCACGGGCGGACCGGCGGTGCGAGACGAGCAGCACCCCGCGTCCGGTCGCGGCCTCGCGGCGGAGGGTCGCCCACAGGTGCGCCTCGGTGTCGGCATCCAGGGCGCTCGAGGGTTCGTCGAGCACGAGCACCGGCACCCCGGTCACCCGCGCGCGGTACAGCGCCCGCGCGACGGCGACACGCTGCGCCTGCCCGCCCGAGAGTCCCGAACCACCGACGCCGAGGGGAATCGCCGGGTCGAGGTCACCGGCCCCCGCCTCGGCCAACGCGCGGGCGATACGGGCGGGGTCGGCGGGGGAGCCGAGCGCCACGTTGTCGGCCACCGTGCCCGACACGAGTCCCGGGCGCTGGCCCGCCCAGGCCACCGACCCGCGGGCATGGGCGACGGCGACACCGTCGACACGCACTTCCCCGTCGTGCGACGCGTACCCCAGCAGGGCGGCGATCAGCGACGACTTTCCGACACCGCTCGGCCCGGTCACCAGCACGATCTCCCCCGGCCACACCGACAGCGACACCGTCGGCAGGGCGTGCCCCTCGCGGTGCACCCGCACCCGATCGAGCGTGATCGTCGATCCGAGCGCCGGGGCGTCGGCATCCGGGATCCGGTTCTCGGGGGCGTCGAGCGTCCGCGCCGCATCCAGCGCGTTGAAGATCTCCTCCGTCGCGGCGACGCCCTCCGAGGCGGCGTGGAACTGCACCCCCACCTGCCGCAGCGGCAGGTACGCCTCGGGCGCCAGCAGCAGCACGAACAGTCCGACGAGCAGCGAGAGATCGCCCGACAGCAGGCGGAACCCGATGGTCACCGCGACGATCGCCACCGAGATGGATGCCAGGAACTCCAGCGCGAAGCCCGAGAGGAACGACACGCGCAGCACCGTCATGGTCTCGCGCTTGTAGTCGCGCGTGATCGCCTCGATCGAGGCGGCTGCCCGGTGCTGGCGACCGAACGCCTTGAGCGTGCCGAGCCCCTCGACGGTGTCGGCGAAGCGTGCGGCGAGCCGCCCGAGCGTGCGGTACTGCTTCTGCTGCACCCCGCGGGTCGCCAGGCCGATCAGCACCATGAAGAGCGGGATGAGAGGGATCGTCAACGCCACGATGAGCCCCGAGAGCGGGTCGGCGAGCGTCATCGCGCCGATCAGGATCGGCATCGTGATCGCGGTCGCGACCAGTTGCGGCAGGTATCGCCCGAAGTACGCGTCGAGCGCTTCGAGGCCGTGCCCCGCGGTCAGCGAGAGCGAGGCGGCGTTACGTCGGGCCAGCCAGCCTGGGCCGAGGCGCCCGATCGCGCCGACCAGCGCCGCGCGCAGCTGGAGCGACGCGGCGGCCGCTCCTCGTGCCGACACCCGCTCCGACACCGCGATCAAGAGCCCGCGCAGAAGAACGAGGGATGCCGCGACCCCGACGTACCCCCACAGCTCGCCGAGCGGCCGGCCCTGGATCGCGCCGACCAGCGCGCTCGTGAGCGCCCACGCGAACCCGACGATCACGCCGGTCTGGGCGAGCACGATCGCCGCCGTCACGGCGAAGAAGCTCCGCGAGGCGGTGGCGTAGCGGACGAGCCGCGGATCGACGGGTTTCAATGCGCGACCAGGGCGGCCTTCTCGATGCGGGCGCGGGTGACGCGCTTGCGGAAGACCCAGTACGTCCAGCCCTGGTAGGCGAGGATCAGCGGCAGGAAGATCAGCGCCGCCCAGCTCATGATCGTGAGCGTGTAGTCGGTGCTCGAGGCGTTGTCGATCGTGAGACTCGATCCCTCGGCGAGGGTTGACGGCATGACATTCGGGAACAACGCGAAGAACAGGGCGGCGACGGCCGCGACGATCGTCACGGCGCCGAGGGAGAACGCGGTGCCCTCGCGATCGCGCGTGTTCGCGATCCACGAGCCGATGAGGGTGAGCGCTGCGGCGGCCGACAGGCCCACCACGCCGAGGAACAGCGGTGCGTCAGCGGCATCCATCATCGTCCAGGCGAGGAACAGCGCGGCCAGCGCGATCGTCGCGAGCCCCACCCGGCCCGCGAGGCGTCGGGCGTCGGCGCGCACCTGACCGTCGGTCTTCAGCGCGACGAAGTACAGCCCGTGCAGGAAGAACAGAGCCAGGGTCGTGAGCCCGCCCAGGATGCCGTAGGGGTTCAGCAGCGTCAGCACGGTGCCGACGTACTCGTGTTCGGCATCCAGGGGCACGCCCTGCACGATGTTCGCGAAGGCGACGCCCCACAGGAATGCCGGGACCGCGGAGCCGAAGAAGATCATGCGGTCGAAGCCGCGCTTCCACCGAAGGGAGTCGCGCTGGTGGCGGTACTCGAACGAGACGCCGCGGGCGATGAGGGCGAGGAGGATCGCCAGCAGGGGTAGGTAGAAGCCGCTGAACAGCGTTGCGTACCACTCGGGGAACGACGCGAACAGCGCGGCACCGGCGACGATGACCCAGGTCTCGTTGAGGTCCCACACGGGGCCGATGGTGTTGATGATCTGCCGGCGGGCGATGTCGTCCTTGCCGAGGAAGGGGATCGACATGCCCACGCCGAAGTCGAACCCGTCGAGCACGAAGTAGCCGACGAAGAGGAAGGCGACGATCCAGAACCAGAGATATGCGAGATCCATGACGGGCTCCTAGTAGACCGTGGTCGGGGTGTTCTCGACGGAGTCGTCGTGTTCGGCATCCGGGTCGGGCAACGGGTCGGGCCCCTTCTGCGCGTACTTCTTGATGAGTCCGAACTCCACGACGGCGAGACTGGCGTACACGAGTGTGAAGGCGACGAGCGAGATGAGCACGCTCCAGCCGGGGACGCTGGGCGAGACCCCGTCCTGCGTGAGCATCAGGCCGAACACGATCCAGGGCTGTCGGCCCATCTCGGTGAAGACCCAACCCACGAGGCTGGCGAGCATCGGCAGGGGAGCCGCCCAGATCGCCACGCGCCACATCCAGGGCGCCACCGGGCGGGTGGCCTTCTTGCGCGTGACCCAGAGGCCGGCGACGCAGACGAGGGCGGTGATGCCACCGAGCGCGATCATCCAGCGGAACGCCCAGTAGGTGACCCACAGCACGGGCGCGAAGTTGCCGTCGACCTGGTCGGCGAACTGCGGGAACATCTCCTGGCTGTAGAGGGTGTTGAGGTCGTTGATGCCCTCGACGCAGCCGTCGAGCGAGTGCGTCGACAGGATGCTGAGCAGGAACGGCACGCGGATGCTGAACAGCTCGCTTGTGCCGTCGGGGGTGCCGAGGGTGAAGATCGAGAACGAGGCGTCCTGACCGCACACCGTGTTGAAGGTCGCCTCGGCGGCGGCCATCTTCATGGGCTGGGTCGCCACCATCACCAGGCTCAACTGATCGCCCACGATCGCCACGAGCACGAACGACACGAGCGTCGCCCACAGACCGAACCGGAGCGTCGGGCGCATCATGTCGGTGTTGCGCCCGCGGGCGAGGTGCCAGGCCGAGACGGCGACGACGATCATGGCCGCGAACATCCACCCGGCGAAAATCGTGTGCGGGAAGGCGGCCAGGGCCACCGGATTGGTGAGCAGTGCCCAGAAGTCGACGAGCTCCGCACGGTGCCCCTCGGCCGACATCTGGTAGCCGACCGGGTTCTGCATGAAGGCGTTCGCGGCGATGATGAAGTACGCCGAGAGGGTGGCGCCGATGGATGCCATCCAGATGCTCGCGAGGTGTGCGAGGCGCGGGAGCTTGTCCCACCCGAAGATCCAGAGACCGATGAAGGTCGCTTCGAGGAAGAAGGCCAGCAGCCCCTCGAACGCGAGCGGGGCGCCGAAGACGTCGCCGACGAAGCGCGAGTACGCCGACCAGTTCATGCCGAACTGGAACTCCTGCACGATGCCGGTCACCACGCCCATGGCGAAGTTGATGAGGAAGATCCTCCCGAAGAAGCGCGTGATGTGCAGCCAGCGCACGTCTCCCGTGCGGTACCAGACGGTCTGGAAGACCGCCACGATCAGCGACATGCCGAGGGTGAGGGGCACGAAGAGGAAGTGGTACAGCGTCGTCAACCCGAACTGCCAGCGGGCGAGGGCGAGGGGGTCGAGCCACTCCATCAGGAGCCTCCGATCGAACCGGATTGTGTGGTCAGACCACATGCTACGCGCGGGTCGCGAGCGTCGTCCCGCGTTGCCTCGGCGTCGAACCATATGCTGGGTATGTCATTTCCGAGTTCGCCTGGAGGCCCCCGTGTCGGTGCGTCAGAGCCTGCTCGCGATCCTCGATCGCGGCGCGTGCTACGGCTCCCAGCTGCGCGCCGAGTACGAGCGGCGCACGGGCGCGCGGGTCAACGTCGGCCAGGTCTACACGACGCTCGAACGACTCGAGCGCGACGGGCTGGTGGCCGGTGCCGGCGTCGACGACGAGGCCCGGGTGCTGTGGGAGCCGACCCCGGCCGGCCGCGCCGAGGCCCGCGCGTGGCTGTCCACGGCGTCGCTCGCCGACGGGCGTGACGAGGTGGCGCTCAAGATCGCCCTCGCCGTGACGCTGCCGGGTGCCGACATCGGCGGCATCCTGTCCGCGCAGCGCGAGGCCGTGCGCGCCGCGCTCGCGCAGCGCGACGTCGAGGACCCGGATGCCGTGCCCGCGGCCATCGTGCGAGCGGCGCGACGGTCGCGACTCGAAGCCGACCTGCGCTGGCTCGATGAGGTCGAGCGGCTCACCGCCGCGGCGACCCCGTTCGCCCTGTCAGAGGAACGCCCTCGGCGTGGGCGACCGGCCCGCTCCGGGATCTGACGCGCGAGTACCGCGGTCGCGGTGATTCGTCAAGCCCGGAGCGCTTCATCGACGAACGCTCCACCCTGAGAACACCCCGGACGACCGAAGGAGTTCTCACATGGTCATGGAAGCACCGCTCAGCCGCCGGGGATCGTCGAAGGCCGCGCGTGCAGCGACTGTCGCCGCCGCGCTCACCGACACCGCGTCCGCTCCGATCGAGGTGCCGGGGACGGTCACCGAGATCCCCTGGACGCGCATCGACCTCGACCTCTACGAGGTCAGCCGCGACGGCTACATCGTCGGATACGTCGAGGTCGTCGGCGCCGTGTTCGTCTCCCTCGGGGGAGCGCGCTACGACCGCGCGGTCGAGGTGTCTCAGCACCTCACCTTCCACGCGGCCGTCGACGCGCTCGTGCGTCGCGTGCTCTGATTCCGCCGGCGGCGTACCCGGGCGCCGCAACTCGCGCGACGGCGCTCCGACTCTTCGAGCGTGACGTGCGCCTCGTGCTCGTGGGACGGGGCTTGGGGCGCGCACGAGGCGCAAGTCACCGGGGTTGGCGGGCACGCGACGGGTTCGAGGTGCGCGTGTGGCGCGAGTCAGCGGGCGAGCGTGTAGCCGGCTTCGTCGATCGCCGTCGCGAGCGCGTCGTCGGTCACCGCTCCGGTCGACGCGATCCGCACCAGCGAGGTGCCGCCCTCGCGCAGGTCGATGTCGACCACCTCGACGCCGTCGAGCGCGTTCAGCTCCTCGGTGACGGCGCGCACGCAGTGCCCGCACGTCATGCCCTCGACCCGCAGTTCGCTCGTCGCGGGTGTGATCGACGCGCTGGATGCCGCGGCGCCACCACCGCCGCAGCCGCAGCCGTCGCCGCATCCTCCGCCGGCGGGGGCCGACGCGGTGAGTCCGAGGTCGATGCGCTGCTCGGTCATGGGTTCTCCTTCAGGAACGGACCAGACGGGCGATGGCCTGGTTGGCTTCTTTGAGCTTCTCTTCGGCGACGGGACCGCCCTGCGCTGCGGCTTCGGCGACGCAGTGAGACAGGTGGTCGTCGAGCAGCGAGAGGGCGACGTTCTCGAGCGCCTTGGTCACGGCCGACACCTGGGTGAGGATGTCGATGCAGTACTGATCGTCGTCGACCATGCGCGCGATCCCGCGCACCTGGCCCTCCGCGCGGCGCAGGCGCTTGAGGAGCTCGTCCTTGCGGCCTTCGTATCCGTGCATGGGGCCCATGATACCCCCATGGGGTATGCCTAGCGTCGTTCGCGATTCTGTCAACCCCCTCGGCCCGGCGGCCCCGGTGGCGGAAAGTCGGATCATCAGGAGGTCGACATGCTCTACCGTCGTACCGGTGGTGGTCGGCGATGACCACCGAACCTTTCCCCACCGGACCCCACCGCCCCGTGCGCATCCCGCACCTGCCCCCGTTGCGCTCGCAGCGAGGACAATCGAACGATGACGCGAACACTGGCAGCCCTGCCGGGCGCCGCGCGGAGACTGTGTCTCAGCCGACGAAACGGCGAGATCTGCACGCGTGAGGACGGCCATCGCGGTCTGCACCACCGCACGGGTGGTCGGCTGCTCTGGAGCGACCTGCAGGCCGACCCGCCGGAATGCGCCGGAGCGGGCACGCCGGCACAGCCCGCGCCCACCCTTCCCGACGGCTATCCCGGTGGGCGGGCCCTCTGCCCGGTCTGCTGGGCGTTCGTGACGCCGGTCGACGGCGTGCTCGCCCCGCACGACTCCTGGCGCGGTGACGACACGCGCGAGGAGTCCGATCGCCGTCGGGAGTGGTTCAACAGCTTCGGCTGGTGACGGGTCACGAACCGCGCAGCGCCGCGACGGGCTCGATCCGCGCCGCTCGTCGCGCGGGGAGCCCGCCCGCGATCAGCCCGACCAATGCGCCCAGGAGCGCGCCGCCGGTGGCGAGCAGCGGATCCAGCACAGGCGTCCACCCCTGCACGATCGACACCCCGACGACCGTGATGGTGCCCAGGGCGGCACCGATCAACCCGCCGAGGAGCCCGATGGTGACCGACTCCACGACGAACTGCGCGGCGATCTGGCGACGCGTCGCACCCAGCGCGCGGCGCAGCCCGATCTCGCCGACGCGCTCGATCACCGACAGCATGGTCGGCGCGCGAGATCGACGTGTTGCGCCTCGTCGCCGGCGGGGCGTCGAACGCCGACGTCGCCCACCGCCTCCACATCACCGACGCGACCGTGAAATCCCACCTCGCGCACGTGTTCTCCAAGCTCGGCGTCTCTTCGCGCACCTCGGCGGTGTCGGCGGCGCGCGGCCTCGGCATCCTGCGCTGAGGCCGTGGCTACGCGCGACGCGGGCCGGTCCGGAACCCGTGCCGCGGCCGTCGCGCGACCTCCGCCGCGAGCGGGGAGGCACGTACGATGGGGCACATGATCCGGGTGCGTGTGGTCGGAGTGGCGCTCGACCCTGCGCAGCAGCACGTGATCCTGCTGAAGCCGGTCGACACCGACGCGGGCGGCGACCGGGTGCTTCCCGTGTGGATCGGCGCGCAGGAGGCGATGTCGATCTTCGTCGCGATCGAGGGCACGCCCCCGCCGCGCCCGCTCGCCCACGACCTGATGACGGCGATGCTGGGCGAGCTGTCGGCGTCGGTCGATCGCGTCGAGGTCACGCACCTCGACGAGGGCACCTTCCACGCCCGGGTCGTGCTCAACACCCCTGGCGGGCAACGCACCTTCGACGCCCGCCCATCGGATGCCATCGCTCTCGGTTCCCGCGTCGACGCACCGATCTGGGTGGCCGACGCGGTCTTCGACGACGCGGGCGTGCCCGACGAGGCGGTCGAACTCGACCCGTCGGCCGAAGAGGAGCGGGTGGAGGAGTTCCGCCGCTTCCTCGACGACGTCGATCCCGACGATTTCCAGGGCTAGCACCGAAGCCGGGGGCGCCGTGCGCTCCTAGACTCGCGAGGGGACCGCGTCGCGCGGTCCGTGATCCACGACGAACGGGGAACCAATGCAACTCGCCATGGTCGGACTCGGACGAATGGGCGCCAACATCGTCCGCAGGCTCATGAGAGACGGTCACGACTGCGTCGTGTTCGACGTGAACCAGGATGCCGTGGCCTCACTGGTCGCAGAGGGTGCGACCGGGGCGACCAGCATCGCCGACCTCGCCTCGAAGCTGCAGAAGCCGCGTGCCGTGTGGCTGATGATCCCCGCGGGACTCACGGGGAAGGTCGTCGACCAGGTGGCCGAGGTGCTCGAGCCCGGTGACATCATCATCGACGGCGGCAACTCGAACTACCGCGACGACGTGCGCCGGGCGAAGAAGCTCGACGACAGCGGCATCCACTACGTCGACGTGGGAACCAGCGGCGGCGTGTTCGGCCTCGAGCGCGGATATTGCCTCATGGTCGGAGGTCACGAGGAGGCTGTCGCGCACCTCGAGCCGGTTCTGCGCACGATCGCGCCCGGGCCCGGCGAGGTCGAGCGCACGCCCGGTCGCACCGGCGACTACACCACCGAGGAGCGCGGCTATCTGCACTGCGGCCCCTCGGGTGCCGGGCACTTCGTGAAGATGGTGCACAACGGCATCGAGTACGGCATCATGGCCGCGCTCGCCGAGGGTCTGAACGTGTTGAACAACGCCGATGCGGGCCTGCACCAGGGTGAGCACTCGGCCGAGGTGGCCCCGCTCGAGGAGCCGGAGTTCTACCAGTTCGACATCGACACGGCGCGCGTCACCGAGCTCTGGCGACGAGGCTCGGTCATCTCGTCGTGGCTGCTCGATCTGACCGCCGCGGCCCTCGCGCAGAACCCCACTCTCGACGGCCTGGCCGGCCGCGTGTCCGACTCCGGCGAGGGACGGTGGACGGTCAAGGCCGCGGTCGACACGGGCGTGCCCGTTCCGGTGCTGGCGGCGTCGCTGTTCGAGCGCTTCGCCTCGCGCGGTGAGGACCACTTCGCCAACCAGGTGCTCTCGGCAATGCGCCTGCAGTTCGGCGGGCACCAGGAGCTGCCGGCCGGCGACGTGCTCGAGGCGGGTCAGAAGAAGGCCGAGAGCGGCCGCGGCTGATCTGGCCGGCTCAGCGCTCCAGCAGGATCTGACACACGAACAGGCCTCCGCCGTCGCGCCACACCTCGACGGCGGGGGCCTCGCACGTGCCGTTCTCGGCGGTGAGCAGGCGCACACCCGTCTCGTCGTAGAGCGCGTACGGCCCGACCGTGCCGCGCACCGGGGTCGTCGCGCCGCGGGGCAGTTCGGCGACCGACGCGAGGGCGTCCATCAGCGGCGCGCTGGCCTCTTCGGTGTAGTACGTCGTGCTCTCGTAGTCGCGGCAGTTCGTCGTGCCGCCGGTGCCGACGGGGAATCCGTCGCCCAGGCAGTACCCGCCGAACGGCATGTCGGGCAGGGATCCATTCGCCGCCCGATAGCGCTCGAACACCTCCTGCCACTGCACGAGTCGCTGCGACGCCTCGGCGTTCGGATCGACCGGCTGCGCGAGCAACCAGACGAGCCAGCCCGCGGCCCCGGCGATGCAGACGCCCGCGAGGGCGAGCGCGGTGACGGCGGCGGGGTGGAGGCGGGATCGGGTGGGCGACTTCTCGGACATGACGGCGGACCTTCCCGGTGGCGAGCGCAGGGCGTGGGCGCCAGGGTCGCACGGGCCGGCAGGCGCGCCGGTGGGGGCGACGGCGCTGAGCGCGCGATCGCGGAGAGCTTCACCCGCGTAGTCACCAGGCGGGGAACGTCCGTCGGACGCGAGAGACTAGAGGGATGAGCAGTTCCCCGGCGTCCGATCCATCCGACCGCTACGTCGTCGCCACCGACGGTGCCTGCAAGGGCAACCCCGGGCCGGCCGGATGGGCCTGGGTCGGGGAGGACGGCCACTGGGCGGCGGGTTCGATCCCGTCGGGGACGAACAACATCGGCGAGCTGCTCGGCCTGCTGTACGCGATCACGGATCACGCCGACGTGCGCGACCTCGTCGTGCAGGCTGACTCGAAGTACGCCATCGACACGTACTCGTCGTGGATGGACGGCCACCGTCGCCGCGGGTGGGTGACGAGCGCGAAGAAGCCCGTCGCCAATCGGGGCATCCTCGAGGCGCTCATCGCGGCACGCGACGCCCGGCGGGAGGCGGGACTGCCCGACGTGGTGCTCGAGCACGTGCGCGGGCACTCGGGCCATGTGCTGAACTCGTGGGCCGACGAACGAGCCGTGCGGGCGTCGCAGCATGCCGCGAAGGGCGAGGAGTTGATCTGGACGTCGCTGCGCGGCCTCGACAAGCTCGAGGTGTCGTCGGCCCCGCCGCGTTCGGCGGCCGACCGTAACGGGCGCTGACCAGCGCCCCGCGGCCGTCCGTTGCCGAGCGCGAGCGGGCGGCCCGCCCCGCTACCCGCGGAGCACCTCGGCCTCTTCGGCGAGAGTCAGCCCCGCGCCGCGGGGGCGGTCGAGGCCCCTTGCGCGTTCGTCGTCGAGGGTGCGGCGCATCGTCTCGGCGAGTGATCGTCGCCGACCACCGGATGCCACGAACGCCGCGTCGCTCCGGCGCGAGAAACCCCGGGCTTCGACGGGCAGCCACAGGGGGAGCGAGCGCGGACCCATCCAGTACTGCACGCCCCGGGACTCGAGCGCGGCGTCGTCGAGGGCGACCGTCTCGCTGTTCTCACCCGACGCATCCCGTGCCGCCGCCAAGACCGCCGCCAGCGGGTACTCCTCGCCCACCGCGTTCACCGTGCCGGTGATCCCCGCGTGGCCGGCGCCCGCGATCCACGCGGCGAGGTCGTCGACGTCGATGCCCTGAACGTATCGGTCGGCCGGTTCGGGGATGACGACACGACCACCGCGAGCGAAGCGCGCCGGCCAATATCCGAAGCGGTCGGTCGGATCACCCGGGCCCACGATGAGACCGGCACGGGCGAGGAGGGCGCGGTCTCCCGCGCGCGCTGTGGTGAGCCGTTCGGCGTGCACCTTGGCATCCGGATACCGCTCGAGGTCGGCGGGCTCGACGAGCTCGGCATCCTCGTCGGCGAACGGCGCGTCGGAGTGCGCGTACACCGAGACGCTCGAGACGAGTGTCCAGTGCGCCGCGCGGTCGGCGAGGGCGTCGAGACCGGATGCCACGAACGCGGGGTCCCACGACAGCTCCACGACGTCGTCCCAGTCGCCGTCGAGGGCGTCGTAGGCGTCGGGCTCGCGGCGGTCCGCCCGCACCAGTCGCGCGCCGGCGGGGACCGACCCGGATTCGCCGCGGGCGAGACAGGTCACGTCGGCACCCGCGGTCACGGCCGCCGTCGCGATGGCGCGACCCAACCAGGCGGTGCCGCCGAGGATGAGGATGCGTTCCATGGTGTCAGCCAACCACCGGTCCGCGACGGCGACGAGGCGGTTCGCGGACGGCGGACGTGCCTCGCCCGTTCGCGTCCGCCGCGGGCGGGACCGGCGCAGCGGATTTCATCTCCACCGAAGCGGGACACATCGCGCACAGCTGTGCGCCTGGCGCAACAACCGGGATAGGCTGGGCACTCTACGAAAGAGGAGTAGCCATGACCGACATGGACCGGGTCGACGACGTCTCGGGCGTGGGTGGAGCCGTGCAGTCGGTGGACCGCGCCATTCAGATCCTCGAGATGCTGTCGGACGCCTCGACGCTCGGCGTGAGTGAGATCTCACGACGCCTCGGGGTGCACCGTTCGACGGCGTTCCGACTGCTGGCGACCCTGGAGGCACGCAATCTCGTCGAGCAGGAGGAGCGGCGCGGCGAGTACCAGCTCGGTTTCGGCGTGCTCCGCTTGGCCGGGCGCATCACGGCGCGCATGGACATCGTGAAAGACGCGCAGCAGGTGTGCGACGAACTCACCGCCGAGTTGAACGAGACCAGCAACGTCGCGATCTTCGACGCGGGGGCGGCGGTGAACGTGACGCAGGCCACCGGCACCCGGCTGGTGTCGGTCACCCGGCAGTACGTCGGCCAACGCACCCCCCTGCACGCGACCTCGACCGGCAAGGTGCTCCTGGCCTACGCACCCGCCGCGACGCTGCGGCAGGCGCTGTCGCAACCGCTGGAGAAGTGCACCGAGAACACCCTCACCGCCCCCGCCGCCCTCGAGGATCACCTGACGCTCGTGCGCGACCGAGGGTGGGCTGCGGCGATGGAGGAGTGGGAGTACGACACCAACGCGCTCGCCGTGCCGGTGTTCGGCCAGGACGGCGGCGTCGTGGCGGCGCTCAGCATCACGGCACCGAGCTTCCGCATGCCCGAGTCGGTGTTCCCCGATCTCGTACGTGTTCTGCTGCGTCACTCCCGGCAGCTGGGCGCTCGTCTGGGCGCCGTCGCCTGACCCCTTCTCCCGCGCCGCGACGAAGCGGATGTGACGCGGGTGTTTCCGTCGAGAGAAGAATCGCGGCGGAGGTGCGTGTGACGTTGACACTGCGTCAGGGCGAGCTCGATGATCATCCTGTCGCGCGTAATGCGCAACATGTCGCGTCATACGCGCGACGAACCTCACCCGAAGTGTCACGGTCCCGGGGGATCGGACGCGCCCTTCGTCGAAGGATCACGAGATGCCCGCTACCGTCGTCCGACACCAGGACAACCTCACCACCCGCCGCCTGATCGCCGAGCGCACGCCCGGCCACAGCCTGCCCGCGCCGTTCTACACCAGCGACGAGATCTTCGACCTCGACCTCGACGCCATCTTCGGCCGGCACTGGATCTTCGTGGCCTCCGAGGCGGAGATCCGCGAGCCCGGCGATTACGTCACCGTCGAGTTCGGCAAGACCTCGTTGCTCGTCATCCGCGATGACGACGAGAACGTCCAGGTGCTGCACAACGTCTGCCGCCACCGTGGGGCGCGCATCCTCACCCCCGGATCCGGTTCGGTGGGCAACCTCGTCTGCGGCTACCACCAGTGGACGTACAAGCCCGACGGCACCCTCATCTGGGCGGCATCCGCGGCCGACGACTTCGACACGAGCTGCCACAACCTGCGCAAGGTGGCGTTCCGCTCGATCGCGGGCCTCATCTACGTCAATCTCTCCGACGAGCCGAACGACGACATCGACGAGGTGGCATCCATCGTCGAGCCGTACTTTGAACAGCACCAGCTGAAGCGTGCCAAGGTCGCCAAGCAGATCGACCTCATCGAGCTCGGCAACTGGAAGCTCACGATGGAGAACAACCGGGAGTGCTACCACTGCGACATGCACCCTGAGCTCGGCTGCACGTACTTCATCACGTGGGGTTACCCCGAGGACGCGATCCCGCCGCACCTGCAGGAGACGCACGAGCGCTACCTGTCGGCCGAGGCCGAGCTCGAGCGCAAGTGCGTCGAGCGGAACCTCGCCTTCAAGGGGATCGAAGAGCTCGACACACGAACGATGGGCTTCCGCGTGCAGCGCGAAGCGCTCGACGGCGAGGGCGAGTCGTACAGCATGACCGGGGCGAAGCTCGTGAACAAGCTTCTCGGCGACTTCGACGACGCCAAGCTCGGCCGACTGTCGATGCACACGCAGCCGAATTTCTGGTGCCACTTCATGGCCGACCACGCCATCACCTTCGCGGTGCTGCCCATCGCCCCCGGCCGCACGCTCGTGCGCACCACGTGGCTCGTGCACGAAGACGCCGTGGAGGGCGTCGACTACAACGTCGACGACCTGACCTACGTCTGGCGCGAGACCAACGCCCAGGATGCCGCCTTCGTCGAGCTCGCTCAGATCGGCGTGACCGATCCCGCCTACATCCCCGGACCGTACGTGCCGAGCGAGTACCAGGTCGACGCGTTCTGCAACTGGTACATCGACAAGCTCAACACGCACCTGGACGCCGAGGCCGCAGAGTGAGCACGGCCTTCGCCCCCGGGGCTCTGCTGCACGATCACGACCGCTGGGACGACGACCCCTCGCCCCGGATGCTGCGCTGCGCGCGCATCGTCGCGCGGACGCCGCACGTGTCGACGTTCGAGTTCGTCTCGGACGACCGGCGCGCGCTGCCCCGCGCGGCGGGCCAGTACGTCACCGTGAGCGCTGACATCGACGGCGAGCGGGTCAGCCGCTGCTACACCGTCAGCTCTCCGCCGACCCGCCCGTACTCGGTGCAGCTGACCGTCAAGCGCGAGGCGGACGGCGTCTTCTCGCGGTGGCTGCACGACACCCTGCGCGTCGGCGACCGTCTCGAGCTGAGCGGTCCGGCGGGGGAGTTCTCCACCGCCTTCCATCCCTCCGAGCGCGTCTTGCTGCTGGCCGCGGGCGTGGGCATCACGCCCATGATCGCCGTGCTCGAGGCGCTGCACGACCTGGGCGATGCCACCGACGCGGTGCTGTTGCACAACTCGCACGATCCGTCCTCCGTCGTCTTCGAGCGAGAGCTTGCGGCGTTGGCGGAGGGCAATGACACGATCCGCGTGGTCCAGGCCGTCTCGGTCGACCCCGCCGGCACGTGGGCCGGCCCGGTCGGACGACTGGATGCCGACATGCTGACGCAGCACGTGCCCGACCTCACGACCCGCGAGGTGTTCGTGTGCGGCCCCGATGCCTACATGCAGCATACGGTCGCCCTGCTGGGCGAGCTCGGCGTGCCCGCGGAGCGTATCCACGTCGAATCGTTCGTCCTGGCCGAGATCGCCCCGCCCGAGGTGAACGACACCGCCGGGGCACCCGGTCACACGGTGCATTTCGCTCGCAGCGGCAAGAGCGTCGTCATCGCCGAGGGCGAGACCGTGCTGCAGGCGGCCAAGCAGGTCGGCATCCGCATCATGACCTCGTGCCAGAACGGCCTGTGCGGCACGTGCAAGATCGTCAAGATCGCGGGCGAGGTCGACATCGCGCACAACGGCGGCATCCGCCAGCGCGAGATCGACGCCGGCAAGATCCTCGCGTGCTGCTCGCGACCGAAGGGGCCGGTGGAGGTCGACGTCTGAGCCGCGCCCCGGCGACCGGTCGTCCAGGCCGCGCGCCTAGGCGATCGGTCGTCCGTGTCGCACGTGGGCGCGATCGGTCGTCCGGGTCGCGTGGCGTCGCGACCGGTCGTCTGGACCGGTGCGACAGTTGAGGGATGTTCCGACGCGCGCAGACCGCCGACGCCGACGCGATCGGGCGCTTCCAGACGCGGGCGTGGGAGCAGACATACCGCGGCCTGGTCCCCGACGAGTATCTGGATGCCACGAAGTGGCACGTCCGCGCCGCGCGCTGGTTCGACAGGATCGCATCCGGCGGGCGTGCGGTGTGGCTGGCCGAAGTGGACGGAGAGCTGATCGGTGTCGCGAGCACGCAGCCGACCCGCTCGGATCGCCCCGACCTGCCGTCGACCGAACTCGCATCCCTCTACGTTGATGCGGCCTGGCATGGGCGTGGGGTGGCGTCGCCGCTCCTCGAGCGGGCGATCGGTACCTCGCCCGCCCATCTGTGGGTGTTCGACGTGAACGTCCGGGCGCAGCGCTTCTACACGAAGCACGAATTCGTCGCGACGGCCGAGGCGCAGGTCGACGTCGACACCGGGCTCGGCGAGACGCGTTGGGTGCGCGCTGTGTCGCCGTCGCGTCGAGCGACGGGCCGCGGCGGCACACGAAGAAACGCGATCCGCGCTCAGAAACACGTGCTCCGCGCGTTCATGCGAGTGAATCACGTTTATGCCGCGCCCCCGGCTGGCGGCGCCCCGCGGACGCTGCCCCGGCGAGCGGCTCGCGCCACGACGTAGACGCTGCCCGGGGACGCGGCGAGCGGCGTCCCGGGGCGAATGCACGCCGCGCCCCGGGACGCCGCATCGGCGCGCGGTTACGCCCCCTGCAGCACCGCCCGGGTCGGGTCGAAGAGCGTCGGGGGGAGCATGGCCGATCGCCCGTCGAGGGCGAGATCGGCGAGGATCTGGCCCACGACCGGCACGAACTTGAAGCCGTGGCCACTGAAGCCGCACGCGATCTGGATCTGCTCGTGCAGAGGGTGAGCGCCGATGACGAAGTGCTCGTCGGGGGTCACCGAGTACAGGCACGTTTTGGCCTGCACGACCGGGCCGGTGAGGTACGGGAACAGCTGCAGCGCGCGCTCGCGCATCTCGGCGATCTCGTGGTCGTAGACGTTCCGGTCGATGGTGTTCGCCGTGGTCGGCGAGCCCTTGCGGAAGAAACCGAGCTTCAGGCCACCGGCGGGGCCGTCGGTCATCGGGAAGCCGTAGATCTGCTGATTGCCGTGGGTCTCCTCGATGTAGACGGGATGCTGCGCGTCGCTGTAGCGCTCGTAGGGCACCGCGTCGCTGAACTCGGGCGAGAACCAGTAGAAGATCATGCGGTCGATCGACAGGGGGAGGCGCAGCTCGGGCAGCACCTGCGGGGCCCAGGGTCCCGGGGTGATGACGAGCCGGTCGGCGCCGTACGCGCCCTGCGTCGTCACGACCTCGACGCCGCCGTTCGGCGTCGCCTGCCAGTGCGTCACCGGCTCGTGGAAGCGGAGGGTCGCTCCCTTCTTCGCGGCGACCTCCGCGTTGGCCATGGTCGTCTCCTCGGGGCGCACGTACCCGGCGTTCGCCTCGTAGACGGCCACGGCGTCGTCGGCCGGATTCATCGTCGGGAAGCGTCGGCGGATCTCGTCGGCATCCAGGATCTCGTGGGGCAGGTCGTGCAGCTCGGACGCCTCTTTGCTGCCGCGGAAGGTGATGTCATCCGGGTCGCCGATGTAGATGCCGCCGCACAGCTCCATGATCTCGCGGCCCGACTCGGCCTCGAGCTTGCGCCACCCCTCGTACGCGCGCTGCAGCAGCGGCACGTACTCGGGGCTCTCGAAGTACGACTGACGGATGATGCGCGTGCCGCCGTGGGCGGCGCCCTGGTCGTGGCCGGGCTCGAACGTCTCGAGGCCGAGGACCTTCGCTCCCCGCTCGGCGAGGGTGTTGGCGGCGGCCCCGCCCATCGACCCCAGGCCGAGGACGATGACGTCGTAGTGCTCCATGAACTGATTCTCCTTGGGTCGTGGGCGGGGCCGCTCAGCGGCGGATCGCGGCCATCTCGGGGTCGAAGAGGGGTTCGGTGCGCACGGTCGCCGGCAGGCGCTCGGCGAAGTACTCGACCTCCAGCGTCGTGCCGGGCTTGGCGAGCTCGGGCGGCAGCCACGCGTACGCGATCGAGACGCCGAGCGTGTAGCCCTGGTCGGCGCTGGTGACGTAGCCCACGGCATCCGTCGTCCCGGGAACGAACACGGGCTCCGAACCCAGGACCACCCGGGTCGGGTCGTCGAGGGTGAGCGGGACGAGACGCGTCGTGACGGGGCGCTCCGCGAGGGCCGCCCTGCCGAGGAAGTCGTCCTTGGCCATGCGGACGGCGAAGCTCAGGCCCGCCTCGGCGGGGGAGTGCTCGCGCGTCATGTCGTGGCCGAAGGCACGGTAGCCCTTCTCGAGGCGCAGGGCGTTGAACGCCCGGCGGCCGGCGGCGATGATGCCGTGCGCGCGGCCCGCCTCCCACAGGGCGTCCCAGAGGAACACCGCGTTGTCGGCGCTGACGTACAGCTCCCAGCCGAGCTCGCCGACGTAGCTGACGCGCAGGGCCAGCACGCTGACGCCCGCGATGTCGATCTGCTTCGCCCGGAAGAACCCGAAACCCTCGTTCGAGACGTCGTCGTGGGTGAGCGACTCCAGCACCGCGCGGGCGTTCGGACCCCAGAGGCCGAGACCCCCCTGACCGGCGGAGAGTGCGCGCACCCAGACACCTTCGGGTGCCTGACGGGTGAGGTGCACGAGATCGAGGTTGCCGTTGGTGCCGATCATGTAGCGCTCGGTGTCGAGGCGGGTGACGGTGACATCCGACAGGATGCCGCCCTGCTCGTCGAGCATCATGCCGTAGACGACCCGGCCGATGGCGACATCGACGTTGGTGGTGAGCAGACGCTGCAGCAGGGCGGTGGTGCCGGGGCCGAAGACCTCGACGCGGGGGAGGGCGGTCAGGTCGTAGAGCGCGACGGAGGTGCGGGTGATGTGAGCCTCTGCCGCGGCGATGGGCGACCAGTTCTGCGCGGCCCAATCGTCGCGGACTGGCACGATGTCGAGCTCGTCGAGCAGGCCCGCGTTCGCCTCGAACCACAGCGGCCGCTCCCAGCCGCCGCCCTCGCCGAAGACGGCGCCGAGCTCTTCGTAGCGCTGGTGGAACGGCGTGCGGCGAAGGCCGCGCGAGCACCGCGTCGCCGTGTGGGGGTGGCGGATGTCGTAGACCTCGTCGTACGACTCCGACGAGCGCTCGCGGGTGAAGCGGCGGCTGACCACCGCCGGGTCGAAGCGGTTGAAGTCGAGGCCGTGGGTGTCGACGCCCGGGTCGCCCGAGACGATCCAATCGGCCATCACCTGGGCGACGCCGGCGGACTGCGTCACCCAGACGGCCTGCGCGAGCCACAGCCCGTCGGCTCCCGGCACGGGGCCGAGCATCGGTCCGCCGTCGGGGGTGAACGAGAAGATGCCGTTGTATCCCGACTCGAACTCCACGCCGCGCAGCTCGGGCAGGAGCCGCTGCGCCTCCTCCCATGACGGGGCGAAGTCCTCCCACGTCAGCGGGTGGATGGCCGGGTGCACGCCCGTGGCGGCGAAGGTGTCGGCATCCGCGATCTCGGACTGCTCGAGGGGGATGGGGCGGTGGTTGTACGCGCCGATGCCGATGCGGTCGACGTACTCGCGCAGGTAGAGCGAGAAGTCCTGGTGACGGAGCATGGGCCGCTTCGCCTCGTCGGTGAGCACGTTCACGCCCGCAAGCGAGGGCACGGGCGCGCTGTAGCCGAAGCCGTGCTCCATCGGCTGCATCGGGAGTTCGAACCCGAGCAGGTCGCGCGAGACGCCGGGGCCCCAGAGGCCCGCGCACGAGACGACGATGTCGGCGGCGACGAACTCCGGCTCGACGGAGCCCGCGGGCACCGGAACGACCTTCACGCCCGTCACGCGGCCGCCGGAGCGCTCGATGCCCACGACCCGGGTGTTGCCGACGATGCGGGCGCCGCGGTCCTGTGCGCGCTCGGCCTGCCACTGCACGGCGAACGCGCTCTTGACGATGCCGTCGGTGGGGGTGCGGTACCCGCCGAGCACGCCCGAGACGTCGAGGCCGGGCCACAGTCGCGCGCACTCGTCGGGGTCGATGAGCTCGCCCGGCACGCCCCAGGATGCCGCGAGGCCGCGGCGGCGCTTGAGGTCGTGCAGACGCTCGTCGGTGGTGGCGATCTCGAGCCCGCCGACGCGCTTGAGCAGCCACTGGCCGTTCAGTGAGACGCCGTCGAGCTTGTCGAGCGTGCGCTGCGCGAGCTGCGTCATCGTGCGGTCGCCGTTGGTCTGGAAGACGAAACCGGGGGCGTGCGACGACGAACCGCCGGTGATGTAGAGCGGACCCTGATCGAACACGGTCACGTCGGTGTAGCCGCGCTGAGTCAACTCGTCGGCGAGGGCGGCGCCGACGACACCGAGGCCGATGATGACGACGCGGGGGGAGCGGAGGGAGGACGAGACCATGGGATTTCCTCGGGTTCGAAAAGCGTGGGCACCACGAAGCCGTGGGCGCGGGGTGGAGCGGGGGTGGAGGGGGCGGGTGCGCCGCCCCCTCCGGTGGGGCAGGGTTCTTACTTGAGACCCTCGAGCATCGCCGAGACCTTGTCGGGGTTGTCGTCGACCCACTTCTTCGCCGCGTCCTCGGGCGACATGTTGTCTTTCGCGATGTAGGCCGCGACGGTGTTCTGGTCGTCGTTGGTCCACGTGAAGTTCTGCAGCAGCTTCACGGCCGGAGTGTCCTTCTCGACCCAGGTCGACGAGGCGATCTTGTCGAGGACGTAGGGCGGGTAGTCGCACGCGACCTGCTCGGGGACGGCGTCGCAGCCCTCGGTGTACTCCGGCAGCGTGATGTGCCCGAGCTTCTGCTCGGTGAAGAACCAGTGCGGCTCGTAGAAGTAGGCCAGCAGCGGCGTGCGGTTGGCCTCGGCGGAGCGGAACGCCTCGATGAGTGCGGCCTCCGAGCCTGCGTAGACGACCTGATAGTTCAGGCCGAGGTTCGTCACGAGCGCCTCGTCATTGGTGACGTAGCTCGGGTCGCCGTCGAGCAGCTGGCCCTTGCCGCCGGACTCGCTCGTCGCGAACAGGTCGGCGTACTTGTTGAGGTCCTCCCAGGTCTTCAGGTCGGGGTACTCCGTCGTCATCCACTCGGGGATGTACCAGCCGATGATCCCGTCGTTGCCGGTGGGGCCCACCTCGACGGCGGTCTTGTCGCCCTCGATGTACTTCTCCTTGAGAGCCTCGTGCCCCCAGTTCTCGAGGACGACGTCGATCTCGCCGGAGCCGAAGCCCTGCCAGGCGACCTCCGACGACACGGTCTTCTGGGTGACGGTGCAGCCCAGCTCGTTCTCGGCGAGGTAGGTGTACACGGCGGCATCCGCGGTGTAACCGACCCAGTTGTTCATGGCGAGGTTGGTGGTGCCGCACGCGGCGGAGTCGGATCCGCCGGCGGTGTCGTTGAGCGATGATCCGCAGCCGGCCAGCGTCAGGGCTCCGGCGGAGATGACGACGAGCGCGGCGAGGGTGCGGACAGGACGTTTCGGTGCGTGGTGCATGGATACTCCCTTGGTGAGACGCGGCGTCTCGGTCGGCCGGGCCGGAGCCCGGTTCATGCGTGGGCAGTGGTGCGTCGGGTGGTGGATCTCCGGAGGCGTCGGGTCGGCGCCGCGGGAGCTGCGGGGGCGCGGGGAGCGCGGTGGGCGAAGGCCTGGGTGGTGCGGTCGAGCAGCATGCCCCAGATGACGATCGCGAGACCGGCGGCGAGGCCTTTCCCGAAGAGCTCGATCTGCACGAAGCCGGCGACCACGAGGTAGCCGAGTCCGCCTCCGCCGACGAGACCGCCGATGACGACCATCGACAGCACGTAGATGAGCGCCTGGTTCACGGCCAGTGTGATGGCCTGGCGGATCATGGGCAGCTGCACCTTGGTGACGTCCTGCCAGGGGCTCGATCCGGTCGACAGGGCGACCTCGACCAGGGTCTCGGGGAGCTGTCGGATGGCGTCGGCGATGATCTTGATCGCCACGGGGGCGGCGAAGACGATGGCCGCGACGATCGCGGTGAAGCGATTGGTGCCGAACAGGCCGAGGAAGGGCACGAGGTAGACGAACGCGGGCATGGTCTGCGCGGCATCCAGGATCGGGCGGATGGCGGCGTCCACGCGGGGAGCGCGGCCCATCCACACGCCGACGACGAGCGCGATGGCGACGGTGAAGGTGGTCGCCACCAGCGTCGAGGCGAGCGTGACCATCGAGGGTCCCCAAACGCCCAGCGTCCAGACCGCCACCATGCCGGCGAGGGTGCCTGCCGCCAGCATCCAGCGACCCGCCACGAAGGCGATCACGGTGAACACCGCCATGATCACCGCGATGGGCGATTGCTCGAGCAGCGCCTGCAGCGGGTTGATGAGCGTGCTCGTCACGATCGCCTGCACCGCGGAGGTGACGCCGCCGAGCACGCTGTTGACCTGACCGGATGCCGCATTGACCGACGTTTCGATGACGTCGCCGATCTCGACCTGGGCGGGGAACACCGCCGCCCAGACCTGCGACCGTGAGAGGAAGATGCCCGTGACGACGATCGCGGCACCGACGGCGAAGGCGATCCGACGCGGTCTCGGATCGGCGACCCGGCGTGCCGCGGCGACGGCCGGATCGGCGCGGCGACCGATCGCGGTGGTCACACGGTCGAGCACGATCGCGAGCAGCACCACGGCGAGACCGGCATTGAAGGCGCGTCCGACGTTGAGCGACTGCAGCGCCTGCACGACCGCCTGGCCGAGCCCGGGAGCGGCGATGAGTGCCGAGATGGTCACCATCGACAGCGCGGCCATCGTGGTCTGGTTGATCCCGAGCACGATCGAGGTGCGGGCCAGGGGGAGCACCACCGTGCGCAGACGCTGCCGCGGTGTCGCGCCGAGCGACGCCACACTCTCGTCGATCGATTCCGGGATGTCGCGCACCCCGTGGGCGGTGAGGCGGATGACGGGGGGAGCGGCGTAGATCAGTGTCGCGATGACCGCGGCGGCGGGCCCGATGAGGAAGATGAGGGCCAGCGGGGCGAGGTAGACGAAGGTCGGCATCGTCTGCATGAAGTCGAGCACGGGCGTGACGACCTTCTCCACGCGGGGCGAGCGCCCCGTCCAGATCCCCAGGGGGATGCCGACCAGCAGCGCGAAGAACACCGCGGACAGCGTGATCGCGAGGGTCTGCATCGCCGGCAGGTACAGTCCCTGCACGCCGATGACGAGGAGGAAGCCGACGGTGAGGGCCGCGACGCGGGCGTTCGCGCTCACCCAGGCGATCCAGCCTAACAGCAGCACGCTTCCGAGCCAGCCGATCTCGGGATAGCCGAGTCCGTACGGAGTCGCGGCGAACACGGCGAGCATCGCCTGCACCACGGCGTTGACCACGACGCGTACCCCGTCGAGCGCCACGAGGACGACGTTGGACGAACGGTTGGCGGCCACCCAGTCCTTCACGGCGTCGAAGAAGTGGTGCACGTCGTTGAGTGCGGCGGTGGGGAGGGCGTCGGTTCCGCGACCGTTCCAGAGGGCGAAGACGACGAGCCACAGCACGAGCACCCCGCCGAGGATCGCCGTCCGCGCGGAGATCCGCCGCGGTCGCGGAGCCTCCTGCAGGTTGGATGCCTCGATCTTGGTGATCTCGACGGTCGTCGGGGCGGCGGAGGCGCTCATGCGGGGTGCCGTTCGCCGGCGACCGCGCGCAGGACGGCGTCGCGATCGACCACACCGATGACGGTGCCGGTGGCATCCGTGACGCGGACGGGCACGGAGGAGGCGAGCACGACCGGGATGGCGTCGGAGATCACCGTCTCGGCGGGAAGGTGCGGGGCATCTGCGGCCGTGTCGCCCGCACGAGCGATCCAGCGGAGCGTCAGGACGCTCGCGATGGGCACGTCGGAGACGAAGTCGGCGACGTAGTCATTGGCCGGGGCGCCCACGAGCTCCGCGCCCGTC
The DNA here is from genome assembly GCF_001456955.1 of Microbacterium enclense. Classification (GTDB taxonomy): domain Bacteria; phylum Actinomycetota; class Actinomycetes; order Actinomycetales; family Microbacteriaceae; genus Microbacterium; species Microbacterium enclense. Next base: position 216,964 of record NZ_KQ758471.1, on the reverse strand, counting down.
CCGATCTGCTGCAGCTCGCCGTGGCGCATGATGAGGATGCGATCGCCGAGTTTGAGGGCTTCGGAGAGGTCGTGGGTGACGAAGACCATGGTCTTGCCCATCTCGTGGTGCAGTCGCACGATCTCGGCCTGCATGTTGCGACGGATGAGCGGGTCGAGGGCCGAGAAGGGCTCGTCGAACAGCAGCACGTCGGGGTCGCCGGCGAGGGCGCGCGCGAGGCCGACCCGCTGCTGCATGCCGCCGGAGAGCTGTGACGGATAACGCCACTCGTATCCCTCCAGGCCGACCAGTGACACCATCTCCAGCGCTCGTGCGCGTCGCTCGGCCTTGCCGACGCCGCGGATCTCGAGGCCGTAGGCGATGTTGTCGACGACGGTGCGGAACGGGAGCAGGCCGAAGTGCTGGAAGACCATGGCGGCCTTGGTGCGGCGGAACTCGCGCAGTGCCGCGGGCCCGAGTCCTCGCAGGTCGTCGCCGCGCATCGCGATGCGGCCGGCGGTGGGTTCGATGAGCCGGGTCAGGCAGCGCACGAGGGTGGACTTGCCCGAGCCGGACAGGCCCATGATGACGAACACCTCTCCGCGGCCGACCTGGAAGCTGAGGTCGCGGACGGCGACGACATTGCCGGTGCGCTCGAGGATCTCGGCGGTGGTGAGTTCCGTGAAGTCCGGGTTGTCGACGACATTCTCGGCACCGGGGCCGAAGACTTTCCAGAGGTTGTCGACCGCGAAGTCGGCGACCGCCGCGGTGGTCGCGGGTGACAGCGGTGGTGCCGTGATGGTGCTCATCGATGGAGATCCCTTTCGCGAGGAGAAGTCACGGGTCGATCCGGAGATCGGGGTGGGAGCACGACGCGACTCGGGATGTCTGTTGCGCTCAAAGAAACAGTTGTGCGTTGAGCGCAACAGTAGAGCCCGCGTGCGGGGGATTCCGTCGAAATCGAGGGGGTGTGACGCGATGTTTACACGCGCGATACGTACGCCCGCCTCGGCGAACGGTCATGTTTCGTGTTGCGTATCGCGACCCGTGTTGCGCCATGCGATGCATTAGCGTGAAACCGTCACGACGACACACGCCATTCGAATCCCCGCGGGAGAGTCCGCGTCCGACCCGGACGCGGCGCCGAAGGAGCAAGCCCTCCCCGCACAATCTCTCAGGCCTGGAACCGCGGGGGTGAGGCGAACTCTGGAAAGCAGGTCTGCCTGCGCCGACGGAGAAAACCGCTACCAGCGGTGAAGCTCTCAGGCCCGATGACAGAGCGGGGAGGTGACCCATCCGATCGCCGCCGCGCCCGCGGCACTGACAGGGAGCCTCCCGCCATGACCCTTCTCTCCTCGACCACCGCCCCCGTGCTGACCGCCTCGCTCGCCGAGATCGATCCTGCCGTCGCCGCCGCCCTCGACGCCGAACGCGATCGCCAACGTGACACGTTGGAGATGATCGCCTCCGAGAACTTCGCGCCGCTCTCCGTGATGCAGGCGCAGGGATCGGTGGCCACGAACAAGTACGCCGAGGGATACCCCGGCCGTCGCTACTACGGCGGTTGCCAGCACGTCGACGTCATCGAGAGCCTCGCCATCTCGCGCGTGTGCGGCCTCTTCGGCGCCGCATACGCCAACGTCCAACCGCACTCGGGCGCACAGGCGAACGCCGCGGTGCTCTTCGGTCTGCTGCAGCACGGCGACACGATCCTCGGCCTCGACCTCGCCCATGGTGGACACCTCACCCACGGCATGCGACTCAGCTACAGCGGCAAGGCCTTCGACGCCGTCGCGTACCACGTGGATGCCACGGGCTCGGTCGACATGGAAGAGGTCGCCGCCCTCGCCCGTGAGCGTCGTCCGAAGCTCATCATCGCCGGCTGGTCGGCCTACCCCCGTCAGCTCGATTTCGCGGCGTTCCGCGCGATCGCCGATGAGATCGGTGCGTACCTGTGGGTCGACATGGCGCACTTCGCCGGCCTCGTCGCCGCGGGCGTGCACCCCAACCCCGTGCCGCACGCCCACGTGGTCACCTCCACCACCCACAAGACCCTCGGTGGTCCGCGCGGCGGCATCGTGCTCACCAACGATCCCGACATCGCCAAGAAGATCGACCGCGCGGTCTTCCCGGGACTGCAGGGCGGCCCGCTCGAGCACGTCATCGCCGCCAAGGCGGTGTCGTTCCTCATCGCCGCGGGCGACGACTTCGCCGACCGACAGCGGCGGACCCTTCGCGGCGCACGGATCATCGCCGACCGCCTGACGCAGCCCGACGTCGCCGCCGAGGGCGTACGCGTGCTCACCGGGGGCACCGACGTGCACCTGCTGCTCGTCGATCTCGTCGCCTCGACGCTCGACGGCAAGCAGGCCGAGGACCGCCTGCACGAGGTGGGCATCACGGTGAACCGCAACTCCGTGCCGAACGACCCCCGCCCCCCGATGGTGACGTCGGGTCTGCGCATCGGCACCCCCGCCCTGGCCACGCGCGGCTTCGGCGACGAGGCCTTCGCGGTCGTGGCCGACGTGATCGCCGAGGCGCTGCGCGCCGACCTACCCGTGGAGCGGATCGCCGAGCTGCGTGCGACGGTGGCGGAGCTGGCATCCGCTCACCCCCTCTACGAGAACGTCCTCTGATGGTCGTCAGTGCGTTCGACCTCTTCTCCATCGGCGTCGGCCCCTCGAGCTCGCACACCGTCGGACCGATGCGTGCGGCCCTCGCGTTCGCCGAGCATCTGCGCGACGCCCATCTCGACGAGCGGGTGGCTCGTCTGCGCGTCGATCTGCTCGGATCCCTCGGTGCCACGGGTCGCGGCCACGCGTCCGACCGCGCGGTGCTGGTGGGTCTCGAGGGGCAGCGCCCCGAGACGTGCGACCCCGACCTGCTGCGCGACATCGAGGACCGCGTTCGCGCCGACGGGATGCTCTGGCTCCGCGGTCGGTACCCGGTGTCGTTCGACGTGGATGCCGACCTCGTGCTCGACGGTCTGCGATCACTGCCCTTCCACCCCAACGCCGTCGTCTTCTCGGCGTTCGACGCCGCCGGCGTCACGCTGGCGGAGAAGGCCTTCTACTCCGTCGGCGGAGGGTTCGTCGTCACCCAGGAGGAGGCGTACGGCGCCGTCACGCAGGCGGAGCCGGTCTTCGTCGCCCATCCGTTCCGCACGGCCGACGAATTGCTCGCCCGGTGCGAGGAGACCGGGCTGTCGATCGCCGAGATCGCCTTCGAGAACGAGCTCGCCCACCGCGACGGCGACGCGGTGCGCGAGGGGCTGCTCTCGATCTGGACGGTGATGAGCGGGTGCATCGACCGGGGTGCCCGCACGCCGGGAGTGCTGCCGGGGCGTCTGCGGGTTCCGCGCCGCGCGCCCGAGCTGGCGCGTCAGCTCGCCGACGAGACGGCGTCGACGGACGCCCTGCGCGGTACCGACTGGCTGACCATGTTCGCCATGGCCGTCAACGAAGAGAACGCCGCCGGCGGACGGGTCGTGACCGCGCCCAACAACGGCGCCGCCGGTGTCATCCCCGCCGTTCTGGCGTACTACCGCCGGTTCATCCCGGGCGCCGACGACAGGGGGGTGGTGACGTTCCTGCTCACGGCCGCCGCCATCGGCTCCATCTACAAGGAGACGGCGTCGATCTCGGGTGCGGAGGTCGGATGCCAGGGCGAGGTGGGGTCGGCGTGCTCGATGGCGGCGGCCGGTTTCGCGGCCGTCCTCGGGGGGACGCCCCGCCAGATCGAGAACGCGGCCGAGATCGGCATGGAGCACCACCTGGGCATGACGTGCGATCCGATCGGCGGTCTCGTGCAGATCCCGTGCATCGAGCGCAACGGCGTCGCGGCGGTCAAAGCCGTGACCGCCGCCCGCACGGCGCTGCGCGGCGACGGCACGCACATCGTGTCGCTCGACAACGTCATCCAGACGATGCGGCAGACCGGAGCGGACATGAACGACAAGTACAAGGAGACGTCGCGCGGCGGCCTCGCCGTCAACGTCGTCGAGTGCTGACTACGGACCCCGCCCGGTGTCGATCGGGCGGGGTCCGTCGGCCTTCATCGGTGCCCGTCCGCCGCTCCTCCACAAGCGCGGAGCTTGCCGCGATTCATCCACAGATCAGGCCGTATGTCTCCACGTGCATGCGGGAAGCGCTAGGTTCGCCGCCACGGAATACGTCCCCGCGGGGGCCGATCGAAGGGTGGAGATCATGTCGGATGTGCAGAAGCAGCACGTGCTCGGTCGACCGACCGGAGCATTCGTCGGAGCGTCGTGGGTCGCGCTCGGACTCGGGGCGTCGGTGTACTTCATCGGGCTCTACAACGCGCGGATGCTGCTGGCGGAGAAAGGCTTCTTCGTGGCGGTGTTCCTGCTCGGACTGTTCGCCGCGATCTCGGTGCAGAAGGCCGTGCGCGACCGCGCCGAGGAGATCCCCGTCACGGGTGCCTACCTCGGCGTGGCATGGGGGATGCTGCTGATGGCGCTGACCCTCATGACGATCGGCCTGTGGAACGCCGAACTGTTGCTGTCGGAGAAGGGCTTCTACGGCATCGGTTTCGCGATGAGCCTCTTCGCCGTCGTGGCGGTGCAGAAGAACGTGCGCGACCTCGCGGCATTCCGTCGCGTGCACCCCGACCCGGCGCCGATCGAGCGTCCGGCCTTCCCATCCGGCCTCTGACGCCTCAGGGACGGCGTCCTCGACCGGCGACCCGTCCGCGGACGACGTAGCGACGTTCCACCCCGGCGGTCTGCAAGCCCCAGGTGCTGGCCGCGACGCGGCGCTGGTGAGCGTCGAAGGCCGCCTCGTCGATGAAGCGTTCGTCGACCCGCCAGATCAGAGGGTCGGCCGTCGGGGTGACGTCGAAGGCGATGCATCCGGGCTCGGAGCGGGTGAGGGCGATGTGCTCGGTAAGGAGGCGGCGCACGCGCGACGCCTCCTGTTCGTCCGCGCAGACCAGCTCGCCCGACAACGTGACCTCGGTTTCGCGCGGCACGGGCGTCGTCACTCCGCTCAGCCAGTCGCGTCTCAACACGCTGTAGGCGACGGATGCCAGGGGAGTTCCACCCTCGACCGGCCAGCCGTCGCGGTAGTACGCCTCGTGCACCCAGCCGCTCTTGTCGAAGGTGCGTCGCATGGCGGCGTTGTCTTCGCGGGTCTGCCCCTCCAGACGTACGACGCTCGGGCGGGTGCGGAAGACGCGGTCGGTCGCGAGTGCGAGTGCCTGCGTGCCGATGCCGTGGCCGCGCCACCGCTGCGCCAGACGCAGGTCGATCATCGCCGTTGGGTCGCCAAGGTCGTGCAGACGCATGAGCCCGACGCGTCCCCACTCGTCATCGTCCAGCCAGAAGGCCTCGACGTCGTCGCCGCCCCACGCCCCCGCGTCGATGTCGGCCGTCACCTGGGCAGTCGTCGGCCGCCGCCGGACGTGGAAGGGGAACTCCTCAGCGGTGAGGAACGAGAGCAGTTCGTCGCGGTCGCGGCCGGTGGGGTCGATGCGAGTGATCGTGAGCGACATCGCTCCAGCGTAGACAGCCGGATCGCGGCATCCTGTCTACGCTGAGGAGACCATCCACCGCACAAGGAGTCCGTCATCCCCTCTGCATCGCGAACCCCCGCCGATCGAGCGAAGACGGTTCGCTCCGTCCGCACCGCCTCCCTCACGATCGCCGCCATCGGCGCCTCGATCACGACGGGGGCGCTCGGGCCGTGGTGGACACCGGTCATTCTGCTCCTCGCCACGGCCGGCGCCGTCTGGGTGACGTGGCGGGGCGAGGGAGGTCTGGTAGGAGCCCGCTCCGCGCTTCCGGTACTCGTCGTCGTGGTGGCTCTGACCGTTGCGGCGATGCTCGGGATGGTGGGGGTGCTGCCGTCCGCGTGGTTCTGGGCGGCCCTCGGTGCCTATGCCGTCGCGTGGGCGGAGTACCTCGTCACGCAGACCATCGGGCGCTCTCGCGCGTCGTCGGCGGTGCGCTGAGCCTCACCGGCGCTCGAGGCACACCATCTTCTCGCGGTCGTCCCACGACGCGACGGGTTCGAAGCCGAGTCGGCGGTACAACCGGATGGCGGGCTCCCGCCACTCCCAGACCGACAGACGCACGGGCACCGCGGCGTCGTCGATGGCGGCGGTGACGAGTGCCGCCCCCACACCGTGGCCGCGCGCGTCCGGCGTCGTCCAGAGCCGCGAGACGTCGGTGCCGGTGGGAGTTGCGGCGACCACCACCATGCCGCAGTCGTCGTCGCCGACCGACGCAATTACCACGCGTCGCCCGTGGAAGGCGGTGGCCGGTTCGGCGATCTCGCGCGCGTACCGCTCGGGGAGCGGCGCGTCGCCGTCGGTCAGCGCACGCTCGACCTTCTCGCTCTCCGTCTGAGAGTGATAGGCCGCGGCGAGGCGCGAGACGGTCGCGGTGTCGCGCGGGAAGACGGCGGTACGCACCGCCACGGCGCGGTCGGTCACGACCGCTGGCCGTCCGTCCCGCGTCGGCCCTCGCGCGCGGCCGCGGCCATCTCATCGCGAACGGCTCGGCGCACCACCCAGTACAGGGCGTAGAGCACGATGGCCGCCAGCGTCACGAGCAGAACGAGCTGGGTGAGTGCGTCCATGCATCCAGGCTTTCACGCCGCGGCGCAGATCGCGAGACGCGGCTCGTACGAGAATCCGGGATGCCGATGGTGTCGGCATCCCGGTTTCGTTGCAACTCAGACCGTCGCGAGCGTCGGCTGCCACCCCAGCGCCGGAGCGACGTGTTTCGCGAAATTCTCGACGAGGCGCAGGTTGAACGCAACGCCCATCTGCGACGGGATGGTCAGCATGAGAGTGTCGGCGCTCATCACCGCGGCGTCGTTCTGCAGCTGCTCGACGAGCACGTCGGGGGACGCCGCGTAGGTCTTGCCGAAGGTCGAGCGCATTCCGTCGATGACGCCGATCTGATCGCTGCCCGCCGATCCGCCGAAGTACATCTCGTCTTCGGCGGTGACGATCGGGAAGATGCTGCGGCTCACCGAGGTGCGGGGTTCGCCGGCGTGCCCCGCCTCGCGCCACGCGGCGCGGAAGGCGTCGAGCTGTTGCGCCTGAAGGAGGTCGAACGGGGTGCCGTCGGCTTCGGTGAGGAGGGTCGACGACATGAGGTTCACGCCGATACGGCCCGCCCACTCGGCGGTCGCCGTCGTGCCGGCGCCCCACCAGATGCGCTGGCGCAGGCCGGGGGAGTGCGGCTCGATGCGCTGCAGGCCGGTGCCCCCGCCGAAGGGGCTCATCGGGTCGCGCTCGGCGAGGCCTTCGCCGTCGATCGCGCGCAGGAACAGATCGAAGTGCTCGCGGGCGATGTCGCCACCGCGGGGGTCCTGCGAGCCGGTGTAACCGAACGCCTCGTAGCCGCGCACGACCGTCTCGGGTGAGCCGCGGCTGACGCCGAGGGCCAGTCTGTTGCCGCTGATGAGATCGACGGATGCCGCCTCCTCGGCCAGCATGAGCGGGTTCTCGTAACGCATGTCGATGACGCCGGTGCCCACCTCGATGCGCGAGGTGCGAGCGGCGATCGCCGCGAGCAGCGGCATGGGCGCCGCCTGCTGTCGGGCGAAATGGTGCACGCGGAAGGAGATGCCGTTGACGCCGAGGTCGTCCATGCCTTGGGCGAGGTCGATCGCCTGGAGCATCGAGTCGCCGGCGGTCAGCTGGCGTCCGCCACCGAGGGGGCCGTAGTGGCCGAAGGAGAGGGTGCCGAAGGAGCGCATACCCGGTGCAACGCGGAGCCGGGCACTGTATTCCCGTGCATGTAGTGAGGCCGGCCCCGGGGCCTCCGGGGTGTGGAAGCATTCACAGCATGGACGACGACGTACGCCAGGAGTTGCGTCGCCTCCGTGCGCGGGCGTACGGGCCCGACGCCGACATCTCCGGCGACCCGGTCGCCGCTGCGCGGCTCGCCGCCCTCGAGGAGCTCGAGCGCCGGGAACGGCTTGCGACCGCGCCGCCACCCCCTCCGGACGCCGAGCCGGCGGCATCCAGTGCCGAAGACGACGGCGCCGAGGGCGACGGTGCCGAAGACGACGGCGCCGATGATGATGACGACGACCCCCGCGAGCACCGTCCGCTGGTGCGCTCGCGGCGCACCCTCTGGGTGTGGGCGATCTCGCTGGCCGCCGTCACCGCCCTGGCGAGCGCGGCGACCGCGCTCACCCTCACGTTCGTGCCGGTGCCCACCTCGGTGGGAGCACCGCAGGTCGGAACCCTCGAGCCCGACCCCGACGCCGAGACCCCCGCGGTCTTCGGTCAGCGCACGGGCGCGGAGCGCGCCTTCAAGGACTTCTACGGCGTGACCGCCTTCGCCGGATACGCGCAGGTCGACGCGACGGAGAACCGCAGCCCCTGCGTCTACCTGCTCGAGACGCGAGAGGTGTCGGAGCAGGAGGCGCGCGGCGTCAGCGGCAACTTCGTCTACGGCGGGTGCGGCGCGGGGATCTTCCCCGCGACGGTGGAGTTCGTCGTCGCCGAGGGGATGCCGGATGCCTTCGTCGAGAGGTTCCCTATCGGCACGAGCGTGCAGTTCGTGTTCGACGGTGAGAACGTGGGCGTCTTCGCCGACCGGGGATGAGGCGCCGCAGCGGTCCCGGCGGCCGGGACGGGCTTGGTCACCCGGGTCGTGTCGATTCTTCGACATGCCCGGCGATCTCGACGGTGCGGGGTGCGCGCCGCGGGTTGCCACCCGGGGGACCCCGAGCCCGACGAAGGACTCGCCGTCTCGCGGATGAGAGGGTGGGGGAGTGACCCCCCTTCTCGAGCACGTCCCCGTCGGCGCCGACCCGGATGCCGTCTACCTGGGCTTCGTCGACTGGGCGGGCTCGCGCGGGCTCACGCTCTACCCCGCGCAGGACGAGGCGGTCATCGAGATCGTGTCCGGCGCGAACGTGATCTTGTCCACACCGACCGGTACGGGGAAGTCGCTGGTCGCGGTGGCCGCGCACGCGGCATCCCTCTCGCGGGGCGGCCGCACGTACTACACGGCGCCGATCAAGGCCCTCGTGAGCGAGAAGTTCTTCGCGCTCGTCGACATCTTCGGCGCCGAGAACGTCGGCATGGTCACGGGTGACTCCTCGGTCAACGCCGACGCGCCGATCGTGTGCTGCACGGCGGAGATCCTCGCGAACCTCGCCCTGCGCCAGGGAGCGGACGCCGACGTCGACCAGGTCGTCATGGACGAGTTCCACTACTACGGCGAGGCCGACCGCGGCTGGGCGTGGCAGGTGCCGCTCCTGCTGCTGAACCGCGCGCAGTTCATCCTCATGTCGGCGACCCTCGGCGACGTCACCGACATCGCCGACGACCTCTCCCGCCGCACGGGCCGGCCGACCGCCCGCGTGACCGGCGTCGAACGCCCCGTGCCGTTGCACTTCGAGTACGCCCGGACCCCGGTGCACGAGACCGTGCAGGAGCTGCTCGACACCAAGCAGGCGCCGATCTACGTCGTGCACTTCTCGCAGGCCGCCGCGATGGAGCGGGCGCAGGCGCTGTCATCCATCCGCATCATCGGGCGCGAGCAGCGCGACGAGATCGCCGAGGCGATCGGCGGCTTCCGCTTCACGACGGGCTTCGGCAAGACGCTGTCGCGCTATGTGCGGGCGGGCATCGGCGTGCACCACGCCGGCATGCTGCCCCGCTACCGCCGGCTCGTGGAGACGCTCGCCCAGCGCGGGCTCCTGCGGGTCATCTGCGGTACCGACACCCTTGGCGTCGGCATCAACGTGCCGATCCGCACCGTGTTGATGACGGCGCTCACCAAGTACGACGGCACGCGCATGCGCCAGCTGTCCGCGCGCGAGTTCCATCAGATCGCCGGCCGCGCGGGTCGGGCCGGCTACGACACCGCGGGCACCGTGGTCGTCATGGCGCCCGACCATGAGATCGAGAACGCAGCTCAAATCCTCAAGGCCGGCGACGACCCGAAGAAGCAGAAGAAGATCGTGCGCAAGAAGGCGCCGCAGGGCTTCGTCAACTGGACCGAGCAGAGCTACGACCGCCTCGTCGCCGCCGAGCCCGAACCGCTTCAGCCGCAGATGAAGCTGAGCGCCGCGATGCTCATCAACGTCATCGCGCGCGGCGGAGACGTGTTCGGCAACGTCCGCTCGCTGGTCTTCGACAACCACGAGCCCCGCCCCCGCCAGTTCGACCTCGCCCGCCGCGCGCTCGCGATCTTCCGCACGCTGGTTCAGGCCGGCGTGGTCGAGGTCGTCCCCTCGCCGCGTGAGTCGCCAGAATCTGTCGCTTCGAGCGGACCCGAAGCGACGAATGTTGGCGACTCGCGCATCAGGCTCACCGTCGACCTGCAGCCGAACTTCGCGCTCAACCAGCCGCTGTCGCCGTTCGCGCTCGCCGCGATCGAGATGCTCGATCCCGAGGTCGAGCTCGGGCGGGGGCCGGATGCCACGGCGGCCGCCGGCAGCGTGGGCACGGGGCACTACGCGCTCGATGTCGTCAGCGTTATTGAGGCGACGCTCGACGACCCGCGCCCCATCCTGTCGCAGCAGCAGTTCCGTGCCCGCGGCGAGGCGGTCGCGGCCATGAAGCGCGAGGGCATCGAGTACGACGAGCGCATGGAGCTGCTCGAGGAGATCACCTGGCCGAAGCCTCTCGACGAGCTGCTCGCCCAGGCGTACGAGGTGTTCGCGTCGAGCCAGCCCTGGATCCGTGACTTCGAGCTGTCGCCCAAGTCGGTCGTGCGCGACATGTTCGAGCGGGCCTGCTCGTTCGGCGAGTACGTGTCGCTCTACCAGCTCGCCCGGAGCGAGGGGTTGGTGCTGCGGTACCTCAGCGATGCGTATCGCGCGATCCGCCAGACCGTGCCGGTGGATGCACAGACGCCCGATCTGCTCGACCTGATCGCCTGGCTGGGCGAGCTCGTGCGCCAGGTGGACTCGAGTCTCGTCGACGAGTGGGAGCAGCTGATCAACCCTGCCGACGATCCGGACGGACCCGTCGTGCCGCCGGCGCCGCCGTCGATCCTCACGAACCGGCGCGCGTTCGTCGTGCTCGTGCGCAACGAGATGTTCCGTCGCGTGCAGCTCGCCGCGCTGCAGAAGGACGACGAGCTGGTGGAGCTCGACCCCGACGTCGACTGGCCGGGCGCGCTCGATCGCTACTTCGACGAGCACGACGCGATCGGCACCGGCGGAGCGTCGCGCTCGTCGGCGCTGGTCGACATCGACGAGTCCGCCGCCGCCGAGGGCGTGTGGCGCGTCGAGCAGACGATCGACGACCCCGCCGGCGACCACGATTGGCGCATCCGCGCGCAGGTCGACCTTGCCGCGTCTGAAGAGGAAGGCACCGCGATCGTGCGGGTCACCGAGGTGCTGCGGCTCTGAGGCCTTCTCCACGTCGTGCAGGCGGGTGAACTTCTGCACGAGCCGCGAACATCTCGCTGGGCGCTCTCGTCGAGACCGCTACAGTCGGTGCATTGCCGCTCAGAGAAGGAGACCGACGTGGAAGCCCTCCCGCTCATCGCGACAGCCATCGGCCTCTTCCTGTCTATGTCGGCCACTCTGCTCGGCGGAGTGAAGTGGATGCTGGGCCGTGTCGAGCAGCGCACTGACGCCCGCTTCTCGCGCGTGGACGCGCGCTTCGATCGGATGGACGCGCGCTTCGATCGGATGGAGGATCACACGGTTGAGCGCTTCGCCACGGTCGGTGGCTCCCTGATGGAGGTCAAGCTCGGTCTCGTACGGCTGGAGACGCGCACCGACGAGCGCTTTTCCGCGGTGGGGCACTCTCTCGGTGAGGTGAAAGTCGCTCTCGCGCGGCTGGAGGGTCCCCACCCGCCGTTCTTGATCGCTCGGGGCTAGCCCTGCGGCGGACTGCGACCGCCCTTCGACCGGCTCCGGCACCGAACGTGCCGAGCCGCAATGGCTGGGCCCGTCGAACCCGGCGGAACGCTCACGGAAACGACGGATGCCGAGGCCCTGAGGCCCCGGCATCCGGTGTTCTCGCTCGCGCTTACGACTTGCGGGCGACGCGGTTCTCGGCGCTGACCATCCACGACAGCTGCTCGAGGCGCTCGAGCACGCCGTGCAGGATGTCGGCGCTCGTGGGGTCTTCGTCGTCGACGTCGTCGTGCACGTCGCGGACGGTGCCGACCGTGGCATCCAGGCGCTCGGTGATGAGGTCGATGACCTCGGCGGTGTCGACCTCGCCCTGGGGGAACTCGGGCAGGGTCGTGGTCTCGGCGACGGTGTCGCTGCGGCCGTCGGGCAGCGCGTGCAGCGAGCGCATGCGCTCGGCGACCTCGTCGCTGAACTCACGGGCGGCGTCGATGATCTCGTCGAGCTGCAGGTGGGTGTCGCGGAAGTTCTTGCCGACGACGTTCCAGTGGGCCTGCTTGCCCTGGACCGAGAGCTCGATCAGGTCGACGAGCACGGCCTGCAGGCTGTCGGTGAGCTTCTCCGACGCCTGGAAGCCCTTCTCGGCGTTCTGCTCGTCGGTGGTCTCGGGGCCGCTGCCGCCGCGGGCCGGGCGGCGACGGTTCTTGGTCGGGGCGTCCTTCGTGGTGGTGGACATGCGCGTTCCTTTCACTCGCGGTCGGTAGCGACGTTAGGCGCGGCGCTCGGGTGCGCCCGGGGGGTTGCGGGGCCACGGACGGCGCGGTAGCCGGGTGAATTCTGCGATCTAAAGCGGTGCAATCCCGCGCCTCTGGCCGGATGGCGCTCGGCGCATTCATCAGGTTCGAAGGGCCGACGCTCAGCCGTGTCGCTTCGAGAGGACCTCCATGAGCTCTGCTCCCCTGTTCCGTTCGCTGTCCCTGGCGATCGCTGTCGCCATCGCGGCGCTCGCGGGGGTGGTCGTCGCGACCGCGGCACCACTTCCCGCGGCGGCCGTCGAGACAGCCGACGTTGACGGCGACACGATCGCCGACGCGGTCGAGCGCGCCGTCTGCGGGTCGGCGACGTGCGCTACCGGGGTGGAGGACCGCGACGGCGACGGTATCCCGGATGCCACCGAAGTGCCGGCGTGCGGGGACACCACCTGCGCCTCGCCGACGGCCGATCGCGACGACGACGGCATCCCCGACTACGCGGAGCGTCTGGTGTGTGACTCCGACACGTGCTCGAACGCCAAAGAAGATGCCGACGCCGACCGGATCGGCGACTGGGTCGAGTTCGTCATCTGCGGAACGCGCACGTGCGCCGACGGCACGGAGGACTTCGACGCCAACGGGGTCTCGGATGCGGCAGAGCTCGCGGCATGCGTGAAGAGCGTGAACGGTCTCGCCATCACCGGCGGCAACGTAGCGCTGTGGGTCGGCGTCGTTGCTGCGATCGCTCTGGCCGTCGGTATCGCGATGCGCGCACGCCGCCGTCACGCCGACGCGGAGACGGACGCGTGATCCGGCGCCTCGTCGCGGCCCTCGTCGCTGCCGTTGTGATCATCGGCGGCGGGGTCGTTGCCGAACCGCCCGCCACCGCGGCGGAGCTGGCCGCCGTCGCACGTGCCGAGGTGCTCGAGCGTGTGCGCGAGGCCGCGCTCCCCGTGACGCCCGACCGAGTCGCATCCCTCCCCGGCGTCGGCCTGATTCGAGACCAAACGCCCGCCGCGCCCGCGGGCTCGGCGCACCTCGAGCCGGGCGTCGCCTCCACGCTCCGTGCCGACCAGCTCGGCGTGAGCGCGGTCTTCTCCGGACACGACATCCACCGCAGCGTCACGCTCGAGGCCCGCGAACCCGTCGGCGAGGCGATGGCCCTGCGCACCGCAGCGGCCGAGACGGCCGGCACCGTGGTGTCCGAGGTCGTCGAGATCACGGCGACGGATGCCGGCGGCGAGCGGCTCACGTCATTCCCAGCCGAGCTGCGCGAGGTGCCCGACGATGTATCCGCAGACGGACCCCCGGTCTACGACGTCACCCCGGGTATCTCGCTTGCACTCGCCGTCGACGCGGACCGTGTGCAGGACGCCGGTGTCGACCCCGCGACGCTGCAGATCTACACCCGTTCCGACCCGGGCGAGCCGTGGTCGCTGCTGCCGTCGTACTTCGACGCCGAGACGAACACCGTGCGAGGCGAGTCGGATCACCTGTCGCAGTTCGTGGTCATCGGCATCCCCTTCGTCCCCGCTCCCGGCCCACGCGTCGTGCTCGACCCCGACAACGACGAAGGCTCGGTGCAGACGCCCGCGCCGGCGTCGGAGTTCCCCTACAACTGGGATCTTGTCGACCGTCTGCGCGGGATGCTCGAGGAGCGGTGCCTCGCCCGAGTGACGGTGACGCGACCGGCGGGCGTGCGCTTCGTGTCTCGTGACACGCGGGCACGCGTCGCCGAGGCGGCGAACCCCGACGCGACGGTGGCCTTCGGCTTCAACACCTGGCGCGGGTTCGCGTGGGGCACCGAGCGTGAGGGCGGGACGCTGGCGTTCTCGCGCTCCCGCGGCGGCGACAACGCGCTCGCGCAGTCGTTCGTCGACCATCTGCCCGATTACACCGGCAGGCCCGCCAAGCGGGCGGCATCCACTCGCAACTTCCCGTTCGCGGAGTACGCAAATCTCCCGGGCGCGTACGCGCACGTCGAGGCGCTCTACCTCGACAACAACTTCGACCGGCCCGTGATCGATCACGGGTTCGGGAGCATCGTCGACGGCGCGTTCCGCTCTCTCGGCGGCTACCTCGAATCGCAGGGGTTCGACTGCTCCGACCCGGCGACCGGCGGATGGCCCTCGCCGCCGTCGCAGGCGGAGCTCGCCCGCTGGCGACACCTCGGCTACCAGAACCACCAGATCTACGGCGCCGACCCCGTGTCGTTCTCGACCGGCAACCTCGTCGAGTCCTTCCCCCTGTTCTCGCTCAGCGGGCCGGGTGCGCAGGCGATCGAGGCGACCCTCGTCTACAACGCACAGGACGGTCGACTTTCGCGCGTCGGAGCGGGGTGGTCGTTCAGCCTCGGAGCGCGCGCGCAGCGGTTCTCCGACGGATCCGTCCTCACGGTGCGCGGCGACGGCGCGTCGTACGTCTTCACCGCCGACGGCGCGGGCGGCTATACCTCCGCCGACGATCCCGACCTCACCCTCGTCGAGGCCGGGTCGGGGCGCCTTCGCCTCGCCGACCGTGAGGGGGCGTCGTGGGTGTTCGACGCGGCCGATATCGAGGGGATCGGCGAACTCGTCAGCCACACCGACGCCTCGGGCGCCACCACCACCCTCACGTACGGCGCGGCCGATCCGAACGTTCACCAGTTCGTGCCCCTGACGTCGGTCACCGACGCCGCCGGGCAGACGGTGGCGCTGGAGAGCGACGGCGTCGGGCGCGTGACGGCATTCCGCCTCCCCGACGGACGCACGTGGCGACTCGCCTACGACGGCGCGGGAGACCTGGTGTCGATCACCGATGCCAGCGGCGGCACCCGCTCCTTCACGTACGACGCGGCGCACCGCATGCTCACCGCCACCGACGAGGCCGGTTCGACCTACCTCGTCAACGCCTACGACGACCAGGGACGCGTGGTCTCGCAGCGCGACGCCGAGGGTACCGAGCGCCGATTCGTCTACGAGCCGGGCCGCACCGTCTACACCGACAACGAGGGCCGTCAGAGCATCTTCGGCTTCGACGACCGGTACCGCATCACGAGCGTCGAGAACCCCGACGGCCAGGTCGCACGGTGGGAATTCGATTCCCGGGGCGATGTCACCACGCACACCGACGAGGCGGGACGCACCACGCGGTACGTCTACGACGCGGCGGGGAATCTGGCGAGCGAGACGGATGCCGCGGGCCATGAGACCCGGTACACCTCGACGCCGTCGGGTCAGGTGGCATCCCGAACCGATTCGCTCGGGCGCACCTGGGCGTACGCGCACGACGCGCGGGGCCTGGTGACGGCCGAAGACCGCCCCGACGGGACGACGATGCGGTACGAGTACACGCCCGGGGGCGACCTGTCGGCGGCGATCGCACCCTCGGGGGCGACGACCCGCTACGAGTACGACGCCCGCGGCAACCTCACCGCGCTCATCGACCCGCTCGGGCACCGCACCGCGTACGCGTACGACGCGAGCAACCGACTGACCGCCGTGACCGATCCGCTCGGCGCGGTCACGACGTGGGAGTGGGATGCCGCCGACCGGATCGTCGCGACCGTCGACCCCACCGGTGCGCGAACGACCTTCACCTACGACCGGACCGGCAACCTGACCTCGGCGACGGATGCCACGGGCGCGGTGACGCGCTACGAGTGGGACGCCCTGCTGCGGATGGCGAAGAGCGTCGCGGCGGACGGAGCGGAAACGCGGTATGCGTACGACCGCGAAGACAACCTCGTCTCGACGACCGACCCCGAGGGCGCGGCGACGCAGCTTCTGCTGGATGCCGCGTACCGCGAGACCGGCGTCGTCGACCCGAATGGGGGCCACTGGGAGCAGCAGGTCGATGCCACCGGAATCCCTACCGCCGTCATGGATGCCGCCGGGGCCGTCACGTCGCTCGAGCTCGACCAGCTCGGCCGGACCGTGCGGACCACCGACCCGACCGGCGTCTCGACGAGTGTCACGTATGACGAGGTCGGACGCGTGGCGACCGAGACCGACGCCGCGGGAGAGGTCGCGACCTACGCGTACGACCCGCTGGACCGGGTGACCACGGTCACCGACCCCGCGGGATACACCACCGAGTTCGTCTACGACATCGACGGCAACCTCATCGGCACGATCGACCGTCTCGGCAATCCGACGCTCTTCGAGGTCGATGCGGCGGGACAAGTCCTCGCGATGACGGATGCCACGGGTGCCGTCGAACACTACGAGTACGACGCCGCGGGTCAGATCACTGCCGTCGTCGACGCCGACGGCGCGCGGACGACGTTCACGTACGACGCCGCCGGTCGCACGACGAGCGTCACCGACCCGCTCGGTGCCGTGACCCGCAACACCTACGACGCGGTGGGACGGGTCGTCGTCGAAACGGACCCCGTGGGGGCCGAGGCCCATGTGGAGTACGACGCGGTGGGTCGCGTCGTGCGGATCGTCGATGCGCTCGACGCGGAGCAGCGGTTCGGCTACGACCGGGCCGGGCGCCGCACGAGTGCGACGAACGCGAACGGCATCACCACGACGTACGCGTATGACCCGCTCGGCAATCTGACCACCGTCGTCGAAGCAGCGGATGCCGCAGCTCCCGCCGACAGCGACACCAACGTCACCACGACCTACGCCTACAGTGCGACGGGGCTGCTGACCGGCATCACCGGTCCGACAGGGGCGATGACCGGCTGGGAGTATGACACGGCGGGCCGGCCGATCGTCGAGACGGGTCCCGCGGGGGAGCGGACCGAGACGGCGTACGACGCCGCCGGGCGGGTGCTGCGGGAGTCGAACGCGGTCGGGCTCATCGCCGCGTACCGCTACGACGTGCGTGGCGATGTCGCCTCGATGACGCGGTCTGACGGCGACGTCGGCTTCGAGTACGACGCCGAGCAGCGCCCGATCGCGATGACCGACCCCACCGGCGTCACCGGGTGGATCTATGACAAGGCCGGCCGGGTTCTGGAGCAGCTCGACTCGAACGGGCAGAAGCTCACGCACGAATACACCGCCACAGGTCTCACGGCCGCCACGACCCTGCCCGACGGCACGGTCACCCGGTTCACGTATGACGCCGCCGGCCGCGCGACGACGCAGTCGACACCGTTCGGCGACGTCGCGTACGCGTACGACGCGGCCGGGCGGCGCACGGGCATCGAGCGGCCGAACGGGGTGTCGACGACGGTCGCGTACGACGCGGTCGGTCAGGTCACGCGGGTATCGCACGCGACACCGCCTGCTGCGGGTGACGCTGCGGCGACTGCTGCGGCGAGTACCGTCCCCGCCCTGATTACGCAGGTCGATGGATGCCGCGGCGTCGCGGACTACCTCGACAAGCGGGCGGTCCCCGCCGCGGGTGCCGCGAAGAAGTGCGTCAAGACCGCGGCCTACCTCGATCGGCGCACGCTGCCGTCGCCGGAGACGGCCGCTCCCGCCGGTGCGTCGCTGACGTACGACTACGCGTGGAACCCTGACGGGTCGGTCGCTTCGCGGGCGCGCACGATCACCGCACCCGACGGCGCGACGGATGCCACCGAGCAGTCGTACGACTATGACGACCTCGCGCGGCTCATCGAGTCGGCGACGGGCGGGGGCGAGACCTCTCGCTACGGGTACGACGCCGCGGGCAATCGCACGAGCTGGGCGACCGGCGACCGCGCCGTCACGACGACTCTGGACGCCGCGGGCCGGGTGACATCCACCTCAGACGGCGCAAGCTACGCGTACGACGCCGCGGGGTCGAGGTCGTCGGCAGTGGTGGACGGGCAGCGGACGACATTCGCGCACGACGCCGCCGGCCGGTTGACCGGGACGTCGGCGGAGGGCCGCTCGACCGCATACGTGTACGACGGTCTCGATCGCCGAGTCGGTGCGAAGGACACCGAGGCGTTCGGCACAGACGAGTCGACGCGGGCGTGGGACGGGCTGCTGCCGGTCGCGGGTTCGAGTTCTCGTCACGGGGCGTCGAGCCTTCTGCGCGACGCCGACGGCGACGCGCTGGTGCAGTCGGGTGCGTCGGGGGTGTCGTGGTTGCTCGGCGACGCCCGCGACGTCACGGCGACGGCGACGAGCGGGGGAGTGCTCGACGACCTGGTGTCGTACGGCGACTTCGGCGGTGCGACGTTCGAGACGTCCGGGTGGGATGCCACTGTCGGCTACGACGCTCAGCCCGGTGATGCCAGCCTCGGCCTGGACGAGTACTTCGCGCGCTCGTACGACCCCACGGTGGGGTCGTGGCTGGAGGCGGATTCGTGGCGCGGCGACCTCGATGACCCCCAGTCGCTGAACCGCTACGCGTACGTGAAGAACTCGCCGGTGTCGTACGCGGATGCCTTCGGGTTCGTGCACACGCGCTTCGACGGCGGCGGCGGGTCGGGTCGGTCGCCGGCGTATCGGAGTGAGGCGCAGCGCGAGCAGACGCGCATGCTCAACCGGGTCAACGCCCACCGGTCCACAATCGGTCAGCTGCCGGTCCAGACCTTGAGGACGACGAACGGACGGTTTGGCGGGCCGGTGCCCAAGGGAACGGTGAAACAGCCCAGGTCGCGATCAGGGGAGCTGCAGTCCCTCAGGCATCTTCGGACCGTTCGCGGCTGCGGGTACATGGATTGGGGTTGTCGGACACCTGCGCGGCCCGCCGCGGTAACTGGAATCAACGCGATGAGCAAAGTTCTATTGACGGCTATTTCGGTCGGAGCTCCTCCGAGAAGCTCGACCGTCGTGGACATCTTGTCATTCACCTCCACAGATCAGGGTGCATTGCTGGCTGGATGGGCTGCCGGACTACTTCCAAAAGAAGTTACATACCGGGGAGGGGGGATGGTCGCGTCGGTCAAGAATGCCGTCGAGACCGCGGACCTTCGGCGGGACGTGAAGGCCGCCCTTGATGCAGGGCAGAGCCCGGTCGGACTGACAGGCGGATACTCCGCAGGTTCTCCCCCCAACTCCAATTTCGTCCGCGATATCGCTACCACCGTCTATTGGTCGGGCGCCGGCGACGCGAACCGGACGATGGTGGCCCTTGGGAGCTACGAACTGACCGTCTCTGCCGTGAGACGCGACAAATCGGGGGAGGTTTGGGTGACCTATCAAGCTACAAATACGACTCAACTTTCATCCGCACTCCGGGGGTTGAATCTCCCGTCGGAGGTCTTGCATGCGGCGGACGGCGGCGGGCCGTTGGCGCCCGTCAGGGAGACTCTGGTGTGGGAGGAGAAGGCTCGGTGAAATACTTCTGGATTTCGATGGGAGTGATTGCTACTGCTGTAGCGATCGTCGCTGGATTGACCTTCGCAACGCTCGAGGTGCTCGCGCGCGTGTGGAATCCCGTCTCCGAAGTCCACGCGGGGGACCTCGCCGGCCGTTGGATCGGTGTCTCGCCCGCCGAGAACGCTGTCGAGATATTCCTCGACGGGAAGGGACATCGGGCCGAAGTGAACCACTGGCCGGCGAATTTGGACTGCAATGTAGGAAGAATCGACGGCCCCTCCGACCTGGGTGACATCGAATGGACACCTAGCTCGTCCTTCCAGGCGGACGCTTTTCCACCGGACGGCGCTCCGGTGCTCCATCTCAGGAGCTACGAGGACGAGTCGTGTCCAAGAAGCCTGCGTTTCACTGTCGAACAGAACGCGCGATCAGGGGACCTCCGAATCGTCTATCAGGTGGGTGCTCTCGATGACGACACTCTGGATCAGGCGTTGATCTTCACCAGGGACGGTTCGTCGGGAATGCCTACAGAAGAAGGTGTGAGGGGGACCAATTGACGATGTCGAGGCGAGTCCACATGGTGGCGACGGTACAACTGTTGATCGCGGCCGCGATGCTGGCGGCCGTGGCTATGCCGATCTTTGTCTGGGTCCTTTATTCTCCGTACCCTGAGCGGGCGTATGAGGTCGGAGCGGCGTGGAACATCCTCGCGCTCTTCGTCGGCGGGGGAATCGTCGCGGCAGCGGTCACGTCCTACGCGGCGCGCGGGTGGGTCTTCTCGCGCTCACGGGACCGAGCGCCCTTCGCGGCGGCGGTCGCGGGCCCGGTCGCAGTCCTCTTGCCGGCTTTGTGGTTGCTCGGTGGCGTGACCGGGGTGCCGGGTCTCGTCTACGTCGTGCTCATCTCGGCATTCGCGACACTCGCTTTCTGGCTCATTATTCGACGTCTCTCGCGCAGTGTCCCTCTGGCGGGCACTGACGTGGGTGGGGCCGTCCCCGAAGGTGAAGCGGGGAAAGACTGAGCACCGACGATTGCATCGAGGTCATGCGCGTCGAGAACAACGCCTCGGGCCCACGGGTCGCAATGACACGAGCGCATGGCCCGTAGCCGCTCGGCAACCAAACGACAACCCCGGCCTGACCGTCTCGCACCGTTCCTAGCGTGAAGACGTGCCCATCGAACCCCCGTCGCCGTCTCGGCCGCTCCGCGACTACGCGGCGATCGGCGACGGTCGCACGGTGGCGCTCATCGGCCTCGACGGGTCGGTCGACTGGCTCCCGCTGCCGAACATCCACTCGCGACCCGTGTTCGCGCGGCTCGTCGACGAGTCGGCGGGAGGCTGCATCCAGCTCGCCCCAGTGGGGGAGTACGAGGTCACCCGCCGTTACATCCCCCGCACGAACGTGCTCGAGACGACGTTCACGACCGAGACCGGCGTCGCCACGCTGACGGATGCCATGGTCACCGGCATCGCCGGCCGCCTGCCGTGGGCGGAGCTCGCGCGACGGGTAGAGGGCGTCAAGGGCGAGGTCGAGTTCGCGTGGTGCGTGCAGCCGGGGACGATGCTGCGGTCAGCGGCGCCGTGGACCGAGCGCATCGACGGCTTCTCGATCATGCGCATCGGACACGTCTCGCTCGCGGTCACGGGTCACGAGCACGGCGTCGAGGGCGAACCGGATGCCGGTGACGAGAGCATCGACGGTGGCTTCACGACGTCGAAGGGGTCGCGACACCTGCTCGTGATCGCTGCGACCGAGGGGGAACCGCTTCGCATCCCGGACGCGCAGAACGTCGACCGCGGAATCGATCGCACCATCGGCGGCTGGACGATGTGGTCGGACGAGTTCTCGTACGAAGGCCCGTGGGCCGACGACGTGCAGCGCAGTGCCCTCGCCCTGAAGCTCCTGCTCTTCAGCCCCACCGGTGCGATCGCCGCGGCCGCGACGACGTCGCTGCCCGAGAACCCCCGGGGTGGCAAGAACTGGGACTACCGCTACGCCTGGGTGCGCGACCTGGCGTACACCGCGCACGCCTGGGTGGGCTTCGGCCTGCGCGAAGAGACGCACGCGGCGATCTCGTGGCTGCTGCGCACCATTCGCCGGAACGGTCCCGAGGTGCAGGTGATGTACACGCTCGACGGCGACGCCGAGATCGGTCTCGAGAAGCACGAAGTCCCGGGGTGGAACGGCAACCAACCGGTCGTCACCGGCAACCCCGCCCAGGGCCAGCTCCAGCTCGGCGTCTACGGCGACCTCATCGCGCTGTGCCGCACGTACGTCGAGGCCGGCAACCGTCTCGACACCCAGACGGGACGCCTGCTCGCCGATGTCGCCGACCGCACGTGCGATCTCTGGCGCCGCGAGGACTCCGGCATGTGGGAGTTGCCCGAGCTGCGGCACTACACCTCGTCGAAGATGGGCTGCTGGAAGGCCCTCGACGACGCGCAGTGGCTCGCCGACGGGGGACACATCCCCGACAACGGCGATCGCTGGCGCGCCGAGCGCGATCGCATCCACGCCTGGGTCGAGGAGCGGTGCTGGTCGGAGGAGCTCGAGGCCTACACGATCGCCCCGGGGAGCCCCGACCTCGACGCCTCGGTGCTGCTGCATGCCCCGACCGGGTTCGACCGGGGAGAGCGCATGTCGAAGACCCTGGATGCCATCACCGAGCGCCTCACCACCGACGACCACCTCGTCTACCGCTACACCGGCATGGACCAGGAGGAGCAGACCTTCGTCGCCTGCGCCTTCTGGCGGGCGACCGCGCTGGCGTGCGTCGGTCGGCACGCCGAGGCGATCGAGGCGATGGACGCCCTCGTCGCCCAGGGCAACGACGTCGGCATCTACTCCGAGATGATCGCCGAGGCCGACGGGGCCTTCTGGGGCAACCTCCCGCAGGCGCTCAGCCATCTCGCCCTCATCAACGCCGCCCTCGTCATCCGCGAACTGGTGGATGACGCCGAGCTCGGCGACCGCTGACCCCTCCGCCGGGGCCCACCGTCCCGGCATCCATCCCCCTCAGAAAGGACTCGCCATGAGCACGCAATACACCTTCACCGACCCGGCGAAGCTCTATGCCGACATCGACCCGCAGTCGCAGGACCAGAAGGAGCCCGGTCTCGACGCCGAGCTGACGCCGAAGGCCGCCCTCGGTGAGGACACCTACGTCGGCAGCGGACGTCTGGAAGGACGCAAGGCCCTCATCACCGGCGCCGACTCGGGCATCGGCGCGGCCACCGCGATCGCCTTCGCCCGCGAGGGCGCCTCGGTCGCGATGTCGTACCTGCCCGAGGAGAAGGTGGATGCCGACCGCATCGCCGGCATCCTGCGCGAGGCCGGCGCCACCGTCGTGCAGATCCCCGGCGACCTGCGCGAGCGCGAGTACGCCAAGACCCTGGTCGAGGAAGCCGTCGCAGGTCTCGGGGGCCTCGACATCGTCGTGAACAACGGCGGCAAGCAGATCTTCAACGAGGACGTCACGACGCTGACCGACGAGCAGTTCGACGACACGTTCAAGACGAACGTCTACGCGATGTTCTGGATCTGCAAAGAGGCGGTGCCGCACCTTCAGCCCGGCTCGACGATCATCAACACCACGTCGATCCAGGCGTATTCGCCGGCGCCGATCCTGGTCGACTACGCCTCGACCAAGGCGACCATCAACACCTTCACCAAGGCGCTCGGCCAGCAGCTCGCGCCGAAGGGCATCCGTGTGAACGCCGTCGCGCCCGGCCCGATCTGGACGCCGCTGCAGGTCACCGACGGACAGCCCGACGAGAAGGTCGACGAGTTCGGCGAGGAGACGCCGCTCGGCCGCATGGGTCAGCCTGCGGAGCTCGCCCCGGCGTACGTCTACCTCGCCTCGGCGGAGTCGAGCTACGTCATCGGCGAGACGCTCAACGTCAACGGCGGCATGCCGACGCCGTAAGCAGCGAAACTCACGAGGGGCCGTCGTCCGGGTGCGGGCGGCGGCCCTTCGGCATCCGTGTGGTTGAAAACAGGGGATGTCACGAGAACAGGCCGATCTCGGCCGGATCCCCCTGTTCTCGTCGCATCCCCTGTTCTCGTGACGGTGCCCGGCAGGTCAGACGAGCGGTTTGCGGTAGAAGATCTCGCCGTCGGCGGTCTCTTCGGTGCGGTGATAGCCCTCGCGCTCGTAGAGTCGCTGATTCGCCTCGCTCAGGCCGCCGGTGAACAGTTCCGCCTCGGTCGCTCCCGCCTCTCGGCCGCGATCTTCGACGGCGGTGAGCAGCTGGGTACCGAGGCCCTCGCCCTGCTGGTCGGGGGCGATGGCGAGGCGGCCGATGAGCAGCAGCTCGCCGTCGAGACGGGCGCGAACGGCGCCGACCACGCGATGGCCGGCGACCGCCACGCAGCCGAGGTTCTCGACGAGCTCGGCCCGGAGCTCCTCCAGCGTCTGGGTGAGCGGAGGCATGTCGGGGTCGCCGTAGATGAGCGCCTCGCTCGCGAAAGCGGCGCGCTGGATGGTCAACACCTCCCCGGCGTCATAGGGGCTGATGGGGCGGATGAGGGGCGAGTTCGACATCGGGTTTCCTTCGCGAGGGGGTGAGGGTGCAGGTTAACTATCATTGGGCTCCGAGCCCCCGACTTTCCGCTGGCGGACGAATCCCCCCATGAACGACTTCTTC
Organism: Microbacterium enclense; assembly: GCF_001456955.1. GTDB lineage: Bacteria > Actinomycetota > Actinomycetes > Actinomycetales > Microbacteriaceae > Microbacterium > Microbacterium enclense. Next base: position 192,588 of record NZ_KQ758471.1, on the reverse strand, counting down.
ACGACGAGCGTCCGCACCGCCGACGTCGCCGAGACCCAGGCCTGGCTGCAGGCGCACTACGGTCACGTCGACGTGCAGGCCGAGCGCGCCTCGTTCGCCGAGATCGCCGTCGGCGATGAGGCGTTCTCGATGCGACGGCTGACGTGGAACTGCCGGGCCGAGGTCATCTACGAGGCGGATCGGTTCTATTTCGCCACCTCGACCCCGGGCTATGCCTGGACGGTCGGGTCGCAGACGGGGGAGTACAGCGTCGAACCGGGCCTCGTCCAGCCCGGCGAAGACCTCGTCGGGCGCCCGGACGACACGATGGTGCAGCTCATCGCGTTCGACACCGCGTGGCTCACGGAATCGGCGCGGGCGATCTACGGTGACGAATCGTTGACCGTCCGCTTCGCCGGCGCAGGTCCCGTGTCGCGCCGCATGCGCGACTACTGGCTGGCCACGGTCCGCTGGTCGCTGACCCAGGTGCCGGTCATGGCGGAGCCGCTGGCTCGTGCGCACGTGCGACGCGCGCTCGTCGCGGCGACGCTGGAGACTTTCCCGCTGCTGGGCGATCCGCGCGAACGACGCGCATCGGCGCTGGAGCAGGCATCGATCTACACCTCGGCCACGGCGTGGATCGACGATCATGCGTCGCTGGCCGTGACCGTCGACGATGCGGCACGGGCGGTGGGTACCTCGACGCAGGGCCTGCGGCGCGCGTTCGCCGCGAACGGCCAGCTCACCGACACCCCGGAGGGGTATCTCACCGCGGCGCGGGTCAGTGCGGCGCACGCCGACCTGATCGAGGCGGATCCCACCTGCGTCACGATCGACGACGTGGCAGCCCGGTGGGGCTTCGTGGACAGTGCCGCCTTCTCGGCGGCCTACCGCGCCGCCTACGGCGTGGCGCCCGAGTCGACGCTCGAGCGCTGAGCGGTCACTGATCGCGGTCGGTGTACTCGCCGGGGTCGTCGAGGTCCTCGCGCGACTCGTCCCCGTGGGGCAGCTCGACGTCGGTGTAGGCGCCGGCTTCGTCGGAGCGGGGCCGGTCCTCGGTGCCGTCGGCGTTCTGGCGGTCGACGTACACGCCGGGGAGGTCTGCGCTGCCGCGATCGGCGGTGCCGTCCGGCAGCTCCAGGTCGGTGTATTCGCCTTCGTCGGGTCCCGTGCCGTGTCCGTTGACGTCGCGTTCAGCCATTGCCGCCTCCTGGGTCGTGGTGGCTCGACGCTAGACCTCGGTGCGCCCGCCCGCAGCGGACTTGACACGGCCGCTGTCGCGGCGGAGGGCGCGTGTCAAGGCGGTGGGAGCGGCGTTCGGGCGGGAGCAGGGTAGAGGCATGCCAGCTCTCGCCATCATCCTCGTCATCGTCGGTCTCGTGCTCCTGTTCCTCGGCGTCTTCGTCGAGGCCGTGAAGTTCCTGCTGTGGATCGGCATCATCGTCCTGATCATCGGCATCATCGCGGCGCTCATGCGCTTCATCCGCCGACAGGTCTGACCGGGGCGCGCGGGCCGCGCCGATCCGAGAACAGGTGATGCGCCGAGAACAGGTCGTTCGAGCGCACATCGTCCTGTTCTCGTGGCATCCCCTGTTCTCGTGACGCGAACGGCCCGCCCCGCACGGTCTGAAACGCCGCTTCCCGCGCCCCTTATCGGCGCGAGGAGCGGCGTCCGGGCTTTCAGGCCGAGAAGAGGTCGCGTGCTCGCGGACGCCGCACCGCGGCGACGGCGTCGAGTGCGGGGCCGAGCTCGGGATGACGAAAGGTGAAGCCGGCGTCGGTGAGCACGCGCGGCACCGCCCACCGGCTCTTCAGCACGAGTTCGGGCTCGTTGCGCAGCAGCGCCATCGCCGGGTCGAGCATCCAGCGGAAGGCCGGGAGGCCCAGCGGCATCCTGGCCACCCGTCGCACCTCGCGCATGACTGCGCGGTTGTCGCTGACGCCGGGAGCGGCGAGGTTCACCGGACCGGCCAGATCGTCGCGGTCGCGGAGGAAGCGCACGGATGCCACGACGTCGTCGATATGGATCCAGCTGAAGCGCTGGCGACCCGACGTGCGGTGCCAAGACGACCACACCGAGCCCGTCGGTCGCGCGCCGATCCCGCGGTAGCGGCGGTGCGGAAACCACCAGCTGTCGATCTGCGGGCCGCCCAGGCCCAGCCGCCCGAGCGCGAGCAGCATGCGGGTGGCGGGGCCGTCGCCCAACACGATCGCCATGCGCAGCGCCACGCGCCGGGTGGTCGGCAGGTCGCCGGCGAAGAAGGCTCGCTCCCAGCTCGTGGCGACGTCGACCGAGAATCCCTCGCCGATCGTCCCGTCGACCTCGTCGTTGCCGCGCTCCGTCTCGTGCCGGTAGATGGTCGCCGTCGAGGCGTTCATCCACACGCGCGGCGGGCGCCGCGCGGCGGCCACGGCGGCGTGGAGCTCGCGTGTCGTGTCGACGCGCGAGCGCAGGATCTCGTCGCGATTCGCGTCGGTGTACCGGCACGACACGATCTTGCCCGCGAGATTCACCAGGACGTCGGCGCCGTCGACGAGGCCCTCGATGGCCGCGGCGTCACCCCAGACCGCCGTGCCGGAGCGTCCGACGGTGGCGACGTCGTACCCGTCGTCCGCGAACGCGGCGGTCAGGGCGCGCCCGACGAAGCCGCTCGCTCCGGCGATGACGACGCGGGGTCGGGGCACGGCATCCTCCAAGGGTCGGTGGCCTCAGCCTAGGGGCGACGCGTCGCGCGTCCGGGCGCGCCGACCGGGCTGACACAATGGATGCCATGCGACACGGCCGGGGTTCACGCGTCGCGAGCGGTGCCGTCGCGGCATCCGTCGCCACCTTCGTCGCGCTGGTGTCGCACGTGTCGGCCGGGGGAGCGATCCCCGGCGTCGTCGGCGTCGTCGTGCCGCTCGCCCTGTCGTTCGTCGTGTGCACGGCGCTCGCCGGTCGGGCCCCGTCGATCTGGCGGTCGGTCCTCGCGGTCGCGGCCAGTCAGGGACTGTTCCACACGCTGTTCGTGCTCGGCAGCTACGACCTCGGCGGCGTGGGCCACGTGCACGGCGCGGCGGTCTCGATCCCCGTCGCCGCAGCGTCGGCTCCGGCGATGACGATGGATGCCGCCATGGCGGGCGCCCACCTCGTCGCGGCCGCGGTGACCGCCGCGGCGCTGCATCGCGGCGAACGCGCGTTCGCGGCCCTGCGCTCCCTTGCTGTTCGCTGCGTCGCCTGGATGCGTGCGCGCCTCCGCGCCGTCGGCTTCTCGCCGGTGCCCCTCCGGCGCCTGCGCGCAGCGGTCCTCGCCGAGGTGCGGCCCATCTCGGTGCTCGTCGTGCGCGCCCGAGCGCGTCGCGGGCCGCCGGTCGCGGCATCCTGAGTCCCACCCCGCCCGGCTGACGGCGGGGTGGTCGGCCGTCGGGTCGAGCGCCGTCGTGCGCTCGCCGACGCCGTTCCGCGTCCTCTCCGGACGCCCCCTCCCTTCTGTGCCCTCCGCCGTGAGCGACGCGCCCTGAGCCGTCTCCGCGCGGAGCGGTCCCGGCAGCGCCGCGACGGCCGCCGGATGACGGGTGCTCCGCGCACCCGGAAAGCGATCTGCGCATGTCTTTTTCCTCCGCCTCCGAGGCGGTCCGCCCGTGACCGCCACCGCCTCCGCCCCCGTGGGCGCCCCGACCCCGCCCGACCCGAGGCGGAGAGGGTGGTTGCTGCCGCTCCTTCGTCGCCTGCACTTCTTCGCGGGGCTCCTCGTCGGTCCGTTCATCCTCGTCGCGGCCCTCAGCGGCGCGCTCTACGCCCTCACCCCGACCCTCGAGCGCGGGATGTACGCGCACGAGCTGACGGCACCCGCGACGACGGGGTCCACGCCGCTCGCCGAACAGGTGCGGGCCGCCGAGGCCTACGTCGGCGGCGGGACGCCGGTGGCCGTGCGTCCGGCGCCCGCGCCCGGCGACACCACCCGCGTGATGTTCGCCGACGACACGCTGCCCGAGAGCACGACACGGGCGGTCTTCGTCGACCCGGCGACCACCGAGATCCGTGGCGACCTGCCCGTCTACGGAACGAGCGGCGCGCTGCCGCTGCGGCACTGGATCAGCGATCTGCACCGTTCGTTGCACCTCGGCGATGTCGGCCGCTGGTACAGCGAGCTCGCGGCATCCTGGCTCGGAATCGTCGCACTGGCAGGCTTCGGGCTGTGGGTCGGCCGTCTCGCGGTGCGGCGTCGGCGTCGGACGCGACGACCCCTCCGCGGCTACCGGCGGTTGTCGACGTGGCACTCGGCCGTCGGCGTGTCGGCGGTGCTGGGGGCGCTGTTCCTCTCGGCGACCGGCATCACCTGGTCGCCGTACGCCGGGGCGCACGTGGCCGACCTGCGGGCGCTCGTCGGCGGGGGCACTCCCACGCTCGTGACGACCCTCGACGGATCCGCCGGGACCGGCGACCACGCCCATCACGGCGGAGCGCGGGAGGGCGGGCACAGCGTCGATGCCGCGTCGTTCGACGACGTGCTCGCCGTCGCGCGGACGGTGAACGCGAATTCCGGCGACGTCGAGATCCGCCCGCCCGCAACCGACGGCACGGCCTGGGTCGTGCAGGAGGTCCACCGCAGCTTCCCGACCGAAGTGGATGCCGTGGCCATCGACGCCGCGGACATGCGGGTGATCGACCGGGTCGACTTCGCCGACTACCCGCTGCTGGCGAAGTTGTCGCGCTGGGGGATCGATCTGCACATGGGCACGATGTTCGGCCTGGCGAATCAGCTGGTGCTGGTCGCGCTCGCCCTCGGCATCGGCGCGCTCGTCGTGCTCGGGTACGCGATGTGGTGGAGGCGGCGGCCGACGAAGGGGGTCGCCGCGGCGCCGGCGCGCGGTGCGCTGCGGCAGGCGCCGTGGTGGGGGACCGGAGCCGTGCTGGCGGCGGCGGTCGCGATCGGGCTGGTGCTGCCGTTGGTCGGCTACACGCTGGCGGCCTTCGTCGTGATCGACCTGCTGCTCGGATGGCGGGCGCGGCGGGGGGAGCGCGTCAGTCGAGCAGCTGATGCATCGTCACCGAGCCCGTCGACGGCTCGGTGAAGCCCAGGCTGCGATACAGCGCTGACCGGGAGGGTCGGCCAGCAGCGTCACGTACGCCCCCTCGGGGGCCTTCGCGCGGATCTCCGCGAGGAGGTCCTCGAGGATGCGGCGCCCGAGACCGCGTCGCTGATGCGAGGGCCGGGTCGCCATGTCGGCGATCGGGAAGTACCACCCTCCGTCGCCGACGACCCGGCCCATCGCGACGGAGCGACCCGTGGCATCCGTGATCCGTCGCCACGTCCAGCTGTTCGTCAGGGCGGGCGCGCCCTGATCGGGGCGCTTCGGGGTGAGTCCCGAGGCGCGGCGGAGTTCGAGGTAGTCGTCGAGCGAGGGGGCGAGGGGCTCGAGGCGCAGATCGTCCATGGCTTCAGCCTGACAGTGCGGTGGCCGATCGCGGCCGATCGCCGCCTGGGACGCGGTGACTGTCAGATGAGGTCGTAGGGGCTGTCGCCGTCGTAGGTGATCGGTGCGCCCGCGCCCCAGCTCTCGTCGCCCTGACCATCCGCGCCGTCGATGTCGAGGTGGACGGTCTTGGCGGCGATGGTGACCGTCGATGCGGGCGTGATGAGGAAGCTGAGGCGCTGGCCGTCGTCGATGGTGACGTCGACGAACCCCCCGCCGCTGCGCACCTGGTGGGTGATCTCCGCCTTGAGGTCGTCGACGTGCTCCGTGGGCGCGAGCGCGTATGTCACACCGCCGACGCTGATCATCAGCCGTTCGATGGAGGGGGACATGCACACGACGCTAGATACCGTGTGGGGGTCTCGGTCACCCCGTTGCGCCGACGTGTCCGGTCGTTCACACTGCGCACGGCGGGGTCGGAGAGGGGGAGCGCCCTCGAACCCGGGCAGGGGTGCGACCTCGCGGGTCCGCACCCCTGGGCAGCGGCGCGTCCCGGCCGGCCGGCGCGGCGGAACCGACCGGAACGCGTCTTCCGGGGCGGGCGATCAGGCGTCTTCGGGGTCGGGGAGGTTCTGCGCGATCCGGCTCGACGCGGCGGAGTCGCGGCCGACACCGGGCTGGAACTTCGCGATGGGGTCGTCACCGTCGACGTGCGGCTCGCCGCCGCCGTCCGCCGGCGGGGGAGACGCGGGGGTGCGGTTGTCGGTCTCGACCGCGTCGTGGTCGGGCCGTCCGGTGTCTTCCGTGTGCCGCGACGTCGAACCGTTCTCGCCGCGCGCGTCGTCGGTGCCCCTCTCCGTGAGGCCGTCGGCCGCCCGCGTGCCCACGCCGGGCAGGTCGTTCTGGCTCGAGATGCCCTGGATGCGCGCTTCGTCGTCGGCATCGATCTCGGCGGCTCCGACGGCTCCCGTGTCGGCTCCGGCGGCGCCCGCGGGGACGTCTGCGGCAGCGCCCTCGGAATCGGGGACGATGTTCTCTTCGTCGGCTCCGGGGAGCCGGTCGGCGGGAGTGTTCATGGCGGTCCTTTCCGTGGGTGTGCCGCCACGCTAGGCGCGGCGTCGACGAGGCGACCCGGGGTTGCGCTCGGGCGGTGGGCGCTTCACGCGTGACGCGCCCCGGGGTCGGAGGTGCTGGTTAGGCTCGGAGCACGCTTCGAAAGGAAACCGCAATGCAGCAGCGCCCTCTCTCCCGTACCGGCCGTGAGGTCTCGGCCATCGGCCTCGGCACCTGGCAGCTCGGCGCCGACTGGGGCGACGTCAGCGAGAGCGACGCCCGCGCCGTGCTCGCCGCCTCGGCCGAGGCGGGCGTCACGCTCTTCGACACCGCCGACGTGTACGGCGACGGCCGGTCGGAGCAGATCATCGGCGCGTTCCTCAAGAGCCCGGATGCCGCGGACATCACCGTGGCGACCAAGATGGGCCGCCGCGAAGACCAGGTGCCCGAGAACTACGTCATGGAGAACTTCCGCGGGTGGGTCGACCGTTCGCGGCGTCTGCTCGACACCGAGACGCTCGACCTCGTGCAGCTGCACTGCCCGCCCTCGGCCGTGATCGACGACGACGCGACGTGGGATGCCCTCGACCAGCTGGTGTCGGAGGGCGTGATCGCCGCGTACGGCGCGTCGGTCGAGACCATGGACCAGGCGCTGTCGGCTCTGCGGCGTCCGAACCTGACCAACCTGCAGATCATCTTCAACCCGTTCCGCCTCAAGCCGCTCGACGAGGTGCTCCCGCTCGCCGCCGAGAAGAACGTCGCCGTCTTCGCGCGCGTTCCGCTGGCCAGCGGCCTGCTGTCGGGGAAGTACTCGCGCAACACCACGTTCGCCGAGAACGACCACCGTTCCTACAACCGCAACGGCGAGGCGTTCGACAAGGGCGAGACGTTCTCGGGCGTCCCCTTCGACGAGGGGGTGGCGGCGGCCGACGAGCTGAAGGCGTCGCTCCCCGAGGGCGTGACGCTTCCGGCCGCGACGCTGGCGTGGATCGCGTCGCGCGAGGGCGTGACCTCGGTCATCCCGGGGGCCCGTTCCACGGCGCAGGCCGAGGCCAACGCCGGCGCGGCCGACCTGCTCGACGCAGGCTTCGACCCCGACGCGTTCGACGCCCTCGTGCGCGACGTGTACGACCGTCGCCTGCGGTCGGAGATCCACCCGCAGTGGTGATAGGTCGCGGCGGGGCCGCGACGGCATCCTGATCGAGAGACGGCATCCGCCAAACGTCTCTTCGGGGAGATGCCGTCTCGGTGCCCCCGCGGCCGGGAGCGACGAAAGCCGGGCCCGTGGACGGGCCCGGCTTTCGTGAGAGGGGGAGACGTCAGCTGACGTCGCCGCGCCAGGCGCCGGACTCGGCACCGCGCGACTCGATGTACTCCTTGAAGTTGTCGAGGTCCTTCTTGACCGAGTGGTCGTCGGCCCCGAACGCGGCGCCGAGCTTCTCGAGCACGCCGGTCGGCTCCCAGTCGATCTGCACGGTGACGCGCGTCTCGTCGTCGGACAGGCGGTGGAACGTGACGACACCGGCGTGGTTCTCGTCGCCGCCCACGCTGTTCCACGCGACGCGCTCGTCGGGGTGCTGCTCGGTGATCTCGGCGTCGAACTCGCGTTCCGCGCCGCCGATCTTGACCTTCCAGTGCGTCAGGGTGTCGGTCTTCTGCGTAATCGACTCCACGAAGCTCATGAAGTGGGGAAACTCCTCGAACTGCGTCCACTGGTTGTACGCGACGCGGACGGGAACGTTGACGTCGATGGTTTCGATGACCTGTGCCATGGTGTCCTCTTTTCGTGTGGCTTCCGGGGCGTTCCCCAGTCTTCGCGCCTTGTCGCGACCACGCCCCCGGGGTTGAGGGATCGGCGTCGGTGCCCTATAGGCGCGGTCTCCTCCCCGTGAGAAACGCGGTTCGCGGCGAGAAACGCGATGCGAGGGCGTTTCTCGCCGCGGATGACGTTTCTCGCGGTGTGCGGGCGGGCGGGCGCCGACACCGGGGTGCAGCACGCCCAGGGGCAGGGGTGCCACGAGAGGCCGGCGGGTCAGGCGCGGCCGCGCAAGATCAGGTGCCAGTAGACCCAGGGGAGGATGCGGCGGTCGGCGATCCACGACAGGCGGCGCTCGCGGTACAGCGAGCGCCAGAACGGGATCGTCGGCTGCAGCTTCCCCGCGCGGTCGAACTCGGCGAAGACCACCGTGCCGCGCGACACCGTGAAGGGCACGACGCTGTAGCCGTTGTAGGTCGCCGTCGGGGCGCGCCCGGCGAGAACGGCCTTCATGTTCTTCACCAGTGCCTTCGCCTGCTGGCGGATCGCACCGCCCGACCGGCGGGTGGCGACGGTCGCCGCGTCGCCCACCGACCAGATCTCCGGGTGCCGCACGTGCTGGAACGTCTCGGGATCGACGTCGACGAAGCCGTGCGGGTCATCGGATGCCGCCAGCCCGCTGCCCGCGATCCACTCCGGTGCCCGCTGGGGCGGAACGGCGTGCAGCACGTCGTACGACAGCGTTTCCGAGGCCGCGCCGTGCCCGATCACGAGCGTGCCGGCTGCGGCATCCACCGATCGGAGCTCCCGGCTGTAGCGCACCTCGATGCCGTACTCGTCGAGCTTGCGCTGCAGTTCGCGGTCGATGGCGGGGATGCCGAAGGGCACGGGATCGGGGCACACGAAGACGACCCGGATGTCGTCGCGCACTCCGATGGCGCGCCACCAGTCGCACGCGAGGTACATCGGCTTCTGCGCCGAGGCGCCGCACGACGCGGGCTCCGGCGGCTGCGTGAAGACCACGGTGCCGGAGCGGAGGTCGCGGAGCACCGGCGAGGCCTTCGCCGCCAGGTCGAAGTCGTAGTTCGAGATGCCGGTGGGCGCCGCCATCGCGTCGGGGAGTCCCGGAACCTGCTCCCAGGCCATGCGCATGCCGGCGCACACCACCAGTTGGTCGTACTCGAGCTGCCCGCCCGAGACGAGGTGCACGCGGCGGGTGTCGGCATCCACCGTGAAGACCTCGTCGTGCAGCCACCGCACCCCCGGAGGGGTGACGTCGGCCTGCGAGCGTACGGCCTCGGAGGCGCGGGCAGCGCCCCCGGCGATGTGCGATTGCAGGGGCGCGAACACGTGCCGTTCGCGTGGTTCGATCACCGAGATCTCGCCGGCGCGGGCACGATGCAGGCGGCCGGCCACCGAGAGCCCGGCGTTGCCGCCGCCGATGACGACGATGCGCGGCGGCGCGGCGGAGCGGGGGTCAGTCATGGGGGATCCTCTCGTCTCCCTCACGCTCACCCGCCGCCCGCCACCGCGCCAGCGCCTTGACAGGGTGGGTCAGGCGAACGACTCGGGCGAGACGGTGTCTTCCGACGGCTCCGGCACGACGTACAGGCCGGTGGGGGAGTTGGCGGTCGACATCAGCGCTTCGAGCCACGCGCGGTTCAGGGCCGGGGGGCGCCCACCGCTGAATTTGAACACGAGGTTCGCGCGCGGGTGCACCCACACCGAGGTGCGGCCGCCGCCCGTGCTGAGGTCGTCTTTCCAGACGAAGTAGAACGGCTCACCGCGTCGCAGCTTGTTGCCGACGACCACCTGCAGGTGTGCCAGCAGACGGTCTTCGAAGTCGTTGCGGATGCCGCCCTCGTAAATGAACTTGCCCACGTGTTCCTCCTGCGGGCACGGTGCCCAACCTTCTTACTGTGCAAGCGCTGTGAGGCACCGGCGAGGAGCCGACACCCTCGGCGCAACGGTGGCACCGAAGGCGTGCGGCTCACGACATGCGGATCACCTGCGCCGGATTCTGCCCGTAGTGCTCGCGGTGGTACCGCGCGAAGCGCGACGCGCTCGAGAACCCCCAGCGCCGTGCCACCTCGGCCACCGACACCGCGGTGCCGGCGCGCAACTCGTCGTGCGCGGCGCTGAGGCGCACCCGCCGCAGGTACTCGGTCGGTGTCGTGTCGAGCTCGCGCCGGAACGCGTGCTGCAGTCCGCGGGAGGAGATCCCGGATGCCGCGGCGATGTCCTCGAGCGCGAGCGGCTGCTGTGCGTGAGCCTCGATGTGCGCAATCGCGCGGCGCACCGTGCGCGGAGCGGCCGCGCGCTGGTGGGCGCGGGCGACGGCCTCGACGTACGGGGTCGAGAAGGCGGAGAGCGTCGTGATGAGCGCGTGGCGCCGCATCTCTTCGGCGAGGATGTCGTCGTCGTGCGCGGCACCGAGCGAGGCGGACACGTGCGCGAACGTGCGTTCCCACTGGGTCGCGGCGTCGCGGCCGCGCGGGGACGGGTCGATGCGTCGGAGCACGAGACGATCGTCGCCCGAGGCCACGCGGGCGACGCGTTCGGCGTCGGTGCGGTCGAACACGAACGCGCGTACGCGCGCGGAGCCCGTCCAGTGCGCCTCGGTGCGGCCGTCGGACGCGAGCCAGGGGCGACGCGGGTCGAGCGGGCGACCTTCGGCCTCGAGGCGTACGTCGTCGCCAATCATGCGACAGGCCATGATCTGGTCGTCCATCAGCACGGAGGAATGCACGGATGCCGTCAGCTCGTACGACACCACCGAAAACCGCGGCAATTCGACCGAGTTCCAGGTGAACGCGACATTGCGCGGGTTGACGCGTTCGAAGCGGGCACTGGGGACGAAGCGCTTCCAGACGCGATCGACGTCGTCGATCCCGCGTGAGCGCACGGTCAGGACATGTCCCATGATCTTCCTTTCGCCGCGGCGAGGTGCGGCTTTCGTCGTGGGGGCGTCGGAGGCTCGGCATCCGTCGCCGGTCGTCGGGGGTGAGGCGTGTCAAGGGGCGGGCCGGTGGCCGGCTGGGCGTGTGGGATGAGAGCACCGCCGATTCCGGTGGAGACCCTCGTCCGACGGAAGGACCCCCCATGAGCGACGCCTCGATCGACCCGAACCGCGCCTCGACGAACCCCGCCACCGACGTGGGTGTCGCGGGCGTCCAGCCCCTGCGCGACGGCGACACCTCCATCGAGCCCGACCCCGCGCTCGATCCGGCGCAGGCCGAGTGGGACGCGACCACCGCCCTCGATGAGGGCGCCGAACCCGGCGACGTCAACCCGGCCACCGCCACGGGCGCCGACCCGGCCGAGATCCCCGCCGACGACAGCGACATCCCGCTCGAAGACATCCACGCCCTCGCGACCGGCACGGACTCGCAGGGCGAGGACCCGGGCGTGGTCGAACTCGGCGAGGAGGGCCAGGGCGACCTCGCTCCCGAAGACCTTTGACGAACCCGCGGCGTCCCGGGAGCCCGTCGCGGTCACCGGGACGCCGCGTGCGCGAGCGGAGAGCCTATGCATCGGTCGCCTCGCCCTGCAATTCCCCTGGGCGCGGCAACGCGCACGGCGTGGTCGTGTCGACCCCGGCAGGCTGTTGCGCACGGATGTGGTCGACGGACCGACGCCGCAGCACGCGCAGCGGGGTCGCTGCCCGCAGCACTCGACGCCCCGCGTAGGGAACGCCCCCGGTTGCGCGCATCGCCAGGGCGATCCAGCTCGTGACCGCCCGCTCGGCGGCCCACAGCGGTGCCCAGAGCGCGGCGGTGCGGGCGAAGACGGCGCCTCCACGAGCACGCCGCCGCCCGACCTCGGCCGCACCGACGGCGATGGTGGCGGCCAGACACAGGATGCCGGGATGCCGACGCAGCGCGAACGCCGTCGGCGCCACGGCGAGCTCCAGCGCCAGGCGCCGCGGCTGCGCGAGGCTGTCGTACGCCTGGCGCACTCGTTGCGACCAAAATCGTCGCGCGCTCGGCGGCCGGCGCACGACGTACAGGTCGTGGCAGTGACGCACGCGGCCGCCGCCGGCACGCACCGTGCGTTCCATCTCGAGGTTCTCGAACAGTGCGTCGACGCCGTAGCCGCGGGGGAGCGCGCTGCACCGCAGGGCGTAGGTGCCCGGGTAGTCGCCCGTCGTCGCGCGGTTGACGAGTGACCGCGCGGTGTCCCAGCGGGCGTGCCAGGGCCGCGGCTCGAAGACGTTCTGGGGGGCGACGAGGTCGGCATCCCGCATCTCGTACAGCAGCGCCCGCAGCGTCGCGCGGTCGTGGCGCACGTCGTCGTCGGCGGTCACGACGATCTCATGGCGGCTGGCCCTCAGCCCGCTCAGCACGCCCCGCGCCTTGCCGTTCACACCCTCGACGACCGATGGCGGGAGGTGACGCACTCCGGCGGGGAAGGTCCGCGCGTGCGCGGCGAACAGCGCGGCGTCGGATCCGTCGACGACGGTGACGTCGATCCACCGCTCCAAGCGCGTCAGGTAGGCGGTGAGCTCGTCGAGCCCGGTGTCGTCGGTCCAGCGCAGCGGCAGGATGTACTCGGCATCGAGGCGCATCAGTCGTCGGTGCGGAAGCCGGATGCCTTGTGCGTGCCGTCGCAGAACGGCTTGATCGTCGACAGCCCGCACCGGCAGAGGGCGACGGTCCGGCGCGTGCGCACCACCTCCCGTCCGTCGCTGCTTTCGATCCGCGCGTCGCCGCGCACGAGCAGCGGCCCGTCGGGGTAGGCGGTGATGGTGACCGGGGTCTCGCTCATCGACCGGCCACCTGACGCAACGACGATTCGCCGCGCGACCAGGCGTCGAGCATGTGGCGCCCGACGCGGTCGTCGACCTCGAGGCAGGCGGCCGCGCCGAAGACGATGTCGGCGAGCAGGTCGGGACGGTCTTCGGCGAGGGCTCCGGCGAGGTCGCGGCCGGCGATCTGCTCGTGCACGGCGTCGGCTTCGACGTGCTCGTCGAAGTACTCGCAGACGTCGTCGCCGTACCCGAGGCGTCGCAGCCCTTCGGAGTAGAGACGGTTGGGGATCGAGGAGGTCATCTCGAACGCCGCGAGATGCCCGACGATCGCGCCGAGCAGACGCCGGTTCAGGCCGAACATCGACATCGTGTTCAGCGAGGCCAGCGTCACGGCGGGCACGTCGTCGATGTAGGTGCCATAGACGTCGTCGAGTCCCGCGCCGCGAACGGCTCGTGCGAAAAGGGCGGCGTGCACACGGTCGGGCCGGCCGCCGCCGTATTCGTCGGACTGGATCTCGACCAGCGCCGCCTTCGGGCGTCCGCTCAGGCGGGGGATGGCCCACGAGTGCGGATCGGCCTCGCGCAGCGTGTACACGGTGCGGTGCACGAGAAACTCGCGTGCCTGGTCCACGGTGGCCTTGCGCGCGAGGAAGCGCGACAGGCTCGGTCCGCCCTCCGCGCCGGTGAGGCTGAAGAGCGCGCGGGCCACGGCATCCGCGGTCGGCTCGGGAAGGGTGGGCACGACGACGCTGCGCCGCAGCGACCGCTCGAACGCGTCCTCGATGACCCGGCGCGTGGCGATGAGCGCGGGGTCCCATTCGAGGTCGGCGCGGAGGGCCTCGATCGACCCGTACGCCGAGGCGTACAGGGTGAAGAGGGCCAGCTGCAGGTCGTCGTCGCGCTCGATGTCGACGGATGCCACGACGGCAGCGTCGGCGAGGGCGGTGTGCGCTGTGGCGGTGCCGTCGACGAGGTGCTGGAGGACCGCGGCGCTCACCGGCCCTCGCGCGCGGAACGGCGCGGCGACGGCGGGCGCGGCGGTGGTCAGGGTGGGGGGCACCCCCGCACTGTGCGGTCTCGGCCGCGCCCGCGCACAGACCCTTGACAAGATCGGGGGTGCGCACCGAGGGAGCAGCCCCGGGTGGGACCGCTCCCTCGGTGGTGTCGGCTCACTGCTCGATGAGCTGCGGGGTGCTCTCGTGCGCCTCGATGACGCCGTCGTGCTCGTCGGTCGAGACGGCGATGCGGCGTGGCTTCGCCTTCTCGCTGACCGGGATGGTCACGCTCAGCACGCCGTTGCGGTACGAGGCGCTGATGCGGTCGGTGTCGATGCCCTGCCCGAGGTTGAGCTGACGGACGAAGGATGCCGTCTCGCGCTCGCGCGTGATCCACTTCACGCCGTCGCCGCTGCCGAGCGTGCGCTCGGCGCGGATGGTCAGCAGCTGGCCGTCGACGTCGATGTCGACCGAGCCCGGGTCGACCCCCGGGAGGTCGGCGGCGAGCACGTAATGGTCGCCGTCGCGGTAGAGGTCCATCGGCATCCGTCGCGGACCGCCGCCGCGGCGCGCGTCGAGAAGGGTCGACGCGAGGCGGTCGAGGTCGCGGAAGGGGTCGTAGGTGGCCATGGTCGTTCTCCTTATCGATCGGTCGGGACGTGGCATCCCGATGGTTCGGTGAAGTTGAGTACTGTCGGCTCAACTGCGTTCAGATTAGCACTCTCGATGGGAGAGTGCCAAGACCCGGGCGCGCGATTGTGACGCCCTCGGCGACGCGCCGCAACCCCCGTGCCGAGCCCCCTGTCGCGGACGTTTCGTAGCGTCACGCGTCGCCGCGGTCGTCCGACCGCCCGTCCCCTCGAGCGGCGCGGTGAGGAGAGACGATGTACTTCCACCGGCAAGAGCTCCAGCACTCGGCCACCCCCGAGAAGCCCGACGCCGTCTACGCCCGCAAGCTCCAGGAGGTGCTCGGCGGCCAATACGGCGAGATCTCGGTCGCGATGCAGTACCAGTTCCAGGCGTGGAACATGCACATGCCCGGCAAGTACCGCGACCTCGTCTTCGGCATCGGTGCGGAGGAGATGGGCCACGTCGAGATGCTCGCGATCATGATCGCCCAGCTGCTCGAGAAGGCCCCGCTCGGCATCACCGAGGAGGCCGTGCAGAACGACCCCACCGTCGCCGCGGTCATCGGCGGCACCGACATCCAGCACGGCATCGTCGCCGGAGCGGGCGCGCGCCCGGTCGACTCGATGGGCAACCCCTGGCAGGGCAGTTTCATCACGGCCAGCGGCAATCTGCTGGCCGACTTCACCGCCAACGCGAACGCCGAGATGCAGGGTCGTGTGCAGGTCGCGCGGCTCTACCACCAGACCGACGACCACGGCGTGAAGGACCTTCTCGCCTTCCTGCTGGCGCGCGACACGATGCACCAGAACCAGTGGATGGCGGCCGCCGCCGAATTGCAGGAGGAGGGCCTCGAGAAGCTCCCCGTGCCCAGCAACTTCCCCCTCGACAAGGAGGACCGCGACGTGGCGTACCAGTACATCAACTTCAGCGACGGCAAGAAGGCCGGCGACGGCTCCTGGGCGTCGGGTCCGACCCCCGACGGCAAGGGCGAGTTCTCGTACCTGCCCGAGCCTCCCGCGGGCGTGCCGATGCCCCCGCCCACCCACCCCGACGCGCGGTTCTACGGCACCACCGAGCTGCCGAACACCGTCGAGAAGCTCGCCGGACGCGCGCAGGACGCGCTGCACAAGGAATGAGCGGGGCGGATGCCGCGGTGCCGGGACCCTCGACGGTCTCGGCACCGCGCAGCGGAGCGAGCTTTCCCGCGATGCGCGCGGCGAAGGTCCCGCGCGCGATCGTGGCCGGACCCTACGGGCACCCGTTCCACCCGGTCGCGGTGACCATTCCCATCGGGGCGTGGTCGTCGAGCCTCGTGTTCGATCTGCTCGGGCTCGCCGCCGATGACCCGCGGGCATTCGCGACGGGCTCGAGGTGGCTCATCGCGATCGGGCTCGGTGGGGCGGTCGGCGCCTCGGTGCTCGGGCTGCTCGACATGTCGCGGATTCCCGCCGGCACGCCCGCGCGGCGCACGGCGCTCGTGCACCTCGTGCTCAACGTCACCGCGATGGTGCTCTTCTCGCTCAGCCTCGTGCTGCGGATGCTCGATCTCGCCCGCGTGCCGGTCGTCGCGTTCGGGCTCAGTGTGATCGCCTCGCTCGGTCTGAGCGTGTCGGGGTGGCTCGGCGGCAAGCTCGCCTACCGCTGGGGCGTGCGCGTCGCCGACGAGAACACCCAGCGCGAGGGCTTCGAGGCGGCGTGACGCGGCAGGTCCCTGAGCCTGTCGAAGGGACCGGTACCCGCCGTGGGGCCGGAAGGCGCTGACGGGCTCAGCCTCCTGCGACGGAACTTCGGCGCTCGCGCGGCCGCCGCAGCGGAACCCGTCCCCACCCGCCGCTCACCGCGCCGGGGTCGTGCTGCGCGTCGAGCACGGCGCCGGGCGTCGGTGCGGCGTGCCGCCGGCGCAGGCCGAGCAGGTGCTGCAACGCACGGATGAACCGGTCGTACACGCGAGGCGCGAGGAACTGCAGCGGACGCGTCACGAACTGGGCGGCGCCGACTCCCACCTCGTGCCGCCGTCCGCGCGCCACCCGCACGATCGCCCGCGCGACGCGATCGGCGGCGACCACGGGCGGCAGCGGGAACGCGGTGCGGCCGGTGTAGTTCGCCGCGCGCTGGTAGATCGGGGTGTCGATGCTGGCCGGCAGCACGATCTTGATGCGGATGCCGCGATGCGCGAGCATCTCCTGGCGCAGCGACCGGGTGAAGCCGAGGAGTCCGTGCTTCGCCGCGACGTACGAGGAGACGTACGGCCCCGCGACCTGGGAGTACAGCGAGCCGACGAACACGAGCGTGCCGCCGCCCCGGGCGCGGAAGTGGGGGATGACGGCCCGCGCCGCGCGCATGTGGCCGACGAGGTTGGTCTCGATGACGCGGTCGCGCACGGCATCCGGAGTGTCTTCGACCGAGCCGTACGAGAAGACGGAGGCCGAGGCCACCCACACGTCGATGCGCCCGAACCGGTCGATGGCGGCGTCGGCCGCCCGCTCGGGCCCGTCGGGCAGGGCGAGGTCGATCGACACCGTGTGCACCTCGGCGCCGCGGGCCCGGCAGTCGTCGGCGGCGGATGCCAAGGCCACCTCATCGCGGGCGACGAGCACGAGCCGCGAGCCCTTCTTCGCGAAGCGCAGGGCCGCGGCGCGGCCGATGCCGCGAGAGCCCCCCGTGACGACGACGACCTGGCGCATGCGTTTCCTCTCGACCGTGGCCCACGGGACGGTGGACCCCGACGGACGCTATGCGGGTGCGCGACGGATGCCGCGGGGGTTGACGCGCGGGCGGGCGCGGGCGGCGCGTCGCGGACGGGGGTTCGCGCATCGCGCCACGCACCGCCCGGCACCGACGCGTCGCGCGATACCGCCGCCGTCCCCGCCCCGCAACCCCGTGGTGAGACCGTCGCACCCGCGCGGAAGGTGGCCCGCATGAGAGCGAACGGGTCATCGGGCGATGGCATCCGCGAGGTCGCCGACGGCGTCATGATGATCACGCGCGCCGTCACCAACAGCTACGTCGTCGCCACCGACGAGGGGCTCGTGCTCATCGACGCGGGGCTCCCGCGCAGCTGGTCGTTGCTGGTCGAAGCGCTCGCGGCCGTCCGGGGCGCCCCCGGCGACCTCGTGTCGGTGTACCTCACCCACGGGCACTTCGACCACGTCGGAACGCTCGAGCGTCTGCAGCGCGAGCACCACGTGCCCGTCCACGTGCACGCGGCGGATCGGCCGCTGGTGCGGCATCCGTACCGTTACGACCGCGAATCGCCGCGCACCGCCTATGCCCTGCGGCATCCCGGCGGGTTGCCCAGCCTGGCGCGGATGACGTTCGCGGGCGCACTGGGGGTGCACGGCGTCGACGCGGAAGGAAGCATCGTGCCCGGCACCCCCCTGCTCGGGGGACTGGTGCCGATCGCGACTCCGGGGCACACGTACGGCCACGTCGCCTTCCACCTGCCCGACCGCGATGTCGTCTTCACCGGTGACGCCCTGGTGACCTTCGACCCCTACACGGGGGGTTCGGGGCCGCAGATCGTCGCCCGCGCCGCCACCGCCGACAGCGACGCCGCCCTCGCGGCGCTGGCAGCTCTGACCGCCACCGCGGCCGCGACCGTGCTCCCCGGACACGGCGATGCGTGGGTGCACGGCATCCGCGATGCCGTCGGCGGAGCGCTCGCGCGGGGCGCGCACTGACCACGAGACGACAGGAGACGACAATGCGAGCGATGACCTACCGCGGGCCGTACAAGGTGCGCGTCGAAGACAAGCCCGATCCTCGCATCGAGCATCCGAACGACGCGATCGTGCGCGTCGAGCGGGCGGCCATCTGCGGCTCCGACCTGCACCTGTACCACGGCATGATCCCCGACACCCGGATCGGCCACACCTTCGGCCACGAGTTCATCGGGCGGGTGATCGAGGTGGGATCGTCGGTCGAAAGTCTCTCGGTCGGCGACCGGGTCATGGTGCCCTTCAACATCTCGTGCGGCACGTGCTTCTTCTGCGCCCGCGGGCTGTTGAGCAACTGCCACAACGTCAACGCCAACGCCACCGCGCTCGGCGGTATCTACGGGTACTCGCACACCGCGGGCGGCTACGACGGCGGCCAGGCCGAGATGGTGCGCGTGCCCTTCGCCGACGTGGGGCCGCGGGTCATCCCCGAGTGGTTGCACGACGAGGACGCGCTGCTTCTGACCGACGCCTTCTCCACCGGCTACTTCGGCGCCCAGCTGGGCGACATCGTCGAGGGCGACACCGTCGTGGTGTTCGGAGCGGGTCCGGTGGGGCTGGCCGCTGCGCGCTCGTCGTGGCTCATGGGGGCGGGGCGGGTGATCGTCGTCGATCAGCTGCCCGAGCGCCTCGACAAGGCCCGCACCTTCGCCTTCGCCGAGACGCTCGACTACCGCGAGCACCGCGACATCGTGGTCGAGCTGAAGAAGCAGACCGACCACATCGGGGCCGACGTCGTGATCGACGCGGTCGGCGCCGAGGCCGACGGACACTTCCTGCAGCACCTCACCGGAGCGAAGCTGAAGCTGCAGGCGGGGTCGCCGGTGGCGTTGAACTGGGCCATCGACTCCGTCCGCAAGGGCGGCACCGTCTCGGTCATGGGCGCCTATGGTCCCCTGTTCAGCGCCGTGAAATTCGGCGACGCGATGAACAAGGGCCTGACGATCCACACCAACCAGGCGCCGGTCGCGCGGCAGTGGCCGCGCCTGCTCGAGCACATCCAGGCCGGACGCATCTCGCCCCGCGACATGATCACGCACCGCATCCCCCTCGAGCACATCGCCGAGGGATATCACATGGTCTCGGCGAAGATCGACGGCTGCATCAAGGCCGTCATCGAGCCGCCCGCCGCCTGAGAGGAGCCGTCATCATGGCCTACACCGCCGACAAGCCCACTCCGCCCCCGACGGCCGAGGAGCTGCGCGCCCGCATTCCCGGCTGGGGCGCCGACCTCGACCCGGCCGACAGGCCCTCGTTCCCCAAGGAACAGGCGCAGCAGCTGGGCGCGCACTGGTCGTTCCCCGATGAGCAGCCCGAGCCCGCCGAAGGACGCGAACGCTCGATCGAGCACGGCCGCCTCACGCCGGTCTTCGGCACCGCCCAACCGCTGCACGGTGCGTCCGGCGCGATCCGCGGCTACGCCTACGCCCGGTTCAGCGAGGCGCGCGCCGCGCACTGGCTGCTGCTGCTCGCGGCGGATCGGGTGGATGCCACGGGCGCGCATCTGCGGTCGCTGGTGTCGCGGCATCCCGATAATCCGCTCACCGAGACCGGCATCGCGGCCGAACGGCGCTGGTCGCCGTGGGGCGGACGCCGCGGTCGCGTCGACGCGCGTCACCAGTGGATCGACCCGCTGCTCGTGGCGGGACCGTGGGTGCTGGGCGCGGCGGGGGTCGTGGCCGTGGCGCGCCGCCTCCTGCGTCGCCGTTGACGCCCGCGGGGCGGGTGCGGGGTCGTCCTGCGGGCGCCAGGATGGCGCGTGGGGGTCCGTCGCGGCCGCTGTCGGGCGACGGCGCCGCGCGCGGTAGCGTCGACGGATGACGGATGCCACGGCCACACCGCGCGCGAGAGCGTCGCTCGTTCGGTCTTTATGGGCATCGACCCACCCGGGCCCGACGGTCGTGGTCACCGTCCTCTCTCTCGCGCTCGGTGTCGCGGCGGGTGTCGAGGCCGTGCCCCTCGGCCTGCTGGTGGCCGCGGTCTTCGCCGGGCAGGTGTCGGTGGGGTTGTCGAACGACGCCATCGATGCGGCGCGGGATGCCGCCGTCGGCCGGACCGACAAGCCGATCGCCGGCGGGCGGGTCACCGCCGGTCGGGCCCTCGCCGTGGCGGTGGGCGCCGTCGTCGTCGCCCTCGGACTCTCACTGCCGCTCGGGCCCGGCCTCGTCGCGGCCCACGCGATCGCCCTCGCCTCGGCGTGGGCGTACAACGCGGGGCTGAAGTCGACGCCGCTTTCGATCGCGCCGTTCCTGCTGAGCTTCGGGCTGTTCCCCTCGTTCGCGACCCTTTCGACGGCCACGCCCGCGCTCGCCGCACCCTGGGCGACGGTCGCCGGCGCGGCGTTGGGCGCGGCCGTGCACCTGACCAACGTCGTGCGCGATCTCGACGACGACCGCCGCACCGGCGTCCGCGGTCTCCCGCACCGCCTCGGTGCGCGGGCGTCGGTGCTGCTCGCCGCGGTGGGGATCGTCGTCGGTGCGGTCGCGGTGCTTCTGGGCGCCGAGGCGACAGTGCTCGGCATCCCGTTCTTCGTCGCTGTCGTGGTCGTGGCGCTGGCGACGGCCGTGCTGGTGCTCGTGCGACCCCCGGGTCGGGCCGTGTTCCAGCTGACAATGTTCGCCGCCCTCCTTCTCGCCGCCCAGCTCGTCGTCGCCTGAGCCTCGCCGCGAACGGGGTGCGCACCTCGCGAGTGATGAGCGCCGTGTCCGGAGCCCGACGCCCACTGCCGCCCGAGGAAAAAATTCTGCCCATCTCATCAATGTTCTCGCTAACATCAGGTGACCCAGCGTCGGGGAGTTCGACCCGCGGGGGCTCCGATCAGAAGGACGATGATGCGACGCACCGCTCTGCTCTCCGCGACCCTCGCCGGTCTGCTCCTGCTGCCCACCCTCATCGCCGGGGAGCCGGCCGCGGCGGCTCAGGCGGCTCCGCCGGCCGTCGACGCGCCGTCGCCCGATCTGCCGCAGACGGCCCCGTATTCCGAGCCCACCCTCATCGAGCCCGAGGCCGAGGCGACCACGCGTCAGGCGGCGCGCACTCTCGCCGCCGACTTCATCGACGTCGACATCCCGAGCAGGGCCGAGATCCGCGACCACCGCGTCACGATCGCGCTCGTCGCGCCGCAGGGCACCGCGCCCGGACGCTTCACGACCGCCGACGCCGTCCGCTCACTGCAGATCGTCGACGGCTTCTACGATCGCGAGACCGGCGGGGCGATCCGCTTTGCGCTGGAGCGCGTCATCGACTGGCAGAGCGTCGACGAGCCGATCGACTGCACCGACACCGGGGGACTGCACGACTGGCTCAGCCGGAAGACGGGGTGGACGCCGGGCCCCGGCAAGCACCTGGTGGCGATGGTGCCGGAGGGCGACCCGTGCCCGGGCTGGGCCAACGGAGAGCAGCCGGGCGACCCCGACGACGGCGGACGCACCTTCCAGCCGGGGCCCGACGCGTACCTGCTCGCTCACGAGCTGGGACACAATCTGTCGCTGCCCCACGCCTTCAGCGTGCAGTGCGGCACGTCGCGTGACTACCCGTCCGGCTCCCTCCCGGCCGACTGCCGGCGGGAGGAATACGGCAATCGCACGGACGTGATGGGCGACTCGTGGTCATTCCTTCCGCTGTCGGCACCCACGCTCGCGCGGTTGGGGACTCTTCCCCACACCCGCCAGCCCGTCTGCGGCGCTCCGCGCACGACGGTGCTCGACACCCTCGGTGCCGGCACCGCCGGGCAGCGCGCCTTGACCTGGACCGACCCGCAGGACTCGTCGGTGCGCTACTGGCTGCAGTACAACGACCGCGCCGACACCACATCCGACGGGGGCGCCTACCGGAGTCCCTGGGCGGTCGCCCGCACCGTTTCCGGCGTGCAGGTTCTGCGCTCCAACCCCGACCAGCCGTACGCCGGCGATCTGCTCGAGCGGCCCGGCGACGCGAGCGAGGCGAACGAGTTCATCGTGGCGGGCGAGACGGCGGCGTTGAACACCGGTATGTCCGTGCGCGTCGACCGTATCGACGCAGCCACGCGCCGCGCCACGGTGACCGTCACGGTGCCCTGCACGGAGTACGTCGGCGACATCGCGTCGCTCGCCTCGACGACCTCGGCGTCGTACACCTCGCCCTGGACCGCCGCGGAGTCGGCCGTCGACGGGGACTCGGGGTCGGTCTGGGGCACCTGGCCGCGCGTGGGGGAGCAGTCGCTCGAACTGCGCTGGCCGTCCGAGGTCACGGTCGACAGCGCGTCGGTGCTCTTCGCCTCCGACGCCGCCGACTCGGAGGGGCGGGGTCTCATCCCCTCCCGCTCCTGGCGTGTGGAGTATCGCCTCGGCGATTCGTGGGCGCCCGTCGCCGGAGCGGCCCCGGCGCAAGGGGGTCGCGACCGTGACGTGTTGAACACCATCACGTTCAGGCCTGTCGCGACGACCGCTCTGCGCCTGGTCTTCACCGCCTGGGGCGCGAACGAGTACGAGGGCTCGACAGGAGTCGCCGAGGTCGCCGTCAACGCGGTCGCTCCGGCCGCCACGCTGGAGGCGCGCGGTTCGACGCAGTCCGTCCCGACGGCGACCACGTCGGCTCTCGGTTACGCGGTCGTGGTCCGCGATGCGCGCGGCGGTGTCCTCCCCGGCCGTGTGGTCGACTTCACGGTGACCGGGGCGGCGACGTTCGAGGCGGGCGCGACGACCGCTTCCGTCCTCACGGGCTCGGACGGCACGGCCCTCGCGCCGAGCATCCGCACCGGCACGACTGCGGGAACCGCCTCCCTCGTCGCGCGTACGGGGGCGCTCGCCGTCGATCTGCCCGGCGTCACGGTCATGGCGGGCGCGTCCGGCACGGCGAAGGCGTCGACACGCGTCGTCGCCGGCACCGTCGTGCTCGTGGTCACCGCCGTGAACACCGGGGTTGCCCCGGCCGACGTGAACATCGTCACGCCGTACGGCACCGCGTCGGCGGAACGGGTGGCGCCGGGCAAGACGGTGACGAAGCTCTTCTCGACGAGAAAGGCCAGCATCCCCGCGGGGACGGCACAGGTCACCGTGACCTCGAACGGCGGCCAGGTCACCATCCCCGCGCCGTACCCACGCACCTGAGTGAAGGCCCCCGGTCAGGTCCCCGGAGCCGCGCGGTCGAGACGCATCGCGTAGGCGCGGGTGAACACGGCGCCGCCCGGGCCCCGCAGCAGCGCCCGCAGCGCGCCGGTGCGCACGGCATGCGGGGCCGGGCCCGCCGCCCGGCCCAGCACCGTGTTGAGGAACGCCAGTCGCGCCGCATGTCGCGCCGACGCGAGCCGGTCGCGCTCCCACCGGGCGAGTCCGGCGTCGTCGCCCCGCCGCACCCACGGCGCCAGCAGCGGCGCGAGGGTGAGAGCGTCGAGCAGGCCGAGGTTCATGCCCTGCCCGCCGATGGGGCTCACTTCGTGTCCCGCGTCGCCGACCACGACGATGCGACCCCGCCGCAAGGCCGGCGCGACCGCGCGCCGCACGCCGAACGTCGAGGCATCCGCGATGTCGACCTCGACCCCCGTGCGCAGGGCGACGGCGTCGCGAAGGAACGCATCGGCATCCGTCACCTCGTCGGACCCGGCCCACGCCACCAGCCGTCGTCGACCGCCGGGCAGCGGGAACGACTCCACCACGCCCCCGCGCTCGAGGTGCACGCGCGCCACCGGACCTCCGGATGCCATGACGTCGGCCATGACGTAGCGATCGGGGTAGTGGTGGGTGCGCACGGCACCCGGCCGGTAGACCAGATCGCGCCCCGCCCATCCGGATGCCACGACGACGACGCCCGCCCGGATCTCGGCCGGTCCGTCGGGTCCGGACGTCCGGGCGTGCACCCCGTCGCCGTCGTGCTGCAGCGCCGTGACGGTGACCCCGCGGCGAACCGGCGGGGCGAGCGCGGCGAGCACCCGCATCGTGTCGCTCTGCGGAAGGGCCGCGACGTACGGATGCCGGGCCCGCACGCGGTCGAAGCGGATCTCGGCGAGCATCCGGCCGTCGGCCCGCGCTTCGCCGCGGTCGATGCGCACCGCCTCGGCGCGCAGGCCGTCGGTCGCCCCGCACGCCTCGAGAAGCGAGAGGGCGGGGGAGTGGATGCCGATCGCCCGCGTGCCGCCTCCGGTATCCCCCCGGCGCTCGACGACCCCGACGTCGACACCGCGCGCGCGAAGGTCGGCCGAGAGCGCCAGGCCCACAGGACCCGCGCCGACGACGAGCACCTCAGGCATCGGCATCCGCCCCGTCTGCGGCGCTCCGGTTCTGTCGCGGCGAGACGGCGGAGCCTGCGCCACGGGTCGAGACCGTGGCATCCGCGCGACCGGTCGTCGACTCGCCTCCGCCGTGGCCCTCCCGACGAGAGGATGCGACGACGTCACCTGCCCGGCGCGAGGCGACGACGCCTGCCCGTCCACGCGCCACGGCGAGCACTCGGAACGGCGCGGGAGTCTCCACCCGCCACGGCGCGCCGAGGGCCGCGGCCAGCTCCCCCGCGCGGTAGCTGCGCCGGATCGAACGCAAGCCGTCGACGCGCAGGAACGTCCCCGCCGACAGCGGCGCGATGCCGACCGCGTAGAGGCCGTAGGCCAGACGCCCGCGCGCGATGTCGGCGTGCAGCACGGTTCCGCTCGACAGGGCCAGCGAGTCGTCGGTGAAGGTCCGCAGCGCGTCGGCGTCGAGGTGATGCAGCACATGGTTCGACACGACGAGGTCGAAGCGCTCGCCTGCCGCCAGCAGCTCGCGCGAGTCCCGGGTCACGAACCGCACGCCGGGTCGTCCGCGCTCCCGGGCCGCGGCGATCGCCCGCGGATCGGGATCGGCTCCCACCCACTCGACGTCGAGACCGTCGCGCGCCGCGAGACCGGCGAGGCGCACGACGACATCGCCCCCGCCGCAGCCGAGGTCGAGCACGCGGGCGGGGCGACCGAGGGCGCGCAGCTCGGGAGCGACACGCGTGCGGTAGACGTGCCCCCACGCCGACACGAGCCGGTTCACGACGTCGAACCGCCGGTAGGTCGCGGCGAGGGCGCGCGGGTCGCAGTCGGGGTCGTCCATCAGCTCGCGCAGCGCCGTGTCGCGCCGCGAGAGCCCGGGTCGGCGCGCGGCCACGCTCACCCCGCCGCGCGACGCACGGTGATCTTCGCCGCCTCGACGGTGAGCCCCGGTCCGAACGCCAGGGCCGCGATGCGGTCGCCCTCGACACGGGCGGCGTCGGCCAGCAGGTCGCGCAGGATGAACAGCAGCGTCGCGCTCGACATGTTGCCGTGTCGGCGCAGCACGTCCCGCGAGGGCGCGAGAGCCGTGGCATCCAGTCCGAGGGCGTTCTCGACGCGGTCGAGGATGCTGCGCCCGCCCGGGTGCACCGCCCACGCGTCGACCCGGTCGAGCTCTCCCACGACGTCGGCGGCGATGGCGGAGATCTCCCGGCCGATGATGCGCGGCACCTCGGGCGTGAGGGTCATCTCGAAGCCCGAGTCGCCCACGGTCCAGGCCATGTCCTTCTCGCCCTCGTCGGTCACGTGCGTGGCGAAGTCGTCGAGGTCGAGGCCGTCGTGCGAGGAGTCCCCGGATGCCACGACCGCGGCCCCCGCACCATCGGCGAAGACGGAGGCGGCCACGATCTGATCCGGATGCGACGAGGTCTGCCAGTGCAGGGAGCACAGCTCCGCACAGGCGACGAGCACCACCGCGGCGGGGTCGGCGCCCACGATGCGCGCGGCCAGACGCAGCGCGGGGATCGCGGCCGCGCAGCCGATGAAGCCGAGGTGGTAGCGCTCCACGGTCGGCGACAGACCGAGATCGCGCACGAGGTGGTAGTCGGGGCCGGGTGCGAACATGCCGGTGCACGACACCGTCACGACGTGCGTCACGGCATCCGCTTCATACCCGGAGCCGGCGAGGGCCGCGCGCGAGGCCTCGGCGAACAGGGCGGGCGCGGTGCGGCGATACTCGTCGTTGCGGGCGCCGGTGGGCGGCATGAGCAGGGTGTCGCCGTCGCGCACGCCGAGCCCGTCGGCGGCCCGCCCCGCCAATTGCGGCAGCACGACGTGCCGTGTGTCGATGGCTGCGGCGTCGAAGGCCGCCCCCACCAGCCGCTGGCTCTTGCGGTCGAAGCCGGGCTGCGCGGCGAAGAGGTCGCGCAGAGTGGACTGCTCCACGCGCGTGTCGGGCAGCGCCGTGCCGATCGAGAGGATGCGCGCGGTCATGCCCCACTGTAGGCACGGCATCCGACACCCGGCGCGGGGATGGCGCGCCGGGTATCCGGCGTCTATGGTGCCGCGAGGCCGTCGCCCGGCGGCGGCTCCCGGGTCGACGAGCACGGCCCACCTGTCAACCCACTCGGACACGCGGTCCGCACGGGCCTACGGTGGCGCTTCCCCCGTGAAAGGACGCCGCCATGACGGGTCACTCCCACACCGACCCCACCCGGGTGACGAACCAGAGCGCCGTGCAGAACCCCAACCGCAAGGTCTGGCTCCTGGCATCCGGGTTCCTCGCCCTGATCTCGATCGTGTTGTTCGCGTTCTCGATACCGATCGTCGCCGCGTGGGCGTGGATCGGCATCGCGTTCCAGGTGGCGATCTTCGCCGCGCTGCTCGCCAACGGCTTCACCGGGCGCCGGAGTTCGTACCAGGGCTACATCTTCGCCGTGCTGATGTGCGTGCAGGCGGCGGTGGCACTGCTGGTGATCGTGGTGATCGCGGTCGCCGCGTGGCTGCCGACGAGCTGAGCTCTCACGACGAAGCGCCGCCCGGCTGTGCGTCGGGCGGCGCTCGTGCGTACGGGGTCAGTCGCGCAGCGCGCTGCTGACCTCGGTCGGGCTGTCGAACTCGTCGGTCTTGGCGTCTCGAAGGCGCGCGAGCAGTTCCTCGGGCGCGCCGTTGTCTTCGGCGATGCCGATGAGCTCGTGCCGGCCGACGGGGTAATCGACTCCGGCGAGGTACTTCTGCAGTTCGATGGCGTCGGGCAGTTCGGCCACGGTGTTTCTCCTTCGGTAGGGGTCAGAGGATGGGCTTGCCGCCGGTGACGGCGACGCGGGCGCCCGAGACGTAGCTGGCCTCGTCGGAGGCGAGCAGCACGTAGACGGGCGCGAGCTCGGCGGGCTGCCCGGGGCGGCCCATCGGCACCTGCTCGCCGAAGCTCTCGACCTTCTCCGGCGGCATGGTCGCGGGGATCAGGGGTGTCCACACCGGTCCCGGTGCGACGCTGTTGGCCCGGATGCCGCGCTCCGCCAGCAGCTGCGCCAGAGAGGCCGTCATGTTGGCGATCGCCGCCTTGGTCGCCGCGTACGGCAACAGCTGGGGCGACGGCATGTCGGAGTTCACCGAGCTCGACGCGATGATCGACGCGCCCTCCTCGAGGTGCGGGAGCGCGGCCTTGACCAGGTGGAAGTAGGCGCTGACGTTCGTCGCCCAGGTGTAGTCCCACTCGCTGTCCTCGATCTCCTCGAGGGTGTCGTGACTCATCTGGAACGCGGCGTTGACGACGAGCACGTCGAGCTTCCCGAGCTGCTGAACGGTCTGCGCGATCAGGTCGCGGCAGTGCGCGGGGTCGGAGACGTCGCCGGGGAGCAGGATGACGCGACGGCCCGCGTCCTCGACGAATCGCCGGGCCTCCTCGGCATCCTCGTGCTCGTTCAGGTACGCGATGGCGACGTCGGCGCCCTCGCGGGCGTAGGCGAGGGCGACGGCCTTGCCGATGCCGCTGTCGCCGCCGGTGATGAGCGCGACCTTCCCCTCGAGCCGTCCGGAGCCGCGGTAGGTCTCGGCGCCGTAGTCGGGTCGCGGGTCCATCTCGTGGTCGGAGCCGGGCACCTCTTGCTGCTGGGCGGGTTGTGACATCTCTGCCTCCTCGTGGTCGGGGTCGGGCTCACCACCCCACCCGTCCGCGGCGGATCGCGCACGAGGGTTGACAGCCGCCGGCCCCCGCCGGGAGGCCCGCCCGCTCAGGCCGCGAGGGCGCGGGGCATCAGCAGTCCCGCGATGGCATCGCGGTAGTCGTCGATCATGCGGCGACGGTCGAGCCGGGCGCGCGCGTCGAGGGCCGCCGCGCGCAGAACCGCTCGGCGATCGAGCGCATCGGTCCACGCCGCACCGATGGCATCCTCGTTCCGCGGGGTGACCAGGCCGAAGCCCTGCACCACGCGCGCGGCGTCGCCGACGTCGGTGGTCACCGGGATCGCTCCGGATGCCGCGCCCTCGGCGAGACAGAGCGGGGAGGCCTCCCCGTAGGCGCTGGTGAGGGCGACGACATCGGCGGCGCGGTACAACGCGGGCATGTCCTCGCGCAGACCCAGGGCGTGCAGCGGCACGGCGGCATCCACTCCGCTCTCGGCCCGCAGGGCGAGGAACGCCGGGTTGGCGGGCGTCATGCCGGATCCGCAGACGATGTAGTGCGCCCCGGGGGCACGGCGGGCGTGCTGCGCGACGGATCGGAGGAAGAGCCCGGGGTCCTTCATCGCGTCGAACCGCGCGGCGAGCATGACGACATCGGCGGCCTCGGGGATGCCGAGGCCCGCGCGGATCCGCCCGCGCTCCGCGCGCGTGCCCGGGCGGAAGCGCCGGGTGTCGATGCCGTTGTCGATCACCCACGAGTTCTCGCCGGCGACACCCGCGCGGGCGTAGGCGAGAGACGTCGAGTCGGCGCACGCGATCGTCGCCGTCACGGCGCCGGAAGCGGCGGTGTCGCACAGCCAGCCGAGAGCAGGACCGGAATGCGCGGGGTCGGAGCGGTGCAGACACGCGGCGATCGGGCGGTCGGGCAGCAGGCCCGCGCGCTCCAGGGCGACGACGAGGCTCAGGGGCTGCTCTTTGAGCGAGAGGATGACGTCGGCCTCGGCGAACAGCACCGCCGCGCGGGTCAGCTCTTCGAACGAGAAGTCCTCGGGCGCGAGCGGGCGGTCGCCGGCGACGCGGTCGAACGTGTCGACGGCGACGCCCGCCGTGTGCAGCCGGCGGAACCGGGCGTCGTCGCGGGCGAATTGCACAGACGCGTCGCGGCGCGCCGCCGAGGTCAGCGAGAGCACGCGGTGCTGTTGTGCGCCGCCGCGAGCCAGCCCCGCGACGACGTCGGAGTGGAGGATGCGCGCACCCCCGGCGAAGAAGCCTTCGTACAGCGACAGCACGCGAACGGGTCGGGTCATCGGGCGCCTCCGGGGTGGGGATCGAGCACCGCGGTCGCGGTCGTCCCATGCTGGAGGCTCGACCCCGGGTCGTGGGTTACGCCCGGACGACCATCGAGTGAACGCGAGCGCACGACCGGCCGTTCGCGGACCGGCCCCGGAAAACACGAACCGACGCGCCGACTCAGGGGGTGGGAGTCGACGCGCCGGGGGGAAGGGCCGGGGTCAGGGTCGCGGTGCCGCCGCCACCCGGTCGCTCAGGTCGCGCGTACGCGACCAGAACCAGCGGGGCGCGGTGCGCGTCTGCGGCTCTTCGGTCGAACGGGGCACGATGCCGTTGCCCATGGCCGTCGACATCGCGATGCTCCACACCGAGCCCGCCTGCTGACCGCTCTGCTGTCCGTAGATCATGGTGCTCTCCTTGCTCCTCGTCTCCCGACGGGCCGTCCGCCCGTCTCCCGACGCCGGCTGTGCATCAGTCCTATGCCCCGCCGACACCGCGCAGGACCCGCTTGACAACGGCGCGCCGCTGAGCGGGGGTGCAGGAGCGAGCCGCGGGACGGAGCGAGCCCGGTGCTCCGCCCCGCGGCGCCCCCTCACGCGTCGCGGACGGTGCTCCCCGCGTCCTGCGCGCGGTCACGCACGGCGGAGGCCGCGTCGGAGGACTCGTCCTTGACGTGCGCGACGGCTTCGGTCGCCCGGTCTTTGACAGCGGCCGCGGCGTCCTGCACCGGCTCCTTCAGGTCGTCGGCGATCTCGCGCGCGACGTCCTTGGCGCCCTCGACGAGCGGTTGCGCCTTGTCTTTCGCCTTCGCCGCCGCGTCGCGCTCCGCGCGGGTGGGGGGAATCAGCGACGCCAGCACGAGACCCGCCCCGAAGGCGACCAGACCCACGGCGAGGGGGTTGCCCTTGACCTTCTCGGTCGCGTGGTGCGCGGCGTCGCCGGCGTGGTGGGCGAGATCGGATGCCGCCGAGCCCGTGTCGTCGGCGACACCCATCACGCGGTCCCGCACGCGGCCCACGGCGGCGTGCACCTTGCTCTTCTGCCGCTCCACGATCTTGGCGGGGGTCACCTTGTCGGCCAGGGCGTCCACGTCGGACCCCAGCTCGGCGCGGGTGCGCTCGATGTCGGCGCGGATGGCTTCCGGTGAATCGGTCATCGGTTCTCCTCGTTCCTGGTGAATGCTTCCGGGATCTCCTGCAGGGTCGCGGCGGTCTGTGGCACGCCCTGCACCTTCTTCAACTGCGTGCGACCGACCGCGAACAGGATGCCGCCGATCACGGCCCAGATCACGGCGACGATCACGGCCGACCACGCGTCGCCCACGAGCAGCGCGAGGGCGGCCCACAGCGCGATCGACAGGAACAGCACGGCCATGCCGGCGGCGTATCCCGCCCCGCCGAGCAGACCCGCGCCCTTCGCTGACTGCGAGGCGGACTCCTTGACCTCGGCCTTGGCGAGGGCGAGTTCCTGACGCATCAGCGTCGACATGTCACGCGTGACCTCGCCGACGAGCTCGCCGAGCGACGTGGTCGCGGCGCGGCGCTCAGACGGTGTCGGGTCGGTCATGCGATCCCTCCTCACGGATGCCCTCGAGTCGGGCTGCGGATTCGGTGTACAGGGGCGGGTCGCCGCCGTCCGCGCCGGTGGTCAGCCCGGTGTCGTCGATCTCCGCACCGACGATGCCGTCGGGAGCGGTGTCCGCGAACGCCGGCGCGCTCGTGCCGACCCCCACGGGCACGGTGCCCGCCCCGCTCGGCAGGGGCGGCGGGTCGCCGACCGTGCGGGCCGCTGCGTCGGCCTCGGCGAAGCGAGGTCCGCCCAGAGCGTCCCGTTCGCCCGACGACGAGGTTCCGGATGCCGCGCCGGCGGCGATGGCGCGGCTCAACCGCCCCACGACGACCCCGGCGATGGCGGCGACCGCGATGAAGGTGCCGGGACGGCGCCGCGCGAACGACGTCACCTCCTGCAGGAGCTGCTGCGGGTCACGGTCGCCGAGCCAGGTACCGACGGTCGACAGGTGTCCCGCCGCCCGCCGGACGAGGTCGCCGGCCATGCCGCCGTTGTCGTCGGCCTCGGCCATGCGCGAGAGGTCGGTGCCCATCGATCCGAGGCCGTCGGCGAGCCGACGCTGCTGGGTGGCGGCGTGGTCCGACAGTTCCCTGCCCGACTGCGCCACCACGTCGCCGAGTCGGGCCTTCGCCTCACCGGCGACGGCGGCCGCTTCGTGCGCGCCCGTCTGGGCGACACCACGTGCGGCCTCACCCGCGGTGCGGGTCACCTCGGACGCCTCGTGCGTGGCGGTCTGGGCCTTACCGGATGCGCCGGTGTCCTCGTCGTTCGACATGTTGAACTGCGACATGGTCGCTCCTTCCGTGTCTGAGGGACTCCGGTCTAGGTGCGAGATCGCTCCTTCGCCGCGGGCCTTGCGCCGCCTCCGGCCGCATGCAACGCGCGTCGCGTCCGCGCGTCCGCGCGTTCCGGCCAGCGGGCGGAGCGTCCTCTTCCGGCGGAGGCGCGGCCGAGCCTGCCGACGCCGTGCGTCTGGATGCGAGGCGTCCGGGTGACAGCGCGCGACGCGCGGAACGCAACCCGCACGTCCGCCCCGCGGAACTGAGTACGATCGTGGGTCGTGCGCACCTCTTCCGAGATCACCTCGCCGCCCGTCGCCGGGTCGGCACTGGGGCGCGCCCTGCTCGCGTACGGGGAGGCTCGGCGCATCGCCGCGATCGAGGCGCGCCGCGAGCTGTCGCTGAACGAGCTCGATGCACGGGCGCTGCTGTTCGTGGCCGAGAACCCGGGGGCTCGTCCGTCGCACGTGCGGGATCACCTCGGCATCACGTCGGCCGGCGTGACGACCCTGATCGACCGTCTCGTTCAGCGCGGGGCGGTTCGCCGCGACCTCGACGACGATGACAGGCGCGTGAACCACATCACCGCGATCGTCGACCTCGACGCGCCGCCCTGGTCCGCGCTGCGCGCGTTCGACAACGGTATCGAGACCGCGATCGCGACCATCGACCCCGCGGATGCGCGGCGGACGGCCGAGCTTCTCGAGCGCATCGTCGAGGCCGTCTCGGCCTGAGGCGCTCACCCACCCCGTCGGGGCGGGCGGCACGGTCCGGCGGACGCGTCGACGCCCCCGGTGTGCGAGCCCGCGGGTGGACGCCGCGTCGGATCAGCCGACTCCGTCGCGTGCCGCGGCGAGGAACGCCTCCGACCGCGCCTGCAGGAAGGAGCAGAGCGCCGCCAGGGTCGCGAGCTCGCCCGACAGGGCCATCACGCGCCCGGCGGGAAGGGGAGCGGCGTCTTCGCGGGGTTCGAAGGTGACCGCCCACTCGGTCGATTCATGGTCGGAGCCGGGTGCGACGTAGAAGGTGGTCGACACGCTGCGCAGGCGCGCGGCGATCAATCCGGCATCTTCGCCGTCTTCGCTGTCTTGCGGGATGACGCGGAGGATTTCGGCATCGTCGTAACCGAGCGCGCGAAAATCGTCGACCCACGTCTGCAGTGTCGTCATGGTGCGAAACGGCATCAGCATCCCTTCGAATCGGGCGCGAAAAGCGACCCCCCTCATTATGGCGGGCGGACGGACGTCTCGACGCGGGGTCACGAGCACCGCGCCGAGACGGCGTCCGACCGGGTCCGCCGGGGAACGACAGCCGTCCGGTCGATGCAGCCGGGCTGCGAGGACATGCTGGCCCGCGCACGCAGGGAATGCAAAGACGAAACCGCGGGAATGCGTGCGCCGGACGACCGGTCGCGTCAAACGGCCGCGAGCGGCGAATGCGCGCCACAGCCGATGCAAAGGTTACGGTGGAGTGCGGGTGCGGGGGCATCGGTGTCGATCGCCGGCCGTTCTGTCGACTGCGTGAGAGCGTTCCCATACTCGCTCTCGGCGGACGACGCAATGGCCTTGCCGCACATTCTCGGACGATTTAGGAAACACCCGTGGAGCACACCAACATCGAAACGCGAGACGCGGAGACCGTCGAGCACCTGTGGCAGACGATCGTGCCGGGGGCGCGCATCAACCGTGCCGAGGCCATCCAGCCGGCCCTCGCGTGGCACGCGGCGTCGGAGCCCGGTTTCGGGTTCTGCGACTACACGATGGGCTCCACCATGCTCGTCGAGTCCGACCCCCTCGACCAGGTCGTGGTCGGGCGCATCGCGGGACCCCGAGTGGCGGGGACCTACCGTCGCGAACGCATCGACACCGCCGTGCCGTTCATGGTCGTCGACCGCCCGCTCGAGATCGCCTTCACCGGACGCATCGCCGCCACCGCGGTGTCGTTCGCGCGCTCCGACTTCGACGAGGCGGCGCGCCGCCTCTCGGGCGACGACAGTCTGCGCGTGCGGGCGACCGGTTACGCGCCGGTGAACGAGCAGCGCCTGCGGTATTGGACGCGCACGTGGGAGTACGCCCGCGACGTTCTGCTGCGCTCGCCCGAGCGCACCCCGATCATCGAGCAGCAGGCCCGCACCCTCATGCTGGAGGCGTCGCTGCTGGCCTTCCCGACCACGTTCACCGACGCCCTGGCTGCGGGTCGCCCGTCGCGGCCGCTGCCCGCGCCGGTGCGCCGGGCCAAGGCCTACGTCGAGGCGCACGCCGCCGAGCCCGTGGTGCTGGCCGACATCGCCCAGGCGGCGCGGCTGTCGCCCCGCGGTCTGCAGTACGCGTTCCGCGCGGCCACCGGGCGCACCCCGATGCAGTATCTGCGTCGTGTGCGCCTCGACGCCGCCCGTGCGGAACTGCGCAGCGCCGACCCGTCGGTGGAGACCGTGGCCGCGATCGCCGCGCGGTGGGGCTTCTCGAACCTCGGCCGCTTCGCCGCCATGTACCGGGGCGAGTTCGGCGAGACGCCGTCGACGACGCTGCGCTCCTGACGCGCGGGCGGTGACCCTCGCGGGTGGTCATTCCATGGGCGGTGAGCCTGGCGTGCCGAAGGGAGGAGTCGGGGCGGGCGGAGGACGAACTCCGCCGTGGCATCCTCCCTTCGCCCTGAATCCTCCGCTCGACCACGCCGCCCACGCCGCCCGCACCGCGGCGCGCCGTCAGTGGCCGGCGCCGAGCCCTCCCGTAAGGCGCCCGTGGAAGCGCCGGGCGGTGTCGTTCATCCCCTCGAGCTGCACGGCGGTGCCGAGGTGCGCGTACTTCGTCTGCACGGCATCCAGAGCCGCCACCGTCGAGGCATCCCACACGTGCGAGCGCGAGAGGTCGATCACCACGCGTGCGGGGTCGCGGTGGTACGCGAACTTCGTGGTGAGGTCGTTGCTCGAGGCGAAGAAGAGCTCGCCCTCCACGACGTAGCGCGCCGTGTCACCCTCGACGGTGCGGGTCACGCTCGTCAGCGAAGCGACGCGCCGGGCGAACAGCACCGCCGCGGCGACCACGCCCACGCCGACACCGATCGCGAGGTTGTGCGTCCACACGGTGACCGCCACCGTCAGCACCATGACCACCGTCTCGCTCACCGGCATCCGGCGCAGGGTCGAGGGTCGGATGCTGTGCCAGTCGAAGGTCGCGACCGACACGACGATCATCACCGCGACGAGCACCGCCATCGGGATGATCGCCACGACGTCGCCGAACGCGAGCACGAGCACGAGCAGGAAGACACCGGCGAGGAACGTCGAGATGCGCGTGCGGGCGCCCGAGGCCTTCACGTTGATCATCGTCTGCCCGATCATCGCGCAGCCGCCCATCCCACCGAACAGTCCCGACAGCACGTTCGCCGCGCCCTGGCCGAGCGACTCGCGCGTCTTCGACGAGGGAGTGTCGGTGATGTCGTCGACGAGGGCCGCCGTCATCAGCGACTCGAGCAGCCCGACGACCGCCATCGCCACCGCGAACGGGAAGATGATGCCGAGGGTCTCGAGGGTGAACGGCACGTTCGGGATCAGCAGGGCGGGCAGGCTCTCGGGCAGGGCGCCCTGGTCGCCGACCGTCGGCACCGAGATGCCGAACACGACCGCGGCACCGGTGAGCAGCACGATCGCGACGAGGGGCGCCGGCACGGCTCTGGTGACGCGGGGCAGCAGGTACATGATCAGGAGCCCCGCCGCGGCGATCGGATAGACCGCCCACGGCACGCCGATGAGCTGCGGCACCTGCGCCACGAAGATGAGGATGGCCAGCGCGTTCACGAACCCGACCATGACGCTGCGCGGGATGTACCGCATGAGCTTGGCCACGCCCAGCAGACCGAGCGCCACCTGCAGGATGCCGCCCAGGATCACCGTCGCGAGCAGATAATCGACGCCGTGCTCGCGCGCGACGGGGGCGATGACCAGCGCGATCGCTCCGGTCGCGGCCGAGATCATGGCGGGGCGGCCGCCCAGGAAGGCGATGGCGACGGCCATCACGAACGACGAGAACAGGCCCAGGCGGGGATCTACGCCGGCGATGATCGAGAAGGCGATGGCCTCGGGGATCAGCGCGATGGCCACGACGAGTCCGGCCAGCACCTCGCGGGTGAGCAGGCGTGGCGAGCGCAGGGCCTGGAGCACGGTGGGTTCGGGGCGCGGGCGCGCGAGGACGTCGGTCATGAGACGCTCCGGAAGGTGGGAGGGGCCCCGCGTCGACGCGGGGAAGAATAGGGGGGGGTCGCGATCGCGACCGAGACAAACTCTACCGTAACGAGAGGGTTGCGGAACGGGGGATGCCATGACCGCCCAGCGACCGATGCAGATCGGCGAGCTCGCCGAGCGCACCGGCCTGTCGATCCGCACGCTCCGCCACTACGACGAGATCGGACTCCTCCGGCCGTCGGCGCGCAGCGACGGCGGGTTCCGCCTCTACACCGCCGACGACGAGTCGCGGCTCCTGCTCATCCGCCGCATGAAGCCGCTCGGATACTCGCTGGAGCAGATGGGCGAGTTGCTCGCGGTCGTCGACGGCCTCGACGCCGATCCCGCCGACGCGGCGCTCGCCGCGCGATTCGCCGACATCCGCGACGAGGCGTTGACGCGCCGCGACGACCTGCGCCGCAAGCTCGACGCCGCCGACGAGTTCGTCGCGCAGCTGGAGGCACGGTGACCGCCCACGATCTCGCGCTCGAGGGGCACGGCATCCGGCTCACCCCCGCCGTGCCCGACGACGCCGCCGATGCCTGGGCCCTGACCGACGCGGGCCTGTGGGCGGGGATGACGACGCCCTGGCCCGACTCGGTCGAGGCGTACGCCGCGCGCATCGCGCAGCAGCAGGCGACGCCGGGGGTGTTCGCCTTCATGGTTCGGGATGCCGAGACCCTCGGCATCCGTGGATCGACGACGTTCTACGAGTACGCGCCGGCGCAGGGGCGGGTCGAGATCGGCACGACCTGGTACGGCCGGGCCTTCCAGGGCGGTCGGACCAACCCCGCGACCAAGCTGCTGTTGCTGCGGCACGCCTTCGAGCAGTGGGGGCTCAACCGCGTGGCGCTGCG
This sequence comes from Microbacterium enclense, assembly GCF_001456955.1. Lineage (GTDB taxonomy): Bacteria > Actinomycetota > Actinomycetes > Actinomycetales > Microbacteriaceae > Microbacterium > Microbacterium enclense. The sequence goes on along the minus strand of NZ_KQ758471.1, from coordinate 155,772 downwards.
CTGCGACGCGCGGAACACGCGCAGTGCCGGTGCGATCGAGCGCCTCGGCGCCACGCCCGAGGGGCGGCTGCGCCACCACCGGATCGCGCCCGACGGCTCCATCGGCGACACGCTGTACTTCTCGATCCTGCGCGAAGAGTGGCCGGCCGTGTGCGCGGGGCTGGAGCGGCGCCTGGGGTGAGCTCGCGGGCCGGGTTCGGCGTCGGGAGGAGAAAACGCCGGGGGAGGATCCCGCGAGGCGGCGCTGTCCTCCGCTCGCCGATTCCCCTCCCGCCGGCCGCTGCCCACGGCATCCGTGCGACTACCCGGCGTATCCCGGCGCGCGCTCTGGAAGACTGCCGGGGTGAGCGACCACACGACGACGGGTGAACCGAAGACCCGCACCACGGCCCGCGTCCTCGTCTTCGACGAGGACGGCGCGCTGCTGCTGATGAAGCAGCACTGGGGTCGGCGCGTGCGGCCGGCGCGCTGGCTGACGGTGGGCGGTGGCATCGAACCGGGCGAGGACGCCGCGACGGCGGCGGTTCGAGAACTCTTCGAGGAGACGGGCCTGCGAGTGGATGCCGTGGGCCGACCGGTCGCGTTCCGCGACATCGCACTCCCTCCGGCGGAGGAGTACGAGCGCCGCACGGCGGTGTATTTCGTGGTGCGCGTCCCGCGGTTCGAGATCGCCCGTCATGCGTGGACCGAGAGCGAGCAGGACGACATCGTGGACGTGCGGTGGTTCTCACCCGCAGAACTCGCGGCGTCGCAGGATGCGTTCGACCCCGAGGGCGTCCGGGAGATCGTCGCCTCCCTCGACGGGACGGAACAGGTATGACATCGCTGCGCCGGACGACGGCGGGGGAGAGCCCCGGCGCCGTGTAAGCTCTTCTGTTGGAAGTGTGTCCGAGCGGCCTAAGGAGCATGGCTGGAATCCATGTAGGCGGGGTAACTCGCCTCGCAGGTTCAAATCCTGTCACTTCCGCCAGATGAGCCCCCGGTGAGCGATTGCTCGCCGGGGGCTTCTGCGTGCCGAGGCGCGCTCAGCTGCCGACCGTCTCGCGCTCGGCCTCGACCGCTCCGGGACGGACGACCAGCGACCGGGGGAGCAGTGCCGCGACCAGGCGACGGGTCGGCGGCACGCCCGCCCGAAGTCGGCTGCGAAGGCGCTCCACCGCCTCCGCCAGAGCGGGACCGCTCGCGGGGTCGACGGCATCCTCCGCGTAGCTGACGCGCTCGACGGCGGCGCGCAACAGATCGACGTCTGCGGCGTCGACACCGTGGTCGGCGATGAGACGGGCCGCGAACGCGCGCGGCGACTCCGCTCCGGATGCCGGGATGCCGAGGTCGACCGCCTCCTCCTGCAACGCCCGCCACGCCGCGACCGCATCCCCGGCGCGGGCGGCCGTCAGACGGCGGCCCCGGCGCAGCACGCGGACGACCGAGGGGACGATCAGCAGCACGAGCAGCGCCGCACCGACCAGCGAGGGCGCGACCCACGAGGTGGAGGCCCGTGCACCCGTGGCGACCCCGGGGCCGTTCTGCGCGTCGATGTCGGGCCGCGCGGCCTGCGACGGCGCCGTCGAGGGGGCATCCTCGGGCGCAGCGGCATCCTGTTCCGGGGTGTCGGGCGTGGTCGAGCCGCCCGACCCCGAACCCGAGGCGAAGTTCGTCGGCACTCCCAGGCTGTTGGTCGGCTCGAACGGCACCCACCCGATGCCCTCGAACGACACTTCGGGCCAGGCGTGCAACTGGCTCGAGGTGACGGTGTATTCGCTGCCGTCCTCCGGCGAGCTGCTGGTCGCGGTGCCGGGGAGGTAGCCGATGACGATGCGGGCGGGCATGCCCAGCGAGCGCGCCATCACGGCGAACGCGGAGGCGTAGTGCACGCAGTACCCCGCACGCACCTGCAGGAAGTCGGCGACGGCATCCAATCCCGCGCCGTCGAAGCCCGAGTCGACGGGGGCGTCGAGCGAGTAGCGGAACTGGCTGCTGCGGAACCACGTCTGCAGCGCCGCCAGCTGGTCGTAGGGCGACTGCGCGCCGGCAGTCACCTCGCGGGCGGTGTCGCCGATGACGGCCGGCACGTCGCCGGGCAGGCTCGTCAGGGCGGGGTCGAGGTCGGCGCCGCCCACCGAGCGGGAGCGGATCTGCTCCAGCGTGGGCCGCGGCACATCGGCCTGCACCTCGTAGACCTGTTCGCGCGTGGACCCGGCGCGCGTGACGACCGTGCGGTTCTGCGGCATCCCGAGCCAATCCCCGTTCAGACCCGTCACGGTCGAGGCCGGGTAGGGCACGGGCAGCCAGGGGCTGTCGAGCTGGTCCACCGTCACCGTGGTCGTGTAATCGGCGACCGTGATGTCGCCGTCGACGGCGACGGGCTCGAACACCGCACCCTCCGACGGCAGGGGAACGGTGTCGGAACTGTCGGGCTGCCAGACGGAGCCGTCGAAACGCGACAGCGTGACCGCCCTCAGGTACGGCGCGGTCGGCGCGGTGGTGCGCACGCTCAGCACGTCGACCTCGCGCGGCTGGCGCAGGTCGTTGCCGAGCTCGAGGTTGGGGTTGATGGTCGTGCCGATGCCGCCCGTGCCGCCGGTCGCGAAGCGGAGCCCGGGTTGGGGAAGAAGCGGGGTGGCCACCACCGCCACGATGACCGCCACCGCGGCGACTCCGAGCGCGGTCGCCGAGATGCCGACCACCCGGGGGGACCCCGCGCGCGGCCGGGAAGAGGCGGCGGTGCGCGCGCGCGTGTCGACGCGCAGGAGGAACAGCAGCGCCGCCGCCAGGAGCACGAAAGCGACGATGTCGATGTCGGAGGGGATGGCGATCGTCGGGATCAACGACACGGCGACGAGGCCGACGCCGGCCAGCAGCGGCATCCGCGCGGTGAGCACCACGTGATCGAGCACCACGGCGAGGCCCGCGACGGCTGCCACCAGCAGGAACGACAGCCCCGTCTGCGCCACGACCGGCGCGACCCCGGTGCGGATCTCGTCGGAGGCCCCGGCCAGCAGCCCGGGCACCGTCCCGAAGGTCGCCGGCGTGGGGATCACCCCCAGGATCGCCGAGGACCGTCCGAAGATCGCCGTCAGCAACACCACGCCCACCACGATCTCGGCCACCGTGGCGAACACGGCGGGCAGCCGGGTCACGCGCACCACGAGGCCCGCGCCGAGCACCGCGGCGGTGGTGAAGACCGCCCCCGCGACCCACGCACCGGGCGCGATGACCGAGAACACCGGCAGCAGGGCCGCGGCGATGGCGGCGAAGAGCCCGACGGTGAGCAGTGTCGCGTCGCGCCGCCTGCGCGGGGTGCGCAGCACCGTCACGTCAGCGGCCGACACGGCCGTACCCCTCGTCCATGGCCTCGTCCCACGCCGCGGCCACGTCGGCGCCGGGGCGCAGGACCGCGGCGCGCCAGCCCCCGGCGCGCAGACGCGAGAGGTCGGCGTGCTCGCTGACGACGAGCAGCACGGGAAGTGCGGAGTGGTGGGCCACGCCGCCCAGCGCGGCCCGGTCGTCGGGGTCGAGCGCGCCCGTGACCACGACCACGGGCCCGGCGAGGGCGGCGGCGGATGCCGGCACCACCCGCCGTGCGGGATCGTCGGCCCGGGCGCGCAGGGTGGCGAAACCGGCCGCGGCGGCTCGCGCCTCGCCGTCGTCGCCGCCCTCGACCGGGTCGATCAGCAGCGTTCCGTCGCTGTCGACGACGTCGACGGTGTAGCCCTCGTGCACGAGACGGGCGACCGCGGAGACGCACGCCGTGACGGCCGTCTCGAACCCCGCGTCGCTGCCGGGGGCGTGGGCGGCCAGCGGCGACCAGCGCGAGAGCGCGCGGTCGAGCACGACGGTGGCGGCGGGGCTGGACTCCTGCTCCTCCTGGCGCACCATGAGGGTGTCGCGGTGGGCGGTGGCCCGCCAGTGGATGCGCCGCATCGAATCGCCCGGGGCGTAGGGCCGCGCGACGAGGTTGTCGGCGCCCTGCCCGAGCTGCAGCGTCGTCGTCTGACGGCTGCCGCCCGCGTCGCCCGAGGCGGGGGGCAGCACGGCGAGGTCGACGATGGCCGGGGCCACGGTGACGGGGGTCGTCCGCCCCAACGCCAGGCGCCGCCGCAACAGCCCGAAGGGATCGGTCGTGGTCACCTCGAACGGCCCCAGAGAATGGATGCCGCGCGATACGCCGACCACGTCGTAGCGCACCTGCACGGCGCCGCCCGTCCCCGACAGGGTGGAGCCGGTTGCCGGTGACGCCCCCTCGGCACGGCCCGAGAGGCCCGACGGAAGAGCGTCTACCCACCGGCCGGGACCGCTCGGCAGGGCGCTGCGCAGGCCCGCGCGCACGAGCACCGAGGCCGTCCCGCCGACCTCGGGGACGTCGGGCGAGACGACCCGCGAGACGGTGCCCGCGCCCCGGGTGAGCAGCAGCGCGATCGCCGACGCGGCCAAGAGCGCGGCCAGCAGCGTCGCGAAGTACAACAGCTCCGGGATGCCGGCGCGCTCGGCGATGACGAACGCGCCGACGGCGAGCAGCAGCGCGCCCGTCCCCCGGAGGGTGAAGGGCCACCAGCGCCGCACGAGCGACCTCACGGACGCGGCGCGAGGGGCACCCGCACGCTCGCCGCGATGCGCTCGAGCGCCTCGCCGACGACGGCGGCTCCGGCCCGCCCACCCGCGGCCGAGCGGTTCGCGATGAGGCGGTGGGCGAACACCGGCGACAGCAGTTCGGTGATGTCGTCGGGGATGACGTACGAGCGGGCGTCGAGAGCGGCGCGCACCTTGGCGGCGCGCACGAGCTGCAACGTCGCGCGCGGGCTCGCGCCCAGGCGGATGTCGGGGTGGCTGCGCGTGGCCTGCGCCAGGGCGACGACGTACTCCTCGAGCGCGGGCGCGACGTGAACCCCGCGGGCCCAGGCGATCATCGCGGTGACCTCCCGCGCGGTCACGACCGGCGAGAGCGTGTCGAGCGGATTCACCGCGTCGCGCTGGCGGAGCATGAGCGCTTCGGCCGCGGCATCCGGATACCCCATCGAGATGCGTAGCAGGAAGCGGTCGCGTTGGGCCTCGGGGAGGGCGTACGTGCCCTCCATCTCGAACGGGTTCTGCGTCGCCACGACGAGGAACGGCGAGGGCAGCACGTGGGTGCGCCCGTCGACGGTGACCTGGCGCTCCTCCATCGCCTCCAGCAGCGAGGACTGCGTCTTGGGGGAGGAACGGTTGATCTCGTCGGCGATGACGATGTGCGCGAACACCGCACCCGGCGTGAACTCGAACTGCCGCTGTACGGGGTTGAAGACCGACACGCCCGTGATGTCGCCCGGCAGCAGATCGGGAGTGAATTGGATGCGACGCACGTCGGCGTCAATGGTGGCCGCGAGCGCACGCGCGAGCATCGTCTTGCCCACCCCCGGCACGTCCTCGATGAGCAGATGACCCTCGGCGAGCAGGGCGATGAGGGCGCTGCGTACCGCATGCGGCTTGCCGTCGATCACGCGCCCGACGGATGCCAGGATCTTCCCGGTCAGCCGGGCGAACGCGTCCGCGTCGAGCGGGGCGTCGAGCACCCCTCGGGCGGGGGCGGATTCGCTTCGACGCAGCCGTGACGCCGCCTCGGTCGTGACCGTCTCGTCCATGGCATCCCTTGTGTCGCGGGGTGGGGCGGCGGGGCGCATCATCGCCGCCGTGACCTGATCGTAACCCGCGCCAGGACGGCGGAGGTCGGGATTGCACCGGCCCACAGGGATCACTCGGCCGATGCGCCGGCCCCTAGGATCGGGGAGCGTTGGTCCACCCGAGGAGCCCGCGCATGCCCGATGCCACCCCGTCCCTGCCCGCCTACACCCACGTGCTCGCCGTCGACATCGGCGGCACGAAGGTCGATGCGGCCGTCGTGTCGATCGACGGGGAGGTCGTCCGCGAGAGCGTCTCGCGCCGCACGACCGGGCGTGCGGCCGACCGCGCCGAGATCGCCCGCAACGTGCGCGACGCCGCCGAGGCGGCCCTCGCGGCCGCACCCGATGCGCGCGTCGGGGCCATCGGCGTCGGTAGTGCGGGTCCGGTCGACCTGCCGTCGCGCTCGGTCTCGCCGCTGAACCTGCCGCTGGCCGCGGGACTGTCGATCGACGACGTGCTCGGCGGCCTGGTCGACGGCCCGATCCACCTCGCCCTCGATGGCACGTGCATCGCGCTCGCCGAGCACTGGCGGGGCGCCCTGGTGGGGGCCGACGACGCGATGGCGATCGTCGTGTCCACCGGCGTCGGCGGCGGATTCGTGCTGGGCGGTCGCCCCGTGACGGGCGCCAGCGGCAACGCGGGACACCTCGGCCAGACGTTCGTGCGCACGATCGAGGGCGACGAGGTCGTGGCATCCACCCTCGAAGCGGTCGCGGCCGGCCCCGGAACCGTCGCCTGGGCCCAGGCGCAGGGCTGGGTGGGCGAGACCGGTCTCGACCTCGCCGCCTCGCACGCGGCCGGCGACGAGATCGCGATCGCGGCGGTCCGCCGTTCGGCAAGCGCGGTGGGGCAGGCCATCGCCGCCGCGGCGACCCTGTGCGACCTCGAGGCCGTCGCCATCGCGGGCGGCTTCTCGCACGTGGCGCCCGACTACATCGACCAGGTGCGGGAGGCCGCGCAAACGGCGGCGCTGCACACCTACGCGAAGCGGTGCCGCATCGTCGGCTCGGGCCTCGACGGCGACGGACCGCTGCTGGGCGCGGCCGCCCTCGCGCTGCAGTCCTGAGCTCGCTGTCCGCTGCAACCACGGGTGCCGGTGCCCCTGCGGCGCACGTGTGCGTCGCGGGCGCCGGCACCCGCTGCCCGGCCGTGCACGCGCCTGCGCGGCCCGGGCACCGCGTGCGGCGGGCGTACTCTGAAAGCGAGGGCCGCGCCGCGGACCGGCGAACGAAGGCGGGGGCCATGCGTACGGGATCCAACCTGCCCGCGGTCGGGGAGTACAACCAGACGCTGGTGCTCGACCTCATCCGGCGTTCCCCCGAGGGCCTCAGCCGCGTCGAGCTCTCGGCCCGCACGGGTCTCAGCGCGCAGACGCTCAGCAACGTCACGCGACGCCTCGCCGACGAGGGGCTCATCGCCGAGGCGGGCAAGGTCATCTCCGGCCCCGGCAAGCCCCGCACGCTGCTGAAGCTCGAGCCCCGCTCCCGCTTCGCCGTCGGCGTTCACCTCGACCCCGTCGTCGACACGATCGTCGTGGTCGACATGGCGGGCGAGGTCATCGTGCACGACGAGATCCCGCGCACCCCGCACGCCTCCGCGGCGGAGCTGGTGGGTGCCGTGGCCGCGGCCGTCGACGCCATCGTGGCGCGCGCCGGCATCCCGCGCGAGCTCGTCCTCGGCGTAGGCGTCGCCGCGCCCGGGCCGTTCGATGCGCGCGGCGGTCGGCTGCTCGATCCGCCGCTGCTGCCGCAGTGGCACAACGTCAACGTGCGCGAAGACCTCGGGGCGGCGACGGGTCTTCCGGTCATCGTCGAGAAGGACGTGACCGCGGCGATGGTCGGCGAGATGTGGTTCGACCGCTCCGATGCCCTCACGGACGCGATGTTCCTGTACTACGGCGCCGGTGTCGGTCTCGGCGTGGCGATCGCGGGCGCACCGGTGCGCGGGCGCACCGGCAACGCCGGTGGTATCGCGCACGTCGTGGTCGACCCCGATGGGCCTGTCTGCGAGTGCGGCTCCCGGGGCTGCCTGGGGGTGTCGATCGAGCCGCGGGTGCTGCTGGCCGAGGCGGGGTACGACGCGGCCGCCACGGGCGACACGCGTCCCGACCTCGACCGGCTCGTGGACGACGCGCGTCACGGGCAGTCGCGAGCCGTCGGCGTGCTGGAGCGGGCGGGGGAGCGGATCGCTCGCGCCCTCGTGGTGACCAACAACCTGCTCGACGTCGACGAGGTGGTGCTGGGCGGCCCCGTCTGGGAACGCCTCGCCGTGGTCCTGGGCGACACCGTGGCGGAGCGGGTCGCCACCGACCCGGTGTCGACGTCCACCCGAGCGATCGCCGTGCGGCGCTCGCTGGTCGGACTCGACGTCGCCGCCGTCGGAGCCGCCTGCCTGATGCTCGACGGGGCGTTCGCGGCGCGACCAGCTCGCATGATGATCGCCCTCTGAGGCGATTTTCCGCGGCTCATAGCGGCCCGTGTCTGGATCGTTACCGATAGCCGGCCTGCGCGACTTGCCGAGTTAGTCCATTTGATTTATAAAAGTTCCTGGCGACGAGGTGTCTCCACCCGAGCAAGGGAGCTTCCATGAAGAAACTGACGATGGCGACCGGTCTTCTGACCGCCACCGCCCTGACCGTGGCTCTGGCCGGCTGCTCCGGTGGCAGCGCCGATGCGGGCGACGGAAAGACCATCCGCGTGGCGTACCAGACCACGGCGACGTTCAACGCGATGCAGACGCTCATGGAGAACGCCAAGAAGCAGTACGAGGCCGCGCACGAGGGCATGACCGTCGAGCTCGTCCCGATCCAGGCCGAGGGCGCCGACTACTACACGAAGCTCGCGCTGATGAACAAGTCGGCGAGCACCGCTCCCGACGTCCAGTACGAAGACACCTTCAAGATCCAGTCCGACGCGGCCGCCGGCTACCTCCTGCCCCTCGACGACTACCTCGCGAAGTGGGACGACTGGTCGCAGTTCGCCGAGGGTGCCAAGCAGGCCGGCCTCGGTGCCGACGGCAAGACCTACGGCGTCTCGCTGGGAACCGACACGCGCGGCCTCTGGTACAACAAGGAGATCTTCGCCAATGCCGGCATCTCCGTGCCGTGGCAGCCGAAGACCTGGGACGACGTGCTGTCGGCCGCCGAGAAGGTCAAGGCGTCGACCCCCGACGTCATCCCCTTCAACATCTACTCCGGCAAGGCCGCCGGTGAGGCCGCCTCCATGCAGGGCCTCGAAATGCTGCTCTACGGCACCGAAGACACCCTCTACGACACCGAAAGCAAGAAGTGGGTCGTGGGCAGCCAGGGCTTCAAGGACTCGCTGCAGTTCGTCTCCGACGTCTACCAGGGCGGCCTCGGACCCTCGCTGCAGCAGGCGCTCGACCCCAACATCTTCACCAGCGTGACCGCCGACTGGCTGCCCTCCGGCAAGCTCGCCATGGCGCTCGACGGCTCGTGGCAGTCGGCCGCGTGGGTCGACGGCGGCTCCGCCCCGTGGGCCGAGTGGAACGACACCCTCGGCATCGCCGCCATGCCCACGCAGGACGGCCAGGCCCCGGGCGCGACCAGCATGTCGGGCGGCTGGACCCTCGCCATCGGCAAGAACACCAAGAACGCCGACGCCGCATGGGACTTCCTTTCCACCGCCGTCGACAAGGACAACGCCACCGCTTTCAGCATCGACAACAGCCAGATCGCGGTACGCGCCGACGTCGCGAAGTCGAGCGAGTACCTCGACGCCAACCCGAGCTTCGCGACCTTCTCGAGCTTCGTCGACACCACGCACTTCCGCCCCGCGACCGAGGACTACGACAAGATCTCGAACCAGATCCAGGTCGCCATGGAAGCCGTCATGACCGGCCAGTCCAGCGTCTCCGACGCGGCCGCCGCCTACGACCAGGCCGTCATCGGCATCGTGGGCGAAGAGAACACCCAGAAGGGCTGATCATGACCGCCCTGGCTTCCCCCGGGGCGACCGGAACCGGCCGGGGGTCGCGCGCGAAGACGCGCGGCCTCCGGTCGTCAGCCCGGGCGCTCCCCCTCCTGCCGGCAGCCCTGCTGCTGGCCGTGTTCCTGCTCGGCCCGATCCTCGTGTCGCTGTGGGGCTCTCTCACGAACGCGACGCTGTCGGGCTCGACCGCCGTCGCGAGCGAGTTCATCGGCTTCGACAACTACACCCAGCTGTTCAAGGCCGCCGACTTCCCCGTCTCGGTCATCAACACGATCGTGTTCGTGTTCTTCTCCGCCGTGATCGGGCAGAACGTGCTCGGTCTCGTCCTCGCACTCATGATGCGCTCGGGCAACCGCGTCGTCACCGCCGTCGTCGGCACCATCGTCGTCACGGCGTGGGTGCTCCCCGAGATCGTCGCCGCGTTCGCCGCCTACGCCTTCTTCCGCGACAACGGCACGCTCAACGCCATCCTCGCCCTCTTCGGTGCGGAGCCGGTGAGCTGGCTGTTCACGATGCCCGTGCTGATGGTCATCCTCGCCAACATCTGGCGCGGAACGGCGTTCTCGATGATGGTCTACTCCGCGGCCCTCGCCGACGTGCCGCCCGAGATCACCGAGGCCGCCGAGGTCGACGGTGCCAGCGGCATCAAGCGCCTCTTCTTCATCACCATCCCGATGATCCGCTCCACCATCGGCACCAACTCGATGATCGTGACGCTGCAGACCCTGTCGGTCTTCACGCTGATCTTCGTCATGACCGGCGGCGGCCCGGGCACCGCGAGCACCACGCTGCCGATCCTCGCCTACCAGCAGGGTCTGAAGTTCGGCGAGCTGGGCTACGGCACGGCCATCGCCACGATCATGCTGCTCATCGGTGCGGTGTTCTCCTTCTTCTACGTCCGCGCCCTGCGCGAGGAGGTGTCGTCGTGAGTGCCATCACAGGTGTGTCCTCCTTCTTCTCCGTCCGCACCCACGAGGAGGTCTCGTCATGAGCGCCACCACGACCCTCCCCGAGGTCACCGGCTCCCGCGCCCGTTCCGCCGCGCGCCCGGCCAAGCGCACCAAGGCCTCGCTGTCATCGCCGCGCACCCGCGCCCTGCGGGTGCTGAGCAACACGCTGCTGATCGTCATCGGCATCCTGTTCGTGGTGCCGCTGATCTGGCTCGTCACGGCGTCGCTCGACGCGCAGCCGACGCTGGCGATCAAGATGCCCGAGGTCGTCACCCTCGACAACTTCGCGGCCGTCATGAAGCCCGACCTGCTGTTCCTGCCGCTGTGGAACAGCGTGCTGCTCGCCGGCGGCACCGCCGTCGCGACCGTCGTGCTCGCCTCGCTCGCCGCGTATCCGCTCTCGCGCTACAAGATGCGCGTGGGCAAGCCCTTCCTGTACGCCGTGCTGTTCGGCACGTGCCTGCCGATCACCGCGATCATGGTGCCGGTCTACAGCCTGTTCGTGCAGCTGAACCTCATCGACTCCGTCGGCGGCACCATCCTCTTCCTCACCGCGAGCGCGCTGCCGATCGCGATCTGGATGATGAAGAACTTCATGGACGGCGTGCCCGTCGAGCTCGAGCACGCGGCCTGGATGGACGGCGCCGGCTCCATGCGCACCCTCGTGCAGATCGTGCTCCCGCTCATGCGGCCCGGCATCGCGGTCGTGTTCATCTTCACGTTCATCCAGGCGTGGGGGAACTTCTTCGTGCCCTTCGTGCTGCTGCTCAGCCCCGACTACCAGCCGGCGGCCGTGAGCATCTTCAACTTCTTCGGGTCTTTCGGCGCCGTGGCCTACGGCCAGCTCGCCGCGTACTCGATCGTCTACTCCCTGCCCGTCCTCGGCCTGTACGTGCTCGTGCAGCGCGGCCTCGGTGGCCCGTCGGCACTCGCCGGCGCCGTCAAGGGCTGATCCCCTCTCGCCAGCTCCCCCCAGCAAGGAACCCTTCATGCACGATCGCACCGCGCTCATCGAGATGCGCATCGAACGCTTCATCCGCGAGCGTCTCGCCCCCGCCGTCTACCGCACCCGCCACCCCCTCGACATCTCGGCCTGGGAGGCTCCGGGCGAGCCCGTGACCTTCGGCGAGGCGCAGGATGCCGACTACCGCCCCTTCGCCATCGGCACGCCGTGGGGTCGGGCGTGGGGAACCACCTGGTTCGCCGTCGCGGGCGAGATCCCGGCCGACTGGCGTGACGCAGCGGGCGCCCTGCCCGAGGGAACCGTCGCCGAGCTCGTCATCGACCTCGGCTTCACCGCGGGACAGAGCGGCTTCCAGTGCGAGGCGCTCGTGTGGAACCGTCAGGGCGCGCCCATCAAGGGCGTGTCCCCGTTCAACAACGCCACCCCGGCGGCGATCGACGCCGACGGCCGCGTCGACGTGCTGGTCGAGGCCGCCTCCAATCCCGACGTCGGCAGCCTCTTCACGTTCGAGCCGACTCCGGTGGGCGACCCCGCCACCGCGGGCGACGCTCCTCTCTATGTGCTGCGCGACATGTCGATCGGCCTGCGCGACCTCGCGGTGTGGGACCTGCTGCAGGACTTCCGCCTGCTCCACGGCCTGATCGCCGAGCTCGACGCCACCTCCGCGCGCCGTGCGACCCTGCTCGAGGCGATGGATGCCGCGATCGACGCGGTCGATCCCCACGACGTCGCCGGCTCCGCACAGGCCGGTCGCGACGTGCTCGCGCCGCTCATGGCCGCACCCGCGGCATCCAGTGCCCACGTGCTGCACGCCGTCGGACACGCCCACATCGACTCGGCGTGGCTCTGGCCCGTGCGCGAGACCGCCCGAAAGGTCTCGCGCACGTTCAGCAACGTGCTCTCGCTCATGGACGAGGACCCCGAGTTCGTCTTCGCCAGCTCGTCGGCGCAGCAGTTCGCGTGGATGAAGGAGCACTACCCGGCGCTCTGGGAGCGCCTGAAGGCACGCGTCGCCGAGGGCCGCTTCGTGCCCGTGGGCGGCATGTGGGTCGAGTCCGACACCAACATGGTCGGCGGCGAAGCCATGGCCCGTCAGTTCGTCGAGGGCAAGACGTTCTTCCTCGACGAGTTCGGCATCGACACCGAAGAGGTGTGGCTGCCCGACTCGTTCGGCTACAGCGGCGCCCTCCCGCAGATCATGAAGGCCGCCGGTGCCCGCTGGTTCCTCACCCAGAAGATCTCGTGGAACGAGACCAACCGCATCCCGCACCACACCTTCCGCTGGGAGGGCATCGACGGCTCGCGCATCTTCACGCACTTCCCGCCGGTCGACAAGTACAACTCCGAGGTCACCGCGGCCGACCTCGCGCACGCCGAGCGCAACTTCTCCGACAAGGGGCGCGCCCGCACCTCGCTCCTGCCGTACGGCTTCGGCGACGGCGGCGGCGGACCCACGCGCGAGATGACCGCGACGATCGCCCGCACGCACTCGCTCGAGGGCGCGCCGGTCGTGAAGCACTCCACTCCGCGAGACTTCTTCGAGACCGCCGAGGCGGAGTACGCCGACCCGGCCGTATGGGCGGGGGAGCTGTACCTCGAGTTCCACCGCGGCACGTACACCAGCCAGCTGCGCACCAAGCAGGGCAACCGCCGCAGCGAGCACCTGCTGCGCGAGGCCGAGCTGTGGGCGGCGACCGCGACCGTGCGCACGGGGGCCGAGTACCCCGCCGACACCTTCCAGCGCCTGTGGCGTCTGGTGCTGCTGCAGCAGTTCCACGACATCCTCCCCGGCACCTCGATCGCCTGGGTGCACCGGGATGCCGAGCGCAACTACGAGGCCATCGCGGCCGAGCTCGAGCAGGTCATCGAGGCCAGCCTGCGCGCCCTCGTCGGCACGGGGGAGCGCGCCGTCGTGGCCAACGCCGCCCCGCACGGCCGGGCGGGAGCCCCCGCGCTCGCCATCGCCCCGGCCGCGGCGTCCGGCGACGTCACGCCGCGGGCCGAGGGCGACGGCTGGGTGCTCGACAACGGCATCGTGCGCGCCGAGGTCGACGGGCGCGGGCTCATCACCTCGCTCGTGGATCTGGCATCCGGTCGCGAAGCGGTCCCCGCCGGCCAGGTCGCGGGCCAGTTCGAGATCTTCCGCGACACCCCCACCCAGTGGGACGCGTGGGACATCGACGAGACCTACCGCCGTCACGCCACGGCCCTCGAGGCGGCCGACCGGGTCGTGCTCGACGGCGACGCGATCGTCGTCGAGCGCACCGTGGGCGACTCCACCATCGCGCAGCGCATCGCGCTCGCCGAGGGCTCCCGCACGGTGCGCCTGTCGCTCGACGTCGACTGGCACGAGCAGCAGAAGCTGCTCAAGCTCCGCGTGCCCGTCGACGTGCACACCGACCGCGCGGCATCCGAGATCCAATTCGGTCACATCGTGCGCCCGACCCACACGAACACGTCGTGGGATTCGGCGCGCTTCGAGACCGCTGCGCACCGGTGGGTCCGCGTCGCCGAGACCGGGTTCGGCGTCGCCGTCACGAACGACTCGACCTACGGCCACGACATCACGCGCCACGAGCGCGCGGCCGGCGGCACGTACTCGCTCGTGCGGCTGTCGATCATCCGTTCGGCGATGTTCCCCGACCCGGGCCAGGACCAGGGCGCGCACCACCTCGAGGTGGGCATCGTCGTGGGCGCCGAGGTCGTGGATGCCGTCGCCGAGGGCTACCGGACGAACCTGCCCGAGCGTGTCGTGACCGACGCCGCCGAGGAGTCGGTCGAGCCGCTGGTTGCGATCGACCAGCCCGGCGTGGTCGTCGAGGCGATCAAGCTCGCGCAGGACGGCTCCGGAGACGTCATCGTGCGTCTGTACGAGGCCCTCGGCCAGCGCGCGCACGCGTGCCTCCGGGCCGGGTTCGACCTCACGGGCGTCGCCGAGACCGATCTGCTCGAGCGCGAGGTCGACGCCGCCGCGGTGTCGACCGTGTCGGGCGGCGCGGTCGAGCTCGACCTGCGTCCCTTCCAGCTGGTGACGCTGCGCCTGACGCGCTGATCACGCGCGCGAGCGAGCGCGCACGAGACGACGGTGCGGCCGAGGAGTGTCCTCGGCCGCACTGTCGGTTGAGGATGCGCGCGCAACAGGGGTCGTGCGCCGGTGATCGGGGGGAGAGGGTGGGGCGAGCGGAGGACGAATCTCGTCATTGCGCCCTCCGCCCGTCCCTGATCCTCCGCCCGTCACCGTCGCGACGCGCTCAGCGCGGTCGCCGTCACCGTCTCGACGCGCTCGGCGCCGGGGGAGCGAGAGCTCGGCCGCGGCTCAGACGGACGCCGCGGCCATGAGCAGCACGGATGCGCCCATCGCCGCGATCTGCGCGCGGTCGAGCCGCGCGGGCATGCGCCGCGCGGCCAAGGCCGACAGGCCGATGTAGCCGACCACGGCGCCGATGAGCACGGGCGCCAGGGCCGGACCGTGCGCATGCGCGGTGGTGTGCCCGCCCATGCCCAGCTGCAGGCCGGCCATGACGACCATCCCGAGCGTGGTGTGCACCGTCATGAGCGCGGGCACGCGCGGCGCCCGCCGCTGCCGCGGACGTCGCCGGACGGCGAGCGCGAGTGCGGCGATGAGAAGCAGAGCCGTCCAGTACACCGGCGCGACGATGCCCGACACGGCGGCATCCATCATCGCGAGCAGCATCAGCACGGATGCCACGACCTCGGGCGGCCGCACCCGCGCGCGGTCGGCTGCCAGACAGCAGGCGCCGACCGCGGCGGGGGCGACCGCCCAGGCGTGGAGGATCTCGCTCATCGGTTCAACAGTGGTGCGCGCCGGCGTGCCCGTCGTGCCCGTGCGCGCCGTGCTCGTGACCGTGCGCGCCGGATGCCGGCGCGGCGTCCGCGTGCGGCCCGTGCCCGTGCCCGTCGGCGTGGGCCATGGGTGCGCAGTGCGTGTTCGCGGGCGCCGGCACGTTCAGCACGGGGTTGCGCTCGAAGAAGTTGTACGGCTTGAGCGTGAACTTGGCGTAGTCCATGGGCATGACCGGCCAGTCCTCGTTGCGCGGGAAGTGCGTGAGCCCGAACGTGTGCCACAGCACGAGGTCCTCGCCGACGAGCGGTTCGTCGCCGGCGATGAAGGCGGGGATGCCGGCGCCGCCCGGGTGCTGGTTGACGAAGTCGCCCGCGGCGTAGCGCTCGTCGGGGTCGTACTTCGTGACGAACAGGTTCTTCGTCGCGAACGCCGCGCGGGCCGCGATCGATGAGGCGTCGTCGGCCAGGAGCACCGGCGTCTCGGTGGGGAACAGCATGTACGACGTCGCCTGACCCCGCTCGGTGGTCTTCTCGGTCGACGCGATCTGCCACACGCGGTTCACCGCGCCATCCGCGATGCGTCCCGACACCTTCTCGCTCGTGATCGGGGTCACCCTCTTGGTGAAGGCGTTCCCGGCGGGGTTTCCGGCCGAGATCGGCACGCGCACCGCGTCGATCTCGTTGACGACGTTCGCGACCCCGTCGACGGTCATGTCGAGCCGCGCCGAGAAGAGGTGCTGGTGGTACGGCGCACCGAGTCCCGGAGCGACCTCCGAGGCGAAGGGGTAGTCCTCACCCGGGTGGGCGGAGGTGAACAGGATGCCGGTGAGCTTCGCCTCGCACTCGATGGTGCCGTCGAGGTAGAGGTACCAGTAGAAGCCGTAGTCGTAGTTGCCGACGGTGGTGAAGAACGAGATGACGAGCCGCCGCGAGCGGCGCACCTCGCTCGACCCCGTGAAGATGTCGGTGTGCTTCCAGAGGGTGCCGAAGTCCTCCTCGTGCATGCACACGGCGTTGCGTACGGTGCGCGGCATCCCGTTCTCGTCCGCGAGCGTCGCGTCGACGTAGGTGATGTCGCCCACGCAGTCGCACCCGAGCTCGAGCTCGTTCGTGTAGCGACCGAAGAGGTACTCGCCGGTGTCGAAGTAGTTCTGCCAGAAGCGGTTGGGGGCGGGGTCGGCGTAGGGGACGACCATCTCGCTGATCGAGCCGCGGTACATCACCGGACGACCGGCGAACGACAGCTGGCGCAGGATGAGTCCCTCGCGGGTGTCGAAGCCGATGCGCAGGTCCCACTCGCCCCAGGTGACGTGCTCGCCGTCGACGGTGAAGCTCGAGCCCTCGGGCTGCGTGATGACGATCGGCTTCAGTCCCTCGAGCGGCGGGCCCTGCAGGTCGGGGTCGTCGAAATTGCCGTGCGTCTCGGGCACGGTGAAGCCGGGGGTGTCGACGATCTCGATGACGGCGCGTGCCGCGACGTCGATATAGGCGGTGAGGCCGTCGACGGGGTGCGCCCACGGGTGGTCGGCAGGGTGGTCCTGACGGAACGCGAAGGTGCGCAGCACCCGCCGCCCCACCTCGTTCTCGTAGCCGTAGTGGCCGGCCGAGAGCGGCACGAGCACGACGTCGGCGGTCGTCAGGCCGCGCGCGGCCAGGGCGGCGACCCACTCCGCACTCTCGTTCGCGATGACCCCGACCTCCTCGAACTCCGCGTCGAGGATCGGGAGCTGCCCGTCGGAGCCGTCGAGCTCGGTCGAGCGCAGCACCTCGCCGGTGGCGAGCGAGACGACGAGGTCGAGGGAGTGGGCCGTGCGCAGGTTCAGCAGCTGCACGCGGGCGCGCCGCGCGGGAAGGGCTCCCTCGCCGCGCTCCCACGCGAGCACCTCGCTCTTGGGTGCTTCCTCGAGGCCGACGTAGGCGAAGCGGGTGGCTTCGTCGATGTCGTCGATGCCCGAGACGATCGTGTGGACGGCGGTGATCTCGGCGGGGGAGAGCGATGCCAGGGGGTGGGCCGGCGCCGCGGGGGCGGTGAAGGCGGTGGTGGTCGGGTCGGTGAGCGTCATGATGTCTCTCTCGGGTGGAACGGGGGTCGGATCGAGCGGAAGGGATGCCGCGGCGCCGGGGCCGCGGCATCCCGGATCACCCGGCGATGGCGTCGGTGAGCTTGGCGTAGGCGGTGGGACGGCGGCGACGGATCCACGCGGCCTGGGCGTATCCGAAGGCGGGGACGGCGACCACGAGGGCGAGGAGCGCCCACGTCACGGCGCCGAAGGTCGGTGCGCCCGCGGCGTCGACGTCGCCCACCATCACGGGGAAGTACGCGACGATCACGACGGCCGAGATCGCGAGCCCCACGAAGCCCAGCGCCGGGGCGATCATCGTGTTCCAGGGGCGCCGGTCCTGCCGGTTGCGCGTGAAATAGACGATCACGGCGATCGAGGTCACGGCCATCAGAACGACGATGGCCACGGTGGCGACGCCGGAGAGCCAGGTGAACACCTGCAGCAGCGGGTCGAGTCCGAGCAGGGCGAAGGCCGCGAGCAGAACGCCCGCGGTCGCGGTCTGCACGAGCGACGACACGTGCGGCGAGAGGTGCCGCGCGTGCACGCCCGACACCGATTCAGGCAGGACCCCGGCGGTCGACATCGCGTGCTGGTAGCGCGTCAGGACGTTGTGGAACGACAGCACGCACGCGAACATCGACGTCAGCAGCAGCACGTTCACGACGACCTCGCCGACGGTTCCGAGGTAGGTCGCCACGGTGCGCAACATCAGGGTCGCGGGGTTCTCGGCCGCGGCGGCGAGGACGCCGTTCGGGCCCCAGGCCATCACGAGTCCCCACGTCGACAGCGTGTAGAAGACGCCGATGCCGATGACCGCGCCGTAGGTCGCGCGGGGGATCGTGCGGTCGGGGTCGCGCGCCTCGTCGCGGAAGATCGCGGTGGCCTCGAACCCGATGAAGGCGGCGATGGCGAACATGAGCCCCACCCCGGGCGAGCCGCTCGCGATGTTCGCGGGCTCGAAGGGCGCGAGGCTCAGCCCCTCCGGACCGCCGTCGAGCATCACCGCGCCGACGAGGACGAGCACGATCGCGACCTCCGCGATCAGCAGGATGCCGAGCACCTTGCTCGACAGATCGATGTGGCGGTAGCCCAGCACCCCGACCAGGGCGACGGTGGCGAGCGCGTAGAGCCACCACGGAAGGTCGGGCCCGCCCACCGACACGACGGTGATCTCGAGCAGGTACCCGACGTATCCGTACACCGCGACCTGGATCGTCGTGTAGGTCAGGACGGCGGTCCAGGCCGCGGCCAGGCCGGACGGGCGTCCCAGGCCGTAGCCGATGTAGGTGAAGAAGGCGCCCGGGCGGGGGACGTGCCGGGTCATCGCGGCGAGGCCGACGGCGAACAGCAGCAGGATGACGGCGCTGACGGCGTACAGGGCGGGATACCCCACCCCGTTTCCGATCAGGATGCCGAGGGGTCCGGCGCCGCCGACGACGGTGAGCGGCGATGCGGCGGCGACCACCATGAAGATGATCGCCGTGACACCGAGGGAGCCCTGCAACGTCCGCTTCGCCGACGTCGCCACCCCCTTCGACTCGAGCTGGGTCATGTGGATTCCTCCGGGATTCGGGTGAGACGGGATTCGGGTGGGGGAGCGCGGTTCGTGAGTCGAGGTTCCCGCGGCGCCGTTGCCGGGTCGTGTTGTCGTCGTGAAGGTGCGACCTCGCCGAGTGAGACGCGCACCCGAGGGGTGTCTCACTCGGGGTCACGCGCTCGAAACATGCGGGTCGCCGGGGTGCAACGCCCGGCGCGTACGGTCGGCACCACCCGACGGAGACCACGTGACTGCACTCGCCCGCGCCATCGCGCGCCCCGCTCCCGTCGCCGGTTTCGGCGACCGTTCCCCCCTCCACGGACTCGAGCGGCGCCGCATCGGAGTCGTCGATCTCGCGGCCCAATCGGTCGCGGCGGTCGCCCCGGCCGCGGCGGCGACGACGGTCGTGCTGCTGGTGGCGGGCTTCGCCCCCGGCGCGACGGTCGCCGCGATCGTGGCCGCGGCGATCCTGAGCCTCGGCGTCGCCCGCACGATCTCGCAGTTCGCACGCCGCTTCGCCGCCACCGGGGCGCTGTACACCTACACCGCTCGGGGTCTGGGCACCCGGGCGGGGCTCGCGGCGGGGGCGGCGATCCTCACGGGCTACGGCGCGGTGGCCATGTTCGCGCTGCTCGGCGGCGCGTACTACGCCACCTACCTGGCGGCGGGGCTGTGGCCGTCGATCGACCGGGCGCTCGTCACCGCGCTCTTCGTCGTGGGGCAGGGCGTTCTCGTCGCGTTGGTGCTCGTGCGCGGCATCCGGATCTCCGCTCGCGCGGCGCTCGTCGTCGAGTCGCTGTCGGTCGCGCTCATCGTGGTCCTCCTCGTCGTGCTCCTGGTGAAGATCGGGCCCATCGACCTGACGGCGATCGCGGGAACCGGTGGCGCCGCGCTCGATCCGACCGCGTTCGCGGCGGCCGCCGTGATCGCGCTGACGGCGTTCGTCGGGTTCGAGTCCGCGGCCACGCTCAGCGTCGAATCGGTGTCGCCGCTGCGCAACGTCCCTCGCGCGATCACCGGCACCGTGGTGTTCTCAGGGCTCCTCTACGTGCTCGCCGCGGTGACCCAGGTCGCCGGCTTCGACGCGCTGGGCGCCGATCTCGCCGCCAGCGCCTCACCGGTCAACGAGCTCGCCGAAGCGTACGGCCTCGGCGGCTGGGGGGTCGTCGCCGATCTCGGGATCGCCGCATCGTTCCTCGCCTGCGCGATCGGCACGACCACCGCGCTCGTTCGGGTGCTCTTCGCGCTGAGCCGCGACGGCGTGCTGCCGGCGGCGGTCGGTCGCACCCACCCGCGTTTCGGAACCCCCGCGGCGGCGGTCGCCGCGGCGCTGCCGCTCATCACCGCAGTGCCGGTGCTCGTCGTGGCCGCGGGAATCGACACGCGCGACGCGATGCACGTCACGATCGGGGTGGGGGCCGCGGGCTACATCGTCGCCTACATCCTCGTGTGCGTCGCCGCGCCCATCTTCCTGCGCCGCATCGGCGAGTCGACGGTCGGCGTCACGGTGGTCGCCGGGGTCTCGGCGCTCGCGCTCGCCGCCGCGCTCGTGTCGTTCCTGGTCGACGACGGCTCCGCCGGGGGGACGGTCGTCACGATCGTCGCGGGGCTGGCCGTCGTGTCCGGCGCCCTCGTCGCGATCCTCCGTCGGCGTCACGGGCCGGGGGCGCTCGGGGTCTACGACGAGCCGGTCGCGGCGCAGGTTCTCGGGGGAGTGGTGTCGCCGCGGCATCCCGACCATGCGTGAGCAGCCGGCGCTCGCGGCGCGACAGCCGGGCGCCGTCCACTCCGCGCTGGCCGTGCTCGAAGCCGTCGCCCAGCTCGGCGCCGGGGTGAGCGCCCAGCGCCTGTCTGCGGAGCTCGGTCTGCCGCGCGCGACGACGTACCGGCTCGTGAACCTCCTCGTCGAGGACGAGTATCTCGTGCGCACGCCGGATCTCGCCGGCTTCGCCCTGGGGGCGAAGGTGGCGCAGCTCGCCGCCGTCGTCGCTCCGCCGGCGCGGCTGTCGTCGGCTGCCCGGGCGGTCCTCGCCGAGGCGCGCTCGACCGTGCGCGGCGGGGTGCACGTGGCGCTGTTCGTCGACGGGCGGGTCGCGGTCGTCGACGCCGATCCCGACTTCCCCCTGTCGGACGAGGCGCGCCTCGCCCGTGAGCCGGCCCGTTACGCGCTCGGCCGGCTCATGCTGCTGTCCCGGGGCGACCGGGGCTTAGCCGAACTCGACCGTGCGCGGGACGACCTCGCGCGGTGGGGCGCGACACGCCAGAGCGGAGAGCTGGCCGCGGCCTCGGGGTGCCTCGCGGTGCCGATCCGCGACGCGAGTGGCGCCGCCGCGGGAGCCTTGGCTTTCTCGGGGCCGCGGCACCGCGTCGATGATCCCGATGACGTGCTGTCGGCGCTGCGTCCGGCGGCCGACGCCCTCGCCCCGCTGTTGGTGTGACGCGCATCGGGTAAGCTGTTCACGGCTCTCCGCGTGGCGGCATCCAGGCCAACTCCCCCAGGACGGAAACGTAGCAAGGGTAACCAGGCTCTACCGGGTGCGCGGAGGGTCTTTTCTTTGCCCGCGAACGGGCCTCGCGCCACTGCGTCGCCGCTCACCTCGGGCGTATCCCGCCGGAGCGGCGGAACGCCTCACGCCGTCGCGTCGCCGCTCACCTCGGGCGTATCTCGCCCGAGCCGCGGGGGATGAGGTCGACGGGCACGACCACGCGCCGGGGTGACATCCGCGCGACGCCGTCGAGGGTCTCGAACAGCATCTGCGCCGCGCGCACGCCGATCTCCTGCGGACGCTGCGCGATGACGCTGATGCCGGGTTCCATCAGATCGGCGAGGTCGACGTCGTCGAAGCCGATCAGGGCGACGTCGTGATGCCGGCCGAGGCGGCGCAGGGCGTGCACCGCGCCGATCGTGATGAGGTTCTGCCCGCTGACGATCGCCGTGGGGGGCGTGGGCAACGCCATGAGCTCGAGCACCGCGCGCTCCGCGGCGGCCTGGTCGACGAGGTCGCGCACGATGAGCGTCGACGATTCGGCGAGACCGAACTCGCCGGTGGCCTGGCGGAAGCCCCGCTCGCGCTCGCGGGCCGACCAGATGTCGTACCGGTCGAGCAGCAGGGCGACCGTGCGGTGCCCGTACCCCAGCACGTGGCGCGTCGCCAGGGCGGTGCCGCCGACGTTGTCGGCGTGCACGAGGTCGGCGTCGAGGTCGGACGGCTCGCGGTCGATGAACACCACCGGCATCGTCTCGGGGACGAGCTCGCGCAGGTAGCTCTGGCTCTCGGCGATGCAGGTGAGGATGAGGCCGTCGACCTTGCGACGCACGAACGCCCCGACCGCGGCGACCTCCCGGTCGGGATCGTCATCGAGGCTCGAGGCGAACACCGCGACGTCGCGATGGATCGCGAGATCCTCGATCGCGCGGTGGATCGTCGCCGAGAACGGGTTCGCCACATTTCCCAGGAGCAGGCCGAGCGTCTGCGTCCGCGTCATGGTGCGACGCAGGTTCGCGGCGTACGCGTCAGGTTCCCACTGCAGCTCGGCGATCGAGGCGCGGATGCGCGCGGCCGTCGCCTTCGCCACGTTGGGCTCGTTGTTGATGACGCGCGAGACGGTCTTGATCCCGACGCCGGCGTGCTGGGCGACGTCTCGGATGGTCACGGATGACCCACGGCCGTCGGGTCTGCCTGATAACGGTGTCATCGTCGAGACCTCGTTCCATCGTTGGTGGTTGCACTCTACAAGCAAGTGGAGTACACCTGTCACTGACACCGTTGTCAGTCCGGTTTCGACAGAGCAGTCTCCAACCACAGAAGGATCACACCAATGCCGCTGCACCCTAAGTACCGCGCCATTCTCGCCACCGTCTCCCTCTCCGCCGTGGCGGCCCTCTCGCTCGCCGGGTGCTCGTCGCCCGCCGGCTCCGCGACGTCCGCCGCACCCGCCGGCGCCGACGAGCAGGTCGGCGTCACGCTGATCGTCAAGACCACGAGCAACCCGTTCTTCGTCTCGATGGAAGAGGCGGCCCAGGCGGATGCCGAGAAGGCGAACGTCAAGCTCACGCTCGCGGCCGGCAAGAAGGACGGCGACACCGACAGCCAGATCCAGGCCATCGAGAACGCCATCTCGCGCGGCGACAAGGGCATCCTGATCACGCCGAACGGTCCCGCTGTCATCAACGAGATCGCCAAGGCCCGCAAAGCCGGCCTCTACGTCATCGCCCTCGACACCGTGCCCGACCCGGCGGACTCCGTCGACATCACCTTCGCCACCGACAACTTCGCCGCGGGCGAGCTGATCGGCAAATGGACCGCCGAGAAGCTGGCCGGCCAGACGGCGAACATCGCCATGCTCGACCTCTTCAGCGACCAGATCGTCACCGTCGACACCGCCCGCGACCAGGGCTTCCTCTCGGGCATGGGCATCGAGGTGCCCGACCCCAGCAAGAACGGTTCGGAAGCGCCCTCGGGCACGTACACCGGCGGCAAGGGCGGCTCGTACACGATCGCCGGTCACCAGGCCACGCAGGGCGCGGAGGACGGCGGACGCTCCGCGATGGAGACGCTGCTGTCGAAGGACCCGAACATCAACGTCGTCTACACGATCAACGAGCCCGCCGCGTACGGCGCCTACCAGGCGTTGAAGGCGGCCGGCAAGGAGAAGGACGTCATCATCGTCTCCGTCGACGGCGGCTGCACCGGCGTCGGCTACGTCAAGGACGGCATCATCGGCGCCACCGCGCAGCAGTACCCCTCCAAGATGGCGTCGCTCGGCATGGAGGCCATCGCCGACATCGCCCGCGGCGGCGAGGCTCCGACGCCCACCGACGGCCTCGACTTCTTCAGCACCGGCCAGCAGCTCGTCACCGACCAGCCGCAGACGGGTCTGGAGAGCCTCACGTCCGCCGACGCCGCCAGCACCTGCTGGGGCAAGTGATCACCCGGGGGCGCGCCGCGAGGCGCGCCCCCGACCTTCACCCGCGACCGGGAAGACCCTCATGTCTCAGACGCCCACCAGTTCCCAGGCCACTCCGCCCACCTCGACGCTGCACCTCGCCGACGAGTTCATCGCGCGTCAGACGCCGATGCAGCGGGTGCGCAACGTCCTCTACCGCTACCCGGCCATCAGCCCGGCCATCGTGCTCGTCGTCGCCGTCATCGTCTTCGGCGTGATCAATCCGCGATTCCTGGCCCCGGCCAACCTCTCGCTCATCACCCAGCAGGTCGCCGTCATCGGCACGCTGGGCGTCGCGCAGACCCTCGTCATCCTCACCGCCGGCATCGACCTGTCGGTCGGGGCGGCGATGATCCTCAGCTCGGTCGTGATGGGCAACGCCGCCGCCGGTCTCGGCGTCCCGGGTCCTCTCGCCCTGGTGATCGGTCTCATCGCCGGAGTCGTGACCGGTCTGGTCAACGGCATCCTGGTGACCCGACTGAATCTGCCGCCGTTCATCGTGACGCTCGGCACGCTCAGCATCTTCACCGCCCTGTTGCTTTTGCTCTCCAACGGCGCGACCGTACAGGGCAGCGACCTGCCCGAGATCCTCACCTTCACGGGCACGACGTTCCACATCGGCGTCGACGTCACCTTCGGGGTGTTCCTGATGATCCTCGTCTACGCCGTCGTGGCGTACGCGCTGGGCCGCACGGCCTGGGGCCGCCACGTCTACGCCGTCGGCGACGACAAGGAGGCCGCCCGACTCAGCGGCATCCGCGTGAACCGCGTGCTCCTGAGCGTCTACCTCGCCGCGGGCGCCATCGTCGCGGTCGCCGCGTGGATCCAGATCGGGCGCGACTTCGGCTCCAGCCCCAACGCCGCCGTCGACGCCAACCTCAACGCGATCACCGCCGTGGTGATCGGCGGCATCAGCCTCTTCGGCGGACGCGGCAACGTCTGGGGCACCCTGCTGGGCGCGCTCATCGTCGGCGTGTTCCGCAACGGTCTCGCCCTCGCCGGCCTCGACGTGCTGTACCAGACCCTCGCCGTCGGCATCCTCGTGATCGTCGCCGTCTCGATCGACCAGTGGATTCGGAAGGTTCGCAAGTGAACGCCGCAGCAACCGACACGCGCACGCCCGTCCTCTCGGCAAAGCGCCTCGTCAAGACCTACGGACACGTCGTCGGCCTCGACGGCGTGAGCCTCGACCTCTACGCCGGCGAGGTGCTCGCCATCATCGGCGACAACGGTGCCGGCAAGACCACGCTCATCAAGTGCCTCACGGGCGCCGAGATCCCCGACGGGGGCGAGTTGAGCCTCGACGGCAAGCCCGTCCACTTCCGTCGTCCCCAGGACGCCCGGGATGCCGGGATCGAGACGGTCTACCAGTCGCTCGCGGTCTCGCCCGCGCTCGACGTGGCGGCCAACATGTACCTCGGTCGCGAGATCCGGCGTCCGGGACCGCTCGGGTCGGTCTTCCGCATGCTCGACACCAAGACCATGCGCAAGAACGCCCGCGCCGAACTCACGCGCCTCGGGATCTCGACGCTGCAGGACGTCACGGTCGCCATCGAGAACCTCTCCGGCGGGCAGCGTCAGGCCGTCGCGGTGGCCCGCGCGGCCGCCTTCGGCTCGAAGGTCGTCGTGCTCGACGAGCCCACCGCCGCCCTCGGCGTACGCGAGAGCAACCAGGTGCTCGAGCTCATCAAGCGTCTGCGCGACAACGGCGTGCCGGTGATCCTGATCAGCCACAACATGCCGCACGTGTTCGAGGTCGCCGACCGCATCCACATTCAGCGTCTGGGCAAGCGCGCCGGTACCATCACGCCGACCTCGCACACCATGAGCGAGGCCGTGGCCATCATGACGGGCGCGCAGAAACTGTGACCGGCAAGTACCTGTACGCGCAGTTCACCGCGGAGGAGGGCGCGGGCGACACCGTCGCCGCGCTCCTCCGCGGGTACGGCGAGGCCGTCTCGGCCGAACCCGGCAACGTGCGCTTCGACGCCCACCGTCTCGCCGACGACCCGCGGAGCTTCTTCGTCTACGAGGAGTACGTCGATGACGCCGCGTTCCAGGCGCACCTCGGCACGGAGCACTGCGCCGCCTTCAACCGGGCGTTCGCGCCCCACGTGGTCGGTGGCGCGTCCACGCTGACGTGGTTGAATCCGGTGTCATGAGCCATTCCCTTCCCCCGGCCCGGGCCCTCGTCATCGGTGAGGCGCTCATCGACATCGTCGACCGCGAGGGGGTCGAGAGCGAACACGTGGGCGGCAGTCCGCTGAACGTGGCCGTGGGCTTGTCTCGCCTCGGCATCGAGACGACCTTCGCCACCGAGTTCGCCGACGACGAGCGGGGCCGGCTCATCGCCGACCACGTCGAGCGCTCCCACGTCGCCGTCGAGCAGACGGCGGCCCCGACGCGCACCTCGACCGCCCGCGCACGGATCGCGGCCGACGGCTCCGCCACGTACGACTTCGATCTGACGTGGGAGTTCGCCCGCCCACCGCGCGCCGACGGCTTCGACATCGTGCACGTCGGTTCGGTCGGCGCGCTGCGGCCGCCGGGGGCCGACCGCGTGCTCGCGCTGGTGGAGGCACTGCCGCGCGACGTGCTCGTCAGCTTCGACCCCAACGTGCGGCCCGCCCTGCTCCCCCCGGCATCCGAGACCCGCGAGCTCGTGCACCGCTACGCCGCCCGGGCCGACGTGGTGAAGCTGAGCGACGAGGATGCCGAGTGGCTCTATCCCGATGACCCCGAGTCGGCGGCTGCCCGGCTGCTCGAGCAGGGTGCGTCGATCGTCGTGGTCACCCGGGGCGGGCAGGGGAGCACCCTGTCCACCTCGGCCGGTGAGTTCCGCGTCCCCCCGCACACGGTCGACGTCGTCGACACGATCGGCGCGGGCGACTCGTACATGTCCGGTCTCGTCGCCGCACTCGCGCAGCGGATCGGGGTCGATCGCGTCGTCGCCGGGCGCATCGACCTCGACGAGCTCGAGGGGGTGGGTCGCGTTGCTGCGCTGGCGGCGGGCATCACCGTCAGCCGCGCGGGAGCCGCCCCGCCCACGACGGCGGAGCTCGACGCGGTCGCGCCGCAGAGCGCCTGACCCGCACCGGCGCGACGCCACCTCAACCAGAGGGCGTCGCGCCGGGGCACGGCTCGTCAGCTTCGCGCGAAGGGCCCGTCGAGCACCGCCCACTGCAGCAGCATGATGGTCTTGGCATCCTGGATCGCGCCGCTGCGGATCATCGACAGGGCGGTGTCGATGCCGTACTCGAGGATCTCGATCTCCTCGCCCTCCTCGATGAGACCGCCGCGGTCGCCTTCGCGCGCGGCGCCGTCGTACGCGGCGGCGTAGAAGTGCAGGCGCTCGGTGACCGAACCCGGGCTCATGTAGACGTCGAAGACGTGCTGCACCTCGTCGACGCGCACGCCCGTCTCCTCCTCGGCCTCGCGGCGGATCGCCGTGAGCGGATCGTCGTCGTCGAGCAGCCCCGCCGCGGTCTCGATGAGCATGCCGTCGGGGTGGTCGTTGACGTACACGGGGTAGCGGAACTGGCGCGTGAGCAGGACCGTGCGTCGCGCGGGGTCGTACAGCAGGATGGTCGCGCCGTTGCCGCGGTCGTACGTCTCGCGCGTCTGCGTCACCCACTCGCCGTCGTCGCCGCGGTAGCGGAACGTCGTCGCCCGCAGCACGTGCCAGCCGGCGGCGAGCAGCTCGACGCCCGTCACCTCGACGCGGGGGTTGCGGTCGAGGTCGCGGCCGGTGAGGTGCAGGCCGGTGCGACCGCGGTGGTCGGGGACGGTGGTGCCGGGTGTCGGGGTGCTCACCGTCGTGAGCCTAGACGCGCCCGTCCTGATCACTCGACGCCGAAGCAACCCCGGGGCGATGTCGGGGGCTCGCACTAGCCTGGAACGCGTGACGCAGAGCATCTACATCACGTCGGCCGAAGGTCATTCGGGCAAGTCCTCCGTGGCGCTGGGCGTGCTCGACGCGCTCAGTCGCGTCACCCCGCGCGCGGGGGTGTTCCGGCCCATCGCGCGCTCCACGGCCGAGCGCGACTACGTGCTCGAGATGCTGCTCGACCACGACAGTGTCGACCTCGCGTACGACGACTGCGTCGGCGTGACCTACGACGACGTGCGCGACGACGCCGACGCGGCGCTCGCGCGCATCGTCGAGCGCTACAAGGCGGTCGAGGCCCAGTGCGACGCCGTCGTCATCATCGGCAGCGACTACACCGACGTCGGCAGCCCCGCCGAGCTCGCCTACAACGCCCGCATCGCCGCCAACCTCGGCGCCCCCGTGCTGCTGGTGCTCGGCGGCCGTGCGCAGCAGGGGCACAGCGAGACGCTCGGACTCTCCGTCGCCCGCACCCCGCAAGAGGTCGGCCAGATCGCCTCCCTCGCCATCTCCGAGCTGCAGCACGAGCGCGCGGCGCTCTTCGCCGTCATCGCCAACCGTGCCGACGCCGATCGCCTCGACGAGGTCGTGGCATCCGTCCGTCAGGTGGTCGACGCGGCCGGGGCCGGCGGTGCCGCCGAGCGCCGCAGCGTTCCCGTCTGGGCTCTGCCCGAAGACCGCTTCCTCATCGCTCCGTCGATGCGGGGCGTGCTGCGCTCGGTCGAGGGCGAGCTCATCAAAGGTGACCCGGCGCTGCTGACCCGCGAGGTGCTCGGCGTGGTCGTCGCGGGCATGTCGATGGTCAACGTTCTGCCGCGGCTGAAGGAGTCGGCGGTCGTCGTCATCCCGGCCGATCGTTCCGAGGTGCTGCTCGCGGCTCTCCTCGCCAACGCGTCGGGCACCTTCCCGTCGCTGGCCGGCATCGTGCTCAACGGCGGATTCGAGCTGCCCGACGCGATCGTGCGGCTCATCGACGGACTCGGTTCGCCGTTGCCGATCATCGCCACCGACCTCGGCACCTACGACACCGCCGTGCGCATCATGAACACGCGCGGTCGCCTCGCCGCCGACTCGCAGCACCGGTACGACACCGCCCTGGCGCTGTTCGAGCGGCACGTCGACACCGAGCAGCTCACGCGCGAACTCGGTGTCGCCCGCCCGAGCGTGGTCACCCCGCTGATGTTCGAGTACGGCCTCGTCGACCGGGCCCGCACCGACAAGCGCCGCATCGTGCTGCCCGAGGGCAATGACGACCGCGTGCTCCGGGCGGCGGCGACCGTGCTCGCGCGCGGCATCGCCGACCTGACGATCCTCGGCGAGCCGATCGAGGTGCGCGGTCGCGCCATCGAGCTCGGCATCGACATCCGCGACGCCGAGGTGCTCAGCCCCTTCGACGCCGTCCACGTCGAGAAGTTCGCCACCGAGTACGCCCGCCTCCGCGCGCACAAGGGCGTCACCCACGCCCAGGCCGCCGATACGGTGACCGACGTGTCGTACTTCGGCACGCTCATGGTGCACCTGGGCCTCGCCGACGGCATGGTCTCGGGTGCGGCTCACACGACCGCCCACACCATCCGCCCCGCGTTCGAGATCATCAAGACCGCGCCTGGCGTCTCGGTCGTCTCCAGCGTCTTCCTGATGGCGCTGGCCGATCGCGTGCTCGTCTACGGCGACTGCGCGGTCATCCCCGACCCCACCAGCGAGCAGCTCGCCGACATCGCCGTGTCATCGGCCGCGACCGCCGAGCAGTTCGGCATCGACCCGCGCGTGGCGATGCTGTCGTACTCGACGGGCGAGTCCGGCACCGGCGCCGACGTCGAGAAGGTGCGCACCGCGACCGCCCTCGTCCGCGAGCGAGCCCCCGAGCTGCTCGTCGAAGGTCCGATCCAATACGACGCGGCCGCCGACGCCGCGGTGGCGAAGGCCAAGATGCCCGGTTCCGAGGTGGCGGGCCGCGCCACGGTGTTCGTCTTCCCCGATCTCAACACGGGCAACAACACCTACAAGGCCGTGCAGCGCTCGGCCGGCGCCGTCGCCATCGGGCCGGTGCTGCAGGGCCTAAACAAGCCCATCAACGACCTGTCGCGCGGCGCCCTCGTCGACGACATCGTCAACACCATCGCGATCACCGCGATCCAGGCCCAGGGCGGCTCCTCCGCGGCCGCCCCCGCAGAAGGGAACGGCAAGTGAGCGTCGTCCTCGTCGTCAACAGCGGCTCGTCGTCGTTCAAGTACCAGCTGCTCGACATGCAGCACGAGCAGGTGCTCGCGTCTGGCCTCGTCGAGCGCATCGGCGACCCTTCGACAGGCTCGGGGACCGGGGGAACGGCGACGCACACGGTGAAGGCGGCAGCTCTCGCCGCTCCCGACGCGCCGGCGCCCGCGGTGACAGACGCCACGTACACGATCGAGCGCGTGATCCCGGATCACACGGCCGGTTTCGCGGTCATGCTCGAGGCCTTCGCCGCGCACGGACCCTCGCTCGACGCGCACGCGCCGGTCGCCGTCGGCCACCGCGTCGTGCACGGCGGCGCGCGGTTCTTCGCGCCCACCGTCGTCACCCCGCTCGTCGAAATCAACATCGACGAGCTGTCGGTGCTCGCGCCCCTCCACAACCCGGCCAACCTGGCGGGCATCGTGGCGGCCAAGAAGGCGTTCCCCGACGTCCCGCACGTCGCGGTCTTCGACACCGCCTTCCACCAGTCGCTCGCGCCCGAGGCGTACACGTACGCCATCGACCGCGAGGTCGCCGAGGCGCACCGCATCCGCCGTTACGGCTTCCACGGCACGAGCCACAAGTTCGTCAGCGAGGCCGCCGCCGCCTTCGTCGGTCGCCCGCTCGGCGAGCTGAAGCAGATCGTCTTCCACCTCGGCAACGGCGCATCGGTGACGGCGATCGAGGGTGGGCGCTCGGTCGACACCTCGATGGGGCTCACCCCGCTCGAGGGCCTCGTCATGGGCACGCGCTCCGGCGACCTCGACCCGGCCGTGCTGCTCCAGCTCGCACGTCGCGCCGACATGTCGATCGCCGACCTCGACACCCTGCTCAACAAGCGCTCGGGGCTCAAGGGTCTGGCCGGGGTCAGCGACATGCGCGATATCGGCGAGCGACGGGATGCCGGTGACCCGGCCGCCCAGCTCGCCTTCGACGTCTACATCCACCGCCTGCGCGCCTACGCGGGCGCGTACCTCGCGCAGCTCGACGGTGTCGACGTCATCTCGTTCACCGCCGGGGTGGGCGAGAACTCCATCCGCGTGCGCGAGGAGGCCATGGCGACCCTCGGCTTCGCCGGCGTCGAGATCGATCCCGAGCGCAACGCGCGACGCGAGCGCGGCATCCGTCGCATCTCCACCGACGCCTCGCGCGTGATCGTGCTCGTCGTCCCCACCGACGAAGAGCTCGAGATCGCCCGGCAGACGCTGTCGGTCGCGACCTGACGACGCTCGGTGCCGAACCGCCTTACCGACCTGAACGACGCGGCGCCAGAATCGACTCCGGCGAGGGGCTCGCCGCTACTGTGAGACACGGCGCGCAGGCGCCGCCTCGACCCACCGCGCGACCAGGAGTTCACCCGTGACCGAGACCGCCGATCTGCCCGACCTGACGACGTTCGACGGTGTGCTCTTCGACCTCGACGGGGTTCTGACGCCCACCGCCGAGGTGCACATGCGGGCGTGGAAAGAGATGTTCGACGATCTCTTCGCCGCGTGGAAGATCGAGCCCGCGTACACCGATCGCGACTACTTCGAGTACGTCGACGGCAAGAAGCGCTACGACGGGGTCGCGAGCCTGCTGCGCAGTCGCGACGTCGAGGTGCCGTGGGGCGAACCCTCCGACGACCCGTCCGAAGACACCGTGTGCGGTGTCGGAAATCGCAAGAACGCCGTGTTCTCGCGCATCCTGCGCGCCGAGGGCATCGCCCCGTACCCCGGGTCGGTCGCGCTGCTCGACGTGCTGCAGGCGGCCGGCATCCCCGTCGCCGTCGTCTCGAGTTCGAAGAACGCCGTCGAGGTCCTCGAGGCCGCGGGGCTGCGCGAGCGCTTCCCCGTCGTCATGGACGGCGTGATCGCCGAGCGGGACCACCTGGCATCCAAGCCCGCCCCCGACGTCTTCGCCGAGGCGGCACGCCTGCTCGGCGTCGACCCCGCACGCTCGGTCGCCGTCGAAGACGCGCTCAGCGGGGTGCAGTCGGCGGTCGCCGCCGGCTACGGCGTCGTCGTGGGCGTCGACCGCGGGGTGGGAGCCGACGATCTGCGCGGCGCCGGAGCGAGCGTGGTCGTCGACGACCTCGCTGCGTTCGTAGACTGAGCCGTCGCCCTCGGACGACACCGCCGCACCCTGCGGCATCCTCGAGTTCCCCCCGCGCGCGGGCCCACCCGACACCGCCCGCGCGCAGACCCGTATCTCGCCACCGGAAGGCACGCCCCGATGATCGATCGCGATCGTTTCCCCGTCGACGAATGGCGCCTCGTCGAAACCCAGTTCTCGCTCGACGACGTGGGGGTGACCGAGACCCTCTTCGCGGTCGGCAACGGCTACCTGGGGCTGCGCGGCAACTCGATCGAGGGCCGGTTCGCCCTCGAACAGGGCACCTACATCAACGGCTTCCACGAGACGTTCCCGATCCGTCACGCCGAGCAGGCCTACGGCTTCGCCGAGGTCGGGCAGACGATCATCAACGCACCGGATGCCAAGGTGATGCGCGTCTACGTCGATGACGAGCCGCTGTCGCTCGACGTCGCCGACGTTCGCGAGTACGAGCGGGTCCTCGACATGCGCCAGGGGATCCTGCGTCGCAGCCTCCTGTGGGTCACCCCCTCGGGCAAGCGCGTCCGCATCGAAGACGAACGCTTCGTCTCGTTCGACGAGAAGCACCTCGCCGTGCTCCGCCTGACCGTGACCGTGCTCGACGCCGACGCGCCCGTCACCGTCAGCAGCCAGCTGTTGAATCGCCAGGACGGCGAGGGCATCTACGGCGGGTCGCCGATGGCATCCACCAAGGCCGGCTTCGACCCCCGCAAGACCGAGAAGCTCAGCGACCGCGTGCTGCAGCCGCGCGAGTACTGGCAGGACGGCGAGCGCTCGGCCCTCAGCTACGAGGTCAGCGAGTCGAACATGACGCTCGCCGTCATCGCCGACCACCTCGTCGACACGCAGAACGAGTACACCGCGCGGCGGCTCATCGAGCCCGACATCGCCAAGAACGTCTACCGCGTGCATGCTCGCGCGGGGGTTCCCACCACGATCACCAAGCTCGTCAGCTATCACACGTCTCGGGGCGTCCCCACCGGCGAGTTGCTCGACCGGTGCCGTCGCACGCTCGACCGCGCCGTCGAGATGGGCATCGACGCGCTGTTCGCGCAGCAGATCGCCTGGTACGCCGACTTCTGGGAACGCTCCGACGTGCGCATCGGCGGTCACGGCGATCTGCAGCAGGCCACGCGTTGGTGCCTGTTCCAGTTGGCGCAGGCGGCGGCCCGCGCCGACGGACAGGGCGTCCCCGCCAAGGGCGTGACCGGCTCGGGCTACAGCGGGCACTACTTCTGGGACACCGAGGTGTACGTGCTGCCGTTCCTGGCGTACACGTCGCCCCAGTGGGCGCGCAACGCCCTGCGGATGCGCTACCTCATGCTGCCGGCCGCGCGTAAGCGCGCGCACCAGCTCAACGAGGCCGGCGCGCTGTTCCCGTGGCGCACGATCAACGGCGAGGAGGCCTCGGCCTACTACGCCGCCGGCACCGCGCAGTACCACATCAACGCCGACGTGGCGTATGCGTTGGCGAAGTACGTGCGCGCCACGGGTGATGAGGAGTTCCTCGCCCGTGAGGGCGTGGACATCGCCGTCGACACCGCGCGCCTGTGGTCGACGCTCGGCTTCTGGCGCTCCAGCGACGCCGCCGCCGACGGCGAGCACGACTCCTTCCACATCCACGGCGTCACCGGGCCCGACGAGTACACCACCGTCGTCAACGACAACCTCTTCACCAACGTCATGGCGCGCTTCAACCTCCGATTTGCGGCGCGCACCGTGCGCGACCTCGCCGACGGCGACCCCGACGCCTACGCGAAGATGGCCGAGCGCATGAATCTCGACCCCTCGGAGCCCGAGCGGTGGGACAAGGCGGCCGAGGCCATGCACATCCCCTTCAGCGAGGCCCTCGGCATCCATCCCCAGGACGCCGTCTTCCTCGAGCGCGAGATCTGGGACCTCGAGAACACCCCGCCCGACCAGCGCCCGCTGCTGCTGCACTTTCACCCGCTGGTGATCTACCGCTACCAGGTGCTGAAGCAGGCCGACGTGGTGCTCGCGCTGTTCCTGCAGGGCAACCACTTCACGGATGCCGAGAAGCTCGCCGACTTCGAGTACTACGACCCGCTGACCACGGGCGACTCCACCCTGTCGGCCGTCGTGCAGTCGATCCTGGCGGCCGAGGTCGGGTACCAGGACCTCGCGCTGGAGTACTTCCGTCAGGCCGCGTTCGTCGACCTCGGCGACCTGCACCACAACGCGGCCGACGGCGTGCACGTGGCGTCGGCCGGCGGTGTCTGGACCGCCCTCGTGAGCGGCTTCGGCGGCATGCGCGACCACTTCGGACAGCTCACGTTCGACCCGCGTCTGCCCGCCGACTGGCCGGAGCTGTCGTACGTGCTGCACTGGCACGGCACCCGCCTCGACGTCACCCTCACCACCCATGCGCTGACGCTGCGTGCAGGGGGAGCGGGCGGTTCGGTGGCGTTCGCGGTGCGCGGGGTCGACTACACCGTCGCGCCCGGCGAGACCGTGCGCGTGCCGCTGCACGGCCAGGGTCCGGTGCGTCCGGGCCGCCCCTCGATCCGACAGCTCGAGGGCTCCGTCCGCGAGGACGGCACGCTCCTGTCGGCGTCGGTGCCCATCGTCACGGCCAGCATCCCGATCGTCGGCGACGACGACGCCCCCATCGCGGTCGGCCTCGACGGCGGCTTCTGACGGGCGAGGGGCCGCCGCGTTCGGCGTATCCGGCGGATGACGGGCGTGGTGGCGGCCGGGCCGGGAGGTGCTCGGGTGTCACGAGAACAGGGGATGCCACGAGAACAGGGCGCACGACGAAGGATCGGCCTGTTCTGGGCTCATGGCCTGTTCTGGTGACGGTGGGCGGACGGGGCGGCAGGCGGTGACAGCGCGCGACGGTGCGGCGGTACGGCTCGGCACCTGGTGTCCGAGGGCGGTGGTGCAGGGGGTGCGGACCACGGCGGACACGGCGGCGGAGGCGATGTCGGAGGGACGCCGTAGGCTGGTGTGGTGACGACAGCCCTCTACCGCCGGTACCGCCCCGAGGCGTTCGGCGAGATGATCGGGCAGTCGCAGGTGACCGAGCCGCTCATGACCGCCCTGCGCAGTGATCGCGTGGGCCACGCCTATCTGTTCTCGGGTCCGCGCGGCTGCGGAAAGACCACGTCGGCGCGCATTCTCGCCCGCTGCCTCAACTGTGCGGCCGGTCCCACCGACACCCCCTGCGGCACGTGCGACAGCTGCGTCGAACTGGGCCGCGGCGGTGGTGGATCGCTCGACGTGGTCGAGATCGACGCGGCCAGCCACAACGGTGTCGACGACGCCCGCGACCTCCGCGAGCGCGCGATCTTCGCCCCGGCCCGCGACCGGTTCAAGATCTTCATCCTCGACGAGGCGCACATGGTCACGCAGCAGGGCTTCAACGCCCTGCTCAAGCTCGTCGAGGAGCCGCCCGCCCACGTGAAGTTCATCTTCGCCACCACCGAGCCCGAGAAGGTGCTCGGCACGATCCGCTCGCGCACCCACCACTACCCGTTCCGGCTGGTTCCGCCCGCGGCCATGCTCGAGTACGTGCAAGAGCTCTGCGAGACCGAGGGGGTGGCCGTCGAAGCCGGCGTCCTGCCGCTCGTCGTGCGCGCCGGTGGCGGCTCACCGCGTGACACGCTCTCGCTCCTCGACCAGCTGATCGCCGGCTCCGACGCGGATGCCGCGGGACACATCCTCGTGCGCTACGAGCGGGCCGTCGCCCTGTTGGGCTACACCCACTCCGAGCTGCTCGACGAGGTCGTCGACGCCTTCGCGGCGAACGACGGCGGCGGAGCGTTCGCCGCGGTAGACCGGGTCGTGCAGACCGGACAAGATCCGCGGCGCTTCGTCGACGATCTGCTCGAGCGACTGCGCGACCTCATCGTCGTCGCGGCGACGGGCGCCGGCGCATCCGCCGTGCTGCGCGGCGTGCCCGACGACGAGCTGGAGCGCATGGCGCGCCAAGCGACCGCGTTCGGTGTGCACCGCCTCTCGCGCACGGCCGATCTCGTGGTGGCCGCCCTCGACGAGATGACGGGCGCGACCTCGCCGCGCCTGCAGCTCGAGCTGCTCGTGGCGCGCGTGCTCACTCATGCCGGAGTGTCGCAGGGCGCGTCGCCGGCCACGGCGCACGATCTCGAGGCGTCGCGCGGCGCATCCTCCGGCGCCCCGCAGCTCGCACCGGCCACGGGGCGCCCCGCATCGCCGGCCGCCGACATCGCCGCACCCGGGGAAGCGGATGCCGCGGCCACCGCGCCGCGCGTCGCCTCTCCGGCGGTGGCGTCGCCGGGGGTGGCTTCGCCGCGCGTCGCTTCGCCGGGGGTGGCGTCGCCGGGCGTCGCTTCGCCGGGGGTGGCGTCGCCGGGCGTCGCTTCGCCTGCTGTCGCGTCGCCTGCTGTCGCGTCGCCAGGTGTTGCATCGTCCGCCGCCGCCTCGCCGGCCGTCGCGTCCCCGCGGGTGGCCCCGCCCGCCGGCGCCTCCCCGCGGGTGGCTTCGCCTGCTGTCGCGTCGCCCGGCGAGGATGCTCCGCGCGTGGCATCGTCCGAGAGCGCCGCGCCGTCGCCCGACGCCTCCCCGGCGACGACGCCCGACGACGCGTCCGCCGGTGTCGCCTCCGCCGCCGCCCCCGTGCGGCCCGCCACTCCCGAGTCGTCCGAGCGCCGCGATGTCGCCGGAGGTGTCGAGTCGCACGACGATGACGCGCCGCCGCCGCTCACCGACGACGACGCCCCGCCGCCGTTCGACGACGAGCCGGCCATGACGCGAGCCGTTGCCGCACCCGAGACAGTCGCCACGGCGGCTCCTGCCACCGGCGCTCAGCCCGCTGCTCCCACGGCGACCGCCGCGCCCGATCCTGACGCGCACCCGTTCGACACCGCACCGACCCCTGACACCGCGACGCCGACGATCGCGTCGGCTCCGACGCCGGGCGATGGCATGCGTCCCTCGGCCTCCGACGGTGCCGCCGACGTCGCGCGCGCGGCCGACGCCTCCGCGCCCACCGCCTCCGACGACGCCTCGCGCGCGACCGCCGCCGCCGCCGCGTCCCCCTCCTCCGGCGCCGCCGCGCGCTCAGCCGAACCCTCCGCTCCGACCGCCTCCGACGACGCCTCGCCGCTCGACGCCCCCACGCCGACCCCGCCCGTGACGCCGGTCGGTCCGATCGAGCTCGGTCACGTGCGCGACGCCTGGCCCGAGGTGCTCGCCCAGGTCGAGGTCGCCAGCCGCCCGTCGTGGCTCGTCGTGTCGACCGCCACCGTGCGGGCGTTCGACGACGAGGTGCTGACCCTGTCGTTCCGCACCACGGGCGATCTGACCGCCTTCAAGACGCGGACCGCCGACGGGGGCCCGAGCGAAGACCTTCGTCAGGCCATTCAGACCGTGCTGGGCGTGCGCGTGAAGTACCTCGCCCGCCTCGAGGGCGACGGGCCGGGCGGTGCCGGTCCCGGTGCGCCCCCGCGTGGACCCTCGGCACCCGCCGCCGGGTCCGGCTCGGCGCCGCGCGGTGCGGGCTCGGCCGGGACGCCGGCCGGCCCTCGCTCGTCGGCGCCCTACGCGACGTCCGTGACGGAGTGGGCGGTCGCCCCGATCCCGTCCGCTGACGGCGCAGCCGCGGCCGCCCCCGGTGTCTCGGCATCCGTGTCCGTCGTGTCGAACGATCGGATGCCGGCTGCGCCCGTCGCGTCCACGGCGCTCGCCGTCGACGACGAACCCGATGAAGCGTCCGCCGCCCCCGAGGCGTTCGCGGTGCACCCCGGTGCGGTCCTGCCCCCGCGCGAGGTCGCGGCGTCGGTCGCCGCGCCCGATGTGGTCGACGACGACGACGTCATCCCGCCCGCAGACGACGTCGAAGCCCCCCTGCCCCCGGTCGTCGTGCCGCGCATGGCGCCGCTCAGCGGCGGTGTCCAGCGCTACGGCGAAGCGGTCGTGCGCCAGATGCTCGGGGCGACCTACGTGCGCGACGAGCCCTACGAGCCCCCGACGAGGTTCAACTGATGTACGACGGCATCGTCCAAGACCTGATCGACGAGTTCGGGCGGCTCCCCGGCATCGGCCCCAAGTCCGCCCAGCGCATCGCGTTCCACATCCTGCAATCGCCCTCGTTCGACGTCTCGCGCCTCTCGACGCTGCTCGGCGAGATCCGCGACAAGGTCAAGTTCTGCGAGATCTGCGGCAACGTCTCGGAGCAGGAGCGCTGCTCGATCTGCCGCGACCCGCGACGCAATCCCGCGCTCATCTGCGTGGTCGAAGACGCGAAGGACGTCGCGGCCATCGAGCGCACGCGTGAGTTCCGTGGGCTCTACCACGTGCTCGGCGGCGCCATCAGCCCGATCGCCGGAATCGGCCCCGACGACCTCCGCGTCGCGCAGCTCATGCAGCGTCTGGCCGATGGCACGGTGCAAGAGGTGATCCTCGCGACCAACCCGAACCTCGAGGGCGAGGCGACGGCCACGTACCTCAGTCGGCTGCTGCACACCCTCGAGATCCGCGTGACCCGCCTGGCATCCGGTCTCCCCGTCGGCGGCGATCTCGAATACGCCGACGAAGTCACCCTCGGCCGTGCGTTCGAGGGCCGTCGCACGCTCTGACCCGAGCCGCCAGCCGCGCACACGGCTTGTCGTGCACGGCCCGGACTCGCTACCCGCGCTTGGACCCGCTACCCGCGCCCGGACCCGCTACCCGCGCCCGGACCCGATACCCGCGCCCGCTACCCGCCCGCGGACCCGCTACCCGCGCGCCCGCGCGCGAACCCGCGTCACGCTCGACAGGGTCGCGCGCACAGGCTGGCCCAGGTAGATGCCCAGCGATGCGCCGACGGCCAGCGCGATGCCGATCGTCGCCGCGCCCGCCAGCGTCGTCACGCCGGTCATCAGCACCGCGGCGTCGTCGCCGGATTCCACGATGCCCAGGAGTCCGCGGAACACCGCCGCACCGGGCACCAGCGGCAGGATCGCCGCGGTCGTGATCGCCACCGACGGCACGTGCAGGCGGTAGGCGACGACGATGCCGGCGAAGCTGCCGATGAACGCGCCCACGCCGCTCGCGGCGGCCACCTCGAACCCGAGGCCCGTCGCCCCGACGTAGCCCGCCCAGGCGACCAGGCTCAGAGCGGCGCTGACGAGCACGATGCGCGCGCCGGCGCCGTTGTAGACCGCCACCGCGACCGCGATCACCGCGGCTCCGACGAACTGCACGGTGAGG
The DNA here is from genome assembly GCF_001456955.1 of Microbacterium enclense. Classification (GTDB taxonomy): domain Bacteria; phylum Actinomycetota; class Actinomycetes; order Actinomycetales; family Microbacteriaceae; genus Microbacterium; species Microbacterium enclense. The sequence goes on along the minus strand of NZ_KQ758471.1, from coordinate 116,520 downwards.
GGCCCGAGCGGCAGGGCGTTCGACGGGGGCGACATGCCGAGCCCGATGACGCGGACGGTCTCGAGGCCCGCGAGGATCCCGAGCACGACACCGAGGGTCTGCGTCGTGAGCTCGAGGATGCGCCCGGTCGCCGTCAGCGCGAACCCGTCGATGGCGTCCTGCGCGGCGCCCACCACGGTGAGGCCCGCGAGCATGAGCACGATCCCGGATGCCACGATCACCGACGGGCGGATATCAGCGGCGGCGTCGATACCGGTGTACCGCAGCAGCGGCGACAGGGCCGCGACGACGGTCAGCACGAACCCACCCGCGATTTGGGCGAAGAAGTACGGCACGCGCCCCCGCGCCATCACATGCTGGGTCGTGGCCGCGAGCGCCGCCGCGACGAACGACAGCACCAGGGCCAGCCAGTTGACGCCGAACATGATCGCCACGCCCGCCGCCAGCGAGGCCTGCGAGGCGATGACGATGGCGGGACGGTAACGGAACGGCAGGCGGCGGATCGCCCGGCACCGCGCGATGGCGTCGTCGAGGGCGAGCCCGCCCGCGATCTCGATCACGAGCGCCTGCAGTCGTTGCAGCTTGGCGTGGTCGGGCACCGATCCCCGCACCACGCGCAGCAGCGTCGTGGGGTGGTTCGCCCCGGGGCGGCTGTGCGCGATCGTGATGGAGTTGTACGTCACGTCGACGTGCACGGGGTCCAGGCCGTAGGCGCCGCACACCCGCACGATCGTCACGGTCACCTCGTTGGCCGGGGCGCCGACGACCAGCATCGTCTCGCCGATGCGGATGGCGAGGTCGAGGATCCGCGTGGCCAACGCCTCGTCGATGACCGGCAGCAGGGTCGTGTCGAGGGATGCCGCGTCGTCGGCGGAATGCGTCAGGCGCCGTAGCGAAGAGAGCCAGTGGCCGGGGGTGAGCGGCATGCGATCGCTCCAGGGGGAGGGGGTGGAACCCGTCGATACTAGCTGCGCAGGACGGTGGGTCCGCTGGACGCCGATGCGCATGGCGGATGCGGTATGAGCGCGCATCTAAGATGATCCCTTGGGCGCGGCACCAGCGCCGGCGTCGTGGCATCGGCGACGCACGACCCCCTCCGGGAGTTCTCCTCATGGCTCTGATCGTCCAGAAGTACGGCGGCTCGTCCGTCGCCGACGCCGAGAGCATCAAGCGCGTCGCCAAGCGCATCGTCGACACGCGCCGCGCCGGTCACGAGGTCGTCGTGGCGGTCAGCGCCATGGGCGACACGACCGACGAGCTGCTCGACCTCGCGGGTCAGGTGGCCCCGATCCCCGCGCCGCGCGAACTCGACATGCTGCTCTCCAGCGGCGAGCGCATCTCGATGGCGCTGCTGGCCATGGCCATCCACTCGATGGGCTTCGAGGCGCGCTCCTTCACCGGCAGCCAGGCGGGCATGATCACGGATGCCACGCACGGCGCTGCCCGCATCGTCGATGTGACGCCCGTGCGTCTGCGCGAGGCCCTCGACGAGGGAGCGATCGTCATCGTCGCTGGCTTCCAGGGCTTCAACCGCGACACCCGCGACATCACCACGCTCGGCCGGGGTGGTTCCGACACCACCGCGGTCGCGCTCGCCGCGGCGCTGAAGGCCGACGTCTGCGAGATCTACAGCGATGTCGACGGCATCTTCACCGCCGACCCGCGCGTCGTCCCCCTCGCCCGCAAGCTCAACCGCGTCGGCAGCGAAGAGATGCTGGAGCTCGCCGCGAACGGCGCGAAGGTGCTCTACATCCGCGCGGTCGAGTACGCCCGTCGTCACGGCGTGCTCATCCACGCGCGTTCCACCTTCAGCTCGGGCGAGGGCACCTGGGTGCTCGACGCCTCGAAGTCCTCACCGCTCGTCCCCGAGGGAGACACCATGGAAGAGCCCATCGTCGCCGGCGTCGCCACCGATCTCAGCCAGGCGAAGATCACCGTCATCGGCGTTCCCGACGTCCCCGGCAAGGCCGCCGACATCTTCAAGATCGTCGCCAAGTCGGGCGCGAACGTCGACATGATCGTGCAGAACGTCTCCGCCGCCGCCACCGGCCGCACCGACATCTCGTTCACCCTGCCCAAGACCGATGCGGCGACGGCGCTGCGAGCGCTGGCCGGAGAGCAGTCCGAGGTGGGCTTCGAGAGCCTCGTCCACGACGACCAGATCGGGAAGCTGTCGGTCGTCGGTGCCGGCATGCGCACGCACTCGGGCGTCTCGGCGACGCTGTTCGAGGCGCTCAGCATGGCCGGTGTGAACATCGAGATGATCTCGACCTCCGAGATCCGCATCTCCGTCGTCGTGCGCGGTGTCGACCTCGCCGAGGCCGCTCGCCTGGTGCACACCGCGTACGGTCTCGACAGCGACATCGAGGCCACCGTCCACGCCGGCACCGGACGCTGAGCCGCCGGCTCCCTCGACCGATCATCGGCGCCGTGCCTCCGCGGACACGACGCAGGAGTCCCGGGCCATCCGTTCGCCGCACCGGCGGATTTCCGCCGATCTGCGGCGGGGGAGCGACAGTTCTCCTGCGTCGTGACGCCGCGGTCGTCGCCGACCGGCGTCGCGCGCTACCCTGACCCGAGCCGCGCGTCGCGGCATCCACCACCCGAAACACCCGAGGACCACGCATGACCCGCATCTCCGATTCCGGAATCTCCCTCGCCGTCGTCGGCGCCACCGGCCAGGTCGGCACCGTCATGCTCGAGATCCTCGCCGAGCGGTCCTTCCCGATCCGCGAGCTGCGCCTGTTCGCCACGGCCCGCTCCGCCGGCAGCACCGTCGACTTCGCCGGGCACTCCGTCGTCGTCGAAGACGTCGCCACGGCCGACCCCGCCGGCGTCGAGGTCGCTCTCTTCTCGGCCGGTGCCACGGGCAGCCGCGCGCACGCCCCCCGCTTCGCCGAGGCCGGCGCGCTCGTCATCGACAACTCCAGCGCCTGGCGCATGGATGCCGAGGTGCCCCTCGTCGTGAGCGAGGTCAACCCGCACGCGATCGACCAGGCCGTGAAGGGCATCGTCGCCAACCCCAACTGCACCACCATGGCGGCCATGCCGGTGCTGAAGGTCCTCGACGCCGAGGCGGGCCTCGAGCGCCTCATCGTCAGCACCTACCAGGCCGTCTCCGGCTCGGGTCTCGCGGGGGCGCAGGAGCTCCTCGGTCAGGTCGAGGGCGTGCTCGCGCAGGGCGATGTCGAGCGACTCGTCCGCGACGGCTCCGCGCTCGACTTCCCCGAGCCCGAGAAGTACGTCGCCCCGATCGCCTTCGACGTGATCCCCTTCGCCGGCAACCTCGTCGACGACGGCCTGAACGAGACCGACGAAGAGAAGAAGCTCCGCAACGAGAGCCGCAAGATCCTCGAGCTGCCCGACCTCCGCGTCGCCGGCACGTGCGTGCGGGTTCCCGTCTTCACCGGCCACTCGCTCAGCATCAACGCCGAGTTCTCTCGCGAGCTGTCGCCCGAGCGCGCCCGAGAGCTGCTCGCCGACGCCCCCGGTGTGCGCCTCGAAGAGGTTCCGACGCCGCTGCAGGCCGCCGGTACCGACCCCAGCTACGTCGGTCGCATCCGCGCCGACCAGTCCGCCCCCGAGGGCAAGGGTCTCGTGCTGTTCATCAGTAACGACAACCTGCGCAAGGGCGCGGCGCTGAACGCCGTGCAGATCGCCGAGATCGTCGCGCAGAAGCTCTCCGCACGCGTCTGAGCACACGGCATCCGGATGCCGCGAGCCGGGGTTGTCTCGACATCGAACCGACCGATCTCTCGATGTCGAGACACCTCACGGCCCGCACCTAGAATCGTCGGGTGACTGAAAACGTCGATGTTCTCCTCATCGGTGGCGGCATCATGTCCGCCACGCTCGGCACTCTGCTGAAAGACCTCCAGCCCGATCTGAAGATCGCGGTGCTTGAGCGTTTGAGCGACGTCGCGCAGGAGAGCTCGAACGCCTGGAACAACGCCGGCACCGGTCACGCCGCGCTCTGCGAGCTCAACTACACGCCCGAGGCCAAGGACGGCTCGATCGACCCCGCCAAGGCCGTCGCGATCAACGAGCAGTTCCAGCAGAGCCGGCAGCTGTGGGCCTCGCTCGTCGCCGAGGGCGTGCTCGACGAGCCCTCGACGTTCATCAACGCCACCCCTCACATGACCTTCGTGCGCGGCGAGAAAGACGTGGCCTTCCTCCGCAAGCGCTACGAGATCCTCCGGCAGCAGCCGCTGTTCGCGGGAATCGAGTACAGCGAGGACTCCCGCGTCATCAACCAGTGGGCGCCGCTGCTCATGCAGAAGCGCCGCAAGGGCGAGCCCTTCGCCGCCACGCGCGTCCCCGCCGGCACCGACGTGGACTTCGGCTCTCTGACCCGTCAGCTGTTCTCCAACCTGCGCGAGAAGGGCGTCGACGTCGCGACCAACCACGACGTCAAGAAGCTGAAGAAGAAGAAGGACGGCACCTGGGAGGTCTCGTACCGCCACGTGATCGGCGGCACGCCCGGCTCCATCAACGCGAAGTTCGTCTTCGTCGGTGCCGGCGGCTGGGCCCTCAAGCTCCTGCAGCGCTCGGGCATCCCCGAGATCAAGGGATACGGCGTCTTCCCGATCGGTGGTCAGTGGCTGAAGACGTCGAACCCCGACATCGTCGCCCAGCACCGTGCCAAGGTCTACTCGCAGGCCTCGGTGGGCGCACCGCCCATGTCGGTGCCGCACCTCGACACGCGCGTCATCGACGGCGAGTCCTCGCTGCTGTTCGGACCGTTCGCGACCTTCAGCCCGAAGTTCCTCAAGAACGGCTCGATGCTCGACATCGTGACCCAGGTGCGTCTGCACAACATCTTCCCGATGCTGAAGGTCGCCGTCGACAACCCGGGGCTGATCAAGTACCTCGTGAGCGAGTTGCTCAAGACCCACCCCAAGAAGGTCGACAGCCTGCGTGACTTCATGCCCACCGCGAAGGACGAGGACTGGGAGCTGCTCGACGCCGGTCAGCGCGCCCAGGTCATGAAGCGCGACAAGGCCAAGGGCGGGGTGCTGCAGTTCGGCACCGAGGTGATCACCTCCGACGACCGCTCGATCGCCGGGCTCCTCGGCGCCTCGCCCGGCGCGTCGACGGCCGTGTCGATCATGCTGGGCCTGATCAAGACGTGCTTCCCCGAGCGCATGGGGGAGTGGGAGCCCCGTCTGCGCGACCTCATCCCCAGCTACGGCGAGACGCTCAACACGCAGCCCGAGGTGGCTCGTCGCGAGCTGGATGCCACGGCACGCGCGCTCGCCATCAACCCCTGAGGCCCGCGTGGCGAAGCTGTACTTCCGCTACGGCGCGATGAACTCGGGCAAGTCGACGGCCCTGCTGCAGGCGGCGTACAACTACGAGGAGCGCGGGCAGCGCGTGCTGCTCGCGAAGCCCGAGATCGACACCAAGGGCGCCGATCAGATCGAGAGCCGCCTCGGCGTCGCCCGTCCGGTCGACTTCCTCGTCGGCCCCGACGATGATCTCCGCGCCGTCTTCCAGGCCGCTGCCGGGCACGCGCCCGTGGCGTGCCTGCTGGTCGACGAGGCGCAGTTCTTCACCCCGGCGCAGGTCGACGACCTGTTGCGGATCGCCGTGCTCGACGGCATCCCCGTGCTCGCGTACGGCATCCGCACCGACTTCCGCACCGAGGCCTTCCCCGGGTCGGCGCGCCTGCTCGAGATCGCGCACAGCCTGGAGGAGCTCAAGACCATCTGCCGGTGCGGCCGCAAGGCGATCTTCAACGCGCGGCTGGTGGGCGGGCGTTTCGTCTTCGACGGCGACCAGGTCGCCATCGACGAGGGACAGATCCAGGGCGAGGTCACCTACGAGTCGATGTGCGCCGTCTGCTACCTGCGCGAGTCCGGCGGGCGGCTCGACGGCCGCTGAGGTCGCTCTCCGCCGTGACTCGCGGCCTATGCCCGAGACCCGTGCGGTTCAGCGTGCGTTCGGCGCAAGTCAGCGTCGAGGCCGCTCGGCCGGAGGTTCGCGCCACGGCCTCGGCGGGCGACGTCGGCGGCGACCGATAGCCTGAGATCATGCGCGTACTCCTGGCCGGCGGTGCCGGTTACATCGGAACTCACACGGCCGTGGCTCTTCTCGAGGCCGGTCACGACGTCGTCCTGCTCGACGACCTGTCGGGCACGCACGCCGTCGCCGCCGAGCGGGTCGAGAAGATCACCGGAAGGCCCGCACCGCTCGTCGTGGGCGACGCGGCCGACGACGCCGTGGTGGCGGCCGTCTTCGACGAGCACGGCCCGATCGACGCCGTCATCCACCTCGCCGCGTTCAAGGCCGTCGGCGAGTCGACGCAGAAGCCGCTGGCGTACTACTCCAACAACCTCGACACCACGTTCGCGCTCCTGCGGGTCGGCATCGAGCGCGGCATCCGCTCGTTCGTGTTCTCCAGCACCGGCACGGTCTACTCCGACCCGGCCGACCTACCCTTCACCGAAGAGTCGACCACGAGCGTCGACCTCTCGAACGCCTACAGCAAGTCCAAGCGCATGAACGAGGTCGTCCTCGCCGACGTCGCCCGCGTGAACCCCGACCTCAACGTGACGGTGCTGCGCTACTTCAACCCGGTCGGCGCGCACCCCTCCGGTCTCATCGGCGAAGACCCCGCCGGCATCCCGAACAACCTCATGCCCTACGTCTCGCGCGTGGCCATCGGCACGCTCGACGAGATCGGCGTCTTCGGTGCCGACTACGACACCCCCGACGGCACAGGACTGCGTGACTACATCCACGTCGTCGACCTCGCCGAAGGGCACGTGGCGGCCCTCGAACAGGCGCAGCCCGGACACCAGGTGTTCAACCTCGGCACGGGGCGCCCGGTCAGCGTACTGGAGCTGGTGGCGTCGTTCGAAAAGGCCGTCGGCCACGAGCTGCCGAAGAAGATCCTCGACCGTCGTCCGGGCGACGTCGCCGCCACGTACTGCGACCCCGCGAAGGCCGGAGAGGTGCTGGGCTGGCGCACGCGGCTCACCATCGACGACGCATGCCGCGACTACTGGAACTGGCAGACCACCAACCCGGCCGGGTACGCGACGACCGCCGACGTCTGATCATCGACGCGGAGGGTGGTGCGGCTCGGCCGCACCGCCACGACCGGTCGCGAACGGGGGATGCCATGGCCAGCACCGCGCCACGGGCCTGGCAGGTCGTTCTCGAGCGCATCGAGAACGACCTGCGTGACGGGCGGCTCACGCCGGGCGACCGCCTGACTCCCGAGCGCGAGCTCGCCGCGCAACTCGGCGTCGGTCGGTCGAGCGTGCGGGAGGCCATCCGCGTCCTCGAAGTGCTGGGAGTCGTCCGCACGGCGACCGGCTCGGGGCCGTCGGCGGGGGCGATGATCGTCACCACGCCCCGCGGCGGCCTGGCGGCGTTCCTGCGCCTGCAGGTCGCGGCCAACGGATTCCCCCTGCTCGATGTGGTCCGTACCCGCATCGTTCTCGAGTGCGACGTCGCCGAGCGCCTCGCGCAGTCCGACGCCGACCTCTCCGGCATCCACGACATCCTCGGGGCGATGGATGCCGCCGACCTCACCGCCGAGGAGTTCCTCGCCCTCGATGCGCGCTTCCACCAGGCACTCGCCGAGGCGTCGGGCAACGCCGTGATCTCGGCGATGATGGCGGGGCTGCGCAGCTCCATCGAGGGCTACACGAGCGCGGGCGCCGCCCGGCTCGAGGCCTGGCCGCGCGTCGTCGATCGGTTGCGTCGCGAGCACCGGCACATCGTCGATGCCGTGTCGCGCGGTGAGGCCGACGAAGCGCGCGAGACCGTGCGCGCCCACATCACCGATTACTACACCGAGGTGGCGGAGGCGCTGCGTTCGGTCGATGCGGCGCCCGGCGCCGCCCCCATCGTCTGAGGAGAGTCCCCATGGCCGATCGACCGGTGCGTCCCCCGCGTCCCCAGCACGTGCTGCACGTGGTCGCGACCGAGCAGCTGAGCCCGCACCTCGTGCGCATCCGCGCGCGCGGCGACGACCTCTCCGCCTTCCGCGACAGCCCGCACACCGACAAGTACGTGAAGATCACGTTCGCCAAGCCCGAGCTGGGGCTCGAGCCGCCGTACGACCTCGCGGCGCTGCGCGAGACGCTCCGCCCCGCCGATCTTCCCGTGACCCGCACGTATACGGTGCGAGCGGTCGACGGCGATGTGCTCACGATCGACTTCGTCGTGCACGGCGACGAAGGTCTCGCCGGGCCGTGGGCCGCGCGCGCTCGGGTCGGGGACCGGCTCGTCGTCTCGTCGCCCGGGGGAGCGTACGCCCCCGACCCGTCGGCCGCGTGGCACCTGCTCATCGGCGACGAGTCGGCCATCCCGGCCATCGCGGCGGCACTGGAGGCTCTGCCGCCGGATGCCACCGGCGCGGCGTTCCTCGAGGTGCAGAACGCCGACGAGCAGCTCGAGCTCACCGCTCCGGCCGGAGTCGAGATCGTCTGGGTGCATCGCGGCACCGCCGCAGCCGGAGCGACCGCCGTGCTGGCCGACGCCGTGACCGGATGGCATCCACTCGACGGACGAGGCCAGATGTTCGCGCACGGGGAGCGCGAGAGCATGAAAGCGCTGCGCGACATCGTGTTCGCGCGATGGGGACTGCAGCGGGAGCAGGTCTCGCTGTCGGGCTACTGGGCGTACGGCCGCACGGAGGACCGCTTCCAGGCCGAGAAGCGCGAGCCCATCGGCCAGATCCTCTGACCCGACAGCAGGACGCGGGCGCGGTCGCTGAGCGTGTCGACGTGGCCGCCACACGCGGCAGCGCGAGGCGGGCTCAGGCCTCGGTGCGCTCGGGCAGCGTCGGCACCAGCTTCTCGAGGAACGCCGCGGTGTCTTCCCAGCCGTGGACGGCCTGGCAGGCGACGCCCATCGCGAGAACGGGGTAGTCGTTGCCGTCGGGGTCGAGGCGGTCGCCGACGAAGAGCATGGCGTCGAGGGGGATTCCTGTGGCCTCGACGAGCTTGTTCATGCCGTAGGCCTTGTCGATGCCGCGGTGCGTGATGTCGACCGACGTGGACCCGCCGGAGCGGACCTCGAGGTCGGGGATGCGCGCTGCGACGGCCTCGCGGAGGGTGTTCTTCTTCTCGCCCGTCGGGTCCCACGCCATCTTGGCGTCGAGGGGAGCGGACTGGCCGAGGGCGGAGAAGGTGATCTGAGAGCCGCGGTCCTCGAGGATGTCGCCCCACGGTTCGGCTTCCCACAGGCCCAGTCGCTCGGCTTCTTCTCGCACGGCGGCCAGGGCGCGCTGCTTCTCGTCGTCGGTCAGGGAGTGGGCGTAGACGGTCTGCACGCCGTCGCGCGTGAGACGGTAGTACTGCGTGCCGCACGTGGGCATCAGGTGGAATCGCGAGAGAGCCTCGGGTGCAGCCTCGGGGAGGCGCTCGACCACCTGTGAACGGAACTGCTGCAGCTGGCCGCCCGAGATGATGGCGACCTCCACGCGCTCTGCGAGGGCGAGCAGCAGTTCACCGATGCGGGGATCGATGGCCGACTTCGACGGTGCGAGGGTGTCGTCGAGGTCGAAGGCGACGAGGCGGGGCGAGGCGTCGGACACGGTGCTCCTGGAGGTCTCGGGGTCGTGGTGCGATCTGTGCCCCTGGGGGCGTGCGCGGCGCGGGCCGCGGGGGCCCGGAACGATTCTACGGGGGCGGTTCGGCCGCACCCGCCGGGAGAACCCCCGGCGCCGGCTCGGTTGAGGCGGGCGCCAGCGACCGTCATGGACCGCGCGTCTGACGCCCGAACGAAGAGCGAGACCCCACCCGGAGGCGGGGTCTCGCTCTCTGGAATCGTCGCCCTCTGCGAGGACGGGGTTCCATCTTGTTATGTCGGGGTGACAGGATTTGAACCTGCGGCCTCGTCGTCCCGAACGACGCGCGCTACCAAGCTGCGCCACACCCCGTGGCAACTTGAAAAGTCTACCCTGTTCCGGGCTGCGTTCCGAACCGGGGTCCGGGTCGGGCGCGTCGCGAGAGCGATCGGGGCGGCAGACCTCGGCACGAGAGCCGTTGCGCCGCCCGCCACGGCCGTCCGACGCACCCCGTCGGGGCATCGGACGGCCGCCGGTGGAGGCGCCGCAACCCGACCGGAGGAAACGATGCGGCGCCTGCTTCCGAGAGCGGTCAGACCTTCGGGGTGGAGCGACGCCGTGCGAAGGCCCACGCCACGACACCGAGACCGAGTGCGGCGGCGGCAGCCCCGCCCGCCCCGCCGAGCGACGCGGCGGACATCCCCGTCGCCGCCAGGGCGGCGGCCGGCGCGGGCGACGCGGGAGCGGAAGCCGCGGGTGACGAGGTGGACGAAGGTGTGGGCGACGGCGACGGGTCCACGCGTGGCGGTTCGGGGGCGAGTTGCTCGGTCTGGGTGGGCGAGGCGAAACGTTCCTGCCAGTGGTAGCCGGCGGGGAGGTGCGCGACGACGTCGGCATCCTGGTCGTCACGCATGACGCGCCATACGGCGGTGTAGACGCCCGGCCCCGGCAGCGTGTCCGACGCGACCTCGTACGTGCCGGCTCCCGCGAGCGGGTCGGTGCGCAGGTCGAGACGCATGACGGGGGTGAGGTTCGAGGGGACGTCCTCCGCCTCGGCGGGGTAAGCGCCGGTGCGGTAGACGTCGGCGGTGGCCGCGATGACGACGAAGGATCCGTCGGCATGGCGGGGCCAGACGCCGTCGGTCGCCGCCACCGTCACGAGGTCGACGAATCGGCCGCCCTCGATGCGCGCGGTGGTCTCGATGCGCGGGGCGAAGCGCACGGGACGGGGAGTGGCGTCCTGCGTGGTCAGCGTGAAGGTCGTAGGACCGGCGGGGCCGGCGGACTCCTGCTGCCCGGGTGTGGAGAAGTGGTGGATGGCTGCCGATCGCACCGCGAAGGCGCCCGTTGCGCGAACCGTGTAGGGACGACCCTGGTCTGACGACGAAGCAGGGGCGACGATGTCGTACACCTGCCCGGCGCGCACATCGGAGCGGTCGGTGGTGCCCGTATCGGCGAAGACGGCGTTGTCGAGATGCAGGGTGCCCGTTGCCGTGGCATCCACCTCGGCGGTGACGGTGCCGCGGGTGGGGTCGTCATCGCGGGTCGTGAGCGTCAGGGCGCCACCGACCCGTGGGACATCGATCGCCTCAGCCTCTGCCAAGTAGCGCACGGCGTGGTCTTGGACCGCTGCGCTGTTCTCGGGACTCGCGCGTCTCATGATGTGGTCGATCGCCTCGGGGAAGCTGTCTCCGGTGTATCCCCACGAGTGGAGCGTGGTGTCGCGGTCGACGATCGCTTTCACCGCCCATCCGACGCCCGCGGCCTGTACGGCGTCGCCGGTCTGACCGTACGTTGAGATCAGGTAGTTGATCGACACCAGTTGCTGCGGACTGAGGCCGTTGACGTCCGACGAGATTCCGCGGTCGGTCGTCGCGTCGGTGGCGACGGGCAGCCCGGGGTGGATGCAGTAGGTGTGCACATCGCCCACCCGCATCGAGCCGTGCCAGCCCGTGCGAGACAGCGGCGCCCAGGTGCCGAAACCGGTGCCGCGATCGGCCGCCTGAGCGGCCGGAGCGATGCCGAGACCGCCCAGCAGGGCGGCGATCACGCCGAGGGCGGCGAGAGTGCGTCGCCGTGACGGGGGAGAGTGATGCATGCGAGGAGTCCCTTCATTTGAGGAGACTCGATCGTGCTTCAGCGCGCTCTCGCGGGAACGGCGAAAGGGGCCGATCCGTGGAGGGACCGACCCCTTCGCGAGGTGGGGAGGAGGCTCAGCGCGGGAGCAGCGTCAACAGCGTCGCCTCCGGGCGACAGCCGAACCGCACGGGCGCGTAGATCGAGTGGCCGAGGCCCGCGCTGACGTTGAGCGGCACCGTCCGACCGTCGTACGTCCACTCGCTCAGGCCCCGGGCCTGATCGAGCGGGATGTCGCAGTTCGACACGAGCGCCTTCCGACTGAAGGGGATGCGCACTTGGCCGCCGTGCGTGTGACCCGCCAACAGCACGTCGGCGCCGAGGTCGATGAAGGTGTCCAGCGTGCGCCGATAGGGCGCGTGCATCACGCCCAGCGTGAGATCGGCGGCATCCAGGGTCTCGAGGATCGGCGGGATCAGCTCGGGGTGGTCCCAATTGCGGTGTCCGTCGTTGACGCCGAACGCGGTCACGCGGAGCCCCTTGAGCTCGAATGAGACCGCCGTGTCGTCGAGGATGCTCCACCCGAGGTCGTCGGTGAAGAACCGGTCGAGCGCGCCGACGTCGAGGTGCTTGTGCGCGGGGAGATTTCCCGAGGGCCCCAGGAAGTAGCGCAGCGGATTTCGCGGGGCCGGCTCCTGGTAGTCGTTCGATCCGTGGACGACGAGCCCGGGCACGTCGCGGAGCGGGGAGAAGGCCGTGCGGATACCGGTCAGCCCGTCGCGGTGTCCCAGGTTGTCGCCGGTGTTGACGACGAGGTCGGGAGCCAGCTCCGCCAGGCGTGCCATCCACTCCTGCTTGCGGTGCTGCCACGGCGCCATGTGAGCGTCGGACACGTGCAAGACGCGGAGGGGCTCGGCACCCTTCGGCAGCACACGGAGGGCGTGATAGCGCACCGTGAACAGGTAGCGCTCGACCCCGACTCCCCAGACCGCGGCTCCGACGGCCGCCGCCCCCGCGACCCCGAGGGGCGCGAGGGCGGCGGTCACGAGGGGGCGCGTCACGGGCATTCCTTCGCGGCGACCGCCAGGGTGACGGTCACGCTCTTGTTCGCCGCGCTGCCGCCCGCCGGGTTGGTGCTCGTCACCTGGCCCTCGGCGGGTGCGTTGGCGTCGCGCTGACAGCCGCCGATCGAGATGTTGCCGTAGCCGGCGGCCGCGAGAGCGGCCCGCGCGGCGTTGACCGTCTGGCCGTCGACGTTCGGCACGGTTCCACCCTGACCGTTGCCCGGGTTGATCGTGATCGTCGAACCGGCCGGGGCGGAGCCGCCGTTGGGGCTCTGCGCGGCCACGGTGTCGCCGCCGGACGGGGAGTCGACGGGTTCGCCCACCGAGACGCGGAAACCTGCTCCGGTCAGCGTCGAGCGCGCGCTGTCGATGGACTGACCCACGACGTTGGGCAGGTCGCGCTGCTGCGTGCGCAGCAGGTTCGACACCGGGTCGGGGAATCGGTCGCCACCGTAGAACTCGTTGGCGGCGCTCTGGATGTCCTTCGCCAGGATGTAACGCATGCTGCTCAGCTGATTGCCTTTGGCGTACTTGCCGAACAGATCCTTGTCGCCGTCCCAGTTGCCGACCCACACGGCGGTCGTCGCGTTGGTGGACGACTCGATCATCCATGTCTGGAAGCCCTCGTGCGTACCGGTCTTGCCCATGACGGGGGTGCCGTCGTAGGGGTTGGCGTCGACGCCCGTGCCCTGCCCCTGCATGACGCCCTGAAGGGCGTACGCGGTCGTCGCGGCGATCTCAGGCGTGAGTGCCGTCTGGCACGTCCGCTCCGGGATGGGCCGTTCCTCGCCGTCGGCCGTCGTCACCTTGTCGATGACCTTCGGCTGGCAGAAGGTGCCGCCGTTGGCGACCGTGGCAAACGCGCCGGCCATGGCGAGCGGTGAGACGTTGTCGCTGCCGATCACCTCGTTGGCGTTCTCCATCTTGATCTCGTCGCCGGTTCCGGTCTGCACGCCGAGCTTCTTCACGACCTTGGCGATGTCGCAGAGGTCGAGCTCCGCCGCCATGGCGAGGTATCCGGTGTTCAGAGAGTCGCGCGTGAACATCATCGGCGTGCCGAAGTAACCCGGGTTCCGCGCGAAGTTGTTGATGGTGTAATTGCCCTGGTTGACCCAGTTGCCCGAGCACGAGTTCGTCATGTTCGGGACGGGTCGAAGGCGTCCGTTCAGGCTCTCGTTCAGGGAGTGACCCTTCTCGAGCCAATCGATCAGCGTGAACAGCTTGAACGTCGATCCGACGGGGAAGCCGATCGAGCCGCCGTTGTCGCGATCGCCGGCGAACACGATCTGGTTGTACGACGGGTCCGTCTGTTCCGGGTCCTGCGTGAACTTGGTGTTCTGCGCGATGGCGAGGACGCGGCCGGTCTTGGCCTCGAGGCTCACAGCGGTCGAGCCGAACTTCATCCCCTCGATGCTCTCGGGGGTGTTCTCGTTCATCGTGTTCTGCGCGGCATCCTGCATGCGCCAGTCGAGCGTGGTCTGAATCGTCAGGCCGTCCTGCCGGAGGGCGCGTACGCGGTCGTCGGTCTCGGCGCCGAAGGCCGGGTCGTTGAGGATCGTCGACACCACGTACTGGCAGAAGTACGCCGCCCCCGACGAGCCGCAGCCCTGCTCGGTCTCCGACAGGTTCGGAGTGATGGGCTCGATGGCGTACTGCACGTACTGCTCGTGCGTGATCTTGCCGTCGACCTCCATGCGGCTGAGCACGTAGAGCTGACGACCCTTCGTCTCGCTGTAGCCGTCGGCGGCCGCCACGAGCTGCTCCTGCGTGATCTCACCGTTGTCGCGCAGGGTGTAGAGGGCCTGGATCGTGCTCTGCTCGACGTCGTCGATGGAGCCGTCGGGCTGCTTGTTGTACGCCGTTCCGTCGCTGTCGAAGATGGAGCCGTCGGGCCGGTCGATCCGGAAGCGATTGGGGTTCTGCACCATGCCGGCGAGCACCGCCGCCTGACCGACGTTGAGTTCGGAGGCTGAGACGTTGAAGTACCGCTTCGCCGCGGCGTCGATGCCGTAGGTCACTCCGCCGAAGTTGGCGATGTTGAGGTAGCCGAGAAGGATCTGGTCCTTCGAGTACTCCTTCTCGAGCTGGATGGCGTAGCGCATCTCCTGCAGCTTGCGCTGGTAGCCCTCGGGGCCGTCCGCCTGCACGGCGGCGCTGGCGCACTCCTGGAGGGCCTCGTCACGCGTCTTGCCGACGGTGGTCTCGGTGGCTTCGACGGCCTTCGCGTCGCGCTCGCACCGCTGCACGAGGACGTTCTTCACGTACTGCTGGCTGATCGAGGATCCACCCTGCGTCTCGCCGCTGGCGGCGTTGTTGAGCAGCGCGCGCGTGGTTCCGATCAGGTCGACGCCGCCGTGCTGGTAATAGCGCGGGTCTTCCGACGACAGGACGGCGTCGTACATGACGGGCGCGATCTGCTCGAACGTGACGGGGGAGCGGTTCTGGTCGTAGAACTTCGCCAGCACCCGGTCGCCGGCCATGAGCGTCGTCGGCTGCATGAGCTCGTCGGGCTGCAGGTAGCTGGGCATCTTGTCGAAGATGGTGATGGCGCTGGAGGCAGCGGCACCGGAGACGGCGATGGCCGGCGTGACGGCGGCGGTGACCAGGAGTCCGGCGACCGCGCTGAGTCCGACGAGGCCCAGGATGCCGCCGAGGGCACCGCTAGCCGTACGTTTGTTCTCGGGCATAGGGTTGATGCTAAGCGACGTTGCTGGGCGATGCCTTGAAAGCGTGCGCCCGCGCGCGTACGCCATTCGACCGCGCGCGCACGCCTGCTGCGCGCTCCGAGCCATCGCCGGGAGCCCGACATGACCACGTGGGAATACCTCACCACTCCGCTGCTGATCCACAACACGGCCGCCATCCTCAACAACTGGGGCAAGCAGGGATGGGAGCTCGTGCAGGTGGTGCCCGGCCCCGAGGGTGGGCTCGTCGCCTACTTCAAGCGCCCGACGGGCGGGGGCACGGCCAACGCAGGGCTCGGGGCCGCTGAAGCAGCCGCGCGCCAGTTCGAAGGTCAGCAGTGAGCGTCTCGGCCCGCCTGGCAGAGCTGGGGGTGGACCTGCCCGGCGTCGTCCCGCCCGTCGCCGCCTACATCCCGGCGAAGCGTCACGGCGACCTCGTGTACACCTCGGGCCAGCTGCCGATGGTGCAGGGCACTCTCCCCGCCACCGGCAAGGTCGGAGAATCGGAGGGTCTGGTCGACCCTGCGGACGCCAAGACCCTCGCCCGTCAGTGCGCGCTGAACGCGCTCGCCGCGGCAGCAGCTCTCGTCGGCGGTGTCGACAATCTCGCCGGCGTGCTCAAGATCACCGGCTTCGTGGCATCCGTTCCCGAATTCACGGGGCAGCCCGGCGTCATCAACGGGGCGAGCGAATTCCTCGGCGAGGTGTTCGGCGAGGCGGGCGCTCACGCGCGCTCGGCGGTGGGTGTGCCGGTGCTGCCTCTGGACAGCCCGGTCGAGGTCGAGGTCGTTTTCGCTGTCGCATGAAATGGGCGGCCGCGCGAGAAATGAGAGCGTAACCTACCGTGTTTCCCCCGTTTTCAGAATCTGCACACCTAATGATTAGGGTATTTGCGGGGTAGCGTATCTGCGCTCGCCTTCCACGTGCTGTGGGGGGCACATTTCTTAGGGGAAAACGGGGAAATATGAAGAAGACGACGAAATTCTGGGCGGCCGGCGCAACGGCGCTCGCTCTCGCGGTCGGCGCCGGGATCAGCGTCCCCGCTGCCCACGCGGCCGACATCACGGGCGATGTGCGGGTCACGCTGGACTTCACTACGCCCAACGAGGTCGACGTCGCGGTCTGGGCGCAGAACACCTCGGCCGTCACGGCGTACGGCTCGGCGACGGTCGCTCAGACCAACGGGTGGGTCGAGACCTTCAGCGAGAAGCGCTTCGCGCCCGGTGAGACCTGGACCTGGTCGGCGTCGTTCGACGGGTACGACTGCAGCGACCTCGACACCACCGCGGGTGTCGCATTCGGTTCGTCGTCGCGCGGCGGCGACCCCGAGTGGACCTCGGGCGTCATCACGGCGTGGGACTCGCGCGTCACCGTCATCGGTTGCGACCTTCCGCCGACGCCCACTCCGACGCCCACCGTCGCGCCGACGGCCACGCCCACCGCCGCGCCGACGGCGACGCCCACCGCTCAGCCGACGATCACCCCGACGCCGACGACGGCCCCGACCGGTGGTCCGACGCCGACCGCCACGCCGACGGCCACCTCGACGCCGACGGTCGCGCCCTCCGCGACGCCGACGGCCACGGCCACCGCGGTTCCCGTGCCGGCCGGTAACAGTCAGGCCGGTAAGGGCTCGCTGGCGAACACCGGTATGTCCGGTGCCGCTCTGCTGCCCATCGCGCTCATCGCTGCGGGCGCCCTCGCCGCGGGCGCAGTGATCCTGCTGCTCCGCCGCCGCCGCTCCGTCTGACGACGATGAAACGGGGCCGTTCGTACGAACGGCCCCGTTTTTCGTGTCCGCGGGCGGCGATTTCGTCCCCCCGCGTATCCGTGGATGCCGAGTGGTGCGGCATCCACGGATCCGACGTCACTTCACCTGGGCGCTGATGACGCTCATGACGGCGGTGTCGGCCAGCGTCGTGGTGTCGCCGACCTCGCGTCCCTCGGCCACGTCCCGCAGCAGGCGGCGCATGATCTTGCCCGAGCGGGTCTTGGGCAGTTCGCCCACGATGTAGACGTCGCGCGGCCGGGCGATGGGGCCGATCTGCTCGCCCACCCATCGGCGCAGCTCGTCTCCGAGTCCCTCGACGGGCTTCTGCGCGAGGTACCGGCTCTTGATGATGACGAACGCGACCACGGCCTGGCCGGTCGTCTCGTCGGATGCTCCCACCACCGCGGCTTCCGCCACGCCCTCGTGACCCACGAGCGCCGATTCGATCTCAGCGGTCGACAGGCGGTGGCCCGAGACGTTCATGACGTCGTCGACGCGTCCGAGCAGCCAGACGTCGCCGTCGTCGTCGAGTCGCGCGCCGTCGCCGGCGAAGTAGTACCCCTTGTCGGCGAACTTCTCCCAGTACGTCTCGCGGTAGCGGTCGGGGTCTCCCCAGATGCCGCGCAGCATGCTCGGCCACGGCTCGGTCACCACGAGCAGCCCTCCGCTGCCGTTGCCGACGGGCTCGCCGGCATCGTCGACCACGGCGATCGAGATGCCGGGTATCGGAACCTGCGCGGAGCCGGGCTTGGTCTCGGTGACGCCCGGCAGCGCCGAGATCATGATGGCTCCCGTCTCGGTCTGCCACCACGTGTCGACGATGGGCGTTTCGTCGGCGCCGATGATCTCGCGGTACCAGACCCACGCCTCGGGGTTGATCGGCTCACCGACCGAGCCGAGCAGCCGCAGCGACGACAGGTCGAACTTCTGGGGCACGTCGCGACCGATCTTCATGAAGGAGCGGATCGCGGTGGGCGCGGTGTAGAAGACCGTGACGCCGTGCTTCTCGATCAGCTCCCACCACCGGCCGGGGTGGGGCGTGTCGGGCGTGCCCTCGTACAGCAGCTGTGTCGCACCGTTGGCGAGGGGGCCGTAGGTGACGTAGGTGTGTCCGGTGATCCACCCGATGTCGGCGGTGCACCAGTAGACATCGCTCTCAGGGTGCACGTCGTGGACGACGCGGTTCGTGAACGCGGCCTGCGTCAGGTAGCCGCCCGAGGTGTGGAGGATCCCCTTCGGCTTGCCCGTGGTGCCGGAGGTGTACAGGATGAACAGCGGCGTCTCGGAGGGGAAGGCCCGCGCCTCGTGGTCGGCTGACGCCTGCGGCACGATGTCGTGCCACCACAGATCGCGGTCGTCGATCCACTCGACGTCGTTGCCCCCGCGCTGGACGACGATGACGTGCTCCACGGTCTCCTGGATGCCGGATCCGTTGCGATCCGCCAGTGCCTGATCGACCGCGGGCTTGAGGGGCGACACTTTGCCCTTCCGCCAGCCGCCGTCTGCGGTGATGACGACCTTCGCCCCGGCATCATCGATGCGCGCCCGCAGGCTGTCGGCCGAGAATCCGCCGAAGACGACCGAGTGCACCGCGCCGATGCGGGCCACCGCCAGCATCGACGCGATCGCCTCGGGGATCATCGGCAGATACAGCGCGACGCGGTCGCCCTGCTCGACACCGAGGCCGGTCAGCACGTTGGCGAGCCGTTTGACCTCATCCGTGAGCTCGGCGTACGTGACGTTGCGTGTGTCGCCGGGTTCGCCCTCCCACCGCAGAGCGACGCGATCGCCGTTGCCCGCCTCGACGTGGCGGTCGAGGCAGTTGTAGGCCACGTTGAGCTCACCGTCGGCGAACCATTCCGCGAAGGGCGGGTTCGACCAGTCGAGAACCTGGGTGAACGGCGTGTGCCAGTGCAGTTCCCGCGCCTGCTCGGCCCAGAACCCTTCCCGATCGGCGGAGGCGCGCTCGTAGAGGGTGCGGTCTCCGACGGCCTGGTCGGCGAATGCGGCCGGCGGAGGGAACCGGCGGGATTCGGAGAGGAGGTGGTCGATCTGGCTGCTCATCGCGGCGCTCCTTCGCATCACATGACGCCCGCGTCAGCGCGGGGCGTCGTCACCCCGGTCACGCTATCGACCGCCCCCGGTGGGGGCCACCTCCGATAGTTGGCATCTCGAATAACGCGAAACAGGTGATATATCGCCGTGGATGGGTGTTTCGAGTTGGTTAGATCAATTTTCCTTGCGTAATCTAGGCACGCCCGAACATCGCTTCCGGCATTTGCGTCCGGGGGGAGCCCCCCAATATTCCTCCGGCGCACGGCGGCATCCCTCGCCCCCCACTGACGGGATGCCGCCCCCTTCATTTTCTGCGCCGGTCGCCGAGACGAGCCCCGGCGCTCGCCGTCCGCGAGCGGCGATCGGTGGTCGGTCCTCCCACGTCATGGTGTCGTCGTGCGGACCTCCGGCCGGTTGCGGGGCGGCCCTCGGAGCGGGGAGCGCGGGCTCCTCCTCCCCAGCTGTGCATTCGGGTCGGTCGTCCACGGGTGCCCTCGTGACGACGCCGCGCGTGCGGGCGTCGTCCGTACGGTCGTCGGCATGTCATCGACCCCTTCGCCCCTGCAGACGACGGCCGCCGCCACCGCGACGGCGTGGCGGGATCCGGCGCTGGCCTTCCTCCGTCCGTTCCTCGACGACCCCGATGTCACGGACCTGTTCATCAACGGCGACAGAGGTCTGTTCGTCGACCGCGGTGACGGCGCCGAGCGCGTGCACTCCTGGCGTGCGGGCGAGAACGAGGTGCGTCGTATCGCGGTTCGGCTGATCGCGCTCGGCGGGCGGCACCTCGACGACGCCGCACCGTGCGTCGACGTCCGACTCGAACGCGGGGTGCGCGTCCACGCCGTCCTCGCGCCCGTCGCCGTGACCGGAACGACGCTGTCGGTTCGTGTGCCGCGGTGGGATTCACCGGATCTGGCGGACCTCGAACGGGGAGGGATGCTGTCCGCGTCGCAACGAGAGCACCTCGAGAATCTGGTGGTCCGTCGTCAGAACGTCCTGATCACCGGCGCCACGGGGGCGGGTAAGACGACACTGTTGTCGGCCCTGCTCGCGCGGGTGCCGTCGATGGAGCGCATCATCACGGTCGAAGAGGTGGCCGAGCTGCGCCCGGCGCACGCCCATCATGTGGCTCTCGAAGCGCGGCAACCCAACATCGAGGGCGCCGGCGGGATCCCCCTCGCCCGCCTGGTGCGCGAAGCGCTGCGCATGCGGCCCGACCGGCTCGTCGTCGGCGAGTGCCGCGGCGAGGAACTGCGCGAACTGCTCATGGCGTTGAACACCGGCCACGACGGCGGGGCCGGCACCCTGCACGCGAGCGGGCTCACCGATGTCGCGGCGCGCCTGGAGGCACTGGGGGCGCTGGCGGGAATGGATGCCGCGTCGACCGCGCGCCTGACCGCCAGCGCCATCGACGCGGTCGTACACGTCGAGAGGGTCGCCGGACGCCGACAGGTGACGGGCTGGGGGTGTCCTGTCGTGCGTCGGGGGCGCATCACGATCGAGCCCGGACGGTGGGCGTGACAGCGGCCGGGCGTTCGGGCGCCGCGGCCGTGCCGCCCGATGCGATCGAGACGATCATGCGGCTCGCCGTGCTGCTGTCCGCCGGGTTGCCGCCGACGAGAGCGTGGTCGCACCTCGCCGCCGATGATGACCCCCTCCTGGCTGCCGCCGCGCGCGCCGCGGAGGCGGGTGGCGACGTGGGGGCCGTCCTGGCGTCGGCGGGCGGAGCGTGGGCCGAGGTCGCGGCGGTGTGGACCGTCGCCGTCGAGACGGGCGCGCCGCTCGCCGGCACGCTGCGCGATGTCGTCGGAGCTCTTCGCGACGCGGCGGAGGTCAGGGGCGACATCGGCGTCGCCCTGGCCGAGCCCGCGGCGACGGCCCGGCTCCTCGGCTGGTTGCCGGTTCTCGGTATCCCGTTGAGCGCCACGCTCGGGTTCGACTCCGTCGGCATCCTTCTCTCCGATCCACGGGGGACGTTCTGCCTCGCGGCGGGCGCCACGCTCGTCGTGATCGCTCGGGTATGGTCGCGACACCTCTGGCGGCGCGCCCGGCCGCCCACGTCGGTTCCGGGCCTGCGGGCGCAGCTGTGGGCCGTCGCGCTCTCGGCCGGGGTATCCGCCGACCGCGCACGCGGTCTGGTGGATGCGGCGATGCCCGAGTCGGTCTCCGGGGAGCCGGCCGATGAGGCGACCCGGACGGTCGAGTTCGCCCATCGTGCGGGCGTTCCCGCGGCGGAACTCCTCCGCGCGCACGCCTGGCTCGCCCGCCATCGCGCGCGGACGGAAGGACGCACCGCGGCGGCCCGGCTGTCCACACGTCTGCTGCTGCCATTGGGCGTGTGCACGCTTCCCGCGTTCCTGCTTCTCGGGGTCGTGCCGATGATGCTCGGAGTGCTCCGGTCCGGGGCGTTGCCGTGAGTCGCTACCGTCAGCCGGTGCCGTGGCCGTTGCCGCGGGGCCGTTGTCGCGGCCCTCGTCGTGGCGCCCGCCGTGAGCCGCTCGGGTGCCCTGGCCGTGGGCCCACGTCGTGAGCCGCTGCGGTGGGCCCTGGCCGCGGGCTCGCGCTCCGAGCCAGGGCCCACGTCGTGAGCCGCTGCGGTGGGCCCTGGCCGCGGGCTCGCGCTCCGAGCCAGGGCCCACGTCGTGAGCCGCTGCGGTGGGCCCTGGCCGCGGGCTCGCGCTCCGAGCCGCTGTCGGTGGCCCCCTCCGCGAGCTGCTCACGCACGCCGACGACGAGGACCGCCGGCCCGTCCCGCGCCGTCCCTTTCCCCGACCACCCCCGTTCTTCAGCGCGTACATGCGCTTCCTCGACCCGCCCCTGCTCAACCACCCACCCTCGCCCCCTAGGAGTTCCCATGTCCGTGTTCTCAGTCGCACCCCGTTCCACCGATGCCGGTCTCGCTCTGCCGCCCTTGACGACGGCTCGTGCCGGCGCGCTCTTCCTCGACGACCGCGGTGCCGCCACGGCCGAGTACGCCATCGCGACGATGGCCGCCGTCGCCTTCGCCGGTCTCCTGGTCGTGATCATGCGCAGTGACGAGGTGCGCGGCATCCTGACCGACCTCGTGCGCCGCGCGCTCACCGTGCAATGACCCGGCGTCTGCTCGACGATCGGGGCGCCGTCGCGGCCGAGTTCGCGGTGGCTCTTCCCGCCGTCATCGTCGTCCTGGCTCTCGGTGTCGGCCTGCTCGGCACGGCGACCGCGACCGTGCGTCTGCAGCACGCCGTCACCGAGGCGGCCCGCTTGCTCGGCCGTGGCGACGCCGAAGCGTTCGCCGCGTTGGGCGACGGCGAGGCGACGGCATCCGTTCAGCGTCAGGACGGGCTCGTGTGCGTTTCGGCTGTCGCCCCCGTGCGAGCGGTGCTTCCGCTTCCCGCCGTCACGGCGCGCGCCTGTGCGCTCGACGGAGGACGGTGATGGCGGGAAGCGTCTCCGTGGTCGGCGTCGTCGCGGCGCTGGTCGCCGTCACCGTCTCGCTCGGCGTGGTCGGCGGGGCCGTCGTCGAAGCCCGACGGGTGGCCGGCATCGCCGACGCCGCAGCCCTCGCGGCCGCGGATGCGGCGAGCGGCGCGGTGTCCGGCGCGCCGTGCGAGCGGGCCGGACGGATCGCCGCGGCGGGTGACGTGCGCCTCAGCGGGTGCGACGTGGCGGGTCTGGTCGCGACCATCACGGTCGCTGGGGCGTACGGTGGAATCTCATTCGATGCGCGCTCCCGGGCCGGACCCCCCGACACTCCGAGCCCGTGATCCTCCCGGAACCCGAACAGGGAGGCGTGTGTATGGTGTGCATCGAAGAAAGGACCCCAGTGGCAAACGGCAAGAAGCTCGTCATCGTCGAGTCCCCGACGAAGATGAAGTCGATTCAGGGATACCTCGGCGACGACTACGAAGTGCTCAGCTCGGTCGGGCACATCCGCGACCTCGCCTCGAAGAAGGAGATCCCGGCCGACAAGAAGGCGGCGTACGGCAAGTACTCCATCGATGTCGAGAACGACTTCGATCCCTTCTACGTCGTGAACGACCGCAAGACCAAGACGGTCGCCGAGCTCAAGCGGGCGCTCAAGGGTGCCGACGAAGTCCTCCTCGCCACTGATGGCGACCGCGAAGGCGAAGCCATCGCGTGGCACCTCCTCGAGGTGCTCAAGCCCAAGGTCCCCGTTCGCCGCATGATCTTCCACGAGATCACCAAGGACGCCATCCGCGACGCCGCCGAGCACACCCGCGATCTCGACGTCTCGCTCGTCGACGCGCAAGAGACGCGTCGCGTCCTCGACCGCCTCTACGGCTGGGACGTGTCGCCGGTGCTGTGGCGCAAGGTCGGCTCCGGACGCGAGGGCACCGCCCTCAGCGCCGGTCGTGTGCAGTCCGCGGCCACCCGCATGGTCGTCGAGCGCGAGCGCGAGCGTATGGCGTTCGTCTCCGCGTCGTACTGGGACGTCGAGGCGCTCGCCACGCGGGCGGGCTCGTCGTTCACCACCCGCCTGAACCGCCTCGACGGCGCCCCCATCGCCCGAGGCGGCGACTACGACGACAACGGCCAGCTCAAGAAGGCCGTCGTGGTGCTCGACGAAGCCCGCGCCCGCACGCTCGCCGAGGCCATCACCGCCGCGGGTCGCGCCACCGTCGCCAAGGTCGAGGCCAAGCCCGGAACCCGCAGTCCCCGCGCACCCTTCACGACCTCCACGATGCAGCAGGAGGCCGGCCGCAAGCTCTCGATGAGCGCCAAGCACGCCATGGGCGTCGCACAGCGTCTTTACGAGAAGGGTTTCATCACCTATATGCGAACCGACTCCGTCGCGCTCTCGGGCCAGGCCATCGCGGCCGCCCGCGCGCAGGCGGTGAAGCTCTACGGCGACAAGGCGGTCCCCGCCAACCCGCGCGTGTACAAGAGCAAGTCGAAGAACGCGCAGGAAGCCCACGAGGCCATCCGCCCGTCGGGTGAGGAGTTCCGGACCCCGGCGTCGCTGGCGTCGGCGCTCGACCGCGACGAGCAGAAGCTCTACGACCTGATCTGGAAGCGCACCGTCGCCAGCCAGATGGCGGATGCCAAGTACGAGACGACGACGGTCACCCTCACCGTGAACGCGGAGGCACAGGTCGCCGAGTTCACGGCGTCCGGCACCGTCTACACCTTCAAGGGCTTCCTCGAGGCCTACGAAGAGGGCGCCGATGAGAAGCGCAACGACGACGACGCCGACCAGTCGCTGCCGGCTGTCTCCGTCGGCGACGAGCTCGCCGTCAGCGACGTCGAGCCCAAGGGGCACAGCACTTCGCCCAAGCCGCGCTACACCGAGGCGAGCCTCGTCAAGGCGTTGGAGGAGAAGGGCATCGGTCGCCCGTCGACCTTCGCCAGCATCATCGGCGTGATCCTCGACCGCGGGTACGTCACCAAGCGCGGCCAGGCGCTCGTGCCCAGCTGGCTCGCCTTCAGCGTGGTGCGTCTGCTCGAGGAGCACTTCGCCGACCTCGTCGACTACGACTTCACCGCCGCCCTCGAGGACGACCTCGACGCGATCGCGCGCGGTGAGCAGCGCCGCACCGAATGGTTGAAGTCGTTCTACTTCGGTTCCGAGAAGCAGGTGGGTCTGCGGCACATCGTCGACAACCTCGGCGAGATCGATGCGCGCGAGTTGAACTCCACGCGCATCACCGACACCGCGACGCTGCGCTTCGGCAAGTACGGTCCGTACCTCGAAGTCGTCGACCCGTCGGCCGACGCCGAAGACAAGCCCCGCATCGTCAACATCCCCGAAGACCTCGCGCCTGACGAGCTCACGCCCGAGAAGGCCCGCGAGCTCATCGAGGCGCCGGTGGCGGGAGACCGCGTGCTGGGCGAGAACCCCGACAACGGCAAGCTCGTCGTCGTGAAAGACGGCCGCTTCGGTCCGTACGTGCAGGAAGTGGATGCCGAGGAGCCCGACGAGGTCGATCAGGCTACGGGTGAGGTGGTCGAGCAGCCGAAGAAGCGCGGAGTGAAGAAGGAGGCGGCGCCCAAGCCCCGGACCGCGTCGCTGTTCCGCTCGATGTCGGTCGACACGATCGGCCTCGACGCCGCCCTGCAGTTGCTGTCGCTGCCGCGCGTCGTGGGCGCCGACCCCGAGACGGGGGCCGAGATCACGGCCCAGAACGGTCGCTTCGGCCCGTACCTGAAGAAGGGGACGGATTCGCGTTCGCTCGACAACGAGCAGCAGATCTTCGACATCACGCTCGAAGAGGCGATCGCCAAGTACGCCGAGCCCAAGTACGGCGCTCGCCGCGCATCGAGCGCCCTGAAGGAGTTCGACGCCGACCCGGTCAGCGGCAAGCCCATCAAGCTCAAGGACGGTCGATTCGGTCCCTACGTCACCGACGGTGAGACCAACGCGACCGTCCCGCGCGGCGAGAACGCGCTGGAGATCTCGTTCGAGCGCGCCGTCGAGTTGATCGCCGACAAGCGGGCCAAGGGGCCGGCGCCCAAGAAGACCACCGCGCGCAAGACGTCGACGGCGGCGAAGTCGACCGCGGCGAAGACGACGGCGGCGAAGACGACCACGGCGAAGGCGACCGCGGCCAAGTCGACCGCGGCGAAGACGACAGCCGCCAAGTCGACCGCCGCCAAGACGGCCGCGGCGAAGACGACCGCCACCAGGACGACGGCAGCCAAGGCCGCAGCGCCCAAGGCCGCGGTCAGGCGCAAGGCGCCCGCGACGGAGTCGTGACGGGCGATACCACCCGGTCGCTGCACGCCCCACGGGCGGCGGCGGCCGGGGGACCGGGGCTGTTCATCACCTTCGAGGGTGGAGACGGCGCCGGCAAGACCACGCAGGCCGCGCTTCTCGAGCAGTGGGTCAGAACTCGCGGCCGGAACGTCGTGCGCACCCGTGAACCCGGCGGCACCGAGGTCGGTCTGCGCATTCGCGACATCGTGCTCCACCATCGCGGCCACATCGATCCCCGCGCCGAGGCACTGCTGTACGCCGCGGACCGCGCGCACCACATCGCGACCCATGTGCGGCCGGCCGTCGCCCGCGGAGATGTCGTCATCCAGGATCGCTACCTCGACTCCTCCGTCGCCTACCAAGGGGCCGGACGCGTGCTCGACGCCGACGACGTGCGGGCGCTCTCGCTCTGGGCGACCGACGGGCTCCTGCCCGACCTGACGGTGCTGCTCGACCTCGACCCCGCGGACGCGCGCCGTCGTCTGGATGCCGACGACAAGCCCTTCGACCGGCTCGAAGCCGAGAAGGAGGAGTTCCACGCGCGCGTGCGCGACGGATTCCTCGCGCTCGCGAGCGCCGAACCGGAGCGTTTCCTCGTGCTCGATGCGCGAGCCGCTCCCGACGAGCTCGCTGCACAGGTGCAGGACGCCGTGACCGCGCGTCTGCGCTGAGCACCGGCTGCGGCGCACGTTTCCCGTCCACCGCGCGCCGGTGCGTTCGAGGGTCCCGGCCGCCACGCGATCCACAGTCGACGGCCAGCGGCGGTGTCGTACCTCGCCGTTAGGCTGGAGCCCATGTCTGTCGCCCTCGAGCCGTCGCCGTCATCCGCCGGCGCGGCCGCCTTCCCGTGGGACGCGGTCTGGGGCCAAGACGACGCGGTCGAGACGCTGCGCACGGCGGCATCCGATCCCTCCGCTCTCGCCCATGCCTGGCTCATCACGGGGCCGCCCGGATCGGGGCGCTCCACTCTGGCGTACGCTTTCGCCGCCGCGCTCATCGCCGATGCGGGTGACGAGCGCGCTCAACAACAGGTGCTCGCCCGCACCCATCCCGACCTGACCGCTCTGCGCACCGAGCAGGTCGTGATCCGCATCGAAGAGGCACGCCGTCTCGTCGAGCGTGCGTCGTTCGCACCGTCGCTCGGAAGACATCGCGTGATCGTCGTCGAAGACGCCGACCGCATGGCGGAGCGCACGTCGAACGTGCTGCTGAAGGCCCTCGAAGAACCGCCCGAGAAGACCGTGTGGGTGCTGTGCGCCCCGAGCGACGCCGATCTGCTGCCCACCATCCGCTCGCGCGTGCGGGTGCTGCGCCTGCGCGAGCCCTCGGTCGCCGACGTCGCGGCGCTGATCGTGGAGCGCACCGGCGTCTCGGCCGAGATCGCCGAGGAATCGGCACGTCACGCGCAGCGACACATCGGCATGGCCCAGCGCCTCGCGACCGACGACGACGCGCGTGCGCGACGGGCCGAGACCCTCGCGGCCGTGCTCGCGGTGAGGGGGATCGCAGACGCCGTCGACGTCGCGGGGCGCATCGTGCGCGTGGCCACCGACGACGCCAAGGCCCTGACCGCCACTCGTGACGAAGAGGAGCGTCGGGCACTGCTGCGCATGCTCGGCGTCGCCGAAGGGGCGGCCGTCCCGCCCTCGGTCCGGGGACAGGTCAACGCCCTCGAAGACGATCAGAAGCGGCGGGCCACTCGCAGCCTCCGCGACGGCATCGACCGCGTGCTCACCGACCTTCAGTCGCTGTTCCGCGACGTCGTGATGATCCAGTACGGCCGTGAAGCCGAGCTCGTCAATCGCGAGCGGCTCGACGCGTTGCGCGCCCTCGCCGGTGAGTGGACCCCCGCTCGCACGCTCGGGGTGCTGGATCGCATCTCGCTCACGCGCCGCAATCTGGAGCAGAACGCGGCCCCGCTGCTGGCCCTGGAGAGTCTCATGATCACCGTGGCGAACGGATCGGCGCCGTGAGCCTGCGCCGTCGCGCGACCGCGGCGATCACGGTGCTGGCGGGGCTGGCTGTGACGCTGTCCGGGTGCCTCTACGCGCAGATCCCGCCGATGGCACCCGACACGGGGCGCTCACTCGCCCCGCAGACCGAGGGCGTCGACGCGGCCCTGCTGCCGTACTATGGGCAGACCCTGACGTGGACCGATTGCGGCAGTGCCGGCTTCGACTGCACCACGGTCACCGCTCCGCGTGACTACGCCGATCCCTCCGCCGGTGACCTGTCGCTGGCCGTCATCCGGCACCGCGCGACATCGGGCGAGCCCCTCGGCTCGCTGCTCACCAATCCCGGCGGACCAGGTGTGAGCGGAGTCGACACGGTGCGCGATTCGCTCTCGCTCGTCGCCGACGAGCAACTGACGTCCTCGTACGACGTGATCGGTTTCGATCCGCGGGGGGTGGGGCAGTCCACCGCCGTCCGGTGTTACGACGCTGCCGGCATGGATGCCTTCCTCTACGACATCCCACCGGGGAAGCGAGGGAGCGACGAACGCAACGCGGCGCTCGAGCAGCGACAGGCCGGCTTCGCGCAGGCGTGCGAGGCGGGAAGCGACGGCATCCTCCCGTACGTCTCGACCGAGAACTCGGCGCGCGACATGGATCTGCTGCGGGCGGTGCTGGGCGACGCGAGCCTGAACTACCTCGGGTTCTCCTACGGTTCGCTGCTCGGCGCCACCTATGCCGGCCTCTTCCCCGAACGGGTCGGGCGCATGGTCCTCGACGGCGGGATCGACCCGAGCCTCCCCGGCAGCGCGAGCGGAATCGCGCAGGCGGTGGGCTTCGAGAATGCGTTGCGGGCGTTCATGGCGGATTGCCTGACGCGTTCGGACTGCCCCTTCGGCGGTTCCGTCGACGACGCGATGAGCGACCTGACCTCGTTGCTGCAGCGGGTCGACGCACGGCCCCTCGACAACGGCGATGGACGCCGTCTCGGCGCGGACACGCTCGTGACGGCGGTCCTCGCGGCGCTCTACAGCGACCAGAGCTGGCCCTACTTGCGCATCGCGCTGACGGACGCGCAGAACGGCGACGCGTCCGTCGCCTTCCAGCTCGCGGATTTCTACAACGGCCGAGAGAACGGGCAGTACTCGAGCAACACCCTCGAGGCCCTACGCGCCTACAACTGCGTCGACTATCCCGACGAGGGCGAGACCGACGACGAGGCGCTCGAAGCCGAGCTCGAGCAGAAGGCTCCGGTCATCGCACCGTACTGGGTCGGACCCGACCCGTGCGCCGCGTGGCCCGCGCCGCCGACGGGCACGCGTGCGCCCATCACCGCGCCCGGCGCCCCGCCGATCATCGTGCTCGGCACCACCGGCGACCCGGCCACCCCCTACACCGAAGCCCAGGCGCTCGCCGAGCAGTTGTCGCAAGGCGTGCTCGTCACCTACGTCGGCGAGGGGCACCTGGCCTACAACAAAGGCAATGCGTGCGTGAACGGGGCGGTCGACGACTACCTCCTCGACGGCACCGTCCCCGACGCCGGGCTGCGCTGCGAATAGCGACCGCGCCTAGGCTTGCTTCGTCACACCCCCGAGGAGATCCCTATGACCGCGCCCATCGCCGACCTGGCGACGTACATCGACCACACCCTGCTCAAGCCCGAGGCCACCCGCGCCGACGTCGAGCGGCTCATCGCCGAGGGTGCCGAGCTCGGCACGTACAGCGTGTGCATCTCGCCGTCGTTCCTCCCGGTCGAGGTGCCCGCCGGTCTCAAGCTCGCCGTCGTCTGCGGGTTCCCCAGCGGCAAGCACCACGCCGACATCAAGGCGGCCGAGGCGGCGCTGTCGGTCGACCAGGGCGCCGACGAGATCGACATGGTCATCGACGTGGGCGCGGCCGTCGAGGGACGCTACGACCTGGTCGAGGCCGAGATCCGCGCTGTGCGCGAAGCTGCCCCGTCGCCGACCGTGCTGAAGGTCATCATCGAATCGGCAGCGCTCTCCGACGAGGCGATCGTCGCCGTGTGCGAGAGGGCCGTCGCCGCCGGCGCCGACTTCGTCAAGACGTCGACGGGTTTCCACCCGGCCGGTGGGGCGAGCGTCCACGCGGTCGAGCTGATGAAGCGCACCGTCGGAGACCGCGCCGAGGTGAAGGCCTCCGGGGGTGTGCGCACCCGCGCCGCCGCCGAGCAGATGATCGCCGCGGGGGCGACTCGCCTGGGTCTGTCGTCGAGCCGCGACATCCTCGCCGACCGTTCCGCGACGGGCGACTACTGACGTCGAACCCGCGCGTGTGCGCTCGGGCCTCCCGGAGCATGTAATATCGATGATCGTGCACGCCACAGCGCGCACATGCCGCCTTAGCTCAGACGGCAGAGCGATTCACTCGTAATGAATAGGTCAAGGGTTCGATTCCCTTAGGCGGCTCCGAAGGCCCTCACCCGCTTCCACCGGGTGGGGGCCTTTTTGGCATTCGGCGGCGGTACGTCGCGCGCCGGGCGCCGCGTGGTGCGCCCGATAGGCTGAGAGGCCCTGCGCCCCCGAGGGGGCGGTGCCCGTCCGCTACCCGCTGGAGTCTGCCGTGTCGAACGCGCTCGATGCCCTCATCGAGATCTTCACGTGGGTCGGGTTGGGGGGCGGTCTTCTGCTCGCGGTCGCCGCGGTGATCCTCCTGCTCGCCGACGGAACGTGGCTGCCCGCGCGGGCGGTGGTCGAGCACGTGGCCGACGGTCGGGTCGTGCGCTGGTTCGACGACGAGGGCGGTGTGAACGAGGCGCCCCTGTCCGCGCATGACGAGGCGAAGATCGGCTCGGCCGACATGGCCGACATCTTCTTCCGACGGGGCAGCGCGAACCGCATGCGTCTCACGCGGTCGTCTCCCCTCGTGAGGTTCGTCTCGCTTCTGGCCGCCGGAGTGTCGACGCTGGGTCTGGCGGCCTTCATTGTGTCGATCGTGCTGTTGTTCGCTCGCGGCTAGGGTCGACGTTCGCGGCACGTCGCGCGCGCTCGCGAGTCGGCCGGCGCGGGCGACGGCGGTGGGGTGACCGACACGACGCGTAGGCGCGTCGCACGACCGCGAGTCGGCCGGCGCGGGCGACGGCGGTGGGGTGACCGACACGACGCGCGTAGGCTCGACGCATGACTCGCGCCCTCTTCGTCGTCGACGTGCAGAACGACTTCACCGAACGCGGAGCGCTCGGGGTCGAGGGCGGCGACGCGGTGGCCGAACGCATCTCGCGCTACCTCGAGGCGCACGCCGACGACTATGCGGTGATCGTCGCGTCGCGCGACTGGCACCACGGCGACGACGACAACGGCGGGCACTTCTCCGCGGCCCCCGACTTCGTCGACACGTGGCCGGTGCACTGCGTGGGCGGAACGTACGGCGCTGACTACGACGAGGTGTTCGACACCTCCCGCGTCACGCACCACCTCAAGAAGGGGCAGGGCAAGCCCGCCTATTCGCTGTTCGAGGGGGTGTCCGACGACGGTGAGACCGCCGCGGGCATCCTCGACGCGCACGGCATCCGCGACATCGACATCGTCGGTATCGCCACTGATTACTGCGTGCGTGCGTCGGCGCTCGATGCGGTGGCGGCCGGTCGTCGCGTGCGCATACTGACCGATCTCATCGCGGGCGTGCACCCCGCCTCCAGCGATGCGGCACTCACCGAGATCGCCGAAGCCGGAGCTGAGCTGACGGTATCCGAAGGCTGAACCGCCTCAGCACGTCGGCGCGAAGTCGGTCCGGGGATCGTGATCGTGACCGTCGGCCGATGATCGTCACGGCATGCGGCGCGGCCTCGCCCGGCGCGTCCGGTTGCGTGGGAGGGCCGCCAGGGACGACGATTCACCGCAGAGTCGCCGGCATTGCGGGAACACGCGTGCAAGACATCCGACGATCGTGCCGTCCCCGTCGCCGCGCGCGGGGCGATCGACAGAAGCACCGTCGCGTCAGGACGAAACGGTGACCAGGGTCCGTTGCCACCCGCTCGAGCCGTCGGGAGCGATGGGGGCCTGGTCCTGGATCTGCAGGTTGCCCTGCTTGTCGGTCGCGCGCACGGCGATGTAGTGCGAGCCGGGCTCCGCGTTCCAGTCGAGCTTCCACTGCACCCACGACTGGTCGTTGATGGGGGTGGACAGCTGCGTCTGCTGCCAGTCGCCGTCGTCGATGCTGACCTCGACCTTCTGCACGCCCACGGGCTGCGCCCAGGCCATGCCGGCGATGACGACCGTGCCGGCGGCGACGGGCGAGCCGATCTTCGGCGTGTCCACGCGCGACGACATCTTGATCGGAGCCTCGGCGGAGTATCCGCGCGGCGTCCAGTACGCCTCGGCCTGGTCGAAGCGGGTGACGGTGAGCTTGGTGACCCACTTCGTCGCCGAGACGTAGCCGTACAGGCCGGGTACGACCATGCGTACCGGGAAACCGTGCTCGAACGGCAGCGGTTCGCCGTTCATGGCGACGGCGAAGATGGCATCCAGGTTCTCGTCGGTCAACGACGACAGGGGAGTGGATGCCGTGTACCCGTCGACGCTCTCGGAGAGCACCATGTCGGCGTCGCCCTGCACGCCGGCCATGCGCAACACGTCGCGGATGGGGACACCGGTCCAGATGGCGTTTCCGACCAGACCGCCGCCGACCTCGTTCGAGACGCAGGTGAGGGTGACGCCGTACTCGTCGAGCCCCATGCCCACGAGGTCGTCGAAGCTCAGCTCGACGGGGGTGTCGACCATGCCCTCGATCGACAGGCGCCACGTCGTGGGGTCGACGTTCGGAACGGTCAGGGCGGTGTCGACCCGGTAGAAGTCGCCATTGGGCGTGATGATGGGGCTGAGACCCTCGATGTCCCAGTTCGCACCCTCGGGAACGGTGACCGTCGTGCGGGCAGCGGGCAGACGCAGCGCGTCGCGGGCCGCGGCGACCGACGAGGTGGCGGCGTTGAGCACGCGTGCGCCGATGCCGACGACCACGGCTCCCACCGCGGTGAGACCGGTGAGGAGCAGGAATTGTCGGCGATCCGCGCCCGCTGCGGGGGCGTTCTCCGCCGTCGCGGCGGCGACCCAGCGACGAAGCCGCACGATGGCCAGCAGGAGCATCACCACACCCGCGAGAGTGCCGACGACCGGAGGGAGCCACGAGAGGCCACCTGCCCCGGTGCGCGTCACGATCGCCGCGGTGGCCAGGGCACCGCCGATGCCGAGCAGGGCGACGCCGACGAAGCGGAACCGGTACTCGAGCGCGCCGGCCACGGCGGCGGCGACCGCGGCACCGAGTCCGACTCCCGCGAGCAGCGCGATCTTGTCGGCCTCGCCGAAGAGGGTGATCGCGAGCTCCTTGAGCGGTCGCGGCACGATGTCGACGATGAACGATCCCACCGCCAGGATGGGGCTCGCCGAGCGGGCGACCAACGCCGCCAGAGCTTCGGCGACGGCGAGCAGGACCGCGGCCGACACGATGCCGGCGAGAGCGGCCCAGATCCAGGCGTGCGGGCGCCGTACCGTCTTCGTTCGATCGCTCGACGTCACGGTGTCGGTGGTCATGGCATCCCTCGTTCCCGGCCGTCTCGCGCGGTGACGAGGCCTCACTCATCTTTCGGAGCGGCGGGGGAAACGGATGCCGGGGCGAGGCGGCACCGCGGGGGTGAGCGCCGACATCGCGACGCCCGAGACGATCAGCGCGAGCGCGAGGGCGAGGCCGGCGGTGACGGGCTCGCCGAACAGGGGAACGGCGACGATCGCGGTCAGCACCGGGCTGAGCGCGCCGGCCGCGGCCGGGATGCTGCTGCCGAGGTGCTTCACCGCGACGACGTAGCAGGCGGTGGAGAGCAGGCCCGTGCCGACGCCCTGCAGGAGCGCGTACCCGACGACGGCGCCCGGCTCGATCGACCCGGAGAGCAGGTGAGAGGGCAGCGCGCCGATCACGGCGAGGACGATCGCGCCCACGACCGAGGCGAGGGAGATGAGCACGATCACGCCGACCGGATCGAGTCGCGAGCGCGAGAGACCCACGGTGTAGGCCGCCCACACGAACCCCGCGGCGAGCAGGACCACGATGCCGCCCGGCCCCGCGGACCCCGTCGTCATCACGGCGCTGACGGCGACTCCCGCGGCGATGGCGGCGAGGGCGACGAGACGCCGACGAGGCATCCGGCTCGGGCGACGGACGAACAGCAGGACCGCGACGAACAGCGGCACCGTGCCCGGCACGAGCAGACCGGTCAGCGCGGCCGAGGTGAGATGCGCCCCCCACGCGAACAGGAGGTAGTGGGGAAGACCGGCCAGCAGCACCAGCGCCACGACGATCTGCCGTTCCTCGCGCAGCCTGCGAATGGTGCGGGGGATCCACGGCGCCAGCACGATCGCGGGCACGGCGAAGCGCACGATCGCGGCATCCGCCATCGTGAGTCCCGTACCGTCGGTCGCCCGCGCCGACAGGGCGAACGACGACCAGAGCGCCACCACCGCAGCCAGCGCCGCCATTCCGACGAGGGTGTGCGGAGCGATCGCTTGGCGGCGCGCGAGGGCGTGGGTCGTCACATTTCGAGCGTAGAAAGGCGGCCGCCGCAGGGGATTGCGAATATTGCCGACTCTGCGTCCACATTGGCAGAATCTGCTGCATGGCCTCTCTGGACAGCATCGACATCCGCATCCTGCGGGAATTGCAGCAGGACGGCCGGTTGACGAACCAGGAACTCGCAGACCGCATCGGACTGTCGCCTTCTCCGTGTCTGCGTCGCGTGCGCCACCTCGAGGAGGCGGGGATCATCGAGGGATATCGCGCGGTGGTGTCGCCGAAGGCGGTGGAGCTGAGCATCACCGCGTTCGTCCGCCTGCGTCTGGCCTCCCATGAGGGAGCGACGGTGGATGCCGTGGAGCAGCGCCTGCGTGCGATCCCGCACATCGTCGAAGCGCACCTGCTCGCGGGCGACTGGGATTACCTCGTGCGCATCGTCACGCCCGGTTTCGAGGAGTACGAGCGACTCCTCCGCGAGCACCTGCGCACGATTCCGGCTCTCGCATCGATCGATACGACGTTCGCGTTCGCCGAGACCAAGCCCCTGTCGCCGCTTCCGATCGGCGCCGGCGCGCGCTGATATGGCGATCTCGACAGAGGACCCTCGTCAGCGTATCCGCGATCGGAGGACCGTCGTCTTCCCCGATGGTCGGGAGCGGCACCCTCGACACCATCGACGAGCGTGCCACCTCCGCCGCGGGAGACCCGTTCACGCCGGAGGTATCGACGGAACGAACCGACTCAGCGCGCGGACGTGCGGGCGGTGCGTTGCTTCGCGAGCTTGGCGACCACCTTGCGGCGGACCTTCTGCACCTTCGGGTCCTTCCACACCCGGTAGGCGACGGTGCCCGCGGCGACTGCGCGACCGATCGCGGTGCGTGCGAGCACGGCGCCCGCAAGGCCGACCGCTCCGGTTCCGATCCAACGTCCGACACCCATGGCGCCTCCTCGATTCTGGTGAGAGCCTCCACTCAACGCGATGCGCGGGAGGATGCCGCGCGGCTTGCGTCAGCGACCCGGATGTGCTGACCCCCGGGCCCTCTCAGGCGATGCGCTCGCCGACGGGCGCGGCGAAGGCGTCGAGCGCCGCGATCACGTCATCCGTCAAGACGGTCGTGCTCGCCGCGACGGCATCGTCGATCTGGCTCGTGCGAGAGGCGCCGATGATCGCCGTGGTGACCACGGGATCGCGCAGCACCCACGCCACCGCGAGCTGCGGGATCGACAGCCCCGCCTCACGGGCGACGCCGTCGATACCGCGGATGCGCTCGAGGTAGTCGTCGGTGAGGGCCGAGGCGTCGAGGAAGCGGCTGTCGGCGGCGCGGGAGTCGGCGGGCACCGTGCCGTCGAGGTACTTCGCGGTCAGCAGGCCCTGCGCCAGCGGCGAGAAGACGGCGCTGCCGACGGCGAGCTCGCGCAGAGCGGGGAACAGCTCGGCTTCGGGGGTGCGGTCGAACAGCGAGTACCGCGGCTGGTGCACGAACAGGCGCACGCCCTCGGCCGCGAGCAGGGCGTGAGCGCGGCGGGTGAGGTCGGCGGGATAGTTCGAGATGCCGACGTACAGCGCCTTGCCGCTGCGCACGATGTCGGCGAGGGCGTGCACGGTCTCTTCGATCGGTGTGTCGGGGTCGACGCGGTGCGAGTAGAAGACGTCGACGTACTCGGTGCGCATGCGCGTGAGACTCTGCTCGAGCGAGCGCAGGAGGTACTTGCGCGATCCGCCGTCGCCGTAGGGGCCCGGCCACATGTCGTAGCCGGCCTTCGTCGACAGGAACAGCTCGTCGCGGTACCGCCGCAGGTCGGTCTCGAGCACCGTTCCGAACGTGGATTCCGCCGCCCCGTACGGGGGGCCGTAGTTGTTCGCGAGGTCGATGTGCACGACCCCGCGATCGAAGGCGTGGCGGAGGATCTGGCGCTGCGTGTCGAGGGGGCGGGCGGTTCCGAAGTTCTGCCAGAGTCCGAGCGAGACACGGGGGAGGGGGATGCCGCTGGCACCGGCGCGCTGGAAGGGCACGTCGTCGTAGCGGGTGGCGGCAGCGTCGAAGGGGGACGTCAGGCGGGGGTCATCGGCGGCGATGGGCATGGTCCGACTCTGCCACGGCGGACCCGACGCCGGGCGCACCGACGCCGACGCGGGTCGGGGCGCCGTGGCATCCCGACCCGCGTCGAGGGACTCAGCCCGCGAGTTCCACGCGGAGCAGACGCGCGCCCGCCGACAGGGCGCTGATCTTGTCGAGGGCGACGTGGCGCGGCAACGGCGCCATGCCGCAGTTGGAGCTGGGGATGAGCTTGTCGGCGTCGACGAACCGCAACGCCCGGCGCAAGGTGTCGGCGACCTCGTCGGGTGTCTCGATCCGTTCGCTGGCGACGTCGAGGGCGCCGAGCATGACCTTCTTGCCGCGGATGAGCTCGATCAGGTCGATCGGCACGTTGGAGTGGTGGCTCTCGAGCGAGACGATGTCGATGCTCGACTGCTGCAGCAGCGGGAACGACTCCTCGTACTGCCGCCACTCCGACCCCAGCGTCGCCTTCCAGTCGGTGTTGGCCTTGATGCCGTAGCCGTAGCAGATGTGCACGGCCGTCTCGGCGCTCAGACCCTCGACGGCGCGCTCGAGGGCGGCGACGCCCCAGTCCTTCAGCTCGTCGAAGAAGACGTTGAAGGCCGGCTCGTCGAACTGGATGATGTCGACACCGACGGCCTCGAGCTCGCGCGCCTCCTGGTTGAGGATCGTGGCGAACTCCCACGCCAGCTTCTCGCGGCTGCGGTAGTGGCGATTGGCGAGCGTGTCGATCATCGTCATGGGCCCTGGCAGGGCCCACTTGATCGGCCGGTCGGTCTGTGCACGCAAGAAGGCCGCGTCGTCGACGAACACCGGTGCCCGGCGGCTGACGTCTCTCACGACCGTCGGCACGCTCGCGTCGTAGCGATCGCGGATGCGGACGGTCTCACGGTGCTCGAAGTCCACCCCGTCGAGGTGCTCGATGAAGGTCGTGACGAAGTGCTGGCGGGTCTGCTCGCCGTCGCTGATGATGTCGAGACCGCGGCGCTCCTGCTCCTGAACAGCCGCCCGCAGCGCGTCATGCTTGCCCTCGACGAGGATGTCGCCCTCGAGCTCCCACGGCGACCACAGCACCTCGGGCTTGGCGAGCCAGGCGGGCTTGGGCAGGCTTCCGACGGTGGAGGTGGGCAGAAGCGTGGACACGGCGGTCGATCCTTCGCGGGTCATCGGGCGGCGAGCGAGTAGTCGGCGGCCCACTGGTCGAGGATCGCCCGATGCGGCGTGACGAAGTGCTCCTCGGCGTACCGCCCCTGCACGACGGCGAGCTGGCTGCGCTCGACGCGGTCGTAGGTGACCTCGGTCGGCTCGAAGTCCGCCGCTTCGAGGCTGGGCCGGTACGTCTCGCCGGCCGCGGTGCGGGCGTTGTAGATCTCGGGGCGGTAGATCTTCTGGAACGTCTCCATGGTGCTGATCGTGCCGATCAGTTGCAGGTCGGTGTAGTCGGCCAGCAGGTCACCGCGGAAGTAGAACGCCAGGGGAGCGACGCTGCCGCGCGGCATGAAGTAGCGCGCCTGCAGCCCCATCTTGCCGAAGTACTCGTCGGTCAGCGACGAGGTGGTGTCTTGCGCGTACTCCACACCCAGTACCGGGTGGACGACGCCCGTGCGACGGTAGGTGCGGCTGGTGGAGACGCTGATGCAGATGACGGGCGGCAGAGCGTATCGCTCGCGGTACGCCTCGGAGGCGAGGAAGTGCTGGAAGAGCTTGCCGTGGAGGTCGCCGAAGTCGTCGGGCACGGTGAAGCCGCCGGCGGCGGCCTGCGCCGCGGGCAGGACGACACTGAAGTCGTAGTCGCGCAGGTACGACGAGAAGTTGTTGCCGACGATGCCCTGATGGCGCTCGCCGGTGACCGTGTCGACGATGTGGACGTCGAGGACCTCGATGACGGGCAGATCTTCGTCGGCGCCGTCGGCGAAGCGCAGCTGCACCGAGACGATGTCGAGTTCGACCCGGTAGCGGTCGCCGCCCTCGTCGTCGGCCGACGCGAGCTCGTTGAAGCGGCGATCGATCATCGTCAGCGCGGTGCGCAGGTTCTGCTGACGGCCCTCGCCACGGGCGAGGTTGGCGAAATTCGTCGTGACGCGCGAACCCTCGGCGGGGGCGTAGTCCTCATCGAAGCGGGTCGTGGAGATGCTGAACGTGATGTCGTTCGCCATGGGATGCCAATCCGGGAGCAGAGAGGCGCTGCGGCCTCGCGAAAGTCGGTGAACTCATCGTGCAGCGCGCACGCGGGCATCGGGTAATTCCACCGCGCTATGTCCTGATATAGCCTCGGCCTATGCCCAGGAAGCCGAGCGGGATCACGCTGCAACAGCTGCAGTACTTCATCGAGGTCGCCGCCGGGGGATCCATCAGTGCGGCCGCCGACCTCCTGTACGTCGCCCAGCCGACGATGTCCGCGGCGATGCGCGATCTGGAGAATCGCGTCGGGCGGGAGCTGCTCACCCGCTCCGCACGCGGCGTCACGCTCACCGTCGACGGCGTCGAGTTCCTCGGGTATGCCCGCCAGGTCGTCGAACAGGCCGAGCTGCTCGAACAGCGCTACCTCGGGCGTCCCCCGTCGCGCCGGTTGCTCGGCGTGTCGGCGCAGCACTACTCGTTCGTCGTCGACGCGTTCGTGCGGATGGTCAAGGCGACGGATGCCGCGGAGTACGAGTTCTCGCTCCGTGAGACCCGCACCTTCGACATCATCGAAGACGTCCGCACGCTCCGCAGCGAGCTCGGCATCCTCTTCCGCAACGACTTCAACCGGAACGTGATCGACAAGCTGCTGCGGGACTCCGGACTGGCCTTCCATCCGCTCTTCCTCGCCGAACCCCACATCTTCGTCTCGCGCCGCAACCCGCTGGCATCCCGATCGCGGGCGACGCTCGACGACCTCGCGGACCTGCCCCGACTGACCTTCGACCAGGGGGCGAACAACTCCTTCTACTTCGCGGAGGAGATCCTCTCGACGTTGTCGAGCAGGCAGGAGATCCGCGTATCCGATCGCGCGACGATCTTCAATCTCATGATCGGCCTCGACGGGTACACGATCTCGACGGGGATCATCAGCGACGACCTCGATCCCGAGATCGTCGCCGTTCCTCTGGACGTGCAGGAGCGCATCGAGATCGGATGGATCGGTCGCGCCGCCATCCCCCTCACCGAGCAGGCGCAGCGCTATCTCGCCGAGGTGCGCGACGTGGTGGCCGGATTCGGGGTGTCGCTGCTGGGCTGAGCAGACGGCTCAGCCCGCGGGGGCGGCATCCACCGGCAGAAGAGCGCCGCACGACGCGTCGACGCTGATCGCGGTCGCCGAGGTCAGGGGTGTGTGCCGCAGATCCAGCGGTCCCAGATCGCCCTCCGGAAGACGGATCGTCGACGAGACCGAGCGCGTCTCGCCGCGCGGGATCACGACGAGGCGGCTCCGGGCGCTGTTGCCCTTCTCGCTCCCGGAGCGGTCGAACTGCGCCACATCGCCCACGGCCGGCTCGGTGTCGAGGATCTCGGCGCCGGGGGGCGCGAAGAAGAGCACGTCGATCATCATCGCGTCGGGGGGATAGCCGAATCGCGCGTTGCGGGCTCCGAGGGTGTAGGTGCTCGTGATGGTCGCCGGGATCTCGTTCGTCAGCGAGGTCGTGGTCGTGAGGGTTCGCGCGGTGGCGTCGCACGTCGCCGTCACCGACTGACGGAGGTGGTACTCCAGCTTGCCCACGGAGTAGTCGTTCAGATAGGTGCCGACCTGCGTCGACTCGGCCGTATCGGCGCGCAGCGCTCCGGTGAGGCCAAGCTCCTCCACGAGGTCCTGCGCGGAGTCGTCGCGGAAGCTGAGCAGCAACCGTCGTTCGAGCGCCGACGCCTTCAGCGCCTCGAGCATCTGGGTGGGGTCCCACCGCGAGGTCGTCAGGTACCGGAAGAACCCCTGCGTGATCGCGGAGAAGAAGGCGTCCGAGTCCTCGCCCGTCGGAAACCTCTCGTAGGCGTCGCTGAGCAGGACCTGTACCGCGTTGTCGGCGGTGAGCTGCAGGTCGTCGTAGTTGACCGGCCCGGTGACCGACAGCATGTGCGACAGCACGACCGGGTCGACCGAGATGATGCCGTCGAACTGCTCGCCCGCCGTCTGCTGCCACAGGTCCTGGGACAGGCGCGCGGTGGTCGGGAAGTCCGGCGTCATCGTGAAGTCCTGCGAGAACAGCGCGAAGGTGGGCGGGTACAGCCCCAGCGTCTCGGGCGGGAGGTCGGTGAAGCGCTGCCCGGCGTCACCGGCCGCGTCGAACCTGATCGAGTTCGCCTGATCGAGGATCTGCACGCGCCCCTGGTCGGCGCGCACCACGATGCTCGCGGCCGGGTTCCCGCCCGTGGCGCGGACCTCGGCGTTGTTCTGAAAGAGCACCAGGTACTGCTTCGGCGCCTGGGCGCCGGCGATGTCGA
Source organism: Microbacterium enclense (assembly GCF_001456955.1). Lineage (GTDB taxonomy): Bacteria > Actinomycetota > Actinomycetes > Actinomycetales > Microbacteriaceae > Microbacterium > Microbacterium enclense. The sequence continues at coordinate 75,703 of NZ_KQ758471.1, read as the reverse complement.
GGAGGGTCGGGAGGTAGTGCTCGGCGACATCGAGAAGCGCCGTCGCGTCGTCCATGAAAGCCCCCACCTCGGAGACGGAGTCGGCCACCGGCGGCAGGACATCGGCGGTGTCGATGGCGGCGATCTGGCTCCTCGCCTTCTCGAACGCCGCTGTCACGAGAGGGAACGACGCCTGCGACTCCCGGAACGGCTGCAGATCGACGCCCCCGTCGGCGAGCGCGATCTTGTCGACGCTGAGCTTGGACAGGATGACTTCCCCGGGCGGGAGGGCCTCGTCGGCGAGGGTCTGCACCGCCGCCGTGAGTCCGGTGATCGCGTCGAGATTGGCGCCGACGGCCGGAATGACGGAGCCGGCTTCCCACAGGGGGCTCCGCACCGTCTGACTGGCTCTGTTCACGCGCTGGGTGACCTCGGCCGCCGCCGCCTGCAGCTGGCCGGCGTCGCCGGTCACCAGCGACGACTGCATGCTCGACATGAGCGTGTGCGCCGAGTCGAGATCGTCTCGCACGCTCGCGGCCTGCACGGCGAGGGCGACGGCGAAGACGCCCACGGTCGCGATGGCGGATCCGACGATGAGAAGGGCGATGCGGTCCGGGCGCCGGTACCACGGGCGAGGCGCGTCTTTCCGGCGTGCCGCCTCGGCCCTGCTTCTTCGGGTGCCCAGCGGATGGTCGCCCGCGGATGGGGGGAGCCGTCGACGACTCCTGCGGGCGGACCGGGCCATGTCGATGATTCTAGGCGCGCGATCATCGGCGGCTTTTCTGCGCAGAGGCCGTCGGGCGCCGAAGCACGGTGAGGCCTTCCGCGCATCATCGCCTCCCATTGCCGGAAGCCCGCGAGATGGTGCGATGCCGGGCGCCGACCGGTGCCGGTGCGTGTCGATGGGAAAAGACATGGTAGCTCGCATCGGGGTCTATTCATGCGCCGAAGAATGCACTTGATGCTGCGCCTTTCCAGCCCTTAGTTTGTGCCGTACACGGGGGGTTTCGTCGGGGTGTAGCGAGGAGAGGCGCAACGATGGGGCAGTCGAAGAGCGAGCACGCACGAGCGGTCGCGCAGAAGAACGCCGAGCGCAGGTCGGCGACCGGCGAGCCGAGCGGGAACGGACGCCGAGGCGGGGTCACGGCATCCTGGTCGCGAGGCGCGGCGACGGCGCTCGCGGCGACGGTGATCGCGGCCGTCGTCGGCGCCTCGACGATCAGCGCGCCGAGCGCGGCCGTCGCCGCGCCCGCCGGGGTGCCCATCGAGACGTTCGAGGCGGCCTCGCCACCCGTGTCGACGGTGACGGGCACGGCGACACCCTCTCGCTCCGCCGACTCGAGCGAGGGCGAGGGAGCTCTTGCGGTGGCCTACGACGTCTCCGCGGGGATGGGGGAAGTGGCCTACCCGGTGTCGTCCGCACCGGCCCTGCCGACCTCGACGACCGCGATCACGCTCAACCTGAAGGGCGACGGCACCTACAACACCGTGTACCTGCGTGTGCGTGACGCGAGCGGCGAGACCTTCGTGCACCGTGTGGACGCGATGCGCGCGTCGGTCTACCAGACCCTGACCGTCGATCTCACGGGCGCCCCCACGGCGCGCGAAGGGGGCAATGGCGACGGCGTCCTCGATGTGCCCGCGACGCTGGCGGGTGTGCTCGTCGTGCGCAACGGCGAACAGCCGCCGACGGGCACCTTCCTCCTCGACGATGTGCGCGCCGTCACCACCGGGTGGGGGCTCCCCGTCGCGACCCCGTCGTCTTTCACGCCGGGGGTGGATGCCGCGGCGGAGGTGTCGTTCGACGCCGCGGGCCCCGGCGAATGGGAGCTGCGCCTGATCGACGCCAGCGGCCGGACGCGCACCCTGTCCGGTACCGCGGTGGGTGCGGGAGCGATCCGTACCCCGTGGGACGGCCGCGACGACACGGGCGAGACGATGTCGGGCCCGGTGCGCGGGGCGTTCCGTCACACGCCCTCGACGAACGGCGTGGCGGGAGCCTCGCTCACCGTGGGTCTTCCCGATCTGCTGACGGTGGCCGCGGCAGCGACGTCGACGGTGGAGGTCGTGGAGGACTTCGAGGCACCCGCCGCCGACTGGCGTGTGGCGATGGGAACGGCGACGATCTCGCGCGTCGCCTCGCCGAAGACCCAGGGGTCGTCCGCGCAGCGGATCGACTACGACCTGTCATCGGGCATGGCGGAGAACGTCAGGAACGCACCGGTGGTCGTTCTCACCCAGCCGGCGACCGGGTTGCGGGTCGACATGCGCGGAGACGGCACCTTCAACACCGTGTACGCGCGGGTGCACGACGCCACCGACGAGGTGTTCACGTACCGACTCGACGCCATGCGGTCGACGGTGTGGACGACGATCGACGTCGACCTGACAGCTCCGGCCGCCCTCGTGGAGGGCGGCAACGGCGACAAGATCCTCGATCTGCCCGTGCGCCTGTCGGGCTTCATCGTGGTGCGCAACGGCACGCAGCCGGCGACCGGCTCGGTCGTCCTCGACAATCTGCGGACGATCTCGACGGGCTGGACCCTGCCGGAGGCGGCGAGCTCGTTCTCCACACCCTCGCCCTCTGCCGCACCGCTGACCTTCTCGGCGGCGGGCCGTGGCAACTGGAGCATCCTGTTGGCCGACCAGGAGGGGCGCACGAAGACCCTGAAGGGGGCGGCTGAAGCCGCCGGCACGGTCTCGGTGCCGTGGGACGGAACCGACGATGCGGGGACGGCGTTGCGCGGCGACGTCCGCGCCGTGTTCGCGCACGACAGTGCGGCACCCGGCGCCGAGGTGGCATCCACGGGCGCGCGCAGTGGCATCCCGTTCCTGCTCACCCTGGCCCACGTCGACGCGGACGCCCACCTGGCGGACGGATTCGAGGCAGCCGGCACGGACTGGGTCGCCGCCGCGGGTTCGGTGACGCCGGCCGCCTCGCAGTCGACCACCGAGGGCGCGGGCGCGCTGCAGATCGCCTACGACGTCTCGTCGGCGGATGCGGAGATCGAGACGACGAGCACGCCGAAGGCTCTGCTGACGTCGCCCGCGTCGGCGTTGAAGATCGATCTATTGGGCGACGGCACCTGGAACACAGTGTTCCTGAAGCTGCGGGATGCCACCGGCGAGATGTTCTTCTATCGCGTCGGGGCGATGGGGCTCACACGGTGGACGACGGCCACCCTCGATCTGCGGGCGCCGGCGGCGGCGAGTCACCTCGGCAACGGGGACGGCATCCTCGACTACCCGGTCTCGCTGGTGCGGATCAACGTCGTGCGCAACGGTCCGGCCGCTCCGGCCACGGGGAAGGCGGTGCTCGACAACCTCCGCGTCATCGACCAGGACTGGACCCTGCCCACCTCGAGCGCAGCGCGGTTCTCGTGGGCGAACGCGGGCACCACCACCTTGTCTTTCACCGCCGGCACCCCGGGGGACTACTCCCTCTCGCTGCGCGACAACGGCGGGCGCACGCGCACCTTCGCGGGCACCGCGTCGGCGCGGGGGACGGTGAAGGTGGCGTGGGACGGTACCGACGACGCCGGCGTCGGCATGGCGGGCAGCGTGTCGGGCCGTCTCGTGTGGGACACCACCCCCGACGGCACGCTCACCGCCGTCGGATCGGCGGCTCAGCCCTACCTCACGGGTATCTCGGCCAAGCCGTCGATCGCCTCGCCGACCTCCATCAGCGGGATCAACAGCTTCCTCACGGAGCAGGACTCCCCGGCCGAGGCCGACCGCCAGGCCGCCCTGCTCGAGGACGCCTCGGTGCGCTGGGCGCGCGAGGAGTTCGAGTGGAAGCGCGTGGAACCGCGCAAGGGCTTCTTCGACTGGGCCAAGTTCGATCAGGCGGTGGCCATCAGCCGGGCGCGCAACGTCGACATGATCGGCAAGCTCGTCTACAGCGCCCCCTGGGCGTCGTCGGCGCCCGCGGGAACGTCGCCGGAGATCGCGCAGTACTACCCGCCCGCGGACAACGCCGACTTCGCCGCGTACGCCGCGGCGACCGTGGCGCGCTACAAGGATCGTGTGCGCGTGTGGGAGGTCTGGAACGAGCCCAACACGGAGTACTACTGGCGCGGCGGGGCCACCGCTGAGCAGTACGGGGCGCTGCTGAAGGCCACGTATACGGCGATCAAGGCGGTGGATCCGACCGCGACGGTGCTCGTGGGCGGACTCGACCAGTTCAGCGACCCGTTCATGCGGGGCGTTCTCGCCGCCGGAGCCGGCAACTCCTACGACGGTCTCGCGATCCACCTCTACACCGTCGACGGTGCGCCCGAGACGGGGGCGATCCCGACCTACCTCGACGCCGCGCAGGCCTTCCTCAACCGCAGCGCGCCCGGTCGCGGCCTGTGGATCACGGAGGTGAGCTGGTCGACGTGCACGAGCTGCGCGGGGGCCACGAGCGAAGCGGATCAGGCCGCCTTCCTGTCGCGGATGTACCTGGATGCCGCAGCCCGCGGCGTCTCGGCGATCGCCTGGTACAACCTGGTCGGCGGAGACGACCCCGAGTCCTTCCTCCACACCTACGCGGTCACCGAGAAGTCGGGTCGGGCGAAGCCGGCGTACACCGCGTTGAAGGAGGTCGGTGCGGTCCTGGCCGACGGGGCGGCGATCGGTCGCGCCACGGTGAGTGCCACCGCGACGCCGGTGCGGGTCGACGACATGGCCTCGCTCAGCGGATACGCGGTGTCCGCCCTCGACGGGGGGACGGCCACCCTCAAGACGACGACGTCCGCCTATGCGGGCAGCGGCGCCCTTCAGCTGACCTACGCCTTCTCGGGATCGTCGCGCGGTGCGCAGATCCAGACCGACAAGACGCTGTCGGGTAAGCCGAGCGCCGTCTCGGTGTGGGTCAGCGGCGACTCCAGCGCCAGTCCCGTCTATCTGAAGATCAAGGATGCCACCGGCGAGACCTTCCAGGGGCTCGTGGGGAACGCGGTGGGCACGGCCTGGACGAAGATGACCCTGTTCTCCGACGGGATGAACGCCAACTACACCCACGGGGGCGGCGATGGCGACGGTGTCTGGGACTATCCGATCAAGGTCACCGACATCTTCGTCTACAAGAGCACCTCGGGCATCTCGTCGGGGACCGTCTCGCTGGACGATCTCACCGCCGACTTCGGCACGAACGTGCACGGGACGGTCCTGCAGACCGCGGCCGGGACGGTGCAGGCGCTGTACACCGACGCGAAGGCGGCGGTCGCGGTGCCGGTCTCCGGCGGTGCGGCCTCGGTGTGGACGCAGAGCGGCATGACGCCGGTGCCGGTGGCGAACGGCCGTGCATCGGTCTCGCTCTCGACGGCTCCGACGTATCTGACCTCCTCGCCGTCGGTGTCGCCCTCGCGCACCGCCCGCGGCAGCACGGTGACGGTGACCTGGATCGCGGGGGAGGCGAGCGTGGTCACGATCCAGGTCGTGAACTCCTCCGGCACCGTGATCAACACGCTCGCGAACCGCAAGCGGTTCGCGGGTGGTGCGCAGACGGTGCAATGGAACGGCAAGCGCTCCGACGGGACCGTCGCCGCAGCCGGCGCGTACACGGTCCGCATGACCTTCGTCACGTCGGACGGTCGGACCAGGACCGTCCCTCTCGCTCTCGCGCTGACCTGAGCGGGGGTCGTCGGCCGCGGCTCAGAGCGACCGCGAGAACGGTTCCCGGTCGCTCGTGAGGGGTGCGCGCCGGAGCGCTGACGCGTAGATGCCGAACCGGCGGATCTGCGCGGCCGCGGCCTGCCGGTCGCGGCCGCGCAGCGTCGACGCGCGGAACCACCACAACCGCCCGTGCATGCCCGCCAGCACGATCGCCCGCCACAGGCGCTGCTGACGATCGGACCGTGCCATCCTCCACCCGTACAGGTCGAAGAGATTCACGATCCAGGCGGTGTTGACCGCTCCCTCGACGCCGCTGGACGACCCGCCCAGCGCGTGATGTGCGCGTTCTCCGGCATCGATGACCACGCGCAGGCCGGCGGCGCGCAGACGCAGGCAGAACTCGACGTCCTCGGCGTACATGAACCACCGATCGGTGAGCCCGCCCGCCCGTCGCCACGTGTCGACGGGCACCATGAGACACCCGCCACTGACCCAGTCCACGTCGCGGACGCCGTCGCGCACATCGGCGGCGAAGAGGTAATGCCCCTCGAGGATGCTCCACCGGCGACCGAGACGGGAAAGACCGGACTGGTGCAGGAACATCTTCGTCATCGTCGGGGCGTGGCCCGCGGCGAGGATCACGACCTCTTCTCCCTCGTTCTCGAGCACGGGTGCCGCGGCTCCGATCGACGGATCGGCGTCCAGCAGCGCGGACAGGCGTGCGACGCCCTCCGCGGAGATGCGGGCGTCGGGATTGAGCAGGAGCAGGTGGCGTCCCCGGGCGTGGGTCGCGGCCAGATTGACGGCACGCGAGAATCCGGCGTTCGAATCGTTCTCGACCACGCGGACCCACGGGTAACGCGCGCGGAGCATTTCGACGGTGTCGTCGGCCGACAGGTTGTCGATGACGATGACCTCCGCCCCGACCGGTGGCGCCCCGTCGCGCGTCAGCGCGTCGAGGCACGATCCGATCACCCCGAGACTGTTGTACGTCACGATGACGATCGAGACGTCCGGCCGCGCGCTCATCGGGCGCCCGCCACGATCGCCGCGCGCATGCGGTGCACGGCGTTCTCCCACGTGTAGTGCGCCAGAACCGGCGCGGCATCCGCGGGAGAGGCGGGGTCGCGCACCAGTGCCGAGATGGCCTCCGACACCGCCTCGACGTCGCGCGGGTCGACGAATCTCGCCCGCTCGCCCACGATCTCGTGGAAGACGGGGATGTCACTGAGCAGCATGGGTGCACCGGTCGCGAGCGCCTCGAGGGTCGGCATCCCGAATCCTTCGTCGAGCGTGAGGAAGAGGAAGAGCGCGGTGTTCTCGTACAGCCAGCGCAATTCGTCGACGTCGATGCGCCCGAGCAAACGCACGGAGCCGTCGGAGAGCGCATCCTCCACCGACGACGGCAGCGCGGCGCCGAGTCCCGACCTCTCGCCCACGACCAGGAGGGGAAAGGTCGGGGTCACCGTGCCCGACCGCAGCGCCGCCTCGATGGAGAGGGCCAGGTTCTTGCGCGCGTTCAGGCGGCCGACGGTCAACACGAAACCGGTGAGGTCGTGCACGCCGTCGGGCGCGCGAGAGGCCGTGTCGGCGAACGAACGGTTGAGTCCGAGGCCGACGACGATGGCCGAACGCGCCGCCGAGGTGCGCGTGACCCGAGCCGCCTCCGACTCGGTGCTGGTGAAGACCACGTCGGCATGGCGGATGGTCGCGGGCATGAGGGAGAAGTACGCGCGCTCCCGACGGGTGAACCATTGCGGATCGCTGAGGAAAAGAAAGTCATGGACGAAAACCGCCGATCGTCCATTCAATGGGGTGAAATTGTGCGTGATCGTGATGTCGGGCTTGAGTCGCGCAGCCCAGATCGTCAGCCCGGCGATGACACCCACTCCGTGCGGTCGGAAACGAGTTCCCACCACCCGCGCCGACGAGCCGACTTCTCGCTGCACCGAGGCGACGTCGCGGTGCGGCACGCAGATGATGACGGCGTCACCGGGGAATTCCTTCAGCCACGCGAGGATGAATTCGCGCTGGACTTCGCGATTCGACAAAGGCCCGTCGATCCACCAACTACCATCGAAGAGCACCCTGAGGCCGCGCCCCGCCGCATCCTTATCGGGCATTGAATCCCCGTCTCTGAGGCCATTACAGGAATCCGAGACTACCGAAGGCGAGTGAACGCGACCGCCCCGTGAACGAGTCCGACGCGGCGTCAGGAGGAACAGTGGCATCACGTCTGGCCGTCGCCGGCCTCCGGTGGGGTATCGCCGTCACGGGCGCCGTCGCGCTCGCCGACGCGATCGTCGTCGCCCAGACGTCGTCCGGCTCCGCGGCCACGGCGGACTTCCTCAGTTCCGTCACGGCTCTCACCAACATCTTCTCGGTCATCGCCTTCGCGGTCGCGGGCGCCGACGCGCGCAGGGGTGACTCGCGCGCCGGCGACCCCGGCCTCCGCCGCGGCCCGCACCGCGGTCGCGTCGCCGACGCGCGCGTGCGGCGCGCCACGCGCGTCGCGATGATGCGGGCGCTGAACGTCGCCACGCTGGTCAGCATGTCGGTGCTCTTCCTGTGCATCTACGGGCCGGTCGTCGTCACCGACCCGGCCCAGCTCAACCTCACCTCGGTGGTGCTGCATGTCGTGGTCCCGGTTCTGACGGTGGTCGAGTGGTTCGTGTTCCCCGCCGAGAGCCGCGCCCCCCTCCGCGGTGTCTTCCTCGTGCTGGTCTTCCCGTGCCTGTGGTTCGTCTACAGCTTCATCCGCGGTGCTCTCACGGGACGCTACGTCTACGAATTCCTCGACCCGTCCGGACCCTCGGGAGTGCAGGGTGTCGTCGCGATGACGGTGCTCATCATCACCTGCTTCTTCCTGGTCGGAGCAGCGGTCTTCCTCACTCAGCGGTCGCGGGGAATTCGTCGCTGAGACCGCGGCGGGCTTGACGTCCATTCCGTTTCGCCTCGGCCCCGCGGTCATTCGAGATGAATTCGGTCCTCGACGGCCGGAGAGAACGCATTCATGCCGCACGACGGTTTCGTGAGGCGTCGATATCCATCCCGGCCGGCGCACTCGAGGCGCGAAATCCCTATGAGGCACACCTCAAGATGACCTCAACATCGGCGCAAGAAAAACACAGATTCGCCGAGGTCGATCTTGTGCCGATCCTTTCTCCGCATTAGCCGCGGGTTCTGCTGGCCTCGCATCGCGATGCATAGATTCGACCGTCGACGGGGCCTTCATCGGGCCCCGATAACGAATCTTGCGCGCGGCGATGGATGCCGCGGGCACCTCAGCGAGCTCATGGGGCGCGACTTCGGGCGCGGCGGTGAGCGGAAGGAGTTCCTGTGACCAGCACGTCTGTTGCCATCATCGGCACGCGGGGGTATCCGAGCTACTACGGCGGCTTCGAGACGGCCGTGCGCCGTCTGGCGCCGTATCTCGCCGACGAGGGGTGGGACGTCACGGTCTACGGACGCCCGGGCATGACCGTCCCCGACGACCCGGACCTCGACCCGCGCGTCACGCGCCGCGTGACGAGAGGGATCGAGAACAAGTCGCTGAGCACCCTGTCGTTCGGTCTGACGTCGACCCTGGATGCCGCGCAGCGCAAGCCCGACGTCGCTCTCGTCTTCAACTGCGCCAACGGGTTCTGGCTGCCGCTGCTGAAGCGGCGCGGCATCCCCGCCGTCGTCAATGTCGATGGAATCGAGTGGGACCGCGCCAAATGGGGACCCGTCGCGAAGAAGGTCTTCCACGAGGGGGCCGCGTGGACGGCCCGCCACGCGACCCGGCTCGTCTACGACGCCGCGGCGATCGAGACCCGCTGGCGCAACGAGTTCGACCGCGACGGAGACGTCATCCCCTACGGCGGCGACGTGCCGCCCGACTACCCGGTCGAGCCGGGTCTCACGCACCGCGGCTACGCGCTGATGGTGGCGCGCTTCGTCCCCGAGAACACGGTGTCGGAGTTCTTCGAGGCGGCTCGTCTCATCGCGCAGACCAGAGACGTCGTGATCGTCGGCTCGTCCGGCTACGGCGGGCCGCTGGACGAGGCTGCGGCCGAGCTGTCGCGCTCGAACCCCCGCGTGCGGTGGCTCGGTCACGTCAGCGACGATCGGCGACTGCACGCGCTCTGGCAGCACGCGGGTGCCTACTTCCACGGCCACAGCGTGGGCGGCACCAACCCCGCTCTCGTGCAGGCCATGGCGTGCGGCGCCCCGGTGGTAGCGCGCGACACCGTCTTCAACCGCGAGGTGCTGACCGATGCGGGACGCTTCGTCCGCCCCGACCCGAAAGACATCGCCGCCGCCGTCCTGTCGCTGCTCGACGACCCGGGCCGCCAGCGGTGGCTCTCCGAGCGGGCCCAGAGGCGCGCCGTCTCGGCCTATTCATGGGAGTCCGTGCAGCTCGCGTACAAGAACTCGCTGCTGACCGCCATGGCAGGTCGGCGTCCCGCGCTGGTCGGGGCGGGGCGCGCGTGAGCGGGCTGAGGAACCTGGGCTACGACGACCTGCTCATCTGCTACCTGGTGGGACCGCTGGTCGATCTCACCCCCGAGCGGGTGCACGGCGCGCTCGCGGATGCATTGCGTTCTCCGCGCGGCGAAACGCTGCATCGCGTGCGCACGCGCAGCCGGCGGTGGCGACGAGTGGATCGCCAGACGGCCGTCGCGGCCGGACGAGCGGCCGTCGAGACGGTGGAAGCGGTCCGTGACCGCTCGGATCTGGCGGCCCTCGTTCTGGGGAGCCCGTTCGAGCCCGGCCAGCTGCCGATCCGGATCTTCCTCAGCGGTGGGGTCCTCGCGTTCCGACTCCCGCACAGCCTGTTCGACGGCACCGGAGCCACGGCGATGGTGAGTCTCGTGGTCGAGAAGCTCGGCGCCCCGGGGGTCGACACCCTCCCCACCGTCCCGTGGGCCGAGGCCCCCTTGCGCGCGGCGATGCAGAAGGTGGGTCTGAACGGCGTGGCCGGCATCCGCTCGGCGCGAGAGACCTTCCGCACGCTGACCGCTCGCACCGAGACCGGCTACCAGCTGCCCCGCACGCTCACGAAGGCCGAGTCGATCGAGCGGACGCGGATGGTCTCGTTCGTGCTGCCCCCGGCGGCGGTGCGAACGATCGCGGCCACGCCGGAGAGGGCGCTCGAAGGTCGGCGCCCGGCCCGACCGCCGCTCTCGGTGAAGACCGCGAGCCTGGTTCTGCGGTGCCTGCGCGACGCGCTTCGCGAGCAGGTGGACTTCCGCGTGGTGGTTCCCATCGACGGCCGTCGCTGGGTGGCCCGGGGCTTCGACGCCGAGGGGAACTTCTCGCCGTCCCTGCCCATGGGTCGGCTGCGCGACGACGATTGGAGCGCCACGGCCCTGGCCGAGCGCATCTCGGCCGCGAGCAAGTCGGGAGCGCCCGTCGCATGGTTGCTCGCCACCACGCTCAGCGCGTTGAAGAACGCGGTCCGTCATCCCGTCGCCGCCCGCCGCTCGCACGATGCGACGCCGCGTGTCCCGTTCGAGATCCACGTCTCGCTGCCGTCGACCGAGGTCGCCGTCTCCGAGGCGCTGATGCCGCGGGTCGACGACGACACGTTCGTCGGCGGGATGCCGGCGCACACGGGCCTTCCTCTGGGAGTGTGGGTGGAGGTCGCCCCGCTGCGGGAGGGCCTGCACGTCATCGTCCGCGACGAGACGGGCCTGTTCGACCTCGAGGGGTTCGAGCAGCGTCTGCACGAGACGGTCACCGTGGCCGCGGAGGTGAGGAGGGGTTCGTGAGCGTCGCCGTACGGTTCTTCAACTCGCCGATGACGATGCTCGGCTCCCGGCTGTCGGTCGCGGCGCTGGGCTTGATCAGCGCACCTCTCATCGCGCAGGCCCTCGGCCCCAGCGGCCGGGGCGAGACCGCATCGGCATTGGCGACCATGTACCTGGTCCCCATCCTGCTGGCGCTCGGGATGCCGTTCGAGGTGCGTCGACGCGTGCTGGCGGACGGCGGCATGGGGGCGGTCCGCACGGCCCGTCGTCTGGCGTTCGTGACGGCCATCCCGGCGGGGCTCGTGGCCTGGCTGGCCGTGTCGACCCTGTTCTCGGGCTTCGACGCCGCCTCCACCGTCGCGGTGGTCGTGGCCCTGATGAGCACGCCGATCATGGTGTGCTGGATGATCGACATCGGCGTGGTGGGTGCCCAGCGCCGCTTCGGCGCGGTCGCGCTGCTGCAGGCGACCCAGCCGGTGGTGTACGTCGGTGGCATCCTGATCCTCGCGCTGATGGATGCCATGAGCGTGGCCGGCGTCATCTGGGCCAACGTGCTCGGGTCGGTCGCCACCGCCATCGTCGGGACGCTGCTGAACCGGACCCACCGCGCGACGCCGGTGCCGTGGCGGGGCCTTCTGCGCGGGAGCACGACGTTCTACGGAGCCCAGGCCTCGGACGCGGCGTACCAACGACTCGATCAGGTGCTCATGCTGCCGCTGATCGGCTCGCATCAGGCGGGGCTGTATTCGGTCGCGGTCACCATCGGGACGCTGCCGGTCTTCCTCGCGCACGCGGTGGCGGCGCCGGTGTTCTCGGACATCTCGCGGACGGAAGGTCGTGCGCGCGTGCTCGCCACCGGCGACGCCCTCCGGTCGGCGTTCATGGTCGGCCTCGCCTCCGCGGTCTTCCTCGCGGTCGTCTCCCCGTGGGGCGTCCCGCTGCTGTTCGGCGACGCGTTCGCCGAGGCGCTGCCGGCGGTGATGTTCGCCATCCTGGGCTCCCTGTTCGTCGTCGTGATCGCGAGTGCGGGCGAGGTGCTCTCGGCACGCAACCTGGGCCTGCGGATGACGGTCGCTCAGGGCTCGGGCCTGGTCACCTGTCTCGTGCTGCTGCTGATCTTCGGCCCACCGTTCGGTGCGATCGCCGCGGCCATCGCCAACGCCAGTGGCATCATCGTGGCCCTGACTGTCATGATGATGTCCATCCGCCCGCCACTGCACACCATCGTCCCGCGTCCCTCCGACGCGCTGCTGGTCGTGCGTCGTCTCACCGGTCGGGGCGGAGCGGTGTGACCGCATCCCCGACCGCCACGCGCGCAGGCCGAGCCACGCTCCCCGCCCGGATCATGTCGGCGATCGCCCCGCACGGGTGGTCGGGACTCGGGGTGATGTGGCTCGGCATCCTGGCCCTGGCCTTCGTGCTGCCGGCCAACGGGGTGATCTCGGCGTTCCTGCACGGTGCGGCGGCCACCGCCTTCGGCGCGGTGAAAGACGCTCTCGTCCTCGGCCTGTTCGTGCTCGTGGTCGTCACGGGCCGTCTCCGCCGTGTGCCCGTGCCCATCGTCGTGCTCGTGCTGATGATCGTGTCGCTGGGGCTGGTCTCGGGTGCCTGGACGTCGAGCCTGACGCAGGCGGCCTACGGCTGGCGCAACGACTTCCTCCCTTTCCTGGCCCTCATCGTCGCCCCCGCGATCCTGGACCGCCGTCACGTCCCGATCCTGGCGACGGTCTTCGTGGTCGTGTCGCAGGCTGCGGCCATCACCACGATCGTCACATGGAGCCAGGGTCTGAAGTGGCTGTTCACCCTCGGGGTGTTCCCCGTGCCGGTCGGTGCGCCGTTCCCGTCGTCGCTGTTCGTGGCCGGCAGCATCGTGCCGCGCGGGTTCAGCCCCTACGCGGCGCCGAACGAGAGCGCCGCGGTGGCCACCATGATGCTCGCGGTGCTGTGGACGCGCCCGCGATGGCCCCTCTGGCTGAAGGGCGCGCTGACGCTGCTGCCGCTCGTGGCGATCTATCTGACGCAATCGCGCAGCGGTTACATCGGTCTGGCCCTGCTCGCCGCGGCGCTGGTGTCGTGGGCCATCTTCCGCGCCCGCCCCGAGATGATGTGGGCCTTCCTGACGATCATGGCCGGCGCCGGCGTGGCGGGTGTCACGCTCTATCTGTTCATCGACAAAGTCGTCTCTCACGTCGCCGATCCCTCGCTCATCGGCCACAGCGACAGCCTTCTCGAGAACATCCCCTTCCTCGTCACGCACCCCTTCGGGTACGGATTGGGAATGGTCGGCCCTCGGGCGCTGAACTACTCGAGCGACGCCATCCTCGTGGAGAGCTTCTTCCTTCTGCTGGCGATCGAATCCGGCATCCTCGTGATGCTGCTGTTCGCGGCTCTGCTGGTGTATCTGTTCCAGGGGGGCGTGCGTGCCCGCACCCTCGACGGGTTCCTGCCGGCCGCCCTGATCGCCGGATCGGTCGTGAGTTTCACGGTGCTGCCCACCCTGCAGGAGGGGCCGGTCGCCTACACCCTGTGGATCCTCTGCGGGATGGGGGTGGTCGCGGCGCGGGCCGGAGGCGTGGCCGGCGCGGCACAGACGTCCTCCCTCGGCGCGCCGGTCGAGTCGCGCGTGGTCGCGGCGGAGTCCGACGCGGTCCCCTCGCGCGTCGCGCGCGCTCGGCGTGGCGCGCGCGGGACGGCTGCGGACGCGTCAGGCGAACGGGACGCCGGGAGCCGTGGGAGCCGGCGAGCCCTTCGGAGCTCGCGTCACGACGACGCCTAGGACACCGCTTCGCACGGCGCGCAGGCGCTCGGCGGCCGTCGTCAGGTCGGCGGTCGCCGATACACCGACGCCGGCTACGAGCAGCGTGGCATCGGCGAGCTTGCTGAGCAGCACGCTGTCGGTGGCGGTCAGCACCGCGGGGGAGTCGACCAGCACGTGGTCGAAGCGCTTGGCCAGCTGAGACAGCAACTGCTCCATGGCGGGGGTGCCGACGAGGTTGCTCGGGTTGTTGGTGGTGCGCCCCGCCGGGATGACGGTCACGCCCTCGGCGGTGCGCGCCAGCAGGTTCACGGCGGGCAGCGCGGGGCTTCCGAGCAGCTGCACGAGCGTGGGCGCACCGCGGGGGGTGCGGAAGACGTCGCCCATCGCGGGAGAGCGGAGGTTGGCGTCGACGACGAGCACGGAACGGCCGAGCTGAGCGATCGAGGATGCGAGGCCTGCGACGACGACGCTCTTGCCGTCGCCGTCGCGGGCGGAGGTCACGAGCACGACGCGGGGGACGGACGGCGTCCCGTACAGCAGTGTCGTGCGCAGCATCCGGAGGGATTCGGCGACGGCACCGTCTTCGTCGACGAGCTCCGGGCCCTTCCGCAGGGCGGGGTCGTAGGGCAGCGATTCCACGACCGTCATGTCGGTACCCGCTGCGACGTCGGCGGCCGAGCGGATGCGGCCGTCGCGAAGGTGGCGCAGGGCGACGATTCCGATACCGATGATGAGACCCGTGGCCCCGCCGATGAGCAGGTACACCGGGAGGTCGGGGGTGAGGGGATCGGCGGGTACCGGCGTGGACTCCAGCAGACGCAGGTTGACGCGGCTGGGACCCCCGTCGGAGGTCCCTTCCAGGTCGCGGACGTATTGCGTGAGGCTGGCGGCCACCGTGTCGGCGATCTGCGCGGCGCGCTCACCGTCGGAGTCGACCACGTCGATGGTCATGATGGCGGTGTTGGGCATGGGTGCCGCGGTGATCTCCGAGGCGAGTTCGCTGACGCTCATGTCGAGGCCGAGCCGCGAGATGACCGGCTCCAGCACCGAGGCGGATGTGGCCAGCGCGACATAGGAGGGCACGCGTGCCTCGGCGCTCTGGAAGGATGCACCCACTTCGGCGGTGGATTGGCTCGAGGCGGTCGTCAGCGACACCAGCACGGTGGTCTGGGCGCGGTACTCGGGCACGGCGGTGACGGTGACCGCCGCCGCCGCCGCGAGTCCGACGGCGACGAAAATCGATATCGTCAACCACCCTTTTCGCAGCAGTCGTCCGTATTCGCGTAGACCCACGTGTGCGACTCCTGTCGATTCAGCGATTCGCGCGTGCCGGTGGAAAAGCACCTGCGAATCTGGCGGCCGGGCTGGGACTCGGGCTAATTATGACCCACCCGCGTTTCCCGCTCCGGCGATGACGGCCCCGCGTCGTCATTCGCATTCGTTCATCGATCGCCGGCGACGTGCGTGCGTTGTCGCTTCTGCGCGGGGTGGTCGGTGACCACAGCGAGACGGCCGCTGGCGCTCGGCGCGCCGACGACCGTCTTGAGTGGTGCGATGTTCTCAGGATTCGCGGGTGCGGCGGGGGACGATGCGCATGACGGCGGTGCCGGCGGCGATGAGGGCGAAGGCTGCCAGACCCAGCCAGACCGAGTCGAACCCGGTCATGGCCAGTGCGCCGGCGCCGACGCCCGCTCCGGTGGACGATGCGATGTTGTTGTACATGTGTTCTCCGATCACCAGTCGCGCCGACGACGAGTCAGCGCGTCCAGGTATGCCTTGGTGTGGACGATCTGCAGGAACAGATCGATGACGAGCTCGTACATGAGCCCGGCGGCGAGCATGTAGCGCCACCCGCGGTGGCGGACCGTCACGATGCGCTCGATGACGAAGATCGCGGTCACGCCGAGCCAGAACGGCTGCACCGTGAAGCTGTTGAAGAAGACCGCGTAGACGATGGTGGCGAGGTAGACGTAGGTGATGACGCAGCCGGTCATCGTGAGCAGCTGCCGGCCCCAGTAGGGCCACGTGATACGGGTCAGCCCGTACTGCACGCAGTTCTCCACCGCGCCGCGCTTCCAGCGCAGGCGCTGCTTCCAGAGGTCCGTCCAGGTGGGCATGATCTCGGTCACGAGTGTGCAGCCGGCGGGGCTGAGCACGTTGTAGCCGAGGTGGCGGATGGCGAAGGTCAGCTCGTTGTCTTCGGTGAGCACGGAGGTGTCGTACACGCCGCCGCGACCGTCGCCGGCGGGGAGCTCGCCGGCGAGGCGGGCCGCGCCGATCTGGCGGAGCATGCCGGCCTTCATGACCGCTGCGGTTCCGGTCACGACGAGGCACTTGCCGCCCAGACGCTGCACGTCGCGGGCGTAGCGGGCGTACTCGTTGCGCTGCAGGTGACCGACGAAGCCGCCGCCCTCGCTGCCGCGGAAGACTCCTCCCACCGCGCCGATCTTGCCGCGCAGGTTCTTGCGGGCGATCTCGAGGAAGTCCGGGTCGAGGGCGGAATCGGCGTCCTGCACGAGCACCAGGTCGTCTTCGCGCAGGTGCGGGAGGGCCTCGGCGAGGAACTGGTTGAGGGCACCGGCCTTCTTGTGCGTGTTACCGGTGGTGATGAACACCTCGGCGCCGTGCGCGCGGGCGATCTCGACCGTGCGGTCCGTGCAGTTGTCGGCGATGACGACGATGTGATCCGGCGGCGAGGTCTGGTTCTGCAGCCCCTGGATCGCGGCGGCGATGCCCGCCTCTTCGTTGTGGGCCGGAAGGGCCGCCACGAGCCCGCCGGTGCGGGGCGCCTTGCGGCCGCGTCGCGTGGGAACGGCGGCGGGGGCCTCCTCGGTGACCGTCTGCATGCTCGACGAGGTGAGGGCGTCGGTGCGTCCCAGGAGTGCCGTCGACGAGCCGGTCGAAGGAAGAGAGGCGCGGCGGCGGGTGCTGCGGGATCGGCGCGTCGGCAGGGTTTCGGGCAGCGCCTCCCACGACGCGCGACGCGCGCGCGTCGGGGCGTGGGTGCGTGCGCGCAGGGCGGTCGCCATCGCCGGTCGTCCTTCCGTCAGCAGCACGTCGAAACGTGTGGTGTGGGCTCGCCGGCGGTGGAGCTCGCGGCCCACTCACTCACGAGAGGTGCGGGGCCTCGGGGCTCCCACAGCGTCGAAACTATGCGGGCGAATGCAAGGCGAGATGGATTCGTGCGCAAGACGACCTCAAGGTAAGCGCAAGGTCGGTCTTGAGGGATTCTTGCGTCTTTTATCAGGATCCGTTCAGAATTGCCTCGGGTTGATTCAATCGACGGAGCTGCGCGACAGTCGCACCGTCGACGTCATTTCTCGGAAGACAGGACTCGCCGTGCTGCGTACTTTCCCCCTCATTTCGCGCAAGATCGCGACCGCTGTCGCCTTCGTCATTCTGATCGGGCTGACGGCCCCGTCGGCGTCGGCCGTCGCCGCGGACGACTCGGCGGATGCCGCCCCCTCGGCGGTCCTCGCCGCAGCGCCGGCGGACGCGCCGGGGTGGACGACCCTCTTCCGTGACGACTTCAGCGGTCCCGCCGGTTCCGCCGTCGGCGCGAAGTGGGAGCACGAGGTCGGCACGTGGGGCACGGGCGCGGTCGATCGCACCACCGCCTCGACCGACAACGTCTTCCTCGACGGCTCGGGCGCTCTCTCGATCCGCGCGCTGCGCGACGCGTCGGGGGCGTGGACGTCGGGGCGCATCATCACCGCGGACAAGTCTTTCGCGGCTCCCGCGGGCGGACGTCTGCTGATGACGGCATCCGTGCGTCTGCCCGCCGTCGCCGACCCGACCGGCTACTGGGCGGCGTTCTGGGCGCTCGGTCGTGATGCCGACGCGCAGATCGACTGGCCGCGCACCGGCGAGTTCGACATGCTCGAGGCCGTGAACGGGACGCCGCAGGTCATCCAGACGCTGCACTGCGACCTCCCCGACGGTGGCGCCTGCGACGAGCCGTACGGCATCACCAGCGGGCTGCAGGACTGCGCCGCCTGCCTCACCGACTTCCACACCTACTCCGTGCTGGTCGACCGCACCGTCGCGGGCGCGGAGCGGCTGGAGTTCTTCGTCGATGACGTGACCACGCACGCGATCGAGGAGTCCCAGATCGGTGAGGCCGCGTGGGATGCCGCCATCCCGAACGCGTACTTCCTGGTGCTGAACCTCGCCATCGGGGGTGGGCTGCCCAACGGCGTCTGCGGATGCGACAGTGCCGCCGCGCCGAAGACCTCGGGCGGCACGATGTCGGTGGATCACGTCGCCGTCTACCAGTCGGGCGCACCGGTGGTGGCGGTCCCGACCATCTCGGGCACGGCCGCGGCGGGCGCAACTCTCGTGGCGGATGCCGGGCGGTCGACTCCCGTGACCTACCAGTGGCGCGCCGACGGCGTCGCGATCTCCGGCGCCACCGGCAGCTCTTTCGTCTTGCCGGGCACCAGCGTCGGCAAGCGCATCACCGTCACCGTCTCGGCTCTGGACGGATCGGATGCCGTGACGTCGCTCCCCACCGCCCCCGTCAGCGCCGGCACGCTCGGGGCGGTGACCCCCACGATCAGTGGCACCGCGAAGCTCGGCAACACGTTGACCGCCGTGCCGGGAACGTGGACGCCGAGTCCGGTGACGCTCACCTACCGGTGGAAGGCCGACGGTGTCGACATCGCGGGCGCGACGGGCAAGACCCTCAAGGTCGCCACCACGCAGATCGGCAAGCGCATCACCGTCACCGTGACCGGTTCCAAGACCGGTTTCACCACCGCGCAGCGCACGTCGGCACAGACGGCGGTCGTCGTGCGCTGACCGCCGGTTCGGCGCAGTGCTGATGGAGAAGATGCGGTGGGCCCCGTGGGGCTCGAACCCACGACCCGCGGATTAAAAGTCCGATGCTCTACCGACTGAGCTAGAGGCCCTCGGCATCCACCCTACCGGCCGTGACGGGGCGTTCGTGCTCATCGGCGGGTGCGCGCGACGATCCAGAACAGGTAGGCCCCTCCTACGACGCCGGTGAGCAGGCCGACGGGGATCTGCAGAGGCGCCAGGGCGCGCTGCGCGATCACATCGGCGACGAGGAGCACCGTCGCTCCCGTCAGGGCGGAGCCCACGAGCGGGATGCCGCTGCTGCCCATCGCGCGACGCGCCAGCTGCGGAGCTGCGAGGGCGATGAAACCGATGGGGCCCGCGATCGCGGTCGCGGTGCCCGTGAGAAGGGCCGCGACGACGACGAGCAGAAGTCGCGAGCGCCCCGTCCGCACGCCGAGGGAGCGCGCCACGTCGTCGCCGAGCTCGAACGCGCGGAGGTCGCGGTGGGCGAGCAGCAGGACGACGCTCAGGATGCCGAGTGACGTAAGCAGCGGGCCCAGGTCGCTCATGGCGGTGGCGGCGAGGCTCCCGTGCAGCCACTGGTCGGCGTTGCGGGCGATCTCGAGCGGGGCGCGGGTGAGGAGGTAGTCGTTGACCGCGGCGAACAGGATCGACAGCGCGATGCCGGCGAGGATCGTTCGTTCTCTGGAGACGCCCACGCTGCGCGCGATCAGCATCACCACGACCACCGTGAGCAGCCCGCCCATCCAGGCGCCTGCGGCCGGCGACGCCGTCGGGGCGATCAGGGTCAGACTGATCAGTGCTCCGGTCGCCGACCCGGCGCTGAAGCCGACGATGTCAGGACTCGCGAGCGGGTTGCGGGCCAGGGTCTGGAAGACCGCCCCGGCCAGCCCGAGAGCGGCGCCGATGGCGAGCGCGGCGATCACGCGGGGGACGCGCAGGCCCACCACCACGACGGAGGTGCGCGCGTCACCTCCGCCGAGGAGAGCGGATGCCACCTCGGCGGGCGACGCCTGGAACGAACCGGTGCCGAGGCCGGCGACGACCGCGATCGCAGCGACGGCCAGCGTCGCGACCACGGCGGTCACCGCGCGACCGCGGCCGACGAGGCGGCGACCGGCGAGGCGACGACCGGTCACGAGGATCTCCGCACGACGAGCCAGAGCAGAAGGGGGGCGCCGAGGAACGCGGCGACGATACCCGCCTCGACCTCGCCCGGCAGGGCGATCGCTCGACCGACGACGTCGCTCGCGAGCGTGAGCGCGGCCCCGGCCAGGGCGGCGATCGGCAGGCTCGCGCGCAGGTCGGTGCCGACGACCCCGCGGACGGCGTGGGCGACGAGCAGCCCGATGAAGGCGAGCGGTCCCGCGGCCGAGGTGGCCGTGGCGCACAACAGGGTGATCGCCGTGCCCGCCGCGACGATGACGACGGCGGGCGAGACGCCCATCGCCCGGGCGAGATCGCTGCCCAGCTGCAGGTGGTCCACTCCGCGAGAGACGAGCACGGCGATCACGACGCCGACGACGGCGAAGGGGAGCAACTGCGCGGCCACGTCGGGGTCGCGACGCTCGAAGGAGCCCACCGCCCAGAACCGGAACGATTCGAACGTATCGTCGTCGGCGAGCGTGATGATGCGCACGACCGCGCCCAGGCACGCGCTGAGCGCCACGCCGGCGAGGATCAGCCCGACGGTGCCGCCGCGGCGCCCGGGCCGCGCGGCGGCGGTGACGAGGGACGCAGCGCCCGCCGCTCCCGCGAAGGCGAACCACACGTACCCGCCGGCCGTGCCCACGCCGAAGAAGGCGATCGCCACGACCACACCCAGAGCGGCGCCGGCGTTGACGCCGAGAAGACCGGGGTCGGCGAGCGGGTTGCGGGTGACCGCCTGTATCAGCAGCCCCGCGACCCCGAGGCACGATCCGGCGAGCAGGGCCGTCAGGGTGCGAGGCAGCCGAAGCTCGTGCACGATGACGCCCGCGGTGTCGCGCGTGGTCGACAGCAGCGCCGTCAACACGTCGGTCGGCGCGAGAGGGCGGGAGCCGATGGCCAGGCTCGCGACGACGAGCCCCGAGAGCGTGACGATCAGCGCGAGCGTGTATGCGGCGACACGGCGGCGGGCTCTCAAGCGGCGACGGGCGATATGCGCCGCGCTCGCCGAGAGGGCGGTGGGCACAGCGGTCACGCAGGTAAGGTTACCCTAACCGTGTGACTCGATTTCGTTTCCCGTCCTTTCCTCCTCCTCTTCGCCCCCGTCGTCTCACCGTCGCCGTCATCGGCGCGGCGGCCGTCGTCGCCCTCGCTGGATGCGCGGGAGTCGCCGCGCCCGTCGCGAGCATCGACGCCGAAGCCGGTGCCACCGGTGAGTGGGTCGTGGCGCGCGACCTCGAGCCCGGGATGGGCTCCGCCGAGGCCGACGGCGTCTTCCCCCGTGAGGTGACGCACCTGAACGGCGTGACCGAGATCTCCACAGCGCCGTCGCGCATCGCGGTGGTCTCGACCGGTCGGCTCGACGCCGTCCTGACGCTCGGCCGCGTGCCCACCGCGGCCACGCGCGCCGAGAACAGCGGGCTGGTTCCGCAATACCTGCGTGACACCTTCCCGGCGGATGTCGCAGCGCTCGACGCCATGGACGACATCGGCCAGCGCACGGAGCCCGATCTCGAGGCGATCGCGCAGTCCGCACCCGATCTCATCCTCGTTAACTCGACGCGCGGCGCGGAGCTCTACGGCGCGCTGTCCGCCATCGCCCCCACGGTCGTGACGAAGGGCAACGGGGTGAACTGGAAGAGCGACTTCCTCCTCATCGCTGATGCGCTGGGGGAGGAGGGCGCGGCGCGCGGCATCCTCGACGCGCTCCATTCCGAGAGTTCCGCATTCGCAGCGACCCACCCGGTCGGGGAGCCCACCGTGTCGTTCCTGCAGTCGACGGGCGATCGTACGCGCATCATGGGTGTCCCCTCGTTCGCGGGGGGCCTGGCGCAGGATCTCGGGCTGGGGCGCCCCGCGTCGCAGCAATTCGACGAGACGTCGCAGGAGATCAGCGCCGAGCGGATCGACCTCGCCGACGCCGATCACGTGTTCTACGCCGGTACCGGAGAGGGTGTCTCCTTCATCGAGAGCGCTCCGCTGTGGTCCACGCTCGCTGCGGTCGCCGACGGGAACGCCGTCGCGGTCGATTACGACCCGTGGTTCATGAACGCGGGGCCCACCGCCGCGCGCCTGGTGCAGAACGAGATCGTTCGCGTCGTCGAGGCGGACTGACAGACGAAAAGAGCGAGCGCCGAACCCCCTCGCCTGGGGTCCGGCGCTCGCCGTCAGGTCGGTCGATCATCGACCGATCGGTCGCGCGATCACTCGCGCGCCCGAGGACTTACATCGGGGGCATCAGCACCGTGTCGATGAGGTACACCGTGGCGTTGGCGGTCTGGACGCCACCGCAGATGACGTTCGAGGTGCCGTTGACGGTGATCGAGTCGCCCGAGCCGGCGACCGTGACGTCCTGACCCTCGACCGTGGCGTGCGTGCCGTCGATCTCGTCGGGCGCGATCTGGCCGGGAACCACGTGGTAGGTGAGGATCTTGGTCAGCAGGTCGGTGTCGGTCTTCAGCGTCTCGATGGTGGCCGAGTCGATCTTGGCGAACGCGTCGTCGACCGGAGCGAAGACGGTGAACTCGCCGCCGTTCAGCGTGTCGACCAGGTTCACGTTGGGGTTCAGCTGACCGCTGACCGCGGAGGTGAGCGTGGTGAGCAGCGGGTTGTTCGAGGCGGCGACCGCGACCGGGTCGGCGGCCATGCCTTCGACCGAGCCGGCGCCCGAGGGAACCGCGGCGGCGTAGTCGGCGCAGCCGGGGCCGACGAGGTTGGCGGCCGGGTCCATAGCGGACGACGAGGCCGACATCGACGGCGATGCCTCCATCGAGGGGGCGGTGCTCTCTTCGGTGGTCGAGCCACCGGAGGTCGTGCCACCCGAACATGCGGTGAGTGCGAAGGCCGAGCCCAGAACGAGGGCGAGACCGGCGACGACAGGCTTCTTGTTGGTGAGCATGACATTCCTCCGAAATCGTTCGGATCGCGGCTGCGACCCGTCAGGGACACCCCGGTGCGAGGGGCGGTTCGCCGTGGAGCGGCTTACACAGGGTCTTCGGGACCCCGCGGGGAACGGATTGCGAAATGTTGCCGATTCCCCTCGCTTTCGATCCTCGCAGATCGATGAAACCCAGGTCAGAGGCAGATAAATATTCTTCGGAATATTTCTTGCGAGGGTGGAGGGCCCGGGGTGAGGACGCCCCGCAACGTAACGGTTCATCACGAAACGATTCCTCTCGCGCGCGTACACGCGCGGGGGCGCGCGAGAGGTGAGCAATGATGGGTGTCATGGTGATCGACGGCTTCGACCTGCCCGAAGAAGGGCTCGAGAAAGTCGATCACATCGGCATCCTGCTCCAGCGGGTGGCCGACGGCGACCGCGCAGCCTTCGCCGAGGTGTACGACGCGCTGTCCGCTCGGGCATTCGGGCTCATCCTGCGCGTCCTCGTTGATCGCTCGCAGAGCGAGGAGGTGCTGCAAGAGGTTTTCTTGGAGATCTGGCAATCCGCTGCGCGTTTCACTCCGAACAGAGGTCAGGGGAGGTCGTGGGTTCTCACGATCGCGCACCGGCGAGCGGTGGACCGCGTGCGGTCGTCGCAGTCGAGCGTCGATCGCGACGTGCGCGCGGGCTTCCGCGATATGGACGTCGCGTACGACCACGTCGCTGAGAAAGTCGAACTGAAGATGGAGGGGCGGCGCGTCGTCGATGCACTGGCGGCGCTTCCCGACGCTCAGAAGGAAGCGCTCACGCTGGCCTACTTCGGTGGATACAGCCAGAGTGAGATCGCTACCCTCGTCGGGGCACCGCTCGGTACGGTCAAGACCAGGATGCGCGACGGCCTGTCGCGCTTGCGAATGGAGATGGGGGTGGACAAGTGAACGAGAGGGATTTCGCCGACCTCGCCGTCGGGCACGCGCTGCATGCGCTCACCGAGGCAGATGAACGCGCGTACCAGGAGGCTCTCGCGGGCAACCCGCACTGGGACCACCACGTGCGCGAAGCGGCCGACACCGCCACCGCCATCAGCTCCGCCATCGAACCGGTCGAGCCGCCGCCATCGGTACGCGCCGCGCTCTTCGCTCGGATCTCCGACCTGCCGCAGGAACCGGCGGCATCCAACGCCTCGTCCGCCGCTGCCGATCAGGGCCGTGACGACGAGGACTACGCCGCCGCGGGAACCGCGCCCGTCGCGCCGACGCGCGCCGCTGAGCCGGCCCGTCCGTCACCGGCATCCGGGTGGGGGGCGCGTCGATGGTTCGCGCTCGCCGCGTCCTTCGCGGCCGTGCTCGTGCTCGGCTTCGGCGCCGTGACCGTGAGTCAGCTGTTCACCCCTCCCGCGGCCGTCGTCGCGCTGGAGCAGATCGAGAAGGCGCCGGACGCGCAGTCCGCGACGGCGACGATGGCCGATGGAACGGTGGCGACGGCGCACTGGTCGCCCTCGACGGGGCAGAGCGTGCTCGTCACCGACGGCATGCCGGCACTGGCCGACGGCACCACCTACGAGCTGTGGTTTGTGCGGGGTGAGACTCCCATCGCCGCGGGTACGTTCGAGCCCGATGCCGACGGCAACGCCACCGCGGTCCTGCAGGGCGAGATGCACGTCGGCGACATCATCGCCGTCACCATCGAGCCCGCCGGAGGGTCGCCCGACGGCACGCCCAGCAGCGAGCCCGTCGTCGCCGTCGCCACGGCCTGAGCGGCGACGCGGCTCGGCCCGCGGCCGACCGGTCACGCCCTAGCCTGGAACGATGAGCGATTCCCCCCGCGAGTTCCACAAGCCGGTGCGCCGCCCCGCCGAACTCTTCGACCGCCTCTTCGCGGCCGACGACCCGGCGGAGGTGTCGCGCGTCGCCCACAGCACCGCCCACGCGCTGCTGTCGCGCGTTCGGGCCGACCCCTCGGTCGACGTCGTCGAGCGGCTGGTCGCGTTCACCGACGACCACGGCATCGACGACATCGCCGAGCTCTGGTCGCGTTCGCCGGCGCGGTCGCTCCCCGGTGCCCTCTGGCGGCTCTACCTGCTCCAGTTGATGATCCATGACGACTCCGCCACGGCGGCGCTGCTGTACGAGCGTGGACGCGTGGAGATGACGACGGTGGATGCCGTGGTGGCGGGCGCGCCGGCACCGGCGGGGCCGGGGGAGCTCGTGCAACTCATCGACACCATCCTGCGCGGGCTGTTCGAGGGCGATTTCGCCGTCGCGCTGGACCGCGCTGCCGCGTTCTGCCGGGTGCAGGCCGCCGGATCGACGCATCTGGCCGACGACTACGAGAACACCGAGTCGGAGCGTGCGACGGCGTTGACGACGCGGGCCCTGCGCCTGGCGACCTATGCCGACGATCTGGCGGCGTGCGCCGCGCTGTGGCGTCGCGATGCGTTGAGCTGAGGCCGGTGCGGGTATGCCGGTCCCTTCGACAGGCTCAGGAACCTGGCGTCCGCGGCGGCGCGCGGTCGGCACGCGCAAGGCCCGCGCGTCCGCGGCAGGTTCGTCGAAGACGCGACGGCCGCATTGCGGGAGCAGAAAAGCGAAGTGCCGGACCGCAGAACGCCTCTCGGCGCATGGCCGCTCATAGCGGCAGAAGATGGAGCCCGGGGTTACTGCGGCCCGGCTAGAAGAGTGTAACAAGCGCGGGGTCGAGACATTCCCTTCCGCGGCCCCGTTGACAAGCCCCGGGCGTGTCGGTGCCGGCGCGTAGGCTCGCTGCATGGCCTGGCGCTTCGCTCTCCGCATCGACCCCGTGGCATCCGATGATCCGAGGGAGTCGTTCGACGACACCCTGCGCATCATTGATCCGCTCGCCCCCGCGCTCCCCTTCGGCGAGCTGAGCGCGCAGCGCGGCGACGGCATCTTCGAGTCGCTCGGCGTCGTCGACGGCCACCCGCAAGAGGTCGGTCCGCACCTGCGCCGTCTCGCTCATTCCGCCGAGCTGTGCGAACTGCCGGCACCTCACCTCGCGCAGTGGCGCGCGGCCGTCGAGCGGGTCGCCGCCGAGGCGGGGGAGGGCGAGAACGTCATGAAGCTCCTCCTCAGCCGCGGTGTCGAGGGCGAGGGGTCGCCGACCGCGTGGATCACCCTCGCCGACGCTCCTGACAACGCCCGAGCCCGCACCGAGGGCGTGCGCATCGTGACGCTCGACCGCGGCTACGCCCTCGACGTGCCGGGGCGGGCGCCGTGGCTGCTCCTCGGTGCGAAGACCCTGTCGTACGCGACGAACATGGCTGCCATCCGAGAGGCGAAGCGTCGCGGCGCCGATGACGCCGTCTTCGTCACCAGCGACGGCTTCGTGCTCGAGGCGCCCACGGCATCCGTCGTCCTGCGCGTGGGCGACCGCTTCGTCACGCCCGCGCCGAGCGCCGGCATCCTGCATGGAACGACGCAGCTGAGTCTGTTCGCCCACCTCGAGCAGCGGGGGTTCGCCACCGCGTACGACACCGTGGCGGTCGACGACCTCGCCGGAGCGGATGCCGTGTGGCTGCTGTCGAGCGTGCGGCTCGCGGCGCCCGTCTCCGCCGTCGATGGACACGCGATCCCGGTGGACCGGGCGCTCACCGATGAGCTGAACGCCTACCTGCTGAGCCCTCGCGACTGACGTCGGCGGCGCCGAGCGGTGCGTCGGCGCCGGGGCGCGGCATCCGGAACCGATGTCTCTTCGGGCTCAGCGGTGCGCGGGCGCCGGGCCGCCGCACCCGGAACCGACAACTCCGCGCCGAGCGGTGCGCCAGGGCCGGGGATCGCGGCATCCGGAAGACGCGTCCCGGCGCCGCGCGTTGCGCCGGCACCGGGATCGTGGCATTCCGGAAACGACGAAAGCCCCGCCGAAGCGGGGCTCTCGCGTGTTCGTGGCTTATCCGAAGCGGCCCGACACGTAGTCCTCGGTGGCCTGCACGGTCGGCGCGGTGAAGATCGTCGAGGTGTCGTTGTACTCGATGAGCCTGCCGGGCTTGCCCGTGCCGGCGATGTTGAAGAACGCGGTCTTGTCGCTCACGCGCGATGCCTGCTGCATGTTGTGCGTGACGATGACGATCGTGTAGTCGTTCTTGAGCTCGGAGATGAGCTCCTCGATCGCGAAGGTCGAGATGGGGTCGAGGGCCGAGCAGGGCTCGTCCATCAGCAGCACATCGGGCGACACCGCGATGGCGCGCGCGATGCACAGGCGCTGCTGCTGACCGCCCGAGAGGCCGCCGCCCGGCTTGTCGAGGCGGTCCTTGACCTCGTTCCAGAGGTTCGCGCCCTTGAGGGACTTCTCGACCAGACCGTCGGCGTCGCTCTTCGACATGCGCTTGTCGTTCAGCTTCGCGCCGGCCAGCACATTCTCGCGGATCGACATCGTCGGGAACGGGTTGGGGCGCTGGAAGACCATACCCACGTGGCGGCGCACGAGCACCGGGTCGACGCCCGGGCCGTAGAGGTCGTCGCCGTCGATGAGCACGCGACCCTTCACGTGACCGCCGGGGATGACCTCGTGCATGCGGTTGAGCGTGCGCAGGAACGTGGACTTGCCGCAGCCCGAGGGGCCGATGAAGGCGGTGACGGAGCGGGGCTCGATGTCGATCGAGACGCCCTCGACCGCGAGGAAATCGCTGTAGTAGACGTTGAGGTCCTGGACCTCGATGCTCTTGGACACGAAGGTGCCTTTCTGGGCTCAGCGCGCCTTGGGCGCGAACACCGCCGCCACGATACGGGCGATCAGGTTGAAGATGACGACGAGGACGACCAGCAGGAACGCCGCACCCCAGGCGTTCGCCTGCGACGCGTCGATGTCCTGTCCGGGGAAGCTGTACGCGGTGTAGGCCATGACGGGGAGGGTCTGCATGGGGCCCTCGAACGGGTTGGCGTTGAAGTTGTCGGTGAAGCTCGCCGCGATGAAGATCGGCGCGGTCTCACCCACGACGCGGGCAACGGCCAGCACGACACCGGTGATGATGCCCGACGCGGCGGTGCGCAGCACGACCTTGATGATCGTCGCGGAGCGCGGCACGCCCAGGGCGAGCGACGCCTCGCGCAGGTCGGCGGGGACCAGGCGCAGCATCTCCTCGGTGGAGCGGATGACGATGGGGATCATCAGCACGCACAGGGCGATGGATGCCGAGAACCCGCTGAACGCCTTCGGACCGACGATCAGGCTGAACAGCGAGAACGCGAACAGACCGGCGACGATCGAGGGGATACCCGTCATCACATCGACCAGGAAGGTGATCGCGCGGCGCAGCGGGTTGGTCGGCAGCGCGTACTCGACGAGGTAGACCGCGGCGAGGATGCCGATGGGCACCGAGATGAGTGCCGCGATGCCCGTGATGATCAGCGTTCCGGCGATCGCCTGCCAGGCGCCCGCCGTGGCGACGACCTCGAGCGTGTTCGGGTCGAACGCGGTTCCGCCGACCTGGGTGACGAACTGCCAGTTGACCACCGCGAGGCCCTTGGACACGACGGTGTAGAGCGTCGAGATGAGCGGGGCGACGGCGAGCAGGAAGGCGGCCGTGACGAGCCCGCGCACGACGCGGTCGACGGCCTTGCGGCGGTTCTCGACGATCGCGGAGCCGACGCCGATGGCGATCAGGTACAGCACCGCCGAGAGGATCAGCCACGTGGCGAGGTTGAAGCCGCCCATGAGCACCTGCACGCCGGCCACGACGACCGCCACACCCGCGAGCAGGGCGGGCTCGATGAAGCGGGGGAGCTGGCCGCTGGTGAGGGCGAGGGGTGCGGAGGGTGCGGTGGCGGTCATGAGCGCTTGCCCTTCTTGCGACCCTTGGCGCCGGGGCCCGTCGCGCCGATGATGTAGCGGGCGAACATGTTGACCGCGAGCGACACGACGAACAGCATCAGGCCGGTTCCGATCAGCGCCGAGCGCTGCAGGTCGGTCGCGATGGGGAAGTTCAGCGCGATGTTGGCCGCGATGGTCTGCGAGTTGAAGCCGTCGGTCAGCAGCAGCACCGAGTAGATGAGGCTGGGGGAGAGGATGAGCGCGATGGCCATCGTCTCACCGAGGGCGCGGCCCAGGCCGAGCAGCGTCGCCGAGACCATGCCGCTGCGGGCGTAGGGGAACACCGCGAGGCGGATCATCTCCCAGCGCGTGGCACCGAGGGCCAGCGCCGCCTCTTCGTGTAGACGAGGGGTCTGCAGGAAGATCTCGCGCGTGATGGAAGTCACGATCGGGAGGATCATCACCGCGAGCACGACGCCGGCGGTGAACATCGTCGAACCGGTGGTCGAGACGGGACCGTTGAACAGCGGGATCCAGCCGAGGTATTCGTTGAGGAACTGGCTCACCGGCAGCAGCAGCGGGCGCATCACGATGATGCCCCAGAGGCCGAACACGATCGAGGGGACCGCGGCCAGCAGGTCGACGATGTAGCCGAGCGCGCCCGCGATGCGGCGGGGTGCGTAATGCGAGATGAACAGGGCGATGCCGATGGCCACCGGCGTGCCGATGATCATGGCGATGAACGCGGCCCAGATGCTGCCGAACAGCAGCGGTCCCACGTACTCCCAGAAGCTGGACCAGTTGCGGTTCTGGTACCCGGCGAGGTCGCCCTCGCTCCAGTTGGCCGTGATGGCCGGCAGTCCGCGCAGGATCAGGAAGATCGCGACGCCCGCGAGGATGATCATGATCGAGACGGCGGCGGTGGTCGACAGGCCCAGGAAGACGGTGTCGCCGACGCGGCGCTTGCCCACGATGCTGGCGCGGGGCGGGGTCGGTGAGACCGGGGAGGTCTCTTGCTCGGCGACGGTGTCAGTCACGGGGGACCTCACGCTCGGCACGGGTCATGGGGTGCTCCTCGATCGGGTGTTCTGGTGAGGATTCGGCTCAGCGGAGCGTTCGATGCGCGATCGACCGTTCCGATCAGCCCGGCCCGACCCGCACGTGACGTGCGAGCCGGGCCGAGTCCGACGAGATGTTTACTTGATGGCCGAGAGGGTCTCGGCGGCCGCCTCGAGCACCGAGTCGGGCAGCGGGGCGGAGCCGGCGTTCTTGGCGGCGACCTGCTGGCCGAGGGTGCTGGTGACGAAGCCGAGGTACGACTTGACGAGCTCGGCCTGCGTCGCGTCCTTGAACGTCGAGCAGGTGACCGCGTACGACACGAGCGGGATCGGGTACGACTCGGCGGTCAGCTTCGAGTAGTCGAACTTCTTCGACAGGTCGCCCTCGACGCCGTTGCTGGCGTCGACCGCGGCGGCCTCGAACGTCGCGGTGACGGCCTCGGCGCTGTAGGGGACCGCGGTGCCGTCGGTGACGATGGCGGCGGCGTTGAGGTCGCCGATGGCGGAGTGGTCGGCGTAGCCGATGGTGCCGGAGCCGGCCTTGACAGCCTCGACGACGCCCGAGCCGCCCTTCTGCTTCGAGACGTTGCCCTCGATCGGCCAGTCCTTGCCCGCGGGGGCGGTCCACACCGACGACTGGGTCGCCGCGAGGTAGTTGGTGAGGTTCTGCGTGGTGCCCGAGCCGTCGGAACGCGCGACGGTGGTGATGGTGCCGGCGGGCAGCGCGGTGCCGTTGTCGGCGGTGATGGCCGGGTCGGACCAGTCGGTGATCTGCAGCGCGAAGATCTTCGCGATGGTCTCGCCCGAGAGCTTCAGGTCGGTGATGCCGGGGATGTTGAAGATGATGGCGACGCCGTCGAGGTAGACGGGGATGTTGACGCCGCCCTCGGTGCACAGGGCCGCGGACTGCGCGGTCTGGTCGGCGTTGAGGGGGGCGTCGGAGCCGGCGAAGTCGTAGGCGCCGCTCAGGAAGTTGGTGACGCCACCGCCGGAGCCCTGCGACTTGTCGTAGTTGACCGTGACGCCCTTGGCCTGGGCGTTGTAGGCGCTGGTCCACGCGGCCTGCGCGTTGGACTGGGCGCTGGAGCCACCGGCGGTGATCGTGCCGGAGAGGTTGGGGTCGATCGTGAACGCCACGTCGGCGGAGGAGGGGGACTCCGACGTTCCGCCGGCGGGAGCGGAGCTGGAGGGACCGGCGCAGCCGGCGAGAGTCAGGGAGGCCACGGCGGCCACGGTGCCCAGCTGGGCGATCCGGGAGATCTTCACGGTGTGAATCCTTCGCATGTCGGGAACAGGAACCCGGTGCAGGGTTCGCCGTGAACGGTAAACAGTGACTCTTAAGAGACTGCGCCCCGCCGGTGAACGGCAGGTGAACCGGGGCGGCCTTTCCGGGGCGTTTCCCCGGGCGATGTACTGTTCACCCCCGTGACGACCCCTGCCACCGCCCCTCAGGCTCCGCTCGATCGAACGACCGCGGCTCCGCCCGCGCGCACGCTCATCGACATCCTCACCGACGTCGCCGCACGGCATCCCGAGGCCTCCGCGATCGATGACGGGTCGGGCGCGCTCAGCTACCGCGAGCTGCTGGCGCGGGTGTGGAAGACCGCTGGGACCCTGCACGAGGCGGGCGTCCGCCGTGGCGACCGAGTCGGGGTGCGCATGCCCTCGGGCTCGAAGGAGCTGTACGTCTCGATCCTCGCGGTGATGGCGGCGGGCGCGGCCTACGTCCCGGTGGATGCCGACGACCCCGACGACCGCGCTCGTCTGGTGTTCGGCGAGGCGGGCGTCCGCGGCATCGTCGCGGGAGACGGCGAGTTCGTCGCACAGGATGCCGACCTCGTGCGCCTCTACGACGGCGCCGCCCCGCACCCGAGCACGAATGCCGTGCCGATCGTCGCTCCGCCGACCGTCGACGACGACGCGTGGATCATCTTCACGTCCGGCTCCACCGGCGTACCGAAGGGCGTCGCCGTGTCGCACCGCTCGGCCGCCGCGTTCGTCGAGGCGGAAGCGCGGATCTTCCTGCAGCAGGAACCGCTCGGCCCCGGCGACCGGGTTCTCGCGGGGCTGTCGGTGGCCTTCGACGCATCATGCGAGGAGATGTGGCTCGCGTGGGGTCACGGCGCCTGCCTCGTGCCGGCACCGCGGTCCCTCGTGCGCTCAGGCGAGGATCTCGCGCCGTGGCTGCTGCGCCAGGGCATCACGGTGGTCTCGACCGTGCCGACGCTCGCGGCGATGTGGCCCGCCGACTCGATCGAGAACGTGCGCCTGCTCATCTTCGGCGGCGAGGCGTGCCCGCCCGAGCTCGCCGCCCGGCTCGTCGCCGAGGGCCGCGAGGTGTGGAACACCTACGGCCCCACCGAGGCGACGGTGGTGGCCTGCGCCGCCCCGCTCGACGGCTCGCTGCCCGTGCGCATCGGCCTCCCCCTCGACGGGTGGGCGTTGGCGGTCGTGGATGCCGAGGGCCTCCCCGTGGCGGAGGGGCAGGTCGGCGAGCTGATCATCGGCGGCGTCGGGCTCGCCCGCTATCTCGACCCGGCGAAGGATGCCGAGAAGTACGCGCCCATGCCCACCCTCGGGTGGGAGCGCGCGTACCGGTCCGGCGATCTCGTGCGCTTCGAACCCGAGGGGCTGGTGTTCCAGGGGCGGGCCGACGACCAGGTCAAGGTCGGGGGACGCCGTATCGAGCTCGGCGAGGTCGAGTCGGCGCTGCAGGATCTCGCCGGAGTCAGCGCCGCGACGGTGGCCGTACGCACGACCGAGGCCGGTGTTCCGGTGCTCGTGGGCTATCTCGTGATGGAGGAGGGGATCGACCTCGACCGGGGTGCGGCTCGTTCGGCTCTGGCGGAGCGTCTGCCCGCCGCGACCATCCCCCTTCTCGGCGTCGTCGACTCCCTTCCGGTGCGCACCTCGGGCAAGGTCGACCGCGCGGCCCTCCCCTGGCCGCTTCCGGGCGTCGACGCTCCCGCCGCGACCGATTTCTCGGCCGATGAGAGCTGGCTCGCCGAACAGTGGCAGGCGGTGCTGGGTCTGCCCGTCACCGAGCGCCGGGCCGACTTCTTCGACCTCGGGGGCGGGTCGCTCGCCGCCGCGCAGCTCGTCTCGCGCATCCGCGCGCGCGTGCCCGAGTTCTCGGTCGCCGACATCTACGACGTCCCCCGCCTGGGTGCGATGGCTAAGGCCCTCGGCCCGCAGCTGGCCGATGAGACGCCTCTCGAGTTCCATCGCGCGGCGCCGACACCCCGCACGACCCAGTGGGCGCAGACCCTGCTCGGCGCCCCGCTGTTCATCCTGGCGGGCGTGCGCTGGTTGCTGTACCTGCTGACGGCCTCGGCGATCCTGCAGCTCGTGCCGGGCTTCGAGGTGCTGCCGAGCGTGCCGTGGCCCGTGCTCGCGGTGGGCCTGCTCGTCTTCGCCACGCCGTTCGGGCGCATGGCGATCGCCGTGGCATCCGCTCGGCTGCTGCTCGCGGGGGTGCGGCCGGGGGACTATGCGCGCGGGGGTTGGGTGCACATCCGGCTGTGGCTGGCCGAGCAGATCGCCGATCAGGTGGATGCCGTGGGCCTTGCCGGAGCGCCGTGGGTGTCGTACTACGCCCGTGCGCTCGGCGCCCGGATCGGTCGCAACGTGGATCTGCACGCGCTTCCGCCGGTCACCGGCATGCTCGTGGTCGGAGACGGCGCATCGATCGAGCCGGAGGTCGACCTGACCGGGTACTGGATCGACGGCGACCTCGTGCGCATCGGCGAGGTGCGCATCGGAGCGGATGCCACGGTGGGCGCCCGCTCCACGCTCGCTCCGGGCACCCGCATCGGTCGGCGTGCCGAGATCGCGCCCGGCTCGGCGGTGTTCGGACGGGTGAAGGCGGACCAGTCGTGGGCGGGTTCGCCCGCCGTGCGCGTGGGAGGGACGGCCAAGGGCTGGCCGAGTGAGCGGCCCCCGGCGCCGACGCGCTGGCTGTGGGCGTACGCCGCGTCCGCGGTGGTGCTCGCGGTGCTGCCGCTCGCCGCATTCACGGTCGGCGGCCTCGTGATCGCGCAGGGGATGCGCGGCGCCGACGCGCTCGGGCAGGCCGCCCTGGCGGCGTTCGCGTGGCTCGTTCCCGCCGTCGCCGTCACAGGGGTCGTGTTCGCGGCATCCGTCGTCCTGCTCGTGCGCCTGCTGTCGCTGGGCCTCGCCGAGGGGACCCACCCCGTGCGCAGTCGCGTCGCCTGGCAGGCCTGGACGATCGAGAGGCTGCTGGATGCCGCTCGCACGATCCTCTTCCCGCTGTACTCGTCGCTGTTCACCCCCGTCTGGCTGCGGATGCTGGGCGCGCGCGTCGGCCGTGATGTCGAGGCATCCACGGTCCTGCTCATCCCGTCGATGACGCGGATCGAGGACGGCGCGTTCCTCGCGGACGACACGATGGTGGCCTCGTACGAACTGCGCGCCGGGTGGCTGCGACTCGGGCCGGTGCGCATCGGCAAGCGGGCGTTCCTCGGCAACTCCGGCATGGCCGCTCCCGGGCACCGTGTTCCGCGCGACGGTCTCGTCGCCGTGCTGTCGGCGGCGCCGCCGAAGGCCAAGGCCGGCTCCTCGTGGCTGGGATCGCCGGCCGTGCGGCTCCGGCGTCTGTCGGCCGAGGGCGACGAGTCGCGCACGTACAACCCCGGGCCGGCGCTCCGTCTCGCTCGGACGCTGTGGGAACTGTGCCGTTTCGTGCCCGTCGTCGTCACCTGCGGTATCGGCCTGGGGGTGCTGTTCACACTTGCGGCGCTCTGGGAGGCCACCGGGCCGATCTGGACGCTGCTGCTGTCGGGTGTCGTCCTGCTCGCCGCCGGGGCGGTCGCCGCCGGGGTGTCGACCGCGGCGAAGTGGGGAATCGTCGGTGTGATCCGCGCGGGGGAGCAGCCGCTGTGGTCGAGTTTCGTGTGGCGCACCGAGGTGTCGGACACCTTCACCGAGATGGTCGCCGCGCCCTGGTTCGCCCGCGCCGCAGCCGGCACGCCCGCGCTCGCCGTGTGGCTGCGGACACTCGGCGCGAAGATCGGGCGGGGTGTGTGGTGCGACAGCTACTGGCTGCCCGAGCCCGACCTGGTGACCCTCGGCGACGCGTCGACCGTGAACCGCGGGTGCGTCGTCCAGACGCACCTGTTCCATGATCGAATCATGAGCATGGATACCGTCGAGCTCGAGCCCGGGGCCACCCTCGGCCCGCACAGCGTGGTGCTGCCCGCGTCGACGCTCGGGGCGCACGCCACCGTGGGCCCGGCGTCGCTGGTCATGCGCGGTGAGACTGTGCCGGTCGGCTCCCGGTGGAGCGGCAACCCCATCGGTCCCTGGCGTGCGGTGAAGGTTCGCGCCTACCAGTCGACGACGTGAGCGTGACCGATCCCTACGCCCCGCAGAGCGGCGACGCCTCGTACGGCGTGCAGTCGTACGACCTCGCGCTCGGGTATCGCGTGCGCACGAACCGTCTCGAGGGGACGGCGACCATCGTGGCGGTGGCGCGCGAACCGCTGACGTCGTTCGCGTTGGATCTCGTGGGGCTGCGCGCTTCTCGAGTGCGCGTCGATGGCGCATCGGCGCGTTTCTCGGCAGGTCCGCGCGTGCTGCGCGTGACGTCGCCGCGGCCGTTGGCCGCGGGCACCGTCTTCGAGGTCGAGGTGGTCTACGCGGGCGCCCCGGCCCCGCGGCGTTCGCGGTGGGGCGCGGTGGGATGGGAGGAGCTGACCGACGGCGCCCTCGTGGCCGGTCAGCCGATCGGCGCGCCCACCTGGTTCCCCTGCAACGACAGGCCCGACGATCGCGCCCGGATGCGTATGGAGATCACGGTCGACGACGGGTACACAGTCGCGGCGACCGGTGTCGCGGGCGCCACGACGCGGCGGGCCGGTCGTGTCACCACCACCTTCACGTCGGATGTGCCCACGGCGACCTATCTCGCGGCCGTCCACGTGGGGCGCTACCGCACGCGCGGCCTGAGCGGCGGAAGCGGCGGCATGCCTCCCATCGTCGTCACCGCGCCTCCGGCGCTCGGTGCCGCCGTCGACCGTGCGTTCGCGGCGGTGCCCGACATGTTGCGGGTGTTCCAGGAGCTGTTCGGGCCGTACCCGCAGGACACGTGCACGCTCGTCGTGACCGCCGACGAACTCGAGATCCCGCTGGAGGCTCAGGGGCTCGCCGTGTTCGGCATGAACCATCTCGTGCCCGCCGCGCAGCGGCTCGTCGCGCACGAGCTGGCGCACCAGTGGTTCGGGAACAGCGTGGGCATCGCCCGGTGGCGGGACATCTGGCTGAACGAGGGTTTCGCCTGCTACGCCGAATGGCTGTGGTCCGACGCCTCGGGCGGTGTTCCGGTCGAGAGCTGCGTCGCCGATCACTACGCGCGTCTCGCCGCCAAGCCTCAGGATCTCCTGCTCGCCGACCCCGGGCCCGACGACATGTTCGACGACCGCGTGTACAAGCGCGGCGCGCTCGCCGTGCACGCGCTGCGCCGCGCCCTCGGCGACCCGGCGTTCTTCGATCTCATTCGCGCCTGGACGTCGCAGAACCGGCACGGCCTGGTCACGACCGACGACTTCCGCGCCGCGGTCGAGCGCGCCGGGGGTCCGGATGCCGCGGCGGTGCTCTCGCGGTGGATCGACGTCGAGGCGCTGCCTCCGCGGCCCTGACACGAGGAGTCCAGGAGGTTCAGATCAGCCCGGGGCCCCGATCGGCAGCAGCGTTTCCGTGTTCGGTCCACCGCCGGCGTCTGGCTGCGGGGGTTCATTCCGTCTCGTCTGAGCGGTGCCGGGCCCGGGATGACGCGTCGCGGCCGCGCGCTCTCACCGCGGGCCGTGCCGACCATCAGGGCTGATCTCGTACCCGGTGCTTCCCGCGATCACACCGCTCTCGTCGCGCTCGATCCACAGTCGAACGCTCGGCGCATCCAGACCGCTCACGGTGAGATCGACGTCGTGCAAGAACGCCGTCAGCGCCTCGACGTCGGCCACTCCGCATCGTTCAAGAACCATTCTGTTGAGTCGATCATTCGCGGTCGTTTGAGTGGGGTGACGACGCCGGAGCGGCTTCTGGCGCTTCGAGTGCCCACAGCGTGATCGCGCGCGGGCGATCCCGGTTCCCTGCGTACGAGAGTGCGTCGGATGAGGGGTCGTGTGCGTGCGCGAGTGCGTCGGATTGGGCGGTCGCGTGCGAGCGCGGGTGCGTTGGACTGATGATCGCGAGTGCGCGCCTGATCCCGTCCGCCATAGGTGTCGGGGTTGGTGTGCAAGCGCGCCATACGTCGCGATCCGAGCCATGCATCGCGCTCGTTTCATCGTCGACGCCGTCTTCCGTCGTGCGGACGTGCTTCGACGGTGGGATTGCCGCATTGCGGCGTCAGAAGGGTGGTGTGCCTTGTTC
>NZ_KQ758471.1:0-38565 GCF_001456955.1 Microbacterium enclense | reverse complement strand
ACCATCGACGACTCGCCCTCTTGGAACGAGCGGTCCATGCCCGAGATGCCGCCGAGCACACCGTCGAGGGCGAGCTTCAGCTCGGAGGAGATCGCGTCGGTACGCGACTTGAACCGGTCGAACGCGGCGCGACCCGCGCCCTGGAACTGCCCCTCGAGCGGCTCGGCCGCCTCGAGCAGCTGGCGCACCAGCAGAGACAGCTCATCACTCGACCCCGAGGTTGCCTTCGTCAGCACGCCCAGCGTGTCTGACCCCATTGCGAACTTCACGAGAGCCCACCCTTCGTTCGTGAATCACGTGCAGAGAACTCGAAAACTGTAACCAGAGCCTCCCGGCCCGGAACGAAGATGAGAGAACTCTCCTTTTCGATTCACCCTGTGGAGGAGGGGTCAATCACCCGCCTTCGCCGCGGCCTTCGCGGCCCGCTTGTGCTCGCGCACCTTGCCCAGTGACTCCGGACTGACGATGTCGGCGACGGAGCGGAACGACCCGTCCTCGCCATAGGGGGCCGAGGCCTCGCGCCACCCGGCACCGGTGAATCCGCGCTGCTTCCCGAGGAGCGCGAGGAAGATCTTCGCCTTCTGCTCGCCGAAGCCGGGCAGCGCCTTGAGACGCTTCAGCACCGTCGCCCCGTCGGGGTCGTCACGGGTCCAGAGGGCGGCCGCATCCCCGCCCCAGTCCTCCTCGATCGCGACGCACAGCGCCTGCACGCGCTTGGCCATCGACCCCGGGAAGCGGTGCACGGCCGGCGACTGGGCGAATGCCGCAGCGAAGTCGTCGGGGTCGTCGTGCGCGATGGCGGCGGCATCCATCGACCCGGTGCGCTCCCGGATCTTGAGCGGGCCGGCGAAGGCCGTCTCCATCGCAACCTGCTGGTCGAGGAGCATACCGATCAGCAGGGCGAGCGGATTGCTCGACAAGAGCTCGTCGGCGGCGGGGTCGTCGGTGATGCGCAGACTCATGTCCCCATTCTCGCGCCGCGGAGGGGGAGGGAACAGCCGGGGAGTGCGTGGGTCAGTCGCGCTCGGCGATCCACTTCGCGGCGAAGGGCACCGCATCCATCGTCGCGACGTCGCGGGTGATCTCGTTCAACTGGTCGGTGAAGGCGCTGACGTCGCCCGGCGGCAGTCGCTTGACGACCGACCCGTCGACGTGGCGGATCACCACCTCGCTCACCGACGGCGCATCGCGGCCGGCGTCGAGCAGTCCCATCACGACGGTGCCGATCCATCGCAGCCCGTTGCGCGGGCGGTCTTCCCCCGCGACGGTGTAGACCTCGGATGCCGGTGTGCTCACGGCATCCATCCTGCCCGAGCCGCCCGCCACCTCGCGGACGGGAGGTGATTCGGGAAGGGGAGGGCGGATGCCGTGTCGGCGGTCCTCCGATCGCGGATCTTCCTCCGCTCGCTAGGCTCCTCCGGCTTGCGGCCGGTTCGGGCGCGGGGGTGGGCCCGGGAGGGAGGTGGGCCGGGGACGGGAGGTGATTCGGGGAGGGGAGGGCGGATGCCGCGTCGGCGGTCCTCCGCTCGCGGATCTTCCTCCGCTCGTCACCGTCCGGCGGCGAACGAGGCCCCGGCTCGGCGGGAGCCTCGACCCGCGTCGGCGATGCCGTGCTGGTCGAGCGGAGGCTTCGCCCCGCGAGGAACCGGGAGCCTCGACCCGCGCCGGCCATGCCGCGCTGGTCGAGCTCGGCGGCACGGCCCCATGAAGAGCCGGGAGCTTCAGCCCGCGTCGGCGATGCCGCGCTGGTCGAGCGCAGCGGGAGCGGCCGCGGGGTCGGTGACCTCGATGCCGAACAGCGCCGACAGCGCGTCGATGTACTCGTCGGCGCGGCCCGTCTCGGCGAGCTCGTGCGCTCGCGTCGTGGGGGTGTGCAGCAGCACGCCGACGAGGTGGCGGAGGGCCTGCTCGGTCTGCCCGCCCTCATCGCCCCGGGCGCGCACGCGCGCCACCTCGGCGTCGAGCACCCCGAACACGTGGGCGCGCAGCGCGACCACGGCGGGCGTGATGTTCTTGCGCTCGCCGACCGAGGTGAAGCGGCGGGCGGCGTCGCGTACGAGGTCGCGCGCGGCATCGGTCGCCTGCAGCTCTTCGAGCGGGGCGTGAAGGCGGATGGTCTCGAGATCCAGCAGGTCGACGCCCGCGACGGTCGCCACGTCGGGGTCGACGTTGCGGGGCAGGCCGAGGTCGATCACGAGGCGGCGCGCCGTGTGGTCGACCGGGCAGGCGCCGGACGTGACGGCCGTCTCGTACGCCCCGCGGCCGGCGGCGAACGTCGCCGCGCTCAGCACGTAGTGCTCGGCGGTCGTGCAGGTGATGACGAGGTCGGCGTGGGCGACGGCGGAGGGGAAGGTCTCGGCCGAGACCGCACGCAGCCCGTGCTTGAGGGCGAACTTCGCGGCGCGGCCCGACGGCGAGTGCACCGAGATGTCTTCGGCCCCCTGGTCGCGAAGAGCGGCGACCGTCGCGGCGGCGTAGGCGCCTGTGCCCACCAGCAGCACGCGTTGCGTCGACCAGTCGGCGA
Organism: Microbacterium enclense; assembly: GCF_001456955.1. Lineage (GTDB taxonomy): Bacteria > Actinomycetota > Actinomycetes > Actinomycetales > Microbacteriaceae > Microbacterium > Microbacterium enclense. Next base: position 36,041 of record NZ_KQ758471.1, on the reverse strand, counting down.
TGCGGCTGTCGGCGAGCTCGAGGCCCAGGCGCACGAGCGAACGGCCGGCGCGACCGATGGCGGTGGAGTTCTTCACGCCGCGCTGCGCTTCGGAAGCGCGCTGGAACAGACGCTCCAGTTCGGCCGAGGTGGTGCCGAGCTTTCGCGACTCGGTGAGGGCGCGGCGCACCTGGCCCGCGATCTCGCCCTCGCCGACGACGACGGATTCGAGTCCGGATGCCACCGAGAACAGGTGCTCGGCGACCTCGCTGCCACCGAGGACGGTGTACCCGCCCTCGAGCTCGCTCGCGGGAACGCCGGTGGCCGCCTCGATCGCGGCGAGGGTGGCTTCGATGCCGAGCGCGACGGCCGCGGTGACGGGCTCGTCCATGTCGACGTACGCCTCGAAACGGTTGCAGGTCGCGACGACCACGGCTCCCTGCACGCACTCGTCGTGCGCGGCGATCAGCGGGGCGACGGGGGTGCTGGGTACGCTGAGCCGCTCGAGGAGCTCGAAGGACGCGGTCTTGTGACTCGCGCTGACGCACAACAACACGCTCTTATTCTACGCCCGGGCCCCGCGGGGTATTCCGGGCGGCCTCTCGACGTCAAGGCATCCCCCTTCGGTCACAGGGGCGAATGGGAGGATGGATGCCATGGCCTCCCTCGATGCACCCCTCCTCCGTGCCCTCCGCGGCGACCGCCCCGAAAGGCAGCCGGTGTGGTTCATGCGGCAGGCGGGGCGCTCGCTGCCGGAGTACCGGGAGCTGCGGGTCGGCACGCGCATGCTCGACGCCTGTCTGACCCCCGACCTCGCGGCCGAGATCACGCTGCAGCCGATCCGCCGCCATGACGTGGATGCCGCCATCTTCTTCAGCGACATCGTCGTGCCGCTGCGTCTGGCCGGTGTCGACGTGGTGATCGAGCCCGGTCGCGGTCCCGTCTTCGCCGATCCCGTGCGCACGGCCGACGACGTCGCGCGCATCACCGCGATCGATCCCGCCGAGGTGGCCGCGGCCGCCGAGCCGGTGCGCGAGGCCGCCCGGCGCGTGGTCGCCGAGCTGAGCGAGTCCGTCCCCCTGATCGGGTTCGCGGGCGCGCCCTTCACGCTCGCGGCGTACCTCGTCGAGGGCGGCCCGAGCAAGGAGCACCTGCGCGCCCGCGGCATGATGCACGCCGACCCGGCGTCGTGGCACCGCCTGGCGGGGTGGCTCGCGAAGGTGTCGCGCGCGTTCCTCGACGCGCAGATCGACGGCGGGGCCCAGGCCGTGCAGCTCTTCGATTCGTGGGCCGGATCGCTCTCTCCGGCGACCTTCCGCGAGTTCATCGCGCCGCACTCGCACGAAGCGCTCGCGGGCATCGAGGTGCCCCGCATCCACTTCGGCGTCGGCACCGGGGCGTTCCTCGACGACATGCGCCTCGGCGGTCTCGCCGACGCGGTGGGTGTCGACTGGCGGATGCCGCTCGACGAGGCCGCGGCCCTCGTCGGCCCCGACGTGACGCTGCAGGGCAACATCGACCCCGCGCTGCTCGGCGCTCCCTGGCCGGTGCTCCGAGCCCACGTCGACGACGTGCTCGCGCGCGGCCGCGCGGCGCGCGCCCACATCCTCAACCTCGGCCACGGCGTGCCGCCCGACACCGACCCCGACGTGCTGACCCGCATCGTCGCGCACGCGCACGGGCACGACCCGTCCCCCTCAGTCGGCGCGTTCGCCGCGGGCGACGACACGGTGGGCGGGGCGCGCGGGCATGAGTGAGGCGCTCGACCGTCTCGTGAAGCACGCGCACGAGACGCGCGTGATCGTCGTCGGCGGCGGGATCGCCGGACTCGTCGCCGCCCGCGAGTGCGCCAAGGTCGGCCTGCAGGTCACGGTCCTCGAGGCGTCCGACGTCTTCGGCGGGGTCCTGCGCACCGCCCAGGTCGGAGGGCTCACGCTCGACGTGGGGGCCGAGAGCTACGCCACCCGCGGCGGTGTCGTGCGCGAGCTGCTCGCCGAGCTGCGCCTGACCGACGCGATCGTGACACCGAATCCCGCGGGGGCGTGGGTGGCCGGCGTCCCCGGCGTCGGGGCGGCGCCGCTGCCGAAGGGCGGGGTGCTCGGCATCCCCGACAATCCGTTCGCGCCCGACGTGCGGCGCATCATCGGCTGGTCGGGCGCGTGGCGCGCCTACGTCGATCGTCTGCGACCGCCCCTGACCATCGGTCACGCCCACAACCTCGGCAAGCTCGTGCGCTCGCGCCTGGGCGCGCGCGTGCTCGACCGCCTCGTCGCCCCCGTCACGAGCGGCGTGTACTCCGCGCGGCCCGACGACATCGACGTCGACCTCGCGGCCCCCGGACTCAACGCCGCACTCACCCGCACCGGGTCGCTCACGGGAGCCGTCGCCGAGTTGCGCCACCGGCGAACCGGAGCGCGTCCCGCCGACGCCCCGGCATCCGATGTGCCCGTCGCCTCCGGCTCGGCGAAGGCCCCGGCCCCGGGTGGCGCCGTCGAGGGTCTCGCGGGCGGCATGTCGCGTCTCGTCGATGCGCTCGTCGCCGACCTCCGCGAGAACGGTGCCGACCTGCGCACCGGCGTCGCCGCCGAGAGCCTCACGCGAACCGAAGGCATGTGGTCGGTGACGACCTCGACCGACGACGAGCCCCTCGCCGCCCGTGCCGTCATCGTCGCCCTTCCCGAGGGGCCGGCACGGACGCTGCTCGCCCCGGTGGTCCCCGGACTCGAGCCCGGCGAGCCGATCGCCCCGGTCGTCGAGGTGGTGACCCTGGTGGTGAACGCCCCCGTGCTCGACCGCGCCCCGCGGGGAACCGGCGTGCTGACGGTGCCCGGCAGCCACACCGCCAAGGCCCTCACCCATTCGAGCGCGAAGTGGGACTGGGTTCGGGATGCCACCGAGCCCGGCATCCACGTCGTGCGCGTCTCGTTCGGAGCGCAGGGCGAAGAACCCGCCACCGCGGCCCTCGACGACGACGCCGCGGCAGGCCTCGCCCTGGCGGAGGCCGCCGCACTCCTGGGCGTCGAGCTGCCGGCATCCGCCCTCGTCGCCTCCCATCGCTCGCGCTACGTGCAGTCGCAGCCGGCCGCCACCATCGGTCGCGCCGCCGTCACCGCCGCCGCGCGCGGTGCGGTGCGAGCCGTGCCGGGCCTCGGTGCGACGGGCGCGTGGATCGCCGGCACGGGGTTGGCCCAGGTCATCCCCGACGCGCGCGGCGAGGCCGATCGGGTGCGCAGCGCCGCGCTCTGGCAGAGCTGAGCACCGTCGCGATCGACCATGCGCGCGCCGGTGTCAAGGGTGGATGCCCGAGACGGCATACATGACTACTGTGAGACTCGACCAGCACTCGATCGAGCGTGAGGAGACCCCATGAGGGGCAAAGCAGCACTCGTCGTCGGACTCGTGGCGGGCTACGTGCTCGGAGCACGCGCCGGCCGCCAGCGGTACGAGCAGATCAAGGAGCAGGCCGACAAGGTCTGGAGCCAGCCCGCCGTCCAGGGACAGGTCGAGAAGGTGAAGGCGCTCGGCGTCTCGGCTCTCAAGTCCGTTCCGGGAGTCGTGTGGAAGGGCGCGAAGTCGGTCACCGGCGCGGCCTCGGGCTCGGGCACCGTGCAGGAACGCGCGGAGCGCGCCGGACGCGCGGCCAAGCAGTCGGCCCACGAGGTCGCCGACGTGGTCGAAGACTCCGTCGACGACGCCAAGCAGGCCGAGAAGACGGCCACCGCGCGGGCCAAGGCGGCCCAGAGCGGCTCCGACGCGTCGGGAAGCTGACGCGCATGACGACTCCCCGCGGATTCCGCGACCGCTCGGACGACAGCATCTTCGAGCTGATCGGCGACATCCCCGAGCTGGTGCGAAACCTCGTCGTCGCCGAGATCAACGGTGCGAAGGCGTGGGCGCAGCGCACGGCCAAGGATGCCGGGATCGGTGCCGGCTGGTTCGTCGGCGCCCTGGTCGTGCTGTTCTGGGCCGTGCCGGTGTTCTTCGCCTTCGTCATCGCCGGGCTGTCGTCGTGGTGGCCCGTCTGGCTGTCGGCCCTCGTGGTCTTCGGCGTCATGGTCGTGATCACCGCGATCCTGGCGCTGCTGGGCTACCTGCGGTTCAAGAAGCTGTCGAACCGCGAGAACCCGGGCAAGGCCATCGCCGAAGACGTCCGCATCGTCAAGGAGGCCCGCGATGAGTATTGAGCGTCCCGTCCCCGTGCCGCGCACCGCGGTGCCGCTGGGCATCAGCGACCCGGTGGAGTCGGCGCGCGCCGAACTGAAGGCGGCGCTGGCGGCCATCGAGGTCAAGGCAAACGTTCCGCGCCGTGCGAGCGACGCCGTCGACCGCACGATCGCCGACGTGCGCGCCAAGGCGCAGCGCAATCCCGGCGCCGCCGCGGCGGCCGTCGCGGGTGTGGCGGTGGCCGTCGGCCTCGCCGTGTGGGGGATCGTCAACGCCTACACGCGCTGACATTCTGCGGAAGCGGCCCGTTCCCCGATGGGGGCGGGCCGCTTCGCCGTTCGCAGCGGGGAAGGCGGCTGAGCTCGTCGAAGTCTCCGGGCGTGAGGTGGGTCCCGGTCCCTTCGACGGGCTCAGGGACCTCCGCCACGGCTCGCGAATCGGCGCCCACGGGAAGGCGGCTGAGCTCGTCGAAGTCTCCGGGCGTGAGGTGGGTCCCGGTCCCTTCGACGGGCTCAGGGACCTCCGCCACGGAGGCGGCGGCACCCCGGTCACGGCTCGTCGGCGAACAGGCCCTTCAACAGGTCTTCGAAGTACTCCGGCGTCACCGCGATCGGACCGGCGTACGCGTGGTCGAACCCGGCGATGGCGTACAGCAGCAGCGCGACGAACAGGGCCAGCATCCCCGACATCAGCAGGTGCACCCGCAGATTCCGCACCTCGATGAGGCCGATGAGGATGGCGTTCAGCACCGCCCCGACGGCGAGCACGATCCACAGCACGCTCGGCAGCGCCAGGTGCGTGAGCGCGATGCGCTCGCGACGGTTCTCGACGAGCATGTGGAACTGGTCGAGCGACTGCTGCACGTAGAGGATCTCGGCCGGTGACGTCGGCTGCACGGCGGCGATCGACTGCTGCATCGCCGTGATGTTGGCATCCGTCTCGGCGGGGATCTCGAGCCGGCGCTGCATCGGCCAGTCCAGGTCGATCACGTCGCGCGTGTATTGATTGATCTGCTGCTGCACCTGGCTCGACTCGGGTTCGGGCAGCAGCGCCGCCGTGCGGTACAGCGCCGCCAACGTCGACGACTCCTCGAGCACGACGCCGTCGACCTCGGTGAAATTGCCGTAGGCGGCTGCCGCGATGAGCGCGAGGGTCACGCCGTAGAAGACGCCGTACGCGCCGACCGCGTAGCTGAGCACGCGATCCCATTCGTCACCCTGCGGTGCGACCGCCGAGACCCACTTGCGCAGGATGAGCAGGATGCCGCAGGATCCGCCGACCACGACCACGATGAAGATCGGCAGGCCGATGGACATCGGCAGGTCGTACAGCCACATCGCGCACCCCTTCGCGCGGCATCCCCCGACGCCGTCGTCGCACAGTACCAATGCGGGGCGACGCGGCGCACCTGCCGGTCGTCCACCGGTGAGTCAACCGGTTTGGCCCGCCGCCGCGGCGAGACGAGACTAGGAGTCATGTCCCACGACAGCGACTCTTCCGTGTACACCCTGTGGGCGGTCTTCCGCCGCAATCCCGCGAACCCCGTCACCGCCGTCGACGCCACCGAACTCTCCGACCTGGTCTCGCTCGTCGAGGCCGACGGGGTCACGGTGCGCGGTTTCTACGACGTCAGCGGCCTGCGCGCCGATGCCGACCTGATGGTCTGGCTGCACGGCGAAGACCCCCAGGCCCTGCAGCGCGACCTGCGCCGCCTGCGCCGCACCGAGCTGCTGAAGAACCTCCTGCCGACGTGGAACGCCATGGGCGTGCACCGCGACGCCGAGTTCAACCGCTCGCACGTTCCCGGCTTCCTCCGCGGCATCGAGGCGCAGCAGTGGCTGTGCCTGTACCCGTTCGTGCGCAGCTACGAGTGGTACTTGCTGCCCGAGGCGGAGCGTCGCGAGATGCTCATGGAGCACGGCAAGAAGGGCTCGGCCTACAAGGGCGTCATCGCCAACACGGTGGCATCCTTCGCCCTCGGCGACTACGAGTGGCTCCTGCCCATGGAGGCCGACGTGCTCACCGACCTCGTCGACATGATGCGCGACCTGCGCTACACCAAGGCTCGTCGCCACGTGCGCGAGGAGGTGCCGTTCTACACCGGCCGTCTGGTCACGCTCGACGAGATCCCCGAGATCCTGCAGTGAGCGCGCCCCTGCGGCTCGGCACGCGGCGCAGCGCCCTGGCGATGACCCAGTCGCAGATGGTCGCCGACGCGGTCTCGGCGGCATCCGGTCGCGACGTCGAACTCGTGCCGATCGTGTCGGAGGGCGACGTCAACCGGGCGTCGCTGTCGCAATTGGGCGGGCGCGGCGTCTTCGCCAACGGTCTGCGCGAGGCGCTCGCCGCCGATCGCTGCGACTTCCTCGTGCACTCGCTGAAAGACCTGCCGACCCTGCAGCCCGACGGGCTCGTCATCGCGGCGACGCCGGCGCGAGAAGACGCGCGCGACGTCGTCGTGACGCGCGACGGCGCACCGCTCGGCGCGCTCCCGCCGGGCTCGCGCGTCGGCACCGGCTCGCCCCGTCGCATCGCCCAGGCGCTGCGGCACAATCCGCGCCTCGACATCCACGACATCCGCGGCAACGTCGACTCCCGACTCGCGCGGGTGCGCGACGGAGAACTGGATGCCGTCATCCTCGCGGCCGCGGGCATCTCGCGCCTCGGCGGCGACCTCGGCGGACTGCACGCCGAAGAACTGGGCCTGGCCGAGTGGCCCACCGCTCCCGGCCAGGGCTCGCTCGCCGTGGAGACCCGCACCGACATCGACCCCGAGATCCTGGCCGCACTCGCCCAGCTCGACGACGAGCACACGCGCGTCGCCGTCACCGCGGAGCGCACGGTGCTGTCGGCGCTGGATGCCGGGTGCAGCGCGCCCGTGGGCACGCACGCCGCGATCGCCGACGGAGACCTGCGCCTGCGTGCCATCGTCTACGCGCTCGACGGTTCGCATCGGATCGGCATCGACCGGACGGTGCGTCTCGACACGGGGTATGCTCGGGAACCTGGCAGTGGCAATGATGCGGATGCTGCCGACGACGGGGGATCCATCACGCGTGCTGCGCGGGTGGGCCGAGAAGCCGCGCGTCGGTTGCTCGAACGCGGGGCGGCCGACCTGGTACCACGAGAGTCGACCACATGAATGAAGGCCACTGGCACACGCCGAACCCGACGACGGGCAGCGTGCCCAAGCCGCTCTCCGGGCGGCGCGTGCTCGTTCCGCGGGGCGGTCCGTGGGGCGACGGCGTCGCGGCGCGTCTGCGTCAGCTCGGTGCCGTTCCGGTCATCGCCCCGTTGATCAACTTCGCGCCGACGAACGATCAGGCCACCCTCGACGAGGCGCTCGCCGATCTCGCCGCGGGTGCCTTCGACTGGCTCACGCTCACCAGCGCCACCACGGTCGACGTGCTCTACGCCTACAAGGCGGTCATCCCGGCGCACACACGTGTCGCCGTCGTCGGTGAGACGACGGCCGCGGCGATGCAGGCCGTCGGCTACCGCGTCGACCTCGTGCCCGAGCGCGACAACTCCGCGCAGGGGATGGCCGAGCAGATGATCGATCTCGAATCCTCGCCGCGCAAGGTGCTCACCCTGCGCAGCGAGATCGCCAAGCCGGTGCTCACGCGCCTCCTCATCGAGGCCGGCCACGATGTGCGCAGCGTCGTGGCGTACCGCACCGTCGGCGTCCCGGTCAGCGAGAAGATCGCCGGCGACGTGCACTCGGGCCGCATCAACGCGATCCTCGTCACCAGCGGTTCGGTCGCCGAACAGGTCGTCGAGCAGTTCCCCGACATCCCGGCATCCACCGTCATCGCCGCCATCGGACCCCGCACCGCGAAGGATGCCAAGCGTGCCGGGCTCAGCGTCGACGTCGTCGCCGAACGGCAGACGGTCGACGCACTCATCGAGGCGGTCGCCCGCTTCCCCGTCCCCACCGAATCGACCCCATGAGCTTTCCCGAGCACCGCCCGCGGCGTCTGCGCCGCACTCCCGCCGTCCGCCGCCTCGCCCGCGAGACCCACCTCGTGCCGTCGCAGCTCGTGCTGCCGATGTTCGTGCGCGAGGGCATCACCGAGCCGAGCCCCATCGGCTCGATGCCCGGCATCGTGCAGCACTCGCTCGACTCGCTGCGCCGCGCGGCGGCCGAGGCGGCCGAGGAGCGCATCGGCGGCGTCATGCTGTTCGGCGTGCCCGAGACGCGCGATGCGGTGGGTTCGGGGGCCGACGACCCGAATGGCATCCTGAATCGCGCCACCGAGGCGGTCGTCGCCGAGGTGGGCGATGCGCTCGTCGTGCAGACCGACCTGTGCCTCGACGAGTTCACCGACCACGGGCACTGCGGCGTCCTTCGGGCCGACGGGTCCGTCGACAATGACGCGACCCTCGAGCGCTACACCGCGATGGGGCTGGCGCAGGCGCGCGCGGGCTCGGCGATGCTGGGCCTGTCGGGGATGATGGACGGTCAGGTCGGCGCGGTGCGCGAAGCCCTGGATGCCGAGGGCTTCACCGACACGCTGATCCTGGCGTACTCCGCCAAGTACGCGGGCGCCTTCTACGGGCCCTTCCGCGAGGCCGTCGACTCGCAGCTGAAGGGCGATCGTCGCTCGTATCAGCTCGACCCGGGCAACGGCCGCGAGGGGGTGCGCGAAGCGCTTCTCGACGTCGAAGAGGGCGCCGACGTGGTCATGGTCAAGCCGGCGCTGCCGTACCTCGACGTGCTCGCCGACGTGCGCGCCTCGGTCGATGTTCCGGTCTGGGCCTACCAGGTGTCGGGCGAGTACGCGATGGTCGAAGCCGCCGCCGCGCACGGCTGGATCGACCGCCGCGGCGCGATCCTCGAGAGCCTGCTCGGCATCCGTCGCGCCGGCGCCGACGCGATCCTGACGTACTGGGCGGTCGAGGCCGCCCGCTGGCTGCGCGCCGAGCTGTAGCCCGGCCGCCGGCGCGCGCTCGCGCGGTGGCGTGAGTCGCCAAAAAGTGTCGCTTCGGCCACCTCCGAGGCGACAATTCTTGGCGACTCACGCGGGTGAGCGGCCGGGAAGCTGATCTGCGCGGAGCCGATGGCGACGCGCGCCGAAAGAATGGATGCCATGACCGATCTCAACGACCAGTGGTTCGCCCGCGCCAAAGACGTCATCCCGGGCGGGGTCAACTCGCCCGTGCGCGCTTACGGGTCGGTCGGCGGCACGCCGCGATTCGTACAGTCGGCCTCCGGCCCGCGGATCACGGATGCCGCGGGTCGCGAGTACGTCGACCTGGTGGCCTCGTGGGGTCCGGCACTCCTCGGCCACGCGCACCCCGAGGTCGTCGGGGCGGTGCAGGCAGCGGCATCCCGGGGTCTGTCGTTCGGTGCTCCCACGGGGGCCGAGGTGGAGCTGGCAGACCTCATCGCCCAGCGGGTGCAGGTCGACGACCTGAGGCCGATCGAGAAGGTGCGTCTGGTGTCGACCGGCACCGAGGCGACGATGACGGCCATCCGCCTCGCGCGCGGCGTCACCGGCCGAGACCTGCTCATCAAGTTCGCCGGGCACTACCACGGGCACTCCGACGGGCTGTTGGCCGCCGCGGGCTCGGGGGTCGCGACACTCGCGCTGCCCGGATCGGCGGGCGTTCCCGCGCCGATCGCCGCGCAGACCCTCGTGCTGCCCTACAACGACCTCGACGCGGTGCGCGAGGCGTTCGAGGTGCACGGACAGAACATCGCCGCGATCATCGTCGAGGCGGCATCCGCCAACATGGGCGTCGTGCCGCCGCTGCCCGGCTTCAACGCCGCGCTCGCCGACATCGCGCACGGCAACGGTGCGCTGCTCATCATGGACGAGGTGCTCACCGGCTTCCGCGTGCACCCCGCCGGGTTCTGGGGTCTGCAGGCCTCGCAGAGCGAGCGGTACCTGCCCGACATCCTCACCTACGGCAAGGTCGTCGGCGGAGGGATGCCGCTGGCCGCCCTCGCCGGCCGCGCCGAGGTCATGGACCACCTCGCCCCGCTGGGCCCGGTCTACCAGGCGGGCACGCTGTCGGGAAACCCGCTCTCGGTGGCCGCGGGTCTCGCGACGCTGCGGCTCGCGACGCCCGAGGTGTACGCGGCCGTCGACGCCGCCGCCACCCGAGTCGCCGACGCGCTCGGTGCCGCGCTGACGGCCGAGGGGGTCGTGCACGCCGTTCCCCGCGCGGGGTCGCTGTTCGGCGTGGCGTTCCTGCCCGAGGCGCCGCGCGACTACGCCACGGCGCTCACGCAGCAGTCGTACCGGTACGCCGCGTTCTTCCACTCGATGCTGGATGCCGGCGTCTCGCTGCCCCCGAGCGTGTTCGAGGCGTGGTTCCTCACCGCCGCGCACGACGAGACGGCGCTCGCGCAGGTGCTCGACGCTCTGCCGGCGGCGGCGAAGGCCGCGGCGGAGGCCCTGGATCCGACGCTGCTCGCGCAGTAGCGCCGGCCCGGCCGGGGCGTTCCGCAGGCGCGGTGCGGCGGTGCGGGCGCCGGGGTGCGGGCGCCAGGGATGCGGGGTCGGGGTGCAGGCGCCAGGGATGCGGGCGCCAGGGGTGCGGGCGCCGGGGATGCGGGCGGCAGGAATACGGGGTCGGGGTGCGGGCGCCGGGGATGCGGGCGCAAGGCTGCGGGGTCGGGATGCGGGCCCTGCACGACTACGGCAGACGTACGGCGGCATCCGGTGATACCCGCGAGATTCCGGGCGCGACGTCGCAGAGGACGCGTGGATCGCAGGAGTTCTGCGCGGTCTCGTGGTCTCGGCAGCGCCTTCCAGCGGTGATCTCATCCGCTGGAGGGACGCGCATGGTCCTTGGGGCCGATGCGGTCGCGATGTCGCGCGACGAGGCTGGATGCATGACCGAGAGCCGATTCAGCCCCGCACCCGCCCCCCGCGCCGTGTCGACCGTCTTCTCGCGCATCGCCGCGCTGTGGCCGACCTCGATGGCTCCGCGCCGCCACCGCGCGACGTGGCAGCCGCGCGCGCGCCGTCTGGCGTGAGCCTGCGTCGCAGGTGCCGAGGCGCATGCGGGAACCCCTCCCGAGGCGATCGCGGTGGAAGACTGGACGGATGGTCTCTCCTCAGCCCCGTGTCGTCGTGCTCGCCGGTGGAGTCGGGGGGTCGAAGTTCACCCTCGGCGTGCGCGCCGCGCTCCGTGCCCTGGGCGCACCCGAGGCCACCGTCGTCGTCAACACCGGCGACGACCTGTGGCTGTCGGGCGTGCGACTGCAGCCCGACGTCGACTCGATCACGTACGCGCTCGCCGGCGTGAACGACACCGAGCGCGGCTGGGGTCGCGCGGGTGACACCGAGCGCGTCAACGAGGAGCTGCAGGCCTGGGGCGCGGGCTGGCCGTGGTTCACGCTCGGCGACCTCGACCTCGGCACGCACCTCGCCCGCACCGGGTGGATCCGTGAGGGGCTCACCCCGACCCAGGTGCTCGCGCGCATGGCGGAGCGGTGGCCGCTCGGCATCCGGATGCTCCCCATGACCGACAGCGAGGTCGATACGCACGTGCTGCTGGAGGACGGGGGGCGTCTGCACTTCCAGGAGTGGTGGACGCGTCATCGCGCGCAACTCACACCTCGCGCCTTCGAGAACCCCGGGATCGCGGATGCCGTGCCCGCACCCGGGGTGACGGATGCCATCGCGGGGGCCGACGTGGTGCTGCTGGCGCCGTCGAATCCCGTCGTCTCGATCGGCCCGATCATCGCGGTGCCGGGTGTGCGCGAGGCTCTGCGTGCGACGTGGGCCCGGGTGGTGGGGGTGTCGCCGATCATCGGCGGGCGTGTCGTGCGCGGGATGGCGGATGTGTGCCTCACGGCGATCGGCGTCGAGACGTCGGCCGCCGCGGTGGCGCGACTATACGGCGCGCGCTCCGCCGGCGGGGTGCTCGACGCGTGGCTGCTGGCCGAGGAAGATGCGACGGCCGCAGCGGAGGTCGAGGCGAGCGGGGTGCGAGCGGTCGTCGCGCCCCTGTGGATGCGCGACGAGCAGACGACGGCGGCGATCGCGGAGGCGGCGCTGCGGGCCTGAGCGGCGGGGCGCGCGGGGCGGTCGGCGCGGCGACCGCCAGCGCACCCTCGCGGGTCAGGCCGCGGCAGCGGCCAGCACGGCCGACGTGCGCGCACCGACGCCGAGTGCCACGGCCTCCGACAGTTGGGCGGCGGTGTCGACGTCACGGCGCAGGGTCGACTCGCGGTCGACGGCGAGGTCTGTGCAGCCGAGCAGGCGGTGACGGGCGGCGGAGTCCTTACCGAACGCCGACACCCACACCGCCCCGGCGCGGGCGGTGACGAGCGTGGAGCCGGTGGCCTCGGCATCCGGAACCAGACCGCGCTCGACGGATGCCGCGAGCTCCAGCGCGTGATCGAGATCGGCGGGGCGAAGGGCGGGAAGGTCGCCGAGGAGCGCGGCGCGTGGCGTGCCTTGTCCGGCGGAGGCGGCGCCGAGGGCGATGGCGGCGTCGAGGCCACGCCTATCGCCCTCTGCAACGACCTCGACGGCGCGGGCACGGCGGAGTTCGACGCGGACGCCCGCGTCGTCTGTGACGACGAGCACCCGGGCGACGTGGGCGGCCCCGGCGGCGGCGTTGATCGTGTCGAGGGCGATGGCGCGAGCGAGGGCCTCGCGGTCGGTGCCGACGCCGGCCAGGCGCGATTTGCCCACGGCGGCGGGTTTGACCGGGACGATGATGGTCCAGCCGGAGGCGTCGGTGGTGCTCACGGATCCATTGTGCGTCGGGGTGCCGACATTCGCGGATGGGGGTAGCGGGCGCGTCCGGGATCGTGCATTCGGGTCGGAGGGCTGCGGCCCGGGGCGTGCGCCTCGGCGGAGCGGGGGTGAGCTGCGGCCCTGGTGTGCACGACGGCGGAGTTCGAGAGGGAAACGCCGCTGTGTGCGCAACGGCGGAGTTCGGGCGCGAAACGCCGTGCGGATGGGGTCGGTGGCGGCGTGTCGATCGAGAACCCCGCCGTTGTGCACGCCGAGGTCTGGGCGGGCGACCGCTCAGCTGCGGTGAGCACGAGCGGCCCCTCAACGGGTGTGCGCGGGCGACCCCGGCCGCGGGTGCGCGCAGCCCGCGGGAGACCGCGGCCGCGGCCCCCGAAACCCCCTCAGGCGAAGCGCTTGCGCAGGCGGGGGAGGATCTCGTCGCCGTACATGCGCAGGAACTCTTCCTGGTCGTGACCGGGATCGTGGAACACGAGGTGGCGGAAGCCGAGGTCGACGTACCGCGCGATGCGCTCGACGTGCTCGTCGGGGTCGGTCGAGACGATGAAGCGGGATGCCGCGCGCTCGATCGGCAGCTCGTTCGCGAGACGCTGCATCTCGATGGGGTCGTGCACGCTCATCTTCTCTTCGGCGGTGAGGGCGAGCGGGGCCCAGAAGCGGGTCTTCTCCAGCGCGGTGTCGCGGTCGGGGTGGTACGACACCTTCACCTCCATGAGGGTGTCGACGTCGTCGCGGGTGCGACCGGCCTTGGCGAGGCCGTCGTCGAGGGCGGGAAGGAGCTTGTCGGTGTAGAGCTCGGGGTCTTTGCCGCTCGTGGTGATGTAACCCTCGGCGATGCGGCCGGCGAGGCGCGTCGCGGCGGGACCGGAGGCGCCGATGTAGATCGGCACCTTCTGCGAGGGGCGGTCGTAGATGGTGGCATCCTTCACCGAGTAGTAGGTGCCCTCGTAGGTGACCCGCTCGCCCGCCCAGAGCTCGTTGATGATCGTGATGGCCTCTTTGAGACGCTGGAAGCGCTCCGGCGGCTCGGGCCACTCCAGGCCGAGGGTCACTTCGTTCAGCGCCTCGCCCGTGCCGACGCCGAGCACGACACGACCGGGGTACATCACGCCGAGGGTGGCGAACACCTGGGCGATGACGCCGGGGTGATAGCGGAACGTCGGGGTGAGCACGCTCGTGCCGATGATCACGCGCTGGGTGCGGGCGCCGAGGGCACCGAGCCAGGGCAGGGCATTGGGGGCGTGGCCGCCGTCGTGCATCCACGGCTGCAGGTGATCCGAGAGGAAGACGGAGTCGAAGCCCACCTCCTCCGCCAGCACACCGAAGTCGAGCAGCTCGTTGGGTCCGAACTGTTCGCTCGAGGCCTTGTAGCCGAATCTCAGCGGAACGCTCATGATCTGTCTCTCCTAGGCGTGCGGATGGGCGGGGGTGGCAATGGTGGGCTGGGCCGCCGTGGTCGGGTGGAGGGTCGGAGTGGCGTCGACGGGCTCGGCCGGTGCAGTGGCTCGGGTGGGTCGAGCCGCGGGGGTCGCGGGAGCGATTCCGCTCGCCGCGGTCCCGACGTGCGGGGCGTGCGCGGGCTCGAACTCCGACCCGTCGGTTCCAGCCAGCCGCTCGCGGAACGCCTGCACCGTGCCCGGCCACAGCAGAGTGAGGCGACCCGAACGGTCGTCGACGTACCAGTTGCGGCATCCGCCGGTGAGCCAGGGGGTGGATGCCGCGGCGGCGGCGATCTCGTCGGTGTAGGCCGCCTCGGCCTCGGGGCGCACGCGCAGCACGGGCTCGGAGCGTCGGTCGCGCTCGCAGAGGGCGCGCACGACGTACGCGGCCTGCTCCTCGGCCATGAGGACGGCCGAGTTGTGCCCCAGGCTCGCGTTGGGGCCGTTGAGCACGAAGAGGTTGGGGAAGCCCGCGACCACCGTGGACCCGAATGACGTCATGCCGCGACTCCAGTGCGCGGCCAGGGTCTCCACCTCGCCGTGGACGAGGTCGGCGTACGGCTGCTGCGTCGAGGCGAAGCCGGTCGCCAGCACGAGCACGTCGGCGTCGTGGCTCCGTGCGCTCGCGGCCGTCAGCGTCGACCCGTCGACGGCTGCGAGCGCCGTGGGTTCGAGGGTCACGGCATCCGAGGCCACGGCGGGGTAGAACGCGTCGGACAGCAGCACACGCTTGCAGCCGAACGCGTAGTCGGGAGTGAGGACGGCGCGTAGCGCCGGGTCGGCGACCTGGGCGTGCAGATGGTCGAGCGCGACAGCGCGGGCGGCGGCTGATGCCGCGGCGTCGCCCGAGCGGGAGGCGTAACGCTGCTCGCCCTCGGCGTAGAGGTCGGCCCGCAGGCGGGCGAGGTCACCGGGGTGCGTCGCGAGGTGCTCGCGGTCGGCCTCGGCGATGTCGTCGCCGCCGCGGGGGACGATCCACGCGGGCGAGCGCTGGAACAGCGTCACGTGGCCGGCGCGTCGCGCGAGCTCGGGGACGAGTTGCACGGCGCTCGCACCGGTTCCGACGACGGCGACGCGCTGACCGGTCAGATCGACGCCGTGGTCCCACCGAGCGGTGTGGAAGATCGGGCCGCCGAACGACTCGAGCCCCGGGATGTCGGGCACGTGCGGCTCGGTCAGGCGTCCGCAGGCGAGCACGAGCGAGCGGGCGAGCAGGGGTTCGTCGGCGCCCGTGTCGAGGCGCCACAGGGAGCCGGCGGCATCCCACCACGCGCCGAGGAGCGGCGTGCGAAGCCGCAGCCGGTCGCCCAGTCCTTCGCGCGCGGCGACGTCGCGGAGATACGCCTGGATCTCTCCGCCGGGGGCGAAGGTGCGCGACCACCGGGCGTTCGGATGCGCGGCGAGGCTGTAGAGATGCGCCGGCACGTCGCAGGCGACGCCGGGATAGGTGTTCTCGCGCCACGTGCCGCCCACGTCGTCGGCGCGTTCGAGCACGACGATGTCGTCGCGTCCGGCGCGGCGCAGGGCGCCGGCCATCGCGAGACCGGCGAAGCCGGCCCCGACGATCGCGACGTCGATGACGCTCACCCGCGCGGTCCGTCGGCCCCGAGCGGGTAGCGGGTGCCGCCGCTCGTCTCGAGGTGCGGGGCGTCGGGGTCGGGCAGGGGCGTCGCCGCCTGATAGTCGGTGGTGCGCAGGCGGAACGGCCGCATGAGACTGCGCGCGAGGCGCTCTGCGGCGGCGACGGGGAGTTCGAGCCCCTGCTCGATACCGGTGTCGGGCAGGACGCGCCCGTCGTAGAGGGTGCCGCCGAGGTCGTCGCCGCCCGAGCGCAGCAGCACGGCCGCGGTCTCGCGTCCGACGCGCGTCCACGGGATCTGCACGTGCGGGATGCTCCCCGACAGCAGCAGCCGCGACACCGCGACCATCGCGCGGTGCTCGTCGAGCGGGGCACGGCCGGGCACCAGCGGTACGTCGCCGCCGGGCAGCGGGATGGGGACGAACTCGGCGAAGCCGCGGGTCTGAGTCTGGATCTCGCGCAGGCGTCGCAGGTGCGCGATGCGCTCCTCGGCGGTCTCGACGTGACCGTAGAACAGCACCGAGGTCGAACGAAAGCCGGCGCGGTGGGCGGCCGTGATCCCCTCGATCCAGCGGTCGATCTCGAGATCGCCCGGCGCGACGAGCGCGCGCACCCGCTCGCTGAGGACCTTCACGCCCGTCCCGGGGACCGTGTCGACGCCCGCGGCTCGCATCGCGGCGAGCGCTCCGTCGAGTCCGAGGCCACCGCGATCGGCGAGGTCGCGCACGTCGAGCGGGCGATACGCGTGCACGTGGATGCCGGGAGCCCCACGCTTCACGGCCCGCACGAGGTCGAGGTAGCCGGTGGGATCTTCGTCGGCTCGGAGCGCGCCCTGGATGCAAATCTCGGTGGCGCCGAGGCCGGCGGCATCCGTGGCGATGGTCGCCGCATCGTCGAGGTCGAATTCACCCGGAGCGGTGCGGCCGGAGCGGCGCAGGCCCGTCGAGGTGAGGTTGCGGTTCTGCACGAGCGTGATCGGCTCGCCGACGGTATAGCGACGCGCGTCGTCGGCGGTCGCGGTGAGGTCGTCGAGCTCGTGGCCCGTGGCGCGCAGCAGGCGCGTCCAGTCGGCGTCATCGAGGGCGAGAGGGGTGGATGCCGCTCGCTCGGCGAGCCGTCGAACGCCCGGATCGGCGCCGGGAGCGGCGTGGGCGGCGGGGGCGGCGTGCGCTTCGCGGACAGCGTGGGTCTCGGGGGCAGCGTGGGCCCCGCGGACAGCTCGGGTCTCGGGGGCGGCATGGGCACTGGGAGCGGTATGGGCCTCGGGGGCGGCAGGGGCCTCGGCAGCGGAGGAGATCTCGGGAGCGGAGGATGCGGTGGAGTCCGCCGGTCCTCCCGCGGCGGATTCTCCTCCCGTGGCCGCGCTGCCCGCATCGGACAGCGACCCACCGGCCGGTGCGGGGTCGGAGGCGGCTCGGGTGGCGTCGGAGGCCGCGACGGTTCCGCGGTCGGCAGGAAGGCCGGGAGCGGAGGAGATTCCGGGAGCGGAGGATGCGCTGGGGCTCGCGGGTCCTCCCGTCGCCGATTCTCCTCCCGTCGCCGCATCGCGCGCACCGGAGCGCACGCCCACCGGCCCGGCGTCGGCCGCCAGCCCCGCGGCATCCGCCAACGCCCGCACGGGCGCGTGCAGGGCGGGGTCGATCCATCGCTCGGCGTCGTGAACGTACTCGGGGTGGGCCGTGAGGCGCTCGCGAAGCCCGAAGCCGCGCGCGGCGGTGTGCCCGGCCAGGTCGTCGATCTGCGGCCACGGGCGCTCGGGGTTGACGTGGTCGGCGGTGAGGGGCGACACCCCTCCCCAGTCGTCGGCGCCGGCCTCGATCAGCAGGCCGAGCTCGCGGGGGTCGGACAGGTTCGGCGGCACCTGGATGCGCATGTCGGGGCCGAACACGAGCCGCGCGGCGGCGACCGCGGCGAGGTAGTCGTGCATGTCGGCGTCGGGGGCGCCCTGCATGGCGGTGCGGGGCTTCGCGCGGAAGTTCTGCACGATGACCTCTTGCACGTGCCCGTGACGGTCGTCGAGCTCGCGCAGGGCGACGAGCGACTCTGCGCGATCGCGCACGGTCTCGCCGATGCCCACGAGGATGCCGGTGGTGAACGGGATGCCGGCGGCCCCGGCGTCGTCGATCACCCG
Source organism: Microbacterium enclense (assembly GCF_001456955.1). Classification (GTDB taxonomy): domain Bacteria; phylum Actinomycetota; class Actinomycetes; order Actinomycetales; family Microbacteriaceae; genus Microbacterium; species Microbacterium enclense. The sequence continues at coordinate 18,029 of NZ_KQ758471.1, read as the reverse complement.
CAGCCGGAGCGCCGGGTCTTTGTCGGGGGAGCCGAAATGCACCTGACCGGGCTCTTCGTAGAGCCGCCGCGAGGTGGTCTCGAGCATCATGCCCATCGACGGGGAGACCGGACGCAGGGTCGCGAGCTCGTCGGGGTGCATGACGCCGGGGTTGGCGTGCACGAGCATGCCCGTCTCGGCGGTGATCAGCCGGGCGATGTGGGCGACGTACTCGATGGTCGAGGCGAAGCCATGCGCATCGAGCCAGGCGCGGGCCTCGGGCCAGCGCTCCTCGGGGCGGTCGCCGAGGGTGAGCAGCGCCTCTTTGCAGCCGAGGGCCTGGCCCTGACGCACCACCGTGAGCACCTGCTCGGGGCTCATATAGGCGGGCTTACGCAGCAGGGCGAGCTGACCGGGGGTGTCGACGAAGACGCAGTAGTGGCACCGGTCGCGGCAGAGCGTCGTGAGGGGGACGAACACCTTGCGCGAGTAGGTGATGACACGGGGACGCCCGGCGCGGACGAGACCCTCGTCGCGAAGGGCGGATGCCACGCGGAACAGCGCCGGCAGCGGTGCGCCGAGCAGGGCCTCGGTCTCGTCGACATCGGGGCGGTGACCCGCCGCGATGCGCGCCAGGAGGTCGTCGATCGAGGTGCCTCGGGCCGGTGCGACTCGCGGCGCAGCGCTGCCCGTACTCATCGCTCCAGGCTAACCCCCGGCTCCGACATCGGGGCCGGGGGTGCGCCGACGCCTGCCGCGCCGGTCGTCGCCGTACAGATCCTGCGTAATGCGGACGGGAGGAGCGGTTTTCGCATCCGACTCGCACCGACCGTGGACCGTTCGAAATGTTTCCGCTAACATCAGTGCCACTCGCGGCCCCCTCTCTCTGCCGTCGGCATCGACGTCGACGAGCACGCAGATGTTGGTGGTGCGAGACGACCCGAGCAAAGGAGCCGGAACCCGTGCGAACCCGACGACGCCTCGCCTTCCTCACCGCCCTGGCGGTGGGAGCGGCGACCTTCGCGACCGCGACACCCGCGGTCGCCGCGGCCCCCAGCGACGGTCTCGTCGCCGCCTACGATTTCCGTCAGCCGTCGGGTGCGAGCGTTCCCAACACCGCGACGGGGTCGTCGCTCGGCGCCGCGACCGTCCGCAACGTGCAGAGCGCCGACTGGACCTCCAGCGGCCTGACGCTGCGCGGCGGGGCGAAGACCTCGACCGGCAACTGGGTCGAACTGCCCGACGACATCCTCCTGGGTGACCGGTCGGCGACGGTCGTCGCCGAGGTGAAGGCGTCGCAGGCCATGCTGAACTCCTTCCACTTCCTGTGGAACGTGGGCAACGACTCCGCCGCGACGGAGTACTTCTTCTCCTCGCTCAACTGCGGCTCGGGCCGCACTCCGCTCGTCGGCGTCAAGTCGTCGGGCGTCGAACGTCTCGTCGGGGCTCCCTCGTGCGGCGTCACCGCCAACCAGTGGGTCAACGTCACCTCGGTCGTCGACGGAGCCGCGGGGCGCGCCTCGCTCTACCTCGACGGCATCCGTGTCGCCGACGCCGCGATCGACCGCACCCCCGCCGATGTACGCGACCAGTCACTGAACACCATCGGGCGCGCGCCCTGGCCCGACCCCCTGTTCCAGGGCGCGATCTCGGCGTTCCGCGTCTACGACCGCGCGCTGTCGTCGACGGAGGTCGCCGCCACCGCCGCGGCCGACGCCGAGACCCACGCGGACGAGCTCCGGGCACAGGCGCAGGCGATCCTCGACGGCCTCGCGTTGAAGGACATCTCGACCTCGACCGACATCGATCTGCCGACCGCCGGCGGACGCGTCACCTGGGCCTCGAGCAACCCCGCCCTCGTGTCGGCCGACGGCACGGTCAGCGCCCCCGTGGCCGGTCAGCCGGGCGGCACCGCCCAGCTGACGGCCACCGCTGCCGTCCGCGGCGTGACCGCCACCCGCACCATCACCGTGACGGTGAACGCGTCGACCGAGACCGCCGCCCAGCGCGCCGCCCGCCTCGCCGAGCGGTTCGTCATCCCCGGCGTCCTGGAATCGGGTACGGCGCTGCCCGCCGCCCCCGAGGGGACCACGGTCGCGGTCCGCTCCACCGACGGCGGGGTCGTCGTGACCGACGGCGTCGTCTCGGGCGCCGACGGATCGATCACCGTGCGCGTCACCGACACCGCGACCGGCGCGACCGCCGACCGCACCTTCGCCGTCACGGTGCTGCCGGCCGACTCGACCACGCAGCTGCTCGCCTACAACCGCGTGCCGACCCTCGTCACCGAGGCGAACAACGCCGACGTCGCCCTCAGCATGCACCTGGCCGTCGGTGACGACGACTCCTGGCGTCCGCTGAACGAGAACTACGGCATCTTCTTCCCGAAGACCGCCGTACCCGTGCCCGCGAACGGTCCGCGCGACGGCGACATCCGGAGCCTGCGCGACCCGCACCTGTTCACCATGGAGGACGGCAGCTACGGCGTCGTCGCCACCCGCACGGCGCGCGGCGGCGGGGCCGACGGCACGCAGACTTCGAGCGTGCTCTTCGCCCGCAGCGCGGACCTGCGCAGCTACGACGAGGTGGGCATGGTCAACCTCGGTGTGACGTCGGGCGTGAACGATCCTGCGGCCGTCTACGACTCGGCATCCGATCGCTACGTCGTGTCGTGGACCTCCGACGCCGGAGCAGACATGTACACCTTGTTCGCCGACCTGGGCGACGCGTCCACCCGCGGCGAAGTGCGTCGCGGCGAGATCGCCGCGACCGCCGGGGTCGACGAGGCCTCCGTCGCGAACTTCGACTCGGGCAACACCGTCCCCGTCGACGCCGACACCCTCGCCGCCCTCGAGGTGCGCTTCGGGCGCGTCGTCAACACCGGCGTCACGGCACCGGCCCGGGTGGAGATCGCGCAGGGCGCGACCCTCGACGCGGCCGCGCTGGCCAAGCGCGTCGAGCTGTCGTACTCCGATGGATCGAAGGCCACCCGCCCGGTGACCTGGGATGCCGCCTCGCTCGGCGCCGTGGACACCTCGAAGCCCGGCACCTACGAGGTGACCGGCACGATCAAGCAGCCGGAGTACGCGACGCCGTTCGCCGACGAGCGCGCCGACCCGTCGGTGTTCCGCTGGAACCACAACGGACAGCAGAAGTTCCTCATGATCGCCACCGAAGACATCTACGGCGGCAACATCGACCCGCAGGGCGGCGCGCACATGCCGATCCGCGTGGCGAACTCCATCAAGGACCTCTCCGACGAGGCGATCCGCGCCGGACGCAACGTCGAGGTCGACCTGCTGCGTCGGGGCGACACCGACGCCGAGGGCCGCGCGATGACCGGATGCTTCTGGGCACCCGAGTACCACGTCATCGGCGGCAAACTGTCGATCCTGTTCATGCCCTGCTACGACGGCGCGAACGGTCGCCCCGACATGTTCACCGGTCAGGCGAGCATCATCCAGCTGAAGAAGGACGCGCAGGGCCGCGACCTCGACCCGGCGGTGCCGGCGAACTGGACGAAGGCGCAGAAGGTGCTCCGTTCGAACGGCGGCATCCTGAACCCCGTCCAGACGATCTCGCTCGACATGACCTACGTCGAGGACTCGGGTCAGTCGTACTACGTGTGGCAGCAGCTCGGTGCCCTGTTCATCGCCAAGATGGACCCGGCGAACCCCACCCGCCTGACCTCGGAGCCGGTGCGCATCCTCGCTCCCGAGTACGCGTGGGACAACGTGATCGCCGAGGGACCGAACGTGTACGCACGCGACGGCAAGCTCTACATGATCTACTCCGGATCGACGGTCGGCGATACCTACACCACGGGTCTCGCCCTCGCCGAGGCCGGCAAGAAGGTCGACCTGACGTCGCCGAGCGCCTGGAGCAAGCTGAACTACCCCATCCAGAAGTCGGGCGTCTTCAACGGCTCCTGGCAGCTGGGCACGGGGCACGGCATGTGGTCGCAGGACGAAGACGACAACCTGCTCTACGTCTTCCACGCCCGCACCGACAACAACGGCCTGAGCGGCCGCGACATGTTCGTGCGCCGGGTGCACTTCGCCGCCGACGGCCTGCCGATCTTCGACATGGAGAGCGCCGAGGAGATCGCGCCCGACAACCGCCGCGTCACCGCCACGGTCGTCGTCACGGCGCCCACGGGCCTCGAGGTCACCGGCACCGTCAGCGCCCGGTGCATCGCGGGCAAGGTGACCCAGACGGTCACCGTCCGCAACGCCGAAGGGTTCCCCGTGACCGTGACGGCGAAGGGCCCGTACGGCACGAAGTCCTTCGGGTCGCTGGCCGCGGGCAAGAGCTCGTCGGCCGCATTCACCACCCGCCAGACGTCGATCCCCGCCGGGACGGTGTCGGTGGATGCCACCGCGACCGTCGACGGCAAGGCGGTGACCGACTCGGTCTCGCTGCCCTTCGCCGCGGCGCGCTGCGGCTGACGGCAGGCCCGAGCACACGACGACGCCGCGTCCGGATCCGTTCCGGGCGCGGCGTCGTCGATCGTTGCGTTCTCGTGAGGTGCCGCGCCGGTGGGTGCTCGCGGGCGCTGGCAGGATGGATGACATGGTGACCCTGCTGCTCGATTCGACGCAGCTCGAGGTCGTGCTCTCGGCGACCGAGCGCGCGATGTCGTTCCGAAAGTCGAACATCGTCGTCCCCCGCGAGCACATCGAGCGCGTTCAGCTCACCGACGACGCGTGGACGTGGTTGCGCGGCGTGCCGAACCCCGGCATCAACCTGCCGGTCGCGGTCGGCGCGGGCACGTGGAAGAGCGCCGGCGGCAACGATTTCGTCGTGATCCGGGGTCGTAAGCCGAGCGTGGTCGTCGACCTCGCCGGGCACGCCGAGTTCGAGCGGCTCGTTCTCACCACCAAGCACGGGGTGGCGCTGCTCAAAGCGCTGCGCCTCGACGTGGCATCCGAACCCGAGAACGTCGCCGACATCGTCGCCTGACGCGGGCGGGGGATGACGGCGGGCGGGGTGCAGCGCGCACGGGCTACGAGGTGAACTGCACCACGGTGTCCCACGCGAGCTTGACGATGAGGATCGACAGCGTCACGAGGAAGACGATCCGCACGAAACCGCTGCCGCGACGCGTGGCCATGTGGGCGCCGATGAAGCCGCCGGCGATGTTCATCACGGCCATGGCGATGCCGAGCGCGAGGATGATCTCGCCGTGCACGCCGTACACAGCCAGCGCCGCGAGGTTCGTGGTGAGGTTGGCGATCTTGGCGTTCGCGCTGGCCTGCAGGAAGCCGTAGCCCAGCACGCCCACGATCAGGATGACGAAGAACGACCCGGTCCCCGGTCCCAGGATGCCGTCGTAGAACCCGACCAGCAGACCGATTGCAGCCGCCCGCCAGACGATCGCCGCCCGGCCGTCATGGCGCGGCGCATGCTCGAGCCCCATCTTCGGCTTGAACAGGGTGTACAGCGCGACGGCGATCACGGCGACGAGCACGATGGGGGTGAGCACCTCGCGCGGCACGTACCGCGAGAGGGCGGCGCCGACCGTCGACCCGGCGTAGGCCCCGGCGACGAGGGGGATCAGCAGCACCAGCTGCACCCTGATCCTCCGCAGGTACACCCAGCTCGCCGACAGCGTGCCGAAGAACGACGACAGTTTGTTTGTGCCCAGGATGAACGGCGTCGCCACGTCTTTCGGCACGGCGATGACGAGGGCCGGCAATTGGATGAGCCCACCCCCGCCGACGACCGCGTCGACCCAGCCGGCCACTCCCGCCGCCACCAGCAACAGGATGAGGGATGCCACCGACACCGGCAGCCATTCCGCGATCACCGGTCCATCGAGCACGGTTGATTCTCGCCGCTGGCTCCGGCCCCGCCAAATGCGCGGCGGGCGGCGGCCCGGTCTCTGCGCATCCCGGCGCGAGGGCGCGGGCGAGGGTCAGACGCCGCCCTCAGGCGGGTCGGGAGACCGCGGCGGCGGGCCCTGCTCGAGCACGACCGACGGCTCGACGCCGAAGTGCCGACGGTAGACGCGCGCGAAACCCTCGGGCGTGAAACCCCAGCGCAGGGCGACCGCGCGAACGGTGTTCCGCGGGCCGGCGGCCAGGAGGTCGCGGTGAGCGGCGGCCAGACGCACTTGTCGCACCACATCGCTCGTCGCTCCACCCGACGGGGAGTGCCACCGGAAGGCGGCGTCGAGCTGCGCGGAGGGCAGCCCCGCGGCCTCGGCGATGTCTTCCACGGTGATGGGCAGAGACGCGTAGTCGTCGATGTATCGCATGGCTCGGCGGTATCCGGTGAGGAGAGCCCGCGCGGTCACCGGGCGGTCGACGGGGTCGTGGCGCCACGGGAAGAGTTCGACGATGCGTGCCGCGACGTGGCGGGACATCGATGCGGCGACGAGGTCGCTCTCCCACGCCGTCTCACGCTCCGCGACGACGAACTGCACCATCTCGCGCAGCGCTCGACCGGTGTCGGGGGACCGCGGGTGGCTGCTTTCGAATCGCAGGGTGAGACGGTCGTCGGCGTACATCCGGCGAACGGTGCGCTGCAGCGCTTCGGGGGTGAAACTGACGCCGGCTCCGACGCTGTCGGTGATCCGCACGGTCGTCTTCACCCCGGGGAGCACGAGGTAGGCCGACACCGCGGCATCCCCCTGTTCGTCCCGCGTCGACCACCGGCAGACTCCCGTCGCGCCGCCGAGCGAGACGAACGATCCGGAGCCGAGGGTCATCTCCACCGTGCCGCTGAACGTCGCCCGATTGAGCAGGAAGCCGGGCCGGCGGACGATGTCGTCGCTCATCGTCGCCGCCGGATCGAGCACGCGGTAGTCGCCGTACTGCTCACGCAGTCGCGCCTCGACCTCCTCGCCGTTGCGCGCGAACGTGGTGGAACGCCGTGCCGTCATGGATGCCGCCTGAGGGGAGCGGCCGGTACGTCCCCGGGCTGCACCCCGAAGGGTTTCGAAAACCGCAACCCCCCTTGGCGGGACGATGAGGCAGAGTGACACTGTGCGCACCGGAGGAGGCATCGTTCATGCGTCGGATCTTGGTCAGCGGGGGCTCGGTGCTCACCACGAACGCCATCGCTCGTCAGCTCTTCCTCTATGCCTCGCTCCTCGCGGATCAGCAGCGCACCGACGTCGTGGATTTCCCGGTGAGCTTCGAGGGGGAGGCGACGAATTGCACGCTTCTCGTGGGGGCGCAGCTGGCGCTCACCGCGGTGACCGTGCCCCGTACCGAGGCCGGCACGCTCCCGGGGGAAGACAGTGCGTTGTTCGAGTTGCAGCGTCGATGCGACGACGCGCGGACCGCGACGACTCCGGCATCGTCGCCTCATTCGATAGACCGCTGAGGGGGCCGGACACCTCCGCGGGTCTCGCCGCGCACCCATCGCACTCCCGTCTCTTTCCCCTCGACACTTCCCGACCGGCCGTTGCTGCGCATCCCGCTTGCCCGTGCTGCCCGTCGATGGGATAGTTCGCCGGACTCCCGCGTGCCGCGGTCTGCACGCGGCGTCCCCGAGGCGATCCTCGTCCACTTTCGGGCGGCGGATCACGAAAGAGCGGGGAGTGCAAGGGCGTTGGCACGCACGAACCGACGCTCCGACGCTGACGGGTAGGCGCTCGCCGGGCGACACTCGCCCCCTCGCAACGTCGGGTGCCGAGGAGGAATCATGGGCAAGTTCGTCTACGACTCGAGCGTGAAGGTGGAGTTCGAGGATCGACTTCTCGCGCATCTTCAGGCGGTGATCATTGTCAAGGTGCGGCGCGGTGAGACCTTCACTTTCACCTGGAAAGACGACATCAGCACGGGCGGCGGGCGCACCTGCGTCTACATCCACTCCGGGGTGTCGCTCGTCTTCAAGTTCCACGGCGGACGCATGCCGCAGCTGAACCCGGCCTGGCTGCACGCGCTGACCTTCAACGCCAACTCCAGCCGCGGCCTCTACATCGTCGCTGAACCGGAGGGCACGTTCCGTCCGCCGGAGCCGGCGAAGGAGATGGTCTTCATGGAAGTACCCAGATACGCGCCACCCGGGCCGTGACGAGCGGCGCTCAGTCGATGTCGCGGCGCCAGGTCGTCAGCAGTCCGATGACGACCAGCACCACCGCGTAACCGAGCAGCACGAGTCCGCCGGCCCACCACTCCAGCGAGTCGCCGGCGGTGGTGCCCATGGCGCCGAAGATCGTCTGCCCGACGAGCGCGTCGCTCGCCGCGCTGGGGAACCACTTCACCACTCCCGCGAAGCCGTCGACGAGCCCCCCGGCGGTGCGCACGATCGGCTCGATGAAGAGCGTGATCGCCAGCACGATGACGATGGCGGCGACCTGATTGCGCACGACGGTGCCGACGCCGATGCCGACGAGCGACCACAGGGCGAAGGCGAGGAGCATTCGGCCCACGAGCTCCCAGGTATCGCCGGCGCCCAGTGCGGTGTCGATGCCGAAGATGCTCAGCACGCCCGCTCCCGCGCCGACCGCGGCGAGCGAGCCCAGGATGCCGTAGAGCAGGCCCACGACGACGCCGACGACGAACTTGCCCACGAGCACGACGCCGCGGCGCGGGGTGGCGAGGAAGGTCGGTGTGAGCGTCTTGTGGCGGAACTCGGTCGTGACCATCAGGGTGCCCACGAGCAGGGGGAAGACGTATCCGACCGCGGTCGCCGAACTGTAGACGAGCGCGGGGATGCCGTCGGTCGACAACGCGGGTCCGGTCGACCCCGTCAGCCGACCGGATGCCACCCCGCCGAACACGAGGGCGAGCACGCCGGCCGTGAAGGCGACGTAGGCGACGAGCACGATGCCCAGCACCCACCAGCCGGCGGTGCTGAACTGCTTGGTGTACTCGGAGCGTGTTGCGGCGACGAGGCTCATCGCGGTGCCTCCGTCTCGTCGGGGCCGGCGGTGGGGACGATGTCGATGACCCCCGTCGAGGCGACGGAGTACGACGGGCGCGGACCGGCCTGCGTCGACGATGGCGCGGTGCGCGCGGCCCGGGGCGGCGGCGTCACCGCCACCAGGGCGGTCGAGGGGCGCGGGTCGTCGGCGTCGGGATCGACGGATGCCGCTATGTCGGGCTCCGCGGCGGGAGCGGGCACGGGCGCCGGGGTGGCGGCATCCGGAACCTGCCCGGCATCCGGGGCCGACCCGGGGGCCGGAGCGGGCACCGCGCCGGCGCTCGCGTGCACCCGCACGCCGCTGACGAGCTCGAGGAAGATGTCCTCCAGGCTCGCGCCCTTACTCTGCAGGTTCGACAGTGCGATGCCGGCGCCGGCGGCCAGGGCGCCGATCTCGACCGGTTCGTGGTGGCGGATGGTGAAGCCGTTGCGCAGCAGCTGGTGGGCGATACCGCGGTCATCGAGCAGTCGCCCCAGGGCGGCGCGGTCGGGGGAGTCGACGACCGTGGCGAACTCGTCGGGGTCGGCGAGGTCTTCGATACCGCCCTGGAACACCAGGCGTCCGCGCGAGATGATCAGCAGCGCGTCGACGGTCTGCTGCACCTCGGCGAGCAGGTGCGACGAGATGAGCACGGTGCGGCCCTCTTCGGCGAGGTGGCGCAGCAGCGAGCGCATCCAGCGGATGCCCTCGGGGTCGAGGCCGTTCGACGGTTCGTCGAGCACGAGCACGCCGGGGTCGCCCAGCAGGGCGGTCGCCAGGCCCAGGCGCTGGCGCATGCCGAGCGAGAATCCTCCGACGCGGCGACCGGCGACGTCGGCGAGCCCGACGAGGCCGAGCACTTCGTCGATGCGGGTGGTGGGCAGGCTCGCTGCCCGCGCGTAGACCTTGAGGTGGTTCGCGGCCGAGCGCCCGGGGTGGAAGCTGGATGCCTCGAGTGCGGCGCCGACGGTCTGCAGCGGCGCGGCGAGGTCGGTGTAGCGCTTGCCGCCGATCGTGGCCGTGCCGGAAGTGGGCCGCACCAGGCCCAGCAGCATGCGCAGCGAGGTGGTCTTGCCGGCGCCGTTCGGGCCGAGGAAGCCGGTCACCTGCCCGGGTTCGACGCGGGCGGTCAGGCCGTCGACGGCCGAGATCGCCCCGAACCGTTTGGTGAGGCCGGCCAGTTCGAGCACCTGTCCGTCGGGCATGGAACCCCTTTCCGTCGGCGGACGTTCTGCCCATCTTCCCCGATCCGGGGCCGAAAACGCATCCTCCGCACGGGGGAGGCACGTCGGGCGGCGTGTGTAACGTGGCACCGTGCACGCAGAGCGATCCGAGAACGACAGCGTCCTGGTCGGGGGCCGCGGGGGCCTCGGCCACCTCACGCTCAACCGTCCGAGGGCGATCAACGCGCTCGACCTCGACATGATCCGCGCGCTGCACCTCACCCTCGACCGGTGGGAGAGCGACACCGACGTCGACGTGGTGCTGCTCGACGGTGCCGGCGAGCGCGGCTTCTGCGCCGGAGGCGACGTGCGGGCCCTGCACGAGATGGTGACCGGCGGACGGGTCGACGAGGTGCACGCGTTCTTCCGTGAGGAGTACGCGCTCGATCACCGCATCGCGACGTCGAAGAAGCCGGTCGTCGCGATCGCCGACGGTGTGTGCATGGGCGGCGGGATCGGGCTGGCCGGTCATGCCGCGATCCGCATCGTCACCGAGCGCTCGCGCCTGGCGATGCCCGAGACGCGGATCGGCTTCACTCCGGACGTCGGCGGCTCGTGGCTGCTCGGCCGCGCCCCCGGTCGCATCGGCGAATACCTCGCGCTCACCGGCGGGACGATGGATGCCAGTGACGCGCTGTACGCCGGCTTCGCCGACCACATGGTGCCCGTGGCGCACCTCGAGGCGCTGTACGCGGCGCTCGAGAACCGCGCCGACCCCTCCAGCCCCACCGAGCTCGTGCTGCTGTTCGACGAGACGCCCGAGCCCTCGCGCTTCGAGACCGCGCGGGAGTGGATCGACGACGCGTTCTCGGCCGCCGATGTGCCCGGCATCCTGGACCGCCTGCGCGCGCGCCCCGAGACGGAGGCGCGCGAGACGGCCGAGCTGCTGGCGGCATCCGCTCCGACGGCGCTCGCCGTGACGCTCGAGGCCGTGCGGCGGGCGCGCGAGCTGCCGTCGCTGCGGGCGGCGCTCGCGCAGGAGTACGGCCTCGTGCTGTGGTTCGCGTTCACGCAGCCCGACCTCGTCGAGGGCATCCGCGCGCAGGTGGTCGATAAGGATCGCTCTCCGTCGTGGTCGCCCGCGCGTCTCGAAGACCTCCCGGCCGACCGGGTCGCCGAGGCGTTCGCCTACCGCCCCGAGCCGGCGCTGTGGTGACGCCGACATGACTGCGCCGCGGCGTCGCTGGTCGATCGGTCGAGCCCTCGACGGGTTCTTCTTCGTCTTCGGCGGCGTCGCCGCGATCTGGCTCGCCTACCTCAGCCTCACCGAGTCGTTCTCGCTCGGCTGGGGCGGGGTGCTCATGGCCGTCGCCTTCTGGGTGCTGCTGGCGTATCTCGCGCTGCCGCGCCTGCATCGCATCCTCACGGCGATCTATGTGCCCGACTACTTCATGGGCCGCACGCGCACCTCCGACGGTCTGCTCGGCGACCCGGTGAACCTCGCGTTACTGGGCTCGCGTGAGAACGTCGAAGCCGTGATGGCGGAGGCGGGCTGGATCGCGGCCGATCCGGTGAGCCTGCGTTCTTCGTGGCGCATCATCGCCTCGACGCTGCGGCGGTGGAGCTATCCGCGGGCGCCGGTGAGTCCGTTGTTCCTCTTCGGGCGGATGCAGGATCTCGCCTACCAGCAGGAAGTCGCGGGCTCGCCCGCGAAGAGGCACCACGTGCGGCTGTGGCGGTGCCCCGACGGGTGGCTGCTGCCCGGCGGGCGTCGGGTCGATTGGCTCGCCGCCGGCACCTTCGATCGCGCGGTGGGTCTGTCGCTGTTCACGCTGCAGGTGACCCACCGCATCGACGCCGACACCGACATCGAGCGCGACCACATCGTCGGCACCGTCCGGGATCTGCCGGGGGTCGAGGTCGACGTCATCCGCGACTTCGCCACCGGGTACCACTCGCGCAACGGCGGCGGCGACACCATCACCACCGACGGCGACCTGCCGATCATCGACGTGCGCGGGGTCAGGGCGGGGGCGTCGTCGTGAGAGAGGAGCGGCACCCCGAGAAGCGCCCGGCGTTCGAGCCGCCGCTCGACCCGACGACGGCCGACCCCGCGATGCGCCGACCGGTCTCGACCGTCGCGGGGAGTGTGCTCGTGCTGCTGCGCGCGGTGGCGGGGGCGCTGTGGGCGGTGAGCGTGGCGTTCTCGCTGCCGCCGTGGCTGCGCGAGATCGCGGGGGCCGCGAGCGGCAACGCGAACGAGCCGGTCGATCTGACCGTCAGCGACATGGGCGTGGGGACGACGGTGTTCCTCGTCGTGCTCGGCGGCGTCTTCGTGGTGCAGGTGGTGTTCGGCATCCTGATCCTGTTCGGTCGCAACCTCGCGCGCGTGCTGGTGATGCTGCTGTCGGTCGCATCCATCACCGCCAGCTTCGTGGGGTGGTGGGCGTACGGGCAGCAGATCACGGTCGGCACGACCCTGCTCACGCTGAGCCTCGACATCCTCGTGCTGCTGGCGCTGTCGAGTCGGGATGCCGCGGCTTACGCCCGGCGGAACGAGGGGCGACGGCGGCGGGGTGCTGCGCGAGTGCGTGAGGGTGCCACGAGAACAGGCGATGCGACGAGGACAGGGTGATCCGGCGCGGAACGGCCTGTTCTGGTGGCATCCCCCTGTTCTGGTGACATCCCGTGTCTTGGTGGCATCCCTGTTCTGGTGGCATCCCCCTGTTCTGGTGACGCCGCGTCGCGTCGGGTGGGTCGCTTCCCCTCGCCTCGGGCCGCGCACAGCCGCGGCGGGTTAGCCTGAGAGGCGCCGCGCGCCCGGGCGGCAGAACGGATGACGCACGTGTTCGACAGCCCCATGTCGTCTTCGGCATACGAGGTGCTCCGCGTCGCGGCCGACATCGACGACGAGGGCCTGCGCCGCGCCTACCGCGTGCGTCTGCGCGAGACGCACCCCGACACCGGCGGCGACGCCGCACTGTTCGTGCAGGTGCAGCGCGCGTGGGAGCTCGTCGGAACGCCGGAAGCGCGCAGCGCCTACGACCGCGGTCGCGGGACGGCTCCGGGCGAGTGGGGCGGTGCGGCCCCGGCATCCGCTCCCACGCGTCCCGCCGACACGCGTCCGCGCGCCCGGTCGTACGGCCAGCCCGGCGGATGGCGGCGGGAGCGGTACCTCGGGCTCATCCGCGAGTGGGTGGGACGCGGTGTCGACATCGCCGACCCCTACGACCCGGCGCTCGTGCGGTCGGCGCCGCCCGAGATCCGGCACATCCTCGCCGACGCGCTCGCCGAGGAGGAGACCGCGCGGCTCGTGTCGGAGCTCGGCATGGGGTACACGGTGTGGCACGACGTCTTCGCCGACCGCGACGGGCGCGACCCCGAGCAGAAGCTCGACCACCTGGTACTCGGACCGAGCGGCCTGTACGCCCTGTTGAGCGAAGACTTCGGCGGTCCGGTCGGGGTGCGTCGCGGTGAGATCACCGGCCCCAACGTCATCGGCGCCCCGGTCACCGAACTGGTGTCGCGGGCCCGGGTGATCGCTCGCGCGGCGGGCGTGCGCTTCAGCGGAGCCATGGTCGTGCTGCCCGACGACGATGTCTTCGACACCATCACCGAACTCGGCAAGGTGCGCGGAACCCCGGTCGCCCTGGTCACCCGCAGCGCCCTGACGACGCTGCTGCGGCGCGGCATCACCGGGGCGCGCGAGGTCGGCGGAACCGAGCTGTTCGACATCCGCACGCGCCTGCAGCAGCGCGTGCGCCACGTCTAGATCGATCCGCTCGGGCGTGTCTAGGGTGGGGGCATGAGTACCGACGAGACCTCGGGTGCCTCGGCATCCGACGAGATGAAGCGCAAGTTCAAGGAAGCGCTCGCGAAGAAGAACGGCCAGCAGCGTTCCGGTGAGGCGCACCTCGACGGCCACTCCGCCGTGCAGGGCACCCACGGAGCGGTCACCAAGCGCGAGTTCCGCCGCAAGAGCGGCTGAGCAGCCGCGACCCGCGCGCGTCGCCATGACCGGGCGACGCGCGCGGCTGTCAGATCCGGCGTAGCGGCGCCTCGAAGAACGCCAGCTCCAGAACCATCGAGCGGTCATAGGCGGCGGCCATCGCGGCGCGGGTGGATGCGGATGCCGTGCGGGCGGCGGCATCCACGATCCCCGCCGCCTCGGCCGACGACGCCGCGAACGTCTCGTCGCCGTAGGCGGTGAGCCAGTCCGCGTACGGATGGTCGGGGGCGAACGTGCCGCGCCAGCGGGCGCCGATGTCGGTGTAGAGCACGAAGCACGGCAGGATCGCTGCGACCAGCACGGCGTACGACCCCGCGGTCGATGCCGCGTGCAGGTGGTCGGTGTAGTCCAGGGTGGATGCCGCGGGTTCGAGCCGCGCCGGGTCGACGTGCGCCTGGTGCAGCGCCGCCTCCTCAGCCAGGCACGACACCGATGCCGCCGCCCAGAACCGCTGCTCGTCGACGTTCGGAGCCAGGGCTGCGGCGCGGGCGAGCACGCGGGCGTACTCGCGCAGGTACAGCAGATCCTGACCGAGATACCAGTGGAAGGCGTCGCGGTCGAGGTCTCCGGATGCCAGTCCCGTCACGAACGCGCAGGCGTCGACCTCGGCGCGGGTCGGGGTCGTGGCATCCCATCGCTCGGTGCTCCACGATCGGCCCAGGTCGATGTGCGGGCGCAGCTCGTGCAGGTGGTCGATCGGGCCGTTGCCGCGGCCGACGTGCAAGGCCTCGGCGTTCTCGAGGGCGCCGGTCAGCCAGCCCTTCGCGCGTTCGAGCGCCGTGTGCCAGGCGAGGCCGTGGGCGGCGAGGGTCGCCATCGCCGACGACAGCGAGCACCCGCTGCCGTGAGTATGGCGAGTGGCGACGCGCCGGCCGGATACCGGGTGGACGCCGGTCGTATCGACGACGGCATCCGGACTCTCGTCGCCGTCGAGGTGTCCGCCCTTCACCAGCACGGCGGTGTCGGCCCTCCCGGCCAGGGTCCGCGCCTGGGCGATCGCGTCGTCCCAGGTCGTGGCGACGGGCCGGTCGGTGAGCACGGCGAGCTCGGGCAGGTTCGGGGTGACGAGGCCGGCGCGGCGGCAGAGCGCGCGCACCGCCTGCTCGGCGTCGGCGTCGAGCAGGCGGTCGCCGCTGGTCGCGATCATGACCGGGTCGAGCACGACGATCGGCGGCTGCACCTCGGCGAGCCAGGTGTCGACCGTGGCGACGACCTCGGCCGAACCGAGCATGCCGATCTTCACCGCGTCGATCTCGACGTCGTCGCTGACCGCGCGCAGTTGCGCGTCGAGGAACGCCGTGGGCGGCACGTGCACCTCGCGGACGCCGAGCGTGTTCTGCGCGACGAGCGCGGTCACCGCGGCCATGCCGTAGCCGCCGAACGCCGCGATGGACTTCAGGTCGGCCTGGATTCCGGCTCCGCCGGTCGGGTCGGTGCCGGCGATGCTGAGCACGCGCGGGCTCGCTTCCCGCCCCCGTGCGGCGCTCACGCGGCGCTCGCCCACGCCGCGCGGAGGTCGCGCACGACGGCACCCGGGTCGTCGGCTGCGCACACCGCCGAGACGACGGCCACCCCCGCGGCCCCCGCGGCGCGGAGGGCGGCGACGTCGTCGACGTCGATTCCGCCGATCGCCACGCAGGGCAGGGCGGTGGATGCCGCGAGCTCGGCGAACCCGTCGACGCCGAGCGGTCGCGGGTGGTCGGGCTTGGTGGCGGTCGCGCGGATCACGCCCACGCCGAGGTAGTCGAGGGTCCCTGGGGCGAAGGCGGCGGCGGCGAGGTGTTCCGGGGTGTTCGCCGTCCAGCCCACGAGGGCGGAGGGGCCGAGGAGAGCGCGCGCGGCGTCGACGGGGAGGTCGCTCTGACCGAGGTGGATGCCGTCGACGCGCGCGCCGCGGTCGCGCGCGGCGAGAACGACGTCGAGGCGGTCGTCGACGACGAACGCGCAGCGGCCGGCGACGACGTCGGCGAGATCGAGGGTCCGGGCGAACAGCTCGCCCCCGGACGCGATCTTGTCGCGGAGCTGGACGACCGTCACGCCGGCGCTCGCCGCCTCGTCGACGATGTCGCGGAGGCGGGCGAAGGGGACGCGGTGGTCGGTGACGAGGTGCAGGGCGAGGTCGGTCATGCGAGTTCCGCACGGCCCTCGAGGTCGGCGGGCTGGATCGCGGCGAGCTCGTCGAGGAAGGCGACCGCGAACGATCCCGGGCCTCGGGATCCGGATGCCGCCCGCTCCGACGCCACGGCCCAGACGGCGCTGGCGGCGAGAGCGGCGTCGAACGGTTCCGCGATGGCCGCGAAGGCCGCCATCGCGGCGCCGAGGGCGCAGCCGCCGCCGGTGACCTTCGTCAGCAGAGCGCTGCCGCCGGGGACGCGCGCCGTGCGGGTGGCATCCACGATCAGATCGGTCTCGCCCGAGACGGCGACCGTGCCGCCGGTGCGCGTCGCGAGTGAGCGGGCGGCGTCGAGGGCGTCTTCGGATGCGTCGGTGGCGTCCACGCCGCGTCCGCCGGCGCCGGCTCCGGCCAGGGCGAGGATCTCGGAGGCGTTGCCGCGGATGATCGCCGGACGCGCCTCGAGCAGCTCGTGCGCGAGGGCCGTGCGGACCGGGAGCGCGCCGACGGCGACGGGGTCGAGCACCCAGGGCGTGCCCACCGCCACGGCTTCGCGGGCGGCGTCGCGCTGCTCGGAGGTGGGGGTGCCGAGGTTCACCAGCACGCCGCCGGCGATACCGGCGAACATGCCCGCCTCGTCGGGGATGTCGCACATCGCGGGGGCGGCGCCGAGGGCCAGCAGGGCATTGGCGGTGAAGTTCGTCACCACCGCGTTGGTGATGCACTGCGTGAGCGGTGATGCCTCGCGGAGGCGCTCGAGCGCTCGGGCCGGTGCGACCTCGGGCGCGGAGGCGGGGGTGGACGGAGACGACGACGTGCGAACGACCATTCGCGACATCCCTTCGCTAGTACGAGCTAGATCAGGTTCAACGGGTGTGTTCTCAGCCCCTTGCGGGCACCCCGTGTCACTGCCGGTGACGCTAGCACGGCGAGCGGTCTGTCGTCGGGCGCTCAGAACCGGGCGGTGAACCCGCCGTCGGTGTGGAGGAGCTGTCCGCTGACCCAGCGGCCCGCGTCGGACAGCAGGAACGCCGTGATGCCGGCGATGTCGCGGGGTGTGCCGAAGCGGCCGAGCGGGTGGTAACCGGCGAGGGCGTCGCGGGTGTCGGCATCCATCCATCCGGTGTCGATCGGGCCGGGATTGACGACGTTGGCGGAGATGCCCCGCGGGCCGAGTTCGCGTGCGGCGGAGATGACGATGCGGTCGAGCGCACCCTTCGATGCGCCGTAGGGGAGGTTGCCCGTGGTGTGGTCGCTCGTGAAGGCGACGATGGCGCCACCGGTCTCGTCGACCTGCCGCGCGAAGGCGGCGATCATGAGCAGGGTCGCGCGGGCGTTGACGGCGACGTGGCGGTCGAAACTCTCGGCGGTGGTGTCGAGGATGCCGGACTCGACGCCGTGTGCGTGGCTCAGCACGAGGGCGTGGATCGGTCCGCGCTCGCGGGAGACGCGCTCGACGAGCTCGGTGGGCGCCGTGGGGCCGGCGAGGTCGCACGGGTAGTCGCCGGTGTCGAGTTCGCTGGTCACGACGCTCCAGCCGTCGGCTTCGAGGCGGGGGATGATGCCCGCGGCGATGCTGTTCGCGCGGGCGCCGCCGGTGACGAGGACGAGGGGCATGGGGTCGAGGGTACGTGGGTGGTGGAGGCGGTGGTCGGGGGGCGGGGTGGTGGTCGGGGCGGGGGCGTCAGCGGCGGTGCGGTGCGGGGCTAGTGGTGGCGGGGCTGCGGAGGCCGTGGCCGAGCAGGCACGGCGAACGGCAGGCGCACCGCGCGGTTGCGTACTCCCGGGTCAGAACGGCGCATGGCCTTGTTCGGGGTCTGGTGGGGGTGGGTCGTCGGGGAGGAAGCGGGTGGCGGGGGAGTAGGGGAGGGGTTCGTCGGTGTAGGTGCGGCCGGTGGGGCTGGTCCA
>NZ_KQ758470.1 GCF_001456955.1 Microbacterium enclense | reverse complement strand
CAACCCCCAAAAGGGCTGGTCTTTGATCCAAAGGAATTTCTCGCAGTCCGAAGACCGACGAGGAATAAATTGGCATTTGACAAGTGCACGCTGTTGAGTTCTCAAGGAACGGACGCACCCACAAGCAACAGTCTTCCGACCAACCCGTGGGGCAGTTCACATCAAAATCGGACCGTTCGAACCTTCAAGCTCTCACCGTGGGACCCAACAAGATCAACGTCGTGAAAACCGGCCGAACGACCGAAGCAAAACCATACACCATCCGGCGAGGTCCTGCACGGTCCGCCACTTGAGACGAAGCGGGGCCTTCCGGCCTCTCCGCTCTCCCCTGTGGGGCGAACAAGCAATAACTTACGTGCCAACCACCCACCCGTCGAATCCACACCACACCCCGGGCGTGTCGCACCCGTAAACCCGCGGAAACACGCGCGAAACATGGCGGAGGGCCAGCGCATCGAGGGACGCCGGCTCGTCTCGACGCTCAGGCGGCGAGACGCAGCTGCAATGCGGGGGCCGTGGCATCCATGTGTCCGCCGGTGAACTCGATGCCGCCGAAGAACATCGCGCCGACCACCAGCGCGAACACGAACGCGATCGACAGGAAGAGCACGGCGACGCCGGCGAGGGTGATCAGGAGCGGAAGTCGGTTTGCCATACATCGATCCTCTCCCAGGGCGCCGGCCGGCGGCCAGGGCTTGCGCGGAAACGACCGAAGGCCGGCACCTCCGAAGAGGTACCGGCCTTCAGTACAGGACGGATCAGCGACCGGAGAGCTTCTCGCGAAGCGCAGCCAGCGACTCGTCGTCGGCGAGGGTGCCCTGGGCGGGCGACTCCGACGAGAACGATCCACCGAACGAACCGGTGTCCGTCGGGTTGGCGGCCTCGGCCTCGAGGGCCTTGGTGACGGCGGCCTTGTGAGCCTCCCAGCGACCCTGGGCAGCGGCGTACTCCTGCTCCCACTGCTCGCGCTGAGCGTCGAAGCCCTCGAGCCAGGCACCCGACTCGGGGTCGAAGCCCTCGGGGTACTTGTACTCGCCACGCTCGTCGTACTCGGTGGCCATGCCGTACAGCGCCGGGTCGAACTCGGTGCCGTTGGGGTCGACCGACTCGTTGGCCTGCTTGAGCGACAGCGAGATGCGGCGACGCTCGAGATCGATGTCGATGATCTTGACGAAGACCTCTTCGCCGACCGACACGACCTGCTCGGCGAGTTCGACGTGCTTGCCCGACAGCTCGGAGATGTGCACGAGGCCCTCGATGCCGTCGGCCACGCGGACGAACGCACCGAACGGAACGAGCTTGGTGACCTTGCCCGGAGCGATCTGACCGATCGCGTGGGTGCGGGCGAACACCTGCCACGGGTCTTCCTGCGTCGCCTTGAGCGAGAGCGACACGCGCTCGCGGTCGAGGTCGACCTCGAGGATCTCGACGGTGACCTCCTGGCCCACCTCGACGACCTCGGAGGCGTGCTCGATGTGCTTCCACGACAGCTCGGAGACGTGAACGAGACCGTCCACGCCACCCAGGTCGACGAACGCACCGAAGTTGACGATCGACGAGACCGTGCCCTTGCGGACCTGGCCCTTGTGCAGGTTGTTCAGGAACGTGGTGCGCGACTCGGACTGCGTCTGCTCGAGCAGGGCGCGGCGCGACAGCACGACGTTGTTGCGGTTCTTGTCGAGCTCGAGGATCTTGGCCTCGATCTCCTGGCCGAGGTACGGCGTGAGGTCGCGGACGCGGCGCAGCTCGATGAGCGATGCCGGGAGGAAGCCGCGGAGGCCGATGTCGACGATGAGACCACCCTTGACGACCTCGATCACGGAACCGGTGACGACACCGTCGTTCTCCTTGATCTTCTCGACGTCGCCCCAGGCGCGCTCGTACTGGGCGCGCTTCTTGGACAGGATGAGGCGGCCTTCCTTGTCCTCCTTCTGGAGAACGAGGGCCTCGACGTGATCGCCGACGTTGACGACCTCGTTGGGGTCGACGTCGTGCTTGATCGAGAGCTCGCGCGAGGGGATGACGCCTTCGGTCTTGTAACCGACGTCGAGGAGGACCTCGTCGCGGTCGATCTTGACCACGGTGCCCTCGATGAGGTCGCCGTCGTTGAAGAACTTGAGCGTCTTCTCGACGGCGGCCAGGAAGTCTTCGGCGGAGCCGATGTCGTTGATCGCGACCTGCTTGGTAGCGGGGGCGGTCGTTGCGGTAGTCATGTAGTGGGTTGTCCTAGTTGGGTGTGATGTCGGGCTCCGACTCCTGCGCCCGTCGGTCCGGCGGACCGGGGCTGTCGTGCGAATGTCTGCCGGGAGGCGGACGCGCGCCACGAGTCGAAGCGAAGCGGATTGTCGTGCGGCGTCACGGGCCCACTCGGAAACGAGCAAAGCCCACGTGTGACACCCCAGTCTAACCCACCGCCCCCTCCCCGCGGAGTGCGTCGCCGGAGCGAGCGTCACAGAGCGTCTTCCAGGACGCGTCGGACGGTCCCGATTCGGCTCGGATCTGCGCTTTCGTCGCACCCTCCTCACGTCGCGCGCCCAGGTGGCATCCAGAATCCCGTGCCAGGCTCCCCGTTTCGTGCCCGCCGAACGCGGGTCGGACGGTGACACCCGCATCGTCCCCCCTCACGTGAAACCGGTTTTATGCGCTCTTCTTCGACGCCCTTTTCCAACCGTCGTGACCGCCGCCTCGCCGCCCGCCGCACCCGTCGTCGCCCCGCCGCGACCGTCGGCGCGCTCGTGGTCGGAGCGGTCGCGGCTGCGACCCTGACCGGCACCGTGCCGGCCGCCACCGCCTCGCCCGCCGACCTCTCGTCGGCGACCTTCTCGCTCGCGTCGGCGACCACCCCGACCGCCCTGTCCGCTCCGCGGGGCCCTGAGGCCGCCGCAGCGCGCGCAGCGGAGTCGACTGCCGCCACCTCCCTGCAGGCGGCCTCCACCGTGCAGGCCGACATCGCGGCATCCGGTCTCGACATCGGTCAGCCCGCCACGATCGACACCGACGCGCTGGCGCACGCCACGGAGCGCCTGCAGTCGGCATCCGCACTGCCCGAGACGTTCCTGCCCGGTCTCGCCTCCGACGTGACGGCCGCGACCGCTGCGGTCGACCAGCGCGTGGCCGAACTGCGCGGAAGCCTCGACGCCGCGGTGGCGAAGAAGGCGGAGGAGGAAGCCGCCGAGAAGGCACGACAGGAGGCCGAGGCCGCCGCCGCTGCCGCCGCGAAGGCCGCCGAAGAAGAAGCGGCGGCGGCGGCGCAGCGAAGCACCTCGTCGACGTCATCGTCTTCGTCGACCGGGGGCGGCTCGTCCGCGCCGTTCGCCACGGGCGGCGGCTCGGGTGACAACAGCCCGGCCGGCGCCAAGGCCACCGCTCGCGGCATGCTGTCCAGCCGCGGTTGGGGCGACGACCAGTTCTCCTGCCTCGAATCGCTGTGGAACAAGGAGTCGGGCTGGAACTACCGGGCCTACAACGCCAGCAGCGGCGCCTACGGCATCCCCCAGGCGCTCCCTGGCAGCAAGATGTCGTCGGCCGGCGCGGATTGGGAGACCAACGCGACCA
The DNA here is from genome assembly GCF_001456955.1 of Microbacterium enclense. GTDB lineage: Bacteria > Actinomycetota > Actinomycetes > Actinomycetales > Microbacteriaceae > Microbacterium > Microbacterium enclense. The sequence goes on along the minus strand of NZ_KQ758470.1, from coordinate 472,349 downwards.
CCCAGATCTCGTGGGGCCTCGGCTACATCTCCGGCCGCTACGGCGACCCGTGCGGCGCGTGGAGCCACTCGCAGTCGACCGGCTGGTACTGACCCGCCCTCGGTCGCCGCGCGGCGGCCGAACGCCCCACACGAGAGCGTCGTCCCGGAAACGATTCGGGGCGGCGCTCTCGTCGTCTCACGACGTCCCATCGACCCCGGGGAACCACCGCGGGCTCTCGGGAATTCGATTCTCAGGAGAACCGGCTCGCGGGCGAACCGACCCTCAGGGGAACCGACGCGCGGCGGAACCGGCGCGGGGAAACCGACGCGCGGGCGAACCGACTCGCGGGGCACCGACTCGCGTGGCCCCGGCGCGCGGGGGGAGCCGACTCGCAGGGCCGCTCGGACCGCCGACGCACGCCAAGACACCGCGGGCGCGACATCACCGCCGCGCAACGGTCGGAGTGCCGCGGGTCAGGCGCCGTTGCGGCGGGCGACGAAGCCGGCGAGCAGGGCGTGCGCGAGCGGACCGAGCGAGGCGGTCATGAGGATCGTGCCGAGCACCGCCTGCTCGGCCTGCAGCAGCACTCCCCCGACCAGCAGCCCCGTGAACAGCACCGCGGAGACCACCCGGCGGATCATGCGCTCGAGGTCTCGCAACCGGCGCTCGATGCGGGGCGTCTCGACCGAGAGCGAGCCCTCCTCGAGCCGAGAGATGAGGTTGTCGGCGCGACGCGGGAGTCGCGCGGTCACCGCCGCGACGGCCCCGACCTCGCGGGCGAGCGCCTGGACGGTGTTCCCGCTCTCTTCGCGGATCAGGCGCTGGGCGTAGGGCTCGACGGCATCCCAGATGTTGAAAGCCGGGTCGAGCGCGCTGCACATGCCACTGGTCAACGACATCGCGCGGACGATGAGGAGGAAGTTCTCGGGCAACTGGAACGGCAGGGAACGCACGACGTCGCCGAACTCGATCGCGAATGCGCGGAACTCCCGCGGGTCGACCTCCTGCAGTTCGGCGAAGCCCATCCCCCCGAACCGCGAGAAGAGCTGGGTCATGGCCCGCTCGAGCTGGATCGTGTCGGCCGAGGGCAGCAGCACGCCGACGTCACGGATGCCGTCGACCAGGCCTTTTCCGTCACGGGAGGCGGCCGCGATGAGCACCCGCCGCAGACCCCGCCGCAGACTCGGCGGCACGTCGCCCATCATGCCGAAGTCGATGAACGTGAACCGCCACGCCGGGGTGGTGGCATCCGGGGACGGGAGGGGCGTGACGAACACGTTCCCGGGGTGCGGGTCGGCGTGGAAGAAGCCGTCGTCGAAGAGCTGGTCGAACATCACCCGCGCGAAGCGCGCGGCCACCTCGGACGGATCGATGCCGGCGGCGCGGAGCGCGTCGACATCGTTGATCTTGATGGCGCTGACGTCTTCGAGCGTCAGCACGCGGCGGGTGGTGCGCTCCCACACCACCTCGGGGACGGCGACTCCGCCCTCACCCCCGAAGTCGGCCGCGAACCGCTCCGAGTTCGCCGCTTCGTGGAGGTAATCGATCTCCTCGAGGCTCGTGACGGCGAACTCCTCCACGAGCGCGGGCATGTCGACACGGTCGCGCACGAGCGCGACCTTGCTCAACCACACCCCCACCTTGCGCAGGGCCCGCAGGTCGACGTCGACGATGCGGTCGATATCGGGGCGCTGGATCTTGAGCACGACGGCGCGCAAGCCCGTCTCGGCGGCCAGCGCGTCGGTGAGGACCGCGCGGTGCGCCTGGCCGAGCGACGCCGCGGCGAGCGGGCGCTCGTCGACACTCGCGAAAGCGCGCTCCAGTGGCATCCCGAGCTCTCGTTCGGCGCGGGCGCGCATCTGGGCGAACGGGACCGCGGGGACCTCGTCTTGCAGCCCCTCGAGCTCTTTCGTGATGACCGGGGGCAGCACGTCGAGGCGCGACGACATGAACTGCCCGACCTTGATCATCAAGCCGCCGAGGTCGACGGCCAGCACGTGGAAGCGGCGGGCGATGCGCTGCAGCCGGCGGGTGCGGCCCCGGGCGGAGATCCACCCGAGGCCGAACCGCGGCAGGAAGAGCTCGTACCACCAGGCCTGCACCAGGTAGCGCGCCGCGAAGCGCGTGATCCGCCGGTAACGGGCCTTCATGAGGGCGTCGTCGGTCATCGGTCCTCCGGGATGCCGACGGACGCGCGGCGCACGTCGAGCTCGATCAACCTCAGCCCTGGGCGAGGATCGAGTAGAGCTTACGGCGAGCCTCGTCGAGGATCTCCACCGCCTGCTGCACCTGCTCCTTGTTGCCGGTTCGCGCGACCTGGGCGGCCGCCTGGGCGAGCTCGACGCCCGCTTTGGGAAGGGCCGTCATGCGCCCGCTGTCGCGCGAGCCCGCGGATTCCCACGGCGCGCTGCGCTCGGTGGTCTCATCTCCCGCGGCCGCGCGGCCCTCGGCGGTGAGCGAGTACGTCTTGCGACCGTTCGACTCCTCGGCCTGCACGAGGCCCTCGTCGGTGAGCAGCTGCAGCGTGGGGTACACCGAACCGGGGCTGGGCTTCCACGAGCCGCCGCTGCGGTCCTCGATCTCGCGGATGATCTGGTAGCCGTGCATCGGCTGCTCGAGCAGGAGCGAGAGCACGGCCGAGCGCACGTCGCCCTTGTTCATGCGCGGCGTCGAACCGGTCTTCTGCTCGAACTGCGTCCGCAGCTGCTCGAGACCCTCGAGAATGTTGGACATCGGCCACCCGGGGGTGTTGTTGCCACCGCGTCCGCCGAACGCGTCTCCTAGGAATGAACCACTCATGACGACCTCCTTCGCGCGGACCCGATCTGAGTCAGCGATACATAACGATATATCGCTGACGAGCGCCGCGGGCGGTCGCGGAGGTAATTCTCAGTACCAGTTGACCGCCTGCGAGTGGCCCCACGCGCTGCACGGCGTGCCGTAGCCGCGGGAGATGTAATCGAGGCCCCAGGCGATCTGCGTCGCGGCGTTCGTCTGCCAGTCGTCTCCGAAGGTCGCCATCTTGCTACCCGGAAGGGCCTGCGGGATTCCGGTCGCCCCACCGTCGTTGTTGTAGGCCTGGTAGTTCCAGCCGGACTCCTTGGTCCACAGCGACGACAGGCACGAGAACTGGTCGCTCCCCCAGCCGTACTTCTCGCTCATGAGTTGCGCGGCGTAGGCCTTGGCCCCCTCGGGGGTGTTCACGCGGGCCAGAGCGGCGGCGGCATCCGCCCGGCGCTGCGCCTCCGCGGCTGCCGCGGCCTCGGCCTGGCGCTGCGCCTCGGCGGCGGCGTCGGCGGCCGCCTTGTCGGCTTTGGCCTGGTCGAGGCTCGACTGCACCTCGTCGACGCGGGCCGTCACGCGCTCCACCTCGCTCTGGGCGTTCTGGCTGAGGGCGGGCACCAGGAGCACGGGAAGCAGATCGGTGGACCCGAGACGGTCCACGGCGTCTTCGAGGGCCGCCGTGTCGATGGAGGAGTCGCCGATCGAGAGGGGAAGCCCGGTGGCCGCGACATCGGCCCGCACCGCGTCGGCGCGATCGAGCACCGAGCTGGCGTCGGTCTTGGCTTGCGCGGCGCCGGTGGTAACGGCATTCAATGTGGGAGCGCTCGAGACGGGCACGGCTGATCCGGGGGCCGAGAAGGACGAGGCCGAGGCGTCGGGCAGCGAGACGGGCGCGGCGACGGCGAGACCCGTTGTGGCGACGAGGCCCAGGGCGAGACCGGCGCAGGTGGCGGCGGTGACGAGGGTGCGACGGGCGCGATGGACGTGCAGGAGTTTCACATCAGAACGGAGCAAGAAGAGATCTTTCGTCAGGGCGCGCTCGTCGGGATCGAGCGCGGTCTCGTGTCGTTCGGGTCGACACAAGTCCCCGAGTGTGCGGGGCGGTTCTGAGCGTTATCTCTTCGTTACCTGGATGGCGCGTGTGAGCGACTTCTCGGGAACGGCATCGGGCGGGCGGGGCATCGGCGGTGGATCCGCCGGAGGGAGCGCGACGCGGATCGAGGCGTATATTGCAAGCCTGAACAGGCGAAAACCCGAACAGCGCGGCACCGCCGAACGACCGATCCATCGACCCCACCGCGCGGTCGCCCGACATGACGAACGGGCCGATCCGAAGAGGTGAAGAAATGTTCGGATCGACCCGTCCTCACGGCCTCAGCCGTGTCGCGGTGTCAGGAGCGGTGCGCCCGGTAGTAGTCGAGCAGCGACCGCGTCGACGCGTCCTGCGCGGCAAGCGCGTCGTCGTCGCCCTCGATCGCCGGGGCGATCTGCAGCGCGAGCTGCTTGCCGAGCTCGACACCCCACTGGTCGAAGGAGTTGATGCCCCAGATCGTCCCCTGCGTGAACGTGACGTGCTCGTACAGGGCGATGAGCTGGCCCAGCACCGACGGGGTGAGCGACGGCGCGAAGATCGACGTGGTCGGACGGTTGCCGGGGAAGGTACGGGCCGCGACGAGCGCGCCGGTGGTGCCCTCGGCCTCGACCTCCTCGGCGGTCTTGCCGAACGCGAGCGCCTTGGTCTGCGCGAGGAAGTTCGCCAGGAACAGCCCGTGCACGTCGCGCCCGTCGTCGGCCAGCGGGTAGGCCGGGTTGACGAAGGCGATGAAGTCGGCCGGGATGAGGCGCGTGCCCTGGTGGATGAGCTGGTAGAAGGCGTGCTGGCCGTTCGTGCCGGGCTCGCCCCAGAACACTTCGCCGGTGTCGGTGGTGACCGGCGTGCCGTCCCAGCGCACGGACTTGCCGTTGGACTCCATGGTCAACTGCTGCAGGTAGGCCGCGAAGCGGTGCAGCTGCTGCGCGTACGGCAGCACCGCATGGGACTGCGCGCCCAGGAAGTTCGTGTACCAGACGTTGAGCAGCCCCATGAGGACGGGCACGTTCTGCTCGACGGGAGTGGATGCCACGTGCTCGTCGACCGTGTGGAAGCCGGCGAGCAGGTCGCGGAACGCCTCCGGGCCGAGCGTGATTGCCAGCGACAGGCCGATGGCGGAGTCGACGGAGTACCGGCCGCCCACCCAGTCCCAGAAGCCGAAGGCGTTGGTCGGGTCGATGCCGAACGCCTCGACCTTGTCGAGTGCGGTGGACACCGCGACGAAGTGGTGCGCGACGGCGTCGGTGCGCGCGGCATCCGTGTCGTCGATCGCGCCCGCTGCTCCGAGCTTCTCCCACAGCCAGTCGCGGGCCAGGCGCGCGTTGGTGAGGGTCTCGAGGGTGGTGAACGTCTTGGACGCGACGATGAAGAGCGTGGTCTCGGGATCGAGGTCGGCGGTCTTCTGGGCGATGTCGGCCGGGTCGATGTTCGAGACGAAACGCGCGTGGATGCCGGCGTCGGCGTAGGGAAGGAGCGCTTCGTAGACCATGACCGGCCCGAGGTCGCTGCCGCCGATGCCGATGTTGACGACCGTGGTCACCTTCTTACCCGTGACACCGCGCCACTCGCCCGATCGCACGCGCTCGGCGAAGGCGCTGAGGCGGTCGAGCACCTCGTGCACGTCGCTGTCGACCTGCTGGCCGTCGACCACGAGCGCGGGCTCTGCGCCCGCGGGGCGCCGAAGGGCCGTGTGCAGCACGGCACGGTCTTCGCTGGTGTTGAGGTGCGCCCCGCCGAGCATGTCGGCGAAGCGCTCGGCCACGCCCGTCTCGGCGGCGAGCGCGACGAGGGCGTCGAGCACCTCGGCGGTCACGAGGTTCTTCGACAGGTCGACGTGGAGGTCGCCGACGGTGCGCGTCAGGTTGCGCGTGCGGTCGGCGTCGGCGGCGAACCAGCCGCGCAGGTCGGGCTCGAATCCGTCGCGGAGCGCCGTGAGGCGCGACCAGGCGGAGGTGGTGGTGGGATCGATGGGCGCAGTCACGAGTCCCACGCTAGCGATCCGGGAGGCGGCTCGCGCAACGGATGACGACACGCGTCAATCCGGGGGCGGCGGCAGGGTGATCTCGCGCCTGTGGTCCCACGGCTCGGTCCAGCCGAGTCGATCGAAGAGCGCGTCGAGGATCATCGCGGTGAAGCCCCAGAGCGTCTGCGCACCGCCCGTCGTATCGAGCGAGAAGGCGGGTCCGCGCCACTCACGTCCGTCGCGCCGGATGACCGTCACGCCGCGCCTGGCGGGGTCGAGCAGGTCGGCGACAGCAACCCGGAACACGTCGGCCGATTCGGCGGCGTCGACCGCACGGACGGCCGAGGGCGCGGTCCACCACCCGATGACCGGAGTGACCTCGTGCCGGGAGAACGCCAGCGGCACGGGATCGAGCGTGCCCAACACGTCGACACCGTCGGGATCGAGACCCGTCTCTTCATATGCCTCGCGCAGCGCCGCGGCCACGGCATCCGCGTCTGCGGCATCCACCCGCCCACCGGGGAACGCGACCTGACCCGGGTGCGCGCGCAGGGTGTGCGCGCGAGCGAGCAGTAGGACATCGAGGTCGCTCGGCACGTGCGCGGCGGTACGCCGGCTCGGGATGCCATCGAGCACACCGAACAGGATCAGAACCGCGGCGGAGCGCGCCTCACCCTCGACCGGCGCGGCGCGCAGCGACGGGAAGAGGTCGGCACCGCGGTGCTCCACCAGCGCCTGAAGCTGGTCGAGGGGGCCGGGCATGCCTCGAGGCTACCCGGGCTCAGCGGGAGCCGCTGCAGGCGAAACCGTCGCCGTCGCCGTCGAGCTCTCCCCCGTGGGGACGGACCGGCGCGTGTCATCGACGAGCGCCGTCGCGTCTTCGGCGCGGGCGTCGCCTGCTTCGCTCCGGAGGATGCGGACCGACTGTCCGAGGCTTCGCGCCAGGGCGGGGAGCTTGGCGGCCCCGAAGACGAGGATGACGACGGCCAGCACGAGGAGGGCGTGCCAGCCGGTGAGGTTCTGCAGCATGAGAGGAGTCCCTCCCGGTCAGCCGCGTCGGCCGGGCGCGGCGCCCGCGGTCGGGGTGGTGGCGGTGTCGACGCGGACGCCGAGCGAGACGGTCCAACCGGCGGCGTTGTCGCCGGACGTGGTGGCGAGCTCGAGCGCTCCCCCGTCGTCGCCGAAGACGTTGTCGCTGTCGAGCGAGACGCGGGAGAGATTGGATGCCGACGAGGGGTACACCGGATCGGCGTACACGATCTCGCACGCGGCCTGCGGCAGCGCGACCTGCGAGGTCGCGATCGCGTTGGACGCGTCGGTGATGGCATCCACGTTCGGATACACCTCGAAGTGGATGTGGGGCCAGCGACCGTCGTAGCAGCCCGGGAAGATCGACGTGAAAGACACCACGCCGTCGGCGCCGACGACCTGCACACCTCGCAGGTACGTCTCGTTCTCGATGCCCGAGGAGTACATCGAGTAGCGTCCCTGGACGTCGCAGTGCCAGACGTACACGGCGGCTCCGGCGAAGGGCACGTCACCGTTCGCCGTGTCGTAGACCGTGAGGTTCAGAGTCATGGGCACACCCGCGGCCGTCGCACCACCGTCGAGGCTCGAGCGGAGGTCGCTGCGGACGATGCCGGACCGCTCGAGCACGTCGGCGCCGTTGGAGCCGTCGCCCGGGTAGGGACCGGCGGTCTCGTCGGGGATCTCGCCGGCGGGCAGGGCGGCGGCGGCGGTCGTCGCCGAAGCGGCGGGGGTGGCGGATGCGGTCGCACTCGGGCTCGGGCTCGGGCTCGCGGACGGTGTTGCGGTGGGCGTCGCCGTCGCTGTCGTTCCGGTCGCAGCCGGGGTGCAGGCGGCCAGGGTGACCGCTCCGGCGCTGAGGGTGAGCAGGCCCAGGATGCCGCGGCGCGAGACGAGGGTGCGGATATCGAACGGGGCGCCCTGATCGACGACCGGCTCGTCGGCCCGATCGAGCAACCGTCCCTCGTAGGCGGGACCGTCGGGGGTCATCTGGGTTTCGGGAATCCTGCTCATGGTCGTCTCCGGTGGTCGGGGTGATCTCGATGGCACGAGTGTGCGGGAGGCACCCTGCCCGCGGCCTGGCCGATCCTGTGCGCGAGCTATGCGTCGTGGTCCACGATCCGCCACGGCAGTTTCGTCTGCGCGGTCCGCGCGCTCGAACCCCGTGTGAGGATGAGGAAAGGGAGGAACGCCATGACAGGACAGCTGCACGCGGTCACCCTCGTGGTGAACATGCCGATCACGAAGATCGACGCCCTCGACGCGATCGCCTTCGCCGCCGACGGCGGAGTCGAGGATGCCGGCACCGCCCGCCCGCGGGTGTGGCTCGCTCCGCACGCCTGGGCCGAGGTGGAGATCCCCAAGTTCGCCGACCCGCCGCCGTTCGCGATCGACGTCTACTCCGACGTCTCGGGCGAGGTCGCCTGGGCGCAGGCGCGACGGTTGCACGCCGCGCTCGAGCGTTTCGGATGGAAGGTGAGCCCGCCGCGGGCGGGCGCGCGCTGAAAGACGCGGCACCCTCTTCGCCGACGTCAGCCGTCGAGGCCGGAGAGCAGCGCGCTGCGCTCCCACAGCTGACGCGCGACGACCGGGTCGTCGGCGAGCCGGTTCGTCTTCGCGGGCTTGTTGTTCGCGTAGAAGCCGCCCGGCTGCCAGTCGACGCCGGGCTTGCCGAGGGCGAGCCAGGTGAGGCGTGCACCGCCCACCGAGGTGGAGGTCATGAGGCGCTGCGCGAGCGGCCCGCTGTACATCCACTTCCACGGTCCGTTCGACGTCGATCCGAAGCTCGACGCGATCACACCCGGGTGGAAGGCGACGGCCGACAGACCCCGGTCGCCGAACCGGCGGTGGAGTTCCTTGGTGAACAGGACGTTGGCGAGCTTCGCGTTGCCGTAGGCCGCGGTCGAGGAGTAGCGGCGCTCGCCCTGCAGGTCGTCGATGTCGAAACGAGGGAAGAGCTTCGCTGCGGCGCTCGAGGTCTGGATCACCGAGGCGTTCGATTCGATGAGCCGCTCGAGCAGCAGGTTGGTGAGCAGGTAGGGGGCGAGGTGGTTCACCTGGAACGTCAGCTCGTAGCCGTCGTCGGTGACCGTGCGCTCCCCGAAGATCCCGCCGGCGTTGTTGGCGAGCACGTCGATGCGCGGATACTTCTCCAACAGGGATGCCGCGAGCCCCCGCACCTGCGCCAGATCGCTGAAATCCGCGACGAACGACTCCACCCCGAGGGCGCGCGCGACGCGCGCGGTCTTCTCCGGGTTGCGGCCGACGACGACCACCTCCTCGCCGAGCTGGGCGAGCTGCTTCGCCGACGCGGCACCGATGCCGTCGCTGGCGCCGGTGATGACGATGGTGCGGGTCATGGCATCCTCCAGGGGTCGAAGACGCCACGCTAGTAGCGGCCCCTTCGCGACGGCCGGGGCTTGCCCTCGGCATCCGGGGTCGACCGCGAACTCACAGCGCGCTCCCAGCCCCGAGGGACCAAAAGCGGCGGCAGAAGCGTTCTCTTGAAGGACGCCCGCCACAGGTCGTCATGACGAGAGGATACGAACCGTGAGCACGGAGTACCGGAAGACGTCGGAGGCACTCAGCCGCCTCACCGACCGCCAGTTCGCCGTCACGCAGGACGACGCGACCGAACCGCCGTTCCGCAACGAGTACTGGGACAACCACGAGGACGGCATCTACGTCGATGTCGTGTCGGGACAGCCGCTGTTCTCCTCGACCGACAAATTCGAGAGCGGCTCGGGCTGGCCGAGCTTCACCAAGCCGATCGACGACGCCGCGGTCGTGGAGAAGACCGACCGGACGCTCTGGATGACGCGCACGGAGGTGCGTTCCGCCGGCGCCGACAGCCACCTCGGGCACGTCTTCGACGACGGCCCCCGCCAGGCCGGTGGGCTGAGATACTGCATGAACTCGGCCGCACTGCGTTTCGTGCCCGTCAGCGAGCTGGAGGCACAGGGCTACGGCGCGTACCTGAGCCTCTTCCGCGAGACGCGCGCCTCATGAACCTCTTCCCTTTCCGCGACCGCAAAAGGAGCAACAGCATGACCAGCGGACCCACCGACACCGGCGAGATCACCCGTCGCCCCGGCACCGAGACCGCCGTCCTCGCGGGCGGATGCTTCTGGGGCGTCGAGGACCTCATCCGCCGTCAGCCCGGCGTGCTCGACACGCGCGTCGGCTACACCGGCGGTCAGAACGATCACGCGACCTACCGCAATCACCCCGGTCACGCGGAGGCCGTCGAGATCGTCTTCGACCCGACGCAGACGTCGTACCGCGACATCCTGGCGTTCTTCTTCCAGATCCACGACCCGTCGACCCTGAACCGTCAGGGCAACGACATCGGCACGAGCTACCGCTCCGCGATCTTCCCGCTCTCCCCCGAGCAGGAGAAGGTGGCCCGCGACACCATCGCCGACGTCGACGCGTCGGGCATCTGGCCCGCCAAGGCGGTGACGACGATCGAGCCCGAGGCTGCGTTCTGGGAGGCCGAGCCCGAGCACCAGGACTACCTCGTGCGCATTCCGAACGGCTACACGTGCCACTTCGTGCGCCCCGGCTGGGTGCTGCCCAAGCGCGAGGAAGCGTCGGCGTAAGTCGTTTCCGGGGCCCGGATGCCACGGCATCCGGCCCTTCGTCATGCCAACAGGTCGTCGAGCAGGCGTGTGACGCGACCCTTGATGTCGTCGCGGATCGGGCGCACTTCATCGAGCCCCTTGCCCGCCGGGTCGGTGAGCTCCCAGTCCTCGTACCTCTTGCCGGGGAAGATGGGGCACGCATCGCCGCAGCCCATCGTGATGACGGCGTCGGACGCCTTCACGTCGTCGGTGAGCAGCAGCTGCGGCACCTCGGCGCTGATGTCGATGCCCTCCTCGGCCATCGCGGCCACCGCCATCGGGTTGAGCGCCGCGCCGGGGGCGCTGCCGCCCGAGAGCACCGTGACGCGGTCGCCGCCGAGCGCCCGGGCGTAGCCGGCGGCCATCTGCGAGCGTCCGGCGTTGTGGACGCAGACGAAGAGGATCGTGACGGATGCCATGGGAACATCCTGACTCCGCGAGGTAAACGTCCGGTGACGCAGGATCCGTCGAACCATCGGTGCACGCGGGGCCGACTCGGCGGTCGCGGACACGGGACGCGCAAGCCCCGGGGATCACGGGGCGGTGGTGCCTAGGCTCGCGGGATGAGCGGATACGACGTCATCGTTGTCGGCGCGGGGCTGGCGGGGCTTCGCTGCGCGACGCGGCTCGCCGAGGCCGGCCGTGACGTCGTCGTCCTCGAGGCGGACGACACCGTGGGTGGGCGCGAGCGCACCGACGTCGTCGACGGGTTCCGCCTCGATCGGGGTTTCCACGTGCTGAACCCCGCGTATCCGGCCGTTCAGCGGTGGGTCGACATCGACGCGCTCGCGCTGCGACGCTTCCCGGTGGCCGTCGGTGTGCGGCTCGACGACCGACTCGTGCGACTCGCGCACCCTCTGCGGCATCCGCTGTCGGTCCCCGAGACGCTGCGGAGCGGGCTCGTGCGGCCCGCGGATCTCCCTGCGCTCGCCCGATGGGCGGCGCCCACGGTCCTTTCCGCGCGTGCTGCGAAGGTCGGCCCCGACCGCGCGCTGGACGAGACGTGGGATCGCGCCGGCGTACGGGGACCGCTGCGGGAGGCGGTGCTCGAGCCGTTCCTCGCGGGCGTGCTCGCCGACGATCGACAGCAGACCTCCGACGCCTTCGTCCGCCTCCTCGTCCGCAGCTTCGCGCTCGGGCGACCGGGCGTCCCGGCCGCCGGCATCGGGGCGCTTCCCGCACAGCTCGCCGACACCGCCCGTCGGGCCGGGGTCGGGATCCGTCTCGGGCACCGCGTGGTCTCGACACGCGACCGCGCCCGCGGCTGGCACGTGGGCATCGAGGGCCGGGATGCCATGACCGCCCGGGCCGTGGTCATCGCGACGGGCCTCGACCCCTCGCTCGATGTGCCGCTCCCCCGTCCCCGCGGTCTGCAGACGTGGTGGTTCGCCGCCCCTGCGGCGCCTTCGCGCGACGCGGCGCTCCGCGTCGACGGGCGCCGGCAGGGGCCGATCGTCAACACCGCCGTCATGACGAACACCGCGCCCACCTACGCTCCTCGCGGGCAGCACCTCATCCAGGCGACGTGCGTGATGCCGTCGGAGGCATCGGAGGACGGCATCCGGCACCAGCTCGCCGACATCTGGGATGCCGACACCCGTCCGTGGCGCCTGCTGCGATGCGACGACGTCGCCGGCGCCCTCCCCGCACAGAATGCGCCGCTGCGGTTGCGGCGCTCGGTGCGGCTCGGCGACGGACGCTACGTCGCCGGCGATCACCGCGACACCGCGTCGATCCAGGGCGCGCTGGTGTCGGGGCAGCGGGCGGCGGAGGCGGTGCTGGCGGACCTCGCGCGGTGAAGGGCTGTCGAAAGACTGCCTCGTCGTCTTCCGGGTCGCAGGCGGACTCCCCTCGTCGGCACGGTGCTCCCGCCCGTCACCAGCACGCTTGCATGCCACCGGAGTGAACAGCCCGGGTGATGCACCGGGTGAGATGAAGGCAGGGGTCCCCTATCGCGGTGATCAGAAGGCCCGCCGGTGCGCACCGAACACCGTTTCACCTCGCGCCGAGTGGCCCGCGGTCGCATGACCGCGACGTGGGGTGAGGGCATGGTTCACTCGAGCATTTCTCTGTGCCGTCCCGCGACCCGAAGGACCACACATGGACACTCGCACCGCCCAGGCAGGCCCCACCCGACGCACCGTCCTGGCCACCACCGCCTTCGCCGTCCCCGCCATCGCCATGACGGCCACCAGCCCCGCCTTCGCCAGCACCGGCGCGCAGACCCTGACCGTGTCGACACCGAACATGCAAGCACCCGCCGCCGGAAACACCCCCGTCACCATCACCGTCACCGACAACAACGGCCAACCCGCCCCCAGCGGAGCCGTCTCCCTGATCGGGCCCAGCGGGGTGAGCTTCTCCCCCGCCACCCCCACCATCAGCAACGGCACCGCCGCCTCGACGATGACCACCACAGACAACTGGGCCACCCCCGGCAGCACCCTCACCATCACCGCCGCCACCAGCGGCGGCAACACCTCGGCAGGCCTCACCGTCCTCGGCGCCAATGCCCTCGCCGGCGGACCGAACGGAATCGGCACCGGCTCGGGAACCCCGACTGGCAACGGCGGGGCCGGGACCGGGTCCACTAGCCGCGCGATTTCTCCGCCTGAGCAATTGCTGATGTCATTCCCCTCGCCCATCGTTTCGCTGGCCCAGGGCAGCGGCTCGGGTGTGAGCGCCTTCACTCTGGCCCTTCTGCAAGACGGCACCGTCTGGGGCGTGGGCACGAACAGCTATGGGCAACTCGGCGACGGCACAACAACCAGCCGCACCACCTGGGCCAAGGTTCCGGGGCTCACGGGTGTTGTCGAGATCTGCGCGGGGGGCCAGACCGCCATGGCCCGACTGAGCAACGGTGGAATTCGCTCTTGGGGATTGAATAACTTCGGCCAACTCGGTAATGGCACGACTGCGAGCAGCTCCACCCCCGTCACCGTGCAGAACATCACCAACGCCACCCAGATCGTTGCCGGCGCCGCCAATGGTTGGGCGCTGCTCTCCACCGGCGAAGTGCGCTCGTGGGGCTACGGCGCCTACGGAGGAAACGGCAACGGCGGCAACAAGAGTCAAAGCCTGCCCGTCGCCGTACCGGGCATCAACACCGCTATCCGGATCTCGTGCGCCGACTACACGCCGTACGTCCTCTTGCAGAGTGGTCAAATACAGACCTGGGGTTTGGGCTCTAGCGGCGAGCGAGGCGACGGCCAAAGCGGCAGTACGACCGGTCCAGCAAGCCCCATCACCGTCTCTGGCATCAGCAACGCCGTGCAAGTATGCGGCTACAGCGGTGGCGCTATCGCCCGCCTCTCCACCGGCGAACTGCGCGCGTGGGGTAAAGGCGGCACCGGAATGCTCGGAAACGGCTCCACCTCCGACAGCAGCACACCCGTCGCCGTGTCGGGCATCACGAACGCCACCAAGATCGCTACGACCCTGTCGAGCGCGTTCGCCCAACTCTCCTCCGGGGGCTTTGTCGCGTGGGGACGCAACGGGTCCCGGGAATTCAACGACGGGACAACGACGAACCGCACGGCACCGAGCGCCTGGACTCCACCCAGCCCCACCGGCGGCCTCCCCTGCCCCGGTTCCGGCAACGCCACCATCTTCACCCTCAAGTAAGCGAACATCGGGATACCCGGATTGCACAGCCGGGGCCGGCCGTCACTCATCGAGCGCGCGGCCGGCTCCGTTCCTGTCGGCCCATTCCCCCATCACCGGCGGGGCGCTCATCGCCATCGCCGGCAGGGCGCGCAACGGTCGCCCACGCCACACCGATGAAAAGCAGCGAGCGCCGAACTCGGCGCCGGCGCGCAAGGGGTCTCAGACGCCGCGCGCCGCCAGCGCCGCCAATGCCTCCCCGGTCACCCGCCGCGTCGTCCATTCCTCCATCGCCTCGGCGCCCAGGGCGCGGTAGAAGCCGATCGCGGGCTCGTTCCAGTCGAGCACCGTCCACTCCAGGCGCGAGTACCCGCGGTCGACGCACTCAGCGGCGAGCGCGGCCAGCAGAGCGACGCCGTACCCGTTCGAGCGGTACTGCTCGTGCACGTAGAGGTCTTCGAGCCAGATGCCGTGGCGACCGGTCCAGGTCGAGTAGGTGAGGAACCAGATCGCGATGGCGCGGATCTCGGCGTCCGGGCCCTCCACGACGAATGCGAACGCGCGGGGGTCGTCGCCGAACAGTGTCTCGGCGATCATGTCGGCGGTGTTGTCGACGGCATCCGGTTCGCGCTCGTAGTCGGCGAGGGCCTGGATGCAGGCGAGGATGCCGGTCTCATCCCCCGCGCGGGCGGGACGCAGGACGGCGCCGTCGGTGAAAGTCGTCATGCGTCGAGGCTACCGAGAGAGGCCTGCCACAGCTCAGCGCCTCCGGCGTGGCATCCGGCGCTCAGACGAGGGGATGCCAGCTCTCGGCCGCGACGCGACGGAAGTTCCCGCCGACGACCGCCGCGATCTCGCCGTCACGCCAGCCCCGGGCGGCGAGGGCCGCACCGATGCCGATGAAGGTCTCGGGTGGCATCCACTCGACCGGTCCCCACGCGGTGTAGCTCGCGTCGTACAGCTCGGGGCTCGTCGCCAAGACGTCGCGGAACGTCTGCCAGTCGAACGAGAAGTCGGTGCTGACGCCGACGTGGTCGATGCCGACGAGGTCGACGGCGTACTCGATGTGCCGCACCATGGCCTCGAGCGTCGGGGTGTTCGGGCCGAGGAAGATGCCGACGCCGGTGACGCCGACCACTCCCCCCGTGTCGGCGACGGCGCGGGCCTGGTCGTCGGTGATGTTGCGCGGGTGGTCCCACACCGCGCGCAGGTTCGAGTGGCTGAACACGACCGGGCGGGTCGACGCGGCGCACATGTCGACCGTCGTGCGCGCGCCCACGTGCGAGCCGTCGGGCACCATGCCCACGCGGTTCACCTCGCGGATGAGCGAGCGGCCCCACGCGGTGAGGCCTCCGTCGGTCGTGTCGAGGCACCCCGAACCCGCGCGGTTGGCGTAGTTGTACGTCGGAGCCAGCGTGCGCACGCCCTGGGCGACGAGGGTGGACACGGCATCCAGGTCCCCGCCCAGAGGCGCGCAGTCCTCGAGGTCGAACACCACCGCGGTGTCTCCGGCGGCCGCGATGCGATCGACGTCGTCGACGGATGCGGCGAGCGCGAGGCCGTCGATCGCGCGCACCTGCGACCGGAACGCGCGGAGGAGGGATGCCGTGACGTCGGGCCCGTGGGGCGCGTACCCGACGTTGAGCGAGACGAGGCCGCCCCCGGCCGCTCGGTAGCGGTCGAGCTCGGCGAGATCCGCCGTCTCGACGAGCTCGACGCAGGCATGCTGGTCCCAGAGCACGGCTCAAGCGGATCCGGCGTCTGAGGCTGCTCCGACGACCGAGGCGTCCGGATCGCCGGAGTCGTGCATCGGCGCAGTGCCCGCGCCGAGCGCCGACGCCGCACCCGTGACGCCGGGTGCCCGCGCCGGCGCGAGCCCGGCATCAAGGGCCTCGCGCTCGTCGAAGACGAAGCAGTCGCCATCCCAGTGGGCACCGCCCTGAGCGTCGAACCACCCCAGGATGCCGCCGTCGAGCTGATACGCATCGACGCCCTGCGCACGCAGGTACAGCGCCGCCTTCTCGCAGCGGATGCCGCCCGTGCAGAAGCTCACCACGGTCTTGCCGGCGAGCTCGTCGCGGTAGGAGACCGCGGCATCCGGGAACTGGGTGAACCGCTCGATGCGCCAGTCCTTCGCGCCGGCGAAGGTGCCGTAGTCGACCTCGAACGCGTTGCGGGTGTCGACGAGCACGACCTCCCGGCCGTCGTCGTCGGCGCCGCGGTCGAGCCAGCGGCGGAGGGTGTCGGGGCTGACCGCCGGTGCCCGTCCGTCTTGCGGGCGCACCTCGGGGCGGTCCATGCGGATGATCTCGCGCTTCACCTTCACCAGCAGCCTGCCGAAGGGCACGGCATCCGACCAGCTCTCTTTCGTCTGCAGCGCCGCGAAACGCGGATCGGTGCGCAGGTCGGCGATGAAGCCGCGCACGGCATCGGCGGGACCGGCGAGGAACACGTTGATGCCCTCTTCGGCGAGCAGGATCGTGCCGCGGAGGCCGGCGGCGCCCGCCCGGTCACGCAGAGACGCGCGCAGCACCGCGGGGTCGTCGATGCGCGTGAACAGGTACGCCGAGACGTTGAGGACGGAGGCCATGGCATCCACCCTACGAAAGGGCGTCTGCGCGCGTGTCATCGCCGCCCGCAGGCGTCAAGCCGGGAAACGCGGGCGGCGCATCGCCTAGCGTGAGAGGACTCGTCCCCGGGAGGAAGCGTGCCCCAAGGCCCCGCGTCGTCGTCCGCGACCGTCTCGGTCGTGATCCCCGTCCGCGACGACGGCGCGCACCTGCGTGCGTGCCTTCGCGCGCTCGCCGCACAGACCGTCGCCGCCGACGAGATCGTCGTCGTCGACAACGCCTCGACCGACGACAGCGCCGACATCGCCCGCACCGCCGGGGCGCGCGTGGTGTTCTGCGGCGAGCGCGGCATCCCGGCCGCCGCGGCCACCGGCTACGACGCCGCCGTCGGCGACGTCGTCCTGCGTCTCGACGCCGACAGCCTCCCGGCGCCGACGTGGATCGCCAGCCTCGTCGACGCGCTCGCCGACCCGGACGTGGATGCCGCCACCGGCGGCGCCGTGTTCCACGACGGTCCGGCGTCGCGGCGTGTGCTGATGGCTCGCGCCTTCCTCGGGCTGTACACGGCGTGCGCGTTCCCCGCACTGGGGCACACGCCGCTGTGGGGATCGAACATGGCCTTCCGACGGCGGGCGTGGCTCGCCGTGCGCGACGAGGTGCACCTCGATCCCGAACTGCACGACGACCTCGACCTGGCGTACCACCTGGGCGTCTCGCATCGCATCCGGTACGTCCGGGGCGATCACATGCGCGTGTCGTCGCGGACCGTCGAACCGCGACGGTTCGCGATCTGCTTCCGCCGTGGAGCGGGTACGGTCTTCGCGCACTGGCCGGCGGACTTTCCGCCCGTGCGGTGGGCGCGGGTGGCGCGCACCCGCTTCGCAGGCGGGCGGACCGCGAGCCACCGGGTGGCGGGCGGCGGCGCGTCGCCGCGACGGGGTGGCGCGGAGCACGCGAGCCGCAGCGGGGTGGCGCACTGATGGCCGGCATCCTGTTCCCGAACGTCGAGGCACCCGATCTGCACGTGATGAGCTTCAACATCCGCCGCCGCTTCGAGAGGATCACCTGGCCGCCGGCCGACCGGTGGCCGATGCGCAAACAGCGACTGCGCACCTTCCTCGGCGCCAACCGCCCGCATCTGCTGGGGGCGCAGGAGGCGATGCCCGACCAGGCCCAGTGGGTGCAGGACTCCCTGGGCTCGCCGTACGGGCGTATCGGCCTCGGACGCGGCAAGGACCGCGGGGGCGAGGGCACACCTGTGTTCTACGACCGCGATCGCATCGAGGTGGAGGACTGGGACCAGGTCATGCTCTCCGACACCCCGCACGCTCCCGGGTCGACCGGGTGGGGCAACACGATCCCGCGGGTGGCGGTGATCGCGAAACTCCGCGATCGGGCGACGGGCGCACGGTTCACATTCGTCAACACGCACTTCGACGCGTTCTCGCACCGCGCGCGCCGCCGTTCGGCGACGTGGCTGCACGACCTCGTCGCCGGCGAGGGGGGACCGCTGCTGTTCACGGCCGACGTCAACGCTCACGTGCGCTCGCGCGAACTCGCCGGAATGTTCGCCGACGGACTGCTCGTCGATACGTGGGCGTACGCGCCCGCGCGGCGCACGGCCGAATGGGGCACGTACAACAACTACCGTCGTCCCAAGCTCGGTGCGCGTCGGATCGATGCGCTGCTGGCGACCCCCGACGTCGGCGTGCGCGCCGTGGGGATCGACCCCCGGCCGACCGGCACCCAGTGGCCGAGCGACCACCTGCCCGTGCAGGCCGTGGTGCGCATCCCGGGCGGGGGTGCGCCGTGACCCTCCGGCCGGCTCGCTCGTATCCCCTGATGGGCGGATGCCGATGATCCGGGCCCTCTACGCCAACCTCAAGCGTCCCCCGCGGAGCGCGACCGACTGGCTCGCCGACGCGGTGCGCGCGATCGCGATCGTGCTCGTCGTGCTTTCGCTGTTCACCCTGCCCTTCACCGACTTCGCCGTGCTGTCGATGTCGTTGCCCGCCGTGATGCTCTCTCGCATGATCGGCCTGCGCTCGGGCCTGGATCTCGTGACCTGCGTGACGGTGTTCGTCGCGGCGGGAAGCAACGTGCTGGAGCTCTACCGTGCGTGGACGGGGTGGGATCTCGTCGTGCACCTCGTCTGCACCGGCGTGCTCGCAGCCGTGGCGCTGGTGCTGCTCGACGACGCCGGGGTCGTGGCCCCGACCGGCCGCCGACGCACGCCGATCGTCGTCGCAATGATCGCGGGCCTGGCGCTGAGCGCCGTGTGGGAGATGATCGAGTGGTTCGGGTACCGCTTCATCACGGATGCCATCTTCGTCACGTACGACGACACGATCGGCGACATGATGGCCGGCGGGCTGGGCGCGCTGATCGTCGGTGTCGTCGCATCCCGTTGGCGCCTGACGCGGGACGATCGCGCACCGCTGTAAGAGCGGACTCCGTCGCACCCTCGGGGACGGCCGGCGGCACCGGATGGCGCCGCCGGCCGTGCCGCTCAGATCTTGCCCGCGACGTCCGTCCCGACGAGGTCGCCGTCGGGGTTCGGCTCGCTGAGCTGCTCGCCGGGGGCCGTCGACCCCTCGAGCGGCGGGAGCCCCGCCTCGACGCGGGAACCGATCTCGGCATCCACGTTCTTCCAGTACTGCACGGCCCGGTCGCGGACATCGGCACGCGTCACGCCGCCGACGTGTCCCGTGATCGTCTCGACCAGACGGTCGCGCTCCTCGGCCGACATGACCTCGCGCACGAGAGCGCCCGCCTGACCCCAGTCGTCGTCTTCGGGGTGCAGGGTCGCGGCGCTGCGCACGAGCTCGCCGTCGCTCTGCCACCCACCGTCGCCGGCGCGACGCGGGTCGGCCGCCGGGCCGCCCACCGAGTTCGGCGCGTACACCGGCACCTCGGGCGGGTTGTACTCGTAGCGCATCGCGCCCTCTTTCGAGTACGAGTGCACCTCGGTGTGCGGGCGGTTCACCGGCAGCTGCTGGTAGTTCGTGCCCACGCGGTAGCGGTGCGCGTCGGCGTAGCTGAAGATGCGCGCCTGCAGCATCTTGTCGGGGCTGCCGTCGATGCCGGGCACGAAGTTCGACGGCTCGAAGGCGGCCTGCTCGATCTCGGCGAAGTAGTTGCCCGGGTTGCGGTTGAGCTCCATCGTGCCGACCTCGATCTCGGGGTAGTCGCTGTGCGGCCACACCTTCGTCAGGTCGAACGGGTTGAAGCGGTAGGTCTTGGCATCGTCGTAGGGCATGATCTGCACCTTGAGCGTCCACGTCGGGAACTCACCCCGCTCGATCGCCGCGTACAGGTCGCGGATGTGGAAGTCGGCATCCTGTCCCGCGATCTGGTCGGCCTCGTCTTGCATGAGCGTCTTGTGGCCGAGGTCGGTGTGGAAGTGGTATTTGACCCAGAAGCGCTCGCCCTCGGCGTTGATCCACTGGTACGTGTGCGAGCCGTACCCGTTCATGTGGCGCCACGACGCGGGGATGCCACGGTCACCCATGAGCCAGGTGACCTGGTGGGCGCTCTCGGGTGACAGCGTCCAGAAGTCCCACTGCATCGTGTTGTCGCGCAGGTGGCTGCCGGGCAGGCGCTTCTGCGAACGGATGAAGTCGGGGAACTTGATGCCGTCTTTCACGAAGAAGACCGGGGTGTTGTTGCCGACGAGGTCGTAGTTGCCCTCGGTGGTGTAGAACTTCAGCGAGAAGCCGCGGGGGTCGCGCCACGTGTCGGGACTCCCCTGCTCGCCGGCGACCGACGAGAATCGCGCGAGCATCTCGGTCTCGACGCCCGGCTGGAACAGCGCCGCCCGCGTCTACGCCGACACGTCGCCCGTGGTGCGGAACGTGCCGAACGCTCCGCCGCCCTTGGCGTGCACGACCCGCTCGGGGACGCGCTCGCGGTTGAACTGCGCGAGCTTCTCGATGAGGTAGTGGTCGGTCAGAGCGATCGAGCCGTCGGCTCCGACGCTCTGCGAGTGCTCGTCGCTGGCGACGGGCGCTCCGTTGTTGGCGGTGGTCGGCTCGGTCATGGCTCTCCTCACGTCGTGGGCCGCGAAACGAAAGGCCCACCTCGACGCTACGCAGGGGGTCCGACATCGCGGAGGTATTGCGGTTCCCGCGCGAACCACGTAGGGGGCGGGCCGTCAATCCCCCGATCGGCGCCGGTCGATCTCGACAGCATGGCGGGACCAACGAGAGGAACGAGAGCATGTCGAAGGATCTGTCGAAGGGCGACCGCGTGAGCTGGGACACCCCGCAGGGCAAGACCCAGGGCGAGGTCGTGGAGAAGAAGACGAAGGACTTCCAGCACGACGGCCAGAAGTTCACGGCATCCGAAGACGACCCGGCCTACATCGTGAAGTCGGAGAAGTCGGGCTCGAAGGCCGCCCACAAGGGTTCGGCGCTCAACAAGCTGAAGAGCTGAGAACGCGGTCCCCGCCGTGCCGGGCTCCGGAGAACCACCGGATTCGAGCCGGACCGCGCCGGCCCGACCGGCTCGGAGCGTAGATCCTCCGGAGCGCGGCACGTCGCCCGACCACCGCTGATCTCCACAGACCCCGCGCGCGCTTCGACAGGCCCAGCGACCGCCCACGCGAAGGTCCCTGAGCCTGTCGAAGGGACCGGGGCTTCGAAAGCTCAGCCGCCGCTCTTACGCGAAGGTCTCTGAGCCTGTCGAAGGAACCGGGGCTTCGACAAGCTCAGCCACCTCGCCGGTCGCTATCCCTTCGCGTCGCGGCGCTTGCGCATCTGCGCCAGCGCCAGCCCGAGCCGGTGGTTGCCGGCCAGCACGTCCTCGTGCCGCTCCAGGAACTCCCAGTACGCGTCGGTGAACACCGAGTCCTTGGCATCCTGAGCCGAGGGCCACCACGAACCCATCTTCTGCAGATACGCGCCTCCCGACACGTAGGGCTTGGTCGCGACGAAGCCGCCGTCGGCGAACTGACTCATGCCCATGACGTTGGGCACCATCACCCAGTCGTAGGCGTCGACGAACAGCGCCAGGAACCACGCGTTCACCTGCCGCGGCGCATACCCCTGCAGCAGGAACCAATTGCCCAGCACCATGAGCCGCTCGATGTGATGCGCGTAGCCCCAGCGGTGCACCCGCTCGAGCACGGTGCGCACGGGGATCGGCAGGTCGCTCGGCATCCGCTCCCCCGAGTACCAGTACTTCTGGACCCTCTTCTCGAGGTGCAGCGCGTTGACGTGCTCGAGCTTCGGGTGCGCCCGATACATGCCGCGCATGTACTCGCGCCATCCGATCACCTGACGGACGAACCCCTCCACGGATGCCAGGGGCGCATCGGTGCGCGTGGCGGCGGCGACCACCTCCTCGACGGTGAGCAGCCCAGTGTTGAGCATCGGCGAGATGATCGCGTGGAAAAGGAACGGCTCGTCGGCCTTCATCGCGTCTTCGTACCGCCCGAAGTCGTGCAGGCGTTCGGCGACGAAGACGTCGAGCCAGTCGCGGGCGTCCTCGGGCGTCACCGGCAGCCAGAACTCCTCGGCCTTCCCCGGGTGGTCGGGGAACAGCCGGTCGACCTCGGCGATGACCGCGCGGGTGATGTCGTCGGGCTCGAGCTGCGGCACGGGCGGGATCTCGACCCCCTTCTTCGGCAGCGCCTTGCGGTTGTCGGCGTCGAAGTTCCAGCGGCGGCCGGCGGGCTTTCCCCCGTCCATCAGGATGCCGGTGCGCCGGCGCTGCCAGTGGTAGAAGTCCTCCATGAGCGGCGTCGGGTGATCCGCGAACCAGCCGTCGACCTCTTCTTCGGGGGTGAGGAACAACCCGTCCGAGAGCACGTCGGTGTCGACGTCGTGCGCGGCGCAGATCGCCGCGATCCGCTCGTCGACGGGGCGGTTGGGGTCGCTCATCCACTGCAGCTCGGTGACGCGGTGCGTCTTCAGCAGGCTTTCCAGGCCGGCTTTGAAGGTGAGGTCGTCATCGAGCGCGATCCGCCGCACCGTCTTCCCCTCGGCCTCGAGCCGCGCCGCCGTATGCCGCATGGCCGAGGTGAGCAGCACGATCTTGTGCTGGTGGTACGGGAGCTTTCGCCATCGCGGGGCCGACTCGATGAAGAAGAACTCCTCGACGTCGTCGTCGGTGTAGGCGGGGTGCTCGGCGAACTGCTGCGTCGCGAGGATCAGCGCGGCCTTCATGCGCTCCTCCGGGCAGCGGCCGCCTTCGCGCGGCACCCGCGCGAGCAGTACAGCACCTGGTCCCACTGGTCGCGTCCGCTCCAGCGCTTGCGGTCGGTGAACGGGCGTCCGCAATAGGCGCAGGGCTTGGAACGCACCTCAGGTCGTGACATGACGTCATCGTCGCAAGCCGCATGTCACCGCGACGGGGGCTTGCGCTGGCACAGGCATCGAGTGTGCGCAAGGCCCGCGCGGGCCGCACCCGACCCGTGGTCGGCTGGAGGCATGGATTCCACACCGGACAACGCCCCCGACACCGCCGATGAGCCGGACGAGCTGGAAACAGCCGACGCTCCCACCGTTCCCGCCACCACCGACGACGACGGCACTCCCGTCGACAACCCCTCCGGCGGCTGACGCCTCCGCGGCGACGCGGACGAACCGTCTGCACGAAGGCGGGTGAAGCATTCGCGGTGACGCGAGTGCCGCATCCGCGAACGCCTGCGGGGTGTCCGTCGTGGCGCGGCTGCAGCGTCCGTGTTCGACGCCGGATGCGGTAGCCCCTCGCGCGGGGCCACCACGGCCGGTCAGCCGGGCAGGTCGAACTTCTCGTTCTCGCCGCCCTGAGGACGCTCCCCCGTCACCTTCGAGGTCACCAGTGCGATCGCCGTCGCCAAGCGGCCACCCGCACTCTCCCAGTACTCGCCGCTCAGCGCGTTGACGCGCAGCAGAGTGACTCCCGGCGACTCGGGGCCGTCGGGGAACCAGGCTTCGACGGTCGTCGACCACAGGTCTTTGAGTTTCGCCAGGTCGTCGACGATCTCGGCCTCGCCCGCGAGCGAGAGCCACGTGCTGTCGGAGCTGAACGACAGGCCGACCTTGGCATCGCGCAGCACGTGCTCGACCGCCGACGCGTGCGTGCCCACGATGAACCACAGGTCGCCGTCGCTCTCGGTCTCTTGCACGGTGAGCGGGTGCGCGTGCAGCGCGCCGTCCTCGGCGCGGGTGGTGACCATCGCGAAGCGGAACTTCTTCAGCAGCTCGTTCAGTTTCTCGAGCTCGGATGCGGTGGATGACATGGCGTTCCTCTCGTCGGAGACTTCAGCCCACCGCGTCGAGCGCGCCCGCCGCTACGTGTTGACGTCGTCGGCCTCGTCTGCTCTCGTTCACCCCGGTGGGGCCAGGCGGTCGAGCTCGTGCAGAGCCGCCCGGGCGCGGGCCACGCGCGCGGGCACCTCGTCGTCCCACCACCGCGGCCCGCGCTCGCCGAGGCCGGCCTTGGCCAGCCCCACCCGGTGCCGGACGCTCGCGAGCGCCGCATCGTCGCCCTCTCGCTTGGCCGTGCGGACCGCCGAGCGCGCGCGCCCCAGGTGCGAGCGCAGTCGATCGGCCAGGTCGTCGGGGAGGGCCGGATCGGTGCGCCGCCAGCGCCTTCCGTCGATGACGAGCCAGCGTTCGTCGTCGACGTGCTCGTTCGGATCCCCGGATGCCATACCCCCAGTGCAGACCACGATGCGGCCGGGCGAAACTCCCCGCCGCTGTCCAGACATCCGTGCTACCGTGAGGGCATTCGTTCTGGGACTTGCTTCATCGACGCCCGCCTCATCGTAGAGATGCCGGGCGCACGGCGCCGAGCCGTTTCCGACAGCAAACCCACCTTCATCAATCGCGTGCCCCGCTCGACGGCTTCGGTCCTCGCGTCGCACTCGCGGAAAGTACCTGTGTCTCTGCTTCACCCCTCGCCACTGTCGTGGCGTCAGGCCGATCTCGACGTCTTCGTCGCGACGGCCGGATCCGACTATGCCGGTTTCGTCGGCGCGGCCACCTCGGGCTTCGAAGCCCAGGGTCCGCTCGGCGAGAACCTCGGCATCCACACGTCCGTCGACGCGGCCCAGGCCGCGGTCGACGGGCATCGCGTACGCGGTACCGACTCGGTCTCGCGGCGTCCCCGTCCGCTCCGCACGCGCCGGAGCGGCGCCCACGGCCGCGTCTGCGGCCCAACATGAATAAAGGAAGAACACGATGGCCACTGGCACCGTGAAATGGTTCAACTCCGAAAAGGGCTACGGCTTCATCGCTCCCGATGACGGCTCCGCCGACCTGTTCGCGCACTTCAGCGCGATCCAGGGCAACGGCTTCAAGGAGCTGACGGAAGCGCAGAAGGTCGAATTCGACGCCGAGCAGGGCCCCAAGGGCATGCAGGCGGCGAACATCCGCCCCCTCTAAGCTCCGCTGAAACCCGGAAGCCGGGCTCGTCGCGATCGCGTCGGGCCCGGCTTCCGGCGTTCTCGGGGCGATGGGTGCCGCACCCCTCCTCCCTCGCGATGCTCCCGAGTGAGAGCCCGCGCGAGCGACGCTCAACGCCGCGGAAGCGATACGGACGGCGTCGCCGCGGTTACCGTTTGCCGTGAGGCTCCTGCACATGTGGATGTATGCCGGGGACCCCATACACCGGCACGTAGGGTGGGCCACAGCCCGGGTAGTCGCCCCGGCTCCTGACTACGGTCACCCCCGACCCGAGGAGCAGTCCATCGCCTCCACCATCGTCGAGTCCCGTCTCGGCCCCGTTCGACAGACCTACTCCGGCACCAAAGAGTTCCCCCCGATCACCAAGGCCTACACAGAGTTGTCGCAGGTCGTCCGTGAGAGCGGACTCCTGGTGCGCACCCCCGGCTTCTACGCCCTCGTCGGCGTGGCCGTGACGCTCGGCTTCGCCGGCTGCGTGACCGGCTTCATCCTGCTCGGCGACAGCTGGTTCCAGCTCTTCGTCGCCGCCGCCCTCGGCATCCTGTTCACCCAGGTCGCCTTCCTCGCGCACGAGGCCGCTCACCGCCAGATCTTCGCCTCCGGCCCCGCGAACGACCGTCTCGGCCTGCTCATCGGCAACGGCGTCGTCGGTATGAGCCGCTCCTGGTGGGCCTCCAAGCACACGCGTCACCACGCCAACCCCAACCGCGTGGGCAAAGACCCCGACATCGAGATCGACACCATCTCGTTCCTCGACGTCGATGCCGCCAAGGCCCGCGGCATCCAGCGTTGGATCACCCAGCGCCAGGGATACCTGTTCTTCCCGCTGCTGACACTCGAGGGCATCAACCTGTACGTGCTCGCGCTGCGGCACCTGTTCTCGCGCGAGCCCATCAAGGGCCGCTGGGGTGAGCTGGGCCTGCTGGCCCTGCGTCACGCGATCTTCATCGCCCCGATCTTCATCTTCCTTCCCGTGGGTCTCGCGTTCGCGTTCTTCGGCGTCTCCGTCGCCGTGTTCGGCGTATACATGGGTGCGTCGTTCGCCCCCAACCACAAGGGCATGCCCGTGATCGAAGAGGGCGCGAAGCTCGACTTCTTCAGCAAGCAGGTGCGCACCTCGCGCAACATCGGCGGCGGCTGGTGGGCCACCTGGCTCATGGGCGGCCTGAACTATCAGATCGAGCACCACCTGTTCCCCAACATGCCGCGTCCGCACCTGAGCCGTGCCCGTGTGATCGTGCGCGAGCACTGCCAGACCCTCGACGTGCCCTACGTCGAGACGACGCTGTTCCGCTCCTACGGCATCGTCATCCAGTACCTCAACCGCGTGGGACTCGCGGCGCGTGACCCGTTCGACTGCCCGCTGACCGGCGCATCGCGTCACCTCGCGGTCGAGAAGTAACGAGCGATTCGTCTCGACGGCGTCACCCCTCACGGGGTGGCGCCGTCGTCGTATGCGGATGCCGCGGCCTGGGGCGTCCCCTCTCGCGAGGCGGCGCGACCCCATCGGCGGTGACGTCAGTCCCGCGACACCTCGTGCGCCACGACATCGTGCACGCCCCCGCCGTCGAGGGTCGCCGTCATCACCGTGCACGCGGGCTGGCGTCGTCGATCCGTGGGCGAACCGGGGTTCAGCAGTCGCAGACCCGCCGGGGTCACCGAATCCCACGGGATGTGGCTGTGGCCGAAGACCAGCAGGTCGGTCTCGGGGAAGGCGGCATCCATCCGCTTCTCCCGCCCGGTCGCCGCGCCCGTCTCGTGCACGACCGCGACGCGCACCCCGTCGATGTCGGCCCGCGCCACCTCGGGGAGCCGGGCGCGCAGGTCGTCGCCGTCGTTGTTGCCCCAGACGCCGAGCACCGGCCCGAGCGCGCTCAGGTCGTCGAGGACGGTGGCCTCGACCCAGTCGCCGGCGTGAATGATCAGGTCGACTCCGGATGCCATGCGGCGAACGTCCGCGGGGAGTGCACGGGCCCGCTTCGGCACGTGCGTGTCGGCGAGGAGCAGCAGACGCGTGGGCATGGGTCCACGCTACCCACGAGCGGGCACGGGGGATCCGGCGGCGAGAATGGAGGGGTGACCTCCGCGCGCCGCTCCCCCGCCCTCGCCCTCGTGCTCGACGCCGTGCTCGTCGTCGTGTTCGCCGCCATCGGTCGCGCGACCCATGACGGCGATGTGCTCGGCCCCTTCGGTTCGGGTCTGGCGACCACGGCGTGGCCGTTCGTCGCGGCCCTCCTCGTGGGCTGGCTCGTCACGCGGGCGTGGCGCCGCCCGACGGCCGTGGTGCGGACGGGGCTTCCCGTGTGGGCGATCACGGTCGCGCTCGGCATGGTCCTCCGAGCCCTGAGCGGCCAGGGCGTCGCGGTGGCGTTCATCATCGTGGCGACCCTCACCCTCGCACTGCTGCTGCTCGGGTGGCGGGGTGTCGCACGACTCGCGGGGCGTCGGCGCACGGTCTGACCTCGCAGCGTCGTGGGACGGCGCGCGCAGCTCCAGCAGCCCTGAGCCGGCGCGACGGTGGTCGGTCACGAGTCGGCCCGTGATTCGACGCACCGCGCCCGGTCGGGGTGCCGGGTTCAGTCCGCGAACATGACGTCGACCTGGATCTCGGCGGCGATGCGCTCCAGATCGGCGACGAGGTCGTCGACCTCGACGTCGGGACCGACGACGACGGTGATCGAGGCCTCGAACAGGCGTCCGCCGGCCATCGCGGCATCCGTCGTCTGCGTCGACATGCGCTCGATGCTCACGCCGCGGGCACTCAGGGCGCTGGAGACGTCGTGCACGATGCCCGGGCGGTCGTTGCCGACGACATCGAGGGTGACGCTGTGGGGCGCGGATGCCGTTCCCTCGGGCGCCCCCGTGTGCACCGTGACGGCGAGGGTCGCGGACAGTCCCTCGAGCGCGGCACGCAGGGCATCGGCGCGTTCGGCCGCGACCGAGACCTCGACGATCCCCGCGAAGGCCCCGGCGAGCTCGGCCAGTTCACTGTTCTCCCAGTTGCCACCGTGGGTCTGGACGATCTCGGCGACCGCCGACACCAGGCCGGCACGATCGTCTCCGACGACGGTGAGCACGAGGGTGGTCATGGCCCCAGCGTAGCGAGCGGCCCTGCTACCGTGGGGTTCTCGAGGCAGGGGGTGAGTACGTGATCGCATCACTCATCGGCATGCTCAACCTGCTGCTGGCCGCGACCGAGCTCGCTCTCACTCCCGGTGGAGGTGCGCCGCTGCTCGCGATGGCACTGGCCGCGGCGGTGGTCGCCGCGACCGTCGTCGTCCTCACCCTCGTGCCCGCTCTCGGCGCCGGCATCGCGCCGCCGTCGCCGCGGCCCATCGACCCGTCGGCCCCGCTCGCCCAGAGCGACCCCGATGCGTCCGGCCACCCACGCCCGCGCGCTCCGGGTCTGTCGATCCGCGTCGCCTGACCGTACCGTCCCGCCGCCTCGCGGCATCCATCGGCGTTCTCGGCAGGCGACGCCGGTCGCCCGCGCGTCGACTTCTCGCGCCCCGCGACCGATCGCCCTGTGATCGCCGTGACGAATGGACGCCCGTGGACCCTTTCCTCTTTCCTCCCCTCACCCTGCTGCTCGACCTGGCCACGCGAGCCATGATCGCCCTGACCGCCGCCCTCGATCCGCTCGTCGGGTCGACCGCAGCGGCGGTCGCCGTCGTCGCCGTCACTCTGATCGTGCGACTGCTCCTCGTCCCCGTCGGGGTGTCGCAGGCGCGCGCCGAACAAACGCGTGCGCGACTCGCTCCCCGCCTGCGCGTCCTCCGGGAACGCTGGCGGAACGATCCCGAACGCCTTCAGCGCGAGACGATGCAGCTGTACCGCGACGAGAACGTCTCCCCCGCGGCGGGCTGTCTGCCCCTCCTCGCGCAGGCCCCTGTCGTCGGGCTGCTGTACGCCGTCTTCCTGCATCCCACCGTCGGCGGGCAGGCGAACGCGCTGCTCGCCCACGACCTCCTCGGCGTTCCGCTGGGTCGGAGCCTGGTCGCGGCCCTGACATCGGGCACGGCGGAGGCGACGATCCTCGTCGTCTTCGGCTCGCTGGTGGCGGTGATCGTCTTCGCCGTCGAGCTCACGCGCCGCTGGCTGCGGCCGCCGGTCGATCCGGCGGCACCCGCCTGGACGACGACGATCACGGGGGCACTGCCGTTCTCGACCGCGGTGGTCGCGCTCTTCGTGCCGCTCGCGGCGGCGCTGTATCTGGCCGTGACGACGGTGTGGACGCTGGTGCAGCGCGTGCTGCTGCGGCGGCGGTACCCGCTGCCGCGGGCGTGACGGCGCGGTGACGGGATGACGGAGGGGGCGTCACTCCACGGGCAGGGCCTGGTCCCACCGCCGTGCGCGCGACGCGTTCACCGCCGCCATGGCGAGCACGAGCGATGCCGCGGCGGCGGGGAACAGCATCGCCGTCGCCACCGACACGCTCTCGGCGACGGCTCCCGTGACCGCCGACGACAGCGCCTGCGCCAGGGTGAGCGCCGAGGCGAGGATCGTCATCGTCGTCGCGGTGCGTCCGGCCGGTGCACGGGTGCCGGCGAGGCTGAACAGGGTCACCAGCGCCGGCCCGACGCCCAGGCCCATGAGGCAGAGCACGACCGTCACGGTGAGCACCGAGCCGCCCACGGAGTACGCTCCCGCCGAGGCGAACAGCAGCATCGCGAAGACGACCAGCCGCCACCGCAGCGCGAATCCCGCGGGCAGGACCGCGACCGCGAGCGCGAGCACCGCCGACCCCACCCCCATCGCGCCGTACAGCAACGCACCGGCTTCGGGTGCACCCTGGGCGGCCATGAACGCCGTGAGCGAGGTGAGTGTCGAGCCGAAGAACGCCCCGACGCCGAAGACGGCGACGACCAGCACGAGAAGGCGGGGATGCCGCAACGCACGCGCGGGCGCCCGCTCACCGCGCGTGGACGCGGTCGGTACGACCCGACCCGTCGGGTGCAGGGCGAAGGCGGTGACGAAGACGAGGCTGAGGGCGGCAGCCGCGGCGATGGGCGCCCAGGGAGCGATCACGGCGGCGAGAACACCGACGACGAACGGCCCGATGACGAAGGCCGTCTCGTCCGCGGCCGACTCGTACGCCATCGCGCGCGAGAACGTGCGTTCACGCCGCTCGGGGGCGACCCGCGCGCCGATGAGCGCCATCACGCGAGCGCGCGACATGGCCGCGGTCTGCGGTCCGGTGAGACCGATCCCGACGGCGACGGCCAGCACGACCGCGTCGGCGGCGGAGGAACTCACGACGACCGGGAAGAGAGCGAGCAGCAGACCGTTCGCGATGCCGGTGGGCACGAGCACCCGCGACTGTCCGTGTCGGTCGGCGAGGTCGCCCAGCACGGGCCCGGCGACGACGACGCCGATCCCCACCGCGGCGGAGGTCAGTCCGCCCAGAGCCACGGACTCCCGCACCGCGACGACCAGTGCGAGTACGCCCACCGTCATCATCGCGAAGGGCAACCGGGCCACGAAGGCGACGGGGAAGTACCACGCGCCGGCGTGATGGATCAGGGGGCGGTGGGCGACGACGCGCTGCGGCGCGGGGGATGTCATGGTTCGGTCTCCGGAGGCGGGGGAACGTGCCGCCTTACCGGACCGGGCAGGTAGATGCACCGTGCAGCGGGAAGATCCCGCTCCACGAGTCTACCCTCGGCGCCCGCGCGGGGTGCCGTCTCCGCCCATCGGCGCGGACCCGAAAGGCCCGCGGCGCCTCGGCGAGGAACCCCGACTCACCCGATCAGCGCGGCGATCGCGGCGATCAGCGATGCCAGCGCCAGCACGAGCGCCAGCGCGATGAGCACGGTGTGCACGATCAGGAACGGCGTCGGCTTTCCCGCGGCATCCTTCGCCCGGGGGTCCTTCGCGACGCGGACATAGAACCGTGGCCACACGACGATGTTGAAGACGGCGTTGGCGAACAGCAGAGCGATGAGCAGAGGTTCCACCCCTTGAGCCTAAGCGCCCGCGATCACGTCGCACACGCGATGCAGCGACGTGCGAAGGGGCGCGCCTCCAGACGCTCGTCGGCGATCGACCGACCGCACTGCTCGCAGACGCCGAAGGTGCCGGATGCCACCCGCTCGCGCGCCGCCAGGATCTCGGCGCGCTCGCTCTCGGCGCCTCGACGAAGGGCGTCGACCTGCGCCCATTCCCCCGACAGCGTCGATCCCTCGGGATCGTGCTCGTCGTCGGCGGTGGCGTCGGCGCGGTCGTGCCGCAGACTGGCCTCGTCGTCGCGCAAGCGGCTCAGGCGGTGCTCGACCTCGCGTTCGCGGTCGTCGAGCATGCGCGTGGCGGTGACGGCATCCATGCTCCGACGCTAGCCCCTGCCTCCGACATCGCGGCTGCGGCAGGATCGGGCGCATGAGCGAACTGCGCCGTCACTGGACACCGACAGCCGTGGCGTTCCTCGTGCTGGCGGTGGCCGGGCTCGTGGGCACCTGGACCTTCAACGCCTTCGCGATCGTGCAGATGCGCGATTTCGTCGGCGACCTCGTCTCGAGCGGCCCGGCGGTGTCGTCGATCACGGTCGATCTGCTGGTCGTCGCGATCGCCGGGAGCATCTTCATCATCGTCGAGGCACGGCGGCTCGGCATGCGGTTCGCGTGGCTGTACATCGTGCTGTCGGGGATCACCGCGTTCGCCTTCACGTTCCCGCTGTTCCTGGCGATGCGCCAGCGCCGACTCAGCGCTCGGGCCGACCAGCGGGGGACCTCGTGATGCCCCCGATCGAGGAGGTCTCCGACGCCCCCGACGACAGCGTCACCCGGAGAGACTGAGACGTGCGCATTCCCGACCTCCGCGCGGTCCGCGGCAGCCTGAACGTCCGCGCCCCCCGCCGCGTCCCCCTGCTGCAGGTGGCGAAGTCCGCCGTCGCGATCGTCGCCGCCTGGCTGATCGCGGGGTGGCTGATACAGGGGCCGCCGCCGATCTTCGCCGCGATCGCGGCGCTGCTGGTCGTCCAACCGAGCGTCAACCAGTCCTTCACACGTGCCGTCGAGCGCAGCGTGGGCGTGATCGTGGGCGTGGTCATCGCCTCGCTGCTGGGCCTGGCCTTCGGATCGCAGCCGTGGGTCGCCCTGCTCTCGGCCGGCGTCGCCCTCGTGGTGGCCTGGGCGGCTCGCATCTCCCCCGGTGCGACGAATCAGATCGCGATCAGCGCCCTCCTGGTGCTCGCCCTCGGCACCGCCACCCCCAACTACGCCCTCGACCGCGTCCTGGAGACGCTCATCGGTGCGGCGATCGGCATCGTCGTCAACGCGGTGCTCGTCCCTCCGGTGCTCGTCCCCGCCGCGCGCGAGAAGGTCGACACCCTGGGGCGCGAGCTCGCCGCCGCGATGGAGCGCCTCGCCGATGCCCTCGAGACACCGCAGACGCCGGCCTCGCTCGAGGGACTGCTGATCGAGGCGCGCCTGCTCCGGCCGGTTCGGGATGCCGCGGCCGACGCCCTCCGCGACGGCGAGGACTCGCTCGCCCTGAACCCCCGCAGCAGACGCCACCGGGCCGATCTCGCCGCGATGGGCGACCTCCTCGAGCGCTTCAGTCCCGTCGTGACGCAGACGGTGGGCATGACCCGGGCGGTCTACGACGGCTACGAGCGCTCGATCGCCGACGAGCCCGCCGTGCGCGCGATCGCCGAGCAGCTGCGCCGCGCCGCGCACGACGTGCGCCTTGCGTTCGCGCTGGACGCCGGCGTCGATCGCCCGGTGGACGAGGCACCGGCGCTGACCCGCCCGCTGCAGATCCAGATGCCCTCCCCGGCGCATTGGGTGCTCGTGGGCTCGATGCTGACCGACCTCCACCGCGTGCACGAGACGCTGCGCGACGACGGGTTCTGACAGATCCCGGATGCCGAGTCCCCGCACTCGTCGTTCGGTTTCGCGCCTGCGAATCTCCCCCGTCCGGGCCGCCTCGCTCGCGGGCGCTGGTTGACTGGACGCATGGGTACCGCGATGTTCCCCCTCGGAGCCGTTCTGTTTCCGCACACGCCGCTGGCGCTGCGGATCTTCGAGGAGCGCTATCTCGTCATGCTCGGCCGCCTGCTCGACGAGACGGATCCGGCGTTCGGCGTCGTTCTGATCGAACGCGGTTCCGAGACGGGCGGCGGCGACCAGCGCTTCGCCCTCGGCACGATGGCGCAGCTGAGTCACGTCGTCCCCCAGGCGGGCCAGATGCAGATCGTCGCGCGCGGCACGGAACGCTTCGAGATCGTCGAGTGGCTCGACGACGCGCCCTACCCCCGCGCCGACGTGCGCCCCCTGCCCGACCTGGAGTGGAACGACGCCCTGCTCCCGCTCCTCGACGAGGCGGAGAAGATCGTGCGCCGCGTCCTGTCGCGCGCGCAGCAGTTCGGCGGCACGCGGTGGGATCCCGAGGTGGAGCTGTCGGAAGACCCCCTCCCCCGGGCGTGGCAGGTCGCGGCCATCGCCCCGCTCGGCGAACTCGATCAGATGGAACTGCTGCGGTCGCCGACCCTGGGCGGGCTGCTGCGGGCGACCATCGATCTCACCCTCGCGGCCGAGCCCCTGCTGGCCGACCCGGTTCCCGACGGGGTCATCGTGGTCGACGACGACGCAGACGGTTCCGACGACGACTGACGCGAATCCGCGCGTGCTTCAGCGTGCTCACGCGGACTCGCACGGATGCCGCACCCGCGGTCCGCCGACACGTCGACGCTGCGTGCTGACACTGGCCCGGTATCTCGAGCACCGCGCCGCAGAACTCTCGTGCGAGACCCGGGAGCACCGCGGCTGCGGTGTCCCGGGTGCGCACATCAGTTGAGCGCGCGCACCGACGACGGGATCACGCCGTCGCCGTAGAGGTCTTGAGCGAGATCCTGCAGGGCGGTCAGCGCGACGCGCTGCGTCAGCGGTCCGTAGGAGATGCGCGCGACGCCGAGTTTCTCGTACTCCCCCGCAGAGGGCGCGCCGGGAAAGCCGATGACGCTCAGGCGGCGCTCCCCGAGCCCCTCGACCAGACGGCGCGTCGTCTCGGCGTCGAGCAGACCCGGCACGAAGACCGAGGTGGCGCCGGCGTCGAGGAAGGCGCGCCCGCGCTTCACGGCATCCGTGATCTTGTCGTCGAGCGGGCGATCGCCGCCCTTCACGAACACATCGGTACGGGCGTTGAGGACGAACGGCACCCCCTCCGCCGCGCCCGCCGCGATCACGGCCTCCACCGCCGCCACGGCCTCGTCGAACGGCTTGACGCGGTCTTCGACATTGGCTCCGACGACGCCCACACCGATCGCGCGGCGGGTGGTCTCGCCGGGGTTTCCGAATCCGGCATCCAGATCGGCTGTCACCGGCACGTCGACAGCGGCGACGATGCGACCGACCATGTCGAGCATGACCTCGAGGGGGATGTTCTCGCCGTCTTCGTACCCGAAGGTCGCGGCGATGGAGTGCCCGGCCGTGGCCAGGGCCTTCGTCTCGGGGAGTGCCGCGACGGCCTGCGCCGACACGACGTCCCAGATGTTCACGACCCGCAGGATCTCGGGTGCGGTGTGCAGCTCGGCGAACGTCCGCGCCCGGTCGGCGAGGGCGCTCACGCGTCGCTCCGCGCGCCATCGGCGACGATGGCTTCGGGGATGAGCGTCTCGCCGGCGCCGAAGCGGATGAAGCGTCCGATCGTCGCGGGCTGCACCAGCGCCGCCGCCACGACCGCGGCGACGTCGGCGCGTCCGACCTCCGCCTTGCCCTGGGGTGCGGTCGAGATGCGACCGGTCGCCGGTTCGGTGGTCAAGGTGCCGGGACCCAGGATGGTCCAGTCGAGGTCGCTCGCGCGCAGGTGGTCGTCAGCGGCGAGCTTCGCGTCGGCGTAGGCGAAGAAGGCGTCATCGGGGTCGATCCCGTGATCCGGCGCGGATCCGATCCACGACACCATGACGAACCGCCGTACGCCGGCCTTCGATGCCGCGTCCACCGCCCGCTGGGCGGCGTCGCGGTCGACGGCGTAGGTGCGATCGGTGTCGCCGCCCCCGGCCCCGGCCGACCACACGACGGCATCCGCGCCCGAGAACGCCTCCGCCATGTCATCGACGCCGGCCTTCTCGACGTCGAGCACCAGCGGCGTCGCGCCCGCCCGTTCGACGTCGGCCGACTGCTCGGCGTTGCGGATGACCGAGGTGGCCTCGTCTCCCCGGTCGGCGAGCAGGTGCGCGAGGTGCAGCGCGACCTTTCCGTGCCCTCCGACGATCACGATGCGTTCCATGTCACTGTCCTCCCACGTTCTCGATCGACATCTTCAGAACCACCCGGTCGGCGCGGTCGGGCGGCGCCTCCTGATCGGCATTGCCGTAGCGCTGGCCCAGGTGCACGTAGAACGCGCCCTCCGGGTCGGGAACGGCCTCGACGAGGCGGCCGCGCACCTCGATGTAGCGGTAGGGCTGGTCGGGGTCGAAGACCATGAGGCTCATCGACGGGTTCTTCTGCAGGTTGCGATACTTCTGCCGCGTCACGGTGTGCGTGAAGAGCAGGTGCTCGCCGTCGAAGTCGAACCACATCGGGTTGACCTGCACCGTGCCATCGGGCCGGACGGTGCCGAGGCTGCCGTAGTTGGGGTTCTCGAGCAGGTCGCGCTGCGCGTCGGGGATCATCCGTGTCCTTTCGCCGAGTGTGCGAGCACGACCCTACGCAGCACCCCCGACATCGACCGGCGGGGTTGACGCCTCAGTCCATGTCGCCGTCGACGTAGACCCACCGCCCGCCGCGGCGGACGAACCGACTCCGCTCGCGCAGTTCTCCATCGACTCCGTGCTGCCGCCAGGATGCGCGGAACGTCACCGTCGCGGCATCCCCGTGCTCCTCGGCTCCCTCGATGACGAGTTTGCGCCACACGGTGCCGTCGTCGGCGACGACATCGTCGGGACGGGTCCGCGGATGCCATGACCGCACCAGATGCGCCGCGTCGCCGACGACGAAGGCGGTGTAGCGCGAGCGCATGAGCCTCTCGGCCGTCGGCGCGGCCGCCCCGTCGAGGATCGGGCCGCAGCATGCGCCGAACGCTCCGTCCCCGCACGGGCACGGCGCCTGGGCGGACGGACGCACGGATGCCGAGCCGAAGGACATCCCGCCACTCTAGGCCGAGCGCCTCACAGCAGCTCGCGCACGTGCAGCAACGAGCGCACCCGCAGGTTGTGTCGCAGGTCCGATCGCTGCAGAGCGTCGACGACGACGGCCGCACCGATCCAGGAGGCGCCGCTGACATCGACCAGCCGCCGACACGCCTCCAGCTGCGCACCCGTATCGACCCAGTCGTCGACGAAGATCACGCGGTCCCCCGACCGCAGCAGTGTCCGTCTGAGTCCGAGGCGGAGATGGCGGTCCCGATAGTCCGGCGCGGTCGTGACCTCCCACCACGCGTCGCTGTCGACGTTCTGCGCGGGGTCCTTCCGCACCTCGGCGAGCCCCACGCCCAGCGCGTGCGCCACGAGCGCACCGAGCAGGCTGCCGCGCGACTGCGGCCCCATGACGACCGTCGGCGCGTCGTCCGGGAACAGCGCCGCGAGGCCCGGGCCGATCTGCGCCACGATCCCCGGCTCACGCCACCACCCGGTGAGATCGGCTGCGGAGGTGTCGTCGGTGCGGTCGCCGAGCCAACGGAAGGTGCGGCGGAGGTTGTCGTGGAGATCGGACACGGTTCATCATGGCCGGTCCTCGCGACCCCCGACGACCGACCCCGCCGGCCCGCCGACGTCCCCGGCCGCCGCCTCGATCGTGACAGGATCGCATCCGTGACCGACCGCATCATGCTCCTCGACACCGCGTCGCTGTACTTCCGCGCCTTCTACGGCGTTCCCGACAAGGTGAAGGCGGCCGACGGCACCTCGGTGAACGCGGTCCGGGGGCTGCTCGACATGATCGCCAAGCTCGTCACGGCTTACGAGCCGACCCGGCTCGTCGCGTGCTGGGACGACGACTGGCGCCCGGCCTGGCGCGTCGACCTCCTGCCGAGCTACAAGGCGCATCGCGTCGTCGAGGCCGTGCCCGCGGGGACCGACATCGAGGAGGTCCCCGATCCCCTCGAAGCGCAGATCCCCGTCATCCGTGACGTCCTCGCCGCCCTCGGAATCCCCGTCGTGGGCGCGGCGGAGCACGAGGCCGACGACGTCATCGGCGCCCTCGCCACCGCGGCGGACTCGCCGGTCGACATCGTCACTGGCGACCGAGACCTGTTCCAGCTGATCGATGACGCGCGCGGCATCCGGATCGTCTACACCGCGCGCGGGATGAGCAACCTCGAGATCGTCGACGACGCCGCCGTCGTGTCGAAGTACGGCGTGCGCGCAGCCCAATACGCCGACTTCGCGGTGCTGCGCGGCGACCCCTCCGACGGACTCCCCGGCGTCGCGGGGATCGGCGAGAAGTCGGCCGCCTCGCTCCTCTCCGCCCACGGCTCGCTCGACGACATCCGCGCGGCCGCGGCACAGGGAACCGGGGGCACGCCGGCCCAGCGCGCCAAGATCGCCGCCGCCTCGGACTACCTCGACGTCGCTCCCGCCGTCGTCCGTGTCGCCCGCGATCTCACCTTCGCCCCGTTCGACGATCGCCTGGGTGATGTCGACATCGACGCCGCAGAGGCGCTCGCCGAGAAGTGGAACCTCGGCTCGTCGATGACCCGGGTCCTCGCCGCGCTCGCGCGCTGACGCTCAGCGCGGCCGTTCGAGCCACTCCCGCAGCCGTTCGAGAGGCCACGTCGTGACGATGCGGTCGGCCGGCACCCCCGCCTTCTCGGCGCGCGCCGCGCCGTAGTCGAGCAGCGACAGCTGCCCCGGCGCGTGCGCATCGGAGTCGATCGAGAACAGGCACCCGGCGTCGACGGCGACGGGCAGCAGCTCGTCGGGCGGGTCCTGCCGCTCGGGGCGCGAGTTGATCTCCACCGCGACCCCCGACGCCGCGCACGCCGCGAACACGGCGTCGGCGTCGAACTCCGACGGCGGGCGCGTCCCCCGCGACCCCTCCACGAGTCGACCGGTCACATGCCCGAGCACATCGACCCGCGGGTCGGAGGCTGCCGCCACCAGACGACGCGTCATCGGCCCGCGCTCCATGCGCA
Source organism: Microbacterium enclense (assembly GCF_001456955.1). Classification (GTDB taxonomy): domain Bacteria; phylum Actinomycetota; class Actinomycetes; order Actinomycetales; family Microbacteriaceae; genus Microbacterium; species Microbacterium enclense. The sequence continues at coordinate 434,247 of NZ_KQ758470.1, read as the reverse complement.
GCTTCGAATGAGCGGATGCCACGACCACATCGAGGGCGCGCAGCAGGTCGTCCTCCTGGTCGAGGTCGCCGTCGTCGAGGATGTCGACCTCGATGCCGGTCAGCAGGGTGAAGCCGCCACCGCGATGGGTGCGGACGATCTCCATCTGCGCGCGCAAGCGCTCGGGTGACAGTCCGTTCGCCACGGTGAGCCGCGGCGAGTGGTCGGTCAACGCGAGGTACTCGTGCCCCAGCCCGCGGGCGGCCGCGACCATGGCGTCGATCGGGGTGAGCCCGTCGGACCATTCGCTGTGGCTGTGCAGGTCACCCCGCAGCTCCGCCCGCAGCGCGGCCCCACCCACGGGCGCGTTCTCGGCGCGAAGTGTCGCCAGGCGCTCGGGAACCTCCCCCGCCAGCGTCTGCTGGATGACCGCGAAGGTGGACTCGCCGATGCCCGGCCGACGACGAAGCCCGGGGTCACGCAGCTCGCCGTCACTCAGTCCCTCGATCGCCTTCGCGGCCGTACGGAACGCCTTCGACTTGTAGCGCGACGATCGCTCCCGCTCGAGCAGATAGGCGATCTCGGTGAGCGCGTCGAGCGGGTGCATCGTGCGCTACTCCGCCAGGGCCTTCGTCGTCTCGACCCAGTCACCCAGCTTGGCCGAGGCCCGGCCGTCGTCGACCGCTGCGGCGGCGTCGGCCATAGCCTCGGCGAGGCGCTCCAGGATCGGACGCTGCACCTCGGCGGCATCCTGGAACAAGCGGTACGACACCAGGCCCGCCGCCGCATTCAGCAGGACGATGTCGCGGACCGGTCCGGTCTCGCCCGACAGCACCCGGCGCACGACGTCGGCGTTGTGATCCGGCGATCCGCCGAGCAGATCGTCGATGTCGGCGAGGGGGATGCCGAGGTCTCGCGGATCCAGGTCGTGCTCGTGCACGTCGCCGCGGCTGATCTCCCACAGGCGACTGTGGCCCGTCGTGGTGAGTTCGTCGAGGCCGTCGTCGCCGCGGAACACGAGTGCCGTCGCGCCGCGCGTGCGGAACACACCCGTGATCAGCGGCACGCGGTCGAGGTGGGCGACACCGACCGCGTTGGCCTCGGCGCGCGCGGGGTTGCACAGGGGCCCGAGGAAGTTGAAGACGGTGGGCACGCCGAGCTCGGCCCGGGTGGGACCGGCGTGGCGGAACCCGGGGTGGAACGCCGACGCGAACGCGAAGGTGATGCCCGTGCGCTCGAGCGTCTCGGCGACCTGCTCCGGCGCCAGCGTGAGGGCGATGCCCAGAGAAGACAGCACGTCGCTCGATCCCGACGCCGAGCTGGCCGCTCGGTTGCCGTGCTTGACGACGGGAACTCCGGATGCCGCGGCCACGACCGCCGCCATGGTCGAGACGTTCACGGTGCCGAAGCGGTCACCGCCCGTACCGACGATGTCGAGTACCTCCGCTCGCACGGGGAGAGGAACGGCCGCCTCGAGGATCGCGTCGCGGAAGCCGACGATCTCCTCGACGGTCTCGCCCTTCGCCCGCAGCGCGATCAGGAATCCCGCGAGCTGGGAGGGCGTCGCCTCACCCGCCATGACCTGTCGCATCGCCCAGGTGGACTCCGAGACACTGAGGTCGTCGCCCGCCAGCAGCGACGAGAGCAGATCGGGCCAGGTGAAGCGTTCCGCCATGCCATGATCCTTTCACACGCGTGTGGCGCGACCGTGCCGAGGTGGCCGTCGGGCGAAGTCGGGCCGTACCGGGGATTCCTTGCGGATTCTGAGGCTTCCCTAAGTCTCGACGATGGAATAACTCATCTTCGGGATGGGAAGATCGGGCCTGCGGATCGCGCATAATGGAACGGTGACGACCTCAGCGACGTATTCCCAGGCCGTGCGTGCCGTGAAGCGACCCGACCCGGTCGCCGTGGGCACCATCGTGTGGCTGGGCAGCGAGGTCATGTTCTTCGCCGGCCTGTTCGCGATCTACTTCACCCTGCGCAGCACCTCCGCCTCCCTGTGGGCCGAAGAGACCCAGCTGCTCAACGTCCCCTTCGCGACCGTCAACACCATCATCCTGGTGCTGTCGTCGGTCACGTGCCAGATGGGCGTCTTCGCCGCCGAGCGGTACCAGCCGTACACGGTCAAGGCGAACTCCTTCTGGCGCCGCTGGGGAATGGTGGAGTGGTTCTACCTCACCTTCATCCTCGGCGCGGTCTTCGTGTCGGGTCAGGTGTGGGAGTACGCGACGCTGGTGGCGGAGGGCATGCCCATCAGCGCCAACCCCTACGCCTCGGCCTTCTACCTCACCACCGGCTTCCACGCCCTGCACGTGACGGGTGGCCTCATCGCCTTCCTGCTCGTGATCGGTCGCGCGTACGCCGTGAAGAACTTCGGCCGCAAAGAGATGACCACCTCGATCGTCGTGTCCTATTACTGGCACTTCGTCGACGTCGTCTGGATCGCCCTGTTCTTCGTCATCTACTTCCTCAAGTAAGAGAGCTGTACTCCACATGGCACGCGAGAAGAAGACTCGTCGGGCGTCCGGGCGCCGTAGCCCCCTGGCCGCCGCCGCGCTGATCGGTATCGGACTCCTCCTGACCGGAGGCGTCTACGCCGGCGCATCGGCGGCGATGGCCGCCACCTCCAGCACGCCCGTCAGCGAGGCCAACTCCGCCACCGCGGTCGAAGAGGGCCAGAAGCTCTTCCAGGCGAACTGCGCCACGTGCCACGGTCTCGACCTCGAAGGCAGCCAGCAGGGACCGTCGCTGTTCGGCGTCGGCGAGCTGTCGGTGCACTTCCAGGTTTCGACCGGTCGTATGCCGCTGCAGGCACAGGGGCCGCAGGCTCCGGTCAAGCCGGTGCAGTTCACCGACGAGCAGATCAACGCCATCGCGGCGTACGTGCAGTCGGCCGCCCCCGGTCCGCAGTACCCGACGGAAGAGCTCGTCGACGGCGAGGGCGATCTCGCCCACGGCGCCGAGCTGTTCCGCATCAACTGCGCCATGTGCCACAACGTCGCCGGCGCGGGCGGCGCCCTCACCGAGGGCAAGTGGGCACCCGACCTGCACACCGTCAGCCCGGTCAACATGTACGCGGCGATGGTGACGGGTCCGCAGAACATGCCGGTGTTCAACGACCTCAACCTCACCCCCGAAGACAAGCGCGACGTCATCTCGTACCTGATGTACCTGCAGAAGACCGACTCCCCCGGTGGCTACGCCCTCGGGTCTCTGGGCCCGGTCTCCGAGGGTCTGTTCATCTGGATCTTCGGTATCGGGGCGCTCATCGCCCTGACCGTGTGGATCACGGCGAAGTCCAACTGACCGTCGTCTTCGACATTACGTAAACGCACGAGGAGCACCATGGCACACGAGGACGACGCACTCGAGCACGGGAGGGCTTCCTGGAAGCCCGGCTCGGGGCTCGCCGTCGCGGTTCCCGACGCCGCACAGAACCCCGGTCTTCCCGGTCACCGCCAGCGGATGACCGATAAGGATCCGCAGGAGATGAAGCGTGCGGTCCGCACGGTCTACACCCTGTTCTACGTCTCGGTCGCGGCCAGCATCTGGGCGAGCATCGCCTACATGATCTTCCCGATCGAGTCGGGCGCGATGATCGACATCCGCTACAACAACCTCTTCATCGGGCTCGGCATCGCGTTCGCGCTGCTGGCGATCGGCATCGGCACCATCCACTGGGGCAAGTCGGTCATGTCCGACAAGGAGTACATCGAGGACCGCCACGCGACCCGCGGCCGCGACGAGGTTCGCGAGGGTGCGATCAACGTCTTCGCCGAGGCCGACAAGGACTCCGGATTCGGACGTCGCGAGATCATCCGCAACTCGATGTTCGCCGCGCTGGCGGCCTCCATCATCCCCGGCATCACCCTGTTCCGCGGTCTCGCGCCGCAGGACCAGGATCCGGTCAAGCTCCTCAGCCACACCATGTGGAAAGAGGGCATGCGCCTGTCGCACGACCCCTCGGGTCGTCCGATCCGCGCGGCCGACGTCACCCTCGGCTCCGCCTTCCACGTCATCCCGGAAGAACTCGCGGGCCTCGGGCACGACGAGGGTTACCTCGAAGAGAAGGCCAAGGCGATCGTCCTGCTCATGCGTATGCAGCCCGAGCAGCTCAATCCCGAGACCAACAACCTGGACTGGTCGTACGACGGAATCATCGCGTACTCGAAGGTCTGCACGCACGTCGGCTGCCCCGTCGCGCTGTACGAGCAGCAGACCCACCACCTCCTGTGCCCCTGCCACCAGTCGCAGTTCGACGTCGCCAACGGTGCGGCCGTCATCTTCGGCCCGGCCGCCCGTCCCCTGCCGCAGCTCCCCATCACCGTCGACGCCGAGGGCTACCTCGTCGCGCAGAGTGACTTCCACGAGCCCGTCGGCCCCAGCTTCTGGGAGCGCTCATGAGCACCGGTACTCACCCCACCGAGAACGTCACGACCGAACCGGCCGTCTACTCGGGTCCGCCGCAGGCTCCCGCGGGGCGTGACGGCAAGCCGCTCGGCGGCCGCTTCGTCGGCGCCACGGCGAACTATCTCGACGAGCGCACCAGCATGTCGGGCATCGTCAAAGAGCTGGGCCGCAAGGTCTTCCCCGACCACTGGTCGTTCATGCTCGGCGAGATCGCCCTGTGGAGCTTCGTCGTCGTACTGCTATCCGGCACCTTCCTGACGTTCTTCTTCCAGGCATCCATGGTCGAGACGCATTACAACGGTGCGTACGAGCCCATGCGCGGCATCGCGATGTCCGCCGCCATGGAGTCGGCGCTGCACATCTCGTTCGACCTGCGCGGTGGCCTCCTCGTCCGTCAGATCCACCACTGGGCCGCCCTCGTGTTCGTGGCCGGCATCGGCGTGCACATGCTGCGCGTGTTCTTCACGGGTGCGTTCCGCAAGCCCCGCGAGCTCAACTGGGTCGTCGGCTTCATCCTCTTCATCCTCGCGATGGCCGAGGGCTTCACCGGTTACTCGCTCCCCGACGACCTGCTGTCGGGCAACGGTCTGCGCATCATCGACGGCATGATCAAGGGTCTGCCGATCATCGGCACCTGGACCTCGTTCCTGCTCTTCGGCGGCGAGTTCCCCGGCACCGCGATCGTCGGTCGCCTGTACACGCTGCACATCCTCCTGCTGCCGGCGATCCTCGTCGCGCTGCTGGCGGTGCACCTCATGCTGATGATCATCAACAAGCACACGCAGTTCGCCGGCCCCGCCCGCACGAACAGCAACGTGGTGGGCTACCCGATGATGCCGGTGTACGCCTCCAAGATGGGTGGCTTCTTCTTCATCACGTTCGGTGTCATCGTGCTCATCGCGGCGCTGGTGACGATCAACCCGATCTGGAACTACGGCCCGTACGACCCCTCCCCCGTGTCGGCCGGTACGCAGCCCGACTGGTACATCGGCTTCGCAGACGGCGCCCTGCGTCTCGTGCCGCCGCACCTCGAGTTCGTGCTCTGGGGCCACACGTGGTCGTGGAACATCATCTTCCCCGTCGCCGTGCTCGGTCTGTTCATCGTGCTGGTGCTGGTCTACCCCTTCATCGAGGCGTGGGTCACGGGCGACAAGCGCGAGCACCACATCGCGCAGCGTCCGCGCAACGCCGCGACGCGTACCGCGATCGGTGCGGCCGGTGTCACGTTCTACGCCGTCATGTGGGCCGCCGCGTCGTCCGACATCATCGCGACGCACTTCCACCTCACGATGGAGGGCGTCATCCACGCCCTGCAGGCCCTGCTGATCCTGGGCCCGATCCTCGCCTACTTCGTCACGAAGCGCATGTGCATCGCGCTGCAGAAGAAGGACCGCGAGATCGCTCTGCACGGCTACGAGTCGGGCCGCATCGTGCGCCTCCCCGGCGGCGAGTACATCGAGGTCCACCAGCCCGTCGACGAGTACGAGCGCTGGAAGCTGGTCGACAACGAGACGTACGAGCCTCTCGTCGTCCGCCCGAACGACAAGGGTCAGATCCCCTGGCACGAGAACGTTCGCGCCTCGGTGTCGCGTTGGTTCTTCGAGGACCGTCTCGCTCCGCTGACGCAGGCCGAGATCGACGCCGCGGTGGCGCACCAGCACCACGAGCTCGACCACATCGCTCACGAAGAGGCCGACGAGATCGCCGGCGCCGATGCCCGTGCTGACGAAGACGGTCGCCCCCGCAACGCCGTCGGCGAGCGGGTCGAGGTCGAGTTCCCGGCCCCCAAGGGCCTGAACGGACCGCGCGACAAGAACGAGTAAGCGCCTCCGACGAAGCCCCGGTGTCATCGACACCGGGGCTTCGTCGTTCGCGCGGTGCATTCGGCGTGGGCTCTCCTCGCTACGACGTGGTGGCGGCGGCGCTCTGGCAGGAACCCGCGGCACCGTGGCATCCTCATCACTCCCCCAGGGGCCCGCTTCTCTCTAGCGTTGAGGCATGACCGATGCTGTGCAGTACTTCCAGAACCGCCTCGCCGTCGAGACCGACCCGTCGGACGTCTACGCCGCGCAGAGGGCGGGAGAACGGTTCGTGCTCGTCGACGTGCGCGGCGACGAGGCGTGGGCGCAGGGGCGGATCTCGGGCGCTGTGCACATGCCCTACCGACAGATCGCGGAGCGCGCGCCCCTCGAGCTCGACCGGGGCACTCCCGTGGTGGTTTACTGCTGGAGCCCCGGCTGCAACGCCGGGCAGAAGGGCGCTCTCGCCTTCGCCCAGCTCGGCTACTCGGTGAAGGAGATGATCGGCGGCTACGAGTACTGGGTTCGCGAGGGGCAACCGTTCGAGAACGACGGCGGACCGTGCGAGCGCGTGTTCGATCCGACCGTGATGGTGGTGCGGCACTGACACGCACCAGCGCCCGGTGGCAGACCCGGTGTCTTCCGCCCGTCGTGACGTCGGACCGGTGCGCCCACGGCATCCCTCGTCCCCTGCCATAGGATGCCGGGATGCAGCACCCGCCTCTCGAGCCCTTCACGCATGGTTTCCTGGAGCGCCCTCACGGGGTCCTGCTGTACTGGGAGGCCTCGGGCAACCCGGCGGGTCGACCGGCCCTGTATCTCCACGGTGGCCCGGGCGGAGGACTCGGGAAGGGCGGTTATCGTCGGCGCTTCGATCCGGAACTCCACCTCATCATCGGCCTAGACCAGCGCGGATGCGGGAAGAGCACACCATGGGCGTGCGACGACCTCGCGAGCCTCGAGATCCAGACCACCGCGCACCTGGTCGACGACATCGAAGCGCTCCGCCAGCACCTCGGCGTGGACGCATGGCTCGTGCACGGCGTCTCATGGGGTTCCACGCTCGCCCTGGCGTACGCGTTGGCTCACCCACGGCGTGTATCCGCCATCGTGAACCTGGCCGTGACGACCGGCGGCCGGTGGGAGATCGACTGGATCACCGACGGGATCGCTCCGGTCTTTCCGGAAGCGCACGAGCGATTGCGCGAGCCACTGCGAACGGACGAGCGGACCATCGACGGATACGCACGTCTGCTGACAGACGACGACCCGCGGGTGCGCATCGACGCCGGCGACAGATGGGATGCCTGGGAGGCGACTCACATCTCGCTCGGTCCCCTGGCGAAACCGGGCCCCCTCCACGAGGACGCGCGGCACCGTCTCAACTTCGCGACGCTGGCGACGCATTACTGGGCCCGCGACTGCTTCCTGCCGGGCGAGCAGGCGGTCCTCCCCCGCGCCCACGAACTAGGGGGCATCCCCGGGGTGCTCGTACACGGGCGGCGCGATATCAGCGGGCCCGCCCTCACCGCCTGGCAACTGCACCGCGCGTGGCCCGGCAGCCGCCTCGAGATCGTCGAGGAGGACGGACACGGAGGCCCGCGGAGCGCCGAGCTGGCCGGGGCAGCGATCGACGCCTTCGCGCGTGCCGCGCTCGAGCACAGCGTGAGCTGAGGTGTAGGGCGCACACCGTTACGCCCGAGGCGACGGATAGCCGGACTCGCGACCGACCGCCACACGCGCCAAAGAGCGCGCCAGCGGCCCGTTCCGTCACACGACGGAACGATCAGGCTGTCGGCGCGCGCTCGGAGGCTCAGCGGGCGTCCACGGGGATGCGAGGCCGCCTCGCCCTGCCGGAAGCGCGCACGCGAACGCAAGCGCCAACGCGACCGATGGAAGCGTGCAGCGCGAGACATGGGACCCACACCAGCAGGAAGCACCCCGGGCGCCGTCGTCAGGCCGTCTCGACGTCCTCTGCGAACCAGCGAGCGGCGGAACCGAAGAACACGGGCTCCGTCGTCACCGTGTCATCGTCGTCGACGACGTCGCAGACGACGACCGTCACGTTGTCGCGCGTCCCCGCCTCGAGTGCGAGGGCCACGGCGGACGCAGCTGCCGCGCGCGGATCGTGGGCGTCGGCGATGAGACGCGCGACGTCGGCTTCGGGCACGTAGTCGGTGAGCCCGTCACTGCACAGGACCCAGCGGTCGCCGACCCGCGGCGGGCGCTCCGCCACCGACACGACGTCGCCTTCTGCGCCACCCAGTGACGCCGTGATGATGTTGCGTCGGGGGTGCGCCGCCGCCGCCTCGGGCGGGATGATGCCGTGGTCGACCAGCGCCTGCACGTACGAGTCATCGCGCGTCTCGCGAGAGAATTCGCCGTCACGCAAGAGGTAGGCGCGCGAGTCGCCCGTGTGCGCGAGCAGCAGATCTCCGGTCGTACTCAGGAAGATGCCGGTGAACGTGGTGGCCATGCCCTCGAGAGCCGGGTCACGCTCGACGTGCGCTCGGATGTCCCAGTTCGCTTCGCGGATACGCACGAGAAGCCCATCGGCATCGAGACCCCCACCGCGTGTCGCCACCAGGCGATGCACCAAGGCCGCCGACGCGAGATCACCAGACGGACCGCCTCCGACGCCATCAGCGACGGCCGCACCCCAGGACGCCGCGAAGGCGGCGTCCTGGTTGGTGGGACGGTGGGCGCCGGCATCCGAGACGGCGGCCGTTATCAGCCGAACGGGCACAGGATCAGCGCGCGAAGTACCCGCGGTAGTACTCGTACACCCAGCCGACGATGGCGACCACGAAGACCGCGAATCCGACGGGGACGAGCCAGCTGCCCACGGCGAGACCGATCACGGCGATCGCCGCGGAAGCCGCGAGCACGATCGGCCACCACGACCACGGGCTGAACTCACCCATCTCGGGGTCGCCGTCGTCGATGTCGGCCGTCAGCGTGTCTTCGGGCAGTTCACCGCGCTGCGCCTTGAGGACGCGCCCGATGTAGAAGGCGATCATCGTCGACATGAGACCGAGGAACGCCAGGGCGACCGTGCCGACCCACTCGACGCCGCCGTGCTGGAGCAGGCTCCAGACGGTGTAGACGGCGGCGATCAGGAAGGAGAAGACCGCGAGAATCCACCAGAGGTTGGTATTGGTACGCATCGGCTTACTTGACCTCTCCAGCAGCGGCATCCACGACGGGCGCATCCGGGGCGTCCTTGGCCGGGCCCACACCGACCGGGATACCGGCCTCGGGGTGGTTCAGGTCGAACGCGGGGCGCTCGCTGCGGATACGCGGGATGGAGGTGAAGTTGTGACGGGGCGGCGGGCAGGACGTCGCCCACTCGAGCGATGCGCCGTAGCCCCACGGGTCGTCCACCGTCACGCGCGGTGCCTTGCGAGCCGTGATCCACACGTTGAGGAGGAACGGGATCATCGAGGCGCCGAGGATCATCGAACCGACCGTCGACAGCTGGTTCTCCCACGTCCACCCATCGGCAGCGGCGTAGTCGGCGTAGCGGCGGACCATGCCGTCGACACCGAGCCAGTGCTGGATGAGGAAGGTCATGTGGAAGCCGATGAACAGCATCCAGAAGTGCACCATGCCGAGACGCTCGTTGAGCATCTTGCCGGTCCACTTCGGCCACCAGAAGTAGAAGCCGGCGAACATCGCGAACACGACCGTGCCGAAGACCACGTAGTGGAAGTGGGCGACCACGAAGTACGAGTCGGAGAGGTGGAAGTCCAGCGGGGGCGAAGCCAGGATGACACCGGTCAGACCACCGAACACGAACGACACGAGGAAGCCGAGAGCGAACACCATCGGTGTCTCGAACGTGACCGAGCCTCGCCACAGCGTTCCGATCCAGTTGAAGATCTTCACACCGGTCGGCACCGCGATCAGCATCGTCATGAGGGCGAAGAACGGCAGCAGCACACCACCCGTGACGTACATGTGGTGCGCCCACACGGCCACCGACAGGGCGGCGATCGCGATGGTCGCGTATACGAGCGTCTTGTAGCCGAAGATCGGCTTGCGGCTGAACACCGGGAAGATCTCGGAAACGATGCCGAAGAACGGCAGCGCGATGATGTACACCTCGGGGTGACCGAAGAACCAGAACAGGTGCTGCCAGAGCAGAACGCCGCCGTTCTCGGGGCTGTAGATGTGCGAGCCGAGCACACGGTCGGCGGCGGCGGCGAAGATGGCCGCGGCCAGCACGGGGAACGCGAGCAGGATCAGGATGCTCGTGATGAGCGTGTTCCACGAGAAGATCGGCATGCGCCACATCGTCATGCCCGGTGCACGCATGGTGAGCACCGTGGTGATGAAGTTCACCGCACCGAGGATCGTGCCGAAACCGCTGATGCCGAGACCCAGCATCCAGAGGTTTCCACCGACACCCGGGGAGAAGCTCGCGTTGGCGAGCGGCTGATAGGCGAACCATCCGAAGCCGGCCGCACCCTGAGGGGTGAGGAAGCCCGACACGGCGATCGTGGAGCCGAACAGGAAGAGCCAGAACGCGAACGCGTTCAGACGCGGGAACGCCACGTCGGGCGCACCGATCTGCAGCGGGAGCAGGGCGTTGGCGAAGCCGGCGAACAACGGCGTCGCGAACATGAGGAGCATGATCGTGCCGTGCATGGTGAACAGCTGGTTGTACTGCTCTTTGGTCGGGATGATCTGCATGCCCGGCTCGAACAGCTCGGCACGGATGATAAGCGCCATCACTCCACCGAGCATGAAGAACATGACGGAGGCGATCAGGTACATGTACCCGATGGTCTTGTGGTCGGTGGACGTGATCCACTTGACGACCAGGTTGCCCTTCTGCTCGACACGCGTGGTGCTCAGCAGTGCGGCTTGACGCGGCGGGAGAGTCGTCGGCCGCGAAGGGCCCGTCCCCTGGAGCGGAAGCGTCGTGGCCATGATCACTCGTTCCCTTCGGTACCGGTCGTCGTCAGGTTCTGCAGACGCGACAGGTCGCTGATGTCACCCACGTCGCCGGCGCGACGCAGGGAGTCGAGGTAGTCTTCGTACTCGGCCTCGCTGACGACCTTGACGTTGAAGAGCATGGCGGAGTGGTACTCACCGCACAGCTCGGCGCACTTGCCTTCGTACGTGCCCTCACGGGTGGGCGTGAACGACCACTCGTTGTCGCGGCCGATGTACATGTCTTTCTTGTACAGGAAGTCGATGATCCAGAAGGAGTGGATGACGTCGCGCGAGCGGAGGTCGATCTTGACCGTCTTGTTCACCGGCAGGTAGAGGGTGGGCACGTCGTCGAGGTCGTACCCGTCGGAGGTGGCCTTGGCCTGGACGCCCATCGAGTACACGGCGTCGGAGTTGTCTTCTTCTTCGCCGTTGTACTGGAAGTCCCACGCCCACTGCTTGCCGTAGGCCGTGATGGACACGTCGGGGTCGTCGTACTGCGTCTCGAGCGTGTTCTGGTCGCGCGCCGTGAAGGCGAAGAAACCGACGACCAGGATCAGCGGGACGATCGTGTAGAAGATCTCGACCGGCATGTTGTAGCGCAGCTGCACCGGCAGGCCCGACTGGCCCTTGCGACGGCGGTACGCGATGACCGACCACAGCATCAGGCCCCAGGTGATGACACCCACGGCGAGGAGCACGATCCACGAGTTGACCCACAGGCCGGCGACCATGTCGGTGTGGTTCGTCGCGGGCGTGCCGTCATCGACGAAGCCGGGCAGGAATCCGTGCAGCTGGGTCGTGGTGCAGCCCGAGAGGAGTGCGACGGACGCGATCCCGAGAGGGAGCGCTGCCCAGCGAAGGCGACGTTTGGAGGGCACAATGCACCTTTCCGGGTCGTGGATGAAGCTTTGACAGTCTACGGCAACCTCTCACTGTTCTCAGGCCATTCGTCCAGTGCCGAGACATCGAGAACCCCCGGTTTCCACGGTGTGATCCGTGGGTCCCGGGGGTTCTCGAAAGCGGCGCCGTCGAGCGGCGGCAGAGCTCAGTGGAAGCTGTCGCCGCAGGCGCAGGAGCCCTGCGCGTTGGGGTTGTCGATCGTGAAGCCCTGCTCCGAGATCGTGTCTTTGAAGTCGATGCTCGCGCCATCGAGGTACGGCACGCTCATGTCGTCGACGATGACCTCGACGCCGTCGAAGTCGACGACCTTGTCGCCGTCGAGGTAGCGCTCGTCGAAGTAGAGCTGGTAGATGAGTCCGGAGCAGCCGCCGGGCTGCACGGCCACGCGCAGGCGCAGGTCGTCGCGACCCTCCTGCGAGAGCAGGCTCTTCACCTTGTCGGAGGCGGCGGCGGTCAGGCCCACGCCGTGCTCGCGGGTCTCGGCGGAGGACGACAGAGTGGTGTCGGTCATGGCGATGCCCTTCGGGTTGATCGGTCGCGGGGACGAGTCGAGTCTACGCCGATCCCGCCCCCGCGGCCCCGTCAGATGGTGCGTTCGTTCAGCCGCGCCAGAAGCAGCGCCTCTGAGACCAGGGCGTTGCGGAACGTGTCGAGGTGCAGGGACTCGTTCGGGCTATGCGCCCGGGCGTGCGGGTCTTCGACCCCCGTCACGAGGATCTGCGCCGCCGGGAACTCCCGCACGAGGTCGGAGATGAAGGGGATCGAGCCGCCGATGCCGACGTCGACGGAATCGACGCCGTAGCCGTCGGCGAAGGCCGCGCGCGCCTCACCGACCGCCCAGCCGCTCGTGTCGACGAGGAACGAGTCGCCGCAGTCGACGTCGCTGAACTCCAGGTGGGCACCGAACGGCGCGTGCGCGCGAAGGTGCTTCTCGATCGCGGCGAAGGCCTGCTCGGCATCCTGACCGGGCGCGACGCGCGCGCTGATGACGACGCTCGTCTCGGAAGCGAGGGTGTTGGATGCCGACGCCACGGGCGTGGCATCCCATCCGGTGATCGTGACCGACGGCTTGTTCCAGATGCGGCTGAGGATCGAGTCCCGACCGATGGGCCGGACGCCCTCGAGCAGTCCGGACTCCTCACGCAGGGTGGTCTCGTCATAGGTGGGGGTCTCGGCGTCGCGTACGGCGAGCCCATCGACCGCGACCGCGCCGTCATCGTCCCACAGGGTCGCGAGCAGCTTGACGGTGGCGAGCATGGCATCCGGGACCGCGCCGCCCATCATGCCCGAGTGCGATGCGTGCGCGAGGGTGCGGACGGTCAGCGTGAAGCGCGCGTTGCCGCGCAGCGACACGGTGAGACCCGGGGTGCGCTCGTCCCAGTTGCCGGAGTCGGCGACGACGATGACGTCGGAGCGGAGCACATCGGCGTTGTCGGCGAGGAACTGGGCGAAGGACCGGGAACCGTACTCCTCCTCCCCCTCGATGAAGACGGCCAGTCCCAGGTCGAGGTCGTCACCGAGCACCTCGGCCACGGCCCGGATGGCGCCGACGTGCGCCATGATCCCGGCCTTGTCGTCGGCGGCACCGCGTCCGTAGAGGCGACCGTCGCGGACGGTGGGCTGGAAGGGCGGGGAGTCCCACAGCGCCTCGTCTCCGGGGGGCTGCACGTCGTGGTGCGCGTACAGCAGTACGGTCGGGCGTCCGTTGCGCGCGGCACGGGAGGCGAGCACGGCGGGCTGCCCCGTCTCGTCGGTACCGGGGATCGCGGCCCGAGCGACCTTCACCGTGTCGAAGACGCCCGTGCCCTCGAGGAGGGCCGCGACGGCGTCGGCGCTCTTCACCAGGGCGGACTGGTCGAACGCAGGCCATGCGATCGAGGGGATGCGAACGAGCGAGCCGAGATCGGCGAGGGCGGCGGGGATGCCGGCGTCCGCTGCTTTTTGCACAGCGTCCTGCCGGGACAGGTCGAGGGTCATGCGGGTAATCTTAAATCTCCCGATCAGCGAACTTCCGAGGTCTCCCGTGGCAAAGTCTCCCGCCCCCGCTCCCAACGACACCCCCGTCGACCCGACGGAGATCGGCACGGGCAAGGGGCGCGCGACCCCGTCGCGAGCCGAGCAGGAGGCCGCGCGCAAGCGGCCCCTCGTACCCGACACCAAGGAGGCGAAGGCGCGCGCCCGCGCCGAGCTCGCCGCCCAGCGCGAGAAGGCGCGCATCGGCATGGCCGCCGGCGAGGAGCGCTACCTCCCGGTGCGCGATCGCGGGCCGCAGCGCCGATTCGCGCGCGACTTCGTGGATGCCGGCTGGCATCTCGGTGAGGGCGTCATGCCCTTCATGGTGCTCGTCATCGTCGCGACCCTGATCCCCATGTCGATCTTCCAGTACTGGTCGTTCGTGGCGCTGTGGATCTTCATCCTGTTCGTCGTCGGCGACATGATCATCACCTCCATCCGCGTCAAGAAGGCCGCGAAGGAGAAGTTCGGCGAGAGCAAGCTCGAGAAGGGCCTCGGCTGGTACGCGGCGATGCGCACCGTGCAGATGCGCTTCATGCGTCTGCCCAAGGCGCAGGTCAAGCGCGGGCAGTACCCGGTCTGATCGGCCCCTCGAATCGTCGGGAACGGCGCGCCTTCGGGCGCGCCGTTTCTGTTCTCCCCGCCCGTCGGCCCGTTCCGAGACCGGAGCCCCGAGGCCGCTCGCGCGGCGCGCGGGTCAGCGGGTGCGGGGCGGGCGTGTGCCGGGACGGCGACGGCGGGGCGGGTCAGCGGGTGCGCGCGAGGCCGCGGTTGATCTGTCGCGCCCACAGCGGACCGCGGTACAGGAAGCCCGTGTACCCCTGCACCAGAGTGGCGCCCGCCGCGAGGCGCTCGCGCACATCGTCGGCGGTCTCCACTCCCCCGGCCGAGATCACGACGAAGTCCGCCGGAACGGCCTCGCGGACGAGCCGCAGGACCTCGCTCGCGCGTGCCTTCAGCGGGGCACCGGAAAGGCCGCCGACACCCGCGGCCTCGACCGTCGCGGCATCCGTGCGCAGTCCGGAACGTTCGATCGTGGTGTTGGTCGCGATGATCCCCGAGAGACCGGCGTCGACGGCGAGGCGGGCGATGTCCTGCACCTCGGCGTCGTCGAGGTCGGGCGCGATCTTCACCAGCAGCGGCGTCGCACCGGCGGCGTCCCGTATGGCCGTCAGCAGCGGACGCAGCGTCTCGACCGCCTGCAGCCCGCGCAGACCGGGGGTGTTCGGCGACGACACGTTGACCACCAGGTAGTCGGCGAGAGGCGCCAGCAGCTTCGCGCTGCGCACGTAGTCGGTGGTGGCGTCTTCGACGGCGACCACACGGCTCTTGCCGATGTTGACGCCGATCACCGGACACGTCCGCGATCGACGAAGGCGGCGGAGCTTGGCCGCGGCGGCAGCGGCGCCGTCGTTGTTGAAGCCCATGCGGTTGACGACCGCGCGGTCGGCGACCAGGCGGAACAGGCGCGGCTTGGGGTTGCCCGGTTGCGGCAGCGCCGTGACGGTGCCGACCTCCACGTGGCCGAAGCCGAGGGCTCCCAGGCCCCGCCCCATCGTCACGTTCTTGTCGAAACCCGCCGCGACGCCGAACGGCGAGGCGAAGTCGAGCCCGAGCGCGTGCACACGCTGGTCGGGCGTCGGCGCCGTGAAACGCCGGACGACGGATGCCACCGGCTCGACGCCCGCGGCGCGGATGACGAGGGCGCCGAGGTGGTGCGCGAACTCGGGATCGAAGCGGGTGAGAACCGTGCGGAAGAGAAGGGGATACATCACCGTCAGGCTACTGGACGCCCGTCGACCTCGTCGTTCACGGTGGCGGCAGCGCGATGGGCGTGATCGGCGCGCAGCTGCGCGATGGCCGCGTCGAAATCGTCGAGCGAGTCGAAGGCCTGGTAGACGCTCGCGAAACGGAGATACGCGACCTCGTCGAGGTCACGGAGCGGACCGAGGATCGACAGCCCGATCTCGTTCGCCTCGATCTGCGACGACCCGGTCTGTCGGATCGCCTCCTCCACACGCTGGGCGAGCACCGCCAGATCCGCGTCGGTCACCGGCCGTCCCTGGCAGGCCTTGCGGACGCCCGACATGACCTTCTCGCGGCTGAACGGCTCGACCACGCCGGAGCGCTTGATGACGTTGAGGCTCGCTGTCTCGACCGTCGAGAAACGACCACCGCACTTCGGGCACTGCCGACGACGGCGGATGCTGAGACCGTCGTCGCTCGTGCGCGAGTCGATGACGCGGGAGTCCGGGTTGCGGCAGAAGGGGCAATGCACGACTACGCCTCGAAACGGGCCGTGACGGCCTCACCGTGCGCGGGGAGCGCTTCCGCCTCGGCGAGGATGACGATGGCATCCCGCACCTCGGACAGCGCCGCGCGGTCGTACTCCACGACCTGCTGGGGCCGCAGGAACGTCGCCGCCGACAGGCCGGAACCGTACCGCGCCTGACCACCGGTGGGGAGCACGTGGTTGCTGCCGGCGAGGTAGTCGCCGAGGCTCACGGGCGTGTACGGACCGACGAAGACCGCCCCCGCGTTCACGAAGTCCTCGGGACGCGGGTCGGCGAGGTGCAGCTCGAGGTGCTCCGGGGCGTACGCGTTGCTGAATGCCGTCGCCTGCGCGATGTCGTCGACGAGCACGACGGCCGACTGCGGGCCGTGGAAGGCCGCGGTCACCCGCTCGCTGTGACGGGTCGCGTCCACGCGCGCGGGGAGCGCCGCCTGCACGGCGTCGGCGAGGGCAGCGGAGTCGGTCACCAGCACGGCCGACGCCTGCTCGTCGTGTTCGGCCTGGCTCACCAGGTCGACGGCGATCAGAGCAGGGGCGGCGGTGCCGTCGGCCACGACGAGGATCTCGGTGGCGCCGGCCTCGGAGTCCGTGCCGACCCGGCCGGCCACGGCCCGCTTCGCGGATGCAACGAAGTTGTTGCCCGGCCCGGTGACGACGTCGACCGGGTCGAGGCCGATCTCGGACACCCCGTGCGCGAACGCGCCGATGGCACCGGCTCCGCCCATCGCGTAGACCTCGGTCACCCCGAGCAGGCGGGCGGCGGCGAGGATGACCGGGTGCACACGCCCGCCGAACTCGGCCTGGGGAGGAGATGCGAGCGCGACCTCGCGCACGCCGGCGACCTGAGCGGGGACGACGTTCATCACGACGCTGGACGGATAGACCGCCTTGCCGCCGGGAACGTACAGTCCGACGCGACGGACCGGCTGCCACCGCTGGGTGACGCGGGCGCCGGCGCCGAGCTCGGTGACGACTGGGGCGGGCACCTGGGCGGCGGATGCCGTGCGCACGCGCTCGATCGCGGCTTCGAGAGCCGCGCGGATCTCGGGGGCGAGGTCTCGCAGAGCCTCGGCGAGGTGGTCGGCGGGGACGCGGATGGCGTGGTCGCTCACCCGGTCGAAACGCGCGGCCTGCTCGCGCAGCGCCTCTTCGCCGCGGTGGGCGACGTCGTCGACCAGACGCGCGGCCGTGGCCAGGGCCTCGTCGCGCGCGGCGTCGGCGCGGGGAACCACCGCGAGGAGCTCGGCCGGCGAGAGCACGCGGCCGCGGAGATCGATCGTGCGGAGCATGCGTCCAGGTTACCGGCCGTCCTCGCGCCGCCTCGCGCGTCGCGGGCGGCTCGCAGGCGGTGTTCAGCCGGGGGCTGGCGGGTGGCGGGGAGTCGAGGGCCGGCGGGAAGCGGGGAGCCGGAAAGGCTCGCGAGCGGCGGGAAACGAGGACCGGCGGGACGCGGGGAGCCGAAAAACCCGCGGGCGGTGGGGAGCCCCACGGCTCGTGGGCGGTGTTCCGCGGGCAGCTCGCGGGCGGCGGGAGCCGAACGGCCTGCGGGCGGCGCCCAGCGTCGGCCCACGGACGCCGGGCCGTCGTCTGCTCGCGGTCTCGCCCGGTGCGGCGTCGGCCTGACGGCAAACGCGCCCGTCCGCGAGCCGCCCGCGTGCGGCGGGCGGCTCGCGGACGGCGATCAGCCGCGCGTGACGCCGGAGACGTCGTGCAGGTAGCCGATACGGCCGTCGTCGTGACGCACGACGAAGGTCTCACCGCGATCCTCGACGACGAGCGCCCACGCGGTCGGACCGATGCGGAAGATCGGCGTGCCGTAGTCGTCGACGACCTCGCGTTCGACGGGCGCGAGAGCCCAGAACGCCTGTGCGTGCGCGTGCTCCCGCTCGTCGTGGCGGTCGCCAACGGCATCCTCGCGTCCGTACGCCGTCTCGCTCGCGGAGCGGGCGGCGCCGTGGCCGTCGCGGTCGGAGTCGTCGCGGTGCTCGTCGTGAGTGAACTCGACACGCGGGCTCTCGTCGTGGCGGTCCTCGTCGCGCCCGGCGCGAAGCGGGGCGAAGACGTCGGTGTCGTTGTCGTCGGCGGCGTGCGCTGGCAGCACCGTCGTGCGCGGGGCGGCGTCATCGTGCGCGAGGTCGGTCGACCCCGTGTAGCTCCCGGGGGTGGGCGCGTCGTCGTGGACGGCCGTGTGCTCCTCCCCCGCCTGCGGCGCGCGATGTCCGCTGTGGCTGCGCGCCGGCGGGCGCGGCGCACGCGGACGGGCGACGACGGGACGGATCGGACGGGCGTTGCGGTGCGCCGGGACGTCTTCGCGGTCGCGGAAGTCCTGGGAGAACGGGGGGATGAGGGGTGCGAAGACGGTGAGGACGACACCGGCGAGCAGCACGACGGCCTCGACCCAGATGACCCACGAGCGCGTCCAGATACCGGTCTCGTCGAAGACGACGACGGTGTCCCAGACCCACGCGATCCACACCAGCGCCGAGACGGTGAAGGCGACGGAGGCGAACTGGTCGATGCCGAGCGAGCCGACGCGGCGGATTCCTTGGGGCGAGAGGCGACGCAGCACCAGCAGACCGACGGCGACGGTCGGCAGCGCGATCGTGGGGATCCACCACAGGCCCGACAGCCAGACGTTGACACCGCCGACGAGCACTCCCGACGGCGAGTCGAGGAGGTTCGTGCGGAAGAACGAGACGAAGAACGCGACCACCCAGATACCGAGCAGTGCGACCTCGCGGACGGAGAACGGACCGACCCCGTACTGCGGGGCCCGGCCGGTGGGGCTGTCGTTCCTGTCGTGGGAACCGGAGTTGGCGTGCGCCGACGCCGGAACGGAGCGGTGCTCCTCGGCGCGCACGGCGGAGACGGGGCGGTCGCGGTCGGCTGTCTCGTCGGCGGAGGCGGCGAGACGCTCACGATCGTCGGGCGTGATCCCGTCGTGGGGGGTCTGATCGGTCACGATGATCCTTTCACCAGGGCGCCGGAGCGCCTGGTCATCCTAGTCACGGGCTCTTCGGCATCCGCTGGGCTTGCAGCGGAAACGACGAGGACGATTCAGCCGAGGCAGTTCGGGCCCAGGAGGCCCTTCAGCTCCCCGAACAGATCGGCCGTCACGCGCACCGGCATCGGCACTTCGAAGACCTTCGCCGTGCCTCCCTTGTGCAGTTTCAGCACCACCTCGGTGGAGCCGGAGTGCCGGCGCAGCATCTCGGCGAGCTCACCGACAAGCGCCTCGTTGGCGCGCTGCTCGGGGACGACGAGCGTGAGCCCGCCCGACTCGTCGAGTCCTTCGAGATCGGGCACGAACGCGCTCTGCGCGTGGAGGTTCAACCCGTCGTCGCGCCGCGACACCCGGCCGCGCACGACCATGATCGCGTCGCCCTGCAGGATCGGTGCGAACTCGGCATACGTCTTGCCCATGAACATCACGGTCACCTCGCCGTTGAAGTCCTCGACGGTCACCATGCCGTAGGGGTTGCCGCTCTGCTTGGCGACACGGTGCTGGACGCTCGTGAGGAGCCCCGCCACGGTGACCTGGTCGCCGTCCTGCACGTCTTCGGATGCGAGGAGGTCGTGGATGGACGTCGATGCGTGTTTTGCCAGGGGCACTTCGAGACCCGCGAGAGGGTGGTCGGAGACGTAGAGTCCGAGCATCTCGCGCTCGAACGCCAATTTGTCTTTCTTCGTCCATTCGGGTCGCTCGGGCACCTTGACGACCTGCTGCGGTTCGTCCCACAGCGAATCGAAGTCGAACCCGACCTCGCCGTTCGCCTCGCGACGCTTGTCGAGCACCGCGCCCTCGCACGCGTCTTCGTGCACCTCGATCAGCGCGCGACGGGTGGATCCCAGCGAATCGAACGCCCCGGCCTTGATGAGCGATTCGACGGTGCGCTTGTTGGCGACGTGTACCGGGACCTTCGACAGGAAGTCGTGGAACGACGTGTAGGCGGCATCCTGGCGGGCGGCGACGATGCCGTCGACGACGTTGGTGCCGACGTTGCGGACAGCGCCCAGACCGAAGCGGATGTCTTCGCCGACGGCCGCGAAGAAGCGGATGGACTCGTTGACGTCTGGCGGCAGCACTTTGATGCCCATGCGACGGCACTCGTTGAGGTACACCGCCATCTTGTCTTTCGAGTCGCCGACGCTGGTCAGCAGGGCGGCCATGTACTCGGCGGGATAGTGCGCCTTGAGATACGCCGTCCAGTACGACACGAGTCCGTAGGCGGCGGTGTGCGCCTTGTTGAAGGCGTAGTCGGCGAAGGACTCGAGCACCTTCCACAGCGTCTGCTGGGCGACGTCGCCGAACCCGCGCTCGGTCATGCCGCCGAAGAAGATCTCTTTCTGCTTGTCGAGCTCGCTCTTCTTCTTCTTGCCCATCGCGCGGCGCAGCAGGTCGGCCTGACCGAGCGTGTACCCGGCGACCCGCTGGGCCACCGCCATCACCTGCTCCTGATAGACGATGAGACCGTAGGTGGTGTCGAGGATGTCGGCCAGGGGCTCTTCGAGCTCGGGGTGGATCGGCTCGATCTCCTGCTGCTTGTTCTTGCGCAGCGCGTAGTTGATGTGCGAGTTCACGCCCATGGGGCCGGGACGGTACAGCGCGAGCACGGCCGAGATGTCTTCGAAGTTGTCGGGGCGCATGAGACGCAGGAGCGAGCGCATCGGGCCGCCGTCGAGCTGGAAGACGCCCAGCGTGTCGCCGCGGGCGAGGAGCTCGTACGACGCCGCGTCGTCGAGGGCGAGGTCTTCGAGCACGAGCGGGTGGCCGCGGTTGGCCTCGATGTTGTCGAGGGCGTCGTTGATGATGGTGAGGTTGCGCAGCCCCAGGAAGTCCATCTTGATCAGCCCGAGCGATTCGCACGCCGGGTAGTCGAACTGCGTGACGATCTGGCCGTCTTGCTCGCGACGCATGATCGGGATGATGTCGATCAACGGTTCGCTCGACATGATCACGCCGGCCGCGTGCACACCCCACTGGCGCTTGAGGTTCTCGAGACCCAGCGCGGTGTCGAAGACCGTCTTGGCCTCGGCGTCGGTCTCGATGAGCGTGCGGAACTCGCTCGCCTCTTTGTAGCGCGGGTGCTCGGGGTTGAACATGCCGTCGAGCGGCATGTCTTTGCCCATCACCGCGGGCGGCATGGCCTTGGTGAGCTTGTCGCCCATGCTGAACGGGAAGCCCAGCACGCGGCCGGCGTCTTTCAGCGCCTGCTTCGCCTTGATGGTGCCGTAGGTGACGATCTGCGCCACGCGCTCGTCGCCGTACTTCTCGGTCACGTACTGGATGACCTCGCCGCGACGACGGTCGTCGAAATCGACGTCGAAGTCGGGCATGGACACGCGGTCGGGGTTGAGGAAGCGCTCGAAGATGAGCCCGTGCTGCAGCGGGTCGAGGTCGGTGATCTTCATCGCGTAGGCCACCATCGACCCGGCGCCCGAGCCACGGCCGGGACCGACGCGGATGCCGTTGCGCTTGGCCCAGTTGATGAAGTCGGCGACGACGAGGAAGTAGCCCGGAAAACCCATCTGCAGGATGACGTCGGTCTCGTACTCGGCCTGCTTGCGCACGTCGTCGGGGATGCCGCCGGGGTAGCGGTCGTGAAGGCCGTTCTCGACCTCTTTGATCATCCAGCTCCCCTCGGTCTCGCCCGGAGGGACGGGGAAGCGCGGCATGTAGTTGGCCGAGGTGTCGAACGCGACGTCGCACCGCTCGGCGATGAGCAGCGTGTTGTCGCACGCCTCGAGGTTGTCGCGGAAGACCTGTCGCATCTCGGCGGGCGACTTGACGTAGTAGCCGTCGCCGTCGAACTTGAAGCGCTTCGGGTCGTCGAGCGTCGACCCCGACTGCACGCACAGCAGGGCGGCGTGGCTCGTGGCATCGTGCTGGTGCGTGTAGTGCAGGTCGTTCGTGCCGACGAGGGGGATGCCGAGGTCTTTCGAGATCTTGAGCAGGTCGCCCATGACCCGACGCTCGATCGAGAGCCCGTGGTCCATGATCTCGGCGAAGTAGTTCTCTTTGCCGAAGATGTCTTGGAACTCGGCCGCCGCGGCACGGGCGGCCTCGTACTGCCCCAGCCGCAGGCGGGTCTGCACCTCGCCGGAGGGGCAGCCCGTCGTCGCGATCAGACCCTTGCTGTAGGTCTGCAGCAGCTCACGATCCATACGCGGCTTGAAGTAGTACCCCTCCATGCTCGCCCTCGACGACAGGCGGAACAGGTTGTGCATGCCCTCGGTCGTCTCGGACAGCAACGTCATGTGCGTGTACGCACCCGACCCCGAGACGTCGTCGCTCTGCTGTTCGGGCGATCCCCAGCGGACGCGCGTCTTGTCGGAGCGGTGCGTGCCGGGGGTGACGTAGGCCTCGATGCCGATGATCGGCTTGATGCCCGCGTCTTTCGCGGTCTTGTAGAACTCGTAGGCGGCGAAGGTGTTGCCGTGATCGGTCACGGCGATCGCGGGCATGCCCTGTTTGACGGCCTCTTGGACCATCGGGCCGATGCGCGCCGCGCCGTCGAGCATCGAATACTCGCTGTGCACGTGAAGGTGAACGAAGGAGTCTGCTGCCACGTATCGAGTGTACGTTCGGCCTCCGACATCGCCCCCGGATGTTCGCGGCGGACGCCCAGTCGGCGCCGACCTCCGCGCGCGGCTCCGCTACGGTGGGCGCGTGCCCACCCCGGAATTCGTGCTCGAACTGCGCCGACACGTCGGCACCGCCCCTCTCGCCCTCGTGGGGGTGACCGCCGTCATCGTGCGCGACGACCGGGTGCTCCTCGGCCGGCGCAGCGACACCGGACGGCTCACGCCGATCACCGGCATCGTCGACCCCGGGGAGGAGCCCGCGGACGCGGCGGTGCGCGAGGCGGAGGAGGAGGCCGGCGTGCGCATCCGGGCCGAGAGACTGGCCTGGGTGCACCAGATCCCCCGCGTCACCTACGCCAACGGCGATCAGAGCGATTACCTCGACCTGACGTTCGCGTGCACCTGGGTCTCGGGCGACCCCGTGCCGGTGGACGGCGAGATGACCGAGGTGGGGTGGCATCCGGTCTCGGAGATCGAGGAGATCTTGGATGCCGAGATGGTGGCGCGGGTGCGGGCGGCGCTGAGCGCCGGGCCGACGCGTTTCGCGGGCGGACGCTGACCGTCAGGATGCGAAACGGGCGCCGCCGGGGCGTCGACCCGCCCGCTGGTCCGGTCTCAGACGCCGTCGCCGAGCACGTCGAGTGCGTGCGCCAGATCGGCCGGGTACGGCGATTCGAACGACACCCACTCCCCCGTGCCGGGGTGCGTGAAGGCGAGCCGGTGCGCGTGCAGCCACTGCCGGGTCAACCCCAGCCGCGCCGACAGGGTGGGATCGCCGCCGTACAGCGGATCGCCCGCGCAGGGGTGACGATGAGCGGCCATGTGCACGCGGATCTGGTGGGTGCGACCGGTCTCGAGATGGATCTCGAGGAGCGACGCGCGCGGGAAGGCCTCGAGCGTCTCGTAGTGGGTCACCGAGTCCTTGCCGTCGGGGGTGACCGCAAACTTCCACGAATGGTGCGGATGCCGACCGATCGGCGCGTCGATGGTGCCCGCGAGCGGATCGGGGTGGCCCTGCACGACGGCGTGGTAGATCTTCTCGACCTCGCGCTCTTTGAAGGCGCTCTTGAGCAACGTGTAGGCGCGCTCGGTCTTCGCCACGACCATCAGGCCGCTCGTGCCCGCATCGAGGCGGTGCACCACGCCACGGCGCTCGGCGGGGCCGCTCGTGGCGATGCGGAAGCCGGCGGCGGCCAGAGCCCCGAGGACCGTCGTGCCCTCCCACCCGAGCGAGGGATGCGCGGCGACGCCGGCGGGCTTGTCGACCACGACGATGTCGTCGTCGTCGTGCACGATGCCGAGGTCGGGAACCGCGACCGGCACGATCTCGGGATCGCGCTTGGGTTCCCACTCGACCAGGAGCCAGCTGCCCGCGCGCAGGCGATCGGACCGACCGACGGTGCGACCGTCGACGCTCACGCCGCCGGCATCGGCGACGTCGGCCGCGAACGTGCGCGAGAACCCGAGCATCTTGGCGAGCGCCTGGTCGATGCGTGTTCCGTCGAGCCCGTCGGGGACGGGGAGGCTGCGCGATTCCATGTCAGCGGGTGCCGGTCTCGGGCGACGGCTCCACATCGGCGCCGTCATCGGCCGCCCGCGACGAGCGGGTCTCCCGCGTTCCGTCGAGGCGGAGTCCCGCGAGCACGAGGATGGCGACCGAGATCATCATCGAGACGATGAAGATGTCGGCGACGTTGTAGATGGCGGGCATCATCCACGGCGTGGAGATGAAATCGACGACATGGCCGACCGGGAATCCGGGCTCGCGAACGAGTCGGTCGGTGAGGTTTCCGAGGACGCCGCCCAGAAGAAGGCCCAGGACGACGGCCCAGAGGCGCGAACGCACACGACGCACCGCCAAGAAGACGATGACGCCGGCGACGACCGCCAGCGCGATCGTGAAGATCCACGTCACGCCCTCGCCGAGCGAGAACGCCGCCCCGGGGTTTCGGACGAGGTAGAACTGCAGGGCGTCGCCCAGGACCGGAACGACGCGCTCCGGGGGGAGGTTGTCGATGGCGACGGTCTTCGCCAACTGGTCGGCGGCCAGCACCAGCACCGCGAGAATCGCGATGACGATGCCGGCCGCCGCCGGACGCAGAGGAGATCGACTGCGCAAAGAGTCGTCCTACAGACCGATCGCCGACACCGGCGTCGAGCCCGAGGACGTCGCGGTGGTGTCGAGGTCGCGCAGCTGGCCCTCGATGTACGAACGCAGCTGCGAGCGGTAGTCGCGCTCGAAGTTGCGGAGCTCGGTGATGCGGCCCTCGAGCGTGGTGCGCTCCTTCTCGAGACGGGCGCGCTCTTCGCGGCCCTTCTGCTCGGCCTCGGCGACGATGGATGCCGCCTGAGCCTGAGCCTCGCTGATGAGCTGGTCGCGCTGGGTGCGACCCTCGGCGACGTGCTCGTCGTGCAGGCGCTGAGCGAGCTCGATGATGCCGGCGCTCTGGGCGGCGGGCTCCAGGTCGGAGGTCGGCGTCGACGCGACGGGAGCCGGGGCCTCTTCGACGACGGGCTCGGCAGCCACGGGGGCCTCGGAGACGGGCGCTTCGGCGGGTGCGGGGGTGGCGTCACCGGACTCGTAGGCCGCGAGCTTGCTCTTCAGCTCTTCGTTCTCGGCGATGGTCTTGCGCCACTCGACGACGATCTCGTCGAGGAAGTCATCGACCTCGTCGGGGTCGAAGCCCTCCTTGAAGCGCACGTGCTGGAACTGCTTGGTGACGACGTCATCGGGGGTCAGTGCCATGGTGATTCCTCTTTCGAGAGCTCTGATGAAGAAGGGATGGGGGTGTCGCACCGGGGCGTACCGCTTCGGAACAGCATAGCCGCCGCCCTCCGCCGGTGTCGAAGCACCGACGGAAGAGCGGCGGCTCTGAGCTCACACGGCTGCGAGGGAGCGGGTGACGCTCAGCAGCAGGAAGCAGGCGAACATCACGATCGCGAAACCGAAGTCGATCGCGATGCCCCCGATGCGGAGGGGCGGGATGACACGCCGGATCAGCTTGATGGGCGGATCCGTCACGGTGTAGACGATCTCGGCGAGCACCAGGGTGGCGCCGCGCGGGCGCCACTCCCGGTTGAACATCGGGATGTACTCGAGCACGAGGCGCGCGAGCAGGATCACGATGTAGATGAACAGGATCGTGCTGAGGATGGAGCCGATCAGGCTCACCACGGCCACGGCGCGTTACTG
The DNA here is from genome assembly GCF_001456955.1 of Microbacterium enclense. Taxonomy (GTDB): domain Bacteria; phylum Actinomycetota; class Actinomycetes; order Actinomycetales; family Microbacteriaceae; genus Microbacterium; species Microbacterium enclense. Next base: position 408,131 of record NZ_KQ758470.1, on the reverse strand, counting down.
GGACGCGAAGGGCGCGACCTCGGGGTCGGCCTGCGCGATCGCACCGTCGCCGGAAACGGCGATGTTCTCGGGCGAGAGCAGGAACACCTTGCTCGTCACCCGCTCGATGCGGCCGTACAGCCCGAGCGAGAGTCCGCTCGCGAAGTCGATCAGGCGACGCGCGTCGGCGTCGCTCATCTGCGACAGGTTGATGATGACCGGAATGCCCTCGCGGAAGTTCTCGGCGATCGTCTGCGCGTCACGGTACTGCTTGGGGTGCACCGTGAGGATCTCGCTGACGGGCCCGGCGGTGGGCTGACGCACCACGGCGGGGCGGTGCAGCGGGGTCACCGGCGCGGCCTTCTCGACGGGAGCAGCAGTCGGCGCGGGCTGCTTGCGCGCGATGGGCTGCGGCGCTGTCTCCTCATAGGTCTCTTCCTCGTCGGCGAGGCCCAGGTACACCATCGTTTTCTTGAGGGGGTTCGACATCGCATCCTCCGTTCGCTCGTCTGGTCCGAGGCTAGTCGCGCGCAGGCCTCGGGCCCGTGATTGCGGAGCCGATCCGCAGGTGTGTCGCGCCCATGGCGATCGCCTCGGGGAAGTCGCCCGTCATCCCGGCCGAGATCCACCGCGCGTCGGGCACGACGGCGCGCACGGCGTCGGCGCACGCCCGCAGCCGCTCGAACGCGCGCGCGGGCTCTTCGTCGAGGGGGGCGACCGCCATGACGCCCCGCAGGCGCAGCGACGGCCGTCCCGCGACATGTGCCGCGAGCTCCTCGACGCCCTCCGGCGTGACCCCGCCGCGCCCGGTGTCGTCGGTCAGGTTCACCTGCAGCAGGACGTCGAGCGGGGCGGCGCCGTCGGCGGCGTCCAGCGCGTCGGCGATGCGGGCGCGGTCGACCGAGTGCACGGCATCCGCCGCCGCGCGCACAGCGCGGGCCTTGTTCGTCTGCGCCTGGCCGATGAAGTGCCAGGTCAGATCCGGGATGCCGGCGAGCTCGGCGCGCTTGGCGGTGAGTTCCTGCTGGCGGTTCTCCCCCACGTCGCGCACACCGAGCGCGTGGAGCTCGGCGACGAGGGCGGCGGGATGGAACTTCGTCACCACGATGCGGGTGATGTCGGCGACGTCGCGGTGCGCCACGCGGGCGGCATCCCGGATGCGCTCGTCGACGGCGGCGAGCCGATCGGCCAGGGCGGTGTCCATGGGGCTCCTTCGACGACGAGAGCGGGCCCGGTGGAGACCGGACCCGCTTTCGTCGGAGAGATCGTGCGTGCTTACTTCAGGAAGTCGGGCACGTCGAGGTCGTCGTCGGCGTAGCCGTTGTCGTACGAGGTCTCGGGGACGCGCGCGGCGACGGGGGCCGGCTCCGGGCGACGCTCGGGAGCGCGCTCGGTCGTGGCCTTCTGCTCCTCGGCGGCGTCGAGATCGCGGGCGACGTCGTCGGCCGGGATCGCCGGCAGCACGGGCGCGGATGCCGGACGCTGGGCGGCGACGGGATCGATGCGCAGCGAGGGTTCGCCGCCGTCGAATCCGGCCGCGATGACCGTGACGCGCACCTCGTCACCGAGGGTGTCGTCGATGACCGTTCCGAAGATGATGTTCGCCTCGGGGTGGGCCGCTTCTTTGACGAGCTGGGCGGCGTCGTTGATCTCGAAGATGCCGAGGTTGGAGCCACCCTGGATCGACAGCAGCACACCGTGCGCGCCCTCGATCGACGCCTCGAGGAGGGGCGACTCGACGGCCAGCTCGGCCGCCTTGATCGCGCGGTCCGCGCCACGGGCGGAGCCGATGCCCATGAGGGCCGAGCCCGCACCCTGCATCACGCTCTTGACGTCGGCGAAGTCGAGGTTGATCAGACCCGGGGTGGTGATGAGGTCGGTGATGCCCTGCACACCCGCGAGCAGCACCTGGTCGGCGGTCGCGAAGGCCTCGATCATCGAGATGCCGCGATCGCTGATCTCGAGCAGGCGGTCGTTGGGGACGACGATGAGGGTGTCGACCTCTTCTTTCAGGCGACCGACGCCGGCCTCGGCCTGGCTCTGGCGACGGCGACCCTCGAACGAGAAGGGCTTGGTGACGACACCGATGGTCAGGGCGCCGATCGACTTGGCGATCTTGGCGACCACCGGCGCACCACCGGTGCCCGTGCCACCGCCCTCGCCCGCGGTGACGAAGACCATGTCGGCGCCGCGCAGGGCCTCTTCGATCTCTTCCGCGTGGTCTTCGGCGGCGCGACGGCCGACCTCGGGGTCGGCACCCGCGCCGAGTCCCCGGGTGAGCTCGCGACCCACGTCGAGCTTGACGTCGGCGTCGCTCATGAGCAGCGCCTGCGCGTCGGTGTTGATCGCGATGAACTCCACGCCGCGCAGGCCGAGCTCGATCATGCGGTTGACGGCGTTGACGCCGCCCCCGCCCACACCGACGACCTTGATCACGGCGAGGTAGTTCTGGTTGTGGCTCATGCCGGCCTCCGTTTGTCCCCGAACCCGAAACTCTAAACCTCATGTTGAGGGTTAAAGAATTGCCCGGTATGCAATTCCTTAGCTCGAAGGTAGGTGGCGGATCCGACCCCGCCCGCCCGACACGCGGCGTGTCGGATATTCGCCGCGAAGATCAGCGGACGACGCCCGCCTCCGGCGACGTCACGTCGTATTCCTTGGCCCGATCGGGCGGGCTCTTCTGCATCAACCGGTCGAGTACGACGGCCTTCTCGGCCGAGCGATCGGCGCTGCCCCACACCACCTTCGACCCCGACGCGCCCAGCGTCAGCGTGACGTCGTCGGGAGTGGATGCCGTGACGCCGGTCACCTGGGATCGCACCGCGTCCGGAAGGGCGCGCACGACGCGACCGGCCGCGTGGAACGCCGCCGATCCCGTGCCCTCGGCGATCTCGAGGACCGGCTGGCCCGCCGGCGCGTCGGGCGTCGTCGACAGGGCGACGCCGGCGGCATCCACCACAGTGAAGCCCGCTGCCGTCTGCATCGCGCCGATCGGTGTGCGCTCGACGACGTTCACGACGAGGTCGTGCGGGGGCCGCGCCTCGAGCGTGTAGGACTCGACGAGCGGGAAGCGCACGAGGGCGGCCTTCACGGCGCTGTCGTCGACGAGCGCCAGCGGGGTGCCGAGCTGCCCGTTCAGCGCCTCGGTGACGGCCGCGGCATCGAGCTGCGAGGCGCCCACGACGTCGATGCGCTCGACCGCGAACAGCGGACTGTACGCCGCACCCGCGGTGCCGACCACGGTGACGAGGATCGCGGCGCCCACGCCGATCCAGATGTTGCGGCGACGGCGACTGCGTACCGTGAAGCGCTTGACCTCGGCCTTCATCACCCGTCGACGGGCCCGCGAGGCCCGCCACACGTCGCGAAGACCCGCGCCGCCGCCGACGGACGGCTGCTCCGCGGCATCCACCGATCCGGGACGGGCGAGGGGCGTCACCGGTGCGGTCTGCTCGGCCGTGGCGTCATCCCGAGCGGCCGCCCGCGCGACCCGCGGGGCGGGGCGGACGGACTCCGGCTGCTGCGGGAGGGGCGAGGGCCGCTTCACGCTCAGACCGCCGCGGCCTCGGTGCGGGAGAGCGCCTCGAGCACCTGCGGGATGATCTGGTAGACGTTGCCGCACCCGAGAGTGATGACGTAGTCGCCGGGGCGCGCGATCTCAGCCGTGTACTCCGCCGCCGCCTGCCAGTCGGGCACGTAGTGCACGTGGGCGGGATCGGCGAAGGCGCCGCTGACCAGCTCGCCCGTGACCCCGGGCACCGGGTCTTCGCGCGCGCCGTACACGTCGAGCATGACAGTGTGATCGGCGTGGGTCTCGAGGACCTCGGCGAACTCGCGGAACATCTCCTGCGTGCGGGAGTACGTGTGGGGCTGCTGGATCGCGATGATGCGTCCTTCGCCGACGACGGTGCGGGCGGCCGACAGCGCGGCGGCGACCTCGGTGGGGTGATGCGCGTAGTCGTCGTAGACGCTGACGCCCTGCTGCACCCCGTGCAGCTCGAAGCGCCGCACCGTGCCGCCGAAGCCCTCGACCGCGCGCGCCGCGTCGGCGAGCGAGTGGCCGAGCACGCGGAGCACCGCGACCGCGCCCGCGGCGTTGATCGCGTTGTGGGCGCCCGGGACGCGCAGCTGCACGTCGACGCTCTCGCCGCCGGCGGTGAGCGTGAAGGCCACCGGGCCGTCGGTGCGGATGCCGCTGAGACGAACGTCGGCATCGGAGTCCTCGCCGAAGGTGACGACGTTCGCGTGCGTGATGCGCTCGCGCACGGCGCGGGCCCCCGCGTCGTCGGCCGAGATGACGACGGCTTCGCTCGCGGCATCCGCGAACCGGGCGAACGCGGCGTCGAACGCATCGCGCGAGCCGTAGTGGTCGAGGTGGTCGGGGTCGACGTTCGTGATGAGCGCGACGGCGGTGTCGTACAGCTCGAACGTGCCGTCGGACTCGTCGGCCTCGATCACCACGAGGTCGTCGCTCCCGGTGCCGCTGGAAACGCCGAGGTCGGCGATCACTCCCCCGTTGACGAAGGTGGGCTCGATCTCCAGCGCGCGCAGCGCCGTGACGATCATGCCCGTCGAAGTGGTCTTGCCATGGGCTCCCGCGACCGACACCAGACGGCGGCCGCCGATGAGCCAGTGCAGCGCCTGCGAACGGTGGATGACGTGGAGCCCGCGCTGCTTCGCCGTGACGAACTCGGGGTTCTCGGGCCAGATGGCACCGGTGTGCACGACCGTGTCGGCATCGCCGAGGTGCGCGGCGTCGTGGCCGACATGCACGGTGGCGCCTCGCGCCGCCAGGTCGCGCAGGGCGGCGCTGTCGGAGCGGTCGGAGCCGGAGACGCGGATGCCGCGGTCGAGGAACATGCGGGCGAGCCCGGACATGCCCGAACCGCCGATTCCGATGAAGTGGGCGGAGGCGATGTCCTCGGGGATGGGGAGGCTCAGGTCGGGTCTGATCATGGCGTCTGCGAGTTTACGTCGCCGACCCTGCGCGCACGCCCCGGCACGCCCGCGTCGGTCGCGCGGGGCCCGCCGACGCCACATTCGATGGTGCGAGGCGTCGCCGCAGCCCGGGGCCCGCCGGCGCGGTGCGGGCCCCCGGCGCCGCGGTCGCCGGCCGGCGCGGTGCGGACGCCCGGCCCCGCCGTCACCAGAACAGGGGATGCCACGAGAACAGGCCGATACGTCGGCAAACGCCCTGTTCCCGGTGACATCCCCTGTTCTCGTGGCAAGGCTCGTGGCATCCGCTCTGGTCGGCGGTGCTGCATCAGCGGCAGCTCGACCACGGCATCCGCTCGGGTCGGCGGTGCGGCATCAGCGGCAGCGCACGCGGCATCCGCTCTGGTCGGCCGTGCGGGGTGAGCGACAGCCGACCCGCGGGCGTCAGCGCGCCAGGGCCTCGTCGACGAGCGCGATCACGTTCTCGGTGCCGGTTCGGATGCCGGTGCGGCCGGCTGCGTCGCGCATCGCCGCGCGTCGGGCGTCGTCGCGCAGCAGTGGCACGATCTCGCCGCGCACGCGCTCGGGCGTCAGATCGGCGTCGGCGATGAGGATCGCGGCACCCGCGCGCACGGAGGCGGCGGCGTTGAGGCTCTGCTCGCCGTTGCCGACCGCGTAGGGCACGTACACGGCGGGGATGCCGAGGGCGTTGATCTCGCTGACGGTCGCCGCACCCGAGCGCGAGACGACGAGGTCGGACAGCGCGAAGGCGAGATCCATCCGGTCGACGTAGCGCACGACGGCGTAGCCCGCAGCGTCCGGGTCGGGCAGGTCGGAGTTCTGTCCTGTGACGTGCAACAGCTGCCAGCCGGCGTCGAGCACGTCGCGCCAGGCGCCCCCGAACGCGGTGTTCAGGCGCACGGCTCCCAGCGAGCCGCCGAACACGAGGAGGGTTGGCCGCGCGGCATCCAGTCCGAAATGTGCGGCGGCCTCGGAGCGCGTGGCGGCCGCGTCGAGCTCGACGATCTCGCGACGCAGCGGCATCCCGACCTCGCGCGCGCCGCGCAGGGGCGTGCCCTCGAACGCGACGCCCACGCCCGCCGCACCGCGGGCACCGAGCACGTTCGCCAGACCCGGCTTGGCGTTGGCCTCGTGCACGACGAACGGCACGCGCTCCCGGCGCGCGGCGAGGTACGCCGGAGCGGCGGCATACCCGCCGAAGCCGATGACGACGTCGACGCCGCGCGCCCGGATGAGGCGGCGCACGTGGGCGATGGCGCGGAGGAACCGGGTCGGGAAGGCCGCGGCGGCACGGTCGGGGCGACGCGGGAACGGCACCTTCGCCACGGTGAGCAGTTCGTAGCCGCGCATCGGCACGAGACGGGCCTCCAGTCCCTCGCGCGTGCCGAGCACGAGCACCTCGGCGGCGGCGTCGCGTGCGCGAAGACCGTCGGCGACGGCCAGGAGCGGGTTGACGTGGCCGGCGGTACCGCCGCCGGCGAGGAGGTAAGTCGTCACCGTACGACCCTAACGAGGTCGGGGCCGGTGAGCGTGCTGGTCTCCCGGGGAGCGCATCGCCGCGGTGGGCGCGATCGGCAGACGGGTCCGCGCAGGGGCCTGCGGGGCTCGAACCGTTCTGCGAACGGTGTCGGTTCAGCCCCGCGACCGCCCGGAACGCCCGGCGGCGCGCGCCGGGACCTCCGCGACGGCGCGGCGATCCGGCAGCGTGCGTGCACACGACAGCAGCACGCCGCACGCGATGAGCACCGACAGCAGCGACGTGCCGCCCTGCGACATGAACGGCAGGGGGACGCCGAGCACGGGGAAGATGCGCAGCACCACGCCGATGTTCACGAGTGCCTGGCCGACGATCCACAGGGTGATCGCTCCGGCGATGATGCGCACGAACGTGTCGTCGGTGCGGCGGATGATGCGGAACGCGCCGATCGCGAACAGGGCGAACAGCACGAGCACGACGACGCAGCCGATGAGGCCGAGCTCCTCGCCGATGATCGCGAAGATGTAGTCGTTGGCGGCGGCGGGGAGCCAGTCGTACTTCTCTTTCGAGTTGCCGAGTCCCAGACCGAACAGGCCGCCGCTCGCCAGTCCCCAGATGCCGTGCAGCGACTGGTAGCACGTCGAGTAGTAGCACGAGGCGTCATCGGGGGCGAAGAGGCTGCCGATGCGCTCCATGCGGTTCTCGCTGCCGACGGCCGACAGCAGCACCACGACCACCGACAGCAGGGCCGGCAGGATGAACATGCGCAGCTTGATGCCCGCGAAGAACAGCGCGCCCAGCACCACGAGCACGAGGATCATCACCGTGCCGAGGTCTTTGCCGCCGAGCACCGTGCCGATCACGAGCACCGAGACCGGCACGACGGGGATGAACACGTGCGCCCACGAGGTGAGCAGCCGGCGCTTGCGGTAGAGCACCGCGCCCATCCACAGCGCCAGCGTGAGCTTGAGGAACTCCGCGGGCTGGAACTGGAAGCCGCCGATGGCCACCCAGTTGCGGTTGCCGTTCGCGGCGATTCCGAGGCCGGGCACGTACACGAGCAGCTGGAACGCCGTCGCGAGAATGAGGGCGGGCCACGCGATCCGCTGCCAGAACCGCATCGGGGCGCGACTGAGCACGAACATCAGCGGGATGCCGACGACGGCGAACACGCTCTGCTTCATGACGTGGTCGAACGGGCTCTGTCCGTTGTCGAGGGCCGAGGTGGCCGACAGCACCATCACGAGGCCGAAGCCGGTCAACAGCAGTGCGGCCGAGGTGATCAGCAGGAACTCGCTCGACACGGGCCGGAACGCCCGACCCAGCGAGACGCGGGCGATGAGTCCGCCGCGCTCGGGCTGGTCGTCGGAGGTCTGCCGGCCAGGAGGCGCCGTCGTGGTCACGCGTGTCCCCCTCAGTCGTGCGGTGAAGATGCTCCGTCGCCGTGGTCCGCGATCCACGCCCGCACCGCGTCGGCGAAGCGCTCACCGCGGTCGGAGTAGGACGCGAACTGATCGAAGGATGCCGCCGCGGGAGCCAGGAGAACGGTGTCTCCGTCCCGGGCCACACCCGCCGCCAGTTCGACGACCTCGGCCATGACGTCTTCAGTCTCGGCGTGGTCGACCTCGAACAGCGGCACCGCCGGGGCGTGTCGCGCGAACGCCGCGACGATGTCGCCGCGCTCGGTGCCGATGACGATGGCCGCACGCACGGCGCCGCCGCGGGATCGGACGAGATCGCTCAGGTCGACGCCCTTCAGCAGTCCCCCGACGACCCAGACGGCCCCGGGGTAGGCCGCCAGCGACGACGCGGCCGCGTGCGGGTTGGTGGCCTTGGAGTCGTCGACCCACGTGACGCCGGCGTGCGCGCCGACGACCTGGATGCGGTGCGGGTCGAGACGGAACCGCTCGAGCGCGTCGTGGATGTGCGCCGGCGAGGCCCCGAGCGAGCGCGCCAGGGCGCTCGCGGCGAGGATGTTGGCGACCACGTGAGGGGCGGCGAGCCCGCGCGCGGCGAGATCGGCGACGGTTGTCAGCTCGAGCGCGGAGGTGGCCCGCTCCTCGAGGAAGGCGCGGTCGACGAGGATGCCGTCGACGACGCCGAGGTCGCTGGGACCCGGCACCCCCAGGTCGAAGCCGATGGCGCGGGCGCCCTCCATGACCTCCGCGTCTTCGACCATGCCGCGGGTGGCGAGGTCGGCCTTGTTGTAGACGCAGGCCACGCGCGTGCGGGCGTACACGCCGGCCTTCGCGTCGCGGTACGCGTCGGCGCCGCCGTGCCACTCGAGGTGGTCGTCGGCGAGGTTGAGGCACACCGCCGCGTGCGGCGAGAGCGCGTCGGGGCCGTCCTGCAGGTTGAGGTACCACAGCTGGTGGCTGGACAGCTCGACGACCAGGGCGTCGAAGCCGCCCGGGTCTCGCACGGCGTCGAGCACGGGCGTACCGATATTGCCGACGGAGGCGGCGCGCAGGCCCGCCGTCACGAGCATCTCGGCGGTGAGCCGGGTGGTGGTGGTCTTGCCGTTCGTGCCCGTGATGAGCACCCAGTCGGCGGGGCGCCCATCGGGGCGCACGACCTTGTCGCGCACGCGCCACGCCAGCTCCACGTCGCCCCACAGCGCGATGCCCTGCTCCCTCGTCCACCGGATGACGGGGTGATGCGGCGCGAAGCCGGGCGAGGCGATGACCACCTCGGGCGCGAAGTCGACGAGGGCGGCGGGCACGGCATCCAACGGGCCCTCGTACAGGTCGACGCCCAGCACCGGCAGGAGCCGGGCGTACTCGGCATCCGCCCGTTCGGTCGCCACGAGCACGGCGGCACCGAGCTCGGCGAGCGTGTCGGCGACCGAGAACCCGGTGACCGACAGGCCGAGCACCGCGACGCGCAGGCCCTTCCAGTCGGCGTGCCAGCTGGTGAGCGAGGAGAGATCGGTCATACGAGGGAGAGCCATTCGACGTAGAAGAAACCGATGCCCGAGACGGCGAGCAGACCCGCGATGATCCACATGCGCACGACGATCGTGACCTCGGGCCACCCGCGCATCTCGAGGTGGTGGTGCAGCGGACTCATGAGGAACAGGCGCTTGCCCTTCGTGGCCTTGAAGTAGACCCGCTGCAGGATGACAGACCCGGAGGCGATGACGTAGACGCCCGCGATGAGCACGAGCAGGATCTCGGTGCGGGTGAGGATCGCCATCGCCGCGATCACACCGCCGATGGCCATCGAGCCGCAGTCGCCCATGAAGACCTTCGCCTTCGGCGCGTTCCACCACAGGAACCCGACCAGCGCTCCGACGAACGACGCCGACACGATCGCCAGGTCGAACGGGTCGCGCACCGCGTAGCATCCGGCCTGCACCGTCGGGTCGAGCGCATCGGCGCACATCTGCTTGTTCTGCCAGAAGGCCATGAGGCTGTAGGCGCCCACGACGAAGATGCCCGATCCCGCGGCCAGACCGTCGAGTCCGTCGGCCACGTTGACGGAGTTGGATGCCGCGGTGCCGATGAACGAGATCCACGCCAGGTACAGCAGCCAACCCAGCACGGGGCCGAGGGCGAAGAGCGAAAGCACCTGGATGTCGCGGAACACCGAGATGTACTCCGACGCCGGGGTCTGCCCGATGCTGTTGGGGAAGTTCAGCGCCACGACGGCGAAGGGTACGGCCACGATGATCTGGCCGGCGATCTTGCGCCAGCCCGAGAGCCCGAGGCTGTTCTGGTGGCGCACCTTCATGAAGTCGTCGATGAAGCCGACGACGCCGAATCCGAGCATGAGCCACAGCACGAGCAGTCCCGACAGGGTCGGCGGGTTGTTGCCGGCGTACGAGCCGATGAGGTAGCCGATGATCGTGCCGAGGATGAAGATCGTGCCGCCCATGGTGGGCGTGCCGCGCTTGGCACCGTGCGAGGGGTTGTGCACGTTCTCGGGCGTGCGGATGACCTGCCCCCAGCCCCACCGGCGGAACCACCGGAGGAACACCGGGGTGAGGAAGAGGGTGAAGGCGAGCGAGATCGCCGCTGCTGTCAGAAGTGATCTCACGCGAACAAGTCTCCCAGACGGTCGCCGAGGTGCCGGAGCCCCGCCGAGTTCGACGACTTCACCAGCACGCGGTCGCCGTCGCGCAGTTCGGTCGAGAGGTAGTCGAAGGCAGCGTCGGCGTCGGCGAAGAACACGGCCTCGCCGTCCCACGAGCCCTGGGCGATCGCCTCGAGGTACATGCGGCGCGCCTCGGGGCCGATGACGACGATGCGCTGGATGCGAAGACGCACGGCCAGCAGCCCGACGCGGTCGTGCTCCTCGTCGGCGTACTCGCCGAGCTCGCTCATCGCCCCGAGCACGGCGACCGTGCGCTCGCCGGGGCCGGTGATCTGCGCGAGGGTGCGAAGAGCTGCGGCCATGGAGTCGGGGCTGGCGTTGTAGGCGTCGTTGATGATGCGCACGCGCTCGGAGCCGAGCGGCTGCATGCGCCACCGCTCGGCGATCTCGACGGTCTCGAGACGCGCGATCGCGTCGGCTGCCGGCACCCCCAGAGCGGTGGCCGCCGCGAGGGCCGCGAGAGCGTTCATGACGTGGTGCTCTCCGAGCACGCGCAGGGTGAGGGTGTAGGCCTGCCCGTCGACGAGCAGGTCGGCGCGGGTTCCGGATGCCGAGACCTCGACGTCGACGGCGCGCACCTCGGCCCGCTCGCCGCGGCCGAACCACCGCACGCCCTGCCCGCGCTCGCGCGCGATCGGCTCCATGGCGGCGACGCGCGGGTCGTCGGCGTTGAGCACGGCGAGGCCGCCCTCGCGGGTGGCCTTCACGAGCTCGCTCTTGGCGTGGAAGGTCGACTCGATGCCGCCGAAACCGCCGGCGTGGGCCATGCCGACCATCAGCACGACGCCGATGTCAGGGGTGACGAGTCCCGCGAGGTGGGCGATCGCTCCGGGCGCGCTGGCACCGAACTCGCTGACGAGGAACCGGGTGGCATCCGTCACGCGCAGCATCGTCAGGGGCGCGCCGACCTCGTTGTTGAACGAGGCGCGGGGCGACACGGTCTCGCCCTCGTCGGCGAGGATGCGCGCGAGGAGGTTCTTGGTCGTGGTCTTGCCGTTGGACCCGGTGATCCCCACGATCTTGAGCTCGCCGCCGGCGCGCACGCGATCGACGACGTCGCGGGCGAGGTCGCTCAGGGCCGTCACGACGTCGGGGACGACGATCTGGCTGACGTCGTCGTCGAGTTCGCGCTCGACGATCGCCAGGGCGGCGCCGCGCTCGACGGCGGTGCCGACGAAGAGGTGACCGTCGGTGGTCTCACCGGGCTTGGCGACGAAGATCCCGCCGGGCTCGATGAGGCGCGAATCGGTGTCGACGAGGCCCGACACGACGGTGTCGCCGGTGTCGCCGCGGCGTGCGATCAGGCGACCGCCGAGCACGTCGGCGATGTGGGAGAGGCTCGTGGAGATCATTGCTGTGCGGACGCCCTTTCCGATGTCGCATTCGTTACCGAGACGAGACCGGCATCCGGGTGTCTCAGCCGAACTTGGGCAGTTCGGGGGTCGTGGTTCCAGACGGGATGACCCGGTAGGTCTTGAGAACCTGCGTGAGGGCCTTCTGGAAGGCGGGCGCGGTGGCCGCCGACGATTTTACCGTCCGCGGTTCGTCGAGGTTGACCTCGACGACGTACTGCGGGTCGTCGGCGGGGGCGAAACCGATCATCGTGGTGAAATACGCGTCCGACTTGTACGCGCCGGTGTCGCGGTCGGTCTTCTCACCGGTTCCGGTCTTGATCGCGACGCGGTAGCCGGGGATCGCGACCTGGTCGGCGAGGGTTCCCTGGGTCGCGACGTTCTCGAGCATCTGCGAGACCGTGCGCGCAGCCTCCTCCGACACGACGCGCTCGCCCTGGGCGTCGGGCACGTCGGTCACGGTGCCGTCGGCGGCGGTGCACCCCTCGACGAGCGAGAGCGGCATGCGCACTCCCCCGTTCGCGATGGTCTGGTACGCACCGGCGAGCTGGGGCACCGTGACCGCGAGGCCCTGTCCGAAGGTCGTGTTGTAGAAGGTCTGCTTGTCCCAGCTCGCGGGGTCGCGCAGGATGCCGGACGACTCGCCGGGGAAGCCGACCGCCGTCAGGTCGGTGAGCCCGAACTTCTTCAGGTAGGCGATGCGGGTGTCGAGCGGGATCTTCTCACCGAACTTCGAGATGCCGACGTTGGAGGAGTCGATGAGCACGCCGGTGAGGGTGTAGCGGTTCTCGGGGTGCGCGAAGGAGTCGGAGATGCGCGCGCCGCCGTCGAGCACCTCGCGCGACGATGCCGTCACGGTGGTGCCGGCGTCGAAAGCCCCGCTGTCGAGTCCGATGGCCGCGGTGATGGCCTTCATCGTGGAGCCGGGCTCGTTCGGATCGCCGAAGGCGGCGCTGCCGCGATCGGTCTCGGGCGTGGCCGTGGGGTCGTTGGGGTCGACCGTGGGGTACTCCGCCAGCGCCCGGATCTTCCCCGTCTTGGCCTCGACGACGGTGATCGTGCCGCGCAGCGACCCGGTGTTCTGCACCTGCTCGGCGATGAGCTGGCCGAGGTACCACTGCAGGTCGCGGTCGATGGTGAGCTGGAGGGTGCCGCCGTCGGCGGCGGGCTGCGTCACGACCTCGGTGCCGGGGAGCACGACACCGGACGGGCTCTTCTGGAAGACGACCTTGCCGTTGGTGGATGCCAGGCACGAGTCGTCCGCCGCTTCGAGGCCCGCGAGCGCCTGCCCGTCGCTGCCGACGAAGCCGAGGAGGTTGCCGCCCACGGCGCCGTCGGGGTAGACCCGGCCCGCCTGCGGCGGGAAGCTGAGGAACGGCAGCCCGAGGTCGGCGAGGGCCCGGTACTGCTCGGTGGAGACGGCCTTGGCGATGACCGCGTACCGAGAGTCGGGGTTGTCGGTCAGGGCGTCCGCGACGATCTTCTGCACGTCGCCGGTGCTCATGCCGAGCACGGCGGCGATGCGCCCGGCGAGCTCGGGCCAGGCGGTCGTGATCTTCTCGTCACCGTCGTAGGTCTCGATGCCGTCGACGGCGAGCATCGGGTCGATCTGCACGTCGTAGCGATTGATGCTGGCCGCCAGCGGCGTGCCGTTCGCGTCGACGATGGCGCCCCGCGAGCCGTACAGCGTGCGCGACGATTCCAGGCCCATCGCCAGCGAGTCGTCGACGTGTTCACGAGCGTTGACGACCTGGATGTCGACGAGTCGGACGACGAAGGCGACGAGAACGATCAAGACGACGGCGAGAGCGACGACGGTGCGACGCCGCGGGGACCGGGAGGTGACTGTCGTCATGGTTCTCATCGTGTCGCGGGTGTGGGCAGACCGTCGCTGATCGCCGGGGGTGTCGTGGATACGGTCTCCGGCGCCGTGGCGTCGGCGGGAGCGGTGGCCGCGGCTTCCGGTGCCGTGCCCCCCGTCTCGGTCGTCGCCGCGGACGGGTCGGTGACCAGCGGCACACCGGCGATGAGGGAGTTGCCGACGGAGCCGCGCCCCTTGGCATCCACCGACGAGGTCGTGTCGGCCGGCTTGTCGGATCCGACCACCGCGCCGTCGCTCAGGCGCAGGTAGGTGGGCGACTCATCGATGACCATGCCGAGGGCGGCGGCGTTGGCGGCGAGGTACTGGGGCGAGCTGAGGCCCGCCGTCTCGTCGAAGAGGATCTGCTTCTGGTAGGTCAGGTCGCGCTGCTGCTGGGTGAGGGAGGCGATCTCGAAGGAGCTCTGCGTGGTCAGGATGCCGAGACCCATCTGCGCGAGCACGATCACCAGCGCCCCCGTCACGGCGATGATGCCGAACAGCCGGCGCGGCACCCGCCGACGCGCGGGCGCGGGTACGACGGTGAGACGACGCTCGCGAACGGGCGTCGGGAAGTCGGGGAGGAACGCCTCGTCGATCCGGGGATCGATGGCCGGGGTTGCACTCATACGTCCTCCTGGATCCGCTCGGCTGCGCGCAGGCGCACGGGGGTGGCGCGGGGGTTGACCGCGCGTTCGTCGTCGCTCGCGAGCTCGGCGCCGCGCACGAGCAGCCGGAACGTCGGTGCGTGTTCGGGGAGCTCGACCGGCAGACCCCGGGGGGCGGTGGAGGTCGAGGCGTCGGCGAACACGCGCTTGACGAGACGGTCTTCGAGCGACTGGTACGACAGCACGACGATGCGTCCGCCGACCCCCAGCACGCTCAGGGCCGCGGGCATCGTGCGCTCGAGCACCGACAGTTCGGCATTGACCTCGATGCGCAGGGCCTGGAAGACGCGCTTGGCGGGGTGTCGCTCGCGCAGCACCGCCGCGGGCGTGGCCTCCTGCAGCACCTCGACGAGCTGAGCGGAGCGCTCGAGCGGCGCCTTCTGACGCGCAGCGATGATGGCGCGGGCGTACCGGCCCGCGAGCTTCTCTTCGCCGTACCGCTCGAAGATGCGGCGCAGATCGCCCTCGCCGTAGGTGGCGAGCACCTCGGCCGCGGTGACGCCCTGGGTCTGATCCATGCGCATGTCGAGGGGGGCGTCCTGCGCGTAGGCGAACCCGCGCGCGGCCTCGTCGAGCTGGAGCGAGGACACCCCGAGGTCGAACAGGATGCCGTCGACCGTGGACACTCCCGCGGATGCCACGGCCTCGGCGATGCCGTCGTAGACGGTGTGCACGAGGGTCACGCGGTCGCCGAAGCGCGCCAGCCGCTCCCCCGCGATGCGCAGGGCGTCGGTGTCGCGGTCGAGGCCGATCAGGCGCGCCTCGGGGAAGCGCTCGAGGAACGCCTCGGAGTGCCCGCCCATGCCGAGGGTGCCGTCGACGAAGACGGCGCCGGGCTTCTGCAGGGCCGGACCCAGCAGCTCGGCGCAGCGCTCGAGCAGGACGGGGGTGTGGATGTCGCGGATGTCCATGATGACGGGGGCGGCTCCTTCGGCTCTGATCCCCATCCGCATCGACCTGGCGCCGGGGAAGTGCGTCAGGGCGTGCGGCTGGGCATCACAGCCGGAGGGTCAGAACAGTCCCGGGATCACCTCCTGCTCCATCTCGGCGTACGTCTCTTCGTTGCTCTCCGCGTAGGCGTTCCAGGCCTCGGCGTCCCAGATCTCGGCATGCGCCCCGACGCCGGTGACGACGAGCTCGCGGCCGAGGCCGGCGTAGGCCCGCAGGGCGGGCGGAACGGTGATGCGGTTCTGGCTGTCGGGCTTCTCGGCGCTGGCCCCCGAGAGGAACATGCGCAGGAAGTCGCGGGCCTGCTTGTTGCTGAGCGGAGCCTCGCGGATCCGCTCGTGCACGCGCTCGAACTCCTCGGTGCTGAACACGTAGAGGCAGCGGTCCTGCCCCCGGGTGATCACCACTCCGGCGCCGAGATCGTCACGGAACTTCGCGGGCAGGATGACGCGCCCTTTGTCGTCGAGCTTGGGGCTGTGCGTACCGAGCAGCATTCGGGCGTCCACCCCCTTCGTCCGGCCAGCGAAGTTTCCCCCACTTTACTCCACAGCCCTCCACTTGGCTATCGAAAACAGGGGTCTTTCGCCCGGAAGCGGCGGTGTGTACTGTGTCGCGGCGCTGAGGTGCAACGGCCGACAGGCGCGGAAACATGCGGATCCTCGACCCTTCTCCACCCGGTGCGGCCCGTCGGTGGAGGAAAAGGGAGGAATCCGCGCGCCGCGTCACGTGCGCACGGGTCGTGACGCCCGGCGCTCAGGGATCGCGCGCGACGCGTGGATCGCCGGGCGCACGAAAAAGCACCGGCTCCGAAGAGCCGGTGCGTTGTCGTTACAGGCGGGTCAGGGGTTCTCGCGCCGGCGGTCCCAGCGCTCGTTCATGCGATCCATGAACGACGAGCCGGACGCGCGAGGGCCGCGGGGCTTCGACCCGGCGGAGGCGGACGGGGCGGTGGCGACGGCACCACGGGTGGGGGTCACCGCGAACACGACCCCGCCGACCATGAGGACGAAGCCGAGGACACCGATCGCGATGCCGAGGAAGCCCGTGTTGAAACCGATCGACACGCCGACCACGAGGGCACCGAGACCCGCGAGCACCATGATCGAGCCGAGGACGATGTTGCGGTAACTCAGGGCGCGACTGGGGGCCGACACGACGTCGGTGTCGTTACTCATGAGATGGCGTTCCATCTCATCCAGCAGACGCTGCTCCTGTTCGGAGAGTGGCATGCATCCCCCTCTATTCTTCGGTGTGGACGATTCTACGTGGGGCGAGGATCACTAGGCTAGGCCCGTGCCGACCTCGCCGGAACCGATCGAAGCTGTTTCCCAGCGACTCGACACGTTCCTCTCCGAACAGCTATTGTACGCCGCCGCACTCGGCCCCGAGGCCGAGATGCTCACCCGCTCGGGCGCTTCTGCGCTACGGGGAGGCAAGCGTCTGCGCGCCCGTTTCTGCCTCACCGGCTGGGGTGCCGTGCAGCCGTCGGCGAGCGGTTTCACCGACGCGGCCCTCGCCGTGGCGACCTCGCTCGAGATCTTCCACGCGGCCGCCCTCGTGCACGACGATCTCGTCGACAACTCCGACACCCGTCGCGGCCAGCCCGCCGCCCACCGGGCTCTGCAGAACGCGCATCGGGATGCCGCCTGGACCGGCGACTCCGACACGTTCGGACGGTCGGGCGCGATCCTGCTCGGCGACCTCCTCGTCGCGTGGAGCGACGACCTGCTCGAAGAGGGCCTGAACGGTGCCGCCACCGCCGCGGCGACGCGACGGGCCTACGCGCAGATGCGCCGCGACGTCACCATCGGCCAGTTCCTCGACGTCGCCGAGGAGTCCGCGTACACCGTCTACCCCGACGACACGCACGCCGAGCGTGCGCTGCGCGTCGCGTCGTACAAGTCGGCGCGCTACAGCATCCAGCAGCCGTTGCAGATCGGCGCGGCGCTCGGCGGTGCCGACGACGCCCAGCTCGACGCTCTCGGCCGCTTCGGACACGACGTCGGCATGGCCTTCCAACTGCGCGACGACGTGCTCGGCGTCTTCGGCGACACCGCGGTGACGGGCAAGCCCGTCGGCGACGACCTCCGCGAGGGCAAGCGCACCGTGCTCGTCGCCTACGCGCGCGAGGCGGTCACGGCCGACGAGCGGCGAGCGATCGACGCGCGTCTGGGCGATCCGGCTCTGGATGCCGAGCAGATCGGCATCCTGCAGCGGACCATCGTCGACACCGGGGCGCTCGCGCGCACCGAGGAGCTCATCGCCGATTACGCGCGGCGCGCCGATCTGGCCCTGCAGAACGCCCCGCTGGATAACGAGGCCGTCGGCAACCTGCGCGCGCTCGCCCGCGCGGCGACCGAGCGCGCGGCCTGACCAGCGCCCGGCGCACCCGCCGGGATCCGCCCTCAGGCGAGGGTCGCCGCGACCCGTCGCACCTCGCTCTTGCGACCGGCGCGCAGCGCCTCGATCGGGGCCACGCCGATGGTGTCCTCGGGCTCGAGCAGCCAGTCGATGGTCTCGTCGGGATCGAACCCGGCGTCGTGCAGCACGATGATGGTGCCGCGGAGGGCCGGGATCGGTCGCCCGTCGACGAGGAAAACCGCCGGGACCTTGAACACGCCGTCGCGGCGCGAGCCGACGAGGTAGTTCTCGTCGAGGAGTCGGCGGACGCGCCCCAGGGGCTCGTCGAGCAGCTCGACGAGGTCGGGGATGGTCAGCCAGTCGGTCTCGTAACGGGTGGTCTCGGTCACGATGCAACTATCTCATCCCGATGCCACCGAGGATCGAGCCGACCGGATGTTCACGTTCGTCACACACGTCACATGCGCCTCACACGTTGACATCCGCCTCAGAGCGTGTCAGCGTGGCGGGCAGTCCGACGAACGGAAACCCCCCACCATGCGCCGACTCACTCTGTCTCCCCTGCCGACCCGACGCGTGGTCGCCACCTGGCCGGCGGCCGTCGCCGGCACCATCGCCCTCAGCCTCGCCGGTGAGGGTGCGGCCCACGCGGCGCCGCCTACTCCGCCGCTCAGCTCCCTGCCGACATCGCCGATCAAGACCCTCCCCGCGCTCGCCTCCCTCAGCGGACCGACGACCTACACGGTGCAGCCCGGCGACACCGTGTGGGGGATCGCTCGCGCGAACGGGCTCGACGTCGCCTCGGTGCAGGCCGCGAACGGCCTCGGTGCCGACAGCGTCATCCGCCCGGGCCAGGTGCTGGTGCTCGGCGGCGCTCCCGCCTCGTCGACGCCCGTCGCCCCCGCAGCCCCCGCGCCGGCTCCCGCCGCCGTGACGCACGAGGTCCAGCCCGGAGACACCGTCTCGGCGATCGCGAGCGCGAACGGCGTCTCGCTCGACGCGGTGCTGAGCGCGAACGGCCTCACCCGCGCCTCGATCATCTACCCGGGCGACGTGCTGCAGATCCCCTCCGGCTCCCCCGCCGCAGCCCCCGCGGCCGTCGCACCCGCGACCGCCCCCGGCCTCGACGTCGAGCAGTCCGACAACGCCCGGCTGATCATCCGCATCGGGCGCGAGCTCGGCGTCTCCGACCACGGCATCCGGATCGCCCTCGGAACGGCCATGCAGGAGTCGTGGCTGCGCAACATCGACTGGGGCGACCGCGACTCGCTCGGGCTCTTCCAGCAGCGTCCCAGCATGGGCTGGGGCACCCGCGAGCAGATCCTCGATCGCGAGCGCTCGACCCGTGTCTTCTACGGTGGACCCTCCGACCCGAACGGGTGGCAGACCCGCGGCCTGCTCGACATCCCGGGCTGGGAGCAGATGCCCTACGCCGATGCCGCACAGGCCGTGCAGATCTCGGCCTATCCCGACCGTTACGCCCAGTGGGAGCAGCCCGCCACGACCTGGCTCGCGGTTCTCGGTTGAGGTGAGGGTGAGCCGTTGCCGGGGCTCACAGGGGCCGCTCCGTAGACTCGCTACGTGAGCACGAGTCAGCAGGCAGACCCGCTGATCGGCCGTCTCGTCGACGGTCGATACCGGGTGCGCGCGCGCATCGCGCGCGGCGGCATGGCGACCGTGTACGTCGCGACCGACCTGCGCCTTGAGCGCCGTGTCGCACTCAAGGTCATGCACGGCCACCTCAGCGACGACACCGTGTTCCAGAGTCGGTTCATCCAAGAGGCCCGCTCGGCCGCCCGCCTGAGCGACCCCCACGTCGTCAACGTCTTCGACCAGGGCCAGGACGGCGACATGGCCTACCTGGTCATGGAATACCTGCCCGGCATCACCCTGCGCGAGCTGCTGCGCGAACACCGGCGCCTCACGATCGACCAGACGCTGACGATCATGGATGCCATCCTCTCGGGGCTGGCCGCGGCCCACCGCGCGGGCATCGTGCACCGCGACGTCAAGCCCGAGAACGTGCTGCTCGCCGAAGACGGCCGCATCAAGATCGGGGACTTCGGCCTCGCGCGCGCGACGACCGCCAACACCGCCAGCGGCGCGCAGCTCATGGGGACGATCGCCTACCTCGCGCCCGAGCTCGTCACCCGCGGCACCGCCGATGCGCGAAGCGACATCTACTCGCTCGGCATCATGCTCTACGAGATGCTCACCGGCGAGCAGCCCTACAAGGGCGAGCAGCCGATGCAGATCGCCTACCAGCACGCGACCGACTCCGTGCCGCGCCCGAGCGCGAAGAACCCCGCCGTCCCCGAGCAGCTCGACGAGCTGGTGCTATGGGCGACCGAGCGACAGCCCGACGACCGTCCGCTCGACGCGGGCAGCATGCTGGAGCGCCTCCGCGCGGTCGAGAAAGACCTGGGTCTCGCGCCGCAGGTCGCCCGCGCGGTCGCCGTCGGCACCACGGGCACCACCAGCGCCGCGGAGTCGCGCGAGCTCACCAAGGTCCTCCCCCAGACCGCGTCGCTGCCCATCGCGACCGCCGACGAGCCCGACAACGCCGCGCGCCTGCGCACGCGCACCAAGCGGCGCTCGGCCCGCGGCGTCTGGACGCTGGTGCTCGTGCTGCTGCTGGCCGCGGCTGCGGCGGGGACCGGGTGGTACTTCGGCAGTGGGCCGGGCTCTCTCGTCGCGGTGCCCGACGTCTCGCAGCGGAGCTATGCCGACGCCGAGGCGCTGCTGGCGGCAAACGAGCTGGTCGCGCAGCCGCAAGAGGTGAACGACCGCGAGATCCCCTCGGGCACCACCGTCGGCTCCGATCCCGCCCCCGGCGAGCGTCTCGACAAGAACACGGTCGTGACCGTCTTCGTCTCCGTGGGCCCTGCCACCCACCAGATCCCCGACCTCTCGGGCAAGAGCGTCGACGAGGTGAACGGCATCTTCGAAGCCGCCTTCGTGGGCGTCGCGGCCGACCCCGCCCGGGAGTTCTCGGATGCCGCCGACGGCACCGTGCTGTCGGCATCCGTCATCCCGCGATCGGGCGGCGACGCCGTCGGGTGCACCGAGGGCTGCACGGTGTACGAGGGCGATGCGGCGTCGTTGGTCGTCTCCCTCGGCCCGCTCCCCGACGTCTCCGGCGAATCGCGGTCCTCCGCCGAACGCATCCTGAGCCAGGTCGGCATGGAGACCTCGTTCTCGGAGCGCTACAGCAACAGCGTGGCATCCGGGGTCGTCATCGGCATCGGCGACCGCGACGGCGAGGGCAACTGGCGCCCGGGAGACACCGTGCCCGTGATCGTCTCCCTCGGACCCGAGCCCGTGGAGATCCCCGGCAACGTCGTGGGCATGACGATCCGCGAGGCCGTGACGGCGCTGGAGGGCCTCGGCTTCGAGGTCAACGCCGGCATCGACGACGGCACCCTGCCGCTGGGGTTCAAGTACTGGGACATCTACAAGGTGCGCGCCACCAATCCCAAGGCCGGAACGACCGCGCCGAAGGGGTCGACGATCACGCTGACGCCGACGCTGTAGCTCGCGGCGGCGTGCGCGCGCGGGTCGTGGTCTCGACGGGATCGACCACCTCCGACCGGTCCGCCGCGGCGCGAGTTCGGTCGCCGCAGCGGGCAGTGCGCTCGTCCTGGCGCCGCACCCAGGTCCCCGAGCTTGTCGAAGGGACCGGACACCGGTCGAACGACGACGCCCCCGACCACACGGATCGGGGGCATCGCGCAGACAGGCCGCGGGTCAGCGCTTCTCGAGCTCCTCGGCGACGAGGAACGCGAGCTCCAGGCTCTGACGGTGGTTCAGACGCGGGTCGCACAGGCTCTCGTAGCGGGTCGCGAGGGTGGCCTCGTCGATCTGCTCCGAGCCGCCCAGGCACTCGGTGACGTCGTCGCCGGTGAGTTCGACGTGGATGCCGCCGGGGTGCGTGCCGACGGAACGGTGCGCCTCGAAGAACCCGCGCACCTCGTCGACGACGTCGTCGAAACGACGCGTCTTGTAGCCGGTCGGCGTGGTGATGCCGTTGCCGTGCATCGGGTCGGTGACCCACAGCGGCACAGCTCCCGAGTCGCGCACGGCCTCGAGCAGCGGCGGCAGAGCGTCGCGGATCTTGCCGGCGCCCATGCGTGTGATGAACGTCAGTCGGCCGGGCTCGCGCTCGGGGTCGAGCTTGTCGATGAGCGCGAGCGCCGTCTCGGGCGTCGTCGTCGGACCGAGCTTCACGCCGATGGGGTTGCGGATCTTCGAGAAGTAGTCGACGTGCGCGCCGTCGAGCTCGCGCGTGCGCTCACCGATCCACTGGAAGTGCGACGAGGTGTTGTAGGCCAGTCCCGTGCGCGAATCGATGCGGGTCATCGGACGCTCGTAGTCCATGAGGAGGCCCTCGTGGCCGGTGTAGAACTCCACGCGCGTGAGCTCGTCGAAGTTCGCGCCCGCGGCCTCCATGAACTTGATGGCCCGGTCGATCTCGGTGGCCAGACGCTCGTAGGCCTGGTTGGCGGGCGTGCTGGCGAAGCCCTTGTTCCAGCTGTGCACCTCGCGGAGGTCGGCGAACCCGCCCTGCGTGAACGCGCGGATGAGGTTCAGAGTCGACGCCGCCGTGTGGTAGCCCTTGAGCAGGCGGCCGGGGTCGGCCTTGCGCGACTCCTCGGTGAAGTCGTATCCGTTGACGATGTCGCCGCGGTAGGCCGGCAGGGTGACGTCGCCGCGCGTCTCGGTGTCGCTCGAACGGGGCTTGGCGAACTGCCCCGCCATGCGACCCATCTTGACGACGGGCATCGAGGCGCCATACGTCAGCACGACCGCCATCTGGAGCACCGTCTTGATGCGGTTGCGGATCTGCTCGGCGGTCGCACCGGCGAACGTCTCGGCGCAGTCACCGCCCTGCAGGAGGAACGCCTGACCGGCGGCGGCGCGAGCGAGGCGCTCACGGAGGATGTCGACCTCGCCGGCGAACACCAGCGGCGGGAGGGTCGACAGCTCTTCGGATGCCGCGGCCACCGCGCCCTCGTCATACCACTGCGGCTGCTGCTTGATGGGCAGGGTTCGCCAGTGGTCGAGGTCGTGGAGGAGCTGCTGATTCACCCCTGAAGTCTAGTGGCGCGACGTCGGCGCCTTCGCCGCCTGCGCGGTCGCCAGGCGGTCCTTCACCGTGGAGGCGTAGACGTCCTCGTACCGCTGCTCACCCAGGCGCTGCAGGGCCACCATGATCTCGTCGGTGACGCTGCGCAGCACGTAGCGGTCGCCCTCCATGCCCTCGAAACGGGAGAAGTCGAGCGGTTCGCCGATGACGATGCCCACGCGTCCGACTCGGGGAAGGCGCTGACCGATCGGCATCACCGAGCCGGTGTCGACCATGACGACCGGCACGACGGGGACGCGGGCCTCCAGCGCCATGCGGGCGATGCCGGTGCGGCCGCGGTAGAGAGTGCCGTCGGGGCTGCGCGTGCCGTCGGGGTAAATGCCGAGCAGTTCACCGCGGCCGAGGACGCCCAGCCCGGTGTTCAGCGAGGCCTCCGACGCCTTTCCTCCCGAGCGGTCGATGGGCAGCTGACCCGTCGCGGTGAAGAACATCCGCGTGGCCCACCCCTTGATGCCCTTGCCGGTGAAGTAGTCGCTCTTGGCGAGGAACGCCATGCGGCGGTCGATCATGAGCGGCAGGAAGATCGAGTCGGAGAACGAGAGGTGGTTGCTGGCGAGGATCGCCGCCCCCTCCGCCGGGATGTTGCGCCGGCCGACCATCCACGGGCGGAACACGGCCTTGATCACCGGCCCGATCACCACGTACTTCATCAGCCAGTAGAACATCGTCAGCGCTCCTTCCCGGCGAGGTCGGCGACCCCGATGAGACCGGCGTCGTTGCCGAGTCGCGCGATGGCGAAATCGGCGACCGGACGTTCACCGTACCCCGGCAGCGACGTCTCGTACGCGAGCTTCACCGGAGCCAGCAGATCGGCCCCCAGCTGGGCGACACCACCGCCGATGACGAACAGCTCCGGGTCGAGCACGGCCTGGAAGCCGCCGCACGCCTCACCCAGGGCGGTGGCGACGCGGCGGAGCGCCTCGATCGCGCCGGGGTCGCCGGCGAGCACGAGTCGCGAGACGGCGGGACCCGGGATCGCGCCCTTCTCTTCGCGGATCGCCGCCAGCGCCGCCCCGATGCCGCCCTCGTCGGCGATGGCGTTGGCCTCGCGTTGCAGGGCGCGGCCCGAAGCGTACTGCTCGAGGCATCCGTTCTGCCCGCACCCGCACGGGTGCCCGCCGCGGACGAAGCGCATGTGGCCCAGCTCCCCGCCGATTCCGTGACCGCCGCGGAAGAGCTCGCCGCCGCTGACCACGGCGCCGCCGACGCCCGTGCCCATGGTGAGCATGACCATGTCGCGCACGCCTCGGCCGGCGCCGAAGCGGTACTCGCCCCAGCCAGCCGCGTTGGCGTCGTTCTCGATGGTCACGGGCGCGTCGAGGCGCTGCTCCAGGCGGGCGCGCAGCGGCTCGTCGCGCCAGTCGATGTTGGGGGCGTAGATGACCGTGCTGCGATCCAGGCTGATGAACCCCGCCGCCGCGACGCCGATTGCGTGGACATCGTGGGCGCGGCGCAGGTGGTCGGCCATGTCGACCACGGCATCCACGAGGGCTGCGGGGTCGATGGGGGTGTCGACGCGGAGCTTCTCGATGATGGTGCCGTCGTCGTCGACGACGCCCCCCGCGATCTTCGTTCCCCCGATATCGATGCCGACGTTGCGCACCGCGCTCCCTTCCGGGCCGGCCGCGCGGCTCGGCCCGGAGCAGTCTAGCCACCCCGGAAGCCTCGCGCGGGAACGCTCCCTCGCGGTGTGGGCCGCAGACCGGTGGATAGACGCGGATAGACTCGACGGACCTGATCGACATCTTTCCGGTACCGAAGGAGTTGCCGTGATCCAGTTCGACCGTCCCCCTCTCGTCCCCGCGGATCCGGATGCCAACGCCTCCGACCTGCTCGCCGACCGCGTCCGCGCGACGCCGGAGCGCCCGCTGTTCGCCGTCCCCGACGCCGGCGGCTGGCGTGATGTCACCGCCGCGGAGTTCGAACGCCAGGTCATCGCCCTCGCGAAGGGTTTCGTCGCCGCGGGCGTGCAGCCGGGCGAGAAGGTCGCGTTCATCGCCCGCACGACCTACGACTGGACCCTGGTCGACTTCGCGCTGTTCTATGCGGGTGCCGTCATGGTGCCGGTCTACGAGACGAGCTCGCCGTCGCAGATCTCGTGGATCCTCTCCGACTCCGGCGCGGTCGCCGTGGTGCTCGAGTCCGCCGAGCACGCCGAGCGCCTCGACGAGGTGCGCAGCGATCTGCCGCTCGTGCGCGCCGTGTGGGCGATGCACGCCGGCGACCTCGACACCCTGGTGGCCAACGCGACGCACATCACCGACGAAGAGATCGAGCGGCGCCGTCACCTCGCGAAGGCGTCGGACGTGGCCACGCTCATCTACACCTCCGGATCGACGGGGCGCCCCAAGGGATGCGTGCTGGTGCACAGCAACTTCGTCGAGCTGGCGCGCAACTCCGCCAAGGCGCTGCACGAGGTCGTCGAGACCCCGGGCTCCTCGACGCTGCTCTTCATCACGACGGCACACGTGTTCGCACGATTCATCTCGCTGCTGAACATCCACGCCGGCGTCAAGACGGGCCATCAGCCCGACACCAAGCAGCTGCTCCCCGCGCTCGGCACCTTCCAGCCGACCTTCCTCCTCGCCGTCCCGCGGGTGTTCGAAAAGGTCTACAACTCCGCGGAGCAGAAGGCCGAAGCCGGCGGCAAGGGCAAGATCTTCCGCGCCGCCGCCGACACCGCCATCGAGCACTCACAGCGCCTGCAGGAGGGGAAGAAGATCCCCCTCCCCCTCAAGCTGAAGTTCGCGCTCTTCGACAAGCTCGTGTACTCCAAGCTCCGGGATGCCATGGGCGGGCGCGTCGTCTACGCGGTGTCGGGGTCGGCACCGCTCGGCCCCCGCCTCGGCCACTTCTTCCGCAGCCTCGGCGTCGTCATCCTCGAGGGCTACGGCCTCACCGAGACCACGGCCCCGGCGACGGTCAATCTCGCCACCAAGGCGAAGATCGGCACCGTCGGTCCCGTGCTCCCCGGTGTCGGCGTGCGCCTGGCCGACGACGGCGAGATCCAGGTGCGCGGGATCAACGTGTTCCGCGAGTACTGGCAGAATCCCGAGGCCACCGCCGAGGCGTTCGACGGCGAATGGTTCAAGACCGGCGACATCGGCGCGTTCGACGACGACGGCTTCCTCGCGATCACCGGCCGCAAGAAGGAGATCATCGTCACCGCCGGCGGCAAGAACGTCGCCCCCGCGGCCCTCGAGGACCCCATCCGCGCGAACCCGATCGTCGGCCAGGTCGTCGTGGTCGGCGATCACAAGCCCTTCATCGCCGCCCTCGTGACCCTCGACCCCGAGATGCTGCCGACCTGGCTGGCGAACAACGGCCTGCCCGCCGACATGTCGCTGGCCGAGGCGAGCACGAACGACAAGGTGCGCGCCGAGGTGCAGGGAGCGATCGACCGGGCCAACGCCCGCGTCTCCCGCGCGGAGTCGATCCGCAAGTTCACGATCCTGCCCACCGAGTGGACCGAGGCCAGCGGACACCTGACGCCGAAGATGAGCATCAAGCGCAACGTCATCGTCTCCGATTTCGCCGAGGACATCGAAGACATCTACGCGGTCCCGGTCAACACGACCAACGTGTCGCTCCCCTGACGCCCGCGACGACGACGGCCCGGTCCCCTCGGGGGCCGGGCCGTCTCGCGTCACGAGAACAGGAGATGCGACGAGAACAGGGCGCTGTGCGCGTGAACGGCCTGTCCTCGGCGCGATCCCTGTTCTCGTGGCACCGACGGATCAGAACCAGTCGCTCTCGCGCACCTGCCGCATCGCCTCACGGCGGGTGTCGGCGGGCAGCCGCGAGAGGTACAGCATCCCGTCGAGGTGGTCGGTCTCGTGCTGCAGAGCCTGGGCGAGCAGCCCCTCGCCCTCGAGCACGACCTCGTTGCCGTCGAGGTCGATGCCGACGACCTTCGCCCAGGGGTAGCGGATCGCCTCATGCCAGAGACCCGGTACGGAGAGGCATCCCTCCCCCACCGGCTGCGGCTCGCCGCGCGTCTCCACCAGCACGGGATTGAGCACGTATCCGATGTCGCCGTCGATGTTGTAACTGAACGCGCGCAGGCCCACGCCGATCTGCGGCGCGGCCACACCGGCGCGGCCGGGCAGCTCGACGGTGTCGATCAGGTCCTGCACGAGGGCGCGGATGCCGTCGTCGATCTCGTCGATGGGCGCGCTGACGGCGCGCAGGACGGGGTCGCCGAACAGGCGGATCGGACGGACGGTCATGCCGCCGCCACCGGGGAACGCAGGCCCTCGACCACGGCGGCGGCGAGCTCGCGCGCGGCCTGACGGGTCGACGGCTGGAGGTCGCGGAAGGCGATGGCGCTGCCCGCGGCGATCCGTGCGTCGTACGGCATCCGGATGACGGTGCGCACCCTCGAGCGGAAGTGCGCTTCGAGTTCGCTCTCGCGCACGAGAGGGGCCCCGGGGCGCGAGTTGTTCAGCACCACCACGGCGTCACGCACCCGGGCGGCGTAGCCGTTCGTCTCGAGCCACGTGAGCGTCTCGGATGCCAGGCGTGCTTCGTCGACCGACAGCCCGGCGACGATGACGATGGTGTCGGCGAGTTCGAGGGTCGCCCCCATCACCGAGTGGACGATCCCCGTGCCGGTGTCGGTGAGAACGATGGAGTAGTAGTGCGCGGCCACATCGGCGACCCGCCGATAGTCGTCGTCGCTGAAGGCTTCCGACACCCGCGGATCGGCATCGGATGCCAGCACGTCGAGGCGCGTGGCGTCGCGCGCGACGATCGAGGAGACGTCGTTGTAGCCCGCGACCTCCTCGTGGGCGCGCACCAGGTCGCGAACGGTGCGTCCGTTGGGCCGGCCAGCACGATCGGCGAGCGTGCCCCGGTCGGGGTTGGCGTCGACGGCGATGATGCGGTCGTCGCGCGCATCGGCGAGAGCCATGCCCAGAAGCGAGGTGACCGTGGTCTTGCCGACGCCGCCCTTGCGCGAGAGCACGGGCACGAAGCGCGCCCCGCCCGCGAGCGGAGCGGCGATCCGGCGGTCGAGGTCTTTGCGCTCACGCGCCTTGCGGCCGTCGCCGAGGTTGATGCGGTGCCCCGACATCGAATACACCAGCTGCTGCCAGAGCCCCTCGGGCTCGGGCTTGGCGATCTGGCGCGGGTCGAGCAGCCGGTCGGCGGTGAGCAGATCGGAGCTCTCGCGCGCGTCGTCGATCTGGCCGATGCGCTTCGAGGTCAGGGTGACCTCGGCCGCGGGCGTGCGCACGCGTTCCATCGCGTGCGCGCGGTCGACGCGGGCGGCCTCGTCGGCGGCGCGCGCCGCCTCGTCGGCCTGGTGCGCGCCGCGCCGCGTGAGCGGGACGGTGCCGATCGCCCCGGTTGCCGCGCGCTCGGCGCGGGTGGCGGGAACCGGCCCCGTGGGCGCCGGGGAATCGGCCGCCGGCGCTGAGCCCGAGCCGGACGCAGGACCGGCAGCGGGTGCGGTCACCGGCGCGGAACCCGTGGCGGGAGCGCCCGTCGGAACGGCACCGGTACCGGGAGCGGCCGGCGGCACGGAGCCCGTGACCGGGGTAACCGCCGCGACGGGGGCGGTCGCCGGCTCAGCTTCGCCCGAGGAGCGGGCCGGGTTCCGATCGGAACTCACTGCGCCGGCGGTGTCGTTCTCCTGGGGGGATGCCACGTCGTCCTCCGTCTGATCCGTCACCGGCTCGTCTTCCACCGCGTTCGTGAGGTGCGCGTCGGCGACGTCGTCGTCTCGCTCGCGCTCGCCGGAATCGACCGACGCGTTCGCCGCGGCGCGCTCATCGGCGGGGCGCACGTCGGCGACGGCCGGGACGGTCGCGGGCACCCACGGCGCGTGGGTCAGTGCGGCTCCGTCGGCGGTCTCGGCGGCGTCGGTGCGTTCGCGGTCAGTGAAGCCTCCATCGGCCGGTGACTTACCCGAGACGTCGCCGTCGAGGGGCTCGGTCGCGTCGGCCGGCACCTCGTCCGCGTCCGTGACGTCGCCGTCGACGGGCTCGGCCGCGTCGGCCGGCGCCTCGTCTTTGCTCATGACGTCGATGTCCCCAGGGTCGACCGCGTCGGCTTCGAAGAGCTCCACGTCGTCGACGATGTCCGCGTCATGCAGGTCGTCTGCGCGGACGTCCATGCCCCCGGCATCCGACGCACCGTCGTCCGTCTGCGCGGCGACAGCGTGACCGACATCACCGTTCCCCGACGCCTCGCCGGCGTCGTGCTCCTCGGGCTCGCTCCAGACGGACTGGCCGTGGTCGGCAGGGGCCTCGGCCGCCGGCTCGGACGCGGTGCGTCCATCGGCATCCGCTGGGGACGACTCGAAACCGGTCGACGGAATGTCAGCGTCGCCCTCGTCGACGAGTTCCGCATCGTGCACGTCGCCCGAGGCGTGCTCCCCGTTCGACGAGTCGTCGCCGTGAGGTGTGTCGTCGTGCGGTTCGAGGATGATGTCGCCGGTCGGGAGCGTCTCGACGTGGTGTGCGTGGGCGATCTCGTGCTGCGCGCCGTCGGGACGCCGTTCGTACGGGGCGTCGAGGAGGGGGAGGTCGGCGGCGTCGATGGGGATCTCGTCTTCGATGACGTCGTCGTCGACGTCGTCGTCCGCGGCCATCGGCAGGTCGACGTTGACCTGCGCGATGTGCCCACCGAGGATCGTGATGCTCGCGGTGTCGAGATTCCCGCTCTCGTCGAGGACGCCGTGCTCGGCGTTCTCGTCGGGGTTCGCGTCGGTGCGGTCGGGGGTCACTGCAGTCTCCAAACGGGAAGAGGGCGCGAAAGCGCCCCCTCCCAGGCTACTGCGCGGGGCGGATCACCAGCAAAAGGTCTCCCGCTTCCACCTGCTGTGTGGTACCGATTGCGACACGCTCGACCACCCCGTCGATCGGGGAGGTGATCGCCGCCTCCATCTTCATCGCCTCGATCGAGGCCACCGCCTGCCCCGCCGCGACGCGATCGCCGGACGCCGCCTTCAAGGTCACCACGCCCGAGAACGGCGCCGCGACCTGACCCGGCTTCGACGTGTCGGCCTTCTCGGCCTGGCGCGCCTCGACGTCGATGGAGCGGTCGCGCACGAACACCGGTCGCAGTTGACCGTTGAGGGTCGTCATGACCGTGCGCATGCCCTTGTCGTCGGCGTCGCCGATGGCCTCGAGCCCGACGAACAACTGCACGCCTCGCTCGATCTCGACCACGTGCTCTCCGCCCGGGCGCAGTCCGTACAGGTAGTCGGCGGTGTCGAGCACGCTGAGGTCGCCGAAGCTCGCGCGCATCTCGTCGAAGGTGCGCGTCGGCCCCGGGAAGAGCAGGCGGTTCAGGCGCGCTCGCCGCTCACCCGACTCCCCCGCCAATGCGGTGGTGTCGTCGTCGGACAGCGGGGTGACGCCCGTCTTGGCATCCCGCCCCGCGAGCACCTTGGAACGGAACGGTTCGGGCCATCCGCCCGGCAGGTCGCCGAGTTCGCCGGCCATGAACGACACGACGGAGTCGGGCACGTCGTACTTCTCGGGGTTCTGTTCGAAATCGGCCGGGTCGGCCTTGACCGCGGCGAGGTGCAGGGCGAGATCGCCCACGACCTTCGACGACGGCGTAACCTTGGGCACCCGTCCCAGGATGCGGTCGGCGGCGGCGTACATGTCTTCGATGAGCTCGAAATCGTCGGCGAGACCCAGCGCGATCGCCTGCTGACGCAGGTTGGACAGCTGCCCGCCGGGGATCTCGTGACGGTACACGCGGCCGGTCGGACCTGCGAGACCCGACTCGAACGGTCGGTACAGATGACGCACCGCCTCCCAGTAGGGCTCGAGGTCGCTCACGGCACCGAGATCGAGGCCGGTGTCGCGTTCGGTGTGCGCGAGCGCGGCGACGAGCGCCGACAATGACGGCTGGCTCGTGGTGCCCGCCATCGGCGCCGCCGCGGCATCCACGGCATCCGCCCCCGCCGCCGACGCGGCCAGCAAGGTGGCGAGCTGTCCGCCGGCGGTGTCGTGCGTGTGCACGTGGACGGGCAGGTCGAAGCGCTCGCGCAGTGCCGACACGAGCTTCGCCGCGGCGGCGGGGCGCAGCAAGCCCGCCATGTCTTTGACGGCGAGGATGTGCGCCCCCGCGTCGACGATCTGCTCGGCGAGACCGAGGTAGTAGTCGAGCGTGTAGAGCTTCTCGGCCGGGTCGAGCAGGTCGCCCGTGTAGCAGACGGCCACCTCGGCGACGGAGGTGCCGGTGGCCAGCACCGCGTCGATGGCCGGACGCATCTGCGACACGTCGTTCAGGGCGTCGAAGATGCGGAAGATGTCGACTCCGGATGCCGCCGCCTCGGCGACGAAGGCATCGGTGACCTCGGTGGGGTAGGGCGTGTATCCCACCGTGTTGCGCCCGCGCAGCAGCATCTGGATCGCGATGTTCGGCAGCGCCTCGCGGAGCGCGTCGAGGCGCTCCCACGGGTCTTCGCCGAGGAAGCGCAGCGCGACGTCGTACGTCGCCCCGCCCCACGCCTCGACCGACAGGAGTTCCGGGGTCAGGCGGGCGACGTGAGGAGCGACGCGCACGAGGTCGCGGGTGCGCACGCGCGTGGCCAGCAGCGACTGGTGCGCGTCGCGGAAGGTCGTCTCGGTGACGCCCAGCGCGGTCTGCTCGCGCAGCGCCTTCGCGAAGCCGGCGGGGCCGAGCTGCTGCAGGCGCTGACGCGATCCTGCGGGGGCGGGGTCGGCGAGGTCGAGCCGGGGCAGCTTCGCGCCGGGGTCGATCGAGAGCGGGTTCTCGCCGTTCGGGCGGTTGACCGTGGTGTCGACCAGCCACGAGAGGATCTTCGTTCCGCGGTCCTTGGACTCGCGCCCCTTGAGCAGCTCCGGCCGTTCGTCGATGAACGAGGTGCTGAGATCGCCGGCGACGAACGCCGGGTCATCGAGCACGGCCTGCAGGAACGGGATGTTGGTCGAGACGCCGCGGATGCGGAACTCGGCCAGGGCACGGCGGGCGCGGGCGACCGCGGCCGGGAAGTCGCGACCGCGGCACGACAGCTTCGACAGCATCGAGTCGAAGTGCGGACTGACCTGCGACCCGGCGGCGGTCGTGCCGCCGTCGAGACGGATGCCGGCGCCACCGGGCGAGCGGTACGTTGTGATCTTGCCGGTGTCGGGGCGGAAGCCCTGCGTGGGGTCCTCGGTGGTGATGCGGCACTGAAGGGCGGCGCCGCGCAGGTGGATGTCGTCCTGCAGCAGATGGAGGTCGGCGAGGGTCTGCCCGGCGGCGATGCGCATCTGCGACTGCACCAGGTCGACGTCGGTGACCTCCTCGGTCACCGTGTGCTCGACCTGGATGCGGGGGTTCATCTCGATGAAGACGACCTCGCCCGCGCGCGGGCCCGCCGTCTCGAGGAGGAATTCCACGGTGCCGGCGTTCTGATACCCGATCGAGCGGGCGAAGGCGACGGCGTAGCGGTGCAGGTCGCGACGGACGCTCTCGTCGAGGTTCGGTGCCGGAGCGATCTCGATGACCTTCTGGTGGCGCCGCTGCACCGAGCAGTCGCGCTCGAAGAGATGGACCGTCTCGCCGGTGGCATCCGCGAGGATCTGTACCTCGACGTGACGCGGACGCTGCACGGCCTGCTCGAGGAACATGCGCGGGTCGCCGAACGCGCTCTGCGCCTCGCGCATCGCCTCGGCCAGGGCCGGCGCCAGCTCGCCCTTCGCCTCGACGCGCCGCATGCCGCGACCGCCGCCGCCCGCGACGGCCTTGGCGAACAGCGGGAAGCCGATCTCGTCGGCCTGAACGAGCAGCGCGTCGATGTCGTCGGAGGCCGCCGTGGAGCGCAGAACCGGAACGCCGGCGGCGATCGCGTGCTCCTTGGCCGTCACCTTGTTGCCGGCCATCGAGAGCACCTCGGCGGGCGGGCCGATGAAGGTGATGCCGTGCGCGCGCGCCTTCTCGGCGAGCTCCGGGTTCTCGGACAGGAAGCCGTACCCCGGGTAGATGGCATCCGCCCCGCACTCGCGCGCGACGCGGATGATCTCGTCGACGTCGAGGTAGGCGCGCACGGGGTGGCCGCGCTCGCCGATCTGGTAGGCCTCGTCGGCCTTCAGCCGGTGCAGCGACGCGCGGTCCTCGTAGGGGTAGACCGCGACCGTGCGCGCTCCGACCTCGTACGCGGCGCGGAACGCACGGATGGCGATCTCGCCGCGGTTGGCGACCAGGATCTTCGAAAACATGCGCACCTCACGTCGATCTGGCGGGGCTGAATGTGCTCACAGCCTAGGGGAAGGTAACGTTGACTCTCGTGCACGTACTCTCCGTCAGCTCTCTCAAAGGCGGGGTCGGCAAGACGACCGTGACACTCGGGCTGGCTTCCGCAGCCTTCGCGCGGGGCGTCCGCACCCTCGTCGTCGACCTCGACCCCCAATCCGACGTGTCGACCGGCATGGACATCTCGGTGGCCGGCCGACTCAACATCGCCGACGTCCTGGCGAACCCCAAAGAGAAGGTCGTGCGTCAGGCGATCACCTCCAGCGGGTGGGCGAAGGTGCACCCCGGCACCATCGACGTGCTGATCGGCAGTCCCTCGGCCATCAACTTCGACGGCCCGCATCCCAGCGTCCGCGACGTGTGGAAGCTCGAAGAGGCCCTGGCGACCATCGAGAGCGAGTACGACCTCGTGCTCATCGACTGCGCCCCGTCGCTCAACGCCCTCACGCGCACCGCGTGGGCGGCGAGCGACCGCGTCATCGTCGTCACCGAGCCGGGCCTGTTCTCCGTCGCCGCCGCCGACCGCGCCCTCCGCGCGATCGAAGAGATCCGCCGCGGCCTCTCGCCCCGCCTCCAGCCGCTCGGTGTCGTGGTCAATCGCGTGCGCCCGCAGTCGATCGAGCACCAGTTCCGCATCAAGGAGCTCCGCGACATGTTCGGCCCCCTCGTGCTCAACCCGCAGCTGCCGGAGCGCACGTCGCTGCAGCAGGCGCAGGGCGCCGCCAAGCCGCTGCACGTGTGGCCCGGCGACTCCGCCCAGGAGCTGGCCGCCGATTTCGACGCGCTGCTCGACCGCATCGTGCGCACCGGCCGCATCCCCGTGGCGAACGAGGCCCCGCAGGCCTGAGCCCCGCGCTCCACCAGACGCCGTCCCGCTGCCCCGCAGCCGGGCGGCGTCTGTCGTTCTCGACGCGGTTTCGCCTCGCTCGGGCACGACCGCCGGGTGGATCGCGCGCGAGAAACGGCATCCGCTGCGAGAAACGCATTGCCGCGGCGTTTCCTCCCGCGAATCGCGTTTATCGACGCTCCCGCCACGCCCGCACCACGCCGGCGCCGCGAAGCACCGCGACGGCACCACGAGGCACCCGGGCCGGCGCAGCGCAGCGCAGCCCAGCGAGAAACGGTATCCGCCGCGAAGAACGCGTCGACGCGGCGTTTCCGCCCGCGGGTCGCGTTTCTCGACCGAGGACACCGCACGCAGACGGCGGAAGACCGGGATGCCGTGGCATCCGCACGTCGGGAGAGTCGGGGTCGCGCTCAGGCGGTGCGGGCGGCGCGACGCGCGGCGAGCTCGTCGACGGCGTCGGGCTGCGCGGTCTCGAAGTCCACGAGGGTGGACTCGACCTCGCGGAGCACCTTGCCCACGGCGATGCCGAAGACGCCCTGACCGCGGCTGACGAGGTCGATGACCTCGTCGTTCGAGGTGCAGAGGTACACCGAGGCGCCGTCGCTCATGAGCGTCGTGCCGGCCAGATCGCGGATGCCGGCGGCGCGCAGCTGCTCGACCGCGGTGCGAATCTGCTGCAGCGAGATGCCGGTGTCGAGCAGACGCTTGACGAGCTTCAGCACGAGGATGTCGCGGAACCCGTAGAGGCGCTGCGAGCCCGATCCGCTCGCGCCGCGCACGGTCGGGACGACGAGCTCGGTGCGTGCCCAGTAGTCGAGCTGGCGGTAGGTGATGCCGGCCGCGCGCGCGGCGACGGCCCCGCGGTAGCCGGTGTCGTCGTCCATCTCGGGCAGACCGTCGGTGAAGAGGAGGTCGGTGGCGAACCGGGGTTCACCGAGTGCGTCGCCAGCGTTCATGCTCGCGTCCCTCCTCATCGGCTCGTTGCTTCCACGCTAGATCAGCGAGGGTCCCCCGGCAATGACATCCGCTCCGAGGGCCGCGGCGTGTCGCGATCAGGACAGCATCCGCTCCAGCGCGTCGCGGACGAACAACGTGCGCACCTCGTCGAGCCGCGCCGCGAGCTCGGGGGCGAGCTCGCTCGCGCGGGCCCGCGACGGCGCGTCGGGTCGACGCAGGAGCGCCGACAGCGCAGACTCCACCAGCGACACCTCGCGCTCGGCGCTCTGACGCAGGGCGCGCACGTGCCGCGGCTCGATCCCGTGGCGGTCGAGGGCGACGAGGGCGCGCAGGAGCGTCACCGCCTGCTCGGGGTAGCTTTCGGCCGCGGCGATGACACCGGTGCTCACGGCGTCGTTGAGGAGCTGCGGACCGGCGCCGGCGGCGGCGAGCAGCTCGTCGCGGCGGTAACGACGCGGGGCGCTCGTCATGGACGGCATCGAGGTGGGCGGTGCCGGGTTGCGGCCCGCGTCGAGGTCGGCCAGGTAGTCGCGGATGACGACGAGCGGAAGGTAGTGGTCGCGCTGCAGGGTCAGCGCCAGGCGCAGTCGTTCGAGGTCCGCGGGTGAGAACTTGCGGTAGCCCGACTCGGTCCTCGTCGGCGAGACGATCCCCTGCACCTCGAGGAAACGGAGCTTGCTGGAGGTGAGCGCCGGGAAATCCGGAGTGAGACGCGCGAGCACCTGACCGATGCTGAGCAGCCCCGCAGCCGTCTGACGACTACGGGACGGGGCTGCCGCCATCAGTGCGCAGCCGCCGGCAGGTCGACCGGTGAACCGAAGAAGTTCAGGCGGAACTTGCCGATGCGCACCTCGGCGCCGTTGACGAGCGCGGCGCGGTCGACGCGCTCGCCGTTGACGTAGCTGCCGTTGAGCGAACGCTGGTCGACGATCTCGAACGCCGTCCCTGTGCGGATGATCTCGGCGTGCCGTCGCGAGACGGTGACGTCGTCGAAGAACAGGTCGGCCTCGGGGTGGCGTCCGACCGTGGTGGTGTCGGTGTCGAGGAGGTAGCGCGCGCCGGTGGTGGGCCCGGAGCGCACGATGAGCAACGCGGCGCCCGACGGCAGGGCGTCGATGGCTTCGAGCTCGGCCTCGGTGAGGTCGGCACCGAAGGGCACGAACGACAGGTCGGCGTCGTGGGTCTGCGTCGTGTCGTGCGGACGGGCGGCGGCGGCTTCGCCCGCGCGCCGGATGTCGTCTCGCTCGAATCGGCTGGTCTCGTCCACGGCTTCTCCTTCTCCCTCACCATAACCGACCGATTCGCACGGGGAGGGCGAACGGCCTCGAGCAGGCCTTGGTGATGCGTGATGTGTCATTGTTCGTCGACACCGGCATCGCGGTTCGGGGCGCGAAGCCGCCGACGAGACACTCGAACCTACCGACCCGAGCACGCCCGTGTCGAGTCCGGGTGACGCCGCGCGCGGGTGAATGCCTCAGGTTCTCAGGCCCCTCGTCGGATGCCGTAGCTAGGGTCGGAGGATGAGGTCCTCCCAGACGCCGCGCCGGCGCACCCTCCCCGCCGTCCTGACGACCGTCCTCCTTGCCGCTGCCGCGCTGCTGGTTCCCGCTCTCCCCGCAGCCGCCCACGACGAATTGATCGGCACCGACCCGGCATCCGATGCCGTGCTCGAAACCCTCCCCGAGCAGATCACCCTGTCGTACAGCGCCGACGTGCTGACGGATGCGGGTGCGACGGTGATCGAGGTCACGGACGCCGCGGGCACCTCCCTGACCGACGGTGTTCCCGAGGTCTCGGGGAGCGAGGTGACCCAGGCGCTGG
Source organism: Microbacterium enclense (assembly GCF_001456955.1). GTDB lineage: Bacteria > Actinomycetota > Actinomycetes > Actinomycetales > Microbacteriaceae > Microbacterium > Microbacterium enclense. The sequence continues at coordinate 371,448 of NZ_KQ758470.1, read as the reverse complement.
CGGGCCCGGCATCCGGGACCGTCACCGTGCAGTGGCGCGTCGTGTCCAGCGACGGCCACCCCATCGACGGCGAGTTCGCGTTCTCGGTACCGGAGTCCACCCCCACCCCGACCCCGTCGGCGACGCCGAGCGCCTCGGCGACCGCCGCGGCGAGCGAGGGGGCGTCTCCGGCCGCGACGACGGAGGTGACGATCCCCCTGGAATCGGATGCCCCGGCGTCACCGCTGCCGTGGATCCTGCTCGTCGTGGCGCTGGTGATCGTGGCCGGTGCGCTCGTCTACGTCTTCGCGTCGCGCGGGCCGCGGAACACCGCCGGAGGGGGCGGCGCCGGGCGATAGGCTGGGCGCATGCCTCATTACGATCTGGTCATTCTTGGTGCGGGTCCCGGCGGGTACGTCGCCGCCGTCCGCGGCGCACAGCTCGGACTGTCGGTCGCGATCGTCGAAGAGAAGTACTGGGGCGGTGTGTGCCTCAACGTGGGCTGCATCCCCTCCAAGGCGCTGCTGCGCAACGCCGACCTCGCGCACACGTTCCACGCGAAGGCCGACCTGTTCGGCATCTCGGGTGACGTGCACTTCGACTTCGGCAAGGCGTTCGACCGCTCGCGGAGCGTCGCCGCCGGCCACGTCAAGGGCATCCACTATTTGATGAAGAAGAACAAGGTCACCGAGTACGAGGGGCGCGGATACTTCGCCGACGACCACACGATCGACGTGACCAAGACCGACGGCTCGAAGGAGCAGGTCACCTTCGACAACGTCATCATCGCGACGGGCTCGACCGTTCGTCTCCTCCCCGGGGTCACCCTTTCCGAGAACGTCGTCACCTATGAGGAGCAGATCCTCACCCGTGAGCTTCCCGAGTCGATCGTCATCGTCGGCGCCGGTGCCATCGGCATGGAGTTCGCCTACGTGATGACGAACTACGGCGTCAAGGTCACGATCATCGAGTTCCTCGACCGCGCCCTCCCCAACGAAGACGCCGACGTCTCGAAAGAGATCCAGAAGCAGTACAAGGGCTACGGCGTCGACATCCTCACCTCCACCAAGGTCGAGTCGGTCACCGACCACGGCGACAAGGTCACCGTCGCCTACACCGGCAAAGACGGCCAGGCCGGCTCGATCGACGCCGACCGCGTGCTCATGTCGATCGGCTTCGCGCCCAAGGTCGACGGCTTCGGTCTCGAGAACACCGGTGTGAAGCTCACCGAGCGCGGCGCCATCGACATCGATGACCGCATGCGCACCAACGTGCCGCACATCTACGCCATCGGCGACGTCACCGCGAAGCTGCAGCTCGCCCACGTGGCCGAGGCGCAGGGCGTCGTCGCCGCCGAGACCATCGGCGACGCCGAGACGCAGACGCTCGGCGACTACCGCAACATGCCGCGCGCCACCTTCTGCAACCCGCAGGTCGCCTCGTTCGGTCTCACCGAGCAGCAGGCGCGCGATGCCGGCCACGACATCAAGGTCGCCAAGTTCCCCTTCTCGGCCAACGGCAAGGCCAACGGCCTCGGCGAGCCCGTCGGCTTCGTCAAGCTGGTCGCCGACGCCGAGACGCTCGAGCTCATCGGCGGGCACCTCATCGGCCCCGACGTGTCGGAGCTGCTGCCCGAGCTGACCCTCGCGCAGAAGTGGGACCTCACCGCTCTCGAGGCCGCCCGCAACGTGCACACCCACCCGACGCTGTCGGAAGGCCTGCAGGAGGCCTTCCACGGCCTCACGGGACACATGATCAACCTCTGATCGCGTGACCCTCGAAGGCCCGCCCGGTTCGACCGGGCGGGCCTTCGTCGTCTCGTCCCCGCCCCGCCCCCACAGCACGGAGGCGCCGGCCGGCGGTGACCCACCGACCAATCGAAAGTCTCGAGCCCCACCGCGGAGAATGCCTCCGCCCGACGCTGGAGCTCAGTGCCCGAGCGCGCGGGCGAGCTTGGATCCGGATGCCGCGTGTCGGCCACCCGCCGCGAACACCGCCGCCTCGACCGCGGCGAAGAACGCCGCGCGTGCCTCGTCGTCGGCGGGGGCGGCGGGGCCGAGCTCGACCTCCCACTCGCGCCACGCGGACTCGACGCCCCGGCGCTCATCGAGGGCACGCACGCGGTCGTCGACGAACTCGGCGACCTCACCCCCGTCGGCGTCGAGCAGCGCGTACGCCGTGCGGTTGTTGCGCACGCGGGCCAGCGGAGTGAACGGGGGCGCCGCGATCGGGGCCACGGCATCCTGAACCGCCGGAGGCACCCCGGGGTCGGCGTCGTCGTCGGCGATCTCGCCGAGGGGCCACTGGCGCTCGGTGCGTCCGCCGGCCTGCGCCGGACCCTTCACGTGCCAGCCTTCGTCGGGGCCGCCGCGGCGTCGGCGTACGGCGACACCGGCGCGGGCGAGCGCGGCATCGGCGGTGTCGACGTAGCGGGCGTCGAGGTCACGGGGCTCGGCATCACCGACGCGCACGACTCCCGGAAGCGCCGACCAATCCGGCAGGGGCGTGACGTCGTCGACGTCGAACTTCGCTTCGACCTCGACGCTCGACGCGCCGTGCGAGGCTGCGCTCAATCGTCGCGTCCGTCGGCGTCGGGATTGATGTCTTCGGTCTCCTCCGAGAAGGCGAAGACGGCCTGCGTCGGCCCGTCGGACTCGCCGGTGTTCGTCGGCTCGCCCTGTCGGCGGTAGACGAGCTGTCCCTCGCTGTAGGGCATGATCAGCGTGTCGTCGGACTCGTTGTCGAGCGGGATCACCTGCCCGTCGAGCGGGCCTCCGGTCAGTCGTGCAATAGCCATGGCATGAGCGTAGACGGCGGTTCCGACACCGCCCGGGTGCCTTGACAGGATCTCGCGGCCACGATGACGCGGACGCCCGCACGGGCCGCTCGATTCCCCCCATCGGCTCGCCGCCGACGGCGCGCGGTGAGCCGGCCGCGAGTCCGAACGCGGCAGCCCGACGCCCCGCACCGGCTGACCTAGAATCGCTCGGGTGACCTGGACCGATCTGCCCGGTGAGCGCCCGTTCGTCCTGCTGGCCACGCGAGCCGAAGACCTCCCGGCCGACGAGGAGTACGCGCTCTTCCTGCGCTACACCGGACTGCCCGCGGAGCGTCTGCTCCGCGTGCGTCTCGAACGCGAGGCGATGCCCGCGTTCGACCTCGATGAGATCGCCGGCATCCTGGTCGGGGGCAGCCCCTTCAACGCGTCCGACCCGATCGAGAAGAAGTCGTCGGTGCAGCGACGGGTCGAGGCCGAGATGGCCGGGCTCGTCGACGAGGTCGTCGCCCGCGACCTGCCGTTCCTCGGCGCCTGCTACGGCGTCGGCACGCTGGGCACGCATCTGGATGCCACGATCGACGGCACGTTCGCCGAGCCCATCAGCGTGGTGGAGGTGTCGCTCACGACCGAGGGCCGCGCCGATCCGCTCACCGCGGGGCTGCCCGACGCCTTCCCCGCCTTCGTGGGGCACAAGGAGGCGATCACCGACCTCCCCGCCGAGGCCGTGCTGCTGGCGTCCTCCCCCACCTGCCCGGTGCAGATGTTCCGCGTGGGTCGGAACGTCTACGCGACGCAGTTCCACCCCGAGCTCGACGTCGACGGCATCGTGACGCGCATCCACGCCTATGCCGGGTACGGCTACTTCGCCGCCGACGAGCTCGCGCTCACACTCGCCGCGGTGCGGCGAGCCCCGGTCACTGCACCGTCGCGCATGCTGCGCACGTTCGTGGAGCGCTACGCCCGCTGAACCATCGTCGACACGGGCGCGACGGCTCCCCCACCTTCGACCACCGGCGATGACGCCAGCACCCGCCCGGCGGCTCGCAAACGCGCGACCACCGCCGATGACGCGCCAGCACCCGCCCGGCGGCTCGCAAACGCGCGACCACCGCCGATGACGCGCCAGCACCCCCGCGGGCGGCTTACGCCCCGCGGTCAGAGCCGATGACGCGCCGGCACCCGCACGACGGGGATCGGGGTGGTGACGGCGGGATGCGTGCGCCGGAGAGCAGGTTCCAAACCGAGGTCCACGAGGTGCACGAGCCCCGCGAGCTCGGGACCGCGCCCACGGACGAGTCCGGCCTTCAGCGCGCCGAAGGTGACCGTGATATCGGCGGGGAGCACGGCGGCATCCGCTGTGCCGTCGTCGGGGTCGAGGCCGCTGGGCAGGTCGACGGCGACCACGCGCGGACGTTCGGCCAGGGCGAGGAGCGACTCGACGAGAGCCCGGGCCGACCCGCGCAGGCGGCGGTCGGCGAGCCGCCCGATACCGAGGATGCCGTCGAGCACCAGCACGTACTCGTCGAGGCGGACGCACACGTCGGAGGCGGAGACGACGCGGGCGCCGGCGGCGACGGCGGCATCCAGCGCACCGCGGTGCACGCGATCGCGCACGAGGACGACGTCGACGCGGTCGGCGCGGCGCGCGAGATCGGCAGCCGCGTAGAGCGCGTCTCCCCCGTTGTCGCCCGCGCCCGCGAGCACCAACACGACGCCGGGCGCGGCATCGAGTTCGCGCGCGACGATCTCGGCGAGCGCTTCCGCCGCCCAACGCATGAGCGGACGCCCCTCGGCGAGAAAGGGAGCCTCGGCGGTTCGGACCGCGTCAGCGGTGTAGGCCGGCGTGCGGTCAACCGTTGCAGGGCCGGTGGCCGCGGCTGCCGGAATGTCAGGCATCACTGCGGACCTCGGCGTCGCGCTCGGCCTGCGTCTCCCGCGCCGCGGCGGCGGGGTCGGTCTTCGCGAGCGTCTCGCGCTCCGTCGCTTCGGCCTCGCGGGCGGCGGTGAGCTCGCCCATGGCCGCGGTGACGGCCTTCTCGGCGCGTCGCACGCGGAACTGGATCATCGTCGCCGCGCCGTACTTGGCCCGGACGCGGTCGTGATCCTCTTCGGTGGCGACGGTGATGTAAGCACCGGCGATGAGGATGACCTGGCTCGACAGGTTCAGCCACAGCAGCAGCGCGATGAGCGAGGCGAAGGTCGCCAGCAGGGGGTTGCTGCTCGCGCCGCCCACGAACAGTCCTGACAGCTGCTGCAGCACGACCAGTCCGACACCACCCAGCAGCGAGCCCCGGATGAGCGTGCTGCGGCGAGCGCGCACTCCGGACAGCAGCGCGAACGCGGCGGCGATGGCCGCGGAATCGAGCGCGAGCACCACGACGGTCGACAGCAGCCACGTGAGGACGGCGGTGATCCAGGAGTCGGCGGAGATGCCCAGCAGTTCGCGGATGAACGTCAGCCCCGCCGTGGCGAGGAAGGTCACGGCCGCGCCCGCGACGAGGGCGAGACCGATGCCGATGGCGAGGGCGAGGTTGCGCAACAGCACCCAGACGATGAGGGTGTCGTCGGTGGTCACCCCGGCGATCTGACGGAGAGCCGCGCGCAGCGATCCGATGGCGCCGATCGCGGCACCGATCAGTCCGATCGTTCCGAGGACACCGGCGATGGTGAGGCCACCGGGCGCCTCGATGTCGTCGACCTTGATCAGCCCGTCGGGCCCGACCAGCCCCGGGACGACGCTGTTCACCGACCGCACGAGCGCGCTGAGCCCCTCGGGGTTTCCCGAGAGCCACAGCGCCGCGAACGAGAACCCGATGAGGACCGCGGCGAACAGGCTGAACAGCGTGCGGTAGGTGACGCTGTCGGCCAGTGTCGGCCCGCGCGCGCCCGAGTAGACGAGGAAGGCGCGCACCAGGCGGAGCGACAGCGCCCACGCGGTGACGCGACGGATGAGGTCGAGCATGGGGTCAGCGTATCGACGCGGCGCGGACGCTCCGGCAGGCTTGACCGCGGCGCGCCAGCGGGGCACGGCGAACCGTGCCCCCGCTCTTCGCCGCGGGGAGCGCCGGCCGCGTGAACCCGTTCCCTTCCTGGGGCGGCCGCGGGCCGATGGCCCCGACACCGACTCTCGTGTGGCCTGCGGAGTCGGCCGTCACCACGGCCCCGAGAGCAGCCTCACCCACGTCGCCCCCAGCAGGAACGGCCCGAACGCGATGGTCGTTCCGCGGGCCCCCGCGGCGACGGCTCCCGCCCCGGCCATGCCGCCCGCGACGAAAGCCAGGGCGATCCCGGATGCCACGGCCTCCGGGCCCACCCACCCGAGCACGCCGCCGCACACGGCCGCCAGCTTGACGTCGCCCCCGCCGAAGGCCGCGGGGCGTGCGAGGTGTACCGCGAGACAGACGACGAACGCGGCCACGACTCCCCCGCCGAGCCCCATCAGGCGATGCGGCGAGCCGGTGACCGCCGCCGCCCCCGCCATCAGGACGAGCACGATCCCGCCACCCGGCACCAGGATGCCGTCGGGGAGACGGTGGGTGCGGACATCGACCACCGCGAGCGCGACGCTGAGCACCGCGAACACCGCCAGGGCGGGAGCGAGACACCACGGCATCCGTCACCTGCTTCTCACGACGGGTCGTGCGAGACCGGGGCGTTCACCGAGTACCCGAACGGCCAGGTCACCGGACGACGAGCGTGGCACCGCGGCATCAGGCACTCAGGCGTCGAGCACGACGAGGTCGACGTCGATGGTCGCGCCGGGGTCGATCCCCTCGCTGGCGCGCACCGCCCGTTTCAGGGGCAGAACGTACTCACCGCCCGCCTGCGGGAAGATCGACGTGCGCCAGGTCGAGCCGCCGATCGTCGCCTCCACGCGCACCCCGCCGAAGCCGCGACGGAAGGCTTGCGTCTCGCGGATGTCGTCGCTGAGCTCCGGCGGGAGTGCGACGAAGTACCAGTCGCTGTCGTTGCGGGCCTCCCACCGGAAGACGTCGCCCTCGAACCGTACGATCACGCGGGTCTCCTCTCGTCGCGGGTCACCCTACTCGGGCGTTCGGACGCCGTCCGGAGACGGTCCCCTGGGGAGGAGGCGCGCGCTCACGACCCGATCGATCGAGACCGCCGCGATCACCGCGAGCACGTACACCACGAGGTCGCGGACGTCGAAGCCGGTGCCGAGCACGAGCGCGACGAGCGGCACGTGCTCGGCCAGCGCGAGGGGAAGGCCCGTGCGTTGCAAAAGCTCCACCGCGACGCACCACCCCGCCGCGGCGAGCGCGATCGCCCATCGAGGCGCGCGCGGCATGAGCAGCACGAGACCCGTGTAGGCGGCGACGGCGTAGAGCGCGTCTCCGGCGATGTCGGTCGCCGACGACGACGGCGATGCCCGCGACACGATCAGCCCCGCGACCACCACCGCGACGAGCGCCGCGAGTGCCGCCCACCGCCGTCGCGCGGGCCGCTCGTCCACGTCGGAGCGCCGTGTCGGGCGGACGCGCGAGCCGCGGACCGCATCCGCACCTCGGCGTCGCGCGGGCATCACGCGAGAACTCCCGCCGCGCGGGCGGGTTCGGCATAGGCGCGGGCAAGGGTGGTGACGGTGTCGTGCGCGTTCAGGCCGCTGGGGTTGGGCAGCACCCACGTCGGCACGTCGGCGATCGTCTCGTGCTGCCTGCCGGCGACGGCGCGGGGCCGGTCGAAGCCCTGCCGGTACGCGGTCAGTCCGACCACGGCCACCGCACGCGGTCGCCATTGCGCGACGCGCTTCGCGAGCGTCACCGCGCCCGCCCGCAGCTCGTCGCGCGACAGCTCGTCGGCGCGCGCGGTCGCCCGGGCGACGAGGTTGCTCACCCCGATACCGGCGTCGATGATCATTCGGCGGTCCTCCGCGCTGAGGGCCTCGGCGTACCGCGGCAGCCGGGGCAGCATGCCGGCCTCCACGAGCGCGGGCCAGAACCGATTGCCGGGGCGGGCGAACGGGGTGCCCGTCGCGGCCGTCCACAGACCCGGGTTGATGCCGACGAAGAGCAGCCGCACCCCGGGCTCCACGAGGTCGGGGATCGTGGCATCCCGGAACGACTCGAGCTCGGCACGCGTGTAACCCATGTGACCACTATGACCACTACCCCGGGCGTGAGCTGTGCGTCTGCCAGGATCGGAGGAATGGATGCCGTGCCCGCCCTGACCGAGATGCCCGCGCCGCAGTACGTCATCGTCGGCGACAACGTGCGCCTTGCGACCTACACGTGGGGCGACCCCGACGCCGACCCCGTCCTGTGCGTGCACGGCTTCGGCTCGAGCACGCGCGACAACTGGGTCAACACCGGCTGGGTGCGCGACCTGCTGCGCGCCGGGTTCCGCGTGGTCGCGGTCGATCAGCGCGGTCACGGATCCAGCGAGAAGCCGATCGACGCCGTGTCGTACACGATGCCGACCCTGGTGTCCGACCTGGTCGCCGTGCTCGACACCTATCTGCTCGATGCGGTGCGCTACCTCGGCTACTCCCTGGGGGGACGGGTGGGCTGGCAGCTCGCGGTCGACGCCCCCGAGCATGTCGAACGGGCCGTGCTCGGCGGCATCCCCGACGGTCGTCCCCTGGCCCGGCTGAAGGTCGACCAGGCGCGCGCCTTCCTCGATCACGGCACGCCGGTGGAGGATGCGACGACCCTGCGCTACGTCTCGCTCGCCGAGCGGGTGCCCGGCAACGACCTGCGCGCCCTGGTCGCGATCGCTGAGGGCATGCGGCTGGGCGAGACCGATCCCGACCCCGCCTCGCCGCCGCAGCAGCCGGTGCTCATCGCCACGGGGACGCAGGACCCCATCCACGACCAGTCGGCGCATCTCGCGTCACTGCTGCCGCAGGGTGAATTCGCCGACATTCCGGGCCGTCACCACGTCAACGCTCCGGGAGCACGCACGTTCCGCGAGGCGGGCATGGAGTTCCTCGGGCGCTCGCGCTAGCCGAACGCGCGACGGGGCCGCCCTCGGGCCAGAACGGCCTCCGAGGCGACGATCCGGACGCACCCGACGTCCTCAGGGCCCGGTCGCGGTGACCGGGTCGGTCGTCACGACCGCACCCGATGGCATCGTCGCGGTTCCGGCGACGCTCGCCGTGTAGGCGTGCCCGGACCGCACGTCGGTGAACACGGTCGACGAGCGCGTCGCCGAGACGGTGACCGGATACTCCTGCCCGGTCGTCGCATCCACGACCGTCAGCGCGAAGGAGGAGAAGGCGCCGATCCTGTTCGTGGTCCATACGAGCGCGAGGCCCGCGGGATCGGCCGTCACCGCCAGCGATGCGATGCGCGGAAGGCCGGGGACGGCCGCCACGAGATTCGGGGTGCCGGCGGGGAGCCCCGCGATATGACCGGTCGCGGCGACCGTGGTGAGCTCCTGCTGCACCTCGGTCGTCGTCCATGTCGGGTGCAGCTCCAGCAGGCGCGCGACGAGACCCGCCACGTGAGGGGACGCCATCGAGGTGCCGCTGATGGTCGCGACCTGGCTGCCGATCCAGGTGGAGGTGATGTCGGAGCCCGGCGCGAGGATGTCCACGCATGACCCCCAGTTGCTGTACCAGGCGAGTGTCCGCGTGGTGTCGAACGCCCCCACGGTCAGCGGCAGGTCGGCACTCGCGGGCGAGGTGTTGCAGGCATCCTGGCTCTCGTTGCCTGCGGCGACGACGACGACGAAGCCGGCCTCGGTCAGGCCGTCGGCGAAGTTGTTGACCTGCTGGACTTTCGGACTGCTGACGCTCATGTTGACCACCGACTGCTCGGGATCGTTGTTCTGATAGATCCACAGCATGCCGAAGAGCAGGTCGAGGATGGACCCCGCGCGGTCGCAGCCGAGCACGCGCACCGGCACGATCCGCGCGGTCTTCGCGACGCCGAAGGTGGTGCTGCCGATGGTGCCGGCCACGTGGGTGCCGTGCCCGTTGCAGTCCTCGGTCCCGCGTCCATCGCCGACCTCGTCGTGCCCGGCGGCCGCATCGACCCGCCCGCCGAAGTCGGGGTGATCCGACTGCACGCCGCTGTCGAGCACGAACGCGGTCACGCCGGCCCCCGTGGAGTCGTACAGGTAGTTGTCGTCGGCGGCGGCGTCGGTGTTGTCGACGGCATCCAGGCCCCACGAGGGGACCGGGGCCTGCGCGTCGTCGGCCTCGAACGTCTGGTTCGGAGTGACCTCGACATCGGGGAGCGCGGCACGGACGGCCGCCACATCGGTGTCGCGTACGGCGGCGTAGACGGTGTCGTGGAGCGTTCGCGGACTGACGATGTCGACGCCCGGGATCGTCTGCAGCCGGTCGAGCTGGGCGACGGGGACGGCGATCAGGTCATATGACAGCTTGATCTGCAGACGTTCGTCGTCGGTGACATCCGCGGGGATGCCCAGGGCGTCCGACCACGACCCGACGGCCGCGGGGTCAGGTGTGGCGGCGAGGCGGGGTGCGGACGCGCGCTCTTCGGATGCGACGCTCGATCTGACATCATCGCCGGCGGGCCACATCGCGGCGGTCACGCCCGTCGCCATCAACAGGCTGCCGACGATGCCGAGCGCCCACCAGCGACGCCGGCTCGCGGGACGGGGACGATACGACACGGACTCTCCTTCTCGTTCGTTCAGCACGACGCCACCGCCGAACCGAGGGGCACCACCACTCGCGATCCGCCGCGCGACGCCGGTGACGCGTCGCCGACGGCGGTGACGTCGGACGCCACCAGACCGACACCGTCCTGATGGATCGTCGAGCCGACGCGGAAAAGGTCGGCCCCCACCGCCGCCGCTCCCGCGGGCACGGATCGTGCGAGGCGCAGGGTGTTGCCCGACACCATGAACACCGCGGCCTCCCCCGCCGTGGTGATGACCGGCAGCAGGCGCTCGCCGGCGTAGACCGGGTTGGGGGTGAGGGCACCCCACGAGACGATCCCGGATGCCACGACGCCGGCGCCGAAGGCCGAGGTGCCGTCCCAACTGACGCGATGAAGGGCGCCGGCGGCGATGAAGAGGTCGTCGGCGACCGGCGTGGCACCCGCGGGCGGACCGCCGGCGGTGCCGTACTCGAAGGCGGTCCGCGTGTCGCCGTCGGGCAGGCGCAGCAGCCGCGGGGTTCCGTCGGTCGCGCGGTACGGCAGATACAGACGTGCCGCCGCGTCGGCGTCGTGCTCGATCAGCTGCCCGCAGGCATCGACGTCGGAGGCGACGACGGCGCCCCCACGGTAGAGCGTCGAATCGGAGAGGAACAGGTCTGCGGCGACCGGCGTCGCATCCGAGGGGATGCCGCCGATGGTGCTCGTCGTGTTCGAGACGGTGTCGAAGACCGCTGCGCTGCCGTCGCCGAGACGCAGCGGCAGCAGGAAGGCGGACGCGTCGTCCGCCGAGGGGGCGAGCGCCCCCACCGCGTCGATTCCCGTTGCGACAGCGCCGACGCCCGAGCGGTACAGCGCGCCCGCCGACAGATACAGGTCGAGAGCGACCGGTGTCGCGCCGACCGGGATGAGGTCGGCATCCGACAGTCCCCGCGGGGATGCCAGCAGTCGCGCGTCGAACGCGGTGAGCGTCGCGGTGGCCCCGGTGGCACCCGACGCGGTGGCGGCGATGCTGCCGGCCGCGCCGCCGGCGGGCACGTGGATCGCGCCGCAGGACGCCGTGCCGTCGCCGCCGGTCACGACCGTGGCGGTGACGGCGCCCGCGTCGAAGGTATAGCCCCCAGCCAGCTGCAGCACCACGGTGGCCCCGGCGACGACCTCGGTGCCGTCGGCGAGGCGCACGACGGCATCGACGATCGCGGCGCACGCGACGCCGGCGTAGGACGCCGACGAAAAGGTCAACGCGGGGCCCGAGACGGCCGCCGCCGGCGAGGCGGAGACGAGGGCGATGGCCGGGACCGACCAGGCAGCGGCGTGCAGGAAAGTCCGACGGGCGGGACCGGGGGCCGGCGCCCCGGCCGGTACGGGCGACGCACGCGATGCGACAGACGTCCGGGGGACCGGCGGACGCGGGAGGTGTGCGGCGGGGGACACGGAACGTCCGTCCTTTCTGTGCCGACCGCGCCGGGTGCTTCGCGGGGCAGACGACGTCTCGCGAGGATGCCGCCCAGCGGGTCCGCGATCGCCACTCCCCCGCGGGCCGGACGCGGGGTGAGAGGCCGACGGATGGCATCCCCCCGCCGTCTCCGCGCGGAACGTCCCGCGGGCGGCATGACGGTCGCCTGCCAGCAGAATTCACCCGTGACCTCGCCCCGAGGCGCGGTGCGCTGTGCGAAGCGGGGAGACCGGGGCCGACCGCAGCCGACGCCTCGTCGAATCGTGGGAGGCAGACACCGCCGGTAGACTCCAGCCAGTGACCCGCACCCGAGCCGAAGCCGCCTATCTGCGCTCGGTCACGGCGTTCAAGAACCCCACGCTCGATCTGTTGCACGGCCGGTTCGCGCCCTTCGTCGTGGCCGTGCTGTCGGTGGTGTTCTCACCCGACCGTCCCGCCGTGGCGGTCGCCGACGCGCACGTCGAGGTCGCCGAGGCGATCGACGAGCTGCGCACCGCGGGGTACGACACCGACGACGATCGCCGCATCCCCGCCGGCTCCGCGCGTGACATCTGTCGCGGCTGGGTGCGGGTGGGCTGGCTCGGCCTGCAGATCGAGGACGACGTCGAGGTGTACCGTCTCTCGGCGCACGCGGTCGGCGCGCTCGAGATCGCCGGTCGCGCCGGTGGGGGGCGTGCGAGGGTGTCACGATCGCGCGTGCGCACGCTGCTCGACGCGGTCGATCGTCTCGCCCGCGACGCCGAGAGCGATCCCACCCGCCGACGCGAGGCCCTGCTCGAAGAGCGTGCGGCACTCGATGCCGAGCTCGCCGCGCTCGATGAGGGGATCGTCGAGCCGCTCGACGACGACCACCTGCTCGAAGAGGCCGAGAACGTCATCCATCTCGCCCGGGAGCTCCCGGCCGACTTCTCGCGCGTCGCGGAATCGATCGCCGCGATGCAGCGCGACGTGGTCGCCGAGCTGCGCCGCGACGTGCGCCCCACCGGCGAGGTGCTGCGGGAGTATCTGGAACGCGGTCGACAGGTGATGCAGGCGACGCCCGAGGGCCGGGCGTTCCAGGGCGCCCTGCGCCTGATCGGCGACCCCGAGAACATCGACGACCTCACCGATCAGCTGCACGCCGTGCTCACCCAGCCCTTCTCGCGCCTGATGACCCAGGAGCAGCGCGGAGAGCTGGATGCCATCGCCCGCCGCGTCGAAGCGGGTGTGCAGGAGGTGCTCACGGCCCAACGGCGCGCCTCGCACGTCATCACCGCGCAGGTGCGTACGCACGACCCGATCCGCGACCGCCACGTCGACGACCTGCTGCGCGGCGTGATGGCCGGCCTGCACCGCTGGAGCCAGACCCGCTCCCCCGGTCGCGTCGAGCCGGTGCGCACCCTGCCGCTCGCCGATGTGGGGCACCTGCGCCAGTCGATCAGCGACATCCGACCTGCCGGAGCGCCCGAGCCCCTGGCATCCGGAGCAGACGACGTCGAGTTCGCGGGCGTCGACACGCGCGCGTGGGGCGGGCCGCACTACGCCGAGCTCGAGGCGTACGTGGCGCGTCTGGGCGACGGCTTCGACCTCGCCGAGGCCTTCTCGGGAGCGGATGCCGAGACCCGCCGCCCCGTCGACCTCGTGGGCCTGCTCGAGATCGTGCATCGCGGCGGCTTGACCGAGACCGACGACGTCTCGATCGTCGAGGCCGTGCGTCCCGACGGTACGACGCGCCGGTTCGCTTTCGGGGCGGTCAGAGCAGGAAACCTCACAGAACAGGATGCCGATGAGTGACGTGGAGACCCCGGCAGCGCCCGCGGCCGGAACCGGTGCGGACGTCGACGACACCCGGGAACCGTCGACCCCCGTCTTCATCTCCCCGGTCGCGATGGAGAACGACCCCGACGCCCTGTTCGCGGGCGACCGCGGCACGCTCGACGCCGAGGTGCGACGGGTGCTCGTACGCATCTTGCAGCGGCGGTTCCTGCTGGCCGAGAACTCCCCCGCCGAGTGGAAGCTGCTGCTGGAGCACCAGCAGATGATCGAGTCTCGCCTGAACGACTTGTTCGTGCGGCTCGTCGTCGACCACGCACGGGGCGTCGCCTACAAGGAACAGGTGCGCAGCGACGAGGTCGACGTGCCGATCCTGCTGAAGGACGAGGCGTACTCGCGCGCCGAGACGCTCGTGCTCGTCTACCTGCGGACCGTGTTCCAGCGCGAGACGACCGCCGGCACGGCATCCGCTCGCGTCGATGTCGAAGAGGTCGAGCAGACCGTGCTCACCTACTTCGCCGAGTCCGACGGCACGCGCGCCAGCCAGCAGCGCGCCGTGCGCACGGCGATCGCGCGCCTGGATCGCGAGGGCATCATCGAGGAGGAGTCCGAGGGGCGCTACCGCATCGGGCCGCTCATCGAGGTCGTGCTGAGCGCGGATGTGCTGCGAGACCTGCAGCGCTGGCTCGACGAGCAGACCGAGTCCTCCCCCGCCGCCGACACCCCCGAGGGAGTTCTCCCATGACCATGCTCGAGACCCTCTTCGGGCTCATCCCCGCCGCCTCCCGCGGACAGCAGTGGGTGGCCGAAGACCTGCAGCTGATCAACTGGGGCGGATACGACGGCACCCACCGCGTGCGGTTCGCGCCGACCGCGACGCTGCTGTGCGGCGGATCGGGGTCGGGCAAATCGACGCTGATGGACGCGTACGTCGCGCTGATGATGCCGCACACGACCCCCTTCAACGGCGCGTCGAACGGCGCGGTCGTGGGGCGTCCGCGTGGGCAGGAGCAGCGCAACATCCTGTCGTACGGCCGCGGCAAGCTTGACGAATCGCGCACCGACGAGGGCACGAAGGTGCGGGTGTTGCGCGGCGACGGCGTCGACACGTGGACGGCGATCGCGATGACCTGGGCCGACCACGACGGCGCCCGGTTCACGGCGGTGCGGGCCTGGTACATCCCGGCCGCGGCACGCACCCTCGACGACGCCGTCAAGGTGCGCGCCACCGTGCACGGCGCCTTCGACCTGCGTTCGTTGGAGACGGCGGCGCAGAGTCACCTGGCGGACTCGGCGGTGCGGGCGACGGGGCTCGAGACCCTCGCGACCGACCGCGAGTTCTCGGCCCGCCTGCACGCGGTGCTCGGCATCGGTGCGGCGGGGGCGGGCACGAAGGCGATGAGCCTGCTCGCGCGCATCCAGGCCGGGCAGCAGATCACCACCGTCGACGACCTCTACAAGCGCATGGTGCTCGAGGAGCCCGAGACGCTGGCGGTGGCCGAGGCCGTCGTGTCGCACTTCGACGGGCTCGAGTCCACGCGCACGCGCATGCTCGAGGCGCGCCAGCAGGTGCGGGCGCTGCAGCCGATCCGCACGATGAAGGCGCGCATCGACGAGGCGTCGGAGCGGCTGCGTCTGCTGGACGAGCTGGGGCGCTTCGGCGACCCCGAATCGCGCGCGTCGCTGTGGCGGGCGCAGCGGCGGGTCGACCTGCTCGGCGCCGTCGAAGACGAACTGCGCGAGCGTACGCACGCCACCGACGCGCTCGTGCGCGAGCGACAGGCCCTCGCCGACGCCGCCGAGGCTGAACGCGAGGGGCTCGGTGACGTGCTGCGCGCGGCCGGCGGCGACCGGCTCGACGCGGCGCAGCGCGAGCTGCGCGCGCTCGAGCAGCGGCTCGCCGGCATGCGACGCGATCGCGAGCGGTTCGAGACGGCCGTGAGCGTGTTGTCGGTCGAGGTCTCCTCGGCGAAGCAGTTCGACGCTCTCGTCGCCGAGGCCCGCCGAACGCTTGCCGACGCGGATGCCAAGACCGCGGTGCGCGACGCGTTCGTCGCCGCGAGCAGCACGCACACCGACCTGCGCCGGCAGCTCGCCGCGCTCGAGACCGAGCACCGGCGCACGCAGACACGCGACGACAACATCCCCCCGCGCTTGCACGAGGCGCGCGAGGCGCTGGCCGAGGCCGCGGGGCTGACGGCCGCCGAGCTGCCGTTCGTCGCCGAACTCGTCGACGTGCGCACCGAGTTCGAGCCGTGGCGCGGGGCGTTCACGCTCGCGCTCGGCGGTTTCGCGACGACGCTGCTCGTGGATGCCGCGCACCTGGCATCCTTCCGTTCCGCGATCGACGGCGTGCGGCTGTCGGAGCGCCTGCGGTTCGAGGGCGTGTCGACGGGACTCCCCGAGCGCACCGGGCTGGATCCGGCGGCGCTGCCGGGCCGTCTGGAGTACCGCCGCTCCCCCTTCACCGGCTGGCTGCAGGACCGGCTCGAGCAGCAGTTCGCGTTCGTGTGTGTGGATTCGCCCGCCGAGCTGGCCGTTCATCGCCTGGCGCTGACCATCTCGGGCCAGACCAGCCAGGGCTCGCGCGGCGCGCACGGCGGCTCGACCCGGCACAGCGTGCTCGGCTTCTCGTCTCGCGTGCGTCTGACCGAGCTCGGCGAGCAGATCGTGACCGTGCGTCGCGACCTCGCCACGGCCAAGGCCGCGGTGGATGAGGCAGGGGCCGCCCTGGATGCGTTCGATGAGCGGCGCAGCGCCTTCGAGAAGATCGCGGACCTGTCATGGGGGCAGGTGGACACGGCATCCGTTCTGCGCGATCTCGAACGCTGGAACGAGACGATCGTCGAGATCACCGCGGGAAATCCACGCATCGCGGAGCTGCAGGAACAGATCTCGGGGACGCGTTCTCGCGCCGCGCGGCTGCGCGAGGAGATCGGCGGGGCCAAGACCGAGCAGCAGGCGCTCGCGGCGCGGTGGGCGGAGATCACGGACGACGTCGACGCCGCCAACGAGCGCATCGAACGGGCGGAAGACGCCGACCTCGTGCTCTCGGCGGAGGAAGCCGCGTACCTCGACGGACTGTTCGTCGCGCCGTCTGACGACGCCTCGCCCTCGCAGCTGCTTTCGCGCTTCGACGCCGCACTGGAATCGGCGTCGAAGCGTCTGCTCGAGGAGCAGCGTGCGGCGCAGGAGACCTTCGCCGACCAGCGCGAGAGCCTGCGGCGCACGCTGACCGCGTTCACCGATCGGTGGCCGAGCCCCAACCTGCTCGCAGACCCCGACGAGTCGCTCGGGGACTTCGAGAGGATCCTCGCCGACCTCGAAGCCAGCGGTCTGCACGAGCTCGAGGCGGAGTGGCGCGATTCGCTGCTGCGCCTGTCGGGCAACGACCTCACGAGCCTCGACTCGGCGCTCACGCGGGCGCTTCGTGAGATCCGCGAGCGCATCGCGCCGATCAACGACATCATGCAGGACCTGCCGTTCTACGACGACGAGCACCGGCTGCAGATCGTGCCGCGCGAGAACCAGTCGGAGGTGCGGCGCCGGTTCCGGCGCGAGCTGCGGGACGTGCGAGCGGCGATCGACGCGGCCTCCTCCGACGAGGAACGCGAGGCGGTCTACGGGCGCATGGCGAGGCTGATCGGGCGGATCCGGCCGACCGCGCCCGATTACGCCGACCTCGTCGACGTGCGCAATCACGTGCGGGTGAGCGCCGAGCGCTTCCGCGCCGGCACCGGCGAGCACGTCGCCCTCTACGACCACATCGGCGAGAAGTCCGGCGGCGAGTCTCAGGAGTTGATCGCCTTCATCGTCGGTGCGGCCCTGCGCTATCAGCTGGGGGATGCCGGGGCGGAGCGGCCGCGGTACGCCCCCGTGTTCCTCGACGAGGCGCTCATCAAGGCCGACGCGCACTTCACCAAGCGCGCGATCGGCGCGTGGCGCGGCCTCGGGTTCCAGCTGGTCATCGGCGCACCGAACGACAAGTACAGCGCGATCGAGCCGCATGTCGATGTCGAGTACGACATCCTCAAAGACACTCGGGGACGCTCGTGGGCGAAGGCGAAGGTGGGACTGCCGGCGGAGGGGTGAGGTTCCCGCACCGGCAAGCTGAGGCACGCGGCGAGGCGAAGGTGGGGCTGCCGTCGAAGGGGTGAGGTTCTCGCACCGCCAGCTGAGGCACGCGGCGACGGCGAGCGGCGCTCTCGCCCGTCAGGACCCTTTCATCTCGCAGCGAGCGCGCGGCGACGGCGAAGCGTGCGGGAGGCAGCCGGATCGCGCGGTCGAGCGCACCCTCGTCGAACACGCGCCACGACGCGTGCTCGCTGGGTGGAGAGTCGCACTCCATCTCGGCTGCGGCGGAGTTCGAGGGCGACCCGTGGTCGCCCGCATCGCCGTCGTCGTCCGCGGGCTCCACGTCGCCCGCGATGAGCCCGGCCTCGTCCGGCGAAGCGACCGGTTCCGCAACAGGTGTGTCCTCCGCGTCGGGAAGCGAGGTCGCCAACCGCGCGGCCTCGACGGCGTGACGCTCGGAGATGTTCCCCTCCGAGAACGCGCCCCACACATCGGGGCAGCGCGTCTGCAGCACCTCAGCCCGGGCGGCACGCGCTCGCACGGTCTGCTCCGACAGGCGTAGCCGCGTCGCGATCTCGGCGATCGCCGCACGCTCGGCGACGTCGCGTCGGTCGCGTCGCACGGCAGCGACGGTTCGGCCGCGCGTATCGCTCCATGCCAGGTCGAGGGTCGGGTCGGGACCCACCCACGGCACCGGATCGGGCGCCGCCCGATCGAGCAGGAGCCGAATGAGCCGATACTCCGCAGCCGTCGCACGGTGACGTTCTCGCACCTGACGCTCCAACTCGTCGAGCAGCTGCCCCGGCATCGCGGCGTCCGACCCCGCCGGCTCGGGAAAGGCGACCGTGTCGACATCGAAAGCACCCGGGTCGAGATCAGCGACCATGTCGACACCGAAGGCACCCGGGTCGGCGAAGCCGACCTCGACGGCCCACGCCGTATCGGCGTCTCGCTGGAGGTCGTCGGCACTCGGCCACGGCACACCCCAGGACGAAAGATCCGGCTTCGGCCGGTCGCCCTGCGGAGTCGTGATCTGCATAATTCCACGCTAGCGAGGGGCTCCGACATCGGGCCCTGGTCCGGGCTCCGACGACGCGGGACGGCTCACCGCCTCACGCGCCCACCAACGCCCCGCCCCCGGCCCTCGAAGACGTCGCCGCCGGCGTCCGCGTCGGCGAGGCCGAAGCCGAAGCCGAAGCCGAAGCCGAAGCCGCCGACACTTCCATCGGCACCGGCACCGGCACCGCTCCCCAACCCGACTCCCCGCGCGCCGCGATCACACTGCTCAGCGTGCGCTCGCCCGCCGCGGCATCCGCCGCCACCCGCGATGCGAGCAGCCGGACGCGCGCGACGACACCGATCGCCGGCCCCGCCGGCTGCGCGCCGAGCGCCTGCGCCGCGGCATCCATCACGTCCGACAGACGCTCGTCATGGCAGTGAGCGTCGTCGGAGGCCACCCACTCGAGAAGACGGGTGATGGTCCAATAGGGGGCGAGTGGACCGAAGAACGGGGACTGGGGCGAGATCGATCGGGTCATTGGCCCAGAATCGGGGGGTATGACCCTCGTCGACAGAGCCACTTCCGGCCTGGTGGACCACCGCACGGCCATCGTCTCGGCCGAACGCCTCTCCGAGCGCCTGGGGAAGTGGGCGAGCACGGACGCGACCCTGGCGGCGAGCCTCGCCGACGGCATCGCCCGCCTCGTCCGCGATGGCGAACTGCGAGGCGGCGACCGGTTGCCCTCGGAGCGCACGCTCGCCGCCACCGTCGCCGTCTCGCGTGGCACGGTCGTCAGCGCCTACGCACGGTTGTACGACGACGGCATCCTGGACCGCCGGCAGGGCAGTGGAACGCGCGTTGCGGGCACGGCACCGGCCACGCCTCGGCAAGCCGCCGGCCGCGGCGAGGCGTTGTACGCGTCGCTGTCGTCGAACATCGACCTGCTCCGCGCGGTGCCGGCGATCGCACCTCGCGCCGTCGAGATCGTGCATCGGCACCGACCCGTGCTCGACGCGACCACGGTCGAAGCGGACCCCGCGGGACTCCCCGCCCTGCGAGATCTCATCGCGCGGACGATGACCGATGACGGCACGCGTACGACAGCCGCGCAGATCCTCGTCACGCACGGCGGTCAGCAGGCGCTGAGCCTCCTTGTCGACGAACTCGTCGCGCCCGGCGACACGGTTCTGACCGAGGACGTGAGCTGGCCCGGACTCACGGATGCCGTGCGGCGACGCGGAGGCCGGGTGCACGGCATCCGCCTGACCCCCGACGGAGTCGACGTCGACGAACTCGAAGCGGCGATCGTCATCCGTCGGCCCGTTCTCATCGTCCTGAATCCGCACAACCACAATCCCACCGGGCTGCAGACGCCTCCGCGCGTGCGGCAGCGGATCGCCGATCTCGCTGCGGAACACGGCGTCACCGTGGTCGAGGACCGCGTGCTCGCCCACATCTCGTTCGACGGACGCACTCCCCCGTCGCTGGCCGCGCTGCGCCCGGATGCGCCCATCGTCGTCGTCGAGTCGCTGTCGAAATGGGCATGGGAGGGGCTGCGGGTGGGATGGATGCGCGCAGACCCGGTACTCGTGCGACGACTGCGCGGCCTTCGTCAGGTGAGCGACCTCTCGACGAGCGTGCCCGCTCAGCTGCTCGCGCTCGACCTGCTCGCCGAAGCACCCGCGCTCCGCCGCGACGCCGCCGTCTCCCACCGGGCGGCCGCCGTCCTCGCGGGGACCCTCGTACGCGCGCACCTGCCCGAGTGGCAGTGGCGACCTCCCCGGGGAGGCTTGTGCATCTGGGCGCGGATGCCGACGGGCTCCGCCTCCGTCTTCGCACGCCACGCCGCCGCTTTCGGCGTCTCGGTGGCCGGGTCGACGCAGTTCTCATCGGACGTCGACACCGACGACCACATCCGCATCCCCATCACCTCCTCGCTCCTCGACGAGGGGCTGACCCGGCTCGGCGAAGCGTGGCGGCAGTACCGCACGACGTCGCACGCGTGATCCCCCGGGAATGTCCGACCCCCTCTCTACGCTGAGGTGAGGGGCGCGGCGAAAGGCGGGACGCATGCAGGGACTCGAGATCACGGTTCTGTTGGGCCTGGCCATGCTCGTGGGCACGGTGCTCGCACCGCGTCTGCGTGTGGCGACGCCGCTCGTTCTCCTCGTCATCGGCCTCGCGCTCGGCTTCATTCCGGAACTGCGCGCCATCGAGCTGCCGCCCGAGACCGTGCTGCTGCTGTTCCTGCCCGTCATGCTCTTCCGCGAGGCGTGGACGACGTCGTTGCGTTCGGTACGTCGGTCGCTGCGCTACATCATCCCGATGAGCACGCTGCTGGTCGTGGCATCCGCCTTCGCCGTCGCGGGCGTCGCGACCTGGATGGGCGTCCCGTGGGAAGCCGCGCTCGTGCTGGGCGCCGCCGTCGCCCCACCCGACGCCACCGCCGTCGCCGCGCTCGGCCGCCTGCTCCCCGCCAAGACGTTCATGAAGCTGAAGGCCGAGAGCCTCACCAACGACGGCACGGCGCTCGTGCTCTACGCCATCGCCGTGGCGCTCCTGCTCGGCGACCAGATCACGCCGCTGCAGATCACCGGCATGGTGCTGCTGTCGTACCTCGGCGGCGCCGCCGCCGGCATCGCCGTCGCCGTGCTGGCCTTCTTCGCACTGCGTCGCATGCAGTCGACCCTCACGATCAATCTGACCCTGGTGCTCGTTCCGTTCGTCGCGTTCCTCATCGCCGAACTGATCGAGGCGTCGGGCGTCCTGGCCGTCGTGTTCGCCGGTCTCATCGTGGCGTGGGTGTCGCCGCGCATCACGACCGCGATCTCCCGGCGGGCGGCGGATGCCACGTGGCCCTTCGGCGTCTACCTGCTCAACGGCGCGCTCTTCGTGCTGATCGGCCTCGAGGTGCAGCTCGTGCTGCACGAGATCTCACCCTCCGAGATCGGCATCCTGCTGCTCGTCACGGTGGCGGCCTGGCTCGCGCTGGGAGTGGTGCGCTACCTCTTCCAGTGGCTGTTCTCGCCGTTCTCGCGGCCGCCCGCCGGCTCGTCGAGATCTCTCCGGCACCGGTCGCGCGTGGTGAGCACGGTGGCGGGTTTCCGTGGGGCCGTGTCGCTGGCGATCGCTCTGTCGGTGCCGACGGTGACCGCCGCCGGCGAACCCGTGCCGGGTCGGGATGCCGTCGTGTTCGTCACGGCGGGCGTCATCGTGCTGACCCTGCTGGTGCAGGGCCCGCTGCTGCCCGTGGTCATCCGGTGGGCGAAGCTGCCGAGCGACGACGCCGCGGTCGAGGAGTACGAGCTCGCCGAGCGGGCGATCTCGGGTGCCGCCCTGGCCTCGCTCGACGACCTCGCAGCCGAGCACGGTGTGAGCGACCGCGTCCGCGACCGTGCGCGACGCGAGGGTTATGAGCGACTCGAGCTGGCCAACGCCCGGGCGGTCGCCCGTCAGCGCGCCGCGGAAGAACGCGACCTGGCCGAGCTCGACGCGTCGCTCGACGACGACGCCCCCTCGACGATGGGCCCCGTACCGCCCGGGGCCGCCGAAGACGACGCTCGCTCCGGCCCGAAGCCGGCGTCCGCGAACACGGCGTCCGGGTCACCGACGAGCGTGCCGTCCGGCACGGGTGACGGGCCTTTCGCGTCGGGCCCGCTCGAGATGATCGCGGTCAGCGACGACATCGACGTCACCCAGCGTTCGCCGCTGCTGCGCCACAAGGAGGCGCAGCGATTGCGCCTCGCCATCCTCGACCGCAAGCGCGAAGTGCTGCTGCGCCTGCGACGCGAAGGCACCATCGACGATCTCGTGGCGCGCAAGATCCTGGCCGGCCTCGACCTGGAAGAGATCCGCGCCCGCGGGGCCGACAAAGCGGTGGAGTGACCGGCGGGGAGGCTTCCGGCCCGAGCCGTGGAGTGACCGGCGAGAGAGCAGCCGGCCGAGCGGCGAGGGGACCGGCCGCGAAGCCCCGGCCGAGCGGCGAGGGGACCGGCCGCAAAGCCCCGGCCGAGCGGCGGGGGGACCGGCCGCGAAGCCCCGGCCCGGGCGGTGAGGAACCGGCAGAGGGCCCGGCCCACGCGGTTTCGGTGTCAGACCCGGGAGTGCGCGGACGCGCGCTGCACCTGCTCCGCAGTGGGAGTGACTCCCGTGTACCTCGCGAACTGGCCCGCGGCCTGCAGGGCGATCACCTCCGCACCGCTGATCACCGGCTTTCCCGCGGCGCGCGCGGCACGGATGAGCGGCGTCTCGGCGGGAAATGCGACGACGTCGAACACGGTTCCGGCCGCGGCGATGTGCGCGGGCGAGAACGCCAGAGTCTCGGCATCCGCTCCGTCCATGCCCAGCGGCGTGACGTTGACGATGATGTCGGCGCCGGGCCCGGGATCGTCGGCCACCCACCGCGCGTCGTACGTCGCGGCGAGCGCGGGGCCCGCCTCGGCGTTGCGGGCCACGACGGTGATGTCGGTGAAGCCCGCTCCGTGGAAGGCGGCGACGACGGCCTTGGCCATGCCGCCCGACCCGCGCACGAGAACGGATGCCGCGGGGTCGAGCCGGTGGCTCTCGATCAGGCTCGCGATGGCTTCGTAATCGGTGTTCGACGCGGTGAGCACCCCGTGGTCGTTCACGATCGTGTTGATGGAGCCGATCGCCGCGGCCGACGCTTCGATGCGATCGACGAGCGGGATCACGGCCTCTTTGAACGGCATCGACACGGAGCAGCCCCGAATGCCGAGCGCTCGCACTCCCCCGATCGCCGCGGCGATGTCGGTGGTGGTGAAGGCCTTGTAGACGAAGTCGATGCCGAGCTCGGCGTAGAGGAAGTTGTGGAAGCGCGTGCCGATGTTCGACGGGCGCCCCGACAACGAGATGCACAGGGTGGTGTCTTTGCTCAGCTCGGGCACGGGTGTTGTCTCGTCTCGGTCGCGGGTGGATCTCTCATGCTACGGCGGGGCGGGATGACCACCCGGATCCGTCGCGGCCCACGCACGACGAAGGGCCGGAGCCTTGCGGCATCCGACCCTGTCGTGATGAACCTCACGAGGAGGTTCGGACGGCTACAGCCCGCCGTTGATGACCGACAGGTACGACCCGAAGGGCCGTTCGGTCTCGGTGGCGGCGAAGTCGTCGGCGAGGCCCTCGTGAGGCGCGTTCTCGTTCTTCATGTCACGAGTGTGGCGGAGCACACGGCGATGGGCACGCCGCTTGACACACGGAGATATCTCGCCTAGCTAACTACTTGCTCTTCTAGGCTTTCGATCCGCTGTTCCAGGTACGCGATGTACTCCGCCATGTAGGCCAGCTTCGCCTCGAGGCGGTCCAGGCGTGGGCTGATGTGCCCCTGATTGAAGCTGAAGGGCACCTTGAGCGGATTGTCGGTGTCGATCTTCGCGATCACCGCGCGCAACCGGTTCGCATCCCCCGGAACGTTCGTCATGGTCGTCAGCGTACGCGGGGCGCTTATTCCGACACAGGCGTTGACGGGGCGAGCACGATGATCCCTGCCCCCACCAGGGCCACGGCCGATCCGATGTAGTCCCACATCGTGGGGCGGAACCCGTCGACCACGATGCCCCACGCCAGCGACCCCGCGACGAACACGCCCCCGTACGCGGCGAGCACCCGTCCGAAATGCGCGTCGGGCTGCAGCGCGGCGATGAAGCCGTAGGCACCGAGGGCCAGGATGCCGAGCAGCGCGAGCCACCACCCCCGGTTCTCGCGCACCGCCTGCCAGATGAGCCACGCGCCGCCGATCTCGGCGACGGCGGCGAGCGCGAAGAGGACGACGATGCGGGCCGTGGTCATGCCGCCATTATCCGGCGGCCGGGTCGGGCGAGCGGTCTCATCGACAAGGAACCCCGCGGGACGCCGCCGCGCCGTGATCGGTGGGGGTGCCCGCGTTACGTGGGAGGCACCGGGATGAGGCTGCGGCCCGGGCGACCGTCTCCACCCGCCCGCGTTACGCGGGAGGGCACCCCCGATGACGCTTGGGGAAGTTCTCGGAACGGGAGCCATTCCTTTGGATACGTTTCGGTTCGGAGGTGCTCATGTCCCGACCCCGAAAAGTGACACACACCTACACCCTTCAGACCGGCTGGCAGAAGGCGTCCGAAGGGCCGCTGACCCCCGAACTCGCCGACGTGCTACGCGGGCGCGGCGTGTCGATGGTCCGCGCCCGGCGCGGCCTCTTCGATGTGCGCGAGATCTCCCTGCTCAACGACCCCGCGCCCCGGTAGGCGGGGCGGGTATGGCGACGGTTCGACCGGCACCCTCAGCGACCGGCTGCGAACGCGCCGGGCGTCGCACCCCATACCCGCCGGAAGTGCCGGGTGAGATGCGCTTGGTCGTGAAAGCCCGTGCGCGCGGCGGCGTCGGCCGGGCGGCATCCATCCACGAGCAGTCGACGCGCGGCGTCGACGCGACGCCCCACGAGGTAGCGGTGGGGGGCGATGCCGTAGGTCTGCGAGAAAACTCGCACGAGGTGGCTCGGGTGCGCGCCGAGCTGTCGGGCGATCTCGGCGATCGTGAACGATTCAGCGAACCGGTCGTCGAGCACGTCGCGTAGGCGGCGCGCGAGGGGGACGTCACGGGGCGCGGGCCGCGCGGTTTCCGCGTGACGGTACACCGCGTCGCGCACCACGAGCAGCCAATGCTCAGCGGCCATCTCGTCGCCCGGGTGCGCGAGTGCCGCGTGCACCCTCCTGGCGGCCGTGCTCGAAACCGGGTCGCTCAGAGTCGGACGGTGCGCGATGCGGCCGGTCAGGTCGTCGGGCAGCCACGCGTTCTGCAGGTAGAGCACCTGCTTGCGGTAGCCCGAACCGGTGATCGCCGGACGACCGTCGTGCGCGACCCCCGGAGGCAGCAGCGTCAGCGCCGCGGGCGTCGCCTGGTGCTCCGCACCGTCGAGCGCATAGGTGACGGCACCGCGGTCGACGAGCATGACGGCCCAGTCGTCGTGGGTATGCAGCGGATACGTGTGCGCGAAGCTCGCGTGATAGACCTCGCGCAGCATCGGCACGCGAGGGTGCCACGCGCGCACCCGGTCATCCATGCAAGAAACGTACAAGACCGGCGGATGCCGCGAGCCGATGCTGGAGGCATGACAGATGCCCAGACCCCCGCTGCTCCTTCCTTCGACACGAAGGTGGTCGTCGTCCTCGCTGACGGCCTCGCCGCCTGGCAGGAACTGAACGTCACCGCGTTCGTCGCCTCGGGTATCGCCACCAGCGCTCCCGACCTCGTCGGCGAGCCCTACCGCGACGCCGACGGCACCGTCTACCTGCCCATGCTGCGTCAACCCGTGATGGTCCTCACGGCCGATTCAGCGATGCTCGCGGGCATGCGGATAAAAGCGGCGGCCCGCGACGACATCGCACTCGCCGTCTACACGCGCGAATTGTTCGGCACCTCGCACGATGCCGCGAACCGGGCCGCCGTGGCCGCCGTGGCCGCCGCCGACCTGGACCTCGTCGGCATCGCGCTGCGCGGGCCCCGCAACGCCGTCGATCGCATCGTGAAGGGCGCCGCCTTCCACGCCTGAGACCGGGAACACCCCGACCTGTCGCACGGACGGGCGGGGTGAAGGTCCGGTTGCCACCGGCGTGCGGGCTGAGAGCCGGCTCCTCGCCGGCCGCGTGGTCGGCAGCCCGCTCACCGCCGGCGCAACCCCGACCGGGCGCACCTCGACGCTCTGGCAGGATCGCCGGATGAAATCGTTCCGGTGCCGCGTCTGCGCGAATGTCCTGTACTTCGAGAACTCCGTCTGCCTCTCGTGCGGTACGGGTCTCGGCTACTCGCGCGCGGAGCGCGAAATCGTCCCCGTCGACGGAAACGGACGGTACACGGATGCCGCGGGCCTCATCTGGCACGTGTGCCGCAACCTCAACCTGTCGGGGTGCACCTGGCTCGCGCGCTTCGAGGGCGGGCAGTGCGAAGCGTGCGATCTCACCCGCGTGCGACCCAACGATGCGGATGCCAAGGGCCTGTCGCAATTCCCGGTCGCCGAACGCGCGAAACGATGGCTGCTGGTCGATCTCGATCGGCTCGGGTTCGACGTCGTGGGCAAGGCCGAAGATCCCGAGCGCGGCCTCTGCTTCGACCTGCTGTCGAGCGTCGCCGAGGACGTCACGATCGGTCACGCCGACGGTGTCATCACCATCGACCTCGCCGAGAGCGACGACGCGTACCGCGTGCGCGTGCAGGAGCAGCTCGGCGAGCCGTACCGCACGATGCTCGGACACTTCCGCCACGAGGTGGGGCACTACATGGAGTGGCGTCTCGTCGAGGGCACCGACCGCCTCGCCGAGGCACGCCGCCTCTTCGGCGACGAGACCGCCGATTACCAGGCCGAGATCGACCGCCACTACTCCGAGGGACCGCCGGCCGACTGGCCCGAGCGCTACATCTCGACCTACGCGACCATGCACCCGTACGAGGACTTCGCCGAGACCTGGGCGCACTTCCTCCACATGACCGACACGGTCGAGACCGCCCACATCTACGGGCTGGCGCGCACCGCCGGCCCCGAGGACTCCCCCACGTTCCGCGCGTTCGTGACCGACACGTGGATGCCTCTGTCCACCGCGCTCAACATGGTGAACCGGTCGATGGGCAAGGCCGATCTCTACCCCTTCGTCATCCCCGATCCGGTGCTCGACAAGCTCGACTTCATCGCGTCGCTGCGGCCGCGGAGCTGATGATGCGCCGCGCCGCTCGGCCGGCCCCCTCGCTTCGCGGCGCGCGCAGGCCTACGCTCGCCCCATGAGGAAGATCGGCGCCGTCGCCGCGACGTTCCTGCTGACCGCGAGTCTCACCGGCTGCGGGGCGCTCCCCGTCGGCCGCTCCGCCGCGTCTCCGACGCCGACGGCCGTCGCCGAGTCCCGGGCTGCAGAGGCCTTCGCTCAAGAATCGGCCTATCTGAGCGCCCTCCGCCAGCAGCTGCGGACGACCGACTTCTCCTCACCCCAGCTTTGGATCGATCTCGGTCGCGCCGTCTGCAAGGGGTTCGACGAGGCGATGACCCCGAAGGAGATGTTCGACTCCCTGAAAGACGCGGGGCTGTCGGAACCGGAGGCGAGCGCGGTGGTCGTGATCTCCGGCATCCACCTGTGTCCGGAATACGCGCCCACCCCGTAGCGCCGCGCTCGGCTTCTACAATCGCTTCACGCGTGTCCGCGCGTGCCGCGAGGGGAGATTCCGGATGCCGCACACCATTCGAGTCGTCTACTGCACGCAGTGCGCGTGGATGCTGCGCGCCGCCTGGATCGCGCAGGAGCTGCTCACCACGTTCCAGGACGAGCTCATGGGCGGGGGCGCCACCCTCATGCCGGGCACCGGCGGCATCTTCGAGGTCTACGCCGACGACGAGCGCGTGTGGTCGAGGAGGACGGACGGCGGCTTTCCCGACATCGTCGAGCTCAAGCGCCGGGTGCGCGACCGCATCGCACCGGACCGCGTGCTCGGTCACGCCGACCGCGCGGCCACGCGCGCGGGTGCATGATGCGCCGAGTGGGTGGTTGCGTGATTCCCCCCGCAGTAACTACCTAATTCGCCCCTCCGCGAGGAGAGGTGGGTGATAGTTGTCCCGAAGGTGACCAGGTGGGGGCTCCTGGTCACCTCGAAATCAGGGGGACGACGATGCTCATCGGCGAGCCGGCATTAGGAAAACTCGTGCGTCGGGCGCAGGAGCGTCTCGACCGTCCGATGCTCTGCGCGTACGGCGCACAGGGAGAGATGTCGGAGCCGCGATGCGAGATCGTGGTGACGCGACGGACGTCCCGCGCGGCCGGTCACCCCGGCTTCTGCTCCCACGCCCACTCAGCGCTCGCGCAGGACGATCAGGTGATGTGAGCGTGTCATCCACCTCACGCCCCCGCGAGGAGCGGCGCCCGAGGGCGCGGCAGACCGCGCGGATACGCTCGATGACATGACCCCCGGCCGCATCGATCACCTCGACGGCCTCCGTGCGGGACTGATGCTTCTCGGCATCCCCTTCCACGCCGCGCTCGCGTTCTCCGGCGGCGGATGGCTCGTCTCGTCGCCGGTCGACGCCCCAGCGCTCGCCGCGATGGCCGATTTCCTCCATGCGTGGCGCATGCCGGCGTTCTTCCTCGTCGCGGGTTTCTTCGCCGGGCTCGTCATCCGCCGACGCGGACCCGGTCCCTGGTTCCGCGGACGACTCGCCCGCCTCGGCATGCCGCTCATCGCCGGGATGATCCTCACCGTGCCCCTTCAATGGATCCTCGTCGGCCTCTTCCGCTACGGCACGTGGCCGCAGACCTGGTGGTTCGTCGGGCGCCTGGCTGCCGCGCCGAGCGACTGGTGGGTTCTGCACCTGTGGTTCCTGCTCGATCTGCTCCTGTACTGCGCCGTCCTGGCGATGGCCGTGGCGAGCCCGCTGCGCCCGGTTCTCGGCCGTTGCGGTGATTTCATCGTGGATGCCGTACGCCGCCGCCCCGCCCTCACGACCGCCGTCGTGCTGCTGAGCGCAGCGGCGTGCGTTCTGTTCGGACGTGCCGTGTGGAGGGTTCTGCAACTCGAAGAGGTGCTGAACGGTCTGGTCTCGAGAGACCTCCTGTCATTCGCCCCGGCGTTCGCCGTGGGAGTGCTCCTCGGATGCCGCCGAGCCCTTCTCGCCCTGATCACCGCCCGCGTGGCGACCGTCGCCTTCGCCCTCGTCGCGATCACCGCCTCGCTCCTCGTCGTGTCGGCACCCGATTCCGCGATCGGCGCCGTCGTCCGCTCGGTGGCGAGCACCACCGTCGGTCTGACCGCCGCGGTCGTCGCCGTGGGCATCGCGAGTCGTCTGCTCGACCGGCCCCGCCGCGTCATCCGCTGGCTCGTCGACGCGTCGCTCGTCGTCTACATCGTGCACCAGCCGATCATCCTGGCGCTGGCCGTCGGCCTCTTCACCCTCGGCGTGTTCGGCCTCGCCGGGTGGGCCGTGACGGTGGTCGCGGCCTTCGCTCTCTCCGCTCTGGCGTACGAGCTGGTCAACCTCACGCCCGGCCTACGGTTCCTGTTGACCGGTCGCCGGGCGCCGCAGGCGTCACTGCTGACGATGCGCGAGCGGGCGCGGACGACCTGCTGATTCACGCCTCGGCGACCCCATGCGCGCCGAAGCGCTGACGACCGGGGCGGCTACGCGGTGTCGCGCGGCACCGCCCGGCGCGGTGAATCGACGCGCGGGAAGGGGAGGGAACCGGCGGGCCAGTCGGAGGCGGCGAGGTGACGGAGGTTGTCGCGTTGTTGCTGAACGGCGTCGAGCGAATCAGTCCGGAAGGCGGTCGCGATGAGCACGTCGCGCCAGTACGCATCCCACCCGGTGTACGTCGCGAAGACGCGGTCGGCGAGGGGTTCGAGCAGCTGCCACGTGTGCTCGGCGGTGAGGTAGCCGCTGGCGTAGGCGTATCTCAGAGCGCCGATCGCGCGTTCGGTGTCACCGGCGAGGAGGAGTGTGGCGGGAGCGTCGTCGGTCGGGTGGGTCAGTTCGATGAGGTCGAACACGTCGACTCCCGTGAGCGCCGCCACGCGCGACATCATCGCCTCGCCGTCGGGGCTGGACGCGACAGCTGCAAAGCGCTGAGACCAGAGCCCCACGGCGCGCGCGTCGGCTGCGAGCACTTCGGCGTCGGTACGGGAGGCGATCTTGAACTGCTCATCCAGCGCCGCGCGATAAGCGGACACGGGCAGGACGGGCAAGGCCACCCAGGGCCCGCCCTTCTGCCCGTCGAGGTGACGCTGTCGCACCTCCTCAGGGAGTTCGATGTACGTGGGCGCGAACGCGAGGGAGGAGTTCCAGCCCCGGAAAGAGAGGTCGCTGGAGGCGTCGAGGGCGAGGATCTGCTGCTGGCGCAGCGTGAGCGGTTGCCGCCCGCTCAGCGCGATGTACTGGCGTTGCGCCCTCAGCGGCGCGCCCGCGTCGCGGATGGCGAAGAAGACGACGCCGACGAGCAGCCCCACCATGAGTCCGCCGACGAAGACGACGAACGGGTTGGAGAACTCCGTGCCCTGCGGATACACGGTCAGCGCCACGAGGAAGGCGATGAGTCCGAGGGGGCCCGCGAAGAGTGTCAGCCCGAGAGCCCGTCGGCCGAGGGCCTTCTGATCCTCCCGTCGAGCGGCGTCGAGAGCCGCGGCGTAGCGCCGCCGCCGCCGCACGGGGAACTCGACGTCACCGATATGGTTCTGCAGCACACTCTCAGGCCTCGGCACGCCCCCCAGTCTGCCGCAACGCGCCATCGCGCGACGGCTTCTCTCACGCCGCTGATGGAGTCCTCGAGGCAGCGCACCGTTCCCCGACGGCGCGGCCGTTTCGACAACCGGCACGCCCGCGACGAGGCCCCGGCATGGAAGAAGCTGAGCAGAACCAGGAGCCCGCCCTGAACGCCCGTCCGGTCGAGAACCTCGTGCTCGTCGTCCTGCCCGCAAACGACTCAGGGCCGGAATCCCGCAGGATTCCGGCCCTCTCTGTCGGGATGACAGGATTTGAACCTGCGACCCCTTGACCCCCAGTCAAGTGCGCTACCAAGCTGCGCCACATCCCGTTACCCGCGAGCGGGCAACTCGTCTATCTTAGCCGCTCCGCGGGCGTCTCGCGAACCAGCGGCACCCCGGGCGTGTGCGGCGGTCGGCGAGGGCGTGCACATCGCGGCGACACCGGCGTCACGGGCGGGCGCGTGCGCGATCGGTCGTGCTCGACCGGCGGGTTCCGCGCCGGACCGGCTGCGCGCAACGCGTTGATCGATGTCGGACCCCGTCGCTACGGTCGCGACATGACGATCGAGATCCTGCCCGCGACCGGCGACCGATTCGACGACGCCGAGACGGCACTCGACAGCGGCGACGGCCCCGCGTGCCAGTGCCAGTGGTGGCTGCTGACCAACGCCGAGTTCGAGAAGAACAGCCGAGATCAGCTCGAGGAGCGCTTCCGCGCCGAGTTCGACGGCATCCGTCCCCCGGGTCTGATCGCCTACGTCGACGGCGAACCCGCCGGGTGGGTGCGCGTCGGCCCCCGCACCGCGCAGCCCCGTCTGGGCCGCACGCGCGACGTCACCACCGCTACGGCCGAACCGCTCGACGCCGAGGATGTCTGGGCCGTGTCGTGCTTCGTCGTGCGTGATCAGCACCGCGGTCAGGGCCTGATGACGCAGCTTCTGGATGCCGCCGTCTCTGCGGCCCGTGACGGCGGTGCGCGCGTGGTCGAGGCGTATCCCCTCGACCCCACCGTGTCGAACCGCTCGGCGAATCAGCTGTTCCGCGGCACCGTGTCGGTGTTCGAAGACGCGGGGTTCGACGTCGTCGCCCGCCCGAAACCCGACCGCGCGCTCGTCGCCCTCACGCTGCGTGAGTGACCGCTCCCCCTCACCCGGCCGCAGCCGACGCGAGAACCCGCTCCGGCTCCCTCGCGGCGCCCGCTCTACGATGGAGGTTCGCCCCCGAAGGACCTGAGATGACGGATGCCACGACCACCGCGCGCGTCGACGCGTGGCTGTGGGCGGTGCGCGTCTACAAGACGCGCTCGGCGGCGACGACCGCGTGCCGTGCGGGCCATGTGCGCGTCAACGGCGAACGGGCGAAGGCCGCGCAACCCGTGCGGCCCGGTGATGAGCTGCGTGTGCGCATCCAGGGCTTCGATCGCATCCTCGTCGTGAAGAAGACCATCGCGAAGCGGGTCGGCGCCGCGCTCGTCGCCGAATCGGTCGATGACCGCACTCCCCCGCCGCCGTCGAAGGAGAGCATGCCGTTCGTGCCCGTGCGTGACCGCGGCGCCGGGCGCCCCACCAAGCGTGATCGGCGTGAGATCGAGAAGCTGCGCGGACGCGAGCTCGAGTAGCGGGGACGCTGCTTCCGGAGGCTTCGACATGCTCAGCCTCCTCGCCCCCCAGGTCCCTGAGCCCGTCGAAGGGACCGAACCCACAACACGAGAGACGTCACCGCCCCGTCAGGTCCCTGAGCCCGTCGAAGGGACCGGAACACGCGGCTCCCGGAGCCGCCGCCACGCCCACGTGCGCGGTTCGCGTCAGTCCAGCTGCTCCCGCAGCCACCGCGCCCCGCGCACCGACACGCCCAGCGCCTCGACACGCGCGGCGAGTTCCCGGTCGCTCGTGACGACGATCACCGGGTTCCACGAACCCACCAGCTTCTGCGCCACCCGCACGATCTCGTCATCCCCCAAACCCGACGCCCGCCACACCGCGACCAGGTCGTGGGAGACGTCCGCCGCGCGGGCCTCGCCCTCGAGCACGGCACCCACGAAGGGGAACCACCGGGTCGCCGTCAGCCCGAGCTCCGCGGCATCCACTCCCCCGTGCGCCAGGCTCGACAGGCGCGTCAGCAGTCGTCCGGCGGCACCGGCGCGGTCCTTCCACCACCCGTCGGGCACCGACCCCATGACGTTGGCGACGTCGACGAGGATCGCCGGCCGGGCGTCCAAGGCCGCGCGCAACGCCGGCCACGCCGACGCGAAACCCGGATGCAGCGGGAGCGTCTCGACCTGGTCGACGGGCACCCATTCCAGTGCGACGCTCTCGGGATCGCTGATCACCGGCTCGAACGGCACCGTCACGTCGGCGACGAGGGTCGAGTACGACCAGATGCCCAGATCCAGCACGCTCTCGAAGCGCGCCTGCACGGCATCCGCCGGCACACCCGCCTCTTCGCCCGATTCGCGCAACGCGCCATCCCGGGCCGACTCGCCCTCGTGTCGCGCCCCGCCGGGCAGCGCCCACGTGTTGCCGAAGTGACTCCACGCCACGCGGTGCTGCAGCAGCACGCCCCGCTCGGCATCCACGGCGAGAAGGCCGGCGGCGCCGAAGCGACCCCAGTACTTCTCACCGGTGGGCGCGACGACCCACGCGTCGCCGGGGTCGCGGGGCCCGTGCGGACGCCGCGGTTCGCCCGGGGCGGGAGGCTCGATGGTCATCCCCCTCAGCCTCCCACACCCCGGCTGCGCGAGGACCGCCGAACGTCACATGGCGCCGCGGGTCGCGCGCAGCTTCGTCGTCGCCCGACCGAAGGCACCGCGCCGCGGGCGGCGCACGCGAGGCAGAGCGCCCTACCGGTCGAACCGCTCCCCGCCCGGCCGTGGACCGAGCACCGTGAACACGAACAGCACGATCGCGCCGATCAGCGGCACCAGCGCGATGAACACCCAGAACCCGCTGTGATCGGTGTCGTGCAGCCGGCGCACCAGCAGCGCCAGAGAGGGGATGATCGTGCCCAGACCCCAGACGACGTACAGCACGGCGAAGATCAGACCCGGGCCGCCGACGACCGTGTACGTGCCGTTCGACTGCATCTCGATCGCGCCCGTCGCGACGGCCGGCAGCTGCAGCACACCCGTGATGACGACCGACGCCAAAAACCACCACCAGTACTCGCTGCGACTGGCCCGTCCGCTGAAGGTCGCGTACTTGCGGAAGAACCGGCGCACGGCCGCCGACAACGGGGCCCCGTAGTACGGCCGGTCGAGAGGCGGTTCAGTGCGCAGATCGGTCATCGGTTCCCCCAGACATCGGGCCGCGACGACGCGGCGAGTGCGAGCCCCGACGGGCTCACGGTGAACGATATCGGCATCATTCGGCCGCTTCGCGCAACGAACTCCCTCAGTCGAAGCGCGCGCCCTCCGGTCGAGGCCCGAGCACCGTGAAGACGACGAGCATCAGGATGCCGACGAGCGGCACGGCCCCGATGAGCACCCACCAGCCGCTCCGGCCGGTGTCGTGCAGCCGCCGTACGAGCACCGCCAGCGTCGGGATGACCGTCGCCACCGCCCAGATCGCCCAGACGAACGTGAGGATGATCCCGAGCGGACCCGTCACCGTCAGCGATCCGTCGGTCTCGAGACGCACCCCGTCGGTCAGGGTCGGCAGCGCGTTCAGCACGCTGCCGACGACGGCCGCGAACAGCACCCACCACCAGTACTCGCTGCGACTCGCCCGTCCGCGGAACGTGGCGTACTTCGCGAATCCTCGGCGCACCGCCGCGCCGAGCGGAGCGCCGTAGTGCGGCTGGTCGAGGGTCGGTGCGATGTGGGTCATGCGTGTCTCCCCTGCGGATTCCGGATGCCACGACGGCACCGTCGAGGAAGAGTACCGGGGCTACGCGGCAGAACGCCCGCGCTTGCGGACGCCCGCGGGGCGCCCATCGCGCGACACGTGTTCTCTCGTCGACGAGGGAGGGGCCGTCCACGACACCGCCGCACAGGTAGGTGAGCCCGTCGATGCCACCGGGACGGACGACACCGGTCCCTTCGACGAGCTCAGGGACCTCCGCTCCGGCCAATGAGAGATCAAGTGCGGGTACCGGTCCCTTCGACAGGCTCAGGGACCTGACCTCAACCGATGACACAGAGGAGGGCGCCGGTCCCTTCGACAGGCTCAGGGACCTCCGCGCCGGCCAACGATAGATGCAGCGCGGGTACCGGTCCCCGACGCGCGAACGCCCCGGCTCCCACGCGGGGACCGGGGCGCTCGCGACGCGCGATCAGCGCTGGCGCTTCTCGCGGATGCGCATGTTCAGCACGATCGGCGAGCCCTCGAAGCCGTAGATCTCGCGCAGGCGTCGCTGGATGAACCGGCGGTAGCCCGGGTCGAGGAACCCGGTCGTGAACAGCACGAATGTCGGCGGACGCGTCGCCGCCTGCGTGCCGAACAGGATGCGGGGCTGCTTGCCGCCGCGCAGCGGGTGCGGGTGCTCGGCGACGAGCTCCGACAGGAAGGCGTTGAACTTGCCGGTCGGGATGCGGGTGTCCCACGACTCCAGCGCCTGTTCGAGCGCGGGCACGAGCTTGTCGAGGTGGCGGCCCGTGCGGGCCGAGATGTTCACGCGCGGCGCCCAGGCGACGTGCGCGAGGTCTTGCTCGATCTCGCGCTCGAGGTAGCGGCGACGGTCCTGGTTCTCCATGTCGTCGTCGTTGAGGCGGTCCCACTTGTTGAACGCCAGCACGAGCGCGCGACCCGACTCGAGCACGAGGTCGATGATGTTCAGGTCTTGCACGCTGATCGGCTGCGACACGTCGAGCACGACGACCGCGACCTCGCTCTTCTCCAGCGCCGTCGAGGTGCGCAGCGACGCGTAGAAGTCGGCACCCTGCGACAGGTGCACGCGACGACGGATGCCGGCGGTGTCGACCAGCGTCCAGAGCTTGCCGCCGAGCTCGACGACCTCGTCGACGGGGTCACGGGTGGTGCCCGCGAGCTCGTTGACGACGACGCGCTCCTCACCGGCGGCCTTGTTCAGCAGCGACGACTTGCCGACGTTCGGCCGGCCGAGGATCGCGACGCGACGCGGCCCGCCGATCTCGTACTTCGCCACTGCCGAGACCTCGGGCAGCACCTTCATCAGTTCGTCGAGCAGGTCGGCGACACCGCGGCCGTGGATCGCCGACACCGGGTGCGGTTCGCCGAGGCCGAGGTTCCACAGGGCCGTGGCCTCGGGCTCCTGGCGCGCGTCGTCGACCTTGTTGGCGATCAGGAAGACGGGCTTCCTGCTCTTACGCAGCAGCTTCACGACGTGCTCGTCGGTCGAGGTCGCGCCCACCGTGGCATCCACCACGAAAAGCACAACGTCGGCGAGGTCGATCGCGACCTCGGCCTGGGCTGCGACCGAGCGGTCGATGCCCTTCGCGTCGGGCTCCCACCCGCCGGTGTCGACCAGCGAGAAGCGGCGGTCGAGCCACTCGGCCTTGTACGTGACGCGGTCGCGGGTGACACCCGGGGTGTCCTCGACGACGGCCTCGCGGCGGCCGAGGATGCGGTTCACCAGCGCCGACTTGCCGACGTTCGGGCGCCCGACGATCGCGACCACGGGCAGCGCCGGCAGGAACTCGATCGCGCCCTCGCCCGAGGCGAGACCGGCGAGCAGCGCCGCGTCGTCCTCGTCGAGGTCGAAGTCCTCGAGGCCCGCACGCAGGGCCTCGGCCCGCTGCTCGGCGAGCACCTCGTCGAGGTTCTCCATCTTCTCGGCGAGCTGGTCGGGCCCGCCTTCGTACTCGTCTTCAACGCCCATCGCGGGCTCCCATCGTGGTCTCGACGACGCTCAGCACGGCGTCGACGGTCTGTTCGAAATCGAGGTGGGTCGAGTCGACGACCTCGACGCCGGGGGCGGCGGTGAGGAAGTCGACGACCGTGGAATCGGCGGCGTCGCGCCGGTGCAGGGCAGCCGCGACCGCGGCGGCATCCTGGTTCGTGAGTTCTTTGCTGCGTCGCGCGGCCCGCACCTCGGGAGCCGCGGTCAGCAGAATGCGCACGGGCGCATCGGGGTAGACGACGGTGGTGATGTCGCGGCCTTCGACCACCACCCCCGGGAGACCCGAGGATGCCACGAGCCGGCGGAACAGCTCGTTCACGGCCTTGCGCACCGGGGCGACCCGGGCCACGCCGCTCACCGCGTCGGTCACGCGCGGCTCGCGGATCGCGGTCGTGACGTCGGTCTCGCCGACGCGCACCCAGCGGTCGTCGGTGTCGAGCGAGATGGCGTAGTCGAAGTCGCCGAACACATCGAGCACGGCCGAGGCGTCGGAGGTGTCGGCGCCGTGCGCGAGGGCGTGCCAGGCGAGCGCGCGGTAGGCCGCACCGGTGTCGAGGAAGCCGTAGCCGAGCCGCACGGCCGCGGCCTTCGACACGCTCGACTTGCCGCTGCCGGCGGGTCCGTCGATCGCGACGACGATCGGCGCGGCGGTGTCCGCGGGCGCCGTGGTCGACGACGGAGTGGGTTCAGTCATGGGTGGTGCTCGCAATCCGCCATCCGCGCTGCTGGAGCCCGTCGACGGCACGCCGGAAAGCGTCGGGCACGACGCTGATCTCGGCGAGGCCGAACGGGGCGCCGGGCGAGTGCTCGAGGCGCAGGTCTTCGACGTTGACGTCGAGGTCGCCGAGCTCGCCGAAGAGGCGACCCAGCTGGCCGGAGGTGTCGTCGACCATGACGACGAAGGTGTCGAAACGGCGGTTCTGGCCGTGCTTGCCGGGCAGGCGCTCCACGCCCTCGTTGCCGCGACGGATGGTGTCGGCGACCGCGCGGCGCGCGCCCGGCACGTCGGGGTCGCGCAACGCCTCGGCGACGTCGGTCAGGTCGGCGGCGAGCTGATCGAGCACCGCGACGACGGGTGCCGCATTCGCGCCGAGGATCTGCACCCACAGCTCGGGAGCGGATGCCGCGATGCGCGTCGTGTCGCGCACGCCCTGGCCCGCGAGCCGCAGCGACCCGTCGGGTGCCTCGACGAACCGGCCGGCGAGCAGGCTCGCGACCAGCTGCGGCACGTGCGACATGAGCGCGACGGACTCGTCGTGCTCCTCGGGCGTCATTTCGATCAGGGTCGCGCCGAGGTCGAGAGCGAGTCCCTCAACGAGCGAGAGGTCGTGCGCGGAGGTCTCGGCATCCCGGCACACCACCCACGGGCGACCGATGAAGATGTCGGCGCGGGCCGAGATCGCACCCCCGCGCTCACGACCGGCCATCGGGTGCGAGCCGATGTAGTGCGTCAGGTCGACGCCGCGCTCGCGCAGCGTGCGCAGCGGCTCGAGCTTCACGCTCGCCACATCGGTCACGACGGCATCCGGAAACGCCTCCAGCTCGCGCTGTACGACGTCGGCGATCACGTCGGGAGGCGTGGCGACCACGATGAGCGACGGCTGGTCGTCGGGGCGCTCGGCGCGGCCGGCCCCGTAGTCGATCGCCAGACGCAGCTGGGCGGGCGACGCGTCGACGAGCACGACGTCGACTCCGCGGGCGGTCAGGGCGTGGCCGATGCTCGCGCCGAGGAGCCCCGAACCGACGACGCGGACCGTGCCGCTGGTGCGGGTCGCCAAAGGCCCGGCCGCGCGCGCGGACGTTCCGTTCGGTTCGGTCATCGGGTCTCCTGCTGCCCTGAGCGGTGCCAGACGCACCGCGAGACGCCCACCGGGCTCACTCCGAGGGAGCGTCACCGTCCCGACGGGACAGCGTGAGCAGGGCACCGCGTTCCACTTTAGTCAACTCGCGCGCCTGACCCACCGGGAGAGTTCCCAGGTGAAGCGGCCCGAACTGACGACGCACCAGCTCGATCACGGGGTGGCCCACCTCTGCCATCATGCGACGCACGATGCGGTTCTTGCCCGAGTGCAGCGTCAGCTCGACCAGACTCTCGCCGCGCGAGGAGTCGAGCAGCCGCGCCTTGTCGGCCGCGATCCGCCCGTCTTCGAGCTCGACGCCCTTGATGAGGCGCTGGATCGTCTGGGGCAGCACCTGTCCGTCGACCTTGGCGATGTACACCTTCGTCACCCCAAACGAGGGATGGGCGAGCACGTGCGCGAGGGCGCCGTCGTTGGTCAGCACGAGCAGGCCCGACGTGTCGGCATCCAGTCGTCCGACGTTGTAGAGCCGCTCGTCCCACTGGTCGGCCCACTCGCGCAGGTCGCGGCGCCCACGGTCGTCGTTCATCGAACTGACCACACCGGTGGGCTTGTTCAGGATGACGTAGCGCTTCGACCCGTCGAGCTGGATCGCGGTGCCGTCGACGTCGACGAGGTCGGTCTCGGGGTGGATGCGGCGGCCGAGCTCGGTCACCGTCTCGCCGTTGACGCGCACGCGCCCCTCGACGATCATCTGCTCGGCGACACGGCGCGAGGCCACCCCCGCGTTGGCCAGGACCTTCTGCAGGCGGATGCCGTCGTCGCTCGCCGCGCCCGTGCCCCCGGTCGCTGAGCCTGTCGAAGCGTCATCGTTCATTTCAGAACCTCTCCGTCGAATCCGTCGGCGCCGTCGTCGAGCAACGGCGAGATGTGGGGCAGCTCGTCGAGCGAGTTGATGCCCAGGTGCACCAGCAGCTGGTCGGTGGTGCCGTAGTGGATCGCGCCCGTGTCGGGATCGGTGAAGACCTCGGTGATGAGACCTCGGGCCAGCAGTGTCCTCACGACCGAGTCGACGTTCACCGCGCGGATGGATGCCACCTGCCCGCGCGTCACGGGCTGCTTGTACGCGATGACGGCCAGGGTCTCCAGCGCCGCCTGCGACAGACGCGAGGGCGCCTGCGTGTTCACGAACTCCGACACGACGTCGTCGTGCTCCTCGCGCACGTACAGCCGCCAGCCGCCGCCGACCTCGCGCAGCTCGAAGCCGCGGACCGGTCCCCCGGTCTCGCCGTCGTAGTCGGCCACGAGCGCCTCGACCGCGTGCCGCACCGCCGGCACGGGCGCGCCGACGGCGGCGGCGAGGCTCACGAGGCTCTGCGGCTCGTCGACGACGAGCAGGATCGCCTCGAGGCGACGGGCGACGGATGCCGCATCGCTCGGGCGCGGCGCAGCGATCGGGGCCGCCGCGGTGGCGGGGGCGTCAGCGGCGGAGCGGGAGGCATCGGCGGTCTCGGCGTCGGCGGGCGCGGCGTCGGCGGGCGCGGTGTCGGGCGGGGTCACGGGTTCAGCGGTCATAGTCGGCTCCCAGGGCGGCGAGGTTCTCTTCCGACCACCGCTCGGCGGTCCAGCGCAGGGTCAGCTCCCCCAGCGGTTCGAGTTGCTCGAACGACAGCGCGGCGTGGCGGTACAGCTCGAGGATCGACAGGAACCGGGCGACGACGACACCGGTCTCGGTGACACCGGCGACGAGGTCGCGGAAGTTCAGCGTTCCGGCCGAGCGCAGCAGCGTCACGACGATCGCGGCCTGCTCGCGGATGCTGACGAGCGGGGCGTGCAAGTGGTCGAGCCCGACGGTCGGGACCTGCTTCGGTGCCATCGCCACCACGGCGAGGGCGGCGAAGTCGTCGGCGCTGAGCGTCCACCTGAGCTGCGGCACGGCGCTGCGGTACTTCTCGTCGAGCCGGACGTTGCGGGTATGGCGTCTGTCTTCGCGCTGCAGGCAGCGCGCGAACCACGCCGACACCTCTTTGAACGCGCGGTACTGCAGCAGACGGGCGAACAGCAGGTCGCGCGCTTCGAGGAGCGCCACGGACTCGGCATCCACGAGCTCGCCCTGCGGGAGGAGCCCCGCGATCTTCATGTCGAGAAGGGTCGCGGCGACGACGAGGAACTCGCTCGCCTCGTCGAGGTCGCCCTCGGGGCCCATCGCGCGCAGGTAGGCGATGAACTCGTCGGTGACGCGGCTGAGCGCGACCTCGGTGATGTCGAGCTCGGCGCGCGAGATGAGCGTGAGCAGCAGGTCGAACGGTCCGTCGAAGACGGGAAGCGTGACGCGGAAGCCCGGGGAGTCGGTTCCGGTCCCTTCGACAGGCTCAGGGACCTCGGCCGCGGGGGTCGATGCCTCGGTCGCGAGGGCCGCGCCGCTCGAGAGGTGGCTGAGCCCGTCGAAGCCACCGGACGTCGGGGTTTCCATCGCGAGGGCCGCGCCGCTCGAGAGGTGGCTGAGCCCGTCGAAGCCACCGGGACCGGCGTCGCCGGCGGAAGTGTCGTCAGGCGACGGCGCCACGCGCGACCAGCTCCCGCGCCAACCGCAGGTAGGCCTGGGCGGCGGCGTGCTCGGGCGCGAACTCCGTGATCGGCATGCCCGAGACCGAGGCATCCGGGAACTTCACCGTGCGACCGATGACCGTCTCGAGCACGTCGTCGCCGAACGCCTCGACCACGCGCTCGAGCACCTCGCGCGAGTGCAGCGTGCGGGGGTCGTACATCGTGGCGAGCACACCGTCGAGCTCGATCGCCGGGTTGAGGCGATCGCGCACCTTATCGATCGTCTCGACCAGCAGGGCGACGCCGCGCAGGGCGAAGAACTCGCACTCGAGAGGGATCAGCACGCCGTGCGCCGCGGTCAGCGCGTTCACGGTGAGAAGGCCGAGCGAGGGCTGGCAGTCGATGAGGATGACGTCGTAGTCGGCCGCGACCTTGCGCAGCACCCGCGCCAGGATCGTCTCGCGCGCCACCTCGTTGACCAGGTGCACCTCGGCGGCCGAGAGGTCGATGTTGGCCGGGATGACGTCGAGACCCTCGACACGCGTGTGCACGATCACCTCGTGCGGGTCGCGCTTGGTGTCGAGCAGCAGGTCGTAGATCGTGGCGGCGTCGTGCGTCTGGATGCCGAGACCCGCCGACAGCGCCCCCTGCGGGTCGAAGTCGATCGCCAGCACCCGGCGACCGTAGCCGGCGAGGGAGGCCGCGAGGTTGATGGTCGTCGTCGTCTTGCCGACGCCGCCCTTCTGATTGCACAACGCGATGATGCGGGCGGGGCCGTGACCATCGAGCGGTTTCGGGGTGGGGAACCCCTGGTAGGGGCGTCCGGTGGGGCCGAGGATGACCTCGTCTGCGCCCTTCTTCGTGCCCTTCGTGCTCGCCGACACCGAGTCTCCCGCCTTCGTCATAACGTCGTCGAGTCTAGCCGCCGCCCGCTCCGCCGCCCGGCGTGACCCGCGGGCGGGTGCGGTTCCCCGCGGGCCGCCCCAGGTCCCTGAGCCTGTCGAAGGGACCGCGACCCCCGCGCTCACAACCTCCGCGATGCGCACAACCTCAGCCCCGAACCGTCGCGACGGACTCACTTCGCGCGAATCACTGACTTTGCACTCGAACCCGCCGCTGCATGAGCCCGCCGGAGTGACCGCCCCCGAGCCCGCCTAGACGACCGCGACGCGCGACCCCCGCGCTCACAATCTCCGCGATGCGCACAACCTCAGCCCCGAACCGTCGCGATTGACTTCCTTCGCGCGCATCACTGACTTTGTGCACACGCCGGCAGTCCTCAACCGGCCGCGCGCGAAACTTCGACCTCGCGCCGATTCCTCAGCGCCTGCACGAGCAGCGCCAGCGCGAGCGTCGCCACACCCCACACGGCCGCGACCTTCACCAGCACGCCGTAGACGAGGTGCGTCGGCGTGTAGTCCGCGTCGAAGCCGCCCTCGACGGCCAGCGCGACGAGGGTCGCCGCGACCAACGCGACCGGAAGCGAGAGCCACCACGCCCACCGCACGGCATCCGGAACCACCCGACGCACGGGCGCCGCCGAGCGGCGCGAGAGCCACCACAGCCCGAAGAGCCCGAGCCCCGCGAGCCCGAGCACGCCCGAGCCGTACTGCAGCCATTTCACGCCCAGCAGCGGACCCCACTGCTGCTCGAGCGCGGGGA
The DNA here is from genome assembly GCF_001456955.1 of Microbacterium enclense. Lineage (GTDB taxonomy): Bacteria > Actinomycetota > Actinomycetes > Actinomycetales > Microbacteriaceae > Microbacterium > Microbacterium enclense. Next base: position 328,784 of record NZ_KQ758470.1, on the reverse strand, counting down.
ACAGCGCGTCACCCGCCCGACCCTCATGGGTGAAGAAGTCCCAGGCGACGTGCGTGACCACGCCGAAGGCGAGCGAGAGCACGAGCCACAGGATGCCGACGACTCCCCCGCTCAGCGTCTCGCGTGCGGCCGCGAGGGCTCCGGCATCCCACTCGCCGGGCAGTCGCTCGGCGATGCGCCGCGGTACCAGCTCCCGCGTCGCGGAGCGTAGGACGCACCGCCACACGAGCAGCAGAACGAACGCCATGATCACCGTCACGGGCAGCCACGCGAGATCGTGCGTCACGGCGTAGCCGGGCACGATCCCGCGCAGGAACAGCGGCAGATCGGGGGTCATCGCCCCGATCGCGATCGCCGCCGGCACCAGCGGCGTGCGCACGAACGGCAGCGCGACGACCGCGTGGCTGACGGTGAACGGCATGTCAGCTGAGGAACAGCCCCGCGAGCGTCTTCTTGCCGCGTCGCAGCACCGACACCCCGCCCGGAAGAGTCCCCTCGACGACCTGGTCGTCGCTGGTCACCTTCGCCCCGTCGAGCGTGACGCCGCCCTGGGCGACCGCGCGGCGCGCGTCGCTCAGGCTCGACGACAGGCCCGTCGCGGTGAGCGCCTCGAGCACCGTGCTGCCCGCGCCGACCGTCGCGTGCGGCAGTTCCTCGAGCGCGGTGCGCAGCACCGTGGCATCCAGAGCCGTCACATCGCCCTGACCGAAGAGCGCCTCGGTCGCCGCGATCACTGCCTCCGTCGCCTCGACCCCGTGCACGGTCGTGACGACCTCGCGGGCCAGGCGCTTCTGCGCGGCGCGGCGGAACGGCTCGGTCTCGACCAGGCTCGCGTACTCCTCGATCTCGGCGCGCGTGAGGAAGGTGAACACCTTCAGGCGCTCGACCACGTCGCGGTCGTCGGTGTTGAGCCAGAACTGGTACATCACCCACGGGCTGCACATCTCGGCATCCAGCCAGATGGCATTGCCCTCGCTTTTGCCGAACTTGGTGCCGTCACTGTTGGTGATCAGCGGCGTGCCGATGGCGTGGACCGACACCCCCTCGACCTTGCGCACGAGCTCGGTGCCGCTGGTGAGGTTGCCCCACTGGTCGCTTCCGCCGGTCTGCAGCACGCAGCCGTACTGGCGGTACAGCTCGAGGTAGTCCATGCCCTGCAGGATCTGGTAGCTGAACTCGGTGTAGCTGATGCCGGCCTCGGAATTCAGACGCGCGCTGACCGCGTCTTTCTTCAGCATCGTGCCGACGCGGAAATGCTTGCCGATCTCGCGCAGGAAGTCGATGGCGCTGAGTGGCGCCGTCCAGTCGAGGTTGTTGACCATGCGGGCGGCGTTCTCGCCCTCGAAGCTCAGGAAGCGCTCCACCTGCGCGCGCAGGCGCGCCACCCACTCGGCGACCGTCTCACGCGTGTTCAGCGTGCGCTCGGCGGTGGGGCGAGGGTCTCCGACGAGACCCGTCGAACCACCGACGAGACCGAGGGGACGGTGTCCGGCGAGCTGCAGGCGGCGCATGGTCAGCAGCTGCACGAGGTTCCCCAGGTGCAGACTCGGTGCGGTCGGGTCGAAGCCGCAGTAGAACACGACCGGGTCGCCCGCAAGCAGCTCTCGCAGCTCACCCTCGTCGGTCGAGACGTGGATGAGTCCGCGATAGGCCAGCTCGTCCCAGACGTTGTCGAAAGTCGGGTCGTTGGCGGGCTGGAGGGCGCTCACGGGCGCCGCGTCGATCGGTGCAGACACCAGACGAGGGTATCAGCGCGGGTTTCGGGCTCCGGATGCCGTCCACCCGGCCGCCACGGTGGCGCGACCCGTGCCGCAGATCCGAGCGTGCCGCGTCAGCCCGGGGCGATGCCCCACGAGACCAGGAACGCCGCGGCGAGGGCGGCGACCCAGCTCACGAGGCTGCCGATGAGGAAGTACTCCGCGCGGTCGCCGCCGTCTCCGTCGCGCGAGATCTCGGGGAAGCGCACGATGCCCTTGGCCGCCAGCACCGCCGCGATGAGGGTGTAGGCGCCCGCCAGCGTGAGCGCGAAGACGAGGATGCGCTCGAGCGGTCCGATGAGCCGGCCGCCCTTCAGCGTCGGCGCGACGGTCTCGTCGGGATTCTCGCGCGTGCCCATCTCCGAGCGCAGCGCGATGCGCACCACGGCGTTGCCGGACTCGAGCAGGAACACCAGGCACCCGATAACGAGCACCACCACATCGGCCGACACGGCCTCGCCCGGTCGATACGACGCCCACAGCTCGCCCAGGATGCCGGGGCGCGCCCGACCGGGAGCGACCACGACGCACGCCGCGGCGGCGAGCGCCAGCAGCGCGACCGGCCAGAGCCCGGCGCGGGCGGGGCCCTGCTCGGGGATCACCCACGTCCAGATCGCAGCGACGGCGACGGCGAGCACGCCGGCGACGACGGCGTCGAGACCCGCCGCGACGACGACGAGCAGCACCGCCGCGACGGTGAACGCGATCGCACGTCGCGCGCGGATCATCTGGCGCAGCAGATCGACCGCGCCCACGGCGAGCAGCAGCAGTCCCGCGGCGATCACGCGCGCGCCCCCCGCGTCAGGACGGCGAAACCTTCGACGATCGCCGCGGAGCCGGCCGACGCGAGCGCCTGCGACACCGCCGACTGGCTGATGCCCTCACCCTCCGCGAGATCGCGCTGCGAACGCCCGAGGCACCGCCCGGCGGTCAGACGCCGCGTGCGCTCGCTCATCGCCGACACGAGCTGATCACGCGCGAGAGCGTAGGCATTGGCCACGGTGACGGTATCGACCATGGCGGCATCCTCCCCCTCGGCGGCGGTGATCCAGGTGCGCGCGAACGGCGCGGCGCGCTGCTGCATCCGCTCGACGGTCTCGACCGCCTGGCGTGCCGCCCACCACGCGGGCCCCTCGGGCACCGTGCGGTCGTCGAGCACGATCGGGCGCACGTCGCCCACCCCCACCCCGAAGCGGCAGTCGATGTCGTCGGGCAGGGCGAGTCGCACCAGCAGCAGCGAGGCGAGCGCGTCGTCGAGGCGGTCGTACTGCCCCTGCAGTTCGTCACCGACCGTCGGGGTGAGGGGCTGGCGCGCCGCCGGCAGGTCGGTCTCGACGTGCTCGATGACTCGCGCGATCTGCCGCTGGGCAGCGGCGCGATCGTCGAGCCGTCGAGATGCGACGATGTCAGCGATCACTGCGACGGTCATGAGATAAGTTTATCGCTTATTTTCTCAGTTTGATAAGCGAATAACTGATATCTACGAGACGAGCGTACGAGCGGCCGCTTGCGCGCGCGCGACGAGCTCTTCCCGCTGCTCGCGCACACGCTCCGGGGCCGTGCCGCCCGCACCGGTGCGGCTGGCGACCGACCCCTCGATGGTGAGCACCTCGCGCACGGCCGGGGTGAGCGACGGCGACACCGATGCCAGCAGCGCGTCGTCGGCGTCTTCGAGGCCGATCTCGCGCTCCTCGCACGCCCGCACCAGGGCGCCCGAGATCTCGTGGGCGTCGCGGAAGGCGACTCCCTGCCGCACGAGCCATTCGGCTACGTCGGTGGCCAGCGAGAACCCCTGGGGGGCGAGCTCTGCCATGCGCTCGGTGTGGAAGCGGAGCGTGGCGATCATGCCCGAGAAGGCCGGAAGCACGAGCTCGAGCGTGCGCACGGAGTCGAAGACGGGCTCTTTGTCTTCTTGCAGGTCGCGGTTATAGGCCAGCGGCAGGCCCTTGAGGGTGGCGAGCAGGCCCGACAGGTTGCCGATGAGGCGGCCCGCCTTGCCGCGCGCGAGCTCGGCGATGTCGGGGTTCTTCTTCTGCGGCATGATGCTCGACCCGGTCGAGTACGCGTCGTCGAGGGTGACGAAGCCGAACTCGCGCGTGTTCCACAGGATGACGTCTTCGGACAGACGCGAAAGATCGACGCCGATCATCGCGGTGATGAAGGCGAACTCGGCGACCACGTCGCGCGAGGCGGTGCCGTCGAGGGAGTTCTCGGCGGGACGCGCGAGCCCCAGCTCGTCGGCCACGAGCTGCGGGTCGAGCCCGAGGGTGGCTCCGGCCAGGGCACCGCCGCCGTAGGGCGAGACCGAGGCGCGCGCCGACCAGTCGCGCAAGCGCTCGATGCCGCGCGTGAACGCCCAGCCGTAGGCCTGCAGGTGATGAGCGAGAAGCACCGGCTGCGCGTGCTGCAGGTGGGTGCGCCCGGGCATGATGGCGCCCTCGTGCGCCTCGGCCTGGGCCACGAGGGCGTCGACGAGGCGCAGCACCTCGCGGGTGATGGTGCGGGCGTGGTCGAGCAGGTAGAGCCGCACGAGGGTGGCGATCTGGTCGTTGCGGCTGCGGCCGGCGCGGAGCTTGCCGCCGACGGCGGGGCCCACGGTCTCGATGAGCACCCGCTCGAGAGCGCCGTGCACGTCTTCGTCGCCGGGGGCGGCGACGAGGGATCCGTCGCGCACGCGCGCGGCGAGCTCGTCGAGGCCGTCGTGCATGGTCTGCGCTTCGTCGGCCGTCAGATAGCCGGCGGCCTCGAGGGCGGCGGCGTGCGCGTGCGACCCGGCGATGTCATAGAGCGCGAGATCCCAGTCGAAATGGGTGGAGCGGCTCAGCGCCGCCAGTTCGGGAGACGGTCCGCCCGAGAAACGGGCGCCCCACAGAGCACCCTCGTTCGTCGTCTGACCGCTCTCGTGACTCATGCCCCCAGCCTACCGAGGGCCGCCGACACCGCCGGAGACCGTGGCGGAGGTATCGGCATCCCGGTCCCGCCCGACGACGAGACGCACCACCGTGTCGATCACCCACTCGAGCGGGCCGCGCCCGAGGGTGAGCGCCCAGACCGTGCAGCCGATGACGAGGCCCACGGTGAGGGGAACGAACAGCCCCGCCTCCCGGATGCCGAAGAGGTCGCCCGTGTCGCCGAGCAGGACGAGCGCGACGATCGCCCACACCACCAGCTGCAGCACGTACGCCGTCAGCGGCATCGACCCCACGGCCCGCAGGGGAACGGCCGGCCACCGCAGCGGGGTGCGGCACACCAGCAGGCACACGCCGATCACCACGAGGGCGAAACCGCCCGACCCGACGACCTCCCACAGCCCCTGCGAGTGATCCTCCGCCGTCAGGACGGCCGCGAGATATCGGTTCCCGACAGATGCCGGGGCCGTGAAGAGGGCCGCGCCGTAGCCGAACAGCATGAGCGCCCCGCCCGCCATGACGAGAGCGCCCTGCACTTCCAACCGCCGCAGGTCGAGCCGTCCGAGGCCCATCCCCGCCAGCAGATACGCGATCCACACGGTGAAGGGGTAATGCCAGCCGAGCGCCGCGCCGATCTCCGCGCCCGCTCGCCCGGACCACAGGGGGGCGGCGTCGAGCACCGGCTGGATCCACGGCATCACAAGCGCCAGCGCGCCGGCCGTCGCGAAAAGCCCTCGCGGCCGCATCCCCAGGAAGGGCAGCGCCAGCACGAACAGCAGCGCGTACGCGGGGAGGATGACGTAGACCGGCACCCCCGTCGCGATCAGCAGCATCCCGATGACCCACAGCAGCGCCCCGCGCAGCGCCAGGCGCGCGGCCGCGCGGGGGCGGCGTTCCGGCGGGAGCGGCCGGGGTCCCCCCGTCACCAGGGCGATCGAGACGCCCGCGAGAGTGGCGAACAGGATCGACGATCGGCCGTTCACCAGCGTGACCCAGGTATCGGGGTCGATGGTGAGCCGGCGATCGGTGTCGAGCAGGTGCGCGGCCAGCATCCCGAGCACGGCGAGGCCGCGCGCGAGATCGATGCCGACCAGTCGGCCCGGGCCGTCGAAACGCGCCCAGGCCCGACCGATCGGCGAGGAGGTCACTGCTGACGCAGCAGCCACACCAGCAGCGCCTTCTGGGCGTGAAGTCGGTTCTCGGCCTCGTCCCACACGACGCTCTGCGGTCCGTCGATCACCTCGGCGTCGACCTCGTAGCCGCGGTCGGCGGGCAGGCAGTGGATGAAGATCGCGTCGGAGGCGGCCCGGGTCATGAGGTCGGTGGTGACCTTGAATCCGCCCAGGTCGCGGATGCGCGCGATCTTCTCCTCTTCTTTGCCCATCGACACCCACGTGTCGGTGACCACGACGTCGGCCCCGGATGCCGCGGCCTCGGGGTCGTCGGTCAGGGTGATCGATCCGCCGGTCGAGGCGGCGATGCGCTCGGCATCCGCGATCACGTCGGACCGCGGCGCGTAGTCGGCGGGGGCGGCGACGCGCACGTGCATCCCCGCGGTGACGCCGGCGAGCACGTAGGAGTGGGCCATGTTGCTCTGCCCGTCTCCGAAGAACGACAGCGTCAGCCCCTTCAGCTCGCCCTTGTGCTCGCGGATCGTGAGCAGGTCGGCGAGCAGCTGGCAGGGGTGGAAGTCGTCGCTGAGCGCGTTGACGACCGGCACGCGGGTGCCGCGCGCCATCTCTTCGAGGCCCGCCTGCGCGTAGGTGCGCCAGACGATCGCGGCCACCTGGCGCTCGAGCACCCGCGCGGTGTCGGAGGGTGTCTCCTTGCCGCCGAGCTGGCTGTTGGCGGTCGAGATGATCAGGGGCGACCCACCCAGGTCGGCGATGCCGACGGCGAACGAGACGCGCGTGCGGGTGGACGACTTGTCGAAGATCACCGCGACGGTCTGCGGGCCGGCGAGCGGCTTCTGCGCCCAGCGGTCCTTCTTCAGCTCGATCGCGAGGTCGAGGATCTCGGCCTGCTCGGCCGGGGTCAGGTCGTCGTCGCGCAGCAGGTGGCGGGTCACGCGGGGGCTCCTTCGAGGATCAGGGCATCGGAGACGGTGGCGAGCGCGGCGCCGAAGAGCTCGAGGAAGTCGGCCACCTCGGCATCCCCGATCGTCAGGGGCGGGGCGATGCGGATGGTGTCGTCGTTCGCGGCGTTGACGATCAGACCGTGCTCTTGAGCGGCGGCCACGACGGCCTTCGCCACCGGGCTGGTCAGGCCGATGCCGAGCAGCAGACCCCGACCGCGGACGCCCGCGACCAGCGGCGAACCAAGCGCCGCGATCCCGTCGCGCAGCTGCGTCTCGCGGCGGGCGGCGTTGTCGACGAGCCCGGCCGACTCGATCTCGGCCAGCACGGCGCCGCCGACGGCGGTGCCCAGGGCGTTGCCGCCGAAGGTCGATCCGTGGGTCCCCGGGAAGAACAGGTCGCTCGCGGCGCCGAAGGTGATGAGCGCGCCGATCGGGAAGCCGCCGCCGATGCCCTTGGCCACGGTGATCGCGTCGGGCGTGATGCCGGCGTGCTGGAACCCGAACCAGGCGCCGGTGCGGCCCGCGCCGGTCTGGATCTCGTCGACGATCAGCAGCGCGCCGTGGCGCTCGGTGAGCTCACGCGCGGCCTGGAGGTAGCCCTCGGGCAGCTCGACGACGCCGGCCTCGCCCTGGATGGGCTCGACGAGGAGCGCGGCGACGCGCTCGTCCATCGCGGCTTCGAGCGCCTCGATCGTGGCGTCGATGTGCTCGACACCCGGGACCATGGGCAGGAAGTCGGCCTGGAGCGCGGGCTTGCCGGTGAGGGCGAGCGAGCCCATCGTGCGGCCGTGGAAGCCGCCCTTCAGCGTCAGCACCCGGGTGCGGTCGGTGCCGCGCCCGTGCAGGCGCGCCAGCTTGAACGCCGCCTCGTTGGCCTCGGCGCCGGAGTTGCCGAAGTAGACCCGGCCCGACTCCCCCGTGCCCGCGAGACGCTTGAGGCGTGCGGCCATGGCGAGCTGCGGCGGGGTGGCGAAGTAGTTCGACACGTGCGACAGCGTCGACGCCTGCGCGGTCAGCGCCTCGACGAAGACAGGGTGGGCGTGCCCGAGCGCGTTCACGGCGATGCCGGCGAGGAAGTCGAGGTACTTCTTGTCGTCGCCGTCCCAGACGTACGCACCTTCGCCGCGCACGAACAGCGCCATGCGGTCGCCGAAGCTGCGCACGAGGTCGCGACCGGCATCCTCCTGCCACGGGGCGCGCGTCGTCGTGGGTTCCTGAGTCGTGTCCGCGTTCACGCGACCACCTCCGTTCCGATTCCCTTGCTGGTGAACAGTTCGACGAGCACCGAGTGCGGTACACGTCCATCGATGATGGCGGCCGTCGGCACGCCCCCCTCGACCGCGTCGAGGCAGGCCTGCATCTTCGGGATCATCCCCGACTCCAGCTTCGGGAGCATGCCGCGCAGTTCCGTGGAGGTGAGGTGCGACACGAGCGAGTCGCGGTTCGGCCAGTCGGCGTACAGCCCGGGCACGTCGGTCAGCACGACGAGCTTCTTGGCGTTGAGCGCCACGGCCAGCGCTGCGGCGGCGGCATCCGCGTTCACGTTCAACGAGGTGCCGGGGTGGTCGAGGTCGGGAGCGATGCTCGAGACGATCGGCACGCGTCCCGCGGCGAGGTGGTCGAGCACCGGCTGCGGGTCGACGGTGACGACATCGCCGACACGGCCGAGGTCGTGCTCGACCCCGTCGACGACGACGCCGCGACGGCGCCCGCCGAACAGTCCGGCGTCCTCGCCGCTCAGGCCCGTGGCCAGCGGTCCGTGCGCGTTGACCTTGGCCACGAGCTGCGGGTTGATCTGGCCGGTGAGCACCATGCGCACGACGCCGATCGCCTCGGTCGAGGTCACCCGGTAACCGCCGCGGAACTCGCTGGGGATCTCAAGCCGGTTGAGCATCGACGAGATCTGCGGCCCGCCGCCGTGCACCACGACGGGCTTGACGCCCACGTAGCGCAGGTAGGCGATGTCGGCGGCGAACGCGTCCTGCAGCTCATCGCTGACCATGGCGTTGCCGCCGTACTTCACCACCACGACCTGGTCGCGGTACTTGCGCACCCACGGCAGCGACTCGACGAGCGTGATGGCCCGATCGCTCGCCTCGGCGGGATCGGTGTCTTGGAGGTCGACGTGTGTCATGAGGAGTAGGCGCTGTTCTCGTGGACGTAATCGTGCGTGAGGTCGTTGGTGCGGATCGTGGCCGCGGCCGATCCGACGCGCAGGTCGACGACGAGGTCGGTGGCGCGAGGAGTGAGGTCGACGTCTTCGCGGGGGCGGTCGGGGCCGCCGGCGGTGCACACGCGCACGCCGTTCATCCAGACGTCGACGTCGTAGGGGTCGAACGCCGCGTCGGTCGTGCCGATGGCCGCCAGCACGCGCCCCCAGTTCGGGTCGTTGCCGAAGATGGCGGCCTTGAAGAGGTTGTTGCGGGCGATCGAGCGACCCACCGCGACGGCGTCGTCTTCGCTCCCGGCGTTGACGACCCGGATGGTGATGTCGTGGCTCGCGCCCTCGGCATCGCCCTGCAGCTGGGCGGCGAGGTCGTCGCACACGGCGGTGAGGGCGGCGGCGAACTCGTCGGCCGGCAGATGGATGCCACTGGCCCCGCTCGCCATCAGCGTGACCTGGTCGTTGGTCGACATGCAGCCGTCGGAGTCCAGCCGGTCGAAGCTCACGCGCGTGGCGGCGCGCAGCGCGGCATCCGCTTCGGCCGCGTCGAGAACCACGTCGGTCGTGATGACGACGAGCATCGTCGCCAGGCCCGGCGCGAGCATGCCCGCGCCCTTGGCCATGCCGCCGATCGTCCAGCCGTCGCCGACGTGCACCGCGCGCTTGGGCTTCGAGTCGGTCGTCATGATCGCCAGCGACGCGTCTTCTCCGCCCGCGGCGGACAGAGCGGCGACCCCCTGCTGTACGCCGTCGAGCACCTTGGCGCGGAACACCTCGTCACCTGTGCCGATGAGCCCCGTCGAGCACACGACGACATCGCCCGCACCGACGCCGAGCAGCTCGGCGGCGCGCTCGGCGGTCTGGTGCGTGGTCTGGAAGCCGAACGATCCGGTGAAGCAGTTCGCGCCGCCGGAGTTGAGCACCACGGCCTCGACGACACCGTCTTTCACGACCTGCTCCGACCACAGGATCGGGTTCGCCTTCGCGCGGTTGGAGGTGAAGACGGCGGCGCCCACCTTGAGCGGGCCGCGGTTCACGACGACGGCGACGTCACGCGCACCGGTCGACTTCAGGCCGACGGCGACTCCAGCCGCTTCGAATCCGGCGGGGGCGGTCACGCTCACGGGGCGACTCCGTTCACAGGCAGGGCGGTGGTCTCGGCGAGGCCCAGCGCGATGTTCATGGACTGCACCGCGGCTCCGGCGGTGCCCTTGACGAGGTTGTCGACCGCGGCGACGACGATCACGCGGTTCGCGGCCCGGTCGATCGCGAGGCCGAGCGAGGCGATGTTCGCCCCCAGCACGTCGGCCGTGCGCGGGAACGTGCCCGAGGGAAGCAGTTCGACGAACGGCTCGTCGGCGTAAGCGGCCTCCCACGCAGCACGGATCTCGGCATCCGAGGCGCCGCCGGCGATCGGGGCGGTCGAGGTGGCGAGGATGCCGCGCGCCATCGGCACGAGCACCGGGGTGAACGAGATGCGGATGCCATCGGCCGGGGCACCCGCGGCGGCGAGTGCCTGCCGGATCTCGGGGATGTGGCGATGTGTGCCACCGACGGCATACGGGTTCGCCGTGCCGAGGATCTCGCTCGCGAGGAGGTTCGTCTTCGCCGCCTTGCCTGCGCCGCTCGGGCCGACGGCGAGTACCGAGACGATGTCGCCCGCGTCGATCACGCCGGCGGCGACACCCGGGGCGAGCGACAGCGCGACGGTCGAGGCGTTGCATCCCGGGGCTGCGATGCGCGTGGCGCCGCGAAGGTGCTCGCGCTGCTTGCCGCCGTCGATCGTGAGCTCGGGCACGCCGTATGCCCACGGCTCGGGGTGCTCCCCACCGTAGAAGGCCGCCCAGTCGTCGGGCGAGGTGAGCCGGTGGTCGGCGCCCGCGTCGATCACCAGCGGGGTGTCGGCCAGGGCAGCGGTGTACTGCGCCGACTGCCCGTGCGGGAGGGCGAGGAAGACCACGTCGTGCCCGGCGAGCACCTCGGGCGTGGTCGCCCGCAGCTCGAGGTGGGCGAGCGAGCGCAGGTGCGGTTGGTGGGCGACGAGGGGCTGGCCGGCGCTGGAGTGCGCGGTGACCGTGCGGACCTCGACATCGGGATGGGCGGCGAGCAGGCGCAGGATCTCGCCGCCCGCATAGCCGGAAGCGCCGGAGACGGCGACCGAGAGGGTCATGTTCCTACCTTAGGAGTCGGGACTGTGCTGAATCAGCGTGAACCGGGGCGGCGACGCCCGCATGCCCGACCGTCGGCGGGTTTACGAGGTCGCCGAGAGTCGGCGCGTGACCCGACGTCGACGCTCGCCACCGGTGCTCACGAAGAGCTCCTCGGTGCGCACGGTGTTCGACGACATGTGGCGAGGCTAGCCGCCTGGCGGGCGGGCGGGCAAATCGACGCGGACGGCGCGAACGCCGAAGCGCCGCCGGGCGGAAGCCGGCGGCGCTTCGGCGTCGGATTCTCAGTCGCGGATCGCCGCGCCGAAACGGTCGGCGGCGACGGCGACGCCCGCGAGCTTCGCCTCGGTGGCCTCGGCCGCGGTCAGCGTGCGGTCGTCGGCGCGGAAGCGCAGCGCGAACGTCAGACTCTTCGCGCCCGCGGCGACACCCGGCCCGCGGTAGTCGTCGACCAGGCGAGCGCCCTCGAGCAGCGGAGCGCCGCCCTCGAGCAGCGCCGCCCGCACGGCACCCGCCGACACCTCGACCGGCAGCGTCAGCGAGACGTCCTGCGTCGCCGCGGGGTAGCCGGAGAGGGATGCCGCGACCACGCGCGCCTGGGCGAGATCGAGCATCGCGTCGAGATCGAGCTCGGCCACGAGCACACGGCCCGGCAGATCGGCGTCGGCCGAGACGGCGGGCAGCAGTTCGCCGACGTAGCCGATGTCGGTCCCCGCGGCGAGCACGCGTGCGGTGCGCCCCGGGTGCAGGGCTGCGCGCTGCGCCTGCACCAGCTCGATGTCGAGACCGGCGGCCGCGGCCAGCACGCGCACCGCGTCGACGGCATCCGCGAGGTCGGCCGCGATGGCCGCCTGCCCGGGCTGCTTCGGCACGGTGTGTCCTGTGAGCAGCACGGCGACGTGCCGACGCTGGGGCGGGATCGAGGCGTCGAGGGCCGTGAGGGTCGCGGCATCCGGACGCACCGCCAGGGGCGGCACCGACGCGGTGCCGTACTGCACGCCGGGCTTGGGCAGGAACACGGTTCCGACCTCGAACAGCGCGAGGTCGACGATGCCGCGCGAGACGTTGCGGTGCGCCACCTGCAGCAGTGCCGGCACGAGCGATCGACGGAGGAACGGCGCGAGACCGTCGAGGGGGTTCGCGAGCTTGACGCTCGGCAGCCTGTCACCCGACGGCGAACCGTGCAGGGCGTTCTGCTCCTCGGTCGTGAACGGGAACGACGGCGTCTCGACGAAGCCCGCGGCGGCCAAAGCGTTCGACACGCGGCGACGCCCCTGCTGCGCGGCGGTGAGGCCGCGACCCGACGGCGGCGTGGGCAGCACCGAGGGGATGCGGTCGTAACCCTCGATGCGCGCGACCTCTTCGGCGAGCGTCCACTTGTCGGTGAGGTCGGGACGCCACGACGGCGCGGTCACGCCCCAGCCGCCGTCGCGCTGCTCGACCGTACAGCCGATGAGCTGCAGCGCCGACACGGTCTCGTCGTCGGTGTAGTCGACGCCGATCAGACCCGACACGAAGCCGGCGGGAAGGGTGATGGCCTCGCGGCGGTAGGCCGAGCCGAGCGAGCCACCCAGTTCGGTGTCGAGCGTGCCGCCGGCCAGCTCCACCATCAGCGACGCCACGCGCTCGGCGGCGACATACGGCACGAGCGGGTCGACACCGCGCTCGAAGCGGCGGGACGCCTCGGACGGCAGTTTGTGCCGACGCGCGGTGCGCGCGATCGAGACCTGGTCGAACGTCGCCGCCTCGATGAGCACGTTGCGGGTCGCGTCGCTCATCTCGGTGGGGCCGCCGCCCATGACGCCGGCGAGACCGATCGGGCCGGACTCATCGGTGATCAGCAGGTCTTCGGCGTCGAGCGAGCGCACCTGGCCGTCGAGCGTCTCGAGCTTCTCGCCCTGCGCGGCACGACGCACCGTGATGCCGCCCTGCAGGCGGTCGAGGTCGTAGCCGTGGATCGGCTGACCCAGCTCGAGCATCACGTAGTTGGTGATGTCGATGAGCACCCCGAGGGAGCGGATCCCGGCCAGCGACAGGCGCGTGATCATCCACGGCGGGGTCGGGCGCGAGGGGTCCACGTCGCGGACGATGCGCGCGACGAACTCGGTGGCACCGTCGCGGCCGCGGATGGGAGCCTGGTCGTCGACCGTGATCGAGAAGCCCGCGGGCGTGCGCGACACGGCGTCGTCGTGGCCCGCACCCGGGTCGCGGTAGTCGGCGCCGGTCGCGTGCGAGTACTCGCGCGCCACCCCGCGCAGCGACAGCGCGTAGCCGCGGTCGGGTGTGACGTTGATCTCGACGGCGACGTCGTCGAGACCCAGCAGCGCGATGGCATCCGTTCCGACCGGCGCATCGATCCCGAGGTCGACCAGACGCAGGATGCCACTGTGCTCGCTCCCGAGACCCAGCTCTTTCGCGGAGGCGATCATGCCGTCGGACACGTGGCCGTAAGTCTTGCGGGCCGCGATCGGGAAGGGCCCGGGCAGCACGGAGCCGGGCAGGGTCACCACGACCTTGTCGCCCGCGAAGAAGTTGCCGGCACCGCAGACGATGCCGCGCACTCCCCCGTGCTCGGCGCCGACGTCGACCTGGCACCAGCGGATCGTCTTGCCGTTGGACTGCGGCTCGGGGGTGAACTGCTGCACCTCGCCGACGACGATGGGGCCGGACAGCTCGAAGCGGTGCACGTCTTCTTCTTCGAAGCCGACCGACACCAGGGCCGCGAGCACGTCGTCGGGCGAGGCGTCGGCGGGCACATCGACGTACTCGCGCAACCAAGAGAGGGGGACGCGCATCAGACCACCATTCCGAACTGCTCGCTGAAGCGCACATCGCCCTCGGCCATGTCGCGCATGTCTTGCACGTCGCTGCGGAACATGAGCGTGCGCTCGATGCCCATGCCGAACGCGAAGCCCGAGTACTCCTCGGGGTCGATACCGGCGGCTCGCAGGACGTTGGGGTTCACCATGCCGCAGCCGCCCCACTCGATCCAGCGCGCCCCGCCCTTGAAGGTGGGATGCCACAGATCGAGCTCGGCACTCGGCTCGGTGAACGGGAAGAAGTTGGCGCGGAAGCGCGTCTTGGCCTCGGGTCCGAACAGCACGCGCGCGGCGTGGTCGAGCGTGCCCTTGAGGTGGGCCATGGTGATGCCCTTGTCGACGACGAGACCCTCGAACTGCGTGAACACCGGCAGGTGCGTCGCGTCGAACTCGTCGGTGCGATAGACACGGCCCGGGCACAGCACGTAGATCGGCAGGTCGCGCTCGAGCATGGAGCGCACCTGCACGGGGCTCGTGTGCGTGCGCAGCACCAGGTGTCGAGCGACCGGGTCTACGAAGAAGGTGTCCTGCATCTGCCGCGCGGGGTGGTCGACGTCGAAGTTCAGCGCGTCGAAGTTGAACCACTCGTGCTCGAGTTCGGGGCCCTCGGCGATCTCCCACCCCATGCCGACGAAGATGTCGGAGACCTGCTCCTGCAGGAGCGAGATGGGATGCCGTGCTCCGACGCGGGCGCGCTGCGGGAGCGCCGTGACGTCGATGCGCTCGGCCTCGAACTGCGCGGCGGTCTCGGCTTCGGCGAGCTCGCTCTCGCGGGCGGCGAGCGCCTGGTTGACCTGGCCGCGGGCCTGGCCGACGAGCTTGCCGACCGCGGCCTTCTGGTCGGGAGCGACGTGGCGCATCTGGGCGTTCAGCCGCGCGAGGGCGGACAGCTCACCGGTGTGCGCGGAACGGGCGGCTTTCAGCTCGGCCGTGGTCGCGGCGGCGGCGATGGCGGCAAGAGCCTCATCGACCGCGGCGGCGACGGCCTCGGGGGTGATCTCGGGTGCGTCGGACACGAGATGAGAGTCTACCGACGGGCGGGGACACTCCCCCGCCCGTCGGAAGAGTGGCTCAGAACCCGGCCCCACCGCCGTTGGAGTCGAACTTGCCGACGCCTCGCTGCGCCGCGATCAGCTCGGTGTCGGTGCCGGTCTGCCCCGGAGGTTGCGCACCGGCCACGCGGGCCCCCTTCGGGGAGCGACGCAGACCGATCTCGACCCGGTGCGCCGTGTACGACAGCGCAAGACACATGGCGACGTAGATGACGCTGGCCACCATCGCCGCGGGGATCAACGGCGACCCGTACTCGCCGTTCGACCCGAGCAGGCGCGCGAAGTACAGCAACTCCGGGTACGTGATGATGAAGCCGAGCGCGGTGTCCTTCAGTGTCACGACGAGCTGGGCGATGATGACCGGCAGCATCGCGCGGATCGCCTGCGGGAGCAGGATCAGACGCAGGACTCCCGACTTGCGCAGCCCGACCGCGTAACCGGCCTCGCTCTGCCCGCGAGGCAGCGCTTCGACGCCGGCGCGGATGACCTCGGAAAGGACGGAGCCGTTGTACGCGATGAGAGCGATGACGACGGCCCAGTACGACGACATCTTGATGCCGATGACCGGGAGACCGTAGTACAGCAGCAGCATGAAGATGAGGACCGGGATGGCGCGGAGGATCTCGACCACCCACCCCACCGGCATCCGGACCCAGGCATGATCCGACAGACGTCCGATGGCGAGGACGAACCCGAGGACCAGGGCTCCGACGGCGGCGACGGCGAATGCGGCGAGGGTTGCGAGCGTCGCTTCGCCGAAGCGAACCCAGATGGCGGTGTAGGTGAAGACGTTCCACTTGGCGGCGGAGAACTGCCCGGTGTCGATGAACCGCCAGATGACGAAGCCGATGATGGCCGCCACGACGGCGAGGGTGAGGACGCCCAGGATGCGGTTGCGCAGCTGCGCCCGAGGACCGGGGACGTCGTAGAGGACCGAGGAGCTCATCGGGCGACCTTCCACTTCTTCTCGGCCGCGTTTTGCAGCGCTGCCAGCACCAGGACCAGAACCACGAACACCGCCATGACCAGCAGGATCGTGACGAGCTGGTTCTCGCCGTTCTCACTCATGGTGGCGCGGATGTTTCCCAGGTTGACCACCGAGAAGCCTGCGGCGACCGTGGTGTTCTTCAGGAGTGCGATGAAGACGCTCATCATCGGGGGGATGACGGAACGAGTCGCCTGAGGGAGGACGATGAGCGTCATGACCTGGCCGAACCCGAGGCCGAGCGCTCGCGCTGCTTCCGCCTGCCCGACAGGAACGGTGTTGATGCCGGAACGGATCGTCTCGGCGACGTAGGTCGCCGTGTAGATGCCCAGACCCACGACCGCCAGCTGCAGGAAGCTCCCGCGCGGCACGTCGACGAGCAAGGGCACGCAGAAGGCGAAGAAGAACAACACCAGCGTCAGCGGGGTGTTGCGGATCCAGTTGACATAGACCGCCCCCACGGCGCGCGCGATCGGAACCGGTGAAACCCGCATCGCGGCGACGATGAAGCCCAGCACGAGGGCGATGAGGCCACCGCCGAAGAAGAGCACGACCGTTCCCCACAACGCCTGCGCCCACAGGTCGGGGTAGTCGAAGATCTGATTCACCGCACGCTGTCCGTTCTCTGTCGTCGATTCTTCGGGTGGTGCGGGCGGCGCGCCGAGCGCCGCCCGCACCCGTGGCTCAGCTGACGGGGTCGACCGCCGGCTGCTCGCCGGAGACGCCCGAGGCGCCGAGGTTGGCCTCGAAGATGGCCTGCCAGGTGGAGCCGCCGTCGGTGAACATCGTGTTCACGAACTCCTGGAAAGCGGTGTCGCCCTTGGCCAGACCCACGCCGTAGCGCTCCTCGCTGAAGGGCTCGCCCGCGATCTTGAGGTTGTCGGGGTCCTGCGCCGCGTAGCCGAGGAGGATGGCCTCGTCGGTGGTGACGGCATCCACTTCGCCGTTCTTCAGCTTCTCGACGCACTGCGAGTAGGTGTCGAACTCGACGACCTGGGCGGGGGTCTGCTCGCGGATGCGCTGGATCGGCGTCGAACCGGTGACGGAGCACACGGTCGTCTCGGCGGTCAGCGAGTCCTTGCCGGTGATGGTGTCGTTGTCGGCGGCGACGAGCAGGCCCTGGCCGGTGAGGAAGTAGGGGCCGGCGAAGGCGATCTGCTCTTTGCGCTTGTCGGTGATCGAGTAGGTGCCGACGTAGTAGTCGATGTCGCCGTTGATGATGGCCTGCTCGCGGTTCGCGGAGGCGATCGCCTTGTACTCCACCTTCGACGAGTCGGCGGGGTCGAAGCCGAGCGACGCGGCGATCCAGCGCGCGACGTCGACGTCGAAGCCCTTGCGCTCGCCCGAGACCGGGTCGAGGTAGCCGAGACCGGGCTGGTCTTCCTTCACGCCGACGACGATCTTGCCGGCCGAGGTGATCTTGTCGAACGTGGGGCTGCCCTCGATCGTGACGTCGGAGGCCACCGCGCCGTAGACGGGCTCATCACCGGCGCCGCCGCCCGCGCCGGGCTCGGTCGAACCGGGGGTGCCGCTGTTGCAGGCCGTCAGGGCCAGCAGGCCGGCGGCGACGATGCTCGCGCCGGCGAGAAAACGTGTCTTACGCATGTGATGTCTCCTTGGTTACGTGTGCTGTGCGGATGGATGGGTCTGGGGGACGGCGCGGCGAAGCTCCCGCGGATGGGGACGCTCGCGCTTCGGCAAAGAACCTCCTCGTTCGTCGCCGTCATGGGGGTGCCGTCAGTGCGTGATGAGCTTCGACAGGAAGTCTTTGGCCCGGTCGGACTGCGGATTGGTGAAGAACTGCTCCGGAACCGCCTGCTCGACGATCTGCCCGTCGGCCATGAAGACGACGCGGTTCGCCGCCTTGCGGGCGAAGCCCATCTCGTGCGTGACGACGATCATGGTCATGCCGTCCTTGGCGAGACCGACCATCACGTCGAGCACCTCGTTGATCATCTCCGGGTCGAGGGCCGAGGTGGGCTCGTCGAACAGCATGACCTTCGGCTTCATCGCCAGGGCGCGGGCGATCGCCACGCGCTGCTGTTGCCCGCCGGAGAGCTGGGCGGGGAGCTTGTCGGCCTGGTGCCCGACGCCGACCCGGTCCAGAAGCGCACGCGCCTCTTTCTCGGCATCCGCCTTCTTCATCTTGCGGACCTTGATGGGGCCCAGCGTGACGTTCTCGAGGATCGTCAGGTGCGCGAAGAGGTTGAACGACTGGAAGACCATGCCCACGTCTGCGCGCAGCTCGGCCAGGCCCTTCCCCTCTTTGGGAAGCTCCTTGCCGTCGATGGTGATCGAACCGCTGGTGATCGTCTCGAGACGGTTGATGGTGCGGCACAGCGTCGACTTGCCGGACCCCGAGGGACCGATGACGACGACGACCTCGCCGCGGTCGACGGTGAGATCGATGTCTTTCAGAGCCTGGAACTGCCCGTAGTGCTTCTGGACGTCGGAGACGACGACCAGGGGCTCGGAGCTCGTCGGGGGAACGGATGCCATGACCACAACCCTATGAGGATGCCGAGCGACCGACCACCTTCCGGCGCGCGCCTTAACCGTTCTGTAACAGCGGCCGTCAGCGCGCGCGCTGCGCGAACGCCGTCTCGTAGAGGCAGACGCTCGCCGCGGTGGCCAGGTTGAGCGACTCGGCCCGGCCGTAGATCGGCAACCGCAGCGCCAGGTCGGCGCGCGCGAGCGCCTCGTCCTCGAGGCCGCGCGCCTCGTTGCCGAACAACCACGCGGTCGGCTCGGAGAGGAGCTCGCGGGATGCCAGGAAGTCTTCGCCCTGCACATCGGCGGCCACCACGCGCAGGCCCGTCTCGTGCATGCGCTCCACGACGTCGGCGAGCTCGAGGTCGACCACGACCGGCAGGTGGAACAGCGAGCCGGTGGTCGAGCGGACGACCTTCGGGTTGTACGGATCGACCGTCCGGCCGGTGAGGATCACGGCATCCGCACCCGCCGCGTCGGCCGCGCGGATGATGGTGCCGAGGTTGCCCGGATCGCGCACCTCCTCGCAGATCGCGACCAGACGCGGACCCGCCGCCAGCACGTCCTTCAGCGCGGTGGGCGACTGCCGCGCCACCGCGACGATGCCCTGCGGGGTGACCGTGTCGGCCATGGCATCCAGGACCGCCTCGGTCGTGTACTGCAGGTCGATGCCGGCGTTCTCCGCCGCGTCGCGCACGTCGGTGTGCTTCTCGAGAGCGGTCGGAGTGGCGTACACCTCGAGCACCGTCTCGGGGGCGAACGCGAGCGCCTCGCGCGCGGCCTGCGGCCCCTCGAGGAGGAACAGACCGGTCTCCTGACGGGCGGCGCGCTTGCTCAGCTTCGCCACGGCACGCACGCGGGGTGAACGAGGGTTCTCCAGCACGCTCTCAGTGTATGGCTCCGCCGGCATGCGCTTCGGATGCCGCGCGGAGGCGACGCGCGCCGGGGAGGAGGGATCGGCTGGACGCACCGCCTCCCCCGCGGAATGCGGAACGACGAAGGCGGGAAACGACGGAACGGGCGCCCTCCGAAGAGGACGCCCGTTCCGGGAGAAGACGCGACTTACGCGGACTTCGGAGCGTTGACGTCGCTGGGCAGCGCCGCCTTGGCGGTCTGCACGAGCGAGGCGAACACGGCGGGCTCGTTCACGGCGAGCTCGGCGAGCATGCGACGGTCGACCTGCACACCCGCGAGGCCGAGGCCCTGGATGAAGCGGTTGTACGTGAGGCCGTTCTGACGGGATGCCGCGTTGATGCGCTGGATCCACAGACGACGGAAGTCGCCCTTGCGCTTGCGACGGTCACGGTACGCGTAGACGAGCGAGTGGGTGACCTGCTCCTTGGCCTTGCGGTACAGGCGCGAACGCTGACCGCGGTAACCGGAGGCGCGCTCGAGGATGACGCGACGCTTCTTGTGGGCGTTTACTGCCCGCTTGACTCTAGCCATTTCTGTTTCTTCCTAACGTGCGTCGGCGCTCAGAGGCCGAGGAGCTTCTTGGCGACCTTCGAGTCACCGGCGGCCAGGACCTGCTCCTGGTTCAGGCGGCGGGTGCGCTTCGAGGCCTTGCCTTCGAGGTTGTGGCGCATGCCGGCCTGCTGCTTCATGAGCTTGCCGCTACCGGTGAGCTTGAAGCGCTTCTTGGCGCCCGAGTGGGTCTTCTGCTTCGGCATCTGTCTTCCTTCGTTGGTGTTCCCGCCGGAGCGGGAGTCTGGAGGCTTTACTCGGCGGGGGCCGAGGTGGGCGTTGCTTCCGGGGCCGAGTCGCCACGAGCGGCGCTGCGCGCAGCCTCGCGGTTCGCCGCGCGCTGCGCGTTCTGCTCGGTCTTGACCTCGGACTTGTTCTTGTGAGGAGCGACCACCATCACCATGTTGCGACCGTCGATCGTGGGGTTCGACTCGACGGTGCCGAACTCGGCGACGTCTTCCGCGAACTTGCGGAGCAGGCGCACACCCTGCTCGGGACGCGACTGCTCGCGACCGCGGAACAGGATCATGGCCTTCACCTTGTCGCCCGCCTGGAGGAAGCCCTCGGCGCGCTTGAGCTTGGTGATGTAGTCGTGAGCCTCGATCTTCAGGCGGAACCGCACCTCTTTGAGGACGGTGTTCGCCTGGTTACGACGCGTTTCCTTGGCCTTCTGAGCGGCCTCGTACTTGAACTTGCCGTAATCCATGATCTTGACCACGGGCGGCTTCGAGCTCGGCGCAACCTCGACCAGGTCGAGGTCCGCTTCCTGGGCCAGGCGCAGCGCAGCTTCGATGCGGACGATGCCGACCTGCTCGCCGTTGGGTCCGACGAGACGGACCTCCGGGACTCGGATGCGCTCGTTGGTGCGGGGATCGCTGATGCGGAACTCCTCTTGTGTGCGGGTGGTGGCCGCCGCGGTCCATCGGGACCGCGGGCGAAGAGGAGAGACACGCCACCCGGCACAGTGCTGTCAGCACCGGCTTCTGCACCCAGACGACACCGTGCGAAACGGAGCGGAGTGCGGGAACCCGGTAGCCTGGAGCGGCAAGCGCGGGTGGGATGTGATCCTCTTTCGTACGGAGCGGAAAGCTCCGAAGCCCGCAACAGTCTAACAGAGAGATGCACGTGGACACGATCCCCTCCGACCAGCCCGCCGACGACCGCTCCGCGCACCGCCACGGAGCCGAAGACGAGCGTCTCGCGCGCTGGGAAGAGCAGGAACGCGCGGCATCCTCCGCCACCCGCGACATCGCCGACGTCCCCGCCGTCGAGGTCATCACCACCGCCGCCGTGCACCTGATGAGCGCCGCGGCCGTCAAGACCGGCCTCGCCGACGACCCGGGGCAGCAACTCGACCTCGACGAGGCCCGCAAGCTCATCAACGCCCTCGCCGGCCTCATCACCGCCGGCGCCCCCGAGATCAGCGACATGCACGCGCGATCGCTGCGCGACGGACTGCGGTCGCTGCAGCTGGCGTTCCGTGAGGCGTCGACGATTCAGGACCCGATCGGGAAGGGGCCGGGAGAGAAATGGACGGGTCCCGTCACGTAGGTCGTTCGTTCTGGGGGTACCGGCTACGGGGTGCCCCTTGTCTGAGGTCGAGAACGGGGCCCCTTCCCCGATCGACCTCAGACAAGGGGCACCCCTTCGCCTGTGCCGCAGGACGACTCCTCCGTGACACCCGGAGGGTATGAAATGGGGAGCCCTCCCCCGGTGGCCTCCGACGAGGGGGACCCCTCACCTGTCCTGCGGGACGACTCGGGGCGGCGCGGCGGGCGCCTGACCGGATCGTTTGCAACGAGGCACGGCCGCGATCCGGTGCGAACGGTCAGCGGGGGCGGGTCGTCAGGAGGTGGTGGGCGATCTCGGCGAGGGCGTCGTGCCGGGCGGCGTCGGCGGCGAGGCGGTGGGCCGCCGAACGGTAGGACGGGTCAGAGAGGGTGGCATCCACCGCCTTGGCGATCGCGGCGGCGCCGGGGGTTCCGGAGCGCAGGTCGATACCGGCGCCCGTCCACGCGACGCGCGCGGCGACCTCGGGTTTGTCCTCGGTGTCGCCGGCCACCACCACCGGAATGCCCGCGGCCAGCGCCGCCTGCACGCCCCCGTAGCCGCCGTTCGTGACGAAGACGTCGGTGCGAGGCAGCAGCAGGTCGTACGGCAGGTAGCTCGCCGCGCGGGCGTTCGCCGGCAGCGGCCCGAGGTCATCGACCTCGCGGCCACCGGCGCTGACGACGACGGTGAGGTCGCGATCGGCGAGCGCCGCGAGCGTCGGACGCACGAGGCGGCCGAAGTCGTGGTTGTCGATCGTGCCCTGCGTGACATGGACGATCGGGCGCGTCGCGTCGAGATCGTCCCACCACGGCGGAAGCGGCGCACCGGAGCCCGCCTGCGGCAGGACGCCGACGAAGCGGGTGGTGGCTGCAAGGTCGGGGCGGGGGTACTCGAGGCTCGCCGGCCCCGTCTGCAAGAAGCGATCGAACTGCCCCGACAGGTCCATGACGAAACCGCGCGGCCCCGCTCCGCAGCGCGCCAGTGCGCGCACCGCCGCCCGCTGAGTGGGGCGGAAGACGAGTCGACGGGCGACGACGTTCAGCACCGCGTATCGCGTGCGATCGGCCGCGTTGCGGGCGGGGGGAAGCGCCATGCCGTACGGTCCCAGGTCGCGCGACGACTGCGACAACGGCGTGACCCCGAGCGCGAGGATCGGCGGGCGGTCGGCATCCCGCTCCAGGACGGGAAGGATGCCGCCGAACGCGCCGTCGACGAGGACGGCGTCGGGACGCAGGGAGTCGATCGCCTCCGACAGCGCCGCGTACTGGTCGGGGATGGGCTCGATGAAGATCGTGCGGATGTCGTACTGCGCCTGCTTCAGGCCCCGGTACTTCTCGCGCTCGGGCAGGTACAGGTCGGGGCGCCGGTCGTCGTAATCGGCCACTCCGCCGAGCGCTCGGAACTCCGCCCCGATGGATGCCACCCGCTCGCGGAAGCGGGTACCGGTCAGCACGGCGACCCGGTGCCCCGCGCGCACGAGGTGGGCGGCGACCTGCAGGATCGGGCCGACGTGCCCGTGGATCGGGTTCGAGGCGAGCAGAACGGTCACCATGGGCGGACCCTTTCCGTGGGATGGTCGCTCTCACGGTAGCGTCGGCGCGGTCGGCGCACGCGCCGCGGGCCGCGTCAGGCGGCGGTGCTGCGGTGCAGCTTCACCGTGAGCGAATCCACCAGCACCGCGATGCGGTCGTCGGCGGCCCAGCGGCGGGCGACGCGCGCCAGCACGGCATCCAATTCGTCCTGCTCGAGACCCGCCATCAGCTGCAGGTGCACGACGAGCTCGGGGCCGCGCAGACGACCCGTGGGGTCCCCCGACTCGACGGCCAGATCGAGCACGGCCAGCTCGCCGGAGATGCTCTCCTGCAGACCCGTGAAGATCGTCGGCGACGTGTGCGCCGGCTCCCACGGCTCGCCCTGCGCGATGGCCCAGACCGCGGGTCGACGGATGACGAACTCCGTCTCCGAGGCCGGGTCGATGACGATGAGATCGGTGTCCTCCGAGGCCGCGGCCAGGGCCGTACGTCGACCGTCTGCAGGAACCGGACGCGCCGTGGCATCCCACGTCTGCAACGCCGTGACGGAGGTGAACACCGGCAGCACTTTGCGGCCGTCAGGGGCGGCGACGGTGACGATCGACAGCTCCTGCGTCTTGTCGACCTCGAGCCCGTGCGCACCGATACCGTGGTCGCCCTTCTCGGCGACGAGCGGAATCAGCAGACGGGCCTCGCGATAGGCGTCGACGACGGCGCCCGCTCCGCCCTCGCCGGCGCGGAACGCCAGCAGAGCCGACAGCAGCGACGGATCGGCCGAGCCGTCGTCGCCCGCGTGCGGGTTGGCCTCGAAGCTGCGGCCCTCCCACGGGACACCGGCGGAGTCGGAACCGGCCGCGGAGGGACCGTGCGCGCCCTGGTCGTGCGAGCCGTCGCCGCGCGATCGACCGTGGTCGGGGGTGCCGTCAGTGTCCGGCGACATCCAGGGCCTCAGCGAGCGTGAACTGCCCCGCGTAGAGCGCCTTGCCCACGATCGCACCCTCGACGCCCAGGGGCACGAGGTCGCGCAGCGCCGCGATGTCGTCGAGGCTCGACACGCCGCCCGAGGCGACGATCGGCTTGGGGGTGCGCTGCGTCATCTCGCGCAGCAGCTCGATGTTGGGGCCGCGCAGCGTGCCGTCCTTGGTGACGTCGGTGACGACGTAGCGGCTGCAGCCGGCGTCTTCGAGACGCTCGAGGACGGTCCACAGGTCGCCGCCGTCGCGGGTCCAGCCGCGGGCCGCGAGGGTGGTGCCGCGCACGTCGAGACCGACGGCGATCGCCTCGCCGTAGCGGTTGATGACGTCGGCCGCCCACTCGGGGTTCTCGAGCGCGGCGGTGCCGAGGTTGATGCGGCTGGCGCCGCTCTCGAGGGCCGCTTCGAGCGTGCGGTCGTCGCGGATGCCGCCGGAGAGCTCGACCTGGACTCCCTTGACCTGCTTGATGACCTTGCGCATCACGTTCGCGTTGCTGCCGCGGCCGAAGGCGGCATCGAGGTCGACGAGGTGGATCCACTGCGCACCCTGGCGGGCGAAGTCCGCGGCGGCGTCGACGGGGTCGCCGTAGCTGGTCTCGGTACCGGCCTCACCCTGGGTCAGACGGACGGCCTTGCCGTCGGCGACGTCGACCGCGGGAAGCAGCACAAGTTCGGGCGTGGACGCGAAATCGTTCATGGCTCCTCGCACCCTCCGGCGCATCTCGCCGAGCCGGGCACGAGGTCACACAGTAGTCGTGCGCAGCCCGTCGATCCAATTGGCGAGCAGGCGGATGCCGGCTTCGCCCGACTTCTCGGGGTGGAACTGCGTGGCCGCCAGGGGCCCGTTCTCGACCGCCGCGATGAACGGGGCGCCGTAGGTGCACCACGTCACCGACGGCTGCGGGAAGGGCGGCGTGACCTCGAGCGACCACTCCTGTGCGCCGTAGGAGTGCACGAAGTAGAAGCGCTCGTCTTCGATGCCCTCGAACAGGCGGGAGCCCTCCCCGACGGTCACGGTGTTCCAGCCCATGTGGGGCAGCACCGGGGCCTGCAGCTCGGCGATCGTGCCCGGCCACTCCCCCAGGCCCGGGGTGTCGGCACCGCGCTCGATGCCGCGCTCGAACATGACCTGCATACCGACGCAGATGCCGAGCACCGGACGCCCTCCCGCGAGACGGCGGTCGATGATCTCGCCGCCACGACTGGCGTTCAGCGAGTCCATCACCGCCTGGAAGGCACCCACGCCCGGCACGAGCAGTCCGTCGGCGTCGAGCAGCAGCGAGCGGTCGGAGGTCAGGCGCGCATCGGCACCGGCCTCGACCAGCGCTTTGACGGCCGAGTGCACATTGCCGGACCCGTAGTCGAGGACCGCGACGACCGGTTTGGCGGTCACAGTGCGCCCTTGGTGCTGGGGATGCCGTCGACCAGAGGATCGAGCGCCTTGGCCTGACGGAAGGCACGCGCGAGGGCCTTGTACTCCGCCTCGGCGATGTGGTGGGGGTCGCGGCCCCCCAGCACGCGCACGTGCACGGTGAGTCCGGCGTGGATCGAGATGGCCTCGAATGAGTGGCGCACGAGCGATCCGGTGAAGTGCCCGCCGATGAGGTGGTGCTCGAAGCCCGCGGGCTCGCCGGTGTGCACGAGGTACGGACGCCCGCTGATGTCGACCACGGCCTGCGCCAGCGCCTCGTCGAGCGGGACGAGGGCGTCGCCGTAGCGCGCGATACCGGACTTGTCGCCGAGCGCCTGCCGGATGGCCTGGCCGAGCACGATCGAGGTGTCTTCCACCGTGTGGTGGGCGTCGATGTGCGTGTCGCCCGTCGCCCGCACCCGCAGGTCGGTCAGCGAGTGCTTCGCGAATGCGGTCAGCATGTGGTCGAAGAACGGCACCGTCGTCTCGATGTCGCTGGCACCGCGCCCGTCGAGGTCGAGCTCGAGCTGGATGTGCGACTCGCTCGTCTCGCGGGTGATCGAGGCGGTACGGGGCGAGGCGGGGCCGGTCATGACCGCGATCCTACCGAGGCCAGCGCGTCGAGGAACGCGGTGGTCTCGTCTTCGGTGCCGGCCGACACGCGCAGGTGGTTGGCGATGCCGACGTCGCGGATGAGAACCCCGCGGTCGTAGAGCGCCTTCCACGTCGCGGCGGGGTCGTCGACCCCTCCGAAGAGCACGAAGTTGGTCCACGACTCGTGCGCCGTGTAGCCGAGCGCCGAGACGGTCGCCGAGATGCGGTCGCGCTGGGCGACGATCTCGTCGACCATCGCGAGCATCGTGTCGGCGTGGCCGAGGGCGGCGGTCGCCGCGGCCTGCGTGAGAGCGCTCAAGTGGTAGGGCAGGCGCACCAGACGCAGAGCATCGACGAACGCCGGGTCGGCGGCGAGGTATCCGACGCGCGCGCCGGCGAACGCGAACGCCTTGCTCATGGTGCGCGAAACCACCAGACGCGGTCGTCCCGGCAGCAGCGTGACGGCCGACGGCTCGTCGCGGGGCGCGAACTCCTCGTAGGCCTCGTCGACGATCACCACGCCGTCGGTGGCGTCGTAGACGGCCTCGATGACGTCGAGCCGGAGCGGGGTGCCCGTGGGGTTGTTCGGCGCACAGAGGAAGACGATGTCGGGCCGGTGCGCGCGCACCTGCGCGGCCGCGGAGTCGGCGCTCAAGGCGAAGTCGTGCTCGCGCTCCCCCGCGATCCACCGCGCTCCGGTGGCGCGGGTGAGGATCGGGTACATCGAGTAGGTGGGGGCGAATCCCATCGCCGTGCGGCCGGGGCCGCCGAACGCCTGCAGGATGTGCTGCAGGACCTCGTTCGAGCCGTTCGCGGCCCAGATCTGCTCGACACCCAGGCCGTGGCCGAGGTACTGCGCGAACGCCTCGCGGAGGGTCGTGAACTCGCGGTCGGGGTAGCGGTTGACGTCGCGAAGCGCCCGGGCGACGGCATCCAGGATGTCGTCCGCCACGTCGGACGGAACGGGATGCGTGTTCTCGTTCACGTTGAGCGCGACGGGCAGCGGGGCCTGGGGCGCTCCGTACGGGGTCATGCCCCGCAGATCGTCGCGCAGAGGGAGGTCGTCGAGGCGTACGGTCACCCCACCCATCGTAGGTGGCCGTCGGGCGACGGACTCGCGAGGCACCGATCGGTGTCGGTCGCCGTGGGGGCCGTTCAGGCGCAGAACGGCGCGCTCAGCCGGCGGGTGCGTATTCGGTAGGGATCGCGATGCGCTGGCCGGCCGCCACCGAGCCGCCGGACAGAGCGTTGAGACGCGAGATCTTGGCGACGACGTCGCGCGGATCGGCCGCGGGCGCCAGCTCTTCGGCGATCGACCACAGCGTCTCACCGCTCATCACCGTGATCTCGGTGAAGGAACCGGCGGGCGCACCGGCGTCGTTGGACGCGAGAGCGGACCCTCCGCCGACGACGGCGAGGCCGAGCGCCACGACGATCGGCAGCGCGACGAGGAAGGCGACGACGCGGCGACCGCGCGCCGTGATGCGCAGACGGGTCGTGGGGGCGGTGATGGCGATGCTGCTCATGGTGTGCTCCTCAGTGGGGAGAGATTCGCACCCCGCCCTCGGCCGGGAGGGCGGTGGTGCGAACCTGTCTTCCGAATCTATCTTCGATACTGTGCGGGTGTCAACAGTCGACGCTCTCGGAGACGGATCGAACGCGACACGCGTGGAGCTCCGTGTCATTCGATGCGTCGACCGGATACGGTTTCGACACGGAGACCTCATCACCAACCTCCGACATTCGAATTTCCGCCGCCCTCCGCGGCGCGAGGGGAGCATCAGATGACCGACGCGACGACCGCCGGCCGCGACCGACCGCAGACGCGCCGGCGCAAGAGCCTCAGCGACAAACAGCTCGCGATCCTCGAGGTCATCCAGCGTTCGATCGCCCGTCACGGGTATCCGCCGAGCATGCGCGAGATCGGCGACGCCGTGGGCCTGAAGTCGCTGTCGAGCGTCACCCACCAGCTGAACCAGCTCGAGATCAGCGGCTATCTCCGGCGCGACCCCGGCAAGACCCGCGCCATGGAGGTGCTGATCGACCTCCCCGGCGCCGCCGCAGAGAACCCCGCCGACACCGCGCCCGCACTCGGCGACGCCGCCCTCGTGCCGCTGGTCGGCCGGATCGCCGCGGGTGTGCCCATCACCGCCGACCAGCAGGTGGAGGAGATCTTCCCCCTCCCCCGCCAGCTCGTGGGCAAGGGCGAGCTGTTCATGCTGAAGGTCTCGGGCGACTCGATGATCGACGCGGCCATCTGCGACGGCGACTGGGTGGTCGTGCGCTCGCAGGCGAATGCCGAGAACGGCGAGATCGTCGCGGCCATGCTCGACGGCGAGGCGACCGTGAAAACGTTCCGCCGCCGCGACGGCCACACCTGGCTGCTCCCGCGCAACAGTGCGTTCGAACCCATCCTCGGCGACGAGGCCGTCGTGCTGGGGCGCGTCGTGGCGGTGCTGCGCGCGGTGTGAGGCCACGTCGGCGACCGGTCGGCGATGTCGGCGCACCATGCGCTGCTCGCGATCGGTCGGCCGGCGCGCCCCGGGCTCCCGCGGCGATGTCGGACGCCCTCCCTAGGCTGGAGAGATGGCAGACACCCTCCCCTACGGCTCCTGGCCCTCGCCCATCACGCCCGAGTCGGTGGCGCAGTCCTCTCCGCGCATCGACGGAGCCCGACTCGTGGGCGACGAGGTCTGGTGGGGTGAGTCCGTGCCGGCCGAGGCGGGTCGCGTCGCCGTCAAGCGCCGTCTCGCCGACGGCTCGGTCGAGACCGTGCTCCCCGCTCCCGCCAATGCCCGCTCCGCCGTGCACGAGTACGGCGGAGGCGCATGGACCGCGTCCGACGAGGGCGAGCTGTTCTACGTCGAGAAGACCGACCAGCGGGTCTATGCGCTGCGCCCCGGCCGCGAGGCGCGCGCGCTGACGCCCGCTGACGACGCCGTGCGGCACGGAGGCCTCCGATTCGAACACGGCGTGCTCCTGGCCGTGCGCGAGACGCACGGAGACGCGCGCGTCCCGGCGCGGGCGATCGTGCGCATCGCGACCGACGGCCCCCAGGCGGTCGAGGTGCTCGCCGACGGGAGCGACTTCCTCGCGCAGCCCGCTCTCTCCCCCGACGGGACCCGCCTCGCGTGGGTCGCCTGGAACCACCCCGACATGCCGTGGGACACCACGACTCTGCGGGTCGCCCACCTGCCGACCGGGGAGGTCGTCGACATCGCGAGCGGTCGCGACCGCGCCCCCTTGCAGCCCGTCTGGGTCGCCGACGACGAGCTGCTGTACGCCGACGACCCCGATGGTCGCTGGAACCTCTTCCGCCGACCCCTGAGCGGCGACGCGCAGGCGCTCGCCCCCGCCGACGCCGACACCGGCGGCGGCCTCTGGGTTCTCGGAACGCGATGGTTCGGTGCCGCCGCCGACGGCCGTGTCGTCGCCGTCCGCACCGACGGCGGTGACGAGATCGTCGAGATCGCCCCCACCGGCGTGCGTGCGGTCGACGTCCCCGTTGTCGCGGGCGCCGCGGTCGACGACGTCCGAGGCGCCCGTGTCCTCGTGTCGGGATCCGACGCCGACGGCCGCGCGGGTCTGTGGATCGTCGACCTCGACTCCGGTGCGGTCGAGCTCGTCACCGGCGGCGCGGGCTCTTGGGGCGGCGAATGGATGCCGACGGCCCGCGCCCTGTCGGCCGACGGCCCTCACGGGCCGGTGCACGCCTTCGCGTATGCCCCCACGAACCCCGGCGTCACGCCGGCACCGGGCGAGCGTCCGCCGTACGTCGTGCTCGTCCACGGCGGGCCGACCTCGCACGTCGGGCCCGCACCGTCGGCGAAGACGGCCTTCTTCACCAGCCGCGGCATCGGCGTGCTCGACGTCAACTACGGCGGGTCCACCGGCTACGGCCGCGCGTATCGAGACCGTCTGAAAGGACAGTGGGGCGTCGTCGATGTCGATGACGTCGCCGCCGCGGCATCCGCCCTCGCCGGCGCCGGACTCGCCGACCCCGAGCGCCTCGCCATCGCGGGCGGCTCCGCGGGCGGGTGGACGGTGCTGGCCGCCGTGACCCGCACCGACGTGTTCTCGGCCGGCATCTCGAGGTACGGCGTCGGCGACGCCCGCGCGCTGGCCGAAGACACCCACGACTTCGAGGCCCGCTATCTCGACGGACTCATCGGGCCCCTCCCGGAGGCCGAGTCGGTGTACGTCGAGCGGTCCCCGCTCAGTCGTCCCGAACGGTTCCGCGTTCCCCTCCTGATCCTGCAGGGCTCCGAAGACCGCGTCGTTCCTCCGTCGCAGGCCGAGGCCATCCGCGAAGCCCTCGCGGCGCACGGAGTTCCCCACGCGTACGTGCTCTACGAGGGTGAGGGCCACGGCTTCCGCCGGGCCGAGACGGTGGTCGATTCGCTGCGACGCGAGCTGGGGTTCCTCGGGGCGGTGTTCGGCTTCGACACACCGGGGATCCCCGCATTGGAACTCGACTGAGACGGGCGGCCCCGACGCGGTGAGGGCGGAGTATGCGCCCCGGGAACGAGCAGGCCCCCGCGCCGAAGCGCGGGGGCCTGCGGGGGCGGGCACGGGGTTCAGGCGGCGTACGGCTCCAGCTCCGCCGCGAGGCGCGCACCGACGTGGGCGTGCAGGAACGTCCCGGTCTCGCGGTGCTCCTGCGCCACGATGAGCCCGCTCTCGTGGACGGCCGAGACGAGGTCGCCGCGGTCGTAGGGCACGACCGCCTGCACCTCGACGGCGGGCAGCGGCAGCGCTTCTTCGATGGCCGCGCGCAGTTCGTCGATGCCCTCGCCGGTGCGAGACGAGACGAACTTCGCCTTGGGCGCGAGTCCGCGCAGCACGAGCCGATCGTCTTCGCCGACCAGGTCGGCCTTGTTGAAGACGACGATCTCCTGTCCGAAGTTCGCGTCGACGTCGCCCATCACGTCGCGCACCGTCATGAGCTGCGCCGCCGGGTCGGGGTGCGAGGCGTCCACCACGTGCAGGATGACGTCGGCGTCGCCGACCTCCTCCAGCGTCGACCGGAACGCCTCCACGAGCTGATGCGGCAGGTTGCGCACGAAGCCCACCGTGTCGGTCAGCGTGTACACGCGTCCGTCGCTCGTCTCGGAACGGCGGACGGTGGCATCCAGGGTCGCGAACAGGGCGTTCTCGACCAGCACGCCCGCGCTGGTGAGGCGGTTGAGCAGGCTGGACTTGCCGGCGTTGGTGTAGCCGGCGATGGCGACCGACGGGATCGTGTGACGCTTGCGCTCGGCGCGCTTGGCCTCGCGGGCGGGGGCGAAGTCGCGCAGCTGCTTGCGCAGCAGGGCCATCTTGGTGCGGATGCGACGGCGATCGAGCTCGATCTTCGTCTCACCCGGTCCGCGCGAGCCCA
The DNA here is from genome assembly GCF_001456955.1 of Microbacterium enclense. Lineage (GTDB taxonomy): Bacteria > Actinomycetota > Actinomycetes > Actinomycetales > Microbacteriaceae > Microbacterium > Microbacterium enclense. The sequence goes on along the minus strand of NZ_KQ758470.1, from coordinate 297,458 downwards.
TGCCGGCGCCGCCGGCACCGACCTGGCCACCGGCCTGGCGCGACATCGAGTCACCCCATCCGCGCAGACGCGGGAGGAGGTACTCGAGCTGGGCCAATTCGACCTGCGCCTTTCCTTCGCGGCTCTTGGCGTGCTGGCTGAAGATATCGAGGATCACCGTCGTGCGGTCGATCACCTTCACCTTCACGACATCTTCGAGCGCGCGACGCTGGCTCGGCGCGAGTTCGGTGTCGGCGATGACGGTGTCGGCGCCGACCGCGGCGACGATGTCGCGCAACTCCGCCGCCTTGCCGCGACCGACGTACGTCGCCGGATCGGGGTGCGGACGCCGTTGCAGCACGCCGTCGAGCACGACGGCACCGGCCGTCTCGGCCAGCGCCGCGAGTTCGCGCAGCGAGTTCTCGGCATCCGTCTGCTCACCCTGCGGGTGCACGCCGACGAGCACGACGTTCTCGAGGCGCAGCTGGCGGTACTCGACCTCGGTGACGTCTTCGAGTTCGGTCGAGAGGCCGACGACGCGCCGCAGGGCCGCACGCTCTTCGCGATCCCACTGGTCGCCGTCGGCGTCGCCGCCGTACGCGGTCGTGGCGTCCTGGAGCGCTTGCGCTGCACCGAAGACCCGGACCCCGCGGTGCGCTTCGGCGCGCGACAGCACACGGTCCACCGGATCCACGGCGGACGCGTCGGTGCTCGGGGGTGTGGTCTGTTCGGTCATGTGTTCCTTCCGTTCGCGGGTGTTTCCGCGTGTTCTGGCACTTTATCCGTCCCGGCGCCCGGGGGGCCGGTCCGATATCCTGGGGGCATGGGGAGCGAGCACTACTTCAGCGCGTCGCCGTCGAGTCCCGAGCAGCTCCGCCGCATCCGCGTGACGCTCGCCGGTCGTGAGCTCGAGGTGGTCACGGCGGGCGGCGTCTTCAGCCCCGATCATGTGGATGCCGGTACCGGAGTGCTGCTGGCCAACACCCCTCCCCCTCCCGCCGGCGGGCACGTCCTCGACCTGGGGTGCGGGTGGGGTCCGATCTCGTTGTCGCTCGCGCTCGCCTCACCGCACGCGACCGTGTGGGCGGTCGACGTCAACGAGCGTGCTCTCGATCTCGTGAGGCGCAACGCGCAGGCGTCGGGCCTCACCAACATCAACGCCGTCCGTCCGGAAGATGTTCCCGACGATGTGTCGTTCCGCACCATCCGCTCCAACCCGCCGATCCGCGTGGGCAAGAACGAACTGCACGGAATGCTGCAGCACTGGATTCCGCGCCTGTCGGAGCGCTCCGACGGATGGTTCGTGGTGCAGCGCAACCTCGGCTCCGACTCGCTGCAGCGCTGGCTGGCCGCAACCTTCGCCGACGGCTACAGCGTGCAGCGGGCCGCGACCGGCCGTGGTTTCCGCGTTCTGCGGGTACGCAAGCACGGGTCGCCGCCCAGCGAGCCGATCGACGTCATCGCCTGACCGCGGCAGTACCCGCGTCCGGCCGGATACCGAGAGCGCACGTCGTGTGCGATACCGCGCGCACGCCGTAGACACACCCGGCCGGATGCCGAAGCGCACGTCATCCGGGCAGTTGCGCGCTCACCGTCCACGCACGCTCGGGCTGATCGTCTGCTCGCGATCCCCCGGCAGCGCGAGGCGGATCTCAGGCGAGGGCGACCTCGCCGGTGAACACCAGCGACGCCGGACCCGAGAGGAAGACCCGCCCGTCGGACACCCGCACGCCGAGCGTTCCACCCGGGGTGTCGACGATCCAGTGATCGGGTGCGGCCGCACCCGCCCAGTGCCGTACGGCGAGCGCCGCCGCGGCGACGCCCGTGCCGCAGCTCAGCGTCTCGCCGACGCCGCGCTCGAACACGCGCAGGCGGATGGCTCCCACGCCGTCGCGCACCAGCGGATCGGCGGGCACGACGAACTCGACGTTCGCCCCGTGCCGCGGAGCAGGATCCAGCACCGGCTGATAAACCAGGTCGAGTCCGTCGAGCTCGGCGTCGGATGACAGCGCGACCACCACGTGCGGGTTGCCGACGTCGATGCCGACGCCCGGACGCGCGACCGGAAGTCCCTTGGCGCGCACGAGGGTCTCGTCGGCATCCACGGTGAACACGCCGAGGTCGACCTCGAAGCCGCGGTCGCTGCGCGTGAGCGTCTTCACCCCGGCTCGGGTGCCGATGCGGAGCCCCTCGTCGATCGAGGCGAGTCCGGTGTCGGTGAGGTACCGCGCGAAGACACGGGTGCCGTTGCCGCACATCTCGGCCTTCGAACCGTCGGCGTTGCGGTAGTCCATGAACCATTCGGCGCCGGACGCCGCGGCATCCGCCCCCTCGTCGATCGCCGTCGAACGCACGACGCGCAGCAGACCGTCGGCACCGATGCCGAAGTGCCGGTCGCACAGGGCCGCGATCTGCGCGTCGGAGAGGTCGAGCTCCCCGTCGGGGTCGGCCACCACCACGAAGTCGTTGCCGGTGCCGTGGCCCTTGGTGAACGCGAGAGTCGCCATGCATCCAGTCTAGGGAGCCGAGGCGGACCCTCCGCCGAGGTCGTCGACGATGAGGCGCTTGCCGGTCGCCCAGGTGTCGAACGGCTCGTACCCGAGCGCGTCGTACAGCCCGCGGGCACCGGTGTTGTCGGGACGCACCATGAGCTGCACCTTGGGGCAGCCCATCGCCTCGAGCAGCCGTTCGGCCTCGGCGACCAGCGCGCGGGCCACACCGCGGCCGCGGGACGACGGGGCCGTGGCGAGGTAGTACAGCCAGCCGCGATGCCCGTCGTAGCCGGCCATGACGCTGCCGATCACCCGACGGTCTTCGACGGCGACGAGGAACAGTTCGGGCTGAACGGTGAGTTTGCGGCGGATGTCCACCCGCGGGTCGTTCCACGGGCGCGTGAGTCCCGCCTCCTCCCAGAGCGCGACGACGGCGTCTTCATCGGTCGAGGCGAAGGCGCGGATCCCGATCACGGCCGCTCCCCCGCTCCGGATGCCACGACCCCGGCATCCACCGTCCGCGCATCGACCCATTCGGCCCCGGCGTAGCGTCGGAACCACGAGACCTGCCGACGGGCATAGCGCCGCGTGAGCGCCTGTGTCTCGGCGACGGCCTCGTCGCGGGTCAGATCGCCGCGCAGTTGGCCGAGGGCCTGGGCGTAGCCGATCGCGCGTCCCGCGGTCACGCCGCGCTCGAGCCCCTCGGCGCGCAGCGCCGCGACCTCGTCGACCATCCCCCCCGCCCACATACTCTCGACGCGGGCGTCGAGCAGCGGAACCAGCTCGTCGCGGTCGATGCGCGTGGCGAGGATGCGTGTCGACGGGTGCCAGAGCACCGGTTCCTCGGGCAGGGCGCCTCCGTGCGTCTCGCCTCCCTGCGCCAACACCTCCAGGGCCCGCACGACGCGGCGGCCGTTGCGCGCGTCGATACGCTCGGCGGCAGCCGGGTCGGCTCGACGCAGGCGGGCGTAGAGCGCTCCCGCGCCCTCGCTCTCGAGCTCCGCCTCGAGCCGCGCCCGCAACGCCTCGTCGCGCGGGGGGAAGCGGAAGTCCCACAGCACGCTGGACACGTACAGGCCGGAACCCCCGACGAGGATCGCATCCGCGCCGCGGCCGTGCGCGGCGCGGATGGCCGCGCGGGCGGCATCCTGATACCAGGCCACCGCGGCGTCGTCGGTCACGGCCAGCGCGTCGAACAGGTGATGCGGGATGCCACGACGCTCGTCGACGGGGATCTTCGCGGTTCCGATGTCCATGCCGCGGTAGAGCTGCATGGCGTCGGCGTTGACGATCTCCGCGGGGCGTCCGCGAGCGGTGAGCGCCTCGGCGAGGTCGAGGGAGAGGCCGGTCTTGCCGGTCCCCGTGGCCCCGACGACCGCCCAGAGCCGGGGCTCGGTCACACGCCGACGCGCAGGGTGGGAAGCCCCAGTGACACCGCGCGCGGGCCGCCGGCCTCCCCCGCCGGAGCGGGCACACCGCACGACTCGGCCTGCGAGCGGTCCCAGGCGTCGCCCGCGCGGGTGCGACGGATGCGCAGGGGGGCGCCGTCGGGGGCGTCGGCGAGCAGGTGGAAGGGGGCGGCGTGCGTCACCGTGACCGACACGACATCCCCCGGGCGCGGCACGGGCGAGCCCGCGGGCAGCTCGAAGTGCACCAGGCGGTTGTCTTCGGCGCGACCGGTGAGCCGGTGCGTTTCGGCATCCTTCTTGCCCTCGCCCGTCGACACGAGCACCTCGAGGGTGCGACCGAGTTGCTTCAGGTTCTCTTCGGCGGAGATGCGGTCCTGCAGCGCGACGAGGCGCTCGAAGCGCTCCTGCACCACGGCCTTGGGAACCTGGTCGGGCATGGTCGCCGCCGGTGTGCCCTCGCGGATCGAGTACTGGAAGGTGAAGGCGCTCGAGAATCGCGACGCTTCGACGACGCGTAGCGTCTCTTGGAAGTCCTCCTCGGTCTCGCCCGGGAACCCGACGATGATGTCGGTCGTGATGGCCGCGTGCGGGATCTGCTCACGGACGCGATCCAGGATGCCGAGGAACTTGTCGCTGCGGTACGACCGGCGCATGGCCTTGAGGATGCGGTCGGAACCCGACTGCAGCGGCATGTGCAGCTGCGGCATGACCGCCGGGGTCTCGGCCATGGCGGCGATGACGTCGTCGGTGAAGGCCGCGGGGTGGGGGCTGGTGAAGCGGATGCGCTCCAGACCCTCGATCTCGCCGGCCGCGCGCAGGAGCTTGCCGAACGCCAGACGGTCACCGAACTCCACGCCGTAGGAGTTGACGTTCTGGCCGAGGAGGGTGACCTCGATTGCGCCGTCGTCGACGAGCAGGCGGATCTCGTTCAGGATGTCGCCGGGCCGCCGGTCCTTCTCTTTGCCGCGCAGGCTCGGCACGATGCAGAACGTGCACGTGTTGTTGCAGCCGACCGAGATCGAGACCCACCCGCTGTGCACGGAGTCGCGCTTGGTCGGCAGCGTCGACGGGAAGATCTCGAGCGACTCGAGGATCTCGAGCTCGGCCTCGCCGTTGTGGCGCGCGCGCTCGAGCATGCCGGGCAGCGATCCCATGTTGTGCGTGCCGAAGACGACGTCGACCCACGGCGCCTTCTGCTGGACGGCATCCTTGTCCATCTGCGCGAGGCACCCGCCGACCGCGATCTGCATGCCCGCGCGCGCGTCCTTGCGCGACTTGAGGTGCCCGAGCGTGCCGTACAGCTTGCCCGCGGCGTTGTCGCGCACGGCGCAGGTGTTGATGACGACGACGTCCGCCTCGGTCCCGGCGTCGGCGCGCACGTAGCCGGCGCTTTCGAGCGAGCCCGAGAGGCGTTCGGAGTCGTGGACGTTCATCTGGCATCCGAAGGTGCGGACTTCGTACGTACGCGGTCCCTGCGCGCCCTGCGCGGCGGGGGACGGCGCGATCAGCGTCGGGGTCGAGACAGGGGTGGTCATGATGCGTGCAAGTCTAAGCGGCCGGGTTCCACACCCGCTCAGTGACGTCTTCTGCGCGCTGGTGCGCCGCTTCGGTCGTGTAGCGGGCAGAAGCCTGCGCCTCCCGGCCGGACTTCGTTGCGTGCACCGCGATATTGTGGAACACGGTGCCCGCGGGTGCCAGGGGGGCAGCATGAAGATGGGTTCGGCCACGGCGGGACCGGATGCCAGGACTCTGGCCGTGCGGGCACTCGGGGGGACATCGGTCCTCGTGGCGGGTCCGCGGGGCAGTGGCCGCAGCCACGCTCTTCGCGCGGCGATCGGCGAGATCCAGCGCCGCGGGACGAGGACGATCGTGGTGCGAGCCGCGTCGATCCTGTCGGCAGTGCCCTACGGCGCGCTGGATGCCGCCGCGCATCCCGCGCTGTCCACTCTGCGCGATGAGAACAACGACGGCGAGGTGGTCGACGGCGTGCTCGTGGTCGACGACGTCGAACTGCTCGATCCGGCAACCGCGCGCGCGATCGCGCGCGCGGTCGCGTCGCGCCGCCTGACGGCGGTGCTCGCGCTGCGCACCGCGAGGCCGCGCGCCCTGGAACCCGCCGATGAGCGGGACGAGGTGCGCCGATATTTCCTCGACCTGGGGGTCGAGGGGCTGACCGAGCGCGTCGACCTCGCGGACCTGACCGATGACGAGGGCTACGCCGCCATCGACGGCTTCGCCGACGCCGGGCTGCTCGACAGTGCGACACGTGCCGGTCTGGTGTGGCGCGCCGACGGGTCGCGAGCACTCCTGCACCACCTGATGCGTCAGGCGGCGGACGACGCACGAGCAGGGCGCGACCCGCTCGCGGCACCTCGAACGATCACCCCGCACAGCCCCCTCGCGATCGCCCTGGAGCGCCACGTCGCCGAGTTCCCGCTCGTGGACCTCAAGACTCTTGCGGCGATCCGCCGCCTCCCCCGTCTCGACATGGCGGTCGCCACCCGACTCCTCGAGGCGGAGAGCGTCCACGCTCTCGTCGCGCGCGGCACCCTGCACGCGGACGCATCCCCGCAGCGGCGCCTCTCCGCGAACGATCTCATCGCCCACGAGGCGCAGCGCCGCGTCGGCGGAGCGCTCATCGACGCTCTCGTGCACGATGCCGGTCGTCGGATGCTCGCCGAAGCCGACGAATGGTGGAGCCCCCCTGTCGCGGTGGCCCTCGCTCAGCGGTGGCACCGACTCGGTCCAGAGACGTCGGGCGAAAGCGATCTGTCGCCCGCCCTGCGGGCACGCGTCGCACTGGATGCCGCGCGGGAGGCGAATGACCGCGGCGACACCGCGCACGCCGCCGCGCACGCGGCCCGCGGACGACGGGCCGCCGACACCGCCCCGCTGCGCCTCGAAGCCCAACTCGCGACGGAAGCCGCGTCCACCTCTCCTGCCGGCGACGCCGCCGACGTGCGGGTGCGGCTGCGCATCGCGCGCTCGCTCGCCGAGTGCGAGGGGGGAGAATCCGCGGGTCACTCGTCGCACGAGCGCGCTCTCGCCGACACCCGTGTCGAGGAGCTGCTCGCCCAGGCCATGCGGGAGGGCGCCCAGCTCGACTGGGGTGCCGCAGCCGAGACCGCGGGACGCGCCGTCGCCGAGGCGGCGGCGACACCCGCCGCGCGATTGCGCGCCCTCGTCGCGGCGGGCACGGCAGAGGCGGTCGCGGGACGCTGGCGACACGCGCGGACGTACTACCGAGGCGCCGAGCGCATGCTCGACGCGCGTCGGACCCCCGAGGGGATCGGGGCTCGCGACCGGCTGTCCGCGGTGATGTTCATGCTGGCGGGGCACCAGATCGCCGGCGCCGACGGGACCGCGCTGCGCGCCGCGCTCGACCGTGAACTGGCGACAACCGCGCGCGAGGGCGACAGCGCCGAATTGACTCTCGCCGGCGCCGCGGCATCCATCGCTTTCGCGGGGGCGGGGCGCGCCGTCGAATCGCGTCGCGAGCTGGAATCGGCGAGGTCGCGCACGCCGTCGGCCGTCGCCGACATCGACGCGACGATGATCGAACTGGGCGTCGCCGACGAATTGGCGATGGCCGGCCGGCTCGGCGAGGCGCGCGCCATTCTCGGGCGACTCGACGACCTCGGCGCACCGCTGCTGCGCCGGAGCCGGTTGTACGTGCAGACGACCGTTCTCGCGGCGGAGGGATGCCGTGCTGCGGCACGCAACGCCGCCCGCGCCGCGGCGGATCTCACGCGCGGACGCTCGGCCGCCGCCCTGCGCATCCGCGACCTGTTCCGATTGACGGCCCTCAAGGCGGCCACGGACGACGAGGTCGACGAGCTCGTGCAACTCGCCGCGACGACCGACCTGCCGCTGGCGGCGGATGCCGTCCGCCGCGCATCGGCGCGCTCGGCGGCGGAACAGGGACTGCCCGTCGACGAACTGCGCCTGCACGCGCTGTGGTCGACGACGGATGGCGACGAGACGCCGGAACAGGATGCCGCGGACGACGCGCCACCACCGGCGGCGCGCGCGGAAGGCTGGGGCGGCCTGACCGCGCGCGAGCAGGAGATCGCCGTGCTGGCCGGCGCGGGCCTGACCAATCGCGAGATCGCCGGGCGTCTCTTCCTGTCCGTACGCACGGTGGAGTCGCACATCTACCAGGCGCGCACGAAGGTCGGAGCACCCTCTCGACGAGAGCTGGGGCGCATGGTGGCCGCGGGGACGAGCCGGGACGAGAGCCGGGGTGAGGCAGACCTCAAGCGCGCGTGACGCGGACCGGATCCGCGTGAACCGCCTCCAATCAGTCGTCGGGGGTGAAACGCACGCCCGATGCAGGGCGGGTGAACGATCGCGAGCGTCCGACGCCGGCTTCGCTCAACGCCGTTCGCGCGGCGGTCAACGCGATCGACGACGGGTATCCGCGACGGGCGAGTTGTCCGGCCAGGCGGCGCAGCGCTGTGTCGAACTCCGCGCCCTCGACGCCGCGAACCTTCGTCCGCGCGAACTCCAGTGCGCGTTCCGCGTCGTCGTCGGGGAGCGCCGCGAGCGCCGCCTCGGCGATCTCGCGAGGAATACCCCGCTTTCGCAGAGTCTCGGCGACCGCGCGACGACCCTCGCCCTTCTTCTCGACCGCGGACATCGCCAGCTGCTCGGCGAATGTCGCGTCGTCGAGATAGCCGAGGTCGACGAAGTGGTCGACGATCTCGTCGACCAGGACGTCGTCGACCTCGTCGATGCTCCGCAGCACTCCGCGCGCCTCGGACAGCGACAGCGACCGCGACCTCAGCTTGCGTACGAGCACAGCCTCGGCGCGTTCGCGGATCTCCGCCGCCGGCGTCTCGTCGGCGCGGACCGCGCGGTCTCGCACCGCGTCGTCAGCGCCCGCCGTCTGCCCGTCTTCGCCGGACGTCGCCCCCAGGCTGCGGAGGGGCCGGAGTCGCGGTCGTCGGGCACCGAGCGCATCGGCCGCGTCGACGGCGTCGTCCGCCGCCGCGGTCGCGCGACCGGCCCCCCACGAAGGATGCGCCGCGACGGGCCGCCCCCGCGCGCCGAAAAGGGGGGTGACGGGCGCGAGACCCTCGCCGTCGCCCGCACCGGCGAGCCCGCGGACGACGCGGTCGCCGCGCGCGGATGCCCCCGTCGCCCTATCGGGCCGGCGGCCGTCGCCCGATCGGTTGAACGGGCGACGGCCGGAACCGTTGTCGTCGTCGGTCATCAGGCCGGGCGTCGCGCGGCCAGCTCGTCGTCCGCGGAGGCGGCGGCAGGAGCCCCGCCGATACCGAGCTTCGTCTTGATCTTCGACTCGATCTCGGCCGCGATGTCGGGGTTCTTGATGAGGAAGTTGCGGGCGTTCTCTTTGCCCTGTCCGAGCTGCTCGCCCTCGTAGGTGTACCAGGCACCCGACTTCTTCACGATCGCGTGCTCCACGCCGAAGTCGATCAGGCTGCCCTCGCGCGAGATGCCCACGCCGTAGAGGATGTCGAACTCCGCCTGCTTGAAGGGCGGAGCCATCTTGTTCTTCACGACCTTGACACGCGTGCGGTTTCCCACGGCCTCGGTGCCGTCTTTCAGGGTCTCGATGCGACGGATGTCGAGGCGGACCGACGCGTAGAACTTCAGCGCCTTTCCACCGGCGGTGGTCTCGGGCGAACCGAAGAACACACCGATCTTCTCGCGCAGCTGGTTGATGAAGATCGCGGTCGTCTTCGTGGTGTTCAGGCCACCGGTGAGCTTGCGCAGGGCCTGCGACATCAGGCGAGCCTGGAGGCCGACGTGCGAGTCGCCCATCTCACCCTTGATCTCGGCCTCGGGCACGAGGGCGGCGACCGAGTCGATGACGACGAGGTCGATCGCACCCGAGCGGATCAGCATGTCGGCGATCTCGAGGGCCTGCTCACCCGTGTCGGGCTGCGACACGAGAAGGGCGTCGATGTCGACCCCGAGCTTCTTGGCGTATTCGGGATCCAGCGCGTGCTCGGCGTCGATGAACGCGGCGATTCCTCCGGCGCGCTGCGCATTGGCGATCGCGTGCAGCGTCAGCGTCGTCTTACCCGAGGACTCGGGCCCGTAGATCTCGATGATGCGGCCGCGCGGCAGGCCGCCGATGCCGAGAGCGACATCGAGCGCCACGGAGCCCGTGGGGATGGTTTCGATCGGTGCGCGATCATCACTGCCCAGTCGCATGACCGAGCCCTTTCCGAACTGGCGGTCGATCTGGGCGAGGGCCGACTCGAGGGCCTTCTCGCGCTCTGCGGGTGAGGGCATGACATCTTCTTTCTGCGTGCGTTCCGGTCGCCTATAGGCTGTCGCGCCTCCCACCGACGGTGGGTCGACCCGACAAGGCGTTCAGGTGTCGTTCGACGTTCTCCACGTTAGGGAGGGCCTCCGACATTGGCGTCCGGAAGCGCCCCCGATTGGGGATGACCGCGTCACTTCTCCTGCTGTGAAGAAGACTACGCCCCCAATCGAACGTAGTTTCGATGACACGCCGCTCCGAGGTGGACGGATGTTCCGTGACCATCCCTCACCGGCGCGGCACCGCGGATTGACGCGGTTCGGCGCGGCGTCGGGGCGTCATCAGGAACGCCGCGGCTCCAGCCGCCCGACACCGTACCGACGATGCTCGGGCACGTCGGTCTCGGCGCACAGAGCCAGCCACACCTCACGCGGATCGACACCCGCCGCGAGGGCGTCGACACTCGTGCGACCGCCGACGGCGGACAGCACGAGATCGGTCAACAGTGATCCGCCACGCGCACCGAACTCGTCGGCGACGGCGCGATCGAATTCGCTTCGACGCATGGTCGCGCGGTCAGCGCAACGACAGCTCGGGCTCGACGGATGCGACGAGCTCGTCGGGAACGACGTCGGGGAAGGTCTGCAGGCCCTCGAGCACCGAGAGGCGGTCGCCGACCTCGCGCATGATGGTCGAGATCGGCACGTCGAGCGCCTCTGCGACCGACGCGAGGATCTCGCTCGAGGCTTCTTTCTGACCGCGCTCGACCTCGCTGAGGTAACCGAGGGCGACGCTGGCGCGGCTCGCGACCTGGCGGAGGGTGCGCCCCTTCTGCTGGCGGAGGTCACGCAGGACTTCGCCGATCTCTTGACGAACCAGGATCATTTGGGGGCCCTCCTCACTGCTGATTCCGTCGCTGTCCGAGTGGACAGCTGTGAAACACCGTCTGTGGTCACCCTAATGCCGCGCGCTGTGCACCGGATGGGAATCGCTGAACGAAACGGAGATGTGCGATCATTTGTTCCCGTTTCTCGGCTGGACGCGTCGTCGGTGGACCATCAGAGGGCGGCGAGGGCGCGTCGAACGGCCAGGTGAGCGGTTTCACGCCGCACGCGATCACGGTCGCCCGCGATGACGAGCGAGTCGACTCGCGTGCCGAGGGGCGTGGACACCGCGATGTGAACCGTGCCGACGGGCTGACCGTCCTGCTCGTCAGGCCCGGCGACGCCTGTCGTCGCGATGCCCACGTCGGCGGCGATCCCGTCGCGACCGAGCACGTCGCGCACGCCCCGGGCCATCTGTCGGGCGACGCGAGGGTGGACGGCGCCGTGCGCATCGAGCAGCGCCTGGTCCACGCCCAGCACACCGTGCTTGAGATCCGTCGCGTAGGCCACCACTCCCCCGCGCACCACGCGGGATGCACCGGCGATGTCGACGAGAGAGGAGACGACGAGTCCGCCCGTGAGCGATTCCGCGACCGCGATGGTCCAGCCGAGTTCGCGCAGACGGTCCACCAGCAGGGCGGCGCTCTCTCGAGGGGTGCGCACCACGGTCTCGTCGAAGTCCTCGGGGATGCTGTCGATCATCGACTGCCGCGCGCCTTTCGTGCCGCGCGTGCCTCGGTGATGACGTAGTCGATGCCCGACGCGATGGTGAGGACGACCGCGATCGTCATCGTCACCACGCTCGCCCACCACACGCTCGTCTGCCAGGCCTCGGCGTCGGACAGGCTCGCCAGCGGCAGGAGAGCGATCGAGAGCGCCACGGCTTGGAACACGGTCTTGAGCTTGCCCATCCACGCGGCCGCGAGAACGTGGTCGCTCACGACGACGAAGCGGTAGACGGTGATGCCGATCTCGCGCACGAGCACGACGATCGTCACCCACCAGGGCAGCTCGCCCAGGATCGACAGGCCGACGAAAGCGACACCCGTGAGGACCTTGTCGGCGATGGGGTCGAGCAGCTTCCCGAGGTCGCTGACGATGTTGTAGCGGCGCGCGATGTATCCGTCGACGCCGTCGGTGGCGATGGCGACGATGAAGAGCACCCCGGCCGCCCACCGCAGACCGCCGCCCGCACCGCCGTCAGCCAGCAGCATCCAGAGGAAGACGGGCGCGCAGAGGATGCGCGCGATGGTGATCGCGTTCGGGACCTGAGGGTGCACGGCCATCAGTCGCGCCCCGTCAGCTGCCAGGCGTCTTCGGAGCCTTCGTCGTCGTCGTGATTCACGACCGGGAGACCCTCGAACTGCGCTTCGATCGGGTCGTCGCCGTAGCGATCGTCGTCGGCTGCCGCGGTGGGAGCGGGGGGAGCCTCGTCACCGCGGAGCCGGGCGAGGACCGCCGGCAGCTGTTCATTGGTGACGAGCACGTCGCGCGCCTTGGACCCCTCGGACGGGCCGACGATCTCGCGCGATTCGAGCAGGTCCATCAGGCGACCGGCCTTCGCGAACCCGACACGCAGCTTGCGCTGCAGCATCGAGGTCGAGCCGAACTGGGTCGAGACGACGAGCTCGGCGGCGGCGAGAAGCAGCTCGAGGTCGTCACCGATGTCGGCGTCGATCTCCTTCTTCTCGGCCGCGGCCTGCACGTCGGACCGATACTCGGGACGCGCCTGCTGCGTGACGTGGGCGACGACCTTCTCGATCTCCTGCTCGCTCACCCAGGCGCCCTGCACGCGAAGCGCCTTCGACGCCCCCATCGGGAGGAAGAGTCCGTCTCCCTGGCCGATCAGGCGGTCGGCGCCCGGCTGGTCGAGGATGACGCGCGAGTCGGTGACGCTCGTGACCGCGAAGGCGAGGCGCGACGGCACATTGGCCTTGATGAGGCCCGTCACGACGTCGACCGAGGGGCGCTGCGTCGCCAGGACCAGGTGGATGCCACTCGCGCGCGCGAGCTGGGTGATGCGCACGATCGAATCCTCGACGTCGCGGGGCGCGACCATCATCAGGTCGGCGAGCTCGTCGACGACCACCAGAAGGTAGGGGTACGGCTTGAGCACGCGCTCGCTGCCCGCGGGCAGCTGCAGTTCGCCCGCCACGACGGCGCGGTTGAAGTCGTCGATGTGCCGGAAGCCGAACGACGCGAGGTCGTCGTAGCGCATGTCCATTTCTTTCACGACCCACTGCAGCGCCTCGGCGGCCTTCTTGGGATTCGTGATGATGGGGGTGATGAGGTGCGGGACACCCGCGTAGGAGGTCAGCTCGACGCGCTTGGGGTCGATGAGCACCATCCGCACGTCCGACGGCTTCGCCCGCATGAGCAGGCTCGTGATCATCGAGTTGACGAAGCTCGACTTGCCGGAACCGGTGGAACCGGCGACCAGCAGGTGCGGCATCTTGGCGAGGTTGGCCACGACGAAGCCGCCGCCCACGTCTTTTCCGACGCCGATGGTCATCGGGTGGGTCGAGCTGGTGGCGGCATCCGATCGGAGGATGTCGCCCAGGGTCACGATCTCGCGGTCGGCGTTGGGGATCTCGACGCCGATGGCGCTCTTGCCCGGGATGGGCGCGAGGATGCGCACCTCGTTGGAGGCGACCGCGTAGGCGATGTTGTTGGTCAGGGCGGTGATGCGCTCGACCTTGACGCCCGGGCCGACCTCGATCTCGTACTGCGTCACCGTTGGACCGCGTGAGAAACCCGTGACGCGCGCGTCGACCTTGAACTGCTGCATGACGCTCTCGATGGCGGCGACGACCGCGTCGTTCGCGGCGGAGCGCGCCTTGGGCGGCGTTCCGCTCGCCAGCGCCGTGACGGCGGGAAGACGATAGTTCGCCGCCGGGGGTGCGCCGGCGTTGTCGCCGCCGAGTCCCGAGATGCCGGGCAGTTCGTCGTCGCCGACGCCGTCATCGATCGGGGAGTCGTCGTGCAGACCGCGGCCCGACGCCGCCGCCTGAAGGACGCGCGGGTCAAGCACTTCGGTGAGCGCCTCGGGCGCCGGAGGCCGCGGGGGCGTCGCCGCACGCGGCGCCACCGGTTCGGGGGCCACGACGGCCGACTCGAAGCCCCCCTGGGGCGTGCCCGGGGACAACAGCTCGGTGAGGTCGTCGGATCCGAGCGAGCCGTCGGTGTCGTCTTCGCGCCCGGACTTGTTGCGACGCCACCAGGGCAGGGACTTCTCGGCCGGCTCGTCTTCGCCGTCGGCGGGCAGGACCTTCGTCGCCGGGTCGGGTCGGTCGGCACCTTCGGTGCGTTCGACCCCGAACATCCACGCGTAGAGGTCGCCGAGCCGGCGGCCGATGCGGTTGGGCGGCGTCTTGGTGAGGATCAGGATGCTGAGCACCGCGAGCAGCGACAACGCGATGTAGGCGCCGACCGCGGTCAGCACGAGAGCGAGAGGTTCACCGATGATCCACCCGGCGATACCGCCCGCCGGGCTCAATGCCGGCAGGCCACCCTGGTTGGGGACCGGTCGGTCGCCCGCGACGTGGAGGAAACCCGCGAGCGTGACGACCAGCAGGCCGAACCCGATCCCGACCCGGCCGTTGTCGTGGACCGACGCGGGATGCCGGAACAACCAGCCGGCCAGAAGGAGCAGGAGGACGGGGAGGACGAACGCCACCCGTCCGACGAGCGCTCCGAAGCTGTACGCGCTGATGAGCGCCGCGGCATCGGTTCCGATGAAGAACCACTCCACGACCGCGCCGATGACGGCGAGCACGACAAGGAAGAAGGGGAAACCGTCACGACGCTGGTCGCGTTCGAGACTCTCGGGACCGAACGCCCGGAACATGCCCCCCACCCCGTGGGCCACAGCCATCCACGCGCGCACGGCGATCGCGGGCTTCTCGGGCTCGTCGACGTAGCGCTTGGGTGCGGGAGCGGGGGCCTTCGAGCGCGGCGACCCCTTCGCGGGGGCGCGGCCGCCGGACGGGGACGAGGTGCGAGCCATTCCTCCACGGTAGGCGGGACGCCCGACATTCGCTCGCACCGACGCGGGGTTCAGCCCAGCCGCTTGACCATGACGTCGCGCCCGATGCCCCGGCGCACGACCGCGAAACCCTCGGAGCGATAGAGCGAGACCGCGTAGTTGTCGCGCTCGACGCTGAGGCTGAGGCGGGCGTACCCTTCACCGCGCGCGTGGTCGGCCAGTCGCCGGAGCAACGCTCGTCCGACGCCGTGGGCGCGCCACACCGGCCTCACGCCGATGATGAGTTCGGGGACGCCGGTGCCCACCCAGCCGAACCCGGGCTCGTCACGGGGCAGCATGCGATACCAGGCGGCCCCCACCGGCTCAGCGCCGGGCGCCTCGGCGACGAACCCCGCGTCACCGGGTCGCATCCACCCGGCGATGTACCGCCGGTAGTCGGGGCTGCTGATGATCTCGTGCCGCGGACGCGCCGCACCGGCGCGCCAATTGGCGGCTTCGGCGGCCATGTCGGCGAGGAAGACACCGTCGGACCGGAGCGCCGCGCGGATCGGGAGAGCGGGCATGCCCGCATGATAGCGACTGCGCGGGCCCGCGCGAGAACGATGGGCTCCCCGCCTCGCCGCCGACGCGCCTCGCGACGGCACGGTCGAGCTGAAGCACCGGAGCGCCGCGAGCCGGCACGACGATGGGCCAGGGGCGGACCGCTTCGTCGGATCACCGCCGGGCGGCCGTACCGGGACGTCGCGGCGGCCCCACCGGGCGTGGGTCCGGGCTCCTCTCGGCGGCCCCCGCCGGCATCCGTACGGAGACCTTCGGGGCCGAAACGACGACGCGCCGCGGAGCGTTCCCACGGCGCGTCGTATCGATCAGGCCTCGATGACCATCGGCACGATCATGGGCCGACGACGCAGAGACTGATTCACCCAGCGGCCGATCGTTCGACGCACGACCTGCGAGAGCGCGTGGTTGTCGCGGACGCCCGACTTCGCCGCCTCGGCCAGGGCTGCGGCGATCTTGGGCTTGACGCTGTCGAAGACCCTGTCGTCCTCGGCGACGCCGCGGGCGTGGATCTCGGGACCGGAGACGATCTTGCCGGTTGCCGAATCGACGACCACGATGACCGAGATGAAGCCCTCCTCGCCGAGGATGCGACGGTCTTTCAGATCGGCATCCGTGATCTCGCCCACCGACGAGCCGTCGACGTAGACGAAGCCGATGTCGACCTGCCCCACGACCGAGGCGACGCCGTCGCGCAGATCGACGACGGTGCCGTTCTCGCCGAGGATCGTGTTCTCTTCGGGGATGCCGGTCTCGCGCGCGAGCTTGGCGTTCGCCATGAGGTGGCGGTACTCGCCGTGCACGGGGAGCACGTTCTTGGGCTTGAGGATGTTGTAGCAGTACAGCAGCTCGCCCGCGGCGGCGTGCCCCGAGACGTGCACCTTGGCGTTGCCCTTGTGCACGACGGTCGCGCCGAGCTTCGTCAGTCCGTCGATCACCCGGTAGATCGCGTTCTCGTTCCCGGGGATCTGGCTGGATGCCAGGATGATGGTGTCGCCTTCGCCCGGCTCGATCGCGTGGTCGAGGTTGGCCATGCGGCTGAGCACGGCCATGGGCTCGCCCTGAGACCCGGTCGACATGTAGACGATCTGGTTGTCGGGGAGGTCGCGCGCCTTCTTGTAGTCGATGAGCACGCCCTCGGGCACGTTGAGGTAACCGAGGTCGGCGGCGATGCCCATGTTGCGCACCATGCTGCGGCCGAGCAACGCCACGCGGCGGCCGTTGGCGTGGGCGGCGTCAAGCACCTGCTGCACGCGGTGCACGTGGCTCGAGAAGCTCGCGACCACGACCCGGCGCGGAGCGCGGGCGATGACCTGGTCGAGCACGGGACCGATGCCGCGCTCGGTCGGCGTGAAGCCCGGGACGTCCGCGTTGGTCGAGTCGACGAGGAACAGGTCGACGCCCTCTTCGCCGAGCCGAGCGAAGGCCCGCAGGTCGGTGATGCGGCCGTCGAGCGGAAGCTGGTCCATCTTGAAGTCGCCGGTGGCCAGCACGAGACCCGCGGGCGTGCGGATCGCGACGGCGAGCGCGTCGGGGATGGAGTGGTTCACCGCGACGAACTCGAGGTCGAACGGGCCGACCTTCTCGCGCTGCCCCTCTTCGACCGTCAGCGTGTACGGCCGGATCCGGTGCTCTTTGAGCTTCGCCTCGATGAGCGCGAGCGTCAGGCCCGATCCGATGAGGGGGATGTCGCCCTTCAGCTTCAGCAGGTAGGGGACCGCGCCGATGTGGTCTTCGTGGCCGTGCGTGAGCACGACACCGACGATGTCGTCGAGGCGGTGCCTGATCGGCTCGAAGTCGGGCAGGATCAGGTCGACGCCGGGCTGGTGCTCCTCGGGGAACAGCACGCCGCAGTCGACGACGAGCAGTTTGCCCTCGTACTCGAACACCGTCATGTTGCGGCCCACCTCGCCGAGGCCGCCGAGCGGGATGACGCGCAGGGTTCCGGGGGCGAGCGCGGGGGGATCGTAAACGGTCGTGGGCATATGTGCCTCCTCGGATGCCACCGCGTGGCATCCCTTCGTTTCGGATGCCGCCTCGCGGCACCCCTCTATATTGCGTCCCGAGCCGCGGAGCGGCGGACTCCGATGTCTATCGCGTGGTGCCGTGCACCTTCGGCAGGGCACCGCCGGCGGCCGCGTTGCGGTCGGGCCGGAAGTTGGAGAAGTCTGCGCCGGCCACGTTCTTCACGAGGGCCAGTTCGTCTTCGATCACGGCGGCCTCCCACTCTTCGGGGCCGACCAGGGGCAGACGCACGCGCGGGCTGCCGATGCGGCCGAGGCCGTGCAGGATGTACTTCGCCGCGACGGTACCCGGGACGTGGGTCATGACGGCGCGCACGAGCGGCTCGAGGCCCTTGTGCGCGGCGGTGGCCGAGGCCAGGTCGCCGGCATTCACGGCATCGACGATCGTGCGATACGGAGCGGCCGCGATGTTCGCGGTCACGCCGATCAGACCCGAGGCGCCGATCGACAGGTGCGGCAGCACGTTGGCGTCATCGCCCGAGAAGTACATCAGGTCGGTCTGGTTGAGCACGCGGCTGACCTCGCTGAAGTCGCCCTTGGCGTCTTTGATCGCGAGGATGTTGGGGTGCTTCGCCAGGCGCAGGATCGTCTCGTACTTGATCGGCACACCGGTACGGCCGGGGATGTCGTACAGGATCACCGGCAGGTCGGTCGCGTCGGCGACGAGACGGAAGTGCGTCAGGATGCCGGCCTGCGTGGGCTTGTTGTAGTACGGCGTGACGATCATGATGCCGTCGGCGCCGGCCTTCTCGCTGGCCTTGTAGAGCTCGATGGCATGCGCGGTCTCGTTCGAGCCGCCGCCCGTGATGATCTTGGCGCGACCGGCCGAGACGCTCTTGCCGACCTCGACGAGGCGGAGCTTCTCAGGGTCGGTGAGGGTGGAGGTCTCACCCGTGGTGCCGGTGACGACGATGCCGTCGGCGCCGGCGGTGATGACGTCGTCGATGTGCTTCTCGGTGGCGGGCCAATCGACTTCGCCGTCGGCGGTCATCGGGGTGATGAGCGCGACGAGCACCTGACCGAAGGGATTGCCGGAGTGCGTCATGCTCCCAGGTTATCGGGTCGGCGGCCCCCTCCCCCGGCGGTTCGCACGCGGGGGATGAACAATCCGTGACCGCGGTGCCGCCTAGGGTGGGCGGCATGGCCTGGAGCACCCGCGCATCGCGCACCGTGTACGAGAACCGGTGGATCCACGTGCGCGAAGACGACGTCACCGGCCCGCACGGCGACGGGATCTACGGCGTCGTGCGCATGCAGCATCCGGCGGTGTTCGTCATCGCCCTCGACGACCGCGAACGCGTGTGCCTCGTCGAGCTCGACCGCTACACGACCGGGCGCTCGATCGAGGTGCCCGCGGGCGGCTCCGACGGCGAGGATCCGCTGGTGGCCGCCCAGCGCGAGCTGCTCGAGGAGGCCGGCATCACGGCATCCACGTGGCACCATCTCGGACGCATGAACGCCTTGAACGGCATCGCCGATGCGCCGGAGGACGTGTTCCTCGCGCGGGATCTGACGATCACGGATGCCACGGCCTCGCAGCACGAGGAGGGCATCGACGCGGTGCGCTGGGTGCCGTTCGCCGGTGCGCTGGACCTCATCGCGGACGGGGAGATCACCGACGGGGAGACGATCGCGGCGCTGGCGTTCGCGGGCATTCGGCTGGGGCGTTTCCGGTAGGTCCCGCGTGTCGGCCGGACTCAGCGTCCCCGCGCGGCCGCGCGCACGACGACGCGGTCGGGGAGCAGACGCGACCCGGCGACGAGCAGCTTGTAGCGCCAGGACGGCACGCTGACCGACCGCCCGCGCGCGGCGGCCCGCAGACCCTGGCGCACGACGGTCGACGCGTCGAGCCACAGTCCCGGCGCGACGCCCTCCGCACCGGGGGCGAGGCCGAGCCGCTCGTGGAAGTTCGTGTGCACGAACCCGGGGCAGACGGCGGTCACGGTCACGCCGCGCGAGCGGTAGACCACGTTCGCCCATCGGCTGAACGAGATCAGCCACCCCTTCGCGGCGCCGTACGTGCCACGCGGCACGAAGCCCGCGACCGAGGCGACGTTGACGACGCGCCCGCTCCCCCGCGCCAGCATCGGACCGAGCGCGGCGTGGGTCAGGCGCAACGCGGCCTCGACGTGCAGGCGCAGGTGGCGCACCTCGGCGTCGATCGGATTGTCGGCGAACGCGAGGTCGAGGCCGAAGCCGGCGTTGTTCACGAGCACGTCGACGCCCTCGGCGAGACGGGCCTCGACGCGGGCGAGCGCCTCGGGGTCGAGCAGGTCGGCGACGAGCACCTCCACCCCTACCCGGTGACGACGGCCCACGTCGGCCGCGAGCGCTTCGAGCGCGCCGCGATCACGCGCGACGACGACGAGGTCGGCCCCGCGGGCGGCGAGCTGGCGGGCGAACTCGGCGCCGAGGCCGGAGCTGGCGCCCGTGATCAGCGCGGTCGCCATCTCAGTGCCCCGGCCGCCGGTACGTCTCGAAGCGGTACCGGATGCCGCTCGACGAGGTGTGCCAGCCGTCGGTGGCCTCGAGACCCCAGCCGTCGATCGCGGGGGCGAAGGTGTCACCGGCGACGGCGACGTCGAGGCGGGTCAGCTCGATCACATCGGCTCGCTCGATGGCCTCGGCGTAGAGGCGACCGCCGCCGATGACCCACACCTCATCGCCGTCGGCCAGGGCGAGGGCGTCATCGAGCGACGGCGCTCGTTCGGCGCCGTCGGCCGACCAGTCGGGCGAGCGCGTCACGACGATGTTGCGTCGCCCCGGCAGAGGCCGGAACCGCGGGGGAAGCGACTCCCACGTGCGACGGCCCATGATGACGTCGGACGATCCGGTGACCGCGCGGAAGTGCGCGAGGTCTTCGGGCACGTGCCACGGCATCCCCCCATCGGCGCCGATCACGCCGTCGTGGGCCTGCGCCCAGACGAGTCCGACGGTGGTCATACCGCGACGGCTCCGCGGATGGCGGGGTGGTGCTGGTAGTCCTCGACGACGATGTCGTCGTAGGTGTAGTCGAAGATCGACTCGGGCTTCCGGGCGAAACGCAGCGTCGGATACGGGTACGCCTCGCGGGAGAGTTGCTGCTGCACCTGCTCGCGGTGGTTGTCGTAGACGTGGCAGTCGCCGCCCGTCCAGACGAACTCCCCGGGTTCGAGCCCCGTCTGCTGCGCGACCATCAGGGTCAGGAGCGCGTAGGAGGCGATGTTGAAGGGCACGCCGAGGAACATGTCGGCACTGCGCTGGTAGAGCTGGCACGACAGTCTGCCGTCGGCGACGTAGAACTGGAACAGCGCGTGACAGGGGGCGAGCGCCATGTCGGGGATGTCGGCGGGGTTCCACGCCGAGACGATCAGGCGACGCGAGTCGGGGTCGCGCCGGATCTGCTCGATCACCTGCGCGATCTGGTCGATGGTGCCGCCGTCGGCGGTCGGCCACGAGCGCCACTGCACCCCGTAGACGGGACCGAGCTCGCCGTCGGCGTCCGCCCACTCGTCCCAGATCGACACGCCGTTCTCCTGCAGCCAGCCCACGTTGGACTCGCCCCGCAGGAACCACAGCAGCTCGTAGGCGATCGACTTCATGTGCACGCGCTTCGTCGTGATGAGCGGGAAGCCCGCGGCCAGGTCGAAGCGGATCTGCCGCCCGAAGACGCTCGTGGTGCCCGTTCCGGTGCGGTCGGACTTGTGCACGCCCGTCTCGAGCACGTCGCGGAGGAGGTCTTCGTAGGGGGTGGGGATCTCGACGGTCACGGCCCTCACGATACCGCCGGAGCGCTTGCGGCCGGGTGTCGCGGACGAGGTCGGTGGAGGCCGGCGCGCGGGCGCGCTCTGGGGAGGACGGATGCCGAGAGCCCGGCGGAGCAGCGGACCGCGGCGTCACGCGACGACTCATCGGCCCTGTCACCGCCGTCGCCGGATTAGCGTTGTCGGTCGTGGATGTGACCTTCGCTCTTCTGGCGGTCGGGCTCCTCGTCGTGCTGACGACGGCGGCGGGGCTCGTGCTGCGCGCTCGCCAGGGACGTGCCCGCAGCGTCGACTCCGCCGAGGTCGTCGACCCCGACCTGCTCGGGACGGCCCGCTGGGGCGCGGAGGCGACTCTCGTGCAGTTCAGCACCCAGATGTGCTCGCGCTGCCCCGGGGTGCGTCGGGTGCTGTCGGAGGTGGCCGGCTCCCGCGACGGCGTGCACCACCTCGATGTCGACCTCACCCATCGCCCCGACCTCGCCCAGCACTTCCGCGTGCTGCAGACACCCACGACCCTCGTCCTCGACCGGCGCGGGGTGATCCGCACCCGCTTCGGCGGGACGCTCGACCGCGCGGCGGTGGAGCGCGAACTCGACACGTTGCAGAAGGAGGACACCCGTGCCTGAGAACACACGAATCGATGCCCGCGGCCCGCGCTTCGCGGCATCCCTCACCGCAGCCCTGCTGCTCGTGGCGACGTTGCTGAGCCTGCTCGGCCTCTCTCCGCGCGCCACGCAGGGGTTCTTCGCCTATCAGCCCCTGTCGGGTGCCTCGTTCGCCCCCTCGCCCTGGGCCGTGCAGCAGGCTTCGGTGGCAGAGCGGATCGCCGACCCGGGGTTCCTCGTGCTCCTGGCCGTGGCTCTGCTCTTCGTCTGGGGCGTCGCCTCACCGCGGACGGCGCCGTGGAGCGTGCTCTACCGCCGTGTCGTGCAGCCGCGTCTCGCGCCGCCCACCGAGTTCGAAGACCCCCGCCCGCCGCGGTTCGCCCAGGGAGTCGGGCTGTTCGTGACGGCGGTGGGTCTGCTGCTTCACGTGGCCGGGGTTCCCTGGGCACTTCCCACCGCCGCCGCGATGGCGTTCGTCGCGGCCTTCCTCAACGCCGCCTTCGGCCTGTGCCTCGGATGCCAGCTCTACCTGCTCCTGCAACGCGCCGGGCTGGTGGGGCGACGGGGTCCGGCCGCCGCCTGAGGGGACGGGCCGACGGGGGCTGTCAAGACCCGGGCGGTGTCCGACGCCCTCACTAGGCTGGCCGGGTCGCGGTCACCCGGACCGTGCGCACCACGTCGCGGTCGCCCCGGCCGCGCAGACACCACGGAGGTTCCCATGGCCGTCACGAGCGAAGCCGCCACCGCCTGGAAGGGCAGCCTGTTCGAGGGATCGGGTGAGGTCACCTTCACCTCGTCGGGCATCGGCACGTTCGACGTGAACTGGAAGGCCCGCAGCGAGGGCTCGAGCTCGGTCACCACGCCCGAAGAGCTGCTCGCCGGCGCGCACTCGGCCTGTTTCAGCATGGCGCTGTCGAACGCCCTCGCCGACAACGGCACGGCGCCCGAGTCGGTCGACACGACCGCGTCGATCACGTTCAAGCCCGGCACCGGCATCACCGGCAGCCACCTGAACGTCAACGCCGTCGTGCCCGGCCTCGACGACGAGACCTTCCAGAAGATCGCCGCCGACGCCAAGGCCAACTGCCCCGTGTCGCAGGCGCTCGCGGGCATCGAGATCACCCTCGAGGCGACGCTTGCCTGAGACTCCCGCCCGACGCGTCGTCATCGCCGGCGCGTCGGGCCTCATCGGCTCCGCCCTCGTCGACTCGCTACGCGGCGATGGCGTCGAGGTCACCTCACTCGTCCGCCACGCGCCGAACGGCGCGCACGAGGTGCAGTGGTTGCAAGATGCGGCACCTCTCGACCCCGACGTGCTCGCGGGCGCCGATGCGGTCGTCTGCCTGAACGGCGCCTCCATCGGCCGTTTCCCCTGGACGCCCTCCTACAAGAGCACGCTGCTCTGGTCGCGCATCACGCCGACCCGCACCCTGGCGACGGCGATCCGCGCGCTGGGTGATGATGCTCCCGCGCTCATCAACGCCAGCGCCACCGGCTACTACGGCTCGCAGCCCGGCGCCGTGCTCACCGAGCAATCTCCGCGCGGCGAGGGCTTCCTCGTCGACATCTGCGTCGACTGGGAGCGCGAGGCCCGCGCCGCCGGCGACCGTGCGCGCGTCGCGCTGCTGCGCACCGCGCCGGTCGTCCACGAGCGGGGCGTGCTCAAGCCCCTCCTGCTGCTGACGAAGCTCGGCGTCTCCGGACCCATCGGACGCGGTACGCAGGTCTGGCCGTGGATCACCCTCGACGACGAGGTGCGCGCCATCCGACACGTCATCGACTCCGACCTCGACGGCCCCGTGAATCTCACCGGACCGACCCGCGCCACGGCGAACGACCTCGGCTTCGCGCTCGCGCGGCGCATGAACCGCCCGTACGTGCTGCGCGCACCGGTGTGGGGCGTCAAGCTCGCGCTCGGCGCGGACGCGACGGAAGCCCTGCTGACGTCGGATGCCGACGTGCGGCCGGCCGTGCTCGAGAAGAGTGGCTTCACCTTCCGGCACCGCACGGTCGAGGACGCCGTGGCATCCGCCGTTCCCGCCCGCGACGCCGCCTAGCGACGCCGCACGCAGAGGCTCGTCTCAGCCCGCCCGACGCTCCGCGCCCTCGAGCCGGATCGCCGTGCGGACGGCGGAACGTGCCCGCCTCCGGTCGCCGGCCGCGTCGTAGGCGAGCGCGAGACGATACCGCGCACGCCAGTCGTCGGGATGCGCCTCGACGTCGGCCCGGTACTTCGGGAACAGCGCGTCGCCGTCCTCGCGTTCGATGCGGCCGCTGGGTCGCACGGGGAGGTCGTCGTCGGGCAGTCCGCCCTCGGCGTCCAGTCGGTCGCCGAGCTGCTGCGCGCGGACGCCGAACCACAGCTCGCGTCCGATGGCCCAGAGCGCCAGCAGCGGCAGCACGAGGAGCGCGACGCCCATCGCGATCGCGACGGGTTCGGCGCTGGTGAGCAGCACGAGCGCGCGCTGGCCGGCCAGCACGACGTAGAGCAGCAACAGCACCGTCATGATCGCGACGGCGACGCGCACCCTCATGCGCTGGTGGCGCCGGCCACCTGGCCCGACACGTCGCCGTCGGCGACGGGTGCCTCCGGCTCGGCGGGACGCGTGCGCACGCCGATGTCGATGAAGCTGTCGAGGCCGATCGCGACGCCCCGCGCGTCGCGGGCCGCCGCGAGGGCGATGCGGATGCCGGGCGCGTAGGCCGTCGCCGGATCGATGGTGTCGTGCGCGATGGTCAGCGACTCCCCGGCTCCCGAGAGGATCGTCTCCTGCCGCGCCACGACGCCCGGGCGCCGCAGCGAGTGGATCGGAACGGATGCCACACGCTGACCCCGCGCGCGCTGGTCGACGTGGGGCGACTCGACAGGTCCGACGTCGGCGCGGGCGGCCGCGATCAGCTCGGCCGTGCGGACGGCGGTGCCGCTGGGCGAATCGATCTTGGTCTCGCGGTGCGCCTCGATGATCTCGATCGAGGGGAAGAACGGTGCCGCGGCGGCCGCCAGCGCGCTGCCGATCACGGAGCCGAGCGAGAAGTTGGGGATGAACACGACGCCGGTGCCGCTGGCATCCACCAGGGGACGCACGAGCGCGATCCGCTCGTTCGACCACCCCGACGTGCCGACGAGCACGTTGATGCCGCGCTCGATCGCCGCGCGCACGACGTCGATCGAAACGGCCGGCGTCGAGGCGTCGACGACGAGGTCGGCGCCCTCGAGCTCGGCGAGGTCGGACCGCGAGCCCAGCACCGCGGCGACCTCGTACGCCTCTTCTGCCTCGATCACCTCGCGGATCACCCGGCCGAGCTTGCCGGTTCCGCCCACGATGGCCACGCGTGTCGTCATGCGTTCCAGCCTAGGCGGCGGCGGACACCGCGGCCGGGCGTTGTCCACAGACGCGCCGCGACACTCCGCCTGGGCGGTGCCGACGGTGCAGCACGGCGGTGTCAGACCGGAAGCGGATCCACCAGCCCCGTGCGCAGCTCCACCGGCAGGTGGGCGAGGTCGTTGTGCGACAGCAGCGTCCAGGGGCGGCCCTTCTTCTGCGCGATGACGGTGAGTCCGCAGTAGGCCTGGTTGATCGTCATCCAGCGCCAGTCGGGGGCCTGGAGCACCTCGCGCACGAACCACGAGATCACGAAGTTGTGCGTGATGATGAGCTCGTGCGTCTCGCCGGCCTTACGGGCGAGGAATTCCGCCGTGGCGTCCGCCATCTGCGCGCGGCCCGCGTCGATCTCCGCCTCGGTCACCGACCCGAAGAACGGTTCGTACGCCGCGGGCGTCTCGGGGGTCATGCCCGTGGGAACGCAGTCGAACAGCAGCGCCGACGACTCCGGCGAGACCGACGGCAGTCGATCGGCGACCGCGCGCGCCGTCTGGGCGGCGCGCTCGAGGGGCGAATGCCACACGGCGTCGAGGGGAAGCCCCGAGAGGCGGTCGGCGAGAAGTGCTGCCTGCCGTTGCCCGCGCGGAGAGAGGGGCCCGTCGGTGAGTCCGTGCTCGGCATCCTGATGCTCGCCGTGGCGCACCAGGTAGATGTAGTGCGTCACGTCAGCTCACTCCGTCGTCGATCTGCCGCCCCCCGGCCGGTCCTTCCAGCCTACGTCACACCCCGACGGCAGGGCGGTCACTCGGCGGCGCGCGCGATATCCGAGAGCTGGGCGCGACTGAGACGCACACCGACGGCGCGCATGCACTCCACGACGTGGCGCGGCGCGAACGCGTTGACGATGGGGGCCGTCACGATCTTCTGAGCGAGCAGCCAGGCCACCGCCACCGCGGCATCCGGGATCCCGAGTTCGTTGCCCACGGCGTCGAGCGCGCGCAGCACCCGCGAACCGCGACGGTTCAGCTGCGCGGCGACCTGCGTTCCGCGCACCGACTGCGACGATTGCCCGCGCGTGCGCGTCTCACCGGCGAGGAAGCCGTGCGAGAGGGGGTGCGATGGGGTGACGGCCATGTTCTGGGCGGAGGCGATCAGGCGCACGTCGCCCTCGAACTCCGTGCGCCTCAGCACGTTGTACGGCACGTCGAGCACGGTGATGCGCGGATACCCCGCCGATGAGAGGATGCGGGCCTCGACCAATTGCGCCGCGGTGTAGCCGTGCGCGCCGATCGCGCGGACCTTGCCCGACTCCACCAACCACTCGCTGGTGGCCAGAGTGTCCTCGAGCATCCCGCGGTCGCCCCGCGCGGCGTCGAGCGAGAGAACGTCGATGCGGTCGGTGCCGAGACGCGTGAGAGAGGCCTCGACGGCGCGCACGAGGTTGACGGAATCGAGACCCGGGTGGTCGGGGTGGCCGCCGACGCGCACGGTGAGCACGGCCTCGTCGCGCATGCGCCGCGTGCGCAGCCATTCGCCGATGATGAACTCGCTGCGACCGGCGGCGTAGCTGTCGGCGGTGTGCAGGGCGTTGCCCCCGAGTTCGGCGTACGCGTCGAGGATGTCGTGGCTCGCACGGGCGTCGACGTTCCAGCCGAACTCGCCGCCACCGAGGAAGAGCGGAAAGACCTCGAAACCCGTCTCGCCGAGCGGGACCCGCACGTGCGAGCCGAGGCCCGGCCCCTGCAGGGTGATCGGCGCGGAGGGGTGGGGCGCCCGGTCGCGGCGCAGGCGCGGCGTGGCCGTCTTCTCGACGCCCGAGCCGCTCATGGGATCCTCCCCGTGTCGGGCGACGGTACGACCCACGCCGTATCAGCACGCCCCCCGACGTACTTCGAGGTTAGGCGCTCACCCGCAGGCCGCTGACCTTTCACCCGGCTCGGCGATAAACATTGGATAACGCTTGCGCGCGGCGCAGTCGCATCGGCACCAGGCGTCACATCCGTCACACGACGGATGCCCGCCCCGCACGAGGCGGGACGGGCATCCGGTGACGTGAGGATCAGCCTTCGGCGGGAGCCTCGGGGCCCTCGCTCGCGGCGGCCGAGCTCTGCGTGTCGGCGGGCTCGGGCGTCGTGACCTCGTCGTCGATCACGGGCTCGAGCGACAGCTTGCCGCGGTCGTCGATCTTCGTGATGCGCACGAGGAGCTTCTTGCCGACCGAGAGCACGTCTTCGACGTTCTCGACGCGCTTGCCACCGGCGAGCTTGCGCACCTCGCTGACGTGCAGCAGGCCGTCCTTGCCGGGCAGGAGCGAGACGAACGCGCCGAAGGTCGCGATCTTGACGACGGTTCCGAGGAACTGCTCGCCCACCTCGGGGTTGGTCGGGTTGGCGATCGCATTGACCTGCGCACGGGCGGCCTCGGCCGAGGGGCCGTCGGTCGCGCCGATGTAGACGGTGCCGTCCTCCTCGATGGAGATCTGCGCGCCGGTCTCGTCCTGGATGGCGTTGATCGTCTTGCCCTTGGGGCCGATGAGCTCACCGATCTTGTCGACCGGGATCTGCACGCTGATGACGCGGGGCGCGGTGGGCGCCATCTCGTCGGGCGCGTCGATCGCGGCGTTCAGGACGTTGAGGATCGTGAGGCGAGCCTCCTTGGCCTGGGTGAGGGCGGCGGCCAGCACCGACGACGGGATGCCGTCGAGCTTGGTGTCGAGCTGGATCGCGGTGATGAACTCCGAGGTACCGGCGACCTTGAAGTCCATGTCGCCGAGGGCGTCTTCGGCGCCGAGGATGTCGGTCAGCGCGGCGTAGCGCGTCTGGCCGTCGACCTCGTCGGTCACCAGGCCCATGGCGATACCGGCGACGGGGGCGCGAAGGGGCACACCCGCGTTCAGCAGCGACAGGGTCGAGGCGCAGACCGAGCCCATCGACGTCGAGCCGTTGGAGCCGAGAGCCTCGGACACCTGGCGGATCGCGTAGGGGAACTCCTCGCGGCTGGGAAGCACCGGAACCAGCGCGCGCTCGGCGAGGAAGCCGTGGCCGATCTCGCGACGCTTCGGGCTGCCCACGCGGCCGGTCTCACCGGTCGAGTACGGCGGGAAGTTGTAGTGGTGCAGGTAGCGCTTGCTCGTGATGGGCGAGAGCGAGTCGATCTGCTGCTCCATCTTGAGCATGTTCAGCGTGGTGACGCCCAGGATCTGGGTCTCGCCGCGCTGGAAGATCGCCGAGCCGTGGACGCGCGGGATGACCTGCACCTCGGCGTCGAGCGGACGGATGTCGGCGAGACCGCGGCCGTCCATGCGCACGCCCTCGGAGAGGATGCGACCGCGCACGATCGTCTTGGTGACCGACTTGTAGGCGGCGGCGAACTCGAGCGTCGCGACGGCGGGCAGTTCGCCCGACTCGACGGCGGCGAGCAGCTGCTCCTTGACCGAGGTCTTGACCTCGTCGTCGGCGTTCTGGCGCTCCTGCTTGTCGGCGATCTGGTACACCGGCACCAGACGGTCGTAGGCGCGACCCGCCACGAAGTCGTAGGTCTGCTGGCTGTAGGCCGGGAAGACCGGGTACGACTGGATCTCCTTCGACGCGGTGCGAGCGACCTCGTTCTGCGCGTCGACGAGCTGGCGCAGGAACGGCTTGGCGGCCTCGAGACCCTCGGCGACGACCTGCTCGTTGGGCTTGGTCGCACCGCCCTTGATCATGTTCCAGCTGCCCTCGGTGGCCTCGGCCTCCACCATCATGATGGCGACGTCGCCGTCGTCGAGCACGCGGCCCGCGACGATCAGGTCGAAGACGGCGTCTTCGAGCTGCGTGACGGTGGGGAACGCGACCCACTGGTCGGCGTGCTCGCCCTGGCCGGGGATGAGCGCCAGGCGCACACCCGCGATGGGGCCCGAGAACGGCAGGCCCGAGATCTGGGTCGACATGGATGCCGCGTTGATGGCGAGGGCGTCGTAGAACTCGCCCGGCGCGATCGAGAGCACGGTGACGACGATCTGCACCTCGTTGCGCAGGCCGTCGACGAACGACGGACGCAGCGGGCGGTCGATGAGACGGCACACGAGGATGGCCTCGGTCGAGGGGCGAC
Organism: Microbacterium enclense; assembly: GCF_001456955.1. Taxonomy (GTDB): domain Bacteria; phylum Actinomycetota; class Actinomycetes; order Actinomycetales; family Microbacteriaceae; genus Microbacterium; species Microbacterium enclense. The sequence goes on along the minus strand of NZ_KQ758470.1, from coordinate 268,132 downwards.
CCTCACGGCGGAAGAACGAGCCGGGGATCTTGCCCGCGGCGTACGAACGCTCTTCGACGTCGACGGTCAGCGGGAAGAAGTCGAAGCCTTCACGCGGGTGCTTGCCGGCGCTGGTGGCCGACAGGAGCATGGTCTCTTCGTCGAGGTAGGCGGCGACGGCGCCCTGGGCCTGCTGGGCGAGGCGTCCGGTCTCGAAACGGATGGTGCGGGTACCGAACCGGCCGTTGTCGAGAACGGCTTCGGCGGCGGTGATTTCTGGACCTTCCAAGAGGTCCCTCCTTCTTTGTTTAGGCTCGCCGCCCCGTGTGAGAGGCGAGCTGACATGCGAAGGAGCAGGAACAGGCAGAAAGGGCGCGCCGACGTGTCGGCCCGGAAATCCCGGCGACTGGCCACCAGTAGAAAACCACCCGGCGATCGCGACGGGGAGTCCACCACAGGGGACCAGCGTCTGCCGGCCTGCTCCGTGAGCTCATATGTAGTTGAGCGGATGCCAAGACGGCATTCCGTTCCACCCTATCAGCGCAAGCCCCTCCGGGCTGGGCGCGGAGGGGACTCGTGCTCTACCGTGACCTCATGGGTCCCATCCGTCGCACCGGTCACACCCTCTTCGCGTGCGTCGTGATGGTGGCGGCGCTGCTGCCCGCTCCGGCGAGCGCCGAGGCCCTCTCCCCGCGGGCGGTGACTCCGCGGGCGGCCGTCGACGAATCGGCCGTCGCCCAGGTGAAGCAGCAGTTGGATGCCGCAGAGGCCACGGCGGCGCAGGCCTCGCGCCGTGCCCTGGACGCGTCGGCGACCGCGGAGCGCACCCGCGCTCTGGCCGATTCGACGGCAGCGCGTGCCGACGCCCTCGCCGCGCAGAGCGCCGCGGCCGCCTCGGACTCGTCCGCGAAGATCGAGCGGGCGGGGGCGAGCGCGGCGCGCCTGTACCGCACCGTCGGCGGCGGACCGCTGGTCGCGCAGCTGCTCACCGACGCCGATCCCGATTCGCTCCTCGAGCGCCTCGGCATCCTCGACCGCGTCGCGACCGTCACGGCTCAGACGGCGGGTCAGGCGCGAAGCGCCGCCGACGTCGCCGCATCGCTCAGCACCCAGGCCGACGCGGCGCGAGTGGAGGCCGCGCGACTCGCGGACGACGCGCGCGCGGCCGCTGATGCGGCACAGGGCGAGGCGGATGCCGAGGCGGACAGCGTCGCCGCGGCGCAGGCGCGCCTCGACGATCTCTACGCCCAGCTCGCGGCGCTGCGGGCCACGACGGCCGCGGCGGAGAAAGCGGCCCGCGAGCGGGAGAAGGCGCAGCAGGATGCCGCGGCGCCCGGTGGCGCGACCGGTGGCGGTTCCGTCGGAGCGGGCCGCGGCGGCACCTCCGGTGGCGCGAACGCCGGAAGCGGGTCGGCGGGCGGGGGCGGGTCGAGCTCGGGTGGGTCCGGGTCGAGCGGCGGGTCGGGGGCGAGCGGCGGGTCCGGCGGGACAGGGTCCGGCGGGAGCGGATCGGGCTCTGGCACCGGGTCCGGCGGGAGCGGATCGGGTAGCGGTGACACCGGCGGCGGCTCCGGAGGCGGCGGCACGACGAACCCTCCCCCGACGACCGCGATCATGACGCCCGACGAGGCGCGCGCCGAGGCCCGTGTGCAGATGCGCGGCTACGGCTGGGGCGACGACCAGTTCTCGTGCCTCAATTCGCTGTGGAACCGCGAGTCGGGGTGGCGCGTGCAGGCGCAGAATCCCTGGAGCGGCGCGTACGGCATCCCCCAGGCGCTGCCGGGCGAGAAGATGGCGTCCGCGGGACTCGACTGGCGCACCAACGGCGCGACGCAGATCTCGTGGGGCCTGTCGTACATCGACGCACGGTACGGGAACCCCTGCGGTGCGTGGAACCATTCCGAGCAGACCGGCTGGTACTGAGCCGCCGAGCTCGTCGACGCCGTTCGTGAGGTGGCTGAGCCCGTCGAAGCCACCGGGTCCCGACGTCCCCGGACCCTTCGACGGGCTCAGGGTCCTCCGCAGCCAGGTGGCGGGACGGTCCGACCCGCGTCAGGTCGTGCGCGCGCGCTGCCGATCGCCGCGCGTCGGCAGTTCGACGTACCCGGCGTGCTTCGCCCGGATGCCGTCGCCGGCGGTCCGCCCGCGCACGCGGCGCCACACCCAGGGCAGAGCGTCGCGGGTGAGCCAGGTACCCCGCGGTGCCTCGTCGGTGTCGGCGTGCAGCGCCTCGTCGAGATCGAGGAGCGCGCGGGCGTCGGGCACCCCCAGCGCCTCCGCGGCCCGGTAGGCGATCAGGCGGTGCCCCGACGACCGCAGATGCACGAGATCGTCGGCCCACAGCGGCAGCTCACCCAGGTCGGCGACCGCCTCGAGGTCGAGCAGGATCGCCCCCTGCTCGTGGGCGATGCGGCGCAGGTGCACGTTGTACGTCGCGAAGCGCCGCGCCAGCAGGCGGGCGGCGGGGCGCCGCGGCAGGAACGTCGTCACGAGCAGCACGTCCGCGCCGGTGCGCCGCACGGCGCGCACCGCCGACTCGACCTCGGCGACGAGGGCCGGCATGACCACGGTCGGTGCGAGCAGATCGTTGGCGCCGATGAGGATCGACACGAGATCGGGCTCGAGCGCGAGGGCGTCGGGGATCTGCTCGTCGATCACGTGACGCACCCGGCGACTGCGCACGGCCAGGTTGGCGTAGCGGAACGGGCCTGCATCGCTCGTGTGCGCCAACAGCTCGGCCAGGCGGTCGGCCCAGCCGCGGAACTGTCCCGCCGGCATGCGCGACGCGTCGCAGAGACCCTCGGTGAGCGAGTCGCCGAGCGCGACGTAGCGCGTCCACCGCCCCCGGGCACGGGATGCCGCGGGCGCGGCCGGACGGGGGCCTCCGCGCCGTAGAAGGCTGTCGTCGATGCGGCGGAGCGCGACGGCATCCTCGTAGTGTCCGACGAGGTCGCAGGTGAGGGCTTCCCACGTGCGGCCCTGCACCCCATTGCGCGCCGCGCGGGCGAACGCCCGGCGTTTGGCGTCATCGCCCACGAGGTCGGCGACGCGGGCGCGGAGGTCGTCGAGGTCGCCGGGCCGGTAGAGCCACCCGTCGACGCTGGAGCGCACGAGGTCGAGGGGGCCGCCGACGCCCGTGGCGACGACGGGGACGCCGCTGGCGAGCGCCTCCTGGATCGTCTGTCCGAACGTCTCGCTCTCGCCCGGGTGCACGAACACGTCGAACCCCGCCAGGGCCTGCGCCAGCGCGGCACCCGACAGGTGGCCGGTGAACACGGCATCCGGGAACGCCCTTTCGAGCGCCGGGCGGGAGGGCCCGTCGCCCACGATGACCAGCCGGGTGCCGGGCAGGTCGGCGAGCGCCCGTAGATCGTCGACCTGCTTCTCGGGCGCGAGGCGTCCGACGTAGCCGACGATGCGTTCTCCTCCCGGAGCCACCGCGTCCCGCCAGGCGGCGTCGCGGTGTTCGGGGGCGAAGCGCACGGCATCCACTCCCCTGCCCCACCGGCGGATGCGGTCCACGCCGAGGCCCTCGAGCTGCCGTGTCGAGGCCGACGAGGGAGCGAGGGTGAGGGTCGCCCGACGGTGGAGCCGCGCGACATGACCGGCCACCAGCGCGGTGGCGTGGGGCACCCCGTATTTCTGCGCGTAGGCGACGACGTCGGTCTGGTAGATCGCGACCGAGGGGATCTTCAGGGCGTCGGCGGCCGCGAGCCCCTGCCATCCGAGCACGAACGGGGATGCCAGGTGCACGACGTCGGGATCGAAGTCGCGCAGCAGCGCGCCCAGGCGTGCTGCGCGGGCGAAGACCACGCGCACCTCGGGGTACGACGGCAGCGGCACGGAGCGCAGCAGCTCGGCACGCGCGCCGTGCAGGTCGGCGGTGACGTCGCCCGCCTTCGGGGCGATGACGAGCGTCTCATGGCCCGCCTCCGCCAGATGGCGCAGGACGTGGAGAACGGAACCGGTGACCCCGTTCATGTGCGGGAGGAAGGATTCGGCCAGCAGCGCGACTCTCACGAGACCAGGGTGGGACGCATCGCCGGGCTTCTCGCGCGACGTTCGCGATGTTCACCGGATGCTCCGCCGGTCGTCACCGCTCGGTCGGCCGGGCGTCTCGATCCGAGGCGGAGAGTGACCGGATGGACGGTGTCGACGCGTGGCTGCAGGCGATCGCGGCGAGCCCGTGGGCCCTGGTCGGCATGGCTGCGCTGGTGTTCGCGGACGCGTTCCTCGTCGTCGTCCCGGGCGAGGCGGCGGTGACCGCGTTCGGTGCGCTCGCGGTGTCCCATGCGACGTTCCCGCTGGCATCCGTCGTCGTCGTCGCCGCCGCCGCGGCCTTCGCGGGCGACGCGTGCTGCTACCTCGTCGGGCGCACGGTCGGCGTCGAACGCTGGGCGTGGATGCGGGGCCCGCGTGTCGGCGCCGCCCTGGAGTGGGCGCGGGCCCGGCTCGAGCGCAACGCCGCCGTCGTGTTGTTCACGGCGCGGTTCGTGCCGTTCGCCCGGCTCGCGGTGAACCTCGCCGCCGGCGCGGCGCGTGTGGATCCCGGGCGCTACCTCGGCGTCGCAGCGCTGGCGGCGCTGGCCTGGGCGGCGTATCAGGCCGTGATCGGGGCGATCGTGGCCGCGGTCGTCCCGGGCGGGCCGGTGGTCGCGGTCATCGTGTCGATCGTCGTGGCGGTCGGCATCGGCGTGGGCATCGACCTCGTGCTCGCGCGGCGGGCGAGACGGCGGGCGGCGGCGCGGGGGTGAGTGACCCGGCGGCGGCGCGCGGGCCGTCACCGGACACGACGCAGGATGTCCGCCGGCCTCTCCGCGTCGTGCGGGGCGCGGGGACGCCCGTGACGCTCGATCTCCTGCGTCGTGCACCGGCGCACCCGCCGACGAGCGGGAGGAACGGATGCCGCGACTCCGGCGCTCACACCAGTGCGAGCGTCCGCTCGGCGGCGCTCACGAGCGCGCGTCCGTACGAAGGGCCGTGGCCCGCCGCATGCACCGCGAGCGGGTGCAGCTGATGAAGCGGCTCGCGGTCGCGCCATCCCTTCCTGAGCGGCCGGGCGCGGTCGTAGGCGGCGAGGATGCGTTCGAGGAACGGGCACCCGAACAGCGCGAGCATCGCGAGGTCGGTCTCGCGATGTCCGCCGTGCGCCGCGGGGTCGATGAGCACGACGCCGTCGTGCGACCACAACACGTTCCCCGCCCACAGGTCGCCGTGCAGGCGGGCGGGCGGTTCGTCGTCGTCGAACGCACCGTCGGCGATCACGGCGCACGCCCGTCGGACGACCTCGGCACCGGATGCCGACAGGTTGCCGGCGGCGACGGCGATGGGAAGGAACGGCTCGACGCGCTGGGCGGCGTAGAACGAACCCCAGGTGGCTATCGGACGGGCGGGCTGCGACCGCCGGCCGATGAAGATGTCACCGTGCCAGCGGGGCGGCGGTGAGCCGAACGCGTCGGCGCCGGCCGCGTGCGTCGCGGCGAGCGCCGCACCGAAGGCGTCGGCAGCAGCCTCGGTCGGGGGCCCTTCCGGGACGCGCTCGAGCGCGATGCGGTCGTCGGCCACGCCGGCGACCCGGGCCACACGCGCTCCCCGGGCCTCTGCCAACCACCGCAAGCCGGCTGCTTCGACGGCGAAGAAGCCGGCGGGCGCGTCGGACCTCGTCTTCACGTGCTGTTCCATCTCGTCAGTCTGTCGCGATGTCGGAGGTCCCGGGCACGATGGACGCATGAGCGACGGCTACGACTCCGACTTCCTCGGCATCCCCCTCCCCCTTCCCGCGCACGAGCGCCCCACGACCCGGCTCGACTACCCGCGGTTCTCGGTGCTGCTCGACGAAGAGCGGCGCTTCGCCGCCGTCACCGGTGTCGTGATCGACGGAGCGAGCCTGCGCGACCAGCCCCGCACCGGCGAGTGGCGCCTCGACCCGCGTGTCGACGACGACGCCCAGGCCGGGCCCGAGGTCTACAGCCGCAACGACCTCGATCGCGGTCACCTCGTGCGCCGGCGCGATCCGGGCTGGGGCTCCGCGTCAGAGGCTCGGGATGCCACCGAGGCGACGTTCTTCTACACGAACGCCGCCCCGCAGGCCGCTGGCTTCAACCAATCCAAAGACCTCTGGCGCGGGCTGGAGGACCACGTGCTCGCCTATGCCGAGACGACCGACCAGCGCATCGCGGTGTTCACCGCTCCGGTGCTCGACGAGGCCGATCCGCCGTACCGCGGCATCCGCGTGCCCCTGCGGTTCTGGAAGATCGCCGCTTGGCGCGAGGGCGACGCGCTCGCGGCGGCCGGATTCGTGCTCGACCAGACCGACCTGGTCGACACTCGTCAGGGGCTGACCGTCTCGCGCCTGGGCGCGTTCCGCACCTTCCAGTCGCCGATCGCCGACATCGCCGCCGAGGCGGGTCTCGACGTCGGCCCGCTCGCCGCGGCCGACACGTTCGTGCGGCGCGGGCTGCGTCCCGTCGTCGCGCGGGAGCTGCAGGGGGTCGACGACATCGTGCTGTGACGCACGGGCGGTGCGCCGGCCCGTCACGACGACCTCAGGCACCCGCACCGCTCGTCCGAATAGCGTATGCCGGTGACGACCTGTGAGAGGAGCTCTACCATGAAGCGGGTGAGCGGCCGCCCCTCCCCCGTCGATGCCCTGCCGCCCGTGAGTGCGCGCCGGCAGCGGGTCGTCCGTATCTTCTTCGGCCTCATGGCGGTCGGGCTCGCCGTGACCCTCATCGCCCAGTGCATCCTGACGGCATCCGAGGGACGCAGTCTCGCGAACACCTTCAGCTACTTCACGATCCAGTCGAACGTGTTGGTCCTCGTCACCTCCGCCCTCATGTGCGTACGCCCACGACCCTCGGGATCGACATGGTGGCGACTTCTCCGCCTGGCGGCACTGGCCGGCATCACCGTCACGGGCATCGTCTACGTGCTCTTCCTCGCGCGGTCGGTGCACCTGACCGGACTCGCTGCGGTCTACAACCAGGTGTTCCATCACGCCTCGCCGCTGCTGACACTCATCGGTTTCTTCCTCGTGGAACCGCGGCAGGGTTTCCGGCGCGGCGACCTCGCCTTCCTCGTCTGGCCGGTGCTGTGGCTCGCGTACACGATGATCCGAGGGGCGTTCTTCGATCCCCGTTTCACCGGTTTCGCGCCCGAACCGAGCAATTATCCGTACCCGTTTCTCGACCCGGCCACGGCGCCCCCCGTCGAGATCGTGGGATCGATCGCCTTCGTCTTCGCTCTGCTCCTCATGGTCGGCATCGGCTACCTCGTCGCCGATCGGCACAAGCCGTTCGGTGACCGCAGCCGGAGCCGCTGACCCGCCGCGCACGACGACGCGAGTACGCTCGGGTGTCGCGGGGCGCCGCACCCTCGAGCCTCTGGTCGGATCGCGCGAGATATCTTTCAGCGCACGCGCACCGCGTGCAGCAGCGTGTCGATCGCGGCCGCGTGCTGCCCGTCGCGCAACTCGGCATCGCCGCTCGCACGGACGACCCGCTCGCACCGCTCGATGCGGAACCTGTCGTCCAGCGCACCGCGCAGCAGATCGGGTGTGTACAGGATGGCCGGGTCGGACGGGCCGTGCCCGCCCGCGGCGATGTTGTCGACGTCATGGCCGAGCACGAGCAGCGTCCCCCCGGGCGCGACCCACTCCGCGACGCGGGCGACGGCGGCGGCGCTGTCGGGCAGGTGCAGGTAGCACGACACCACCAGGTCGACCTGAGCCTCGGGCTGCCACTCGAGGACGTCACCCGGGGTCCAGCGCACGGCGTCACCGCCGGGTCGCGCCGCCGCCAGCGCCAGACCCGCACTCGAGAAGTCCACGCCGGTGCAGTCCCACCCGCGCTCGGCGAGCCACAGCGCGGTGCGCCCGTCACCGGTCGCCACGTCGATCGCGGTCCCGGGCGGAAGCGTCGCGGTGATCTCGCGCACGACGGCCGGCGGCTGCGTCGCCCACACTCCCCCGGCGGAGGCTCGGTATCGCTCGTCCCACTGCGCGGCATCCATTCGGGTTCCCTCTCGTCGTTGCCACCCTAGAACCGCGCGCGGTGGTCTGCGGGCGGCGCAGCGGATCCGGGGAGGGGCGTCGGATCCGAAGATCGGCGCCCGATCCGATGCACATCTTGCGAATCCGGTGCCCGTCGGCGCGTCGTGCACGCACACCCCGTGCACCGCGAAGAAGCCCCGCCACCCACACGGGTGACGGGGCTCCGGCGGGGGCTCACTCCCCCGACAGACCACCCAGCAGGTGACCGAACGAGCGCCCCTCGCCGAGGTACGACGACGGGTCGAACGGGTCGGCGTCGCGCACGGGCTCGCGGGCCGCGATGGCATCCGCGAACTCCCGGGCGCCGCGGTCGACGCGCGAGCCGAGCGGGGCCACCTCGTCGGCGCTCGATCCCCAGTCACTGGAAGCCGCGAACACACCCGTCGGCACCGGGTCGGCGTGCAGATAGGTGAAGAGCGGACGGATCGCGTAGTCGATCGCGAGCGAGTGCCGTGCGGTACCGGCGTTCGCACCGATCAGCACGGGCGTGCCGTTGAGGGCCTGCGGGTCGAGCACGTCGATGAACGACTTGAACAGCCCCGAGTAGCTCGTGGAGAAGATGGGCGTGACGGCGATGATGCCGTCGGCCGAGACGACCGTGTTGATCATCTGCTCGAGCGCCGGAGGAGCGAAGCCGGTGAGCAGGTTGTCGGTGAGCTCGTGCGCGTAGTCGCGCAGCTCGAACACGTCGCTGGTGGCATCGATCCCGCGCTCGCGCAACTCGGCGAGCGCGGCGTGCGCCAGGCGGTCGCCCAGCATGCGGGTCGACGACGGGGTCGACAGCCCGGCGGTGACCACCGCGATGCGACGGGTGGCCATGTCAGGCACCGACCTTCGACGCGGCAGCCCCGAACGCGCTACCCGAGCGCGGAGCGGCATCCTGGTAGGGGCTGCCCGCGACCATGTTGTCGCCGCGGTTGGCGCCGGGGACGGCCTGGCGCGGGGCGGCGCCGGCATAGATCTTCTCGACCAGGTTGGCGTGGGTCGGCGCGTCGGGCACCTCGGCCGGACGGTTCTTCTGCAGCTCCTTGCGCAGCACCGGCACGACCTCCGACCCGAGGATGTCGAGCTGCTCGAGCACCGTCTTGGTCGGCAGACCCGCGTGGTCGATCAAGAAGAGCTGGCGCTGGTAGTCGCCGAACGTCTCGCGCATCGCGGCGTAGCGGTCGATGACCTGCTGCGGCGAGCCGACGGTCAGCGGCGTCATCTCGCTGAAGTCCTCGAGGCTCGGGCCGTGACCGTACACCGGCGCGTTGTCGAAGTAGGGGCGGAATTCGCGCACCGCGTCCTGCGAGTTCGCGCGCATGAACACCTGGCCGCCGAGGCCGACGATCGCCTGCTGGGGCGTGCCGTGGCCGTAGTGGGCGAAGCGCTCGCGGTACAGGGTGATGAGGCGCTGGTAGTGCTCCTTGGGCCAGAAGATGTTGTTCGCGAAGAAGCCGTTGCCGTAATAGGCGGCCTGCTCGGCGATCTCGGGCGTGCGGATCGAGCCGTGCCACACGAACGGGGGCACGCCGTCCAGCGGGCGCGGGGTCGAGGTGAAGCCCTGCAGCGGGGTGCGGAACTTCCCCTCCCAGTCGACGACGTCTTCACGCCACAGCTTGTGGAGCAGGTCGTAGTTCTCGATGGTGAGCGGCAGGCCCTGACGGATGTCTTTGCCGAACCACGGGTACACGGGACCGGTGTTGCCGCGGCCGAGCATGAGGTCGGCGCGACCGCCCGACACGTGCTGCAGCATCGCGAAGTCCTCGGCGATCTTCACCGGGTCGTTGGTGGTGATGAGGGTCGTCGAGGTCGTGAGGATGAGCCGCTCGGTCTGCGCCGCGATGTACGCGAGCGTCGTCGTCGGCGACGACGACCAGAACGGCGGGTTGTGGTGCTCGCCGAGGGCGAAGACGTCGAGGCCCACCTCTTCGGTGTGCTTGGCGATCGTGAGGGTGTCCTTGATGCGCTGAGCCTCGCTCGGCGTCTTGCCCGTGGTCGGGTCCTGGGTGATGTCGCTCACCGTCATGACGCCGAACTGCATTCCGGGCCAGTTGCTGCTCTCACTCATGATGCGCCTCCTGTTTGTATGCATCTGAATATACATGGTGGAACGCATCGCGCCGAGGTTTATTCCGTACTCGTCTCACGGCATCCCTGTCAGCGAGAAACGCTCCCTGCTCCAAGAAACGCGTGCAGACGACGTTTCTTTCGGCAGGGAGCGTTTGTCGCGTTCGAGGCCACGGCGTCGAGCCCACCGGGATCCGGGCTCGCCCCGGGCGGCACCGCCCCGCGCGACGTCCCCTGGCTCACGCGCCGGACCGGCCTGCGCCGCGCCATGGCTCGCGCGCCGAGAAGCCGCGGCCCGCGCGACGCCCCCGGGAGCTGTGGCGCCCAGGCTCACGCCCCGAGCAGCCCCGCTCCCACCGATGCGCCCGCCGCGGGGGCCGGCGGAACGGCCCAGAGCCCCGACCCGACGTGGCGCAGGTATTCGCCCATGGCATCCGTCGACAGGGCCCTCTGCAGCGTGATGAAGCTGTCGGGACTCTTCTGGAACGACAGGAAGAACAGTCCCGCGTTCAGCCGCCCGAGGTCGGTCGTGCCGTCGACGAAGTTGTAGCCGCGCCGCAGGATCCGAATGCCGCCGTTGTTGTCGGGGTGCGCGAGACGCACGTGACTGCGGGCGTCGATCGCCGGCTTCCCCGAGCTGCCGACGGCCGCGAAGTCCGGCGCCGTGAATTCGTCACCGCCCGAGAGCGGCGCGCCCTTCGCCTTGTCGCGGCCGACCACGCGGTCCTGCTCGGCGAGGCGCGTGCGGTCCCAGGTCTCGATGAGCATCGCGATGCGCCGCGCGACGAGATACGACCCGCCCGCGAGCCATGCCGGTCCCTCGGATGCCGAGACCCACACGTTCTCGTCCAGCGCGGCCGTGTCGTCGGCGAGGATGTTGGCCGTTCCGTCTTTGTATCCGAACAGGTTGCGCGGTGTCGCCTGATCCGAGGTGGTCTTCGACGTGCGGCCGAACCCCAGCTGCGACCATCGGATCGTCGCGCGCCCGAAGGCGATGCGGCTGAGATTGCGGATCGCGTGCACCGCGACCTGCGGATCATCGGCGCAGGCCTGGATGCACAGGTCGCCGTCGGAGCGCAGCGGGTCGAGGTCGTCGCCGAGGAACGCCGGAAGGCGCTCGAGCCCCGCCGGACGCTGCCCCTCGAGCCCGAACCGGGAGTCGAAGAGCGACGGGCCGAACCCGAACGTGATGGTGAGGTTGCTCGCGGGCAGCCCCAGCGCCTCGCCAGTGTCGTCGGGCGGCGCCTCGGGCGACCCGCCGACCGCGCCCGTCGCGCTGACGTCGAGCCCCTGCATCATGCGCGTGGCCGCGTACGTCCAGTCGGCGAGCAGTTCGGCGAGGTCGTCGCGGGTGGTCCGCGCCATCATGTCGTACGCCGCGAAGTGCAGGTGATCCTGCACCGGCGTCGTGATGCCGGGCTGATGGATGCCGGAGGCCGGGGCCACGGCATCCGTCGCCGCCTGCGCCTGATCGCGGCCGAGAGCGATGCCCCCGACGACGCCGCCACCGGCGCCCAGCGCGACACCGGCCGCTCCCGCGCCGAGGGCCAGGCCCATGAGGCCGCGGCGAGACAGACCGCGCTGAGGCTCCGGCTCCACGGACGCGGGGTCCGTGGCATCCGGGATCTGCTGCTCGCCCATGCTCACTCGAGGATCGTGACCGTCAGCTGCGACAGCGGCTCGGCGAGGGCGTTGATGAGGTCGGTGAACTGCCGCTTGTCGGCCTCGGTGAGCTGCGCGTACGGCACGAAGCCGGCGTCGGCCGAGCCGTGGGCAGCGAGCGCCGCCTCGAGGTCGGCGTAGCCCGTGTCGATGCGCGTGACCAGTTCCGCGCCCTTGTCGCCCTTCGACGCGGCGAAGTCGCGCACGAGCGAGAACGCCATCTTCGACCCCTCGACGTTGGCCGCGAAGTCGTAGAGGTCGGTGCCCGACCACCAGTCCTCCTCGCCGCTGATCTTGCCGGTGGCGACCTCGTCGAGCAGCGCGATGGCGCCGTTCGAGATGCCCGCGACACCCTGCGCGTCGAGCGCCTGGGTGAACTCCTCACCGTGCACGTAGTCGTAGAGCTCCTGCGTGTCGGCGATGAGCTTGTCTCCGTACGTCGCACGCTCGGCGGGGGTCGACGGCGCCCAGTTCGTCCACGCCGGGGTCTCGCCGTCGGCGTTCAGCGCGTCCTGCGCGGGCACCCACAGGTCTTTCTCGATGCGGTGGAAGCCCGTCCAGTCCAGGCCCTCGGCCACGGCGTCGACCTCGCGGTAGTCGATGCGCGGGTCGAGGTCGCCGAGCGCCTCGGCGATGGGCTCGATGCGCTCGTAGTACGCGCGCACGCGCGGGAACTGCTCGCGCGCGGCCGCGTCGTCGCCCGACTCGTAGGCGGCGGCGAAGGTCTGCACGGCCGGGATGAGCTGGCCGACCTGGTCTTTCACGAATGCGGCGTAAAGGTCGACGGCCTGCTGCTTCTGCTCGGCATCCGGGCCCTCGACCGCGACGGCCTCGCCGGTCACCGAGAAGCTCGCGCGCCCGACACCGTCGCCGACCATGCCGGGCTTGCACAGCGTGTAGTACTCGCCGGGCTGCGCGACGACCGTCAGGCTGCGTGACGCGCCGGGGGCGATGTTCTCGACCTCGCCGACGATGCGGAGCCCATCGGATGCCAGCAGGTAGAACTCCGTGGTCTGGTCGCTCTGGTTGCTCACGTCGAAGGCGACGGTTCCGCTCGGGGCCGACGCGGCCGACACCGCGCACCCGTCGGCGGTCGAAGTGACGGTGAGCGCTCCGCCCGCAGCGGCGTCGGTCTTGGCGACGCAACCGGAGAGGGCGAGCGCGGCGACGCCGGCCAGGGCGGTGGCCGCGAGGAGGCGGGTCGAGGTCATGATGCTCCGTTCGGGTGGAGGGCGGATGCCGCGGCGTCGGGCACGTCGCGGGAGCCGGGGGTCTGAGAGGCGGCGTCGGCGCCGGACGGGCGCGGAGTCGCGGAGGCCGCGGCGCCGGACAGGCGTGCGGTCGCGGGCTCATCGTCCGCGGGCGATGCAGACCCTACGGTCTCGCCGGCCCCGGGCGACGTGGCATCCCCCTCCGAAGACGAACGCGGCCACTGCTTCGCACGCACGCCGCGCACGAAGAGGGGCACGACGACGGCGATGTACACAACCCACGCGGCCACCTGCAGCCACGTCATGGCGGGCATGAACCCGACCGTGGCCTGCAGCAGCGCGGCGAGCGGTCCCGACGGCGCGATCTGCGCCGAGACGTCGAACGCCCAGCCGAAGGGGAACCCCGCCCAGCCGGTGGCGACACCGCCGGTGACGGGATCGAGCGGTGCGCCCACCCCGAAGGGGCCGGGCAGGGCGCCCGCCTCCTGCAGGTCATGGATCGCGTAGGCCAGCACACCCGCGGCCACGACGACGAGGAAGCCACCGCTCCACGCGAAGAAGCGCGCGAGGTTCAGACGGAGCATCCCCCGAGCGATGAGCCAGCCGAGCACGGCGGCGACGCCGAGCCCGACCACGGCGCCGAGCAGAGCCTCCGACTGGTCCTGGAACGACTGCACCATCGCCCACAGGAACAGCGTCGTCTCCACACCCTCGCGCGCGACCGAGACGAAGCCGATCGCGACCAGCGCCCACACGCCGCTGCGGAGCGCCTTCTCGACGCCGCCCTCGAGGCCCGCCTTCAGCGTGCGGCCGGCCTTCTGCATCCAGAAGATCATCCAGGTCACCATCGCGACGGCGAGGAGCGAGAGTCCACCGCCGAGCAGCTCCTGCGCCTCGAACGTCAGCATGTACGCGCCGAAGGTGAAGATCGCGCCGACGCCCAGGGCGAGGGCGATCGCGAGACCGACACCGGTCCACAGCTTCGGCAGGGCGTCGCGGCGTCCGACGCGGGTCAGGTAGGCCACGAGGATGCCGACGACGAGCGCGGCCTCGAGGCCTTCGCGGAGGCCGATGAGGAAGGTGGCGAAGAAGCTGGCGAGCACGGGCGGTGGTCCGACTTTCGGGTTCAGAGGGGCCGCGACGCTGCGGGTCAGGTAAGGACAGCCTCACCTGACTGTGACAGATTACGCACTTTCGCCGCTTCGCGCACGCCCGACTCCCCGGGCCAGGATCGGGCGAGGTAATCGTCGGCAACATTCGCCCCACCGATCGGGCGCCCGACCTAGCCTCGTCGCATGTCCGAGCTGAATCTCCCCGTCCTCGATCTGTCCCTTCTCGATGAAGGACCGGATGCCGCGGCCCGCTTCCGCGACGACCTGCGCGCCGCGACCCATGACGTCGGCTTCTTCTACCTGACCGGCACCGGGGTCGGCGCCGAACTCGAGGCGCGCCTGCTGCAGGCGGCGAAGGACTTCTTCGCACTCCCCGAGGCCGAGAAGCTCTCGATCGAGAACGTCACGAGCCCGCACTTCCGCGGCTACACGCGCGTCGGCGGCGAGCGCACGCAGGGCCGCGTCGACTGGCGCGAGCAGATCGACATCGGGCCCGAGCGCGCCGCGATCACCGGCGGCCCGGGCTACAACCGGCTCATCGGCCCCAACCTCTGGCCTGGCGCTCAACCCGAACTGAAGGACGTCGTCACCGAATGGCACGACCACCTCACCGGCGTCGCGCGCAAACTGCTGCGCGCCTGGGCCCTCGCGCTCGGCGCCGAGGAGCAGTACTTCGACCGCCACTTCGGCGACCCGCAGACCCTCATCAAGATCGTCCGTTACCCCGGTAAGGACGACCCCACTCCGCAACAAGGGGTCGGCGCACACAAGGACTCCGGCGTCCTCACGCTCCTCTGGGTCGAGCCCGGCAAGGGCGGACTGCAGGTCGAGCGTGACGGCGAATGGGTCGACGCTCCCCCGGTTCCCGGCGCGTTCGTGGTGAACATCGGCGAGCTGCTCGAGTACGCCACGCAGGGCTACCTGCGCGCCACGAACCACCGCGTGATCTCACCGCGCTTCCCCGACGAGCGCATCTCGGTGCCGTTCTTCTTCAATCCGGCCCTCGACGCCCGGCTGCCGATCATCGAGCTGCCGGCCGAGCTCGCCGCCGAGGCGCGCGGGGTCGAGGACGATCCGACGAATCCCATCCACGCGACCTACGGTGAGAACGCCCTCAAGTCGCGTCTGCGGGCCCACCCCGACGTGGCCGAGCGCTGGCATCCCGACCTCCTGGCCGCCCGCGCGGCATCCTGACCCCGGGCCGGTCGCGTCCGCTCGGCGCCTGGGTCATCCGCTCGCGCACCGCGCCAGGGCAGACGCGCTCTGCGCCGGGGCACCCGCGCTCTGCGTGGCGATAAACGCCGTCTCGCGCGAGACACGCCTCGACAGGGCGTTTCTCACACGGGGCGGCGTTTCTCACAGCGGGAGACGCCGCCCGGAGACGACCGCGATTTGCGCAGGCGTCAAGCGCGGCTTGCGCGGGGGTCGGACGCGCTCGGTGCCGCGAGAAACGCCGTCTCGTGCGAGACACGCCTCGACAGGGCGTTTTTCGCACGGGGCGGCGTTTGTCGCGGAGCGGGACGCCGCGCGGTGGCGGCGCGAAGGGCGACAGCGCGACAAAACCCCGCGCAGCGCGGGTGTCGCGCGGGCGAGCGTCCCGAAACGCCGAAGGCCGCCCCACACCGTGGGGCGGCCTTCCAAGAATGTTTTGCGCGATAGAACGCTGGTGCGATTAGCGACGCAGACCGAGACGCTCGATGAGCGAGCGGTAACGGTTGATGTCGACGTCCTGCAGGTAACCCAGCAGGCGACGGCGCTGACCGACGAGCAGGAAGAGTCCACGGCGCGAGTGGTGGTCGTGCTTGTGGATCTTGAGGTGCTCGGTCAGGTCTTTGATGCGCTGCGTCATCATCGCGACCTGCACCTCGGGGGATCCGGTGTCACCGGGGTGCGTCGCGTACTCTTCGATGATCGCCTTCTTGACGTCTGCTTCGAGTGCCATAGATGGGATCCCCTTCCTTCTCATTGCGCGGCGCCCGTCACACGATGTGCGAGCTCTCTTTATCCGCGGCCGATCGAACGGCAACCGCATGAGTATACCAGCATCCGGATGCCATGAACGCAGCGCCCGGCAACGCCCCCGTCCGGTCACCCGCGGTCCGATGTCGTAGGCCTGGCGTAGCCTCGATCCGTGCAGCTCACCGTTCGCGTCAAGCCCGGAAGCCGCCGCGGTCCCCTCGTCGAAGACACCGCCGACGGCCTCGTCGTCCACGTGCGCGAGCGTGCGGTCGACGGCGCCGCGAACGCCGGGGTCGTGAAGGCCCTCGCCACCCACTTCGCCGTCGCGCCCCGCGACATCGAGATCCTCCGCGGCCACACGGCTCGGGTGAAGCGCGTCGAGGTCGACGCGTGAGCGTGCGCCAGAGCGCGTTTATCGACCTGCGTCCGCTCACCACCTCCCCGGCGTTCGCACGCTTGTGGATCGGGTCGACGCTGGCGGGGCTCGGCGGCCAGCTCACGGTCGTCGCCGTCATGCTGCACGTGTTCGAACTGACCCAGAGCACCTTCGCGGTATCGATGATCGCGGTGGCGGGGCTGCTGCCGATGATCGTCGCGGGCCTGTACGGCGGCATGCTCGCCGACGCCTTCGACCGGCGCACCGTGGCCCTGCTCGCGGCGGTGGTGACGTTCGCGTCCACCGCTTTGCTCGCGGTCCTGGCGTGGTCGGGGCTCGAGACGGTGGGCTGGCTCTTCGTGCTCAGCGTGGTGAATTCTGCCGCGAACTCCATCGTCATGGCGACGAAGTCGGCCATCACCCCGCGCCTGATCCCCCGAGACCTCCTGCCCGCCGCTGCGGCGTTGCAGGGGGTGACCGTCGGCATCATGGTGATGGCCGGCCCCGCCCTCGCCGGAGTGCTCGTGGCGTTCGCCGGCTACGCCTGGACGTACTCGCTCGATGTGCTGCTCATGACCTCGCTGTTCCTGGGGCTGTGGTCTCTACCGAGACTCCGACCGGAGGGCGAGGTGGTGCGGCCCGGCCTGGAGTCGTTGCGCGACGGTATCCGCTTCCTGAAGCGCGCGCCGAACATCCGGCTGCAGTACATCCTCGACATCATCGCGATGACGTTCGGACAACCCGTCGCCCTCTTCCCTGCCATCGGTGCCGTCCTGCTCGGCGGCGGCGCCATCACCACCGGTGTGCTCACGGCGGCCGTCGCGGCGGGGGCGTTCCTGTCGAGCCTGTTCTCGGGCCCGATCGGACGCGTGCGCCGACAGGGCCTCGGAATCGAACGCGCGATCCAGGTCTACGGGCTGTCCATCGGCGCCTTCGGGCTCGTCCTGCTCGCCGCCACCCTCGGCTGGCTGCGCCCCGACATCGTCGACGAGTCCCACGCCGCCGTCGCGCTCATCGTGCTGGCCGCCCTCGTCCTCGCCGTCTCGGGTGCCGCCGACAACGTCAGCGCGATCTATCGCTCGACCATGATGCAGGCGGCGGTTCCGGATGCCATGCGCGGCCGCCTCCAGGGCATCTTCATCGTCGTGGTGGCCGGTGGCCCACGCGTCGGCGCCCTTTACGCCGGCACGCTCGCCACGATCGCCGCACTCTGGGTTCCACCGCTGTTCGGCGGCATCCTCATCCTCGGCCTGGTCGGCACGCTCGTGAGGTTCTCCCCCCGTTTCCGCCACTACGACGCCCTCGATCCGCAGCCCTGACGCCGTGCGACGACGCTGACCGGTGCGATGAGCGACACAGCGATCCGGCACCGCCTTGCTCCCGGTACGGCACCCGCAAAGACAAGACTGCCGACCATCGGCGGATTCCGGCCGTCGCACTCGCTCGGCCCGCGCGATGTCGCGGGTCGGTTCTAGGGTCGGAGACGTGGCATCCCGACCTCCCTCGTCCCCCGTCAGCGTCACCGTGCAGTTCGTGCTGGCCGGCATCGTGTGGGGCTCGAGCTTCCTCTTCATCGCGGTCGCACTGACGGGCATGACGCCGGCGCAGGTTGCGGGCGGGCGCCTGTTCTTCGGCGCGGTCACACTCGCGGCGATCGTCGCGATCCGTCGGGAGCGTCTCCCACGGGGGCGACGGATCTGGGCGCACCTCTGCCTGCTCGGCCTGACGTTCTGCGTCATCCCGTTCCTGCTGTTCGCGTGGGCGGAGCAGCACGTCCCGTCGGGACTCGCGAGCATCTTCAACGCGACGACCCCGATCATGACCGCGATCATGGCGTGGGCGGTGTTCCGCGTCGAGAGCCTGAAGGTGGGCCAGCTGACGGGCATCGCCGTCGGCATCGTCGGGGTGGTCGTGATCATCGCCCCGGGCGCCGTCGGCGAGATCGCCGACAGCACCGTCGCGCAGCTCGCCCTGCTGGGCGCCACCGCCTGTTATGGCTTCAGCCTCGCCTACATGCGTCGATTCCTCGGTGATACGGGACTGTCGGGGATCTCCCTCGCCTTCGGGTACATCGCGCCTGCTGCGGCCCTCATGGTGCTGCTGTCGCCGGTGATCCTGGCCGAGCCGATGCGGCTCACGCCGCCCGTCGTCGGCAGCATCGTCACGCTCGGCGTCCTCGGCACCGGCTTCGCCTACGTCTGGAACCAGAACGTGTTGCGTGCCTGGGGCCCGACGCGGGCCTCGACCGTCACGTACATCACGCCGGTGGTCGGGGTGGCGCTCGGCATCCTGATCCTGGGCGAGCGCATCTCCTGGAACGAGCCGGTGGGGGCCGCGGTCGTGTTCGTCGGGATCCTGCTCGTGCAGCAGCGGATCCGCCTGCCGCATCGCGCCCGTACCTGACGGCCGCGAGTCCTCGCCCCGCGCCCCACTCGCTCGCCTGTTCGGCGGAGACGACGACGGCCCCGGATGCCGAAGCATCCGGGGCCGTCGGAGGGAACCGTCCCGCAGCGCGCGCTGCGGATCGATCAGGCCTGGAGCGCGAGCTGCAGGTCGAGCTCGATGGTGACGTCCTTGCCGACGAGCACGCCGCCGGTCTCGAGCGCGGCGTTCCAGGTGAGGCCGAAGTCCTCGCGGTTGACGACCGTCTTCGCGGTCGCGCCGGCCTTGTAGTTGCCCCACGGGTCGGTGCCGAAGCCGCCGAAGTCGAGCGCGAAGGTGGCGGGCTTGGTGATGCCGCGGATGGTCAGGTCGCCGTCGACGAGGAAGTCGCCGTCTTCGAGACGAACGCCGGTGGAGCGGAAGTCCATCGTCGGGTAGGTCTCGACGTCGAAGAACTCGGCCGACCGCAGGTGCTGGTCGCGGCCCTCGTCCTTGGTGTCGACGGAGGTGACGTCGACGGAGGCCTCGACGGTGGCCTCGAGCGGGTTCTCGGGGGCGACGATGGTCGCGCTCTTCATGCCGAAGGTGCCGCGGACCTTCGAGATCATCATGTGGCGCACCGAGAAGGTGACCTCGCTGTGCGACGGGTCGAGAACCCAGGTGCCCGCCTTGTAGCCGGGGATGTCGAGGGTGGTGGTGTCGGTCATGTCACTCCTTGAGGTCTGGGGAGCCGTGTCGGCGTCCTGCCGAGCATCAACTCCCATTCACACGAATGTATTCCACGATCGAGGAAAACAACGAACCCGAGGAGGCCGCAGCCCCCTCGGGTTCGTGAACTCTCGATGAAGAAAGCCTGGTCAGCCGACCTTGAGCAGGTCGATGATGAAGATGAGGGTCTTGCCGCCCAGGAAGTGTCCGCCGGCGGGACCGTAGGCCAGGTGCGGAGGGATGACGAGCTCGCGGCGTCCCCCGACCTTCATGCCCGGGATGCCGTCCTGCCAGCCCTGGATCAGGCCGCGGAGGGGGAACTGGATGCTCTCGCCACGACCCCACGAGGAGTCGAACTCTTCACCCGATTCGTACTCGACACCGGCGTAGTGCACGGTGACGGTGTCGCCGGGCTTGGCCTCGTCGCCGTCGCCGACGATGATGTCGCGGATGACGAGGTCGGAGGGGGCGGGGCCGCTGGGAGCGTCGAACTCCGGCTTGGTGCGATCAGTCATGCCTCCATCCAAGCACGCCGACGCCACTCGCGAAGCCCCTGGACAACGCCCCCGGAGAAAGACTCAGCGCCCGGTGCCGCGGCGATGCCTGCGTGTCTCCCGGGCGCTGAGTTGGCCTACATCGATGGTGCGCTCACCCGGCCGCGGTGTCAAGACCCGCGCCGCGGTCAGCGACCGAGCAAAGCGGTGCGCGCCGCCATCGTGCGTTCCAGCAGATAGCGTTCGGTGGCCGGCGCGTGAGGGTCGCGACCCGACAGCGAGCGCTGACGTGCGGCCGCGAGAGCCGTGGCATCCGCGATGAAGGTCTTCATCACCGCCGAGCGGTCACCGGGGAGGGTGCGCGCCCACGCCACGGCGGAGCGGCGGCCCGGCCCGGTCGCGAGCATGTCGACCTCTTGCGGGGTGAACCAGCCCGCTGTCGCGTACTCGCCGAGCCGCGCGCGCGTCAGCCGGGTCTCTTCTCGGCGCAGCGCCAGGATGCCGAGGATGAACAACACGAACAACGGCACCTGCAGCGCGGCGTAGAGCTCGAAGAAGTCGAAGAACGTGGCCGACCCGTTCCACAGGGCGTGGAGGACGATGGCCCCGATGACACCCGGGATGCCGTAACGGAGTGCGGCACCCGTGCTGAGCCCGCGCCGCGCGGCCAGGCCGAATGCGAAGCCCGTCAGGCAGGTGAACATCACGTGGGCGAAGGGCGACAGCACCGCCCGCAGGAAGAAGGTGCTCGCCACCTGCCCGGGGCCGCCCTCGAGGTAGCTGATGGCGAAGTACTGCACGTTCTCGGTGAGCGCGAAACCCGCACCGATGAGGGCGCCGTAGACGATGCCGTCGACGGGACCGTCGAAGGCGCGGCGCGCGAACGCGAAGATGAGCAGCACGCCGAGGCCCTTGGCGATCTCTTCGACGATCGGCGCCTGCACGACGGAGCTGAAGGCGGGCGGCAGGCCCCCGGTCACCAGTGTCACGAGCAGATCGACACCGAGGGCGATGACCACCGCAGCGATCGCTCCCCACGCCGTCGCGAAGATGAGCAGCCGACGCGGCTCCGGCTCCCACCGGTCGATGTAGCGCACCGCGACCCACACGATCACGAACGGGATCGCGGCGAGGACCAGGCCGATGAAGGATGCCGCGGTGCCCAGGAATCCGGTGAAGTACCGCACCAGCAGCGCGAGCAGGGGCACGAGGAGCACGGCGACCACCCACAGCGCCACACCCCCGCGCCGCGATCGCGGCGGAGCGGCGGACGCGGCCGCCTGCGGTGCCGCCGTGATGCGCGTGGCTTCACCCGAACCGGGTCGGGAGAACGGCGAGGGGGAACTCATGCGCACAGCCTAGATGCGGCCTCCGACATGGCATCCGGGGCTTGCGAGCTCCCCGGTTCCGCGCCCGCACGGGTAGCGTGGAGGCATGCGCTTCGCCCACGCCCAGTCCGAGGAAGGGGCCGAAGCCCCCCGTCTCATCTCCGTCCACGGCGAGGAGTTCGTCTTCGTCGACGCGCTCTTCGACGGCGCGCCGTCCACGCTCGAGCAGCTCATCGCCGGCGGCGACGCGCTGCTCGACCGCGTGCGCGAGGCCGCGCCGGCGGCACCGCGGCATCCCCTCCCCGGCATCCGATTCGCCTCGGCCGTGCTCGCTCCCCCCTCGATCCTCGCGGTGGGCCTGAACTACGCGGCCCACTCGGGCGAGCTCGGGCTGAAGACCGATGCCGGCCCCACCGTCTTCGTGCTGTGGCCCAACTCGCTCACCGCCCACGAGGCCACCACCTCCTGGCCGCGCACGCTCAGCGAGGCCGTCGACTACGAAGCCGAGCTCGGCGTGATCATCGGCCGCCCCGGTCGCGACATCTCCGAGGCCGATGCTCTGCAGCACGTGTGGGGCTACACCGTCGTCAACGACATCACCGCCCGCAACATCCAGTTCTCCGAGGCGCAGTGGTCGCGCTGCAAGTCGTTCGACGGTTTCACCCCGACGGGTCCGTTCGTGGTCACGGCCGACGAGATCCCCGACCCGCAAGACCTGCACATCTGGACCGTCGTCGACGGACACACCGTGCAGGATGCCAGCACCGGCCAGATGGTGCGGTCGGTGGCGACCCTCATCCACAAGCTGTCGGAGTCGGTGACGCTCCTGCCCGGCACCCTCATCTCCACCGGCAGCCCCGGCGGCGCCGGCTACTCGCGCGACCCGCAGATCTTCCTGCGCGACCGCTCGACCGTGACCGTGGGCATCGACGGCATCGGCGAACTCACCACGCACTGCCGCATCCTCGACTGAGGCGAAGGCCCGGGGCGCGGGAGCACGGCGGGGCGCGGCGCCGAGCGGAGCGCGCGGGGCTGAAGCGCGGAGCGCGCGGGCGCTGGGCTGAAGCGCGGAGCGCGCGGGCACGGGGCTGAAGCGCGGAGCGCGCGGGCACATGCCTCGGCTCGAGACTGCACCTCGCTGGCACCTCGGTCGCAGGCCGCGAACGAGATGTCTGCGAGATGCCGTCTCGCGACGCGGCGCGAACGCACCGCACGCGCTGAGCGCGGGCCGACCGACGCGCGCTCAGCCCGGGCAGGTCGCCGCGCGCTCAGCGCCACGCGCTTAGCGCGTCACTCCTCGACGACGCTGTCGGCGGAACGGATGACGGGGATCGCCGCCGTGACCGTCTGCAGGCCCGACAGACGCGCGGGCGAGATCTGCTTCGTGACCTCATCGCGTGTCATGAGCCCCGCCTCGACCACGAGATCGGCGACGTTGCGGTGCGTCAGCAGCGCCGTCTTGGCGAGGGCCGCGGCCGCCGAGTAGCCGATGAACGGGGTCAGTGCCGTGACCACGCCGACCGAGGAGCCCACCATGGCCCCCAGTCGCTCGCGGTTGGCCGTGATGCCGTCGACGCAGTTGACCCGGAGCGTCCACATGGCCTGGCGCATCCAGGTGATCGACTGGTAGATCGAGTGAGCGATCACCGGCTCGAACGCGTTGAGCTGCAGCTGACCGCCTTCGACGGCCATGGTGACCGTCATGTCGGCGCCGACGACCGAGAAGGCGACCTGATTGACGACCTCCGGGATGACGGGATTCACCTTGCCCGGCATGATGCTCGACCCCGCCTGGCGGGGCGGGAGGTTGATCTCGCCGAGACCGGCCTGCGGACCGCTCGACAGCAGACGCAGGTCGTTGCAGATCTTCGACAGCTTCACGGCGTTGCGCTTGAGCGACGACGAGAACGACATGAACGCCCCCGTGTCACTCGTCGACTCGACCAGGTCGCTCGCGGTCTCGAGGTCGAGCCCGGTGATCGCCCGCAGGTGCCGCAGTACCGCTCCCCCGTAGCCGGCGTGCGCGGTGATGCCCGTGCCGATGGCGGTGGCCCCCATGTTGATCTCGTACATCAGGTACGCGTTCTCGGTGAGGCGGCTGTAGTCCTCGCCGAGGGTGGTCGCGAAGCCGTGGAACTCCTGCCCGAGCGTCATGGGAACGGCATCCTGCAGCTGGGTGCGGCCGACCTTCAAGACGTCGTGGAACTCCTCCGACTTGCGCAGGAACGACTGCCGCAGCAGCGCGAGCTCTTCGAGGAGGCTCTGCAGCGTGAGCGAGAGACCGATCTTGATCGCGGTCGGGTAGACGTCGTTCGTCGACTGGCTGCGGTTGGTGTCGTCGATCGGCGACAGGAAGGCGTAGTCGCCCTTCTCGCGGCCCGCCATCTCGAGGGCGATGTTGGTGATGACCTCGTTGGCGTTCATGTTCGTCGACGTGCCGGCGCCGCCCTGGATGACGCCGACGGTGAACTCGTCGTGGAACTCCCCGTCGATGACGCGCTGCGCCGCGCGGTCGATCAGATCGGCTTTGGCCTCGTCGAGGACACCGATCTCGGCATTGGCACGTGCGGACGCCTGCTTGACCATCGCGAGACCGCGCACGAGATCGGGATAGACCGAGATGGGGCGCTTGGCGATCGGGAAGTTCTCCAGCGCCCGCGCGGTGTGAATGCCCCAGTACGCGTCGGCGGGGATCTCGAGGGATCCGAGGGAGTCGGTCTCGGTACGGGTGCGCGTCAAAGCGTCCAGGGCCATGGGTACGTCCTTGTGGGTGTCACGGCGAGCAGGGATGCCACGAGCCTAACCACCGCTATCGGCCACCGCCCTGGCCGTCACGGCCTGCCGTCGGATCCGCACCGTCCGGCGCGTCTATTGCACCGCTTGGTCCGGCCGCTGCCGGTGCACCGAGCCGCTGGCGACGCATCAAGACGCTGGCGGCGCGCTCAGGTGCTGGCGGCGCGCTCGACGCTGGCGACGCATCGAGCCGCTGGCGTCGCCGCATTCAGACGCTGCCAGCGCGTCGCGCCGCTGCGACGACGACCGCACCGGACGCGTGCTTATCGCTTGCGTGAGAACGCCTCGAGCCGCTCGTCGGGGCTGAGCGCGGCCATGCGCGCCGTCCACTCGGGGGTGAAGTATCCCGACGCCTCCGCGTCGACGACCGGCACGACGGCGTGCGTGATCGTGTCGTGCCACACGTGCACGAGATGGAACGAGCGCCCGGCATCCATCCCGTTCACTTCGTCGGCGGGGCGGGCGAGATCCATCGTGTAGCAGGACGCGGCGGCCACGCTCACCGGAACCCCGGCGAAGGTCCCCGAGGTGGAGTAGTGCAGATGACCCGCGAGGATCGCGCGCACGTCGCTCCCCCGGATGGTATCGGCGAGACCGGGCTGATCGCGCAGCTCGAGGATGTCGAAGAACGGGATGTGCGTGGGAAGCGGCGGGTGATGCAGCGCCAGGATCGTGCCCAACGGGGCGGGCTCGGCGAGCTCGGCGCGCAGCCACGCCAGCTGCTCCGCGTCGAGGTCGCCGTGGTGCCACCCGGGAACGGTGGAATCGAGGGCGATGAGGCGGAGCCCATCGAGGTTCCAGACCCCGGTCACGGGCTCTTCGGTCGCCTCCGCGTCGAGCAGTTCTGCGCGCAGAGCCGGACGCTCGTCGTGATTGCCCGCGACCCACACCACCGGCGCACCGAGTCGCTCGGCCCACGGCTCCACCTCGGCCCGGAGCGCCTGGTAGGCCTCGGGTTCGCCGAGGTCGGTCAGGTCGCCGGTGAACACCACGGCATCCGGTCGCACACCGGTCGCCTCGGCGGCGCGCAGGGTGCGGCGCAGGTGCCGCGCGGTGTCGTATCGCTCGCCGAGCAGACGGTCGCCGCCCAGCAGGTGGGTGTCGCTGAGGTGGAGGATCACGCGCGCCGCGGGCGCGTGCTGACCGAACTGCACGGATGCCATGTCCTCAGCCTAGGAGGGGGTTCCGACATCGCGTCCGGTGCGCCCGCGCGGAGACGCCGTGAGGGGCGCGCCCGCGCGGAAAGATCGTGGCGGGCGGCCACGCGACCTCGTGGCGGGCGCGCCCGCGCGGCGACCTCGAGACGCCACAGACCGCGTCCGGCGGATGCGGCCGATGGCCTCACGAGTGGAAGGGCACCGGCATCCGATCAGTGGTTGAAGAGGATGAGCAGCAGCGCGCCGATCACCGCCGCCGCGCACACCGCGAAGCACGCGTAGGCGCCCAGGAGCGACAGGCGCTTCTGCCCCTCGCCGAGGGGGTTCTTCTTCGCTGCTTTCGCGACGGCCTTCTCATGACGGCGCCGCTGCTTGTCGGAGAGCACCGTGATGGCATCCGTGAACTCCGCCGGTGCCACCAGCGGCGGCCGCCCGCCGCGCACGAGCAGGCGCAGGCCCAGGGCGTAGAACGTCACGACGATCGAGGCGCCCAGCAGGGCGGCGACGAAGACCTGCAGGAAGGCTTCCCAGTTGATGAGCATCAGGCGTCCTTCCCGGCCTTCGCGCGGTCGAGGCGACGCTGGCGACGCGTGGGCCCGGGCTTGCGGGGCACCTTGACCGCCGCTCCCGAGTCGGCGACCTCGCTCATGGCGTTGGCCGACGTGACCGAGTCGCGGCGCGAGCGAAGGAAGAGCCCCAGGATGATCACGACCGCGATGACCGCGTCGACGGCGACGCCCCAGCCGCCCAGCCACACCACGATCAGCGCCGCCGCCGCGCCCACGGCACCGGCCGCGGGAAGGGTCAGCACCCAGCCGACCATGATGCGCCCCACGGTGTTCCATCGCACGGTCGATCCGCGGCGGCCGAGGCCCGATCCGATGACCGATCCCGAGGCGACCTGCGTGGTCGACAGGGCGAAGCCGAGGGCACTGGATGCCAGGATGGTCGCCGCCGTCGACGTC
Organism: Microbacterium enclense; assembly: GCF_001456955.1. Taxonomy (GTDB): domain Bacteria; phylum Actinomycetota; class Actinomycetes; order Actinomycetales; family Microbacteriaceae; genus Microbacterium; species Microbacterium enclense. The sequence continues at coordinate 241,904 of NZ_KQ758470.1, read as the reverse complement.
TCGGCCGAGAAGCCCTGGGCGGGCTTGACGTCGGTCAGGCCCTTGCCGAGAGTGCGGATGATGCGCCAGCCTCCCATATAGGTGCCGAGGGCGATCGTGATCGCGCAGGCGAAGACCACCCACAGCTGCGGGTCGGGGTTCGATGTCGACTGCCAGCCCACCGTGATGAGGGCCAGGGTGATGACGCCCATCGTCTTCTGCGCGTCGTTGGTGCCGTGGGCGAGGGCGACCAACGACGACGTGAAGATCTGCCCCCAGCGGAAGCCGTCGCGCCCGTCGGCCTTCATGTCGTAGCGACGGGTGACGCCGTAGGCGATCTTCGTGACGGTGAAGGCGATGATGCCCGCCGTCAGGGGCGCGATGAGCGCCGGCAGGATCACCTTGCTCAGCACCACGCCCGTGTCGATCGCGCTCACCCCGACGCCCACCAGCGTCGCGCCGATCAGTCCGCCGAAGAGGGCGTGCGACGAGCTCGACGGGAGCCCCAGGAGCCAGGTCAGCATGTTCCACGTGATCGCACCGATGAGGCCGGCGAAGATGATCGGCGGGAAGATGTCGGGACTCAACTGGTCTTCGCGGATCATGCCGCCCGAGATGGTCTTGGCGACCTCCGTCGACAAGAAGGCGCCGACGAGGTTGAGGCACGCGGCGAGTAGGACCGCCACCTTGGGCTTCAGCGCACCGGTCGCGATGGGGGTGGCCATCGCGTTCGCGGTGTCGTGGAAGCCGTTGGTGAAGTCGAAGAAGAGTGCCAGCGCGATGACCAGCACGATGATGAGGGCTGCGCTCTCCACCGTTCGCTTTCCGTGAGAAGGAAGAAGGGATGCCGACGGGACCGGCGTGACGAACGAAGAGTTCACCTGGAGTTCGACACTCGTTCAACGAGGTCGCGACGACATCCTTTCACCGGCGGCGGCGATGGTCAAACGCGCACGGCGTGGGCGGCGCGGCATCCGGAGCGTCCTCTCGGGCCGATGTCGGAACGGCGGACTACCGTGGAACGGTGACCGACCTCCAGCACCAGCCGACCCCGCCCGTCACCGAACGCCGCCCCGCGCCGCGCACCCACCACGGCGACACGTTCGACGACCCGTACGAGTGGCTCCGCGCGAAAGACGACGCCGAGGTCGTCGCCCACCTCGAGGCCGAGAACGCCTACACGACGGCGCGCACCGCCGCGCTGGGTCCGCTGCGCGACGCGATCTTCGGCGAGATCAAGGGTCGCACCCTCGAGACCGACCTGTCGGTCCCCGCCCGACGCGGCGACTGGTGGTACTACGGCCGCACCGTGGCGGGAGCGCAGTACGGCATCCAGTGCCGCGCGCCGCTCGACTCCCCCGACGACTGGACCCCGCCGACCCTCTCCCCCGACCGACCCGTCCCCGGCGAGCAGGTGCTCTTCGACGGAAACATCGAGGCCGAGGGCACCGACTTCTTCTCGCTCGGCAGTTTCGAGGTCTCCCGCGACGGCACGCGCATGCTCTACGGCATCGATGTCGCCGGCGACGAGCGTTACACCCTGCGGGTTCGCGACCTCGCCACCGGTGAGACGCTCCCCGATGAGATCCCCGACACGTTCTCGGGCGCCTCCTTCTCGCCCGACGGCCGCTTCATCGTCTACACCACGGTCGACGACGCCTGGCGGCCCGACACCGTGTGGCTGCACGAGATCGGCACCCCCGTCGATGCCGACGTGAAGCTCTTCCACGAGAGCGACGACCGCTACTGGGTCGGCGCCGACTTCACCCGCAGCGACCGCTACCTCGTCATCGAGATGGGCTCGTCGATCACGAGCGAGGAGTGGATCCTCGACGCCGACGACCTCCGCGGCGAGCCGCGCGTGGTGTGGCCGCGGCGGGAGGGCGTCGAGTACTCCTCCTCGCACGCCGTGGTCGACGGCGAAGACGTGCTCTTCATCCTGCACAACGACGGCGCCCTCGATTTCGAGCTCGTGCGGGTCTCGGCATCCGACCCCCAAGGGGCGCGCGAGACGGTCATCGCGCACCGCACCGGCCATCGGCTCCTGGGCGTCGACACGTTCCGCGACTGGGGCGTGGTCGGCTACCGCCGCGACGGCCTCGCGCGCCTGGGCATGCTGTCGTACACCGACGGCGCGGTGACCGAGATCGCGTTCGACGAGCCGCTGTACAGCGTCGGAACGGGCGGCAACCCCGAGTGGGCTCCCCCGGTGCTGCGCCTCGGCTACGGCTCGTTCGTCACCCCCGGCACGGTGTACGACTACGTCGTCGACTCCGGCGAGCTGCTGCTGCGCAAGCGTCAGCCGGTGCTCGGGGGCTTCGACCCGGCCGATTACGGGCAGGCCCGCGTCTGGGCCCCGGCGGAAGACGGCACCGAGGTGCCCGTGTCGCTGGTGTGGAAGCGCTCGTTCGGTGAGCCCGGCACGTCCCCTCGCCCCGTGCACCTCTACGGCTACGGCTCCTACGAGCACTCGATCGAGCCCGGCTTCTCGGTGCCGCGTCTGTCGCTGCTCGACCGCGGCGTCGTCTTCGCCGTCGCCCACGTGCGCGGCGGCGGCGAGATGGGTCGCCAGTGGTACGAAGACGGGAAGCTGCTCGCCAAGCGCAACACCTTCACCGACTTCGTCGCCGCGGCGCGTCACCTCGTGGATGCCGGGTACACCACCCCCGATCGCGTCGTCGCCGAGGGCGGCAGCGCGGGCGGTCTGCTCATGGGCGCGGTCGCGAATCTCGCGCCCGAGCTGTTCGCCGGCATCCTGGCCGATGTGCCGTTCGTCGACGCGCTCACGACGATCCTCGACCCGTCGCTGCCGCTCACCGTCATCGAGTGGGACGAGTGGGGCGACCCGCTCCACAACGCCGAGGTCTACGCATACATGAAGTCGTACTCGCCGTACGAGAACGTCCGCGACGGCGTCACCTATCCGCGGATCCTCGCGGTCACCTCGCTCAACGACACCCGCGTGCTGTACGTCGAGCCTGCCAAGTGGGTCGCGCGCCTGCGCGAGGTCGGCGCCGACGCGATGCTCAAGTGCGAGATGGTCGCCGGCCACGGCGGCGTCAGCGGCCGTTACAACGCCTGGCGCGAGCGCGCGTTCGAGCTGGCGTGGCTGCTCGACGTGCTCGGCCTCGCGGAGTAGGCGCGCGGTCCGCCCGAACCCGGTCCTCGAACGCCCCGCCGCTCCGAGCGGCGGGGCGTTCGGCGTCCCGGTTCCGGTCGACGCGTCACGAGAACAGGGGAAGTCACGGGAACAGGACGAAACGGGCCCATTCGTCCTGTTCTCGTCGCGTTTCCTGTTCTCGTGACGATCGGCGTAGCTCAACAGCCTTCGCAGCCCCTCCTCCCCAGGCCGCTGTTCTTCCCCGTCATCCCCATTTCATGGCGCCCGCAGATGACGGACGTCTCGCAGCCGCGAGCCTGATGCGATGACACCCGACCTGATCGCATGGTTGACGGGACGCGGCGGCGTCGCTCACACGTCCTCGGCTGCTGACGCGGGTTTCGGCCCGCGGGCGATCGCGGCGGCCGTGGCAGCGTCGGAAGTCGAACGCGTCCGGCGTTCCTGGATCGTCGCGCCCGATTGTCCGTCGAGCCGCAAGCGAGCGGCATCCGTCGGCGGCCGGTCGACCTGCGTGAGCGCCGCCCACGACATGGGCCTGTGGACACCGAGGAGCGAAGACGTGCACGTGTGGGTGCCCGCCACGGCCTCGCGGCTCGACGGCACAGGGATGCGACTGCATCGCGCCACTGCCCCCGTACCCCTCATCCGCACCGATGCCCTCGAGCCGCTGATCAACGTGCTGTTCCACGTCGCGCGCTGCCTTCCTCCCGTCGATGCTCTCGCCGTGTGGGAGTCCGCACTGCGGTCGAAGAAAGTCGATGCGGACACCCTGGCGGCGGTGGTCTGGCGATCGACCCGCGCATCGAGGTTCGCTCGCGTCGCGACGTTCCTCTCCGACTCGGGCCTCGAGACGCACTTCCGCGAGATGATGCGCGCGATCGGCGTCAGCCTGCGGCAGCAAGTGTGGATCGATGGGCACCCGGTCGATGCGGTGATCGGCGAGCGCCTCGCGATCCAGATCGATGGGTTCGCCTTCCACAGCTCACCGGCGGACCGACGCCGCGACATCCGCCAGGACGCCCGACTGCTTCTGCGCGGATACACCGTGTTGCGCTTCGACTACGTGCAGATCCTCTTCGAGCCCGATTACGTGATCGACACCGTCCGCCTCGCGATGGCACAGGGCCGCCACCTCGCCGTGGCTCGCTGAGCCGCCCAACCTCGTCGCCTCACGCGTCACGAGAACAGGGGATGCCACGAGAACAGGGCGAAACCACCCCGATCGCCCTGTTCCGGGCGCATCAGCCTGTTCTCCTGACAGCCGCCCACAGGACGCACGGGCTTCAGACCCGCAGCCCGACCCACCGACGCCGCAGCTCGACGCACCGACGCACCGCCCCCGCAGCCCGTCCATCCGACGCCGCACCCTTCCAGCGCCACGAGAACAGGGGATGCCACGAGAACAGGACGAAACCACCCCGATCGCCCTGTTCTGAACGCATCAGCCTGTTCTCGTGACAGCGCCGGGACGCCGCGTCGCGGCGCACAGCACGACGCCCCGCCCCGCGCGAAGCGGGACGGGGCGTCGAGGCGGCAGGCTCAGCCGAACAGCGCGGCGGCCTCCTCGTAGCGGTACAGGGGCACGCTGTTGAGCTCACCGAGAGCGTCGGCGAAGGGCACGCGCACGATGTCGGTGCCGCGCATCGCGACCATCTGACCCCAGGCGCCCTCGTGCAGCGCGTCGGCGGCGTGCAGACCCAGGCGGGTCGCGAGAACGCGGTCGAAGGCCGACGGCGATCCGCCGCGCTGGATGTGGCCGAGCACCGTCGCGCGGGTCTCGATGCCCGTCAGACGCTCGATCTCGGGTGCGAGCAGTTCGCCGATGCCGCCGAGACGGGGACGGTTGAAGGCGTCGAGCCCCTTGTCGCTGAACGCCTCGTCCATGCCGGTCAGCTTGAAGCCCTCCGAGACGACGACCAGCGGAGCGCGGCCGCGGTCGTGGGCGCGCGAGACCTGTTCGACGATCTCGTCGATCGACATCGGCACCTCGGGGATGCAGATGACGTGCGCACCCGCGGCGATACCCGCGTGCAGCGCGATCCAGCCGACGTGACGACCCATGACCTCGGCCACCATGCAACGCTGGTGGGAGTCACCGGTCGTGCGAAGGCGGTCCATGGCATCCGTCGCGATGTTGACGGCCGTGTCGAAGCCGAAGGAGTAGTCGGTGGCGCGCAGGTCGTTGTCGATCGTCTTGGGAACGCCGATCACGTTGATGCCGTCGTTCGACAGGCGGTCGGCCGCGGCCAGGGTGCCCTCGCCGCCGATTGCCAGGATGCCGTCGAGCCGGTGCCCGTACATCGTCTTGGAGATGTTCTCGGCGCCGCCGCGCGTGCCCTCGTAGGGGTTGGTGCGGCTCGTGCCGAGGATGGTGCCGCCGACCTTGGACAGCCCCTTCACCTCGTGACGCGTGAGGGGGAAGAAGTCGCCGTCGACGACGCCCCGCCACCCGTCGCGGATGCCGACGAACTCGATGTCGTAGTTGGTCGTGCCCTTGAGCACGACGCCACGGATGACCGCGTTGAGCCCGGGGCAATCGCCGCCGCTGGTCAGGATGCCGATCTTCATGGGCAGAGTCCTCAAGTGCTGTGGTTCGGGTGGAGGTCGGCGCCGTTGCCGTCTTCGACCCTATCGCCGCGGGCGGGACCGCTGCCACACGGTGACGGAGGGCCGATGGATGCCGAGACCCCGATGCCGATGTCCACTGCCGGCCCGCCGCACATGGCGTGACGAGCACACCGGATGCCGGATCACCGACGCCCCGATCGGCCGCGAACGGCGTGACGAGCGCGCCGGACGCAGAAACGCCGATGCGCAACCACCACCGGCGAAACGACCACACCGGACGCCGCGATCCGCCAGGATTCTTCCTCGCCTGCGTGACGAAAACAGGGGGTTGCGACGAAAACAGGCTGTTTCAGCCGAGATCGGCCTGTTCTCGTCGAACTCCCTGTTCTCGTGACGACGCCCGCCCCGCCAGGACGCACGAACGCCCCGGCGCCGAAGCACCGGGGCGTCCGCCACGCTAAGGTCAGGCCTTGCCGAGCGCCTGACGCAGCAGGTGCATGAGCGCGGACAGCTGCACCGAGTCGCTCGAGCCCGGCTCGATGGCCTGGCCGTCGAGGGCGCGGGCGGCGAGGCCCTCCTTCGAGTCGATGAGCTCGGCGATCTTCGTGTCGATCGTGTGCGCAGCGATGATGCGCCACGCCGTGACGGGCTCCTCCTGGCCGATGCGGTGCACGCGGTCGATCGCCTGCGTCTGCTCGGCGGCGGTCCACGACAGCTCGGCGAGAACGACGTTGGAGGCGGCCTGCATGTTGAGGCCGACGCCGGCGGCGGTCAGCGAACACACCGCGATGCCCACCTCGGGATCACCGTTGAACGCGTCGATCGCGGCCTGGCGCGCGGTGGAGGTCTGCTCGCCGCGCACCGACACGGCCTTGAGGCCGGAGGCCTTGAAGTGGGCCTCCGCGGCATCCATCACGTCGATGTGCTTCGCGAAGAAGACGACCTTGCCGACCGAGCGCTGGAGCTGCACGGCGTAGTCGGCAGCGAGGTGCGCCTTGGCCTGACCGATGCGGCGGACCATCGTGAACACGTTCTCGCTGCCCGAGCCCGCGGCCTTCGACTCCTCGAGCTCGCCGTGCGCCACGAGACGCACGATGTCGTCGTCGATCTCACCGGCAGCGAGGCCCCGGTCGCCGCGCGCCTCGATGATGCGGCGGTATTTCGATGCGAGGCGGGCGCCGAGTTCGCGCTCGGCCTGACGGATCGATCGGCCGTACTCGTCGTCGAGTTCGACGGGCAGGTCGGCCACGAGCTTGTCGGGCAGGTCGGCGGCGACGTCCTTCTTCTTGCGCCGCACGATGCCCATCGAGATGACCGCGTCACGCGCTTCGGGGTAGAACGCCTTGTCGGCGGGGGTCAGGCCCGTGGCATCCAGCTTCTCCATGAGCTCGGCACCGGGCTTCTCACCGTTCGTCCAGCCGAGGAAACGCCAGATCGCGTCGAAGTCCTCGACGTCGTTGATCAGCGGGGTACCGGTGAGGGCGAGCAGGAGCGGGTCGCGCGTCTGCTGACGGACACGGGATGCCAGGGCCAGCACGTTCTGCGAGCGCTGCGACGTGAGGTTCTTGATGAAGTGCGCCTCGTCGACGACGACGCCCTTCAGCCCGATCGACGACAGCCACGACAGGTGCCGGTCGAGGATCTCGTAGTTGACGATGAAGACGTCGGCGAAGGCGTCGATGTCGGCACCGCCGCCGGAGATGACGGTGGCGCGACGCTGCGGCGTCCACCGCTTCACCTCGCGGGCCCAGTTCATCTTCACGACGTTCGGGACGACGACCAGCAGCGGATACGCGTCGGCGACGGATGCCGCGAGCACCGACTCGGCGGTCTTGCCGAGGCCCGGCTCGTCGGCGAGCAGGAATGAGCGGTGCCCTTGGCGCACGGCCTCGAGGAAGCGCGACTGGTGCGGCATGACCTCGAGCCCGCGCGGCGACAGCCGGTCGAACTCGGGCACGGGCGGCAGCTCCATGCTGGCGGCCGACCCGCCGGCGCCGGTCTCGAAAGCCTTGTACAGGGGGCCCATGAGCTCCCAGCCGTCGAGGCGGCGTCGCGGGGCATCGCCGCTGGCGCGGGGGGTGAGGTCGGGCGCGAGGAACGGGTTCGCCATCTGGCGCGCCTCGATGGATGCCGGCACGACCTGCTTCTCGGCGAGCGCCGCCGGGACGACCGGGGCGATCTTGGGCGTGTTGTCGGTGATGATCAGCTCGTCGGGCGGCAGTTCGGCACCGGACTCGAGCAGCCAGTCCCGACGCATGCGGCGGGCGACGGGCGAGGTGGCCTGATCGACCTCGAGCAGCTGGATCAGGGAGGTGTCACGCGCGGCGGTCTTGGCGAGGATCGTCGCGACACCGTCGAGGCGCTTGAGCAGCTCGGCGCGGGCGGCATCGGTGATCTCGGTGTCGGCCTTGACCCGGGCGCGCTCCTCGCGCACGAGGAAGGCGATCACCTGGAACTTGACGCGGTTGGTGGGCCCGAGCTTGCCGCGCTGCGCCTTCGCCTCGACCTCGCGCACCTTGCGGGCGAGGATCGGGATGACGGGGGCTTCGTCGTCGCGTCGGGATGACGTGGTCTTTCTGCGCCGCTGGTTCGAGCTACGGGCGGCGGTTGCCGTGGTCGGCATGCTCCTCCTGAGCGTGTCGTCCGGATGACAATCCGGAGCGTCCGGCGTGTGCCGGTGGATCAGTGACCCCGGAATGCGTCGCACGAACCGCCGCCGAAGAAGCGGTGTCGGCGACCCGCGACGCGTCTACGCCGGAACGGCTCGCGAGACAGCGGATGTCGGGATCCTCTCCATTCTAGCGGCCTCGGCCGCCGATACGTCGGTCCTGAGCGGTTCGGGGCGCGTTTCGACGTTCGGGGCGGCATTTCTCCGCCCCGAACGGCCGATCCCGCCCCAAAACTGGGCCCCGGTTGGCCACCGTCACGCCGCCCGGCGCAGACGCAGGCTGTTCAGCACGACGAAGACGCTCGAGAACGCCATCGCCGCGCCCGCGAGCATCGGGTTGAGCAGTCCGAGAGCGGCCAGCGGCAGGGCGGCGACGTTGTACGCGAACGCCCAGAAGAGGTTGCCGCGGATGACCCGCATCGTGCGTCGGCTGAGGCGCACCGCGGTGACGATGCCGCGCGGGTCGTCGCGCATGAGGGCGACGTCGCTGGCGTGCAGCGCGGCATCCGTCCCCCCTCCCATCGCGATCCCGAGGTCAGCGGATGCCAACGCGGCGGCGTCATTGACCCCGTCGCCGACCATGGCGACGGTGCGTCCTTCGCCGCGCAGGGCCGCGATCTCGGCGAGCTTGCCCTCGGGCGGAACGCCCGCGCGGACGCGCTCGATGCCCAGTTCGGCCGCGACCGCTGCGGCGACGTGCGGATTGTCTCCGGTGAGGAGCACCGGCTCGAGCCCCATCGCGCGAAGCTCCGCGACGGCGCGGGCGCTCTCGGGCCGGACGGTGTCGGCGACCTCGATCACCGCCCGCGCCCGCATCGCCCCCGCGGCATCCGCCCATCCGGCGACGACCACCGTGCCGCGCTGCTCGCCGTCGGCGACCGCCGCGGCGAGCGCGTCCGGCAGCGCGGCCCCGAGCTCTGCCGCGAGTTCGGGACGCCCCGCGAACACGCGCACCCCGTCGACGGTGCCGACGACGCCTCGGCCGGGCAACGACTCGAGGTCCGTGGCAACGGGCCCCTCCCCCGCCGCCGCGACGATCGCGTGAGCGACGGGGTGCTCCGAACCGCGCTCCACCGCGGCGATGCGGCGCAGGGCGTCAGCGGCATCCTGGGACTCCGCCGGCGTGACGCGTGCAACGCTCATGCGACCCGAGGTCAGGGTGCCTGTTTTGTCGAGCACGATCGTGTCGATGCGCTCGGCCGATTCGAGGGCTGCGGGGCCGGTGACCAGGATGCCGAGCTGGGCGCCGCGGCCGGTGCCGACGAGGATCGCGATCGGCGTGGCGAGCCCCAGCGCGCAGGGGCAGGCGATGATGAGCACCGCCACGGCCGCGGTGAAGCCGGCCGCGACGGGCTGGCCGGCGACGATCCAGGCGACGAGTGTGAGCGCCGCCAGCACGATGACCACGGGCACGAACACGCCCGAGATGCGGTCGGCGAGGCGCTGCACCCGGCTCTTACCGAGTTGCGCGTCTTCGACCAGACGCGCGATGCGGGCGAGCCGCGTCTGCTCGCCGACGCCCGTGGCGCGCACCACGAGCCGGCCGCCCGACGCGATCGTGCCGCCCGTGACCGATGAGCCCGGACCCACGTCGACCGGCAACGATTCGCCGGTCAGCATGCTCTCGTCGACCGACGCGCGCCCCTCGAGCACCACACCGTCGGTGGCGACGGTGGCACCCGGGCGCACGACGAAGACGTCGTCCACGGCGAGCGCGTCGATGTCGATGCGGCGCCCGTCGGCGAGTTCGGCCTCGCGCGCCCCCAGATCGAGCAGGGCCCGCAGCGCTGCCCCCGCCCGGCGGGTGGATCGTTGCTCGATGACGCGACCGAGCAGCAGGAACACCGTCACCGCCGCCGCGACCTCGAAGTAGACCACCGACGTGGCGTCGTGCACGGGGCCGAACAGCATGACCTCGTGACGGATGCCGATGCGCCCGGCGCTGCCGAAGACGAGGGCCCAGACGCTCCAGAGGTAGGCGGCGAAGGTGCCCAGGGTGATGAGGGTGTCCATCGTGGCGGCGCCGTGGCGCGCGTTGCGCAGCGTCGCACGGTGGAAGGGCCATCCGCCCCACAGCACGATGGGGGTGGCGAGCACCAGCGACACCCACTGCCAGCCCGGGAACTGCCACGCCGGGATCATGCCCAGGGCGACCACCGGCACGGCGAGTCCGAGCGACACCCACAGGCGCACGCGGAGCGGGGTCGTGCCCGGAGCGTCGGCCGTGTCGTGCACGTGGACGTGCGCGTCGGCCGACGCGTGCTCGTGGGCGCCGGGTGCGGTGCTGTGGGCGCCGGAAAGGTTCTCGTCGCCCGACGCGTGTTCGTGGGCGCCGGCGGCGACCCCGTGTGTGCGAGCGGACTCGCGCTCGCCGGGGGCGAACGCCGCTGCCGGGTGAGGAGAGAGCGACGGAGCAGAAGCCGAGTCGAGCGGGCGGCCGGTCGTCGCGTCGATCTCGCCGCCCGGCGCCGGAACAGGCACGGCACGGGGCGCCGTCGTCTCGGCATCCCGAGTCGGTTCCGCGGTGGCCGACGAGGGGCCGCCGGTCGTGCGCGCCCCACCGCGCGCTCGCACGGTCGCGTCATAGCCCGCGGCCCGCACGGCGCCGACGAGCGCCGCGGTATCGAGCCCGGCGGGATACCGCACCCGGGCGGTCTCGGTCGCGAGATTCACGGCGGCCGTGACACCCTCGACGCGGCCCAGCCGTTTCTCGACCCGGGCGACGCAGCTCGCGCACGTCATGCCCTCGATGTCGAGCACCGCCTCGGCTGCGGGTGCGGTGGCATCCGTGTTCTCGCTCATGGCTTCCTCTCCGGTCACCTCGTCGCCAACAGGATACCCCCTGGGGGTATTCCTCGCCTGATCGCCCGACCCAATGCAGGAGTCTCGCCGGTCGAGTCATCGCTCGGCGCGTCGTGGTGCGCCACGGAGGCCGGATCTCCTGCGTCGTGTCCCGGCGCAGGCGCCCCTTCACCCGCGCATCGCGGACAGTCCGCAGCTGCGCACCACGGTGCGGCCGACCGCTCCGCCGTGGCTCCCGCCTCCCGCGGCCATGTCCCCTCCGCGTGCCCGCCATCCGCCCCGGCGTGGCCGCGCGACCCTACGCTGGAATCGTGGCCGAGACGATGACGCGCGAGCAGCGCACCGTGCTCGCCATCGCCGTGCTCGCCTCGTTCGTGTCGTTCCTCGACGGCACCGTCGTCACCGTCGCCCTTCCCGCCATCGCCGAAGACCTCGGCGGGGGCCTGTCGACCCAGCAGTGGGTCGTCGACGCGTACCTCGTGACCCTGGGCGCGTTCATCCTCGTCGCCGGATCCCTCAGCGACGTCTTCGGTCGAGTGGTCGTGCTGCGGGTCGGCTTGATCGGTTTCGGCATCACGTCGGTCGCGATCGCGGCTGCGCCCACGGCCGAATTCCTCATCGTGGCGCGGGCGCTGCAGGGCATCGCGGGAGCACTGCTGGTCCCGAGTTCCCTCGCGCTCATCACCTCCACCTTTCGCGGACCCGCCCAGGCGCGCGCGATCGGCATCTGGACCGGGGCCACCACCGTCGCGATGATCGCCGGTCCGCTCATCGGCGGTGTGTTCGTCGACACGCTGTCGTGGCGCTTGGTGTTCCTGGTCAACGTCCTGCCGATCGCCGTGACGATGTGGCTGCTGGCGCGCCTGAGCCACCGCGATCACCGTCGCCCCGACTCCCGCGTCGACGTGGTCGGGGCCGTACTGTGCGCAGCGGGGCTCGGCGGCGTGGTGTTCGCGCTGATCGAGCAGCCGAACCTCGGCTGGGCCTCCCCCGTGATCTGGATGCCGGGACTCATCGGCGCCGCCGCCTTCGCGGGCTTCCTCGTGCGGCAGCGACTCGCCCGCGACCCGATGATGCCGCTGGATCTCTTCCGCTCGCGCAACTTCTGGGCCGGCAACCTCGCCACGGTCTTCGTCTACGCCGCTCTGTCGCTCAACGGCTTCGTCGTGAGCGTGTATCTGCAGCAGGGCGCGGGACTGCCCGCCACCCTCGCGGGGCTCGCGTCGCTGCCCAGCACGATCCTGATGATCGTGCTGAGCTCGCGCATGGGATCCCTGGCCGGTCGATACGGCCCGCGGCTGTTCATGACGCTCGGGCCGCTCGTGATGGCCGTGGGATCGCTCCTGCTGCTCAGCGTCGGCAACGAGTTCGATTATTGGACGCAGGTGCTCCCCGGCATCGTCGTCTTCGGCCTGGGTCTGACCGCGACCGTCTCCCCGCTCACGGCCGCCGTGCTCGGCGCGATCGAGAGCGAGAGATCGGGTATCGCCTCGGCGGTCAACAATGCCGTGTCGCGCGTCGCGGGGCTCCTCGCGATCGCCGCCGTGTCGGCCGTCGTCGGCGGCGCGCTCGACCTCGACGGCTTCCATCGCGCGGCCATCGTCACCGCCGCGCTGATGGTGCTCGGCGGCGCGGCGTCGTTCCTCGGCATCCGCAATCACCTGTCGCGCGCGGACTGACCTCCGGCGCACGTGCGCCCCACCCCTCGTGACTCGCGCCGCGATCACGCCCAGCCCACCGTGACTTGCGGCGAACGCACGCCCCACACGCACCCCCACGAGCACACGCCGCAACTCACCGCCAGGGGCACACCCCCGCCGCCGAGCGCACACCCAACGCCCACCGTGACTTGCGGCGAACGCCCGCCCGACACGCGCCCCCGCGAGCACACGCCGCAACTCACCGCCGAGCGCACACCCCCGCCGCCGAGCGCACACCCAACGCCCACCGTGACTTGCGGCGAACGCCCGCCCCACACGCACCCCCGCGAGCACACGCCGCAACTCACCGCTGGAACGACGCCTCAACGCCCAGGGCGCACCCCAGGGCCCGGCACCCGCGGCGCACCCCGCCGAGGCGACGCCTCCACCACCCGGCGCGCACCCCGCCGAGGCGCGCGACGCCTCAGCGCAGGATCGCGCGCGTGCGCTCCACGTCGTCGGCCATCTGCACCAGCAGCGCGTCGATGCCGTCGAACGCCGTCATCCCGCGGACGCGCTCGACGAAGCGCACCTCGACGTGGTGGCCGTACAGGTCGAGGTCCGTCTCGTCCAAGACGTACGCCTCGACCTGCCGGGAGTGCACGTCATCGAACGTCGGATTCGTGCCCACGCTGATCGCGGCCGGATAGCTGATGCGACGTGTCCCGTCGACATCGACGAGCCAGCCGGCGTAGACGCCGTCGGCAGGTACGAAGCCCTCGAGGTCGTGGGAGAGGTTCGCGGTCGGGTAGCCCAGCTCGCGCCCGCGCTTGAGGCCGTGGACAACCTCGCCCCACACCGACGGAGCGCGACCGAGCAGACGTGCGGCGGTGGTGACGTCTCCCGCGCTCAGCGCCTCGCGGATCCACGTCGACGACACGCGCCGGTCGGCGTGCACGGCGCGCACATCGTCGACGACGTCGACGCGGAAGCCGTGCTCGGCGCCCATGCGCTCGAGAAGGGCGGGGTCCCCCACCCCGGCGGCACCGAAGCGGAAGTCGCGGCCGACCAGCACCGTCCGCGCGTTCAGGGCGTCGACGAGGATGCCGCGCACGAACTCCTCCGCCGGGATCGACGCGAGAGCGTCGTCGAAGGTCAGCAGCAGGGTGGCATCCACTCCGGCGCGTTCGAGCAGGTCGAGCTTCTGATGCGGGCCGATCACATCGGGCGGGCAGCGATCGGGACGCAGGACGCTGAGCGGATTGCGGTCGAAGGTCACCGCGACCACCTCGGCGCCGTCGGAGGCGTCGACGCGCGCGCGGTCGATGACCGCACGGTGGCCGGTGTGCACGCCGTCGAACTTGCCGATCGCGACGACCGACGGCCCGAAACCCGCGGGGATCTCCGCGGGATCACGGAACACGATCACGTCGTCGCCCGACGGTGGCGCATGAGCCACCACAGCCCGAGGAACGGCAGCACGAGAGGGATGAACAGGTAGCCGTAGCCGTACACCGACCAGACGGTGGGGTGCTGGAACAGAGCCGGGTCGACCAGGCTGAGCGTGCCGACGACGAGCACGCCGACCAGCTCGAAGCCGATCGCGATCCACGCCACGCGGTACCAGGCGGGCCGCGCCGAGAAGATCAGCGCGAGGGTCGCGAGGATGTAGACGACCGCGGCGAGCGCCGACAGCGAATAAGCCAGCGGGGCGTCGTCGAACTCGCGCGCGATCTGCACGAACGAGCGGCCCGTGGCGGCCAGCGCCATGATGCCGTAGACGACGACGAGGACACGGCCGATGCCGGTCATCCCCCGGGTGCGGGTGGGAGTGGTGGATGCCATGACCCCTCGATTCTAGTTCGCCCGCGCCCCCGGCGCCCGGCGTCCGGCGCCGATGGCTTCGACGGGCGCAGCGACCGGGGGCTTCGACAGGCTCAGCCACCTCCCGACGTTCTGAGCTTCCGCCTCGCCTCCCTCTGCCGCCGGCGCTCCTCAGGTCCCTGAGCCCGTCGAAGAGACCGGAACCCACGCGGCCGGGCACCGCGGCATCCGGCCGTCAGGCGATCTGGACGGTCCAGATCTGGTGCATGCGCCACACCATCACGGCGACGGCGAGGGCGGCGACGCCCATGACGACGGTGCTCCAGCGGCTGCGTTCGAGCAGCGCCCACGCCGCGCCCGCGATCGGCACGAGCGCCGCCGACACGAGGTAGGTCCAGAACTCCAGCAGGCTGCCCGTCGGCGGGTTGCCCGCGAACGGCGCGATGATCGCGACGACGATCTGCGCGATCAGCAGCAGCTCGATCAGCGCGAGCGAACCGACCGTCACGTCTCCGGGACGACGGCCGATCAGGCCCGCAGTGATCGCGACGAGGCCCGCGAGCACGGCGACGCCGACCTGCGCGAGCGTGAACCACAGGATCATCGGGCGGCCTCCTCGGGCATGTTCATGACGCTCTTGAGCTGCGCCCCGCGCTTCTCGACGATGCCCACCAGCTGCCCGTCCGGGTCGATCGCGGCGGCGACGGATCCCGTGAGGCGTCCCCCGCCGTCGATGCGCTTGCCGTGGCGCAGGTCGCGCGCTTCGTCGGCGCCGACGGCGATGGCGCCCACCACGACCGAGGCGGCGGTCGCGGGATTCACGAGGCGCTCCTCGGCGATGTCGTCGACGGGTGCCGCGGCGGCGACGTCGAACGATCCGATGCGGGTGCGGCGCAGAGCCGTCAGATGTCCGCCGACTCCGAGAGCGCGACCGAGGTCGCGCGCGAGGGCGCGGATGTAGGTGCCGCTCGTGCAGTCCACGACGACGTCGAGCTCGATGACGCCTTCGCCGCGGCGGGTCTCGCGCACCTCGAAGCGCGAGACGGTCACGCGCCGCGCCTTCAGCTCGACCTGCTCGCCCGCACGCGCGAGGTCGTACGCGCGGCGCCCGGCGACCTTGATCGCCGACACCGTGCTCGGCACCTGCTCGATCTCGCCGGTGAGATCGGCGATGCCCGAGGCGATGGCCTCGTCGGTGACCTCCGTGGCATCCGCCCGCGCGGTCTCGACACCGTCGGCGTCGTCGCTGTCGGTGGCGACCCCGAGCAGGATCGTCGCCTCGTAGGTCTTGTCGGCGCCGACGATGTAGGTGAGCAATCGGGTCGCGCCCTCGACGCCGAGCACGAGCAGCCCCGTCGCCATGGGGTCGAGGGTTCCCGCGTGCCCGATCTTGCGGGTGCCGAGCGCGCGCCGCGCCCGCGACACCACGTCATGGCTGGTGATGCCTCCCGGTTTGTCGACCAGGAGGATGCCGGGACGCACCATCAGCAGAAGTCCCCGAACACCTGCACGGGGTGGGCCGGGTCGGAGTTCTCTACGATCGCCGACGCCGCCGCCTTCGGCCGCGACGTGCGGAGGTAGTGCTTCTCGGCATCCGGGAGGTCGGGGCGGGGCGCACCGATCGGCGGGTTGCTCTCGAGCCAGATCGAGTAGTTCCACAGGCCCCGCACCTCGGGGGTGTGGAGGAAGCGTCCGGAGACGACGAGCACCGCGTCGGCGGGGGCCGTGTCGCGGCCGGGACCGAAAGGCTCCCCGGCGCGGAACGGCTGGACGAGGTCGCCGCGCACATCGGCCGTCTCTGCCACGCTCGCCCGGAAGACGGCCGTGCCGTCCTCGCCGAGCACCGCGGCGAAGGCATCGGCGAAACGCCCTGCCTCCTCGGCATCCAGCGCGTCGACGGCGACGATCACCCGTCCCGCGCGGGCGTTCTGCCGAAGAAGGTCGCGCAGGCTCCGCTGCAGGGTCTCGACGTCGTGCTCGCTGGACATGCCTCCAGCCTACTTTCGCGACCAGCCACCTATCGCGGAGTCGGTGCCCCCCTCGGCGAGAAACGCGATCCGCACGCAGGAACGCCTCCTCCCCGCGTTTCTGCGCGCGAACGGCGTTTATGGGCCCCGCCGGACGGCCCCCGCGGACGCTCCGCGGCCGGGCCCGAGACCCGCCTCGCCCTGTGAGAAACGCGATCCACACGTAGAAACGCCTCCTCCCGACGTTTCTGCGCGCGAACGGCGTTTTTGGCGCGACGCCCGCCCCGCGCCGGCGACCGTAGGCTGAACGGATGCCCGGACTCGCCGCCCCGCTCATCGCCTGGTACCGCGACGCGGCGCGCGACCTCCCCTGGCGCCGCGAGGGATTCGGGGCGTGGGGCACCCTCGTCAGCGAGTTCATGCTGCAGCAGACGCCGGTGACCCGCGTCATCCCTCACCTCGAGGCCTGGCTCGCACGATGGCCGAGCCCGACCGACCTGGCAGCCTCCCCTCCCGGCGACGCCGTGACCCAGTGGGCCAACCTGGGCTACCCGCGGCGTGCGCTGTGGCTGCATCGGGCGGCGGTCGAGATCCGCGACCGGCACGACGGAGTGGTGCCCCGCGACGTCGACGCGCTGCTCGCGCTGACCGGCATCGGCGACTACACCGCGCGCGCCGTCGCGGTGTTCGCCTATGGGGATCGGCATCCGGTCGTCGACACGAACACCCGCCGCGTGCTCGCCCGCGCCGTCGAGGGCCGCGCGCAGCCCGGTCCCCCGCACCGCCGCGACCTGGAGCGGATGGATGCCGAACTCCCCGACGGCATCGCGGAGGCGGCGGTCGTCAACGCTGCGGCGATGGAGCTCGGCGCGATCGTATGCACCGCACGGTCGCCGAAATGCGCCGTCTGCCCACTCGCAGACCTCTGCGCCTGGCGCGCCGCGGGCTACCCGGAGTCGGAGGACCGCCGTCGCCGGCAAGCGACGTACGAGGGAAGCGACCGGCAGGCACGCGGTGCCGTCTTGAAGACCCTCCGCGACGCCGCACCGTCCCCTGTCCCGCTGTTCGCGGTGCTCCCGGACTGGCCGGATGCCGCGCAGCGGGATCGCGCGATCGACTCGCTGGTCTCCGACGGCCTGGCCGAGGCGATCGACGACGTGCTGCGTCTGCCGGGCCACCCGGCATCCTGACGGCCAGCTTCTCACCGTCGACCTCGGCTGCGAGGCGCCGGGGGTGGACCGGCCGCATCGGCCGTGCGTGACTCCGGAGAAAGGGCGCTGATCGCCCGCGCGTCCACCCCTGAAGCTTCGCCGACGCGACCGAACTCCGGAACCCCGCACGCAGCGCGGCTCAGAGCACGCTGCGCGCAGCGCGCACTTGTGCGCGCGTCGCCGTCCGCGGCTCCGGAGGAGCGGGGGTCTCCGCCCGCGGTAAGCCCGCGTCACCGGGAATCCGTGCGAATTCTCCGGAGCCCGGCACGCCGCCCGTGTCGCCCCAGCGCGCGAAACGACGGACGGCCGGATGCCACCCGCTCGGGGCGCCATCCGGCCGTCGGTGTGCGCGGGCTCAGGCCCGGGCGTCGTCCTCGTCGGAGTCGAGGTCGTCGTCTTCGTCGTGCTCGCGCGGCTTGACGTACGGGTCGGCGTCGCCGGCGTACGCCGCGGACGCGGCCGTCGCGGCCACCGACTCGTCGCGCTCGCGCGCTTCGCGCAGGAGCGCCGAGATGTGGTCGGCGTTCTCGGGGATCGCGTCGAGGATGAACTCGAGCGTCGGCGTGAGGCGCGTGTTGAGGTTCTTGCCGACCTCACTGCGCAGCATGCCGGTCGCCGACTTCAGCGCCGCGGCGGTGTCGTTGCGGTGTGCCTCATCGCCCATCACGGTGTAGAACACCGAGGCGCGCTGCAGGTCACCGGTGACCCGCACGTCGGTGATGGTGACGAATCCGAGCCGCGGGTCGCGCAGCCCCTTCTCGAGCCGCTCGGCGAGCACCACGCGAATGCGGTCCGCCACCCGTGCCTGTCGCTCTCCTGCCACAACCTTCTCCTTCTCTTCCTATACCGCCGCGAGTACGAGTGCCCCCGTGGCTCATCCGCCGGGCGGGCGTCCCGAGGAGGGAGCCGCACCCAGCGTAGGCCGGAGGGGGTGTGCATTCCTCCGAGCATCGGGGTAGGGGCCCCGCTCTGCTCGGGGGAATGCACACCCCCGCAGGCCGAAGCGGGAGCCGCGCCCGAAGACGCGACCCCCGCCCAGTGGATCAGCCTCGCGGCTTCTCGACGAGTTCCGTCGTTTCGATCTCGTCACCCACCTGGATGTCGTTGAACTTGCCCAGGCCGATACCGCACTCGAAGTCCGTGCGGACCTCGGTGACGTCATCCTTGAAGCGGCGCAGCGACTCGATGGCCAGGCCGTCGGCCAGCACGACACCGTCGCGGATGACGCGGGCCTTGGCGTTGCGCGTGATCGTTCCCGACCGCACGATGACACCGGCGATGTTGCCGAACTTCGAGGAGCGGAACACCTCGCGGATCTCGGCGACACCCGACTGCACCTCTTCGAACTCCGGCTTGAGCAGGCCCTTGAGCGACTGCTCGACGTCGTCGATCGCGTTGTAGATGACCGAGTAGAACCGCACGTCGACGCCTTCGCGGGCGGCACGCTCGCGGGCCTTCGTGTCGGGGCGGACGTTGAAGCCGATCACGATCGCGTTGTCGATCGTGGCCAGGTTGATGTCCGACTCGGTGATCGCACCCACACCGCGGTGGATGATGCGCAGCTGCACGCTGTCGTCGACCTCGATCTTGAGCAGCGACTCCTCGAGCGCCTCGACGGCACCCGAGACGTCACCCTTGATGATGAGGTTGAGCGACTCGACCTTGCCCTCTTCGAGAGCGCGGGTGAAGTCCTCGAGCGAGATGCGCTTGCGGGCCTTGGCCAGCTGGGCGTTGCGCTCGGCGGCTTCGCGCTTCTCGGCGATCTGACGCGCGGTGCGGTCTTCTTCGGTGACGATGAACACGTCGCCGGCTCGGGGGACCGAGTTGAGACCCTGCACCTGCACGGGACGCGACGGGTAGGCCTCTTCGACCGCTTCGCCGTTCTCATCCATCATCGCGCGGACGCGGCCGTACGCCGTTCCCGCGACGATCGCGTCGCCGACGCGCAGCGTTCCGGACTGGATGAGCACCGTGGCGACCGAACCACGACCCTTGTCGAGCTTCGCTTCGATCGCGACACCGCGGGCCGCCTTGTTCGGGTTGGCCGTGAGGTCGAGACCGGCGTCGGCGGTGAGCAGGACCGCATCCAGAAGGGCCTGGATGTTGAGGTTCTGTCGGGCCGAGACGTCGACGAACATGACGTCGCCGCCGTACTCCTCGGCGACCAGACCGTACTCGGTGAGCTGCTGGCGCACCTTGGCGGGGTTGGCGTCGGGCTTGTCGACCTTGTTGACCGCGACCACGATCGGCACGTTCGCCGCCTGGGCGTGGTTCAGCGCCTCGACCGTCTGCGGCATGATGCCGTCGTCGGCCGCGACCACGAGGATCGCGATGTCGGTCACCTGCGCACCGCGGGCACGCATGGCGGTGAACGCCTCGTGACCCGGGGTGTCGATGAAGGTGATCGCGCGCTCGATGCCCTCGTGCTCGGTCCAGATCTGGTACGCACCGATGTGCTGCGTGATGCCGCCGGCTTCGCCCGCGACCACGTTGGTCTGGCGGATGGCGTCGAGCAGTCGCGTCTTACCGTGGTCGACGTGGCCCATGACGGTGACCACGGGAGGACGGATCTCGAGATCGTCCTCGCTCTCGGCCTCGAGCTCGGCATCGAGGTCGAGACCGAAGCCCTCGAGGAGCTCTTTGTCTTCGTCCTCGGGCGAGACCATCTGGATCTTGTAGCCGAGCTCGGCACCGAGCACCTCGAAGGTGGCCTCGTCGAGCGACTCGGTCGCGGTGGCCATCTCGCCCAGGTTGAACAGGATGGTCACGAGCGTGCCGGGCTGCACGTTGTAGCCGCGCAGGGCCTCGAGCTTGTCAGCGAAGTCGGCGATGGACGCACCGCGACGCAGGCGGATGATCTCGCCGTTGCCCTTCGAGACGTTGACGCCGCCGACGACCGGCGCCGACCGCATCTCGAATTCCTGCCGCTTCGCCCGACGCGACTTGCGCTGCTTGCTCTTGCCGCCGCCCTTGCCGAAGGCACCCGCGGTACCACCGCCGGGGCCGCGACCGCGACCGCCACCACCGCCGGGACGACCGGCGAAACCGCCGCCGCCCGGAGCACCGGGAGCGCCACCGGGGCGCTGGAAGCCGCCACCGGCGCCGCCGGGACGACCGGGACCGCCGGGACGCTGCTGGAACGGAGCGCCGGGACGACCGCCGCCACCGGGGCGGCCCGCGCCACCGGGACGCGGAGCGCCGGGACGCGGGGCACCCGGACGCGGAGCCTGCGGACGCGGGATGTTGCCGGGCGTCGGGCGCTGGCCCATGCCCTGCGCCGAGGCGAAGGGGTTGTTGCCGGGACGCGGGCCCGAGGGGCGCTGGCCCATGCCCTGTGACGACGCGAAGGGGTTGTTGCCCGGACGGGCACCGCCCGGGCGCGGGGGCGCGCTGGGGCCGGGCTTGGGGGCACCGGCACCGGGGGTCGGGGCGACGGAGCCGGGGCTCGGCGGCGACGACGGGGTCTTCGGCGCGGGCGCAGCGGTCTTCTCCGCCGGGGCCGCGGGAGCGGGGGCGGATGCCGCGGGCGCCGGCGCTGCCGGTGCGGGGGCGGCCGCGGGCGCGGCCGGAGCGGCGGGCTTCGCGGGTCCGGGCGTGGGGCCGGAGGGACGGGCACCGGGGGTCGCGGCGGGACGCGCCGGGCCGGGGCGGGCGCCGGACGCGGGCCGCGCCGCGGGAGCGGCGGGCTTGGCATCCGAGGATCCCGAAGAGCTCTCGGCCGCGAGGGCGGCGCGGAGCTTACGAGCCACGGGGGGCTCGATCGTGGATGACGGGCTCTTGACGAACTCGCCGAGCTCCTTCAGCTTCGCAAGCGCGACCTTGCTGTCGACGCCGAGCTCGGAAGCGATCTCGTGCACGCGTGGTTTTGCCACAATTCTCCTGTCTGAGGGGCCTACCCCGGACAGGGCAGACCGTTAGTTGCGGACGGGTCTCATTTCGAGCCGTTCACTTCGTGTCCATAGCCGTTCAGCCTTTTCGCTGGAGGGTTGATTCGAAGGTCTGCGTGTCAAGCGGGCCTGACACACGCAATGCTCGTACGAAGGCGCGACGCGTGAGGGCTTTCCCCACGCACGCGTCCGTCTCGTGCACCCACGCTCCCCGGCCCGGCAGGACCGCTTTCTCGTCAGCGACGAGGATCGATCCGTCGGCGACCACGCGCAGAAGCGATGATCGGGGGGCGCGTGCGCGGCATCCGACGCACGTTCGTACTGGTTCCATCGTACACCTCGCCGCCACCGGGACGACGGACGCTCAGTTGTCTTCGAGGATGCTGTCGGGCTGGATGTCGATCTTCGCGCCGGTCAGCTTGGCGGCCAGGCGCGCGTTCTGCCCCTCTTTGCCGATGGCGAGGGACAGCTGGTAGTCGGGCACCAGGGCGCGCACGGCCTTCGTCGAGGCGTCGAGCACGAACGACGAGGTCACCTTCGCGGGCGACAGCGCGTTCGCGACGAAGCGCGGCAGTTCGGCGTCGTAGTCGATGATGTCGATCTTCTCGCCCGCGAGCTCTTCGGTCACCGCGCGGACGCGGCGGCCGAGCTCGCCGATGCAGGCGCCCTTCGCGTTGACCGTCGGGTCGTTGGCCTTGACGGCGATCTTCGAGCGGTGCCCCGCCTCGCGGGCGAGCGACACGATCTCGACCAGACCCGCGGCGATCTCGGGCACCTCGAGCGCGAAGAGCTTGCGCACGAGCCCGGGGTGGGTGCGCGACACGGTGATCTGCGGCCCCTTGTTGCCCTTGGCGACGCTGGTGACGTACACACGTAGGCGCGAACCGTGCGGGTAGCTCTCGCCGGGCACCTGCTCCTCGGGCGGCAGGATGGCCTCGACCGTTCCCAGGTCGACGTGCACCATGCGCGGGTTGGGTCCCTGCTGCACGACGCCGGCGACGATGTCGCCCTCTTTGCCGCGGAACTCCCCCAGCACCGCGTCGTCGGCGATGTCGCGCAGACGCTGGCTGATGACCTGCTTCGCGGCGAAGGCGGCGATGCGACCGAAGTCGTCGGGGGCCTGCTCCTCTTCGCCGATGACCGCGCCCTCGTCGTCGGTGACGGGGGTGAAGATGCCCACGTGACCGGTCTTGCGGTCGAGCGACGCCCGTGCGCCCGCCGGAATCTCGCCGCTGGGCGAGATGTGCTTGGCGTAGGCGGTGAGGATCGCCTGCTCGATGATGCGCGCGAGCTCGTCGAAGGGGATCTCCTTCTCGCGTTCGATCGTCTTCAGAAGTGCGAGATCGATGTCCACAAGGCCCTCCGTTGTTCAGCTTTCGTCGACGCGACCGGCGCCGACAACCCTCCTACGATACCCGGGATGCGCTCCCCCTCGCACCTCGGCGGGCGATTCCGGATGCCGCGGCGCCGAGCATCAGAGGGACTCGAGCGGGTTCGCGGCGAGCTTGGCCACCAGTCCCCCCTCGACGAGGCGCCGGGCGGCGGTGTCGGGCTTGCGCGCCGCCTAATCCACGACGCACGCGCCGAACTCGGCGGCGAGCGCTCCGCGCGGGTGAGCGGCGAGCACCTCGCGACGGAAATCCTCGGGCAGTGCGTCGGGGCGGGCGCCGGAGATGTCGAGACCCGTGGCGATCTCGAGCAGGTACCCCTCGGCATCCATCGTCGAATCCACGCTCGGCCAGTTGTGCCGCACGATCACCTCGAGCACGCGCTCTCGTCGGGACTGCTCCCAGCCCGCGCCCGCCGTGAGCGCGACGCCGACGTGCCCACCCGCGTGCTCGTACGAGAGCCTGTGGTTGTCGAACTCCCCCACCGCGCCGATGTCGTGCAGCACCGCCGCGACGTACAGCAGCTCACGGTCGAGGTTCCGGATGCCGTCGACCACCGCGAATGCCTCGGCCCACAACCACGACCGCAGCGCGTGGGCGGTGATCGCGGGCGACTGGTACTGCTCGGCCAGGGCGAGCGCGCCACGGGCGGCGAGGGTGTCGGGAACGGGGAAGTCGCTGATGCGCACGGGGCCTCCGGGATCGGTCGGACCCCCACTCTCGCGCGGCGCGTCGCCGCGCGGCAGGTGGGCGAGCGCCAGGCTGCGCCGTGTTCCTGCCAGAACGACGGATGCCGCGACCTCGGGCGAGCGCCCGGGTCGCGGCATCCGGAAACCGCGTCAGCTCACCGGGGTGGCGTGCCAGATGCGGTCGAGATAGTCGCGCATCGCCCGGTCGGAGGAGAAGTAGCCGCTGCGCGCGACGTTGAGGATCGCCGAGCGCACCCACGCGTCCTGATCGGCGTAGGCCGCGTCGACCCGGTCCTGCGCGTCGAGGTACGAACGGAAGTCGGCGAGCGCCATGAACCGGTCGTCGTAGAGCAGGTTCGACACCAGCGGCTCGAACACCGTGCGATCGCCGTTCGAGAACGCGCCGGACGCGATGAGATCGATCGCGCGGCGCAGGTCGTCGTCTTCCTGGTAGAAGTCGGCGGGGCGGTAGCCCTCGGCCCAGAGGGCTTCGACCTCGGGCTCGCTCATACCGAACAGGAAGAAGTTGTCGTCGCCGACCAGCTTGCGGATCTCGACGTTCGCGCCGTCGTCGGTGCCGATGGTGAGCGCGCCGTTGAGGGCGAGCTTCATGTTGCCGGTGCCCGATGCCTCTTTGCCGGCGAGCGAGATCTGCTCCGACAGGTCGGCGGCCGGGATGATGCTCTCGGCGAGGGTGACGTTGTAGTTCGCCGGGTACAGCACCTTCAGCTTGCCCTTGACGCGCTCGTCGGCGCTCACGACCTCGCCGACGGCGTTGATGAGGTGGATGATGCGCTTGGCCATGCCGTAGCCCGGGGCGGCCTTGGCACCGAAGAGGAAGGTGCGCGCCTGCACGTCGTCGACGTCCAGCCGGCCCGAGACGATGCCCTCGTAGGTGCTGACGATGTGCAGCACCTTCAGCGTCTGCCGCTTGTACTCGTGCAGACGCTTGATCATCACGTCGAGCAGGTGACCGTCGTCGAGCGGAGCCTCACCGCGCGCTTCGAGCACACGGCTCAGGCGGCGCTTGTTCGAGGCCTTCACGGCGGCGAACCTCTCGCGGAAATCGGCGTCGTCGGCAAGGGCCTCAAGCCCCCGCAAGCGCTCGAGGTCGACGGTCCAGCCCGCGCCGAGAGCCTCGGTGATGAGGCTCGACAGCTCGGGGTTGGCCAGACGCAGGAAGCGGCGGGGCGTCACGCCGTTGGTGACGTTGGTGAACTTGTCGGGCCACATCTCGGCGAAGTCCTTGAGCACGTTGTCGCGCAGCAGCTGCGAGTGCAGCTCGGCGACGCCGTTGACCTTCGACCCGGCGACCGTGGCGAGGTAGGCCATGCGCACCGACCGGTACGGGTGCTCGCCGATGATCGACATGTTGCGGATCAGCATCTCGTCGTCGCCGAAGCGCTCGCGCACCTCGAGGAGGAACTCGTCGTTGATGCGGTAGATGATCTCGAGGTGGCGCGGCAGGAGTCGTCCGAGCAGGTCGACCGACCACACCTCGAGGGCCTCGGGAAGCAGCGTGTGGCACGTGTACGCGAAGCACTTCTGAGTGATGGCCCACGCGGCATCCCACTCGAGCTTCTTCTCGTCGACGAGCACGCGCATGAGCTCGGGTACGCCGATGACCGGGTGCGTGTCGTTGAGCTGGAAGATGACGCGCTCGGGCAGGTCGTCGAGGTCGAAGTCGTCGGGCAGGACGTTCTCGATGAAGTCGGCGATGGATGCCGCGACGAAGAAGTACTGCTGCTGCAGACGCAGCTCCTTGCCCTGGGGCGTGGAGTCCTCGGGGTAGAGCACCTTCGAGATGTTCTCGGCGAAGGTCTGCGCGCGCACCGACTGGACGTAGTCGCCGGAGTTGAAGGTGTGCAGGTCGAAGGCGTTCGTGGCCACCGCGCGCCACAGGCGCAGGGTGTTGACCCGGCCGTTGTGGTAGCCGGGGACCATCATGTTGTAGGGCACCGCGAGCACGTTCCACTCGGGGACCCAGCGGGTGCGCTCGACGCCGTCGTCGTCGTAGGTCTCGGTGGTGCCGGCGAACGAGATGGTCTGCGCGGCCTCGGGGTGGGCGAAGTCCCACGGCGAGCCCATGCGCAGCCACGCGTCGGGCTGCTCGACCTGCTGCCCGTCGGCGAAGGCCTGGCGGAAGATGCCGTACTCGTAGCGGATGCCGTAGCCGATCGTGGGCACGCTCATGGTGGCGAGCGAGTCGATGAAGCACGCGGCCAGGCGACCGAGGCCGCCGTTGCCGAGCCCGGGCTCGATCTCGACCTGGCGGAGGTCGTCGATGTCGATGCCGCACTGGGCGAGCGCCTCGGTCGCGATGTCGGTCAGTCGCGCAGCGAGCAGGTTGTTGTCGAGCTGGCGGCCCAGCAGGTACTCGGCGGAGAGGTAGCACACGGTCTTCGCCTGCTGCGTCTTCTGCTTCGCCCGGTCGTCGAACCACCGCGCCATGAGGTAGTCGCGGACCGTGTACGCCAGGGCCAGGTACTGATCGTTGACGTCGGAGGTCGACAGCGTCACGCCCTGGTCGAAGTTCAGGTTCTGCAGGAACTGTTTGGCGAAGCCGTCGACGGATGCCGCGGGGGCGACGACGGGCGCGATGGCCAACGGGTGGGTGGGACGCAGCTCTGAGGTGTTCTCGGGCACCATCCGACCGTAATGAGTCCCGCGCCGCACTGCCAAGACGGCAACGGCCATGACACATGATCTTCACCCGTTTGCCGTATTCCTCGCAGGAACCCCCCAGGACGCTTCGCCCGCGCACCAGCCGACGCGCCGTGCGACCGCAACGGATTGGCGCGGTGTGTGCAGAGGGCATACGGTGCCGGGATGCCGTCCTCCGCCCGCTCCGCCGCACGCGAGGCCGAGGCGAACCCCGTCTTCCGCGTCGCCGCTCGCGCGGGGTACGTCGCCAACGGCATCCTGCACCTGCTCGTGGGCGGGCTCGTGCTCGCCGTCGGTTTCGGAGCGGCCGAAGACACCGACCAGACGGGCGCCTTCCGCGCGCTGGCCGCGATCCCGCTCGGAGCGGCGGCGCTCGGCGCCCTCGCCGTAGGGCTCGTGGCACTGGGGTGCTGGCATCTGCTGCAGGCGGTGGCCCCTCGGGGCCTGTCGGGGTGGAAGCGACTGGCACGGGTGCTGGCCGAGGCTCCGCAGGGCATCGTCTTCGTCGTGATCGGCGTGCTCTCGGCATCCGTCGCCCTCGGCGCCCGGCCGCGGGCCGAGCAGGCCGCCGAAGACGCCAGCGAAGCCGTGCTCACGCTGCCGATCGGCGGGGCCGTTCTGGGCGCCACAGGCCTTGCCGTGGCGGGAGTGGGTGTCGGGTTCGTGTGGATGGGCGCGCGTCGCTCGTTCCGTTCGAAGGTGCACCTGCCCGCCGGAGTCGTCGGCCACGTCCTCAGCGCGCTCGGCGTCTTCGGGTTCTTGGCGAAGGGTGTCGCGCTGGCCATCGTCGGGGTACTGCTGGTGGTGGCGGCGGCGAAGATCGAACCCGACACCGCGGGCGGGCTCGACGGCGCGATCTCGGCCCTCATCGCTCTGCCCGCGGGGCCTTTCCTGGCCTTCCTGGTCGGGCTGGGGTTCCTCGCCTACGGCGTCTTCACCGTCTTCCGCG
The DNA here is from genome assembly GCF_001456955.1 of Microbacterium enclense. Taxonomy (GTDB): domain Bacteria; phylum Actinomycetota; class Actinomycetes; order Actinomycetales; family Microbacteriaceae; genus Microbacterium; species Microbacterium enclense. Next base: position 214,547 of record NZ_KQ758470.1, on the reverse strand, counting down.
CACGCTACGCCCGCCTCGACGTGTGATGGCCGGCGCCGCGCCCGCCCGGTCCGAGCACAGCGCAGGAGATCGGCGTCCGCTGGTCGCCGACGGGCCCGTGTGACCGCCCGACGATCATCGGATCTCCTGCGGCGTGCACACCGTCGCCTGTCGACTCCGGCGGAGACCCGTGCGGTCAGTCGAGCGAGGGGTCGCGGCCGGTCCGTTCTCCGGTGTCGAGCGCGGCGAGGGCGGTCTGGTCGTCGGCGTCGAGGGTGAAGTCGAACACCTCGCCGTTCTCGCGGATGCGGTCGAGCGACACCGACTTCGGGAACACGACCAACCCGCGGTCGAGGTGCCAGCGCACGACGACCTGGGCGGGGGTCTTGCCGTGGCGTTCGGCGATGCGCGCGAGCACCGGCTCGGCGAGCAGACCGCCGCGGGCGAGCGGCGCCCACGACTCGGTGACGATGCCGTTCGCGGCATGCCAGTCGACCAGGTCGTTCTGGGGGAAACGCGGGTGCAGCTCGACCTGGTTCACCGCCGGCAGCACGCCCGTCTCGTCGCGCAGGCGCTCGAGGTGCGCGATGGCGAAGTTGCTCACGCCGACCGAGGTCACGCGCCCCTCCTGCTGCAGACGCAGGAGTGCGCGCCAGGTGTCGACGTAGCGGTCGGCGCTGGGGATGGGCCAATGGATGAGGTAGAGGTCGACGCGGTCGAGACCGAGTCGGGCCGCGCTCGCATCGAAGGCGCGCAGCGTCTCGTCGAAGCCCTGGTCGTCGTTCCAGACCTTGGTGGTGATGAAGACGTCGTCACGGTCGAGCCCCGAGGCACGGAGTCCCTCGCCGACCTCGGCCTCGTTGCCGTAAAGGGCGGCGGTGTCGATGTGGCGGTAGCCCGCGGCGAGCGCCCCCTCCACGAGGCCGGCGGTGATGTCGGCCGGCACCTTGTACGTGCCGACACCGAGCTGGGGAATCGTGGAGCCGTCGGACAGCGACAGGCGGGGGGCCGAGATCATGGCATCCACGCTATCCATGCGACGGCCCTTCCCGGCGCCTCTTGACCGGTCTCCCCCGGCGCGCCCCCGCTCACCGCGGGCCTGCGCGCTCGTGCGCAGACCGGGAGACCGCAGCTCGCCGACGAAGCGGTTGCAGGGTGCAACCGACATGTCGGCGAGCCGCAACCTCGGGGTGGAGGCGCCGCAACGGCGGAGTGAGACGTCAGCGCGTCAGCGCCGCCACGGCGTCGGCGACCGTGACAGTCTCGCGCTCGCCCGTGCGGCGGTCCCACAGCTCGACCTGACCCTCGGCGGCGCCGCGGCCGACGATGAGGATGCGCGGGATGCCGACGAGCTCGGCGTCGCCGAACTTCACACCGGGCGACACCTTGGGGCGGTCGTCGTAGAGCACGTCGAGGCCGGCGGCCTCGAGCTGGTCGGAGACGGATGCCGCGAGCTCGAACGCCGCCTGGTCGCGGCCGGTGGCCACCACGTGCACGTCGAACGGGGCGACCGAGGCGGGCCAGATGAGTCCCTTGTCGTCGTTGTTGAGCTCGGCGATGATCGCGAGGATGCGGGTGACGCCGATGCCGTAGGAGCCCATGGTGACGGTGGCGAGCTTGCCGTTCTCGTCGAGCACCTTCAAGCCGAGGGCCTCGGCGTACTTGCGCCCGAGCTGGAAGACGTGGCCGATCTCCATGCCGCGTGCGAGCTCCACCGGGCCGGAGCCGTCGGGCGCGGGGTCACCGGCGCGCACGGTGGAGACCTCGACGAAGCCGTCGCCGACGAAGTCGCGACCGGCGACGAGGGAGTGCACGTGCTTCTGGTCGATGTTGGCGCCCGTGATCCACGCGGTGCCGTCGACCACGCGGGGGTCGAGGTAGTAGCGGATCTTCGTCGCCGACTCCTCACCCAGCACGGCGCCGGTCGGCGACCACGGACCGATGTATCCCTTGACCAGCAGCGGGTTCTCCGCGAAGTCCGCCTCGGTGGCGGCCTCGACCTCGGCGGGCGCGAAGGCGACCTCGACGCGCTTGTCGTCGACGTCGCGGTCGCCGGGCAGTCCCACCACGACGAGCTCGCGCGTGCCGTCGAGGTGCGTGAGGGCGAGCACGACGTTCTTCAACGTGTGTGCGGCGGTCCACGCGGTCGCCTCGTCCGTGGCGGGTCCGGCGATGCCGGGCGCCGGGGCGTCGAGGTGCGCGTTGGAATGATCGACGAGGGTCGCGATCGTCGGGGTGTTCGGCGAATCGAAGATGACGGCCTCGGGCTGTCCGGCGATCGGCAGCGCGTCGGGGGCCACGGTGGTGAACGCCTCGACGTTGGCGGCGTACCCGCCGGCCGAACGCACGAACGTGTCTTCGCCGATGGGGGTCGGGTGCAGGAACTCCTCGGACTTCGAGCCGCCCATCGCGCCCGCGTCGGCGGCGACGATGACGTATTCGAGGCCCAGACGGGTGAAGATGCGCTCGTAGGCGTCGCGCTGCGCCTGGTACGAGGCGTCGAGCCCGGCATCCGTCGCGTCGAACGAGTACGCGTCTTTCATCGTGAACTCGCGGCCGCGCAGCAGGCCCGCACGCGGACGCGCCTCATCGCGGTACTTGTCCTGGATCTGGTAGATCGTCAGCGGCAGGTCTTTGTACGACGAGTAGAGGTCCTTGACCAGGAGCGTGAACATCTCCTCGTGCGTGGGCGCGAGCAGATAGTCGGCGCCCTTGCGGTCCTGCAGGCGGAACAGCGCGTCGCCGTATTCCTCCCAGCGGCCCGTGACCTCGTACGGCTCACGCGGCAGCAGCGCCGGGAAGTGCACCTCGAAGGCACCGGCGTTCGCCATCTCCTCGCGCACGACCGTCTCGATCTTGGCCTCGACCTTCAGCCCGAGCGGGAGCCACGCGAAGATGCCGGGCGCGTTGCGGCGGATGTACCCGGCGCGCACGAGCAGGCGGTGGCTCGTGACCTCGGCATCCGAGGGGTCTTCGCGAAGCGTGCGGAGGAAGAAGTTCGACAGACGGGTGACCACGAGAGACGAGTCTAAGGCGGGGGACGACGCCGAGTGGATGCCGGGCCTCAGCGCACCGCACTGACGGTCTCAGGCGTGACGGCCGTGTTGCCGTTGTCGTTCGCCCCGGCGGTCTGCATCGACGGGTCGTATGACATCGTCACGGGCGCGACATGTCGGTAGCCGGTCGTACCGTGCGATGGCCGCCGTCACCGTCGCGCGCGGCCCACGTGCAGCACCGTCCGCACCAGCAGACCGGCCACGAGGGCCCAGAACGCCGCGCTGACGCCGAGCACCGCGATCCCGGATGCGGCGACGAGGAACGTCACCACCGCGGGCACCCGCTCCCCCGGATCATCGATCGCCTGCTGCACGGCCGAGCCGAAGGCTCCGAACAGCGCAACGCCGGCCACGGCGGGAATCACGCCCGCAGGCGCCAGCAGGACGATCGCGGCGAACGCCGCCGATAGCGCGCCGAGCACGAGGTACGTGCCGCCCGCCGAGACGCCGGCGACCCACCGCCGCTTCGGATCGGGGTGCGAATCGGGCCCCGCCGCGATCGCGGCGCTGATGGCACCGAGGTTCATGGCGTGACCGCCGAAGCCGGCCGCCGCGGCGGTGCCCAGCCCGGTGACGAGCATCGCGGGCCGCCACGGGATCGTGAAGCCCAGGCTGCGCATCACGGCAACGCCCGGGACGTTCTGCGACGCCATCGTCACGATGAACAGCGGCAGGGCGATACCGATCACCGAGCCCACGGTGAGGGTCGGAACGGTGAACTCCAGGCGCGGCACGAGCGCCGCGGCATCCATCTGCGCACCCGTGCGCGACAGTTCCACCGCCACGACGGCGATCGCCGCGACGAAGGCCAACGGCACCGCCCAGCGCGGCAGGAGACGGGATGCCACCAGCCACACGATCAGCACGGGCGCGACGCCCCACGGGTCTTCGACCACACCGACGAACGGCGCCACGCACAGCGGGAGCAGCACCCCCGCGAGCATCGCCTGGGCGATGGACGGCGGGATGCGCGCGATGAGCGCCCCGAGCGGCGGGAAGAGCGCGGTGCAGAGGATGAGCACCGCCGACACCAGGAAACCGCCGACGACGGCCGGCCACCCTCCGTCGACGGCGCCGGTCGCCGCGAGCAGCGCCACACCGGGCGTCGACCACGCGACGGTGATCGGGATGCGATAGCGACCGGCCAGCAGCACGCAGCCGACACCGACGACGAGGGTGATCGCGAGCAGGCCGCTCGCCGCCTGTTCCGGGGTGGCGCCGACGGCGCGCAGGCCCGTCAGGACGACGGCGAAGGTGCTGGTGAAGCCGACGAGGGCGGTGACGACCCCGGCGATCAGCGGACGGGCGAGGGATGCGGCGGGAGTCTCGGTCATGAGACTTCCGACGTTATCGGAACAAAAGCCGACGGACGGCGGTCCGATCGCTCGCGCGCGGACCGCCCGCCGCGCTCAGGCCGTGATGACCTGCGCGGTACCGGGAGCGGCGTCGGGGCCCATCTCGTCGGCGAGGCGGTTCGCCTCCTCGATCAGGGTCTGCACGATCTCGGACTCGGGCACGGTCTTGATGACCTGACCCTTGACGAAGATCTGGCCCTTGCCGTTGCCCGAAGCGACACCGAGATCGGCGTCGCGTGCCTCGCCGGGACCGTTCACGACGCAGCCCATGACGGCCACGCGCAGCGGAACGGTCATGTCTTTCAGACCCTCGGTGACGTCGTCGGCGAGGGTGTAGACGTCGACCTGCGCGCGACCGCACGACGGGCACGAGACGATCTCGAGCTTGCGCTCGCGCAGGTTCAGCGACTGCAGGATCTGGTGGCCGACCTTGACCTCTTCGGCGGGCGGCGCCGACAGCGAGACGCGGATGGTGTCGCCGATGCCCTCGGAGAGCAGGATGCCGAAAGCGGTGGCGCTTTTGATCGTGCCCTGGAACGCGGGGCCGGCCTCGGTCACGCCGAGGTGCAGGGGCCAGTCGCCGCGCTCGGCGAGCAGCCGGTAGGCCTTGACCATGACGATCGGGTCGTTGTGCTTGACCGAGATCTTGAAGTCGTGGAAGTCGTGCTCCTCGAACAGCGAGGCCTCCCACACGGCGCTCTCGACGAGCGCTTCGGGCGTGGCCTTGCCGTACTTCTCGAGCAGGCGCCGGTCGAGCGACCCGGCGTTGACGCCGATGCGCAGCGACACCCCCGCCGCCTTCGCGGCCGCGGCGATCGCACCGACCTGGTCGTCGAACTTGCGGATGTTGCCGGGGTTCACGCGCACCGCGCCGCACCCGGCGTCGATCGCCTGGAAGACGTACTTCGGCTGGAAGTGGATGTCGGCGATGACCGGGATCTGGCTCTTCTTGGCGATGATGTGCAGCACGTCGGCGTCGTCCTGCGACGGAACGGCCACGCGCACGATCTCGCATCCGGATGCCGTGAGCTCGGCGATCTGCTGGAGCGTGGCGTTGATGTTGGTCGTCGGCGTCGTCGTCATCGACTGGACGCTCACGGGGGCGTCGCCGCCCACGAGCACCTTGCCGACCTTGATCTGACGGGTCTTACGACGAGGCGCGAGGACCTCCGGCACGCGGGGCATCCCGATGTTCACTGCAGGCACGCCGATCAGCCTACGCCTCAGCCCCCGCACGGAGGCTGAGGACGCCCTGTGGTAGGTTCGGCGCCATGCGCGCGTACACATCCTGGTGGCTCACCGTCTAGGCGGTGCGCACGCATGCAACAGACCGCCCTCCCCCTGGGGAACCCGGGCGGTCTTCGTGTTTTCGGCGGCCGCCTCGGACCCTCCCTCACAGACGAAAAGATTCCTCGATGACCGCGCCCGACCCCTCCTCCCTGCTCGCCGACCTCGCCGGCGGCAGCGCTCCCTTCGCGCTGATCGCCCGTGACGGCGCCACCGTCGAGGTGCTGACCGGCGACATCGTCGACGTCGAGCTGCTCGCCGACATCCCGTTGACGGATGCCGCGGGCACCGCGCGCGAGGTCCTCGCCCTGGTGCCGTACCGCCAGGTGCGCGAGCGCGGTTTCGTCTGCCACGACGACGGAGCACCGCTGCGCTGCCTCGTGATCGACGAGCGCGTCGCCCTGCCGCGGGCCGAGGTCATGGCATCCCTCCCCTCCTCCCCCGTGCCGCTCACCGACGCCGGGTTCGACATCGCCGACGAGGAGTACGCCGACATCGTGCGGCGGGTGATCGCCGACGAGATCGGCCGCGGCGAGGGGGCGAACTTCGTCATCCGTCGTGACTTCGTCGCGGGCGTCGACACCGATCCGCGGGTCGCCGCGCTGACGTGGTTCCGCGCGCTCCTCGAACACGAGAAGGGCGCCTACTGGACGTTCGCCGTCGTCACCGACGGGCACATCGCCGTCGGCGCGAGCCCCGAGGCGCACGTCAGCGCCCAGGACGGCATCGTCACGATGAACCCCATCTCGGGCACCTTCCGCCACCCCGCAGGGGGAGCGACCGCCGAGACGCTCGCGGAGTTCCTGCGCTCGACCAAAGAGACCGAGGAGCTCTTCATGGTCGTCGACGAAGAGCTGAAGATGATGAGCGCCGTCTGCAGCGACGGCGGACGCATCACCGGCCCGCACCTCAAAGAGATGTCGCGGCTGACCCACACCGAGTACATGCTGCGCGGACGCAGCGACCTCGACCCGCGCGACATCCTGCGCGAGACGATGTTCGCCCCGACCGTCACCGGCTCCCCCATGCAGAACGCGTGCACGGTCATCGCCCGGCACGAGACCGCCCCCCGCGGGTACTACTCCGGCGTCGCGGCGCTGTTCACCCCCAACGGCGCGGCCGAGGGGGCCACGCACGACCTCGACGCGCCCATCCTCATCCGCACGGCGTACCTCGTCGACGGGCGCCTGCGCGTGCCCGTCGGCGCGACGCTCGTGCGCCATTCCGACCCCTACGGCGAAGTGGGCGAGACGCACGGCAAGGCGGCGGGAGTGCTCGGCGCGATCGGCGCGATCCCCCGCGACGCGCCGGCGGCTCCCCCGGCGGCCGACCCCGACGCACCGACCGCCCCACGCCGCCCTCTGGGCGAGGATCCCGCGATCGCCGAACTGCTGGCATCCCGCAACGACCGCCTCGCGCCGTTCTGGATGAACCCGCAGGACCCCGACGGCTCCGGCCCGTTCGCCGGCCGCACGGCGCTCGTGGTCGACGCCGAGGACCGCTTCACCACCATGCTCGCCCACCAGCTGCGCCACCTCGGACTCGACACCCGGATCGTGCACTGGTCGGAGGTGACGGATGCCGACCTGGATGCCGCCGACCTCGTCGTCTCGGGCCCCGGCCCGGGCGACCCGCGCGACGACACCCCGCGCATGGAGGCGATGCGGCACGTCGTCGGCCGGCGCACCGCTCGCCGCGATCCGCTGCTCGCCGTGTGCCTGAGCCACCAGATCCTGGCCGACGCGCTCGGCATCGAGCTCATGCCGCTGGACCGGCCGCACCAGGGTCTGCAGAAGAGCGTCGACGTCTTCGGCGAGGACGCGTCGATCGGGTTCTACAACACCTTCACCGCGCGGGTGAACCCGGGCGACCGTCGCGGCATCTCCTACGGGCCTGACGCTCCCGTCAGCGGCTCCGAGATCGACGTCGCCGCGGATTCGACGACCGGCGACGTCTACGCCCTGCGCGGACCCGGTTTCGCGAGCGTGCAGGGCCACCTCGAGTCGATCCTCTCGCGCGACGGCATGCGCACCCTGGAGCGGCTGATCGCCCACGCGCTGTAGGGCCCGGCCCCTTCGACGGGCTCAGGGGCCTCCCCACCGAGGTGGCTGCGCTCCCCCCGAGGTGGCTGGGCCTGTCGAAGCCCCGGGCCCCGCACAGCGCCTGGACCGTTCGACAGACGCACGTCGTACCGCGCCCGTCCGGCTACAGCAACTGCACCGGGTTGAAGATGTCGGCGAGGAACAGCACGCCGCCCATGCCGATCAGCAGCACGACGACGACGAACGTCACGGGCACGAGGCGCGTGGCATCCACCGGCCGCGCGACCGTGCCCCGCAGGCGCGCGACGGCGCGCTTGATGCCGTCCCACAGGGCCACCACGACGTGTCCGCCGTCGAGGGGCAGCAGCGGGATGAGGTTGAAGACGAACAGGGCGATGTTCAACCCGGCGAGCAGGCCGATGATCGACTGCACGCGCGCGAGGATGGGGGCATCGACCGCGGCGTACTCGCCGGCGAGGCGCCCCGCGCCCACGACGCTCAGCGGCCCATCGGGGTCGCGCGGCTGACCGGTCACCAGATCGGCGGCCGTATCGTAGATGCGCACCGGCAGCTGCGTCATGATCTGCGCGACCGCGCCGACCTGCTGGATCGTCGCCTCCGGCCCCACCCAGATCGGCTGCGGTTCGAGCCCCTGCTGGGGGCGCAGACCCGCGAAGCCCACCGTCTCGTACTCGGGCTGGCCCGCGGCATCCCGCACGGGCTGCCCCTGAGCGTCGGTGACGGCGCGGTCGCTCCGCTGCGGGGTGATGGTGACGGTCTGCTGCGTGCCGTCGCGCTCGATCACGACCGGCAGGGCGCGGCCGGGGGCGTCCTGGATGATCGCCGCCGCCTCGGCGAACGTCGACACCGCCTGACCGTCGATCGACACGATCACGTCGCCGGGTCGGATGCCGGCGGCGGCCGCCGGCGCGACCGGGTCGCCCGAAGTGCAGTCGGTGCGGTTCTCGCTCGCGGGGATGACGCACTCCGACACCGACGCGACGGTGGTGGTGGCGACCGCGACGCCGATCCCGCTCACCGCGACCGCCGACAGGACGAAAGCCAGCAGCAGGTTCATGACCGGGCCGCCGAGCATCACGACGACGCGTTTCCACACGGGGAGCTTGTAGAACACGCGGTCGTCGCCCTCGACGAGGGTCTCGGCGTTGGCATCCCGGGCGTCCTGCACCATCGTCGCGAAGAACCGCGAGCGACGCTTCGACGGCTTCTCCCCCTCGGGGGCCGGCGGATACATGCCCGCCATCGAGATGAAGCCGCCCAGGGGCAGGAGCTTGAAGCCGTACTCGGTCTCGCCGACCCGCTTCGACCACAGCGTGGGTCCGAACCCGATCATGTACTGGCCGACGCGCACGCCGAAGAGCTTGGCGGGCAGCAGGTGCCCGACCTCGTGCAGGGCGATCGAGACGGCCAGGCCGATCACGAGCACGAGCACGCCGATGAGGAAGGCGATCGCGGTCACCCGGCGACGATACCGCCGCCCGGCTTTGAACCGCCCGTGCGGCGCCGATGCGGTGTCTGTGCGACCCCGGGTGAGACAATGGACGGGATGCCGACCGACGTGCCCTCGAACCTCCCGCCCGTGCTCCGGCCGGAGCGACCGCCCCACCGCGACCTCGCGGAACTGGCCCGACGCTTCGGCGTGCGCAGCGTCGGCGACGTCGAGGGGACGACCCTGACCGGGATCACCCTCGCCACGGCCGACCTGCGCACCGGCGAGGCCTTCGTCGCGATCCGCGGCGTGAACCGTCACGGCGCCGACTTCGCGACCACCGCCGCCGAACGCGGAGCCGTCGCCGTCATCACCGACGCCGACGGAGCGGAGATCGCCGCATCCGCGGGTCTGCCCATCGTCGTGGTCGACGACCCCCGCGCGCTCCTCGGCGAGTTGTCGGCCTGGGTCTACGGCACCGGCGCCGACGACGATCTGCCGACGTTGCTGGCCACCACCGGCACGAATGGCAAGACGAGCGTCTCGCACCTGCTCGAGGGCATCCTCGGCCAGCTGGGGGTCGTGACGGGCCTGTCGTCGACCGCCGAGCGCCACATCGCCGGCGAGGTCATCGTGTCGCGTCTGACGACGCCCGAGGCCTCCGAGTTCCACGCGCTGCTCGCCCTCATGCGCGAGCGGGGCGTCGAAGCCGTCGCGGTCGAGGTGAGTGCCCAAGCCCTCACCCGTCACCGCGTCGACGGACTGATGTTCGACGTCGCCGGTTTCACCAACCTCACGCACGACCACCTCGACGACTACGCCGACATGCGCGAGTACTTCGAGGCGAAGCTGCCCCTCTTCCGCGCCGACCGCGCGCGCCGCGGCGTCGTGTGCCTCGACTCCCCCGCCGGTGCCGAGATCGCGGCGCGGGCCGAGATCCCCGTCGTCACGATCGTCACCCCGGCCATCGCCCACGACCCCACGGCGACCGCCGACTGGGCCGTCGAGATCGTCGACGAGCGACAGGAGGGCACGCAGTTCACGCTGCGATCGGGCGACGGTCGCTCGCTCACGACCGTGGTGCCGGTGATCGGACGGCACATGGCCGCCAACGCGGGACTCGCGATCGTCATGCTGCTCGAGGCGGGGTACGCGTGGGACCGCCTGGTCGCCGCGCTCGACGGCGCGCGCATCGACGCCTCCCTCCCCGGCCGCACGCAGTTGGTGTCGGGCTCCGAGGGGCCGGCGGTGTACGTCGACTTCGGACACTCCCCCGACGCATTCGAGAAGACGCTCGCCGCGGTGCGGCGCGTGACTCCCGGCAAAGTCGTCATGCTCTTCGGCGCCGACGGCGACCGCGACGCCACGAAGCGCCACGACATGGGCCGCACGGCCGTCGAAGGCAGCGACATCCTCATCGTCACCGACCACCACCCCCGCCACGAGAATCCGGATGCCATCCGCGAGGTGCTCGTCGAGGGTGCACGCCGAGCGCGACCCGACGCCGAGATCCACGCCTTCACGCCGCCCGAGCGCGCGATCCTCGAGGCCGTGAAGCTCGTCGGCGAGGGAGACGCGATCCTGTGGGCCGGCCCCGGCCACCAGGACTACCGCGACATCCGCGGGGTGCGCACGCCGTACTCGGCGCGCGAGCTGTCGCGCCGTGCGCTGCGCGCCGCGGGCTGGGCCGTGCCCGACCCGCAGTGGCCGGTGCCGTATCCGGCCGACTCGACGCCGTCGTCCGACCCCGAGCGCCCGGTCGACTTCCCCGCCTGAGGTTCTCCGGCGGGTCGGCGACGGATCACGCCGGAAAGCCGTCGGCACGGCACAACTCCTGCACGCCCGCACCGCACACCGCGGAAGCCGCGGTCAGTGACGCTCGTGCAGGAGTTGTGCAGCGCCCGCCCCAACCCCGCAGCCGCCGCGACCGCACTCGCGCGCAGCGCCGAGCGCCGGTAGCGCCGCACCGCCGCCGGCACGGCACAACTCCTGCACAGCCGCCCCGCACGCCGCGGAAACCGCGGTCAGCGACGCTCGTGCAGGAGTTGTGCAGCGCCCGCGGCCGCTCAGCGAGCGGCGATGATCTGGTCGGCGGTGCGGCGCGCCCAGGCCTCGGCCTCGGCGAGCGACTCGCGCGTGAGCGCCGCAGGCGGCTCGTGCCGATCGACGACGCGCTCGATGAGCTCGACGATGTCGAGGAAGCCCAGGCGTCCCTCGTGGAAGGCGTCTACCGCCTGCTCGTTCGCGGCGTTGAACACGGCCGGGAACGTCGCCCCCGCCCGTCCGACGCGCTTGGCGAGCGCGACCGACCCGAAGGCCTCCTCGTCGAGCGGCTCGAAGGTCCACTGCGACGCGCGCGTCCAGTCCAGCGGTGCGCCGACGCCCCCGACGCGGTGCGGCCAGTCGAGCCCGAGCGAGATGGGCAGACGCATGTCGGGGGGCGAAGCCTGCGCGATGGTCGACCCGTCGACGAACTCGACCATCGAGTGCACGATCGACTGCGGGTGAACGGTGACGTCGATGCGGTCGTAGGCGACGTCGAAGAGCAGGTGCGCCTCGATCACCTCGAGGCCCTTGTTCACCAGGGTCGCCGAATTGGTGGTCACAACCCGGCCCATGTCCCACGTGGGATGCGCGAGGGCCTGCGCGGGGGTGACGTCGGCGAGCTCGGCACGGCTGCGACCGCGGAACGGGCCCCCGGATGCCGTGAGCACCAGCCGACGCACCTCGTGCGCCTCGCCGGAGCGGAGCGCCTGCGCGATGGCGGAGTGCTCCGAATCGACCGGCACGATCTGCCCCGGCGCGGCCAGCGCGGTGACGAGGTCGCCGCCGACGATCAGCGACTCCTTGTTGGCCAGCGCGAGGGTACGGCCCTCTTCGAGCGCGGCGATCGTCGGGCCCAGCCCCACCGACCCGGTGATGCCGTTCAGCACCACGTCGGCCTCCACGTCGCGGACGAGCTGCTCGGCCTCGACGGCGCCGAGCGCGACGTGCTCCACACCGAACTCGGCGGCCTGCGCCTCGACGCCGACACGGTCGGAACCCGCCGCCAACCCGACCACGTCGAAGCGGCCGGGGTTGGCGCGGACGACGTCGAGCGCCTGCGTCCCGATCGAACCGGTGGAACCGAGGATGAGGACGCGGCGCATTCCGTCAGCCTACTGAGCGGCTTCGGGGGCGTGCTGCACGCCGAGGATGTCGATGACGAAGACGAGCGTCGAGTTCGGCGGGATGCTGCCGGCCTCCTGGTCGCCGTACCCGTCGGCCGCGGGGATGACGGCGACGACCTGGGAGCCGACGGTCTGGCCCTCGAGAGCCTTCTTGAAGCCGGGCACGACACCGGTGGTCGAGAACTGCGCGGGGGTTCCGCTCTGCCACGACGAGTCGAAGACCGTGCCGCCGTCGTAGAGCACGCCGGTGTACTGCACGATCACGGTGTCGCCGGGGTTGACGACGTCACCGTCGCCGCGGCGCAGGTTCTCGATGCGCGTCTCGCTGGGGGCGGGGTCGCTGGGCACCGTGATCGTGGGGGCGCCGTCGTCGGCGAAGGTCACCGTCGGCATACCGGCGACGGGAGCGACCTCGGTGCCCTCGGCGCGCGTGGGAAGCTCCTCGATGGCATCCGCGACGAGCACGAAGGCGGGCGAGCCGTCGCCGAGAGCGCCGGCCGGGAACGACGACACCGTGCGCGAGCCGATGGTCGCGCACTGGAGCGAGGCGCCGAAGATCTGCTGCGACGAGATGAGCGTGTCCATACCGTCGGGCGCGGAGTCGATCGACTGAAGCTGCACCTCGCCGCTCGCCGCGTCGATGAGGGTGAAGTTGGCCTTCAGCACGTCGCCGGCCTGCACCTGCTCGCCGGATCCCTCGATGAGGGTGGTGCGCTGGAGATCGGTCGGCGCGTATGCGTCGGGAAGGGTGACGTCGACCTTCGCCTGGAAGTCTCCCGAGACGGTGAGCCCGTCGGGCGCGGGGGCGTCGGCGAGCGGGGCCTGGCACTGGCCGGCGTCGGGCGACTGGGTCGCGGCATCCGGGGACTGCGCCTGGTCGGGCGAACCGGAGCACCCCGCCAGCAGCAACGCCGCGGCGGCGGCGACGGACAGGGAAGCGATCGGGCGGAAGCGCACGGGAGACCTCTCGAAGGGAGTCGGGAAGATCCCATCTTCGCGCATTCCGCTCTGCCGCGCCTGAGAGTCCCACCGCGGCGCGCCTTTCGCGCGTCGGCGCCGGTCATGCGCGCGCGGGTATGCGGCGACGAGTAACCTCGTCGGGTGAGTTCCGACCTGCCCGCCGAAACCCCCGCAGCACGGCCGCAGCAGATGGGCGCCACGTACGTCCTGGGTCGGTCCCTGATCGCGCCGCTCGCCCGCGCGATCTACCGCCCGCGCGTGGAGGGCCGCGACAACGTCCCGCGCACGGGTCCCGTGATCTTCGCCAGCAACCATCTGTCGTTCATCGATTCGATCGCGATCCCCGTCGCCGCCCCGCGTCCCGTGCACTTCATGGCCAAAGCGGCCTATTTCGAGAAGTGGGCGTCGCGGCAGTTCTTCACCGCCATCGGTGCGATCCCGGTCGAACGCGGAGCGGGCCAGAAGGCGCTGGACGCGCTCGACCAGCAGCGGGCGTTCCTCGACGACGGCCGCGCCGTCGCGCTCTACCCCGAGGGCACCCGTTCCCTCGACGGCCGCCTGTACAAAGGACGCACCGGTGTCGCGTTCCTCGCCCTGCAGACGGGCGCGCCGGTCGTCCCCGTGGGCCTGCTCGGCACCGACGAGGTCATGCCCGTCGGCGCGAAGTTCCCGAGCACGTCACCGCGCATCACGGTGCGTTTCGGCACGCCGCTCGACCTGTCGCCTCACGGTCCGGCGTCGTCCGGCCGTGCCCGTCGGGGTGCCACCGACGAGATCATGGCCGCCATCCACGCCCTCAGCGAGCAGGAACTGGCGAACGCGTACAACGAGGCCCCCGCGCAGAACCCGATCGAGCGCATCAAGCAGGTCCTCCCCCACGAACGCCTCTGACGCACGCCGCGCGCTCTTGACGCGGCGCCCACCGGCGAGCATCGTCGGGGGTGCGACGGCCCCCGCCGTCGATGCCACGACGAGGAGGCAGCGTGAAGAAGTTCGTGAACGACCCCGATGACGTGCTGGCCGAGGCCCTGCGGGGCATCGCCGTCGCCCACCCCGATCTCAGGGTGGATGCCGAGAACCGCGTCATCTCGCGAGCGGAGCCGACGCGTGCGGGCAAGGTCGCGCTGGTGTCGGGGGGAGGGTCAGGTCACGAGCCGTTGCACGGCGGCTTCGTGGGTCGCGGCATGCTCGACGCCGCGGCCGCGGGCGAGGTGTTCACCTCCCCCACCCCGGATCAGGTGCTCGCCGCCACGCAGGCCGTCGACTCGGGCGCCGGGGTGCTGCACATCGTGAAGAACTACACCGGCGACGTGCTGAACTTCGAGATGGCCGCCGAGCTCGCCGAAGCCGCCGGCGTGCGGGTCGAGTCGGTCGTCGTCGCCGACGACGTCGCCGTGCAGGACTCCACCTGGACCGCCGGACGCCGCGGAACCGGCACCACCGTCGTCGTCGAGAAGATCGCCGGCGCCCTGGCCGAGGAAGGAGCCGATCTCGCCGCTGTCGCCGAGCTGGCGCGGCGCGTGTCCGGCGCGGGCCGCTCGATGGGCGTGGCCCTGACCAGCTGCACCGTGCCCGCCGCGGGCCGCCCCACCTTCGAGCTCCCCGACGACGAGATGGAGGTCGGTGTCGGCATCCACGGCGAGCCCGGCCGCTCGCGCGTGAAGCTGGCATCCGCTCGCGAGATCGCGAAGCTCATGGTCGACCCGATCGTCCACGATTTCGGCGACCCGGTGGGGCCGGCGATCGTGCTGCTGTCGGGGCTGGGCGGCACGCCGCTCATCGAGCAGTATCTGCTCTACGGCGAGATCGCACCGTTGCTGGCAGACGCCGGCGTCGATGTGCAGCGGGTGCTCATCGGCGACTACATCACCAGCCTCGACATGGCCGGCGCCTCCCTGACGGTCGTGAAGGCCGACGACGAGATGCTCCGCCTGTGGGACGCCCCGGTGGTCACCGCGGGCCTGCGGTGGGGCGCATGAGCGACGCCGTCTCGATCGACGATCTCGTCGCGTGGATCCGCGCATTCCGTGACGCCGTTCACCGACACAAAGACGAGCTGACGCGACTGGACTCCGAGATCGGTGACGCCGACCACGGCTCCAACATGGCGCGAGGGCTCGATGCCGTCGTCGCCGCGCTGAACCCCGCGCCGGCGAGCGCGTCCGAGCTGTTCAAGACGGTCGGCATGACCCTCGTGTCGTCGGTGGGCGGCGCCAGCGGCCCCCTGTACGGCACGCTGTTCCTGCGGATGGGCCCGGCGCTGGCCTCGGATGAGGTGGATGCCGAGACCCTCGGCGCGGCGCTGCGGGCCGGGGTCGACGGCGTGATCGCCCGCGGCAAGGCCGAGCTCGGCGACAAGACGATGATCGACGCGCTCTCCCCCGCGCTGGACGCGTGGGATGCGGCGGCGAGCGAGGGTTTCGCCGCGGCCGCCCGCGCAGCCGCCGAGGCCGCTGCGCGCGGTCGTGATGCGACCGAGCCGCTCGTCGCGCGCAAGGGACGCGCCAGCTACCTCGGGGAGCGCAGCGCCGGACACCTGGATCCCGGCGCGACGTCGGCGACCCTCCTCCTCGAGGCGCTGCGCGACACCCTGGCGGGCACCGCGTGATCGGTCTGGTCGCCGTCTCGCACAGTCGCGCCCTCGCGGAGGCGGCCGTCGAGCTCGCCCTGCAGATGGCGGGAGCCCGCCCGCCCACGATCCGCGTGGCGGCGGGCGGGCCCGACGGCGACCTCGGGACGGATGCCGTCGCCATCGCCGCAGCCGTCGACGAGGCCGACTCCGGCGACGGTGTGCTCGTGCTCATGGACCTGGGCTCGGCGATCCTCAGCGCCGAGACGGCGCTCGAGTTCGTCGCCGCCCCGGAACGTGTCCGGCTGAGCTCGGCGCCGTTCGTCGAGGGGCTGGTCGCCGCCGTGGTCACCGCCGCCGGCGGTGCCGACGTCGACGCCGTCGCCGCCGAGGTCCGCGGTGCGGGCGATGCGAAGCGACGGCAGCTCGGCGACGCCGAGGCACCGGCATCCCCCGGCGACGCCCGCGGCTCGGCGACGTCGAGCGCGGTCCCCGCGGCATCCGGAGTCGTCGGCGACGCACTGTCGTTCGAGACGGTCGTGGTCAATCCGTCGGGCCTGCACGCGCGCCCCGCGGCGACGTTCGTGAAGGCGGCGTCGCGATACGACGCCGAGGTGCGCATCGCCGATCTCGACGCCGGCTCCGACGAGGTGTCGGCGCGCAGCCTCCTCGCGCTCATGGCTCTCGGCATCCGACCGGGAGCGCGGGTCAGGGTGAGCGCGTCCGGCCCGCAGGCTCGGCAGGCCCTCGACGACCTCCGAGCGCTCATCGACGACGGCTTCGGCGAGCGATAAGGGCGCCACGGGGGACGGCGGGTCACCGCCTGACGGGCCCATGCGACGGGGCGTCAGCGGGTGACGCTCAGCAGGCGACGTGCCAGCGCTTCCTCGACGACGAGCTCCGTGACCAGACCCGCGGCCAGCGCCCCGCGCAGGCCGTCGAGCTTCGACAGGCTCGACACGACGCAGAAGCGCCGCGGGATGCGGCGGACGGTGTCGAGGTCGGGCCCGCTGGAGCGGGCGTTGAGCTCCGGGATGTCGCTCGACCCGTCGGCGCGGTAGAACACGGTCGCGCAGTCGCCGACCACACCCTCCCGCTCGATGACGGCGCGGTCGCGCTCGTCGAAGTAGTCCCCGCTGTACACGTGCGAGGGCACGTCGGCGTGGGGTGAGCCCAGCCCGAAGACGAACAGCCCGACGCGCTGCTGGATCTCGAGCACCGAGCGCACCGAACGTTCGCGCCACATCGCCTGCTTGGTCCGCGGGTCGTCGAAGAGGGCGGGCACCGGGAATTGGTGCACCGACGACGACCATGCCGAACCGAACTTCGTGAGGATCTCACCCGCGTAGGGGATGCCGGAAGTGCGGACGTTGGCAGCGCCGTTCATCTGCACGATGTGGGTGTCGTGCACGTCCTTCAGCGGCACGTGCCGGGCGACGGCCGACAGGGTCGACCCCCACGCCACCCCGACTGTCATCGACGATTCCACGCGCTCGGCGAGGATGCGCGCCGCGGTCAGGGCCGTGCGCTCGAGCCGCTCGGCCTCGGACGTGCGGGCGGGCGTGGGCACGACGTGCGCCGTGATGCCGAACCGGTCGGCGATGCGTTGCGCCATCTGCCCGCGGGCGTCGTCGGGCGGACTGATCGAGATGGTGACGAGCCCCACATCGCGAGCGTGCTGCAGCAGCCGCGAGACCGATGAGCGCGAGACGCGCATCTCGTGCGCGATGGCATCCATCGTCAGGTCTTGCATGTAGTAGAGCTGCGCGGCCCGCAGGGCGTCGCGGGAGCGCTCCTCCGCCTGCGTCGTCACCGTGTCGTCGCCTTCATGGACATCATTCTGCACGTTTGTTCAAGGGGCTTGCAACAACGTGCAGACAGGCGCATCCTCGACGGGTATCCACAACGAAAGGTCGCAGTCGACATGTCGTCCCCCGCAACTCCGCTCCGCGCCGATGTGCAGGCGCTCCGCGACGCCGAAGACCTCGACGTCCTGATCATCGGCGGGGGCATCAACGGCCTCGCCACCCTCCGCGACCTCGCCCTGCAGGGCGTGCGGGTCGCCCTCGTCGAGCGCGGCGACTTCGTCTCCGGTGCGTCCTCCGCCTCCAGCCACATGGTGCACGGCGGCATCCGCTACCTCGAGAACGGCGAGTTCCGCCTCGTGAAGGAAGCCGTGACCGAGCGGAACGATCTTCTGAAGACCGCGCCGCACTACGTCAAGCCGCTCGAGACGACGATCCCGATCTACAAGACGTTCTCCGGCATCCTCTCGGCCCCCTTCCGCCTGCTGGTCACCCACGGCCGCGGCAAGCCGAACGAGCGCGGCGCTCTGCTGATCAAGGTCGGCCTGATCATGTACGACACCTTCTCGCGCGACGGCGGCTCGGTCCCCCGGCACAAGTTCCTCGGCAAGAAGAAGTCGCTCGCCGAGCTGCCCCAGCTCAACCCCGACCTCGCGTACACCGCGACCTACTTCGACGCCTCGATGCACGACCCCGAGCGCATCGCCCTCGATGTGCTGCGCGACGGCATCGAGGCGGGCGCCGGCCGCACCCAGGCCGTCAACTACGTCTCGGCCGTCGGCGCCGACGCGAACGGTGTGCGCGTGCGCGACGAGGTCTCCGGCGAGGAGTTCAGCGTCAAGGCGAAGGTGATCCTCAACACCGCCGGCCCGTGGACAGACCTCGCCAACGCGGCGATGGGCCTGAAGACGCAGTTCATGGGCGGCACCAAGGGCTCGCACATCGTGCTCGACAACCCCGAGCTGCTGGCCGCGACGGGCGGACGCGAGATCTTCTTCGAGCACTCCGATGGCCGCATCGTGCTCATCTACCCCCTGAAGGACCGCGTCCTCGTGGGCACGACCGACATCGACGCCGATCCCGCGAAGCCGGTCGTGTGCACCGACGACGAGATCGCGTACTTCTTCGACCTCATCGGCCACGTCTTCCCGAGCATCGAGGTCGACCGCTCGCAGATCGTCTACACGTTCTCCGGCATCCGTCCGCTCCCCCGCCACGACGACACCGCCCCCGGGTTCGTGTCGCGCGACTACCGCATCGTCGAGGACGAGATCGCCGGCGTCCCCGCCCTGAGCCTGGTCGGCGGCAAGTGGACGACCTTCCGCGCCCTCGCCGAGCACCTCAGCATGAAGACGCTGCAGAAGCTGCGTCGCCCGCACCGCGTGAGCACGCAGGGCCTGCCGATCGGCGGCGGCGCCGGATTCCCCGCCTCGCCCGAGCAGCGCCGCCGCTGGGTCTCGACGCGCACGAATGCGCACAGCACCGAGCTCGTGGATGCCATGCTCGAGCGCTACGGCACGCGCGCCGACGCGATCCTCGCCGCACTCCCCACCGAGCCGACGCCGGTCCCCGACGCTCCCGGCTACTACCGCGAGGAGCTCGCCTGGATCGCCGAGAACGAACAGGTCGTTCACCTGATCGACGTGCTTCTGCGCCGGACGCACCTCGCGTTCGTGGGTGGCATGACCGACCGCACGCTGCGGGAGGTCGCGGAGGCCGTCGCAGGGCCCCTCGGCTGGGACGCCGAGCGCGTCGACGACGAGGTCTCCCGCACGACCGAGATCCTCCGCGCGTCGCACCGCGTCGATCTGGCCCAGGCCGGGGTCGCTCGAATCTGAGAGAACGTGCGGGCGCGCCATCTGTTGCGCGCCCGCACGCCGGTCGTAGGTTCAGATCACTGAGCCGCATAACATCACCCGCGCCGAAGTTGACCGGGTGACCGAAGAAAGGTCAATGACGACATGCAAGAAGTGAACCTGGGGCTGTACTTCCTCTCGGAGGTGGTCGGCACCGCGATGCTCATCCTGTTGGGCTGCGGCGTGGTCGCCAACGTGGCTCTCGCCAAGACCAAGGGCAATGCCGGTGGCACCCTCATGGTCAACTGGGGATGGGGCCTGGCGGTCTTCGCCGGTGTCATCGTCTCCTTCTACTCGGGAGCGCAGCTGAACCCGGCCGTGTCGATCGGCCTGCTCGTGCATCAGGACATCTCGTTCCTCCAGTTCATCGTGGCCGTCGCCGGTCAGATGGTCGGTGCCATCATCGGCGCTGTGCTCGCATGGGCCTCCTACAAGCAGCACTTCGATGACGAGCCCGACCCCGCCGCCAAGCTCGGCGTCTTCTCCACCGGCCCCGCCATCCGCTCCTACGGCTTCAACTTCCTCACCGAGGTGATCGCCACTTTCGTCCTGGTCTTCGTGATCTTCGGTTTCCGCTCCTACGGCGTGGCGGATGTCGGCGTCCCGCAGGGAATCGGCGGCCTCTCCGCCCTTCCCGTCGCCCTGCTGGTGGTCGGCATCGGCGCCTCCCTCGGTGGCCCGACGGGCTACGCGATCAATCCTGCCCGCGACCTCGGCCCCCGCATCGCCCACGCGATCCTGCCCATCAAGGGCAAGGGCGGCAGCGATTGGGGATACTCCTGGGTCCCGGTCGCCGGGCCCCTCGTCGGCGGTCTGCTGGCGGGTCTGCTGGCCCCGGTCCTGCTGGGAATCTGACGCAGAACTCTCCTCGGGGGCGTCGGGCTCGGACCGATTCCCGCCGCCCCCGCCCTTCGCTTCACCCTTCCCCATTTCCCATAAGACAAAGGAGTCCATCCATGGCCGACTACGTCCTCGCCATCGACCAGGGCACGACCTCGACGCGCGCGATGATCTTCGACAAGTCCGGGAGCGTCGTCTCCGTCGGACAGAAGGAGCACGAGCAGATCTTCCCCCGCGCGGGCTGGGTCGAGCACGACCCGCTCGAGATCTGGCGCAACACCCAGGAGGTGATCGGCCTGGCCCTCAGCCGCGCCGACATCACCCGCCACGACATCGCCGCCGTCGGCATCACCAACCAGCGCGAGACCGCGGTGGTGTGGGACAAGAACACCGGCAAGCCGGTCTACAACGCCATCGTCTGGCAGGACACGCGCACGCAGTCCATCGTCGACCGTCTCGCCGACGGCGATCCCGAGCGCTACAAGAGCATCGTCGGCCTGCCGCTCGCGACCTACTTCTCGGGCACCAAGATCGTCTGGATCCTCGAGAACGTCGACGGGGCCCGCGAGAAGGCCGAGGCCGGCGACCTGTTGTTCGGCACGACCGACACCTGGGTGCTGTGGAACCTCACCGGCGGCACCGACGGCGGCGTGCACGCCACCGACGTCACAAACGCCAGCCGCACGCTGTTCATGGACCTCGAGACGCTGTCGTGGCGCGAGGACATCCTCGCCGACTTCGGCGTCCCCGCCTCGATGCTCCCCGAGATCCGCTCCTCGTCCGAGGTCTACGGCACCGTCGAGTCCTCGTCCCTGCTGCGCGAGACCCCGATCGCCGGCATCCTGGGCGACCAGCAGGCCGCGACGTTCGGCCAGGCGGCCTTCGACCCGGGCGAGAGCAAGAACACCTACGGCACGGGCAACTTCCTCATCTTCCAGACCGGCGAAGAAATCGTCCACTCGAAGAACGGCCTGCTGACGACCCTCGGGTACAAGCTCGGCGACCAGCCCGCCCGCTACGCCCTCGAGGGATCGATCGCCGTCACAGGGTCCCTCATCCAGTGGCTGCGCGACCAGCTCGGCATCATCTCCTCGGCCCCCGAGGTCGAGGCCCTGGCATCGAGCGTCGACGACAACGGCGGCGTGTACTTCGTGCCGGCGTTCTCGGGCCTGTTCGCGCCCTACTGGCGTTCCGACGCCCGCGGCGCGATCGTCGGCATGACGCGCTACGTCAACAAGGGCCACATCGCCCGCGCGGCTCTCGAGGCCACCGCCTTCCAGTCCCGCGAGGTGCTCGACGCGGTCAACGCCGACTCGGGCGTCGACCTGGAGGAGCTGAAGGTCGACGGCGGCATGACCGCCAACGATGCGCTGATGCAGTTCCAGGCCGACATCCTGGGCGTGCCGGTCGTGCGTCCGGTCGTCGCCGAGACCACCGCGCTCGGTGCCGCCTACGCCGCGGGCCTGGCCGTCGGTTTCTGGGACAACCTCGACGACCTGCGCGCCAACTGGCAGGAGGACAAGCGCTGGGAGCCACGCATGGACGCCGACGAGCGCGAGCGCGAGCTCCGTCTGTGGAAGAAGGCCGTCACCAAGTCGATGGACTGGATCGACGACGACGTGCGCTGAGCACCGCAGCACGAACGAAACCCCGCCGGCCCCCTGCCGGCGGGGTTTCCCGTTCCCGAGGGGCTGGTCACCCGCCGGACGCCCGAGCTCGCGGCACCCGGATGCCGCGTGCCCTCAGCCGACCGTGATCTCCGGCTCGTGACGCACGGGGAAGTTGACCGAGTTGGCGATGAAGCACCACTCCCGCGCCTGCCGGTGCGCCGCCCGCGCCGCCTCCACCATCGACTCCTCGGCCACGCGCACGCGGGGACGCAGCACGACCTCGGTGAAGGCACCACCGCTGTTGCCGTCCTCCTGCATCGTGCCGCTCGCGTCGTCCTCGTACGCCGTCACCACGACACCGGTCGTGACGCAGGCGTGCAGGTACGACAGCAGATGGCATTCGCTGAGAGCCGCGAGCAGCAGCTCCTCGGGGTTCCACTTGGCCGGATCGCCGCGGAAGGGCTTGTCAGCGGATGCCGCGATCGCGGGCTTGCCGTCGACCTCGAGCGTGACGGCACGGTCGTAGTCGCGGTAGCCGCTCGTGCCGCTCCCCCGATCGCCGGTCCAGGTCGAGCGCAGGCGGTAGTGATGCTCTCCGTTCATCCCCTCAGTCTGCCCCGTGCCGCGCCCGGGCGGGGCGCCGCGCGAGGCAGTCCCACCCCGTCGTCGCACGACCGCCGGGATACCATGGAGGGATGCCCACGCCCCCCGCATTCGCCGAGCTCGCTGTCGTCGACCGCAACGGATTCATCGAGTCACGGCACCACGGCGTCGCGGTCGTGCTCGCCCCCGACGGGTCCGAGACGCTCGCTCTCGGCGACCCGTCCGCCCCGTTCCTCCCCCGATCGAGCATGAAACCGCTGCAGGCGCTGGCCTGTCTGTCGGCCGGCGTCGACCTCGCCGACGAGCGTCTTGCGATCTCGATGGCGAGCCACTGCGGCACCGACCGGCACGCCGAGGTGGCCCGCGGCATCCTGCAATCGGCGGGCCTGACCGAAGACGACCTCGGGTGCCCGGCCGCATGGCCGACCGACACGGCGTCTCGCGACGAATTGGTGCGCGATCACGGCGGACCGTCACCGCTGCGCATGAACTGCTCGGGCAAGCACGCCGCGATGCTGCTGACGTGCGTGGCGAACGGGTGGCCGACCGGGGACTACCTCGACCTGCAGCACCCGCTGCAGGTGCACATCCGCGAGGTGATCGAGCGGCTCGTCGGCGAGCGGCTGACCACGACCGCGATCGACGGCTGCGGCGCCCCGGTCTACGCGATGAGCCTGGTGGGGCTGGCCCGTGCGATCCAGCGCATCGCCACGTCGTCCGAGCGCTCCCCCTTCGCTCTGCACCGCAGCGCCGGCACCCTCGTGCGCGCCGTGCGTGAGCACCCCTGGACGATCGACGGCCCGGGCCGCCCCGACACCGTCGTGATCGAGCGCCTGGGCGTGTTCAGCAAGATGGGTGCCGAGGGTGTGCAGGTCATGACGGCCCCCGACGGCACGACGGTCGCGCTGAAGATGCTCGACGGGTCGAACCGCGCCGGTCACGTCGTCGCCCTTCGGCTTCTCGAGCGCGCCGGCGCGCTCACGGCCGAGGCGGTGGCCGACACGGTGGCGCACCTGCCGCTGTCGGTCCTCGGCGGAGGCGTCGAGGTCGGCGCGATCCGCGCCGCGGTCTGAGGACTCCTCAGATCCCGCCGTCCACCGATCGCGGATAGGCGATCGGCTCGTCGGGGACGAGCACGGCGGTGTCGCGGTTCAGGCTCTCGCCGCGGAAGAAGGGTTTCGCCCCGGGGAAGACGAACCAGATCAGCATGAGGACGACGCCGATGGCGAGCGCCCCGATGCCCACGACGAAGGTGCCCCCGACCCCGAGCAGCACGGTGTTGCCGTACTCGGGGTCGTACATGTCGATCGCCGACTGCACGAAGGCGAGGGTGAGCATGACCGCGCCGAGGAGGGGCAGGATGCCGCGCACGAGCAGGTTCTTCGCGGAGGTGAACAGGTCGCGGCGGTAGAACCACACGCACGCAAAGCCGGTGAGGGCGTAGTAGAAGGCGATCGCGAGCCCCAGCGACAGGATCGAGTCCTGCAGGATGTCGTCGCTGATGATCGTCATGCCGACGTAGTACACGCTGGCGACGACGCCCATGACCAGCGTCGAGAACGACGGAGTGCGGTACCGCGGGTGCACGCTGCGGAAGCGCGCGGGCAGCGCCTTGTACGCCGCCATCGCCAGCGTGCCGCGGGCGGTGGGGAGGATCGTCGTCTGGGTCGACGACACCGCCGAGATGAGCACGGCCACGACGAGCACCCAGCCGAACGGTCCGAACAGTCCGTCTTTCAGGGCGAGGAACACGTCCTCCGCGTTGTCGGGGTTCGACAGCCCCGCACCGTCCTCGCCCACGCCGGCGTACATCATCGCCGCGACCGTCACCGTGACGTAGGTGCCGAGCAGGATCACCGTGGTGAGCAGCGCCGCACGGCCCGGAATGCGCGTGGGGTCTTTCGTCTCCTCGTTGAGGGCGAGGCAGGTGTCCCATCCCCAGTAGATGAAGAGGGCCAGCAGCACCGCCTCGGTGAAGCCGCTGAAGTCGTCGAAGCCGAACGGGTTGAACCAGCCGATGTCGAAGGGGGTGGGGTTCGGGGCGGTTCCGTCGAAGAACTTCCACAGGGCCAGCACGACGAACAGCGCCAGCACGAGGTACTGGACGGCCAGCAGGATGTTCTGCACCCGTTCGCCGATCTCGACGCCGCGGTAGCTGATGAAGGTCATCGCGGCGATGAAGGCCACTCCGGTGACGGTGACGAGAGGGGCGTTCTCGGCGAGCGAGCCGTCGCCGACCAGCGACCACAGGTACACGCCCGCGATCTGCGACAGGTTCGCCAGCACCACCATTCCCGCGACCGCGACGCCCCAGCCGCCCATCCACCCGATCCACGGTCCGAACGCCTTGGTGCTCCAGGTGAACGTCGTGCCGCAATCGGGGACGGCGTTGTTCAGCTCGCGGTACGCGAAGGCGATGAACAGCATGGGGATGAAGGCGATGATGAACGCGATCGGAGCCGAGGCCCCCACGGCGAGCACGACGAAGCCGAGTGTCGCGACGAGGGAGTAAACCGGGGCGGTGGATGCCAGACCGATCACGGTCGAGCCCCAGAGTCCCAGCGTTCCGGTGGCGAGGCCCTTGCCGGCTGTGCGTTCGGGTGCAGCAGTCATGTGCCGAACGTAGGATTCGGGCCGCGTCGCGGTCAAGCGGCGCTTCCGCCCGCGGGGGCTCCTGCGGTCAGGCGTCGCTGCGTGAGACGTCGAGCACGACGATGGTGATGTTGTCGCGCCCGCCGTTCTCGAGGGCCGCGGCCATCATCGACTCGACGGCGGCGGCGGGGTCGACATTCGCCTCGAGGAAGTGACGGATGCCGAAATCGGTCAGTTCTTTCGTGAGGCCGTCGGAGCAGATGACGAAGCGGTCGCCGTCGAGCACGTCGAGTCGCAGATAGTCGGGCTTGACGCTGTCGCTGGGTCCGACGGCGCGGGTGATGACGTTGCCGTACGGGTGGTTCTCGGCTTCTTCCGGACTCAGGCGCCCGGCGGCGATGAGCTCCTGCACGACCGAGTGGTCGGTGGTGACCTGCACGATCTCGTCGTCGCGCAACAGATAGACGCGCGAATCGCCGATGTTCAACGTCACCCAGTGCGGCTCTTCGGTGTGGGTCTCGAGGTAGACGCCGGTGAGGGTGGTGCCCGTGCCCTCGTCGGTCGTCTCGGGGTGGGAGACGATGTCTTTCACCGCGCGTGACAGCGCCTTCTCGATGTTCTTCGTCGACACCGCGCCGCTGTCGACGACGGCACGCAGGCGATCGACGGTGCTGGCACTGGCGATCTCGCCGCCCAGGTGCCCGCCCATGCCGTCGGCCACGACGAAGAGGGGGAACTCGGCGAGGAGGGCGTCCTGGTTGACCTCGCGCCGACGGCCGGTGTCGGTGCCGGCGGCCCACGACAACTCGAGCGTCGTCCGACCCAGCGGGACGCTGCGCGTATGGGTGGTCACCTCGGGCACGTACGATCCTCCGGTTGGCCGACGACTGCGCCGGCGGAAGCGCGCGGCCCTGTCATCCTAGTAGACGCCCGCGCGCGACCCGGGTTCATCGTCAGCCCGCCGCCGGGTCGGCGGGAAGACCCAGGATGCCGTCGATCGCTGCGAGGTCCGCGGCATCCGGAGTCCAGGCGGTCGCGGCCGCGGCATTCGCGCGCACCTGCTCCGCGGTCGTTGCGCCGGCGATCACGCTGGACACGCGCACATCCGCGAGGAACCACCCGAAGGTCGCCTCGAGCATGGTGATGCCACGTGCGTCGCAGAAGTCGCGGTACCGCTCCAGCGCGTCCCACGGGGCGTCCCTCCAGAGATGGGGACGCTGGCGCATGATGCGACTGCCGTCCGGCCCGCCCTCACGTGTGAATTTGCCGGTGAGCAGCCCGTTGTGGAGGGGGAAGAAGGGCAGGAAGCCGAGCCCGAAGTGCTCGACCGCGGGCAGCACCTCGCGCTCCGCGGCGCGGGCGAGCAGGCTGTACTGGTTCTGCGCCGACACGAAGCGCACGCCCGACGCGGCCGCATCGGCCTCGGCGATCTGCCAGCCCGAGAAGTTGGAGTGACCGACGTAGCGCACCTTCCCCTCGCGGACCAGGTCGCCCAGCGCGTCCAGGGTCTCGTCGACGGGGGTCGTGGGATCGGGCGTGTGCAGCTGATACAGGTCGATCCAGTCGGTGCGCAGGCGTCGGAGGGACTCCTCCACCGCACGACGGACGTGCGCGCGGGAACCCTTCGCTCCACCCGGAAGGGCGGGGGCGAGGTCGGAATGCCCGAACTTCGTGGCCAGCACCACCTCGTCACGGCGACCGAGCAGCGCCTCCCCCATCAGCGTCTCGGACAGCCCGAACGACTTGCCGTAGATGTCGGCGGTGTCGAGGAAGGTCACCCCCGCCTCGATGGCGGCGTCGAGGACCGCACGGGTGCCGTCGAGGGTCTCGGTGACGGTACCCGTCCGGCCGAAGTTGTTGCAGCCGAGACCGACAGCGGACACGCGCAGACCGGACCGGCCCACCGGACGAAGAGGAAGCGGCGCAGACGTCATCCCCCCACGGTAACCCCCGTGGATGCCACGGGCTCCCGGCCGCGACCGACGCGGAGAGCCTCCCATCGGAACGGGAGGCCCTCGGCTCGATCAGTACTGCGGCGGTGCGGGCGGCGGCGGCGTGGTGCCGGGCGCCGGCGGGGGCGTCATGCCGGATGCGGGCGGAGCTGCGGGCCCGCCGTAGCCGGGTCCCCCGTAGCCGGGACCGCTGACCTGCTGACCCGGCTGCACCGGGACGCCGTCCCAGACCGTCTTGTCGGCCGCGACGGTGTTCGCCCACGGTGCCGGGGCGATGGCCGGGTTCCAGCGCGCGGAGCCGAAGGCCAGGATGCCGAGCCAGATCAGCGTTCCGACGCCCGGGATGAGCCATAGCAGCAGCAGCGGCCAGTCCTTGCCGAACTTCAGCCCGATCCGCCACGCGACGACGACGCTCGCCGCGACGGCGACGAGCCCGAACACGAAGCCGATGACGGGGATGTTGCTGAGCACGCTCGCGCCGACGACGACGATGAGGTAGGCCCAGGGCGAGACATCGCCGAGCTTGGCCGCCACGAGCGTGTTGTAGATGGGCACCCAGGCGCGCCATTTGCCCTGCACGCCGGCCTTTTCGAAGATCTTCAGGAGGAAGAACGACGAGATGATGTAGCCCGCGAAGAGGCTGATGAGCAAGAGGGGCAGCAGGACGATGAGGAAGGCGAGGGCGGCGAGCCCGCTTCCGTCGTCGTACGTGTAAGACGAATCACTCATGTGGATTCCTTTCCCGACGAGTGCGCGACGAAGCGTCCGTGCGCCCCGTGCGCTCACATGGTAGCGAGGCTGAAAGAATCCTGAAAGCTCGGGCTTTCTCGTTACACGACCAGAGCGATTTCACCCTCGTGTCCGTCGATGAGCCTCCAGCCGGCGGAATCGGCCCACGCACGCAGATCGGCGAGACCTTCGACCGTGGGCCTGTCGCGGGCGAGCGCGCGAACGAAAGCCCCCTTCGCGTGCTTGTTGAAGTGGTTGAGGGCGCGCACCGCTCCCTCCTCCGTGTCGGTCACGACACGCACGTAGACCGAGCGGACGCTCGACGGGAGCGGACCGAGAGCAACGTACGCCTCCGAGCGGAGGTCGAGGACGAAACCGGGCGCGGCCTCCGCGAACGCGCAGGCCACGGCGTCGGCCCAGACGCGCCGAAGGGCCGGCACGCCCGGAAGCGACGTCCCCGCCGCCAACCGATACGCCGGGATGCCGTCGAGCGCACCGACGGGACCGAAGGGCGCCGAGTGGATCGCCACGTGCGCGCCGATCCATGACCGCGCGTCGGCGTCGAGGGTTGCCGCATCGAGGGCGTCGAAGAGCACGCCGGTGTACCGGTCGATCGCGGGCGTCGTCGCCGCGGTGCGGAGCGCGGCGTTGTCGGCAACCTCGTGTCGACGCTTGGCGCTGAGCTTGAGCACCCGCGCCGCGTTCTCCGCGTCGGCCGACAGCGCGATGAGGGCGTCGATGACGGCGTCGCGCGGAGCGCTGAGCGTGGGGAACGTCAGGCCCGCGACATCGAGCGGCGCGCCGTCGCCCCCGGGGCGCTTCGTCTCGGACGGGGGAAGCAGAACGAGCATGCGATCTCCGGGAAAAGAACGACGCGCGCCGCCCGGAGAACCGGGCGACGCGCGTCGGCGATGAAGCGGCGTCAGGAGACGAGAGCTGCGTTTCCGGCGACGATGGTGAGTTCGTCGTTCGCCATCGACAGGAAGCCGTCCTCGGCGTTGGCCAGGATCTTCGTGCCGTCGGTGCGGGTGATGCGCACCTCGCCCTGGGCGAGGATCGCGAGCACCGGCTCATGCCCCTGCATGAAGCCGATCTCACCTTCGACGGTCTTGGCCACGACGAGCGAGGCCTCCCCCGTCCACACCTCGGCGTCTGCCGACACCAGGCTCACGCGCAACGACATGTCAGCCGTTCTCCTTCTGGATCTGCGCCCACTTGGCCTCGACGTCGGAGATGCCGCCGACGTTGAAGAACGCCTGCTCGGCGACGTGGTCGAAGTCGCCCTTGACGATCGCGTCGAACGACTCGATCGTCTCCTTGATCGGGACCGTGGAGCCCTCGACGCCGGTGAACTTCTTTGCCATGTAGGTGTTCTGCGAGAGGAACTGCTGGATACGACGGGCACGCGACACGACGATCTTGTCTTCCTCGGAGAGCTCGTCGACACCGAGGATCGCGATGATCTCCTGCAGTTCCTTGTTCTTCTGCAGGATCTGCTTCACGGCGGTGGCCACGCGGTAGTGGTCGGCACCGATGTAGCGCGGGTCGAGGATGCGGCTCGTCGAGGTGAGCGGGTCGATCGCGGGGTACAGACCCTTCGACGCGATCTCGCGCGAGAGCTCGGTGGTGGCGTCGAGGTGGGCGAACGTGGTCGCCGGGGCCGGGTCGGTGTAGTCGTCGGCGGGCACGTAGATGGCCTGGAGCGACGTGATCGAGTGACCGCGGGTCGAGGTGATGCGCTCCTGGAGCACACCCATCTCGTCGGCGAGGTTCGGCTGGTACCCCACGGCGGACGGCATGCGGCCGAGCAGCGTCGAGACCTCGGAGCCGGCCTGCGTGAAGCGGAAGATGTTGTCGATGAACAACAGCACGTCCTGCTTCTGCACGTCGCGGAAGTACTCCGCCATCGTCAGGGCCGACAGGGCGACGCGCAGACGCGTTCCCGGCGGCTCGTCCATCTGGCCGAACACGAGGGCGGTCTTGTCGAAGACACCCGCCTCTTCCATCTCGCCGATGAGGTCGTTGCCCTCACGGGTGCGCTCGCCGACACCGGCGAACACCGACACACCACCGTGGTCCTGCGCGACGCGCTGGATCATCTCCTGGATGAGGACGGTCTTGCCGACGCCGGCACCGCCGAACAGGCCGATCTTTCCACCCTGCACGTACGGGGTGAGGAGGTCGATCGACTTGATGCCGGTCTCGAACATCTCGGTCTTGGACTCGAGCTGGTCGAAGCTCGGCGCCTTGCGGTGGATGCCCCAGCGCTCGGTGACCTCGATCGTCTCGCCGGGGGCGCCGTTGAGCACCTCGCCGGTGACGTCGAAGACCTTGCCTTTGGTGACGTCGCCGACGGGCACCGAGATGGGGCCGCCGGTGTCGCGCACGTCCTGGCCGCGGACGATGCCGTCGGTCGGCTTCAGCGCGATGGCGCGCACGAGGTCGTCACCGAGGTGCTGTGCGACCTCGAGCGTGATCTCGGTCGACTCGTCACCGATCGTGATGGTGGTCTTCAGCGCGTTGTAGATTTCGGGGATCGCGTCGTGCGGGAACTCGATGTCGACGACCGGGCCGGTGACGCGCGCGACGCGTCCGACGACGGCCGCGTCGGTCTTCTCGGCGGTGAGGCTCATGGCTTCTTCTCTCCTTGGGAACTTACTTGCCGGATGCCAGGGCATCGGCGCCGCCGACGATCTCGGCGATCTGCTGCGTGATCTCCGCCTGACGCGCGTTGTTGCGCAGACGGGTGTAGTCGGTGATGAGCTTGTCGGCGTTGTCGCTGGCCGACTTCATGGCCTTCTGGGTCGCGGCGTGCTTCGCGGCCGACGACTGCAGGAGGGCGTTGAAGATGCGGCTCTGCACGTACGTCGGCAGGAGCGCGTCGAGCACGGTCTCGGCGTCGGGCTCGAACTCGTACAGCGGGTAGACCTCCGACTGCGCCGGTGCCGCATCCGCCTCGATGACCTCGAGAGGGAGGAGGCGGATCGACTCGGGCGACTGGGTCATCATGCTGACGAAGCGGTTGTAGACGAGGTGGATCTCGTCGACGCCGTCGTTCTCGCCACCCGCGCGGTACGCCTCGAGCACGGCATCCGAGATCTCCTCCGCCGTTGAGAACTGCGGGGTGTCGGTGTCGCCCACCCACTGCGCGGCGCTCGGCATGCGACGGAACTGGAAGTATCCGACGGCCTTGCGACCCACGAGGTAGTAGACGACCTCTTTGCCCTGCGATCGCAGCAGCTCGCTCAGTTCGAGGCCCTCACGGAGGATCTGCGAGTTGAACGCGCCCGCGAGGCCGCGGTCGGAGGTGAAGATGACCACGGCCGAACGGCGGATGTTCTCGCGCTCGGTCGTCAGCGGGTGGTCGACGGTCGAGTAGGTCGCCACGGCGGAGACGGCGTTCGTGACGGCCCGCGCGAAGGGCGATGCCGCGCGCACACGCGCCATCGCCTTCTGGATGCGCGAGGCCGCGATGAGCTCCATCGCCTTCGTGATCTTCTTGGTCGTCTGAGCAGAACTGATCTTCTGCTTATAGACCCGCAGTTGTGCGCCCATGATTCCGTTCTCGTGTCGTCGCTATCAGCGACGGCCCTTGACGATCCGCTCCTGGTTGACGTCTTCCGCCTCGGCGGCGTCGACCTTCTCGGCGCCGACGACGCTCTGGTCCTTGCCGGGCTGGAACTCCTTGGCGAACGCATCGATCTTCTGCTCGAGCTCCGCGAGCGTGTCGTCACCGAGCACGTTGGTCTCGCGCAGCGTGTCGAGCACGGTCGAGTTGCGACGCAGGTAGTCGAGCAGCTCGCGCTCGAAGCGCAGCACGTCCGACACCTCGACGGTGTCGAGCTTTCCGTTGGTGCCGGCCCAGATCGAGACGACCTGCTCCTCGACCGGGTACGGCGAGTACTGCGGCTGCTTGAGCAGCTCGGTCAGACGTGCACCGCGGGCGAGCTGACGACGCGAGGCGGCGTCGAGGTCGCTGGCGAACATCGCGAACGCCTCGAGCGAGCGGTACTGCGCGAGCTCGAGCTTCAGGGTTCCCGAGACCTTCTTGATCGACTTCACCTGGGCGTCGCCACCCACGCGCGAGACCGAGATACCCACGTCGACCGCGGGACGCTGGTTGGCGTTGAACAGGTCGGACTGCAGGAAGATCTGGCCGTCGGTGATCGAGATCACGTTGGTCGGGATGTACGCCGAGACGTCGTTGGCCTTGGTCTCGATGATCGGGAGACCCGTCATGGAGCCGGCGCCGAGCTCGTCGGACAGCTTCGCGCAACGCTCGAGCAGACGCGAGTGCAGGTAGAACACGTCGCCGGGGTACGCCTCGCGGCCCGGCGGGCGGCGCAGGAGCAGCGACACGGCGCGGTAGGCCTCGGCCTGCTTCGACAGGTCGTCGAAGATGATGAGGACGTGCTTGCCGCCGTACATCCAGTGCTGGCCGATGGCCGAACCGGTGTAGGGGGCGAGGTACTTGAAGCCGGCGGGGTCGGACGCGGGGGCCGCGACGATGGTGGTGTACTCCATCGCACCGGCGTCCTCGAGGGCGCCCTTCACCGAGGCGATGGTCGAGCCCTTCTGGCCGATGGCGACGTAGATGCAGCGCACCTGCTTGTTGACGTCGCCCGACTCCCAGTTGGCCTTCTGGTTGATGATCGTGTCGATCGCGATGGCCGTCTTGCCGGTCTGGCGGTCGCCGATGATGAGCTGGCGCTGGCCGCGGCCGACGGGGATCATGGCGTCGATCGCCTTGATGCCGGTCTGCAGGGGCTCGTGCACGCTCTTGCGCTGCATGACGCCCGGAGCCTGGAGCTCGAGGGCGCGACGGCCCTCGGTCGCGATCTCGCCGAGACCGTCGATCGGGTTGCCGAGCGGGTCGACGACGCGGCCCAGGTAGCCGTCGCCGACGCCGACCGAGAGCACCTCGCCCGTGCGGGTGACGCTCTGGCCCTCTTCGATGCCGGAGAACTCGCCCAGTACGACGACACCGACCTCGTTCTCGTCGAGGTTCTGCGCGAGGCCGAGCGTGCCGTCCGCGAAGCGGATGAGCTCGTTGGCCATGACGCCGGGAAGGCCCTCGACGTGAGCGATGCCGTCGGCCGCGTCGACGACGGCGCCGACCTCGGTCGCCGCAGCGCCGGTGGGCTCGTAGGCGGTGACGAAGTCCTTCAGCGCGTCACGAATGACGTCGGGGCTGATAGAGAGATCTGCCATTGTCTTCCTTCGTTCGTGGGGCTCATGGCCCCCAGATCCACACCCTGACGGGCGGAAAGTCTTCAGCCTGCGATCCGCTGGCGGAGATCCGCGAGACGTGCGGACACGCTCGCGTCGATGACGTCGTCTGCGACCTGCACGCGCAGTCCGCCGACCACCGTCGGGTCGATGACGGTGTTCAGCGTGACCGCTGAACCGTAACGGGCGCTGAGAGCGTTCTGCAGACGGGTCTGCTGCTCCGCGCTCAGGGGCGCGGCCGCCGACACCGTCGCGACGATGCGCGAACGCTGGTCGGCGACGAGCCGCTCGGCTCGGCGCAGCAGTGCGCGGACACGACGGCCGCGGGCGTGCTCCACGAGCGACGACACGATCAGGGCGGTGCCGGCGCTCGCGCGGCCGTCGAGCAGCGTCGAGACCAGGGTGCCCTTGGCCGAGGCGCCGCCCATGCGGCCGCCCAGTGCGAGCTCGAGCTCGCCGTTGGTGGCCACGGTGCGGGAGAACGAGAACAGTTCCGCCTCGATGTCGCCCGTCTCGGCGACCGCGGTCGCGCGGACGGCGAGCTCTTCGAGGCCCTCGACGAACTCGGCTGCGCTGGACCAGCGCTGCCGTGCCGCGTCGCTCAGCAGTCCGACGGTGACGGGGCTGTACGACGGGCCGAAGACCGCCGACACCAGCCCTGCCCGGGCGTCGGCCGGCACCGACGAGTCGGACAGCGCGCCGCTCAGCTGCGACGATCCGCTCACGGCGGCGACGGCCGCGAACAGCTCGCGCGCGACGTCGAGATCGACGCCGGACGTGGAGGCGAGGGCCTCCGACGTCGCGGTCCGGGCCTGAGTGGTCGCGCTGCCCATTACTTGGCCGCCTTCTCGGATGCCTCGAGCTCGGCGAGGAAGCGGTCGACCACGGCGTTCGCGCGGGCGTCGTCCGTCAGGGTCTCGCCGATCACGTTGCCGGCCAGGTCGACCGCGAGGGTACCGACCTCGGAGCGCAGCTGGACGAGGGCCGTCTGACGCTCCGCCTCGATCTGCGCGTGGGCGGATGCGGTGATGCGCGCGGCGTCCGCGGCAGCGTTCTCGCGCGCCTCGGCGACGATCTTGCGACCGTCCTGGGTGGCGGACTCGCGGATCTCACCGGCTTCGCGGCGCGCCTCGGCGAGCTGAGCGGTGTACTGCTCGAGGGCGGCCTCGGCCTGTCGCTGGGCCTCGTCGGCCTTGGCGATGTTGCCCTCGATGGCCGCACTGCGCTCGTCGAGCAGCTTCGCCATACGCGGCAGCGCGACGCGCCACACCACGAGGGCGATGACGACGAAGCACACGGCCGACCAGATGATGTCGTACCACGCCGGGATCAGCGGGTTGTGCGCCGCCTCCCCCGCGGGTTCCGCGGCGAGTGTGACAAGAGCGTTCAGCATCCTGTCTCCTTACAGTGAGTCGAGAGCGGCCGGATCAGGTGAAGATGAAGCCGGTCGCGATACCGATGAAGGCGAGCGCCTCGGTGAAGGCGATACCGATGAACATCAGGACCTGCAGGCGGCCCGCGAGCTCGGGCTGACGGGCGACGCCCTCGATCGTCTTGCCGACGACGATGCCCACACCGATGGCGGGGCCGATGGCGGCGAGGCCGTAGCCGATCGTGGCGACGTTACCGGTGACCTGGGCGAGAACCGTAGTTGCGTCCACGGGTTTTTTCCTTTCGTTGGGTGGCTCGGCGTGCGCCGGGCCGCTCAGTGCTCTTCTGCGACCGCGAGCTGGATATAGACCGCGGTGAGGATCGCGAAGACGTACGCCTGGAGGAAGGCGACGAAGATTTCGAACAGGGTGAAGGCAAAGCCGAAGGCGAGGGAGCCGGCGCCGAGCGCGGTCCACCAGCCGCCGAGGTCGACGACGAAGAACTGGGTCGCCGAGAAGAACAGGACCAGCATCAGGTGGCCGACGACCATGTTCATCAGCAGACGCAGCGTCAGCGTGACGGGGCGGATGATGAAGGTCGAGAGGAACTCGAGCGGCACGATGATGATGTACAGCGGCCACGGCACGCCCGAGGGCAGCAGCGCGTTCTTGAAGAAGCCACCGGGGCTCTTCTTGATGCCGGCGTAGATGAAGGTGACGTAGGCGACGATCGCGAGCAGCATGGGCACGGCGATGACGCTCGTGCCGGCGATGTTCAGGAACGGGATGACACCCGTGATGTTCATGAACAGCACCATGAAGAAGATCGTGGTGAGGATCGGCAGGAAGCGCTTGCCGTCCTTGCGCCCGAGGATGTCTTCGGCGATGTTGACGCGGACGAAGTCGAGGCCCATCTCGGCGACGCTCTGGAAGCGACCGGGGACGACCTTCATGCGACGCGTGCCGAGCACGAGGAAGAGCACGAGGGCCAGCGTCGCCAGCATCTGCGTGAGGTTGATGCGCGTGATCGCGAAGATCGTGCCCTCGAACAGCACCGCGTCGGGGAAGAACTCCGAGATGGACGGCGGGTGGAACTCGGCACCCGCGGACGCGAAGTTCGTGATCAGGGTCGCAGCTTGAGTAGTCAGCGCTGGCTCCAGCTTCGGGGCATCGGTATGAACCGTTGCGACGATGGTCGGTGATGGTACCCGATGTGCAGACCTGGAGGAGAGTTCCTATCGCGGGTGGGTACTTATGCCACCCTATCAAACTCCCAGGCTGTCCATGCGTCCGGCGGAGCGATCGTCTCGGCGCCGGACTAACGTGCGGGGACGCGCACGCGGGTCGGCTATGCGCGGCTTCTCACGCGCGCCGATCGCCGACCTCCGGGTCGGTGGGCAGGGTCACATCGCTCGCGCTGGGGACGCGCATCTTCATGAGCACGACGACGTCGACCGCCAGCGACGCGAGGACGCTCACCACGAGCGCCACGTAGAAGACGACGAGGTCGACCCAGTCCTGCCCGCGCAGCACGGCGATGGCGACGATGAACAGCACGAGCTTGAGCAGCCATCCGCCGAGGACGATTCCGAAGAAGATCGGAACGTACAGGGCGTCGCCGTACCACCGGTTCGCGACGAGGATGCTGGTCGCGGTGACCGCGAGGAAGATCGCGCTGACGGCGACGCCGGCGAGCGCACTGCCGAGACCGGGCGCTCCCCCGATCAGGAAGCCGACGACGGCGCCGATCACCAGCAGGACGACGGTGACGATACCGCCCCACACCAGCGCGGTGCGAAGCACCGGCGTACTCGAGAGGGGACGGCGGGCGTCGGGAGCGGTACTGCTCATGAGGGGGTCTCCGGTCGGGTCGGTCGGACGCGGCGGGACAAGCGCCGCAGACGATGCTGTGAGGGAAGGAGGGTCAGGACGGCGCACGCGGCCACTCCGGTCGCGCCGAAGACGATGCCGATGGCGTAGTCACCGGGCCAGCTCTGCTGGGTGCCGATGTACATCAGCAGGAACGCCAGGCTCACCACCGCGGTCCAGCTGTAGAAGATGAGCACCGCGTCGCGATCGGTGTGCCCCATGTCGAGCATGCGGTGGTGCAGGTGCTTGCGGTCGGGCGAGAACGGCGATCGGCCCGCCCACTGCCGACGTGCCACGGCCAGTCCGAAGTCGAGCAGCGGCAGCAGCACGATCACCACGGGCAGCAGAATCGGGATGAACGCACCGAGCAGCTGCGAGCGGCCGATCTTCTCGGGGTCGAGCACGGCCGGGTCGAGCTGTCCGGTGATCGCGATCGCCGAGCTGGCCATGAGCAGGCCGAGCATCAGCGCGCCCGCGTCGCCCATGAAGAGCTTCGCCGGGGTCCAGTTCATCGGCAGGAAGCCGAGGCAGGCACCGATCAGCACCGCGGCGATGAAGGATGCGAGGTTGAAGTAGGTGCTCGCTCCGGTGTCTCGCACGAGCAGGTACGAGTAGGCGAAGAAGACGCCGTTGGCGATGAGGCAGACGCCCGCGACGAGACCGTTGAGACCGTCGATGAAGTTGACCGCGTTCATGACCACCACGAGCGCGAACACGGTGAGGAGGAAGCTCACCCAGCTGGAGCCGACGGTCAGCGCCCCGATGGGCAGCGACAGGATCTGCAGCTGACCGAACCACGCGATGA
Organism: Microbacterium enclense; assembly: GCF_001456955.1. Classification (GTDB taxonomy): domain Bacteria; phylum Actinomycetota; class Actinomycetes; order Actinomycetales; family Microbacteriaceae; genus Microbacterium; species Microbacterium enclense. Next base: position 177,419 of record NZ_KQ758470.1, on the reverse strand, counting down.
TGCCTGCGGCGACGAACTGCGCGCCGAGCTTGATCATCCAGTCGAGATCCCAGAGGTCGTCCGCCACACCGATGAGGACGATGAGCAGCACCGCTCCCAGCAGTGACAGCACCGGGACGGGATCGGCCCAGAGGATCGCGAAATACGGATTCCTGCTGGAGAGGGCGAAGGCGGCGACGACGCCGAGGAACATCGCCACTCCCCCCAAGCGCGGTGTGGGCGTCTGGTGCACGTCGCGATCCCGGATGCCGGGATACAGCTTGAAGCGCAGGGCGAGCTTCCACACCACCCACGACAGCGCGAGCGTGACCGCCGCCGTGAAGAGGATGATGAGGAGATACTGGGTCACGGACCCGGCGCCTCGGCATCCGGTGTCGGCGCGATCGATGGCTCGGCGGGGGCGACGGTGTCGTCGACGGGGTCGGGCTCGAGCAGGTCGCCGAGCACCGCACGCAGCTGCGCGCGCGAGATGGCGCCCTCGCGCAGCACGCGCACCTGCGGCTCCGCACCGCCCACGAGAGTGGTGGCATCCACGATGGTCGAGGCGATCCCCGTCTCGCTGGGGCCGGCGTCGAGGTAGGCGGCGACGCTGTCACGCAGCATGTCGCGCGCGGAGTCGATGTCGACGGCGGCCGCCATGCCGGTGAGGTTCGCGCTCGAGACGGCGAGCGGGCCCGTCTCCTCCAGCAGCTCGAGGGTGAGCTTCTGCGCGGGCATGCGCACGGCCACCGTGCCGTGGGTGTCGCCGAGATCCCACGACAGCGAGGGCTGTGCGGGCAGGACGATGGTCAGGCCGCCGGGCCAGAACTCGCGCACCAGGTCATCGACCGCGGGCGGGATCTCGGCGACCAGGGCGCGAAGGGTCGCGACGCCGGCCACGAGGACGGGCGGTGGCTGCTGGCGGCCCCGCCCCTTCGCTTCGAGGAGGCCCGCGACGGCGCGCGCGTTGAACGCGTCGGCGGCGATTCCGTAGACGGTGTCGGTGGGGAGCACGACGAGTTCGCCTCGGCCGATCGCCTGACGCGCGTGGCGCATCCCGGACAGCAGCTGCGACTCGTCACGGCAGTCGTAGACGGGTGACATGTCGCGCGCCAGTCTAGCCGGGCGGCGCGGGGTGCGTGATCAGGGGCGGACGGCGACGGTCGCGCGATCGCGGAGCGTGAGGTCCTGGTGCGTGGCCGCCGAGCGCCACCCGTCGGCCGTGAGGATCTCGCGGATCGCCGCCCCCTGCCACTCGCCGTGTTCGATCACGATGGTGCCGCCGGGGTGGGCCAGGCGCAGGCCGACCTCGCTGAGCCGGCGCACGGCATCCAGACCGTCCGGTCCGCCGTACAGTGCGGCCGGCGGGTCGTAGAGCCGCACCTCGGGATCGCGCGGGATCGCGTCGTCGGGAACATAGGGCGGGTTGGATGCCACGACCGACACCGTGCCGTCCAGCTCCGGGAACGCCACGGCGAGGTCTGCGAAGGCGAGGGTGAGGTTGTCCGCGCCGACACGCGCGACGTTGTGCTTGGTCCAGATGAAGGCGTCGACGGAGTTCTCGGCGGCGAAGACGCGCGCGTGCGGCACCTCCGTCGCCATCGCCAGCGCGATCGCGCCCGACCCCGTTCCCAGGTCCACGGCGATCGGAGAGTCGGATGCCACGGCGCGCAGGGCGTCGATCGCGAGCTGGGCCACCATCTCGGTCTCGGGTCGGGGCACGAACACGCCCGGTCCGACGGCGAGCTCGAGCGAGCGGAACGGCGCCACACCGGTCAGGTGCTGGAGCGGCTCGCGCTGGCACCGCCGGTCGACGAGGGGGGCGAGAGCGGTGGCGGCGGTATCCGGCATCCGGTCGCCGCGCACGGCCGCGGCCTGCACGCCTCCGCGCGAGGTCTCGAGCACGTGTGCGACGAGCAGCTCGGCGTCGACCTGGGCGTCGGGGACTCCGGCCGCGGCGAAGCGCCGGGCGGTGTCGCGGACGAGGTCGCTGACGAGAGCGGGGGAAGGCGGGGGCGAGAGCGTCTCGGGCATGACGAAGAGCCAGTTTAGTAGCGCAACGTCATACAAGAACCGGTGTCGGAGGCCTCCCCTAGGATCATCACGTTCTGATCGACGGCGAAAGGCGCCCCATGCCCGGCATTCACTCCGACATCACCTCCGCGTTCGGCGACACCCCTCTCGTGCGGCTGAACCGCGTCGCGGAGGGCACCGAGGCCCAGATCCTGCTGAAGCTCGAGTTCTACAACCCGGCCTCCAGCGTCAAGGACCGCCTGGGTATCGCGATCGTCGACGCAGCCGAGGCATCGGGTGAGCTCAAGCCGGGCGGCACGATCGTCGAGTCCACCAGCGGCAACACCGGGATCGCCCTCGCCATGGTCGGCGCGGCGCGCGGCTACAAGGTCATCCTCACCATGCCCGCGTCGATGTCGAAGGAGCGCCGCATCCTGCTGAAGGCCTTCGGCGCCGAGCTCGTGCTCACCGACCCCACCAAGGGCATGAAGCTCGCCGTCGACGAGGCCAAGCGCATCGTCTCCGAGACCCCCGGTGCCGTCTGGGCCCGCCAGTTCGAGAATGAGGCCAACCCGGCCATCCACCGCAAGACCACCGCCGAAGAGATCCTGCGCGACACCGAGGGCAAGGTCGACTACTTCGTCGCCGGCATCGGCACGGGCGGCACCATCACCGGCGTCGGCCAGGTGCTGAAGGAGCGCGTCCCGGGCGTGCAGATCGTCGCGGTCGAGCCCGCCGACTCGCCCATCCTCACCAAGGGCCACCCCGGCCCCCACAAGATCCAGGGCATCGGTCCCAACTTCGTCCCCGAGATCCTCGACCGCGACATCCTCGACGAGGTCATCGACGTCGAGTTCGACGACGCCATCCGCCTCGCCCGCGAGACGGCCGCCAAAGACGGCATCCTCGTCGGCATGTCGTCGGGTGCCGCCATCTGGGCCGCCCTCGAGGTCGCCCGTCGCCCCGAGGCCGCGGGCAAGAACATCGTCGTGATCATCCCGTCCTACGGCGAGCGCTACCTGTCGACCGCGCTGTACGAGCACCTGCGCGAAGACTGACGGTGGGGGTCCTCTCCCGTATCCGCGAAGACATCTCCTCCGCCAAGCTCCGCGACCCCGCGGCGCGCGGCGGGCTGGAGATCGCCCTGCTGTACCCCGGCTTGCACGCCGTCTGGTCGTATCGCATCGCGAATCGCCTCTGGCGACGGGGCCTGCGCTTCCCCGCGCGGGCCCTGTCGCAGGTGACCCGATGGCTCACCGGCGTCGAGATCCACCCGGGCGCGACGATCGGCCGCCGTTTCTTCATCGACCACGGCATGGGTGTCGTCGTCGGCGAGACGGCCGAGGTCGGAGACGACGTGATGCTGTATCACGGCGTCACCCTCGGTGGGCGTCAGCGCGAGGGGGGCAAGAGGCATCCCACCCTGCACGACGGCGTGGCCGTCGGCGCCGGCGCGAAGATCCTCGGCCCCATCACCTTGGGGGCGGGGACCGTGGTGGGTGCGAACGCCGTGGTCACGCGCGACGCACCGGCTGACAGCGTGCTCGTCGGGGTGCCGGCGAAGGCGCGCACGCGGCGCGCCGGCGAAGACACCCGTGCCCTGCTGACGACGCCGGAGTACTGGATCTGACCCTCGGCCCGGCGGCCCCTCGCGCGACTGGGGCTACCGGGGGTCTCGTCGGCGTCGTGACGCCTAGGCTCGAGGGATGACGCGGCTGCACGATGTGACTCTGGCCGCGCAGGTGGCGCAACTCTGCGCCGGCCGCCTCGCGCCCGGTGAGCTCGTCGGCCATTACCTCGACCGCATCGAGCGCCACGCCGACCTCGGCGCCTTCGCCGCGGTGACTCCGGATGACGCGGCGCGCCGCGTCGCGGAGCTCGAGGAGCACCCGCCGCGTGGCCCGCTGTGGGGCATCCCGCTCGCCGACAAAGACCTCGTCGCCCGCGCGGGAGTCCCCACCCGCTACGGCTCGCGGTCCCGCGTGCACCATGTGCCGACGGCATCCGACCCTCTCGCCGAGGCGATGGACGCCGCCGGTGCTGTCAACGTGGGCAAGACGAGCACGTCGGAGTTCGGTCTGACCGGCTTCACCGAACCGCTCATCCACGCCCCCGCCCGCGATCCGTGGCGCCTCTCGGCCGGCGCCGGGGGGTCCAGCGGTGGAGCGGCCGTCGCGGTGGCGGCCGGTCTGCTTCCCGCGGCCGTGGGCTCCGACGGCGGCGGGTCGATCCGCATCCCGTCGGCCACCGTCGGTGTCGTCGGGCTCAAGCCCTCCCGCGGACGCCTACCGATCGGCTCCGGATTCGACTCCCCCGACGGTCTGTCGGTGACCGGTCCGATCGCCCGCTCCGTCGAGGACGCCGGATTCCTCCTCGACGCGCTGGTCGGTCTGGCCCCGTTCACCTACGCGACGGCGGCGCCGGGATCGGGGCCCTTCGTCGACGCGGCCCGTCGCACCTCCGCGCCGCTCCGGGTCGGCACGACGACGGTGTCGCCGTGGGACGACGACGAAGACATCCGCCTCGACTCCGTTCACCGTGCGGCCTTCGAGACGGCGCGCGGTTGGCTCGACGACGCCGGACACGCCGTGACGGATGCCGAATGGCATCCACGGGGCTACGCCGCGCTGTTCCACGTGCTGTGGCGCGCGAGCGCCGCGCGGATCCCGCTCACCCAGGAGGACGCGACCCTCGTCGAGCCCCTCACCGCCTGGCTCGTCGAGGAGGGGCGACGGTTGTCTGCTCTGCACGTGCTCGACGGGCTGGCCGCGGCCCGGGCGTTCGAGCGACGGACGATCGCCGACTTCGCGGCCTTCGACGTCGTGCTCACGCCGGCTCTGGCGCAGGCCCCGCAACCGGTGGGCGCGTACGCGGGTCACTCGCCGGGGCGCACGTTCGCGATGCAGGTCGAGTACGCCCCCTACTCGAGCTTCGTCAACGTCGCCGGCCTGCCGGCGCTGACGCTTCCCGTGACGACGGATGCCACTGGACACCCTGTGTCGGTGCAACTCGTCGGCCGTCCCGGCGGCGAGGCGACCCTGTTGTCGGTGGCCGCGCACCTCGAGCAGCGCCGTGGCCCTCTCCCCCACCCTCCGGCCTGGGATGACTGACGTTCCTCCTCTCTCTCCCCGCCCTCGGCGTGCGCGCCACCGTCTCTCCCCCCTCCGGCCTGGGATGACTGACGCTCCTCCTCTCTCTCCCCGCCCTCGGCGTGCGCGCCACCGTCTCTCCCCCTCCGGCCTGGACGCCTAACGCTCCTCCCCGCTCTTCCCGCCCTCGGCGTGCGCTCCTTCGTCTTCTCCTCCCCCGGTGGCTTGCGCCCTCTGCACCACCGACAGCCCCTCGAGCGGACATGAGCCGCACCTCATGGCATCCGGGCCCTAACGACCCATAGCGTCCGCCACCAGGCGGGCTACGTGCGCGGGGCGCTGGAAGAGCATGTCGCGCGTGACGCGAACCATCCGCCACCCGGCGACGGCGAGCCGCTCATAGCGCTCGATGTCGCGCTGCCACTGCGCGGCGTCCGTGCGATGCTGATCGCCCTCGTACTCGACCCCGACGCGGCGATCGGGATAGGCGAGGTCGACACACGCCACGAATCCGGCGGCGTCGTAGACGTCGTGGTTGAGCTCGGGTTCCGGGAGTCCGGCATCGACGAGGGTGAGCCTCGTCCACGATTCGGGTCGTGACCGCACGCCCGAGCGCACACGCGGAAGCGCCTCGCGGACCGCGACGATACCGCGACGCTTGGTGACCGCCTCGACGACGCGGCTCACGTCGGCGACGGAGGCGAACGCCTCGCGGACGATACGTCCGTGCGGCCCTGCGACGCGGATGGGCGACACGACCGCATCCCCGACGGCGATGAGGTCATAGGGATGCCGGAGCGTCGAGCCGAGGAGTGTCCAGGTGGTCGCCGGGTCGGTGAGACGGACGCCGGACTCCGACGAGACGATGGAAACACCTCGGGAGTGCAGTTGGTGCCCACGAACCCCGCGTCCCTCGGGTGCTCGAGCGGGATGCGGTACGGCGACGTGCAGATCTTCGTCCGCCAGCGGCGGGAGAGGAAGCCCCCACAGCAACGCGGCCGTGGTGTGCGAGAAGAACGCGCCGCCACCCATGATCGTGCGGTATGCGTCCACCTTCGCAAGGATGCTGTGCTCGCGCTGCTGGGCCGGGTGCAGAGCCGGGTCGGGGTCCGATCGCGGCATCCGAACTCCGCGGAAAGGCCGGTCCCACTCCGCCGCGTCGACGAATCGCCGCGTCGCCCCGGCTCGGCGGGCCTCCGCCGAGAGAAACGCGTGAGGAAGTCAGCGGCATCCCGATATCTTGCTGCCGACCGCTCGCGCGCCGCTCCCGTTGTCCACAGCCCCGCCCGTCGTCCTGTGACGTGCGCCCCCGATGACTCGCGGCCTCCGCCCGCGAAAGCCGCACCCCCGCAACCACAAGACGCAAGCCACCGAGAAAACCGCACACCGCCACCGATGACTCGCGGCCTATGCCCGCGAAAGCCGCACCCCCGCGACCACAAGACGCAAGTCACCGGGGAACCCGCGCTCTGCCCCCGATGACTCGCGGCCAATGCCCGCGAAAGCCCCACCCCCGCCACCACAAGACGCAAGTCACCGGAGAACCCGCGCTCTACCCCCGATGACTCGCGGCGTATGCCCGGCGAAGCCGCACCCCCGCGACCACGAGGCGCAGGTCACCGTACGGGCGGAGCGAGCGCAACGGGCAAAGCAGGCGCGACGGGCGGAGCGAGCGCGACGGGCGGAGGGAGGGAGCGGGGGCGCGGCGAGGTCAGCCGTCGGCGAGGGCGGCGAGGCGGGCCTCTTCGTCGGCGCTGATCGCCGACTCGATGATCGGGCCGAGGGCGCCGTCCATCACCTGGTCGAGGTTGTAGGCCTTGTAGCTGGTGCGGTGATCCGCGATGCGGTTCTCGGGGAAGTTGTACGTGCGGATGCGCTCCGAGCGGTCCATGCCGCGGATCTGCGACCGGCGCGCGTCGGCGGCGACGGCATCGCGTTCCTCCTGCTGCTTGGCGAGCAGGCGGGCGCGCAGGACGCGCATGCCGGCCTCGCGGTTCTGCAGCTGCGACTTCTCGTTCTGCATCGACACGACGATGCCCGTCGGCACGTGGGTGATGCGAACGGCCGAGTCGGTCGTGTTCACCGACTGCCCGCCGGGGCCCGACGAGCGGAAGACGTCGATCTTGAGGTCGTTCGGATCGATCGCGACCTCTTCGGGCTCGTCGACCTCGGGGAAGACGAGCACCCCGGTCGTCGAGGTGTGGATGCGCCCCTGCGACTCGGTCGCCGGCACGCGCTGCACGCGGTGCACGCCGCCCTCGTACTTCAGGTGGGCCCACACGCCCTGCGCGGGGTCGCTCGACGACCCCTTGATCGCGACCTGGACGTCTTTGTAGCCGCCGAGGTCGGACTCGGTGCGTTCGAGAAGCTCCGTCTTCCACCCCATGGATGCCGCGTACTGCAGGTACATCCGCAGCAGGTCGGCCGCGAAGAGCGCGCTCTCCGCTCCCCCCTCGCCGCCCTTGATCTCCATGATCACGTCGCGCGCGTCGTCGGGGTCGCGCGGGATGAGCAGGCGCCGCAGACGCTCCTGCGTCTCGGCGACCCGCCCCTCCAGCCCCGGAACCTCGTCGGCGAACGCCTCGTCTTCTCGGGCGAGCTCGCGGGCGGCAACCAGATCATCGGATGCCGAGACCCAGGCCTCGTACGCGTGCACGATGCGGTTCAGTTCGGCGTACCGCCGGTTGACGCGCTTGGCGCGTGCGGCGTCGGCGTGGACGGCCGGGTCGTTGAGCTCGAGCTCGACCTGCCGGTGCTCATCGATCAGTCCGCGGACGGACTCGAAGATGCCGGACGCTTCGGCACGCTCAGCGGACACGGGTCAGCGGATGCTGTTGTCGTCACCGCCGCGCGCGGGCGCCGGGATCGACTTCTGCATCTGCACGAGGAACTCGACGTTCGACTGGGTCTCTTTGAGCTTGCCGAGCACGACCTCGAGCGCCTGCTGCGGCTCGAGGCCGGCCAGCGCGCGACGCAGCTTCCAGGTGATCTTGACCTCGTCGTTCGACAGCAGCATCTCCTCGCGGCGCGTGCTGGAGGCGTTGACGTCGACCGCCGGGAAGATGCGCTTGTCGGCGAGCTGTCGGTTCAGACGCAGCTCGCTGTTGCCGGTGCCCTTGAACTCCTCGAAGATCACGTCGTCCATCTTCGAGCCGGTCTCGACCAGCGCGGTGGCGAGGATCGTGAGCGAGCCGCCGTTCTCGATGTTGCGCGCCGCGCCGAAGAAGCGCTTGGGCGGGTACAGCGCCGAGGCGTCGACGCCACCGCTCAGCACGCGTCCCGAGGTGGGGGCGGCGAGGTTGTAGGCGCGACCGAGGCGGGTGATCGAGTCGAGCAGCACGACGACGTCGCGGCCGAGCTCCACCAGGCGCTTCGCGCGCTCGATGGCGAGCTCGGCGACCGTGGTGTGGTCTTCGGCCGGGCGGTCGAAGGTCGAGGCGATGACCTCGCCACGGACCGTGCGCTGCATGTCGGTGACCTCTTCGGGACGCTCGTCGACGAGCACGACCATGAGGTGGACCTCGGGGTTGTTCGTCGCGATCGCGTTCGCGATCTGCTGCAGCACGATCGTCTTGCCGGCCTTCGGGGGCGCCACGATCAGCCCGCGCTGGCCCTTGCCGACCGGTGCGACCAGGTCGATGATGCGCTGCGTGAGCTTCTCGGGTCCGGTCTCCAGGCGCAGGCGCTCCTGGGGGTACAGCGGCGTGAGGTTGGTGAACTCGACGCGCGCGGCCGCATCGTCGACCGACAGACCGTTGATCGAGTCGACCTGCACGAGCGCGTTGTACTTCTGGCGTCCCTGCTGGTCGCCGTCGCGGGGCTGCTTGATGGCGCCGACGACCGCGTCGCCCTTGCGCAGGTTGTACTTCTTCACCTGGCCGAGCGAGACGTAGACATCGCTCGGGCCGGGCAGGTAGCCGGTGGTGCGCACGAACGCGTAGTTGTCGAGCACATCGAGGACACCGGCGATGGGGATGAGGACGTCGTCCTCGCCGATCTCGGTTTCGAATTCGTCGCCCGTGGTGTTCTGGCCGCGGCGCTTGTTGCGCTGACGGTTGCGGCTGTTCGCCGCTCCCTGCTGCTGCTGGGCCTGCTGGCCGTTCTGCTGCGCGTTGTCGCGCTGCGCGCCGCCCTGCTGCGCGTTCTCACGGGCGGCGTTCTCGCGGGCGGTGTTCTCGCGCGGGGCGTTCTGCTGCGCGTTGTCGCGCTGCGCACCCTGCTGCGCGGCGTCGGCCTCGTCGGCGGGCACCTCGGCCTTGTCCGCCGTCGCGTCCGACCGGTTGCGGTTGCGCGAGCGCGAACGGCTGCGGCCACGGCCGCGGGCCGGGGCCTCGTCGGTCTGCTCGGCGGTCTCGGATGCCGCGGCGTCGGTCTCGCCGGCCTCTGCGTCGGCCGTGTCGGCCTGCGGCGCGGCGGCGTCTGCAGCGGGCGTCTCGGTGTCGACGACCGGGGTCTCGGTCGCGACCGCGACGTCGTCGGCCACGTCGGCGGCCGTCGTGACCGGGGTGGTCGGCGTCTCGTCGGACGCGGCCTCGGGAGCGGCCACGTCGGCGGCGGGCGCATCGGCGCCCTCAGCGGCGGGCTCCTCGGGGGCGGCTGCCGGCTCGGCAGCGGCAGCCTCGGCGGCAGCGGCCTTCTCCTTTGCGGTGGCGGTGGTCGCACGACGGGGGGCGCGCTTGCGCGGGGCGCGGGCGGGCTTCTCGGCCGGCGCGGGCTCCTCGGCCGGGGCAGCGGCCTCGGCCGGCTCGGCAGCGGCCTCGGCCGGCTGGGCGTCAGCGGCCTCGGCCGGCTCGGCGGCGGGGGCCTCGGCCGGCTCGGCAGCAGCGGCATCAGCCGGCTCGGCGGCAGCCTCGGCCGGCTCGACGGCGGCCTCGCCGTCCGTTGCGGTCGATCCCTCAGCCGCTGCGTCCGCCGAGGGCGCCGCGTCGGCGTCGGAGGCGGCCGGCGCCGCGTCGGCGTCGGCGGCGGCGGCCGCACCGTCGGCGGCGAGCGCCTCGTCGGTGAACAGCGCCTCGGGCTGCGCGTCGGCGTCGGCCGCAGCGGCATCCGGGGCGTCCGTGCCCTCGGTCTGCTCGGTGTCGACGGCGGCCTGATCGGTGTCGGTGCCCGGGTTGTCGGTGCCCTGCGCGTCAGCCGTGGGCTGCTCGTCGGCGGGGTTCTCAGCGCCCTCGGGCGCGTCGACGGACTGGGTCTCGGAGATGGACTCCACGAGTGCTCCTCAGAATGAAACGTGTCAGATCGCGCTTCGGCGTGCAGATCGCAGACGAAGAGACACCAGCGGTTCGGGAGATTGCAGCCGATACCGGGTTCGCGATGTGTTGCGGATTTCGCAGTGGTGCAGAGGCTCAGATTCGCGAAGTTACGCGGAACCCTCTGCGTTTTTCACTGTACCACCCTTGACGTCGACGGCGAGCATGAGCGCCTGCCACGGGGTGTCGACCACGGATGCCATAAGATCCGCCGCCGCGAGGCGCTGCCCCGGCCCGTCGGCGAGCACCAGCACGCTGGGGCCGGCGCCCGAGACGACGGCCGCGTATCCCTCGGCGCGGAGCGCGCGCACGAGGCGGTCGGTCTCGGGCATCGCCTGCGCGCGATAGTTCTGGTGCAGCTTGTCTTCGGTGGCGGCCATCAGCAGCTCGGGGCTCTGCGTCATCGCGGCGATCAGCAGCGCCGAACGCGAGACGTTGAACACGGCGTCTTCTCGCGGCACCTGCAGCGGCTGCAGGCTGCGGGCGACGGCGGTCGACATCGTGAAGCTCGGCACGAACACCAGCGGCGACACACCGCGGTGCACGATGAGCTGCTTGTGCTGCGGGCCCTCGGCATCCATCCACGCGATCGTGAGACCGCCGAAGAGGCCGGGCGCGACGTTGTCGGGGTGCCCCTCCATCTCGGTGGCCAAGCGCAGCAGATCCACATCGCTGAAGTGCGCCTCGCCCTCGAGCAGGCCCTTGGCCGCCAGGATGCCGGCGACCACCGCCGCCCCCGACGACCCCATGCCGCGCCCGTGCGGGATGACGTTGTGGGCGGTCAGCCGAAGCCCGGGCAGGGTACGGCCGACCGATGCGTACGTGTGCGCCATCGCGCGCACGACGAGGTGCGACGCGTCGCGCGGCACGTCGGCCGTGCCCTCGCCCGAGACCTCGATCTCGAGGCGGTTGTCGTCGATCTGCTCGACGACGAGGTCGTCGTAGACGCTCAGCGCCAGACCGAGGGTGTCGAAGCCGGGGCCGAGGTTCGCGCTCGTGGCGGGAACGCGGACCGCGACCCGGCGACCGGGGCCTGAGCTCACGCGGTCACCGGCTGCAGGTCGAGCACGGAGGCGACCTCCGAGGTGGTCGCGTCGACGACGGTGGGCGTGACGTCGGAGCCGTCGGCCTGGCGCAGAGCCCACTGGGGGTCCTTCAGACCGTGGCCGGTGACGGTCAGCACGACCTTCGCCCCGGCGGGGACGAGGCCCGCCTCGGCGCGCTCGAGCAGACCCGCGACGCTGATCGCCGAGGCGGGCTCGACGAAGACGCCCACCTCGCCGGCGAGGATCTTCTGCGCCTCGAGGATGCCGGCGTCGTCGATCGCGCCGAAGTAGCCGTCGGTGGCGTCGCGCGCTTCGAGCGCCAGCTCCCACGAGGCGGGGTTGCCGATGCGGATCGCGCTGGCGATCGTCTCGGGGTTCTTCACGACCTCGCCGCGCACGAGCGGGGCGGAGCCTGCGGCCTGGAAGCCGAACATGCGGGGCACGCGCGTCGCGACGCCGCGCGCGGCCTCCTCGCGGTAGCCGCGCGAGTAAGCGGTGTAGTTGCCGGCGTTGCCCACCGGGATGAAGTGGAAGTCGGGGGCGTCGCCGAGCTGCTCGACGACCTCGTACGCCGCGGTCTTCTGGCCCTCGATGCGATCCGGGTTGACCGAGTTGACCAGGTGCACCGGGTAGTGATCGGCGAGCTCGCGAGCGATCTCGAGGCAGTCGTCGAAGTTGCCGCGGATCTGGATGAGCCGACCGTTGTGGGCCACGGCCTGGCTGAGCTTGCCCATGGCGATCTTGCCCTCGGGCACGAGGACGGCGGCGGTGATGCCGGCGTGCGCGGCGTATGCGGCGGCCGAGGCCGAGGTGTTGCCCGTGGAGGCGCAGATGACCGCCTTGGCGCCGTGCTCGACGGCGCGCGAGAGCGCGACGGTCATGCCGCGGTCCTTGAACGAACCGGTGGGGTTCATACCCTCGAACTTCACCCAGACATCGGCGCCGGTGCGACGCGACAGGGCGGGAGCGGGGATGAGGGGCGTACCGCCCTCGCCGAGCGTGACGACGGTGGAGGCGTCGGTGACGCCCAGGCGGTCGGCGTATTCGCGGAGGACTCCGCGCCAGAGGTGAGCCATGATCAGTTCCCTTCCACGCGCAGCACGGACACCACGCGCTCGACGACGCCGCTCGCGGCGAGACGCTCGACGGTCTCGCTCAGGTCCTGCTCGCGGGCCTTGTGTGTTCCGATGACCAGGCGGGCGGAGCCGCCGGTCTGAGTGGTCTGGTCCGCCTCGATGACGGTCTGCTCGACGGTCGCGATCGACACGCGTCCTTCGCTGAGGATGCCGGCGACGGTGGCGAGCACGCCCGGCTTGTCGTCGACCTCGAGGGTGATCTGGTAACGCGTGATGACGTGTCCGATCGGCACGGCGGGGAGGTTCGCACGGGTCGACTCCCCCACGCCCACGCCGCCGGCGATGTGGCGGCGCGCGGCCGAGACGACGTCGCCGAGCACGGCGGAGGCGGTCTGCACGCCGCCGGCACCGGCGCCGTAGAACATGAGGTCGCCCGCGGCTTCGGCCTGGACGAACACGGCGTTGTTCGCGCCGTGGACGCTCGCGAGCGGGTGGGTGCGCTCGACGAGCGCGGGGTAGACGCGCACGGAGATCGATTCCGAGCCGTCCTCGGCCGTGAGGCGCTCGCAGACGGCGAGGAGCTTGATCACGTAGCCGGCGTGACGCGCCGACTCGATCATCGCGGCGTCGACCGAGGTGATGCCCTCGCGGTGCACGGCATCCAGGGGGACGGTGGTGTGGAACGCGAGGCTGGCGAGGATCGCGGCCTTCTGCGCGGCGTCGTAGCCCTCGACGTCGGCGGTGGGGTCGGCCTCCGCGTACCCGAGGGCCTGCGCCTGCGCGAGCACGTCGGCGAAGTCGGCGCCCTCGGTGTCCATGCGGTCGAGGATGTAGTTCGTCGTGCCGTTGACGATGCCCATGATGCGCACGACGCGGTCGCCGGCGAGCGAGTCGCGCAGCGGCCGGATGATCGGGATGGCACCGGCGGCGGCGGCCTCGTAGTACACCTCGGCGCCGACCTGGTCGGCGGCCTCGAAGACCTCGGACCCGTGGGTGGCCAGCAGCGCCTTGTTCGCCGTGACGACATCGGCGCCCGAGGCGATCGCGTGCAGCACCTGCGTGCGGGCCGGCTCGATGCCGCCCATCAGCTCGATGACGATGTCGCTGCCGACGATGAGGGTCTCGGCATCCGTCGTGAAGAGCTCGCGGGGCAGGTCGGCGTCGCGCTTGGAGTCGAGGTTGCGCACCGCGATGCCGGCGAGCTCGAGCTTCGCTCCGGCGCGATCGGCGAGTTCGTCGCCGTGCTTGAGCAGCAGATCGGCGACCTGCGAGCCGACGGCGCCGGCGCCGAGGAGCGCCACGCGGAGCGTGCGGTAGTCGGTCATTCGGTGTCTCCGTGGGGTGTGGCGGTCGTGTCGGATGCCGTGAGGCCGGCGTCGCGCGAGAGCAGGTCGTCGACGGTCTCGCCGCGGACGATGACGCGCGCGTGTCCGTCTCGGACGGCGACGACCGGCGGACGGGGGGTGTAGTTGTAGTTGTTCGCGAGCGAGAAGCAGTAGGCGCCGGTCGCGGGGACGCCGAGCAGGTCGCCCGGGGTCACATCGCGCGGGAGGTATTCGGCATCGACGACGATGTCGCCCGACTCGCAGTGCCGGCCGACGACGCGCGCGAGCGCCGGCTCCTCGTGGCTCACCCGCGACACCAGACGTGCCGAGAAGTCGGCGCCGTACAGGGCGGGGCGGGCGTTGTCGCTCATGCCGCCGTCGACGCTGACGTAGGTGCGCTCGAGGTCCTCGGATGCTGCGACGGTCTTGACCGTTCCCACCTCGTAGAGGGTGACCCCGGCCTGGCCGACGATGACGCGGCCGGGTTCGGTGGCGACGTCGGGCATCGGGATGCCGCGCACCGCGCACTCGTCGGCGATGGCATCCAGAATGCCGTCGGCGATCTCTTCGATGGGCTTGGGGTCGTCGACGGAGGTGTACGAGATGCCGAATCCGCCGCCGACGTTGAGCAGCGGGATCTCTCCTCCGGCCAGCAGATCGGCGTGCAGGTCGACCAGTCGCGCCGCCGACTTACGGAAGCCGGAGGAGTCGAAGATCTGCGAACCGATGTGCGCGTGGAGCCCGACGAACCGCAGGCTCGGGAGCTCGCGGATGCGCGCGACGGCCTCGACCGCGCCCTCGAGCGAGAAGCCGAACTTCTGGTCTTCGTGTGCGGTGGCGAGGAACGCGTGGGTTTCGGCGTGGACACCCGTGCGCACGCGCACGAGGACCGACTGCACCGCTCCGCGACGATCGGCGATGGCGGCCAGGCGCTCGATCTCGATGGGGCTGTCGACGACGACCGAGCCGATGCCGACCTCGACCGCGCGCTCGAGCTCGCCGACGCTCTTGTTGTTGCCGTGGAAGCCCAGACGCCCGGGCTCGGCTCCCGCCGCGAGGGCGACCTCGAGTTCGCCGCGGGTGCAGACATCGACGGCGAGCCCCTCGTCGACGACCCAGCGCACGACCTCGGTCGAGAGGAACGCCTTGCCGGCGTAGTAGACGCGGGCCCGGATGCCGTGTCGTTCGGCGGCGGAGTCGAAAGCGGCGCGTGCACGGCTCGCGTGCGCGCGCACCTCGATTTCGTCGAGCACGTAGAGCGGTGTGCCGAAGCGGTCGCGCAGGTCGAAGACCGACACCCCGCCGATCTCGACCGAGCCGTCGTCGACGCGACGGGCGGATGCGGGCCAGACAGGGGCGACGAGCTCGTTCGCGTGAGCCGGGGCGGTGAGCCACTCGGGCACGAGCGCGGAGTGCGAGGCGGACACAGGGGGACCAATCGGGTTTGCGGCGACGCGACGGCCGCGGATCACGGCTCCCACCTCCGCGGAGAGTCACGCGAGGAGGTGGTGCTTGCAGTCTAGGGCACGGCGTATGCCGCTCCCTTCCCGTCGGCGGACGATGCCGCGGACGCACGGGAGGTGGGGTGAGCTTGCAGGCCTCCTCGGGCGACCTTTCGGGCGATGCAGTTTCGTCACAGCGGTCGGTGCGGAGACGACGCCCGCCGTGCGGTACGACGCGGAATATGGTTTCGCCGTGGCATCCGCTCCCCCCGTGCTCGTCGTCGACGCCGTCGGCGTTCGTGTCGGCATCGACCTGTCCGGTCTGACTCCCCCCGACCGCGACACCGTCACCCGCGCCTGGCACGATGCCCGCGTCGACGGCACGGAGGCGGACGTGACGATCGCCCCGGTTTCCAGCGACCGCGAGGGGCAGACGCTGTCGGACCTGTCGAGCGCGGTGACGCAGGCGGCGATCCGGGCACGGCGGGGCGAGCTGTGGATGCTGCATGCGGCGGGTCTCGCCGCCGACGACGGCGGTGTCACCGTGCTCGTGGGGCCCTCCGGCGCGGGGAAGACGACCGCCACGCGACTGCTCGCGCGGACATGGGGCTACGTCTCCGACGAGACCGTCGGCATCGCCGCCGACGGACGCGTGCACGCCTACCGCAAGCCTCTTTCCGTCATCACCGAAGGCCAGGGGTACAAGGTTCAGCACGCGCCCCGCGACCTGGGGCTCCGGCCTCTCCCCGATGCTCCCCTGCGCGTCCGACGCGTCATTCTGCTCGATCGCTCCGACACCCGCGAACGGGCGCGCCTCACCCCCGTACCCGCTTCCGACGCGCTCGTCCTCCTCGCCCCGCACTCGAGTGCCCTGGCCTCGATGCCCCGCCCGCTGCGGACGGTCATGGACGTGCTGTCGCGAACCGGCGGAGTGATGCGGGCGGAGTACACCGAGGCGGAGGAGCTGGTCGCCCTCCTTGCGAAGGTGGCGCACCGCGATGCCGACGTCGGCATCGCGGCGACTCAGCCTTCGCCCGACACCGCCACCCTCGACCCCGCACCGCCGGCCGAGACGGCATCCCCGCCGTCGGTCGCTGCGCGCCGCTATCACCGGAGCGCCGTCGTCGATGCCCTCCCGCTGCCCGACGACCGGCTCGCGGTGCTCACGGCGGAAGCGGACGGACGCGGGGTTCTCCGCGTTCTCGCGGGCGCCGCGCCCCTCCTCTGGGACGCCGCGAACGGTGCCACCCGCGACGACCTGCTGCGCGCCGTCACCGGCGGTGAGGCCAACGACGAGGCCGAGCGCTGCGTCGACGGCATCCTGGCCCAGCTCATCGAGACGGGCCTGCTCACCGTCGGGGTGTGAGCGGCAGCGACGCCGTCAGCCGCAGGTGCCGTCGGCCTGCAGGGCGGGGTCGTTGACGATGCCCCCGGCGACGTCGAAGGTGGCGACGAGGTCCTGCCCCTGCACAGTGGCCGAGGTCAGGGTCAAGCCGGCCGGGAGCCGATCGGCGATGCACAGGCTCCGCGTCTGCAGGATCGGGTCGGCGACACCGCCGAACTGACCACGGAGGGTGTCGGCGTCGAGCTCGTTGCCCGCGACCTGGAACGACGCGGGGGTCAGGGTCAGATCGCCGTCTGCCGCGCCGGGCGTCACGGCGACGCCCACGGGGATGGCGATACCGAACAGCGACAGCGACGTCTCGAAGGTCACGTCGGGCGCGGCGACGCTCAACGTGCCGGCGGGCAGGTCGGGCAGCTGGCCGAGGAGCGCCCGCAGCTGGTCCTGATCGAGCCGCACGGAGGCGACTCCCCCGTCGGCGGCGGCTCCCGCCGACACCGGCACACCGCGCAGGTCGACGCGCACGTCGCCCGTGATCGGGCCCAGCGTGACGTCGTCGGAAGAGACGGCGACCTCGTCGAGCCGGCCGGTGATCACCTGCGGCAGGACGAGCCCCGCCACCTGCACGTTCACGTCCTGATCGTCGGGGATCCCGAGGTTCTGCACGACGAGCGAGCGCACGGTGCTCGTGACGACCGAGCGCGCGATGAACTCCGCGGCCACGACCGCACCGATGAGCAGCACGACCACGACGACGATCACCGCGATCCAGCGGCCCGTCCTGCGGCGGGGCGCCGCGGCGTCCGTCATCGTCACATCCGCTCCGGAGCGCTGACGCCGAGCAGGGTCAGACCGTTGCGCAGCACCTGACCGGTCGCGTCGTTGAGCCACAGGCGGGTGCGGTGCACCGGCTCGACGGGGGCGTCGCCCAGCGGGATGACACGGCAGTTGTCGTACCAGCGGTGGTACAGACCGGCGAGCTCCTCGAGGTACCGCGCGACGCGGTGCGGCTCGCGCACCTCGGCGGCGTACGCGACGATGCGGGGGAACTCCTGGAGCGCGCCCAGCAGCGCCGACTCGGTCTCGTGGTCGAGCAGTTCGGGCGCGAACTCCGACCGGTCGACCCCGGATGCGGCGGCGTTGCGCGCCACGTTGTGCGTACGCGCGTGGGCGTACTGCACGTAGAACACCGGGTTGTCGTTGGTGCGCTTCTGCAGCACGTCGAGGTCGATGTCGAGGTTCGAGTCGGCCGAGCTGCGCGTGAGGGCGTAGCGGGCGGCATCCACTCCGACGATCTCGACGAGGTCTTCGAGGGTGACCACGGTGCCGGCGCGCTTCGACATGCGCAGAGGCTGGCCGTCGCGAACGAGGTTGACCATCTGCCCGATCAAGACCTGCAGGTTGACGTGCGGCTCGTCGCCGAAGGCGGCGCACATCGCCATGAGGCGCTGGACGTAGCCGTGGTGGTCGGCGCCGAGCATGATGATGCAGCGGTTGAATCCGCGCTCGCGCTTGTCGAGGTAGTAAGCCAGGTCACCCGAGATGTAGGCGGGCTGCCCGTCGGACTTGATGATGACGCGGTCCTTGTCATCGCCGAACTCCGTGGAGCGCAGCCACGTCGCGCCGTCGGCCTCGAAGATGTGGCCGAGCTCGCGCAGCCGCGCGACGGCGCGGTCGACGGCGCCGGAGTCGTGCAGATCGTTCTCGTGGAAGTACACGTCGAAGTCGACGCCGAACTCGTGCAGCGACTGCTTGATCTCGCCGAACATGAGGGTCACGCCGAGCTCGCGGAAGGCCTCCTGCTTGGCATCCGCGTCGAGGGCGTCGATGTCGCCGTCATACGCCTCGACCACGCGCGCGGCGATGTCGCCGATGTACGCGCCGCCGTAGCCGTCTTCGGGGGTCGGGTCGCCCTGGTGGGCGGCGACGAGGCTGCGCGCGAAGCGGTCGATCTGCGCGCCGTGGTCGTTGAAGTAGTACTCGCGGGTGACCTTGGCGCCCTGCGACGAGAGGATGCGCGCGAGCGCGTCGCCGGCGGCGGCCCAGCGCGTGCCGCCGAGGTGGATCGGACCGGTCGGGTTGGCGCTGACGAACTCGAGGTTGATGATCTCGTCGGCACGGGAGTCGTTGGTGCCGAAGGACGCACCCTGGTCGACGATCGTCTTCGCCAGCGCGCCCGCGGCGGCCGCGTCGAGGCGGATGTTGATGAAACCGGGACCGGCGACCTCGACGCTCGCGATGCCGTCGACGGCCTCGAGGCCCGCCGCGACCTCCGCGGCGAACTCGCGCGGGTTCGCCCCGACGACCTTCGACAGCTTCAGCGCGGCGTTCGACGCCCAGTCGCCGTGGTCGCGGTTCTTAGGGCGCTCGAGCGGCAGGTCTGCGGCCGTGATCCCGGCGGAGGACCCCTCTCGTCGCGCCTCCGCGAGCGGGGCGATGACGGCGAGCAGGGCAGCGGAGAGGGCAGCGGGATCCATAGCCCTGCAAGTCTAGGCGGAGCGGGCTCGCCTCCCGCCTGCGAACACGACGCAGGAGAATCGCCGTTGCGAGCGGCGGTGAGACGCGACGGTGTGTCGGCGAGGTCCGAAACTCCTGGGTCGTGCACGCGCGGCGGGACCGGGGCCTTCGCGGCACACGCCGACGGGGGCGGTGGCGGAACGCGTCAGCCGATCTGCACGAGCGCTTCGTGGTCGTCGGGGGTCGTGGCATCCGGGTTCTCGTCTTCGAGCACGGCGTCGACGTGCATGCGCTCGAGTCCGACATACCCGCCGTGGTAGCTGAGGAAGGCGCAGTCGGCGGCGTCGCGCCCGGTGGCGATGCGCACGAGAGAGCGACGGTCGGCGAGACGGGTGGCGTCGACGACGTACCAGATGCCGTCGATGTAGGCCTCGGCGACGGCGTGGAAGTCCATCGGCTCGAGCCCGGGCGCGTAGCAGGCGGCGTAGCGAGCGGGCATGTCCATGGCCCGCAGCAGCGCGATCACGACGTGGGCGTAGTCGCGGCAGACGCCCTGACCGGTCATCAGCGTCGTGACGGCGCTGTCGGTGCCGAGGCTGAGTCCGGGCGTGTAGGTGACGGTGGATGCCACGAAGTTCGACACGGCGGCGAGCAGCTCGACGCCGGCGAGCCCGCGGAACTGGCGGCGCGCCTGGGCGAAGACCTCGTCGGACTGGCAGTAGCGGCTCGGGCGGAGGTACGTGATGGTCTCGAGATCGCTCGCACGGGGGCTCTGCGAGGGCCCGGACACGACCGCTTCGTAGCGCACCGAGAGCGGCCCCTGCTCCCCCGTCAGGCGGTGCAGACGGCTGCCGGACTGGTCGACGATCTCGGTCGGCGTGTAGATGCGCTCGCCCTGCGAGAAGGTGAGCTTCTCGTCGGCGACGGGCACCCCCTGGGCCGCGGTGATCTGGAGGATCAGGTCGACGGACGACCCCAGATCGAGGTCGAGTTCAGCGGTCACGCGGCGCGGCACCGGGCAATCCTCGCACGCTGTCGAGCACCCGGGGACCACCGGGCGGGAATCCGCTCAGCCGTCTTTCTTGCCCGGTCCCGGTGAGCCTTCGTCGCCGGGCTTCTTGTCGTCTTTCCCGCCGGGGCCACCGCTTCCCGGGCCCTTGTTCCCGTTGCCGTTCGCGGGTGTGGTCTCCTCGACCTCCGACGGCTCGGACGGGGTCGGCTCGACCGTCTCGGAAGGCGTGGGCTCGGCGGTCTCCTCCGGCTCGACCGTCTCCTCCGGTTCGCTCGTCTGCTCGGGAGTCGGTGATGCCGACGGCGTGGGCGCGGGGGTGGTCAGGTCGGCGCGGACGGTCGCGATGCGCGCCAGGATGGCGTCGGCCTCCGCCGTGGTGATCTCGCCCGCGTCGCGACGGGCGATGACGTCGGCCTCGAGCGCGCCGAGGCTCGCGAGCGCCGACGCGTAATCGCCCGCGGACGCCTGCTCGGCGACGGTCCGGACGGATTGCTGCCACGCGGTGGGCTCGGCGGCCGGCGGCGTGCAGGCGGCGAGCGCGACGGCCGCGGCGAGCACGAGCGCGGCAGCGGGGGCGGCGCGACGGATCACGGTCCGACTTCCTTCCACAGGTCGTCCATGTGCTGGTCCAGCGGCTGCGGGAGCGTCGGCAGGTTCGGGTCGGCGCTGGCGCCGGAGTTCGCCAGCGCCACCGCGCTCACCGCCACGCCCGCGGCGAGGAGGACGGCGATGACGGATGCCACGATGACACCCGTGCGCGACCGGCGGCGTGGATCGCGATCCGGCGGGGACGAGGCAGGCCGACCGGGCGTGGACGAGGCGGGAGCGGAGGAGAGCACGCGCGTGCGTTCGTCGGCCGCGGGCGAACGGATGCCGTCGGGCTGCGCCAGGGCGACGGTGCGGTCGCCGTCGCCGAACGCGCGCGTCGGTGCGGTCGCTGACGGCAGGATCGCGGTGGCCGCGTCGACCGATGAAGCGCCCGCCGACCCGCCCGCGAGCGTGCGCAGCGCCATGATGACGCCCGCGGCATCCGGTCTCTCGCCCGGTTCGAGGGCGGTCATGCGGTGCAAGACGTCTCGCCACGGCGGCGGCACGTCCGCGGGGATGTCGGGCGGCGAGATGAGGCGGGCGGCGAGCGCTTCGTGCGGCGTCCGCGACCCGAACGGCCGGGTTCCGGTCAACGCCTCGAGCAGGACGAGCCCGAGCGCGTATACGTCGCTGGAGGGGGCCGCGGGCGTGCCCTTCGCCTGTTCGGGGCTGAGGTAGGCGGCGGTGCCGATGACGGTGTCGGCCTGCGTGACCCGCGTGGCGCCCACCAGCGCCGCGATGCCGAAGTCGGCGAGGGTGGCCCGAGGCGTTTCGCCCGTGTGCGAGGCGGGGCGGATGAGGATGTTCGACGGCTTCACGTCGCGGTGCACGATGCCGCGCGCGTGGATGACGGCGAACGCCTCGGCGATCTCCCGACCGATGCGCGCCACCTCGGGTGCGGGGAGCGGGCCGCGAGCGATGCGGTCGGTCAGGGTCGGGCCCGCGATCAGCTCCATGACCAGATACGCAGGGCTCCCGGCCAGCTTGGCGTCGTACAGCGTCACCAGGGAGGGATGCGACAGCGATGCAAGGAGGCGGATCTCGGAGCGCACGCGAGCGACGTCGGCCGGATCGGCTCCGTCGCCGTCGATGATCTTGAGGGCCACGGTGCGCTCGAGTGCCGTGTCGACCGCTTCGTATACACGCGCGTACCCGCCGCGGCCCAGGAGGCGGCCCAGCCGATAGCGCCCGTCGAGCAGCTCTCCCTCGGCGCGCGCGGCGACAGCCGGGTTGCTCTCGCTCACGAGGGCGCCCCGGGGGTCGTCCCCCCGCGCATCAGACGAGGTCGTCGTTCGAAGAACGCGTCGACGACCGGGTGACCTGGGCGCCGCCCGCGCTCTCGGTGCGGGTGACCGTGTCGGTCTGCCGGCGGCGCGCCAACAGCACGATGCCGATCAGGAAGACGACCACGCCGGCGCCCATCATGATGTAGCCGATCATGCTGAGGCTGACGTATTCGTTGGGAAGGTTCACCGCGAAGGCGAGGATCGCCCCGATGACGAAGAGGGCGATGCCGGCTCCGATACTCATGTCGAACCCCTTTCGAAGGTGCGACCCAGCATGCCAACACGGCCCCCATCCGGCCGATGCTCTTGACAACGCGTGTCAAGACGGGGGCGAGCTTCGCGTCGGAGGTGTGACATGGATGCCATGAGCCAGAACGACGTGACAACCCGATCCAACCGCGGCCAGTGGGAGAACGCGGTCGAGGGCCGCCCCGAGCTGTCGGCCAGCTTCTCGA
This sequence comes from Microbacterium enclense, assembly GCF_001456955.1. Classification (GTDB taxonomy): domain Bacteria; phylum Actinomycetota; class Actinomycetes; order Actinomycetales; family Microbacteriaceae; genus Microbacterium; species Microbacterium enclense. The sequence continues at coordinate 155,060 of NZ_KQ758470.1, read as the reverse complement.
GCAAGGAGGAGGCGGTCGATCAGGGACGCGCCACCGCCGACGAGCTCGGCTCGCAGCACTTCGTGAAGGATGCCGAGCCGACCGGCGCGGTCACCGACGAGGAGTGAAGACGGCGAAGACGACGAAGGCCGCGATCGGTGATCGCGGCCTTCTGTTCGTTGTGCCCCCGACAGGAATCGAACCTGCGACCTTTGGTACCGGAAACCAACGCTCTATCCCCTGAGCTACGGAGGCGGACAGCTTCAGGTTATCACCGCGGGACGGCTCGACCCGACGGCGTGCGGCGGTACCGCGGACGCCGAATGCTGCCCTGCGGCATCCGGGTCATTCTTCGCCGATGACGCCGATCCCCGTGGCCTGATGGTCGGCGTTCGGGTCGTCTTTCGCGGGTGCCTTCGATCCCTCGTCGGGGTCGTTCTCCTGGCTCGGCTTGACCGTGGGGTCGTCCCCGAGGTCGGCGGCGTCGTCGGCCGGCTCCTCTGCGGGGGCGGAGTTCTGGGGGTCGCTCATGGGGTGTCCCTTCGTCGCGTGAACCCCCAGCCTGGCAATGCCGGTCGTCGAGACGCAGCGGCTTGACCGCGGGCGCTCGCGGGCCTATCGGCCGAACAGGGAACGCACGCGTCGGGCGAGAGGCTGCGTCAGGATCACCTGACGCCCGTCGACCTCGACGGTGAGGGTGGACCCGCCGAGGCCGCGCCCCGGCGCGGGCCGGGCGTCGCCGCGAACGTACGCCTCGGCGATGTCGACGTACGCGGCGAGGAGCTGAGCGCTCTGGTCCTTCGACGAGTTCGCGTCCACGAGTTGCAGCCGGTGCCCCGTGTCGGTCTCGACGGAGAACCAGCGCGACCCGGGCGTCGACACGAGCGCCCACCGCTGCCCGCGCGTGAACCGCGCCCACGCCGCACCGTCGCGGACGGCGGTCGAGACCGAGAGGTCGGCCTGGGCGACGCACAGCACCTCGAGCATGGCGAGGGCCTCCGCCGCGGTGACGTAGTCGCCGCGATCGGCACCGAGCCCGCCCCACTCGAACCTGCGCTCGCTCATTCGGCCACCGTCCCTGGACTCATCCTCCCCAGAGGGTAACCCCGGCTCTGCCGGCCGGCGCCGTCCGGACCGAACCGCCCGGGCCCTACGATGAGCGGATGCTGACCTCGTCGCCGTCGTCCATCACCGAGCAGACCTCGATCTTCGCGCTGGGCGGCACCTCGTCGCTCATCGCTGTCGCCGTCTACGTCCTCACCGTCGTGGCGTTGTGGAAGGTGTTCACCAAGGCCGGGTACCCCGGTTGGCTGTCGATCATCCCGATCGTCAATGTCGTCTTCCTCACCAAGGTCGCCGGGTTCTCGGGGTGGTTCGCGCTGCTGTATCTGATCCCCATCGTCGGCTTCGTCTTCCACATCATCGTGCAGCTGCGCATCGGGCGCGCCTTCGGCCACGGCTGGGTGTTCTCGCTCTTCCTGCTCGTGTTCCTGTACATCATCGGGTACCTCGTCATCGGCTTCAGCGACGACAGGTACCGCCCGGAGCGCCTCGCCTGATCCGCCGGGCCAGGCCGTCAGGCGAACCGGAGGCGGTCGTCGGGGTGAAGACTGCGCAGCGGCACCGACCCGTCGGCGATGGCCCGCAGCGCTCGGGGGCTGACCTCCAACTCCGCCGAGACGCGTTCCACTCCCGCCCCCGACGACAGCGCGCTGCGCAGCGCCGCCTCCGCGGTGTGGGCGGCTTCAGCGACGTCGTCGGCCGAGCTGCGCACGAAGGCGGCGAGTTGCGCTTGCGCGTGACGGATGCTCCGTCGCTGACGCTCGCGGCCGTCGGCTGCGGGGGGCGAGGAGCTCACCTCGTGAACGCTGCCCCGGATCGAATTCCTGCTGGCGATCGATCAACCGGGGCTGGTGACCTCGAGCGTGGTCGACGCGCTCCGCCCCCCGGACGACGCCGTGAACGTCACAAACTGCGCCGGCGAGGAGGCCAGGATGATGGCGTCTGTGGAGTAGTTCCCGGACCCGTCGGTGACCGGCGACTCATCCGAGAAGATCACCGAGCCGTCTGACGATGAGAGATTCACCTTTCGTCCGGGCAGAGCGCCCGACGCTCCGGATACGGTCCCGGACACCGACGTCGCCGAGTCCGGCGGCACCATCGAGGGGTTGACGCTGATCGACACGCTCGTCACGGCCTCAGCCGCATAGGACACAGCGGTCGCGGCCGACACGCCGCCAGATGTCGCCGTGATCGAGGCGGTCCCAGACTCCGCCGATTCCGACACTGTCGCGGTGGTGGAGAAATTGCCGGAGGCGTCTGTCGTCAATGTGGTCCGGGCCAGAGTGACGTTCGCGTCGGACGACGACAACACCACGGATTGACCGGCTCCGTTGGCGGCACCGCCCGACACATTGCCCGAGATCGTGGTCGAGCGCCCCGTGGCAACTGACGACGGGTTCGCCGAAACGGTTACCGTGACCGGTGCAGAAGGGACTGACTCGGCAAGCGCCGGGCTGGTCGCCGTCAGCACGATGGCGGGCACGGCGACGGCGGCACCGCCGACCATCGCCCGCCGAGACCAGGTGATCGAACGCTCCCCTCGCTTGTCGTCGGCGTCGAGCGCATCTCCCCGTGTCATTGTTCCCCTCTCTCGGGTCGCACGCGCGGACCGTCGAGACTGTCGTACACGACACCGGGTTCCGGCGGACACGATGCCCGATGGCGGGAAGGACCTACGTCCCTCTTTTCACCCTCGCGATCATCTCGTCGTCGTTTTCGTGTCGCACGACGAGACCGACACGACCGAGGCGCGGATCGCGACGTCAGGCCTGCGTCGGCTGGTCGAAGTCCCAGTCGATCGGCTCGTCATCGTCGTCGGGTGCCGACTCGACGGCGCGCAGATGCGGGCGAGGGAAGTAGCGGTGCTTGCGCAGCTCCTCGGCGGCGGCCGTGAAGTCGGGCTCCTCGTCGTCCCACTCCACCGGCGACGACAGCACGTCATTGCCGACGCCGACGACGAGTTCGGCCTGCGCGACCTTCCTGGCGTCGGTGACGATGGGGATGCTGACGGCCTCGGCCTGACCTTCCTTCGCCACGGCCGCCGTCAGCTCGACGAGTGACGCGGCGACGTCGTCGGTGGTGGTCACGGTCTCGCCGGCATACGTCACGCATCGCATGAGCCCACCCTGCGGCCCCTCTTCGCGGACCGGGGGTGGGTTGCCCGGACGACGTGAGTGGGATACGCCTCAGTCTCGGCGCTGGGCGGAACGGAACATCGCCTCATCGAGCTCGAACCATACGGCGCGCACGGTGTCGAACTCGGCGAACGGTTCAGGCTGTGGATCGCCCAGCGACAGGCGGTAGCCGCGAGGCAGGTCATCCACGTGCTGTCCGTCGCGCGGGCCGCCGACGAGCACGTAGATCACGGGGAATCGACCGCCGGCGTTTCGACGGCGACGCCGTCGACCGCGTCGCTCATGCGCCGAAGGAACGCGACCACGGCCGCGGACTCGTCGGGGGTCATGTCGATGACGGCCGCGAGCATGCGGTCGTGCATGTTGCCCAGCGTGTGACGCACCTCGGCGTCGGCTCTCGGGGTGACCTGCACGAAGATACTCCGTCGGTCGTCGGGGTTGGCGGCCCGGGTGATGTGGCCGGAGCGTTCGAGACGGTCGAGGATCGCGGTGGTCGATGCCGTCGACAAGCCCAGGTACTTCGTCAGCTCACCCGGTCGCACCTGTCGCGATGAATCACGGAGGAGGTAGCGCAACACGAGCAGTTCGTTCTCGCCCATCGACATGGAATCGCGCGTGCGACGGCGCATGGCGACCTCGGCTGCGCGGTAGATGCGCAGGGCCTCGAGGACGGCCTTGCTGCGCTGGCGACGGTCCGCGGGCTCGTCACCGTACCAATAGGTGACCTCGTCTGCACGCTGCGCGGTCGGACGGGCGCGGGACGTGGTTTCGACGTCTGTCATGGCACACTCCTCCCGCTCGTACCGTGACTATACATCGAAACAAATAGTTAGACAAACTAGTTACTAAGCGAGTATGTTCTCATTACAGCTAATCGCTTTGAAGGGAGCACCCCATGGGCCACCTGTTCTACGGGACGTCGACCGAGTCGATCCAGATCCCCGACCGCCTCCTCGCGCACATCAAGGTCGTCGTCACGACCAAGCTCCGTCGCAGCGAGAGCTTCACCCTCAGCTGGACCCACGTCGACGGCACCCCCGGTCGTTCCACCCTGTGGCTGCAGCCGGCCATCCCCCTCCGTTTCGTCTTCGACTCGGCAGAGCCCGAAGCCCTCAGTTCCTCGACGCTGAAGAACATGGCTGACATGGCCAACTCCTCCGCCGGCCTGACCGTCGACCTCACGGCCGAGATCCCCACGACCGAGACGGCTCCGCGCGCCATACCCGCTCGCACGGCGGCACCTGCCGGCCGCCGCCGCCCCTTCTCCGTGGCGGCGTGACGATGTCGGACACCTCACTGGCATCCCCCACGCCGATCGCCTCCGTGCGCGTCCTGTGGGCGAAGGTCGACACGGGCTTCTGGGTGGCCCATCGCGGCGGCGAGTACTTCGGATGCGTGGATGCCGTGGCTGGCGGATTCGTCGCCCGCGACGCGCACGGAGTGCCCATCGGACGTTACGACGCCCTCGAGACCGCGAAGTCCTCTCTGCGCTCGACCACGCACCCGGCCAACGAATCGCGCCGACGTCTCATCGACCGTGCGTCGCTGGTCGCGGCGACCACGGTGGGCGGGACCGCCCTGGCACTCGGCCTGACCGCGGGAGCACTCGCCCCTCTGCTGTGACCGGTGACCAGCGCGTGCCGTCGACCCCCTGGACACCGAACGGACGGCATGCCACCGTGTCTCTTCCGCACCTGATGAACGGAGACCCCATGACGCACCACGACGGCCGTTCGGACGACGACCACTCCGCCGCGCCCGACGACGCATCGAACGGCGCCGGCAGCGAGTCCACCGAAGAGGGTGCCGCGGCCCAGAAGGACGCCGACGACGCCGCCACCACCGACGCCTCGCCCACCGGCGACATCGGCTGATCGCTCAGAACGCGTAGCGCACCCGGCAGTACGGGAGCCGCTGCGCAATGAGGTCGGTGACCGCGGCGACGGCCTGGGCCTTGAGCGGATGCCGATAGCGCACGTTGACGGCGCCGTTCTGCGAGCGTTTCTCTTCTTGCACGGACGGCGTCCACAATAGCTCTTCGCCCTTCGGATGCCACCCGAGGTTGACGTCGTGGAGGCCTTCATTGTGCGTGAGGAAGATCACCTCGCACGCGAGTTGCGCCTTGGCGCGAGCGTGCAGCGCCGCGTCGAGCTGATCGAAGAGCTCGGCCCAGTCGGCGAGCCACGTCGGAGTGAGGATGACGGGCGAGAAGTTGACGTGGACCTCGTAGCCCGCGTCGACGAAGTCGTTGATGGCAGCGATCCGGTCGGCCATGGGTGACGTGCGCAGATCGGTCACCCGCGCCGTCGCGGCGGGCATGAGGGAGAAGCGGATGCGCGTGCGCCCCGCCGGATCCCACTCGAGCAGGTCGCGATTGACGAACTTCGTGGCGAAGGACGCTTTGGCCGTCGGCGACATGCGGAACAGGTCGCACACGTCGCGCACGTTCTCGCTGATCATCGCGTCGACGGAGCAATCGCCGTTCTCGCCGATGTCGTACACCCACGCCTCGGGATCGCACTGGTTCGGCTCGCTCTTCGGTCCCCTCGCCGCCACATGCCGCGCGAGGTGACGGCTGATCTGCTCGATGTTGGCGAACACCGTGATCGGGTTGCTGTACCCCTTGCGGCGCGGCACGTAGCAGTAGCTGCAGGCCATCGCGCAGCCGTTCGACAGCGAGGGCGCGATGAAGTCGGCCGAGCGGCCGTTCACGCGGGTGGTGACGCTCTTCTTGACTCCCAATACGAGCGCCTCGGTCTTGATGCGCACCCAGCGGGCCACGTTCGTCTCGTCACCGTGCACCTCGGGGATCTGCCAGTGCGAGGCGATCGGCACGATCTCGGCGTCGGGCCACCGTGCGACGATCTCACGGCCGCGCTCGAGCTCGAGTGCGGCGTCTTCGGCATAGATGCGGGTGACACGCAGCAGGTTCTCTCGTTCGACGGCCATCGTTCCGTTCTACTCCGGGGTTCCGACATCGGCGCCGCCGGGGAGGGGCTGACAGCGCGGGCACCACCAGGTGCGCCGCTGCTCGGGATCGTTCGCCACCTCGTCGCGCACGCTCACCCGGGTGCCGCACCGCAGGCACGGACGACCCGCCCGCCCCGCGACCCAGTGCGAGGAGCCCTTGCGCCGGTCCCCCGTCGTCACCTGGTACATGCCCGGCACCGTCGCCGAGATCCGCAGGCACCGCGCCGCCAGCGCGACGAGGGCATCGATATCCGTCGTCCCGATCGGCGCGAACGGATGGATGCCGCGCAGGAAGGCCAGCTCGTTCACCCACAGGTTGCCGAGACCGGCGATGCGCGTCTGGTCGAGAAGGGCCGCCACGAACGGCCGGTCGCCCCGCGTGGACAGCCGGCGCACCGCCTCCGCGGCATCCCAGTCCTCCCGCAGCGGATCCGGCCCCAGGTGGCCGACGACATCGCGCTCGCGCGGGGTCGGCACGAGCGCGACCACGGGGAGGTCGAGACCCCACACCTCGCGTCCGTCGCCGAGGCGGAGGCGTACGCGCGCCTTCTCACGCGCGGTCGAGGGCAGGGACCTCCCCGCGCGGGTGATCGTCCAGCTTCCCTGCATCCGCAGGTGCGTGTGAAGGGTCGAGCCGTCGTCGAAGCGCGTCAGCAGGTGCTTGCCGTGCGTCGCGTACGACTCGATGGTCCGCCCCGCGAGCGACGTCCCGGCCGCGTGACCGGAACGCAGCTCGCCGTCGCTCACGCGCGCGCCTCGGGTGGCGGCATCCAGCCGTTGCCGCAGGCGGTAGACGCTGTCACCCTCGGGCACAGTCAGGATGCCGCGGTGACGAGCTGGTCCTCGCGCGGGGCCAGGTCCGGACGCACACGCGTACCGAACTCATGGCGCAGCGCGCTGAGCGCCGCCTGCCAGCCCCCGAGCCCGTGCACGCCCGGACCCGGGCTCGTCGACGACGAGCACAGGTAAACGCCCTTCATCGGGGTGCGCCAGGGGTCGGGGCTGTAGACCGGCCGACCGAGGAGCTGCAGGAGGGTCGGCGCCCCCGCGGAGATGTCTCCGCCGGGGAAGTTCGGGTTCCACGCCTCGACGTCCAGGGCGGTGCGCGCCGACGAGGCGAGGATCGTGTCGCGGAAGCCCGGCGCGAACCGCTCGATCTGCGACACGATGGCGGCTTCGCGGTCGGCGGGGCTTCCGGAGGGCACGTGCGTGTAGGCCCACAGGGTGTGCGCCCCCCGGGGTGCGCGGGTGTCGTCGAAGAGCGACGGCTGCGCCGCCAGCACGTAGGGCGCCTCGGGCAGACGTCCCCGGGCGACGGCGTTCTCGGCCTCGGCGATCTCGGCGCGCGTCCCGCCCACGTGCACCGTCCCCGCCCGTGCGATGTCGGGGTGGGCCCAGGGCACGGGCTCCGACAGGGCGAAGTCGACCTTGGCGACGCCGCCGCCGTAGCGGAAGCGCTCCAGGGCGCGACGGTAGCCCGCCGGCATCCGCCGTCCCGCCAGGCGGATCAACGCTCGCGGTGTGGTGTCGAGCAGCACCGCGCGGGCGGGCGGCAGTTCGTCGAGCGATGTCACCTCGACACCGGCGCGCAGCACGCCCCCGTGCGCGCGGATGTCGGCGATCATCGCATCGGCGATCGACTGGCTGCCCCCGACCGGCACGGGCCAGCCGCGGCCGTGCCCGTACGTCGCCAGAACGAGGCCCGCTCCCCCGGCCGCGAGGCTCGGCTGATGCAGGATCGTGTGAGCCGACACGCCCGTGATCAGGCTGGGGGCGACGTCCTCACGGAAGCGCGCGTTCCACCACGGCCCGCCCTGCTCGAGGGCCCGGATGCCGAAGAAGAGGGCGGCGAGGGGATCGCCGGGAACACGGAGCAGCGCATTGCCGGTGAAGTCGGCCACGCCGCGGAGGTGCTCGACGAGCGGGCGCATGAGGCGCGCGTAGGCGGGGCCGTCGACGCCGAGGCCGTCGGCGGCGCGCTCGAGGTCGCGGTAGGCCAGTCCCGCCCGGCCGCCGTCGAGCGGGTGCGCATACGACAGCTCGGGGACGAGGAGGCGGATCCGACGGTCGAGGCCGAACTCCCGGAAGAACCACGACTCGAGCGCCAGCGGATGGATCGCCGACCCGACGTCGTGACGGAAGCCGGGGAGGGTGAGCTCGGCGGTGGACGACGCTCCCCCGAACGACGCCGACCTCTCGTACACGGCCACCGACAACCCCGCCCGCGCGAGCGTGACGGCCGCCGCCAGACCGTTGGGTCCCGACCCGACGATGATCGCGTCATAGCTCTCGGTCATCGGTCGATCGGCTCCTTCTCGGCGGTGGAGGCGTGACCGATGGCGTCGGCACCTCCCGTGGTGCCCGGTGCCCCGCCCTCGGCGAGGTAGGCCAGACGGTGCAGCGTCTCGGCGTTGCGCCACCGCGTGATCGCATCGAAGACCGTGTCGGGGAGGATCTTGGTGGGGCCGGTGACCGGCTCCTCCTGGATGCGCACGACACACGCATCGCCGCGGGGCTTCACGTCGATGGCGACACGGGCGATCCCGATCGGGCCCCCGTGCGGTTCGAGCACCGCACGGTACGGCGGATCCCACACGCGCATGACCGTGGTGTCGTTCACCAGCGCGGGCCACGAGCCGAACGAATGGTGCAGCGTCGCCCCTTCCGCCGGCCACGTCTCGTCGACGTCGCGCATGCGCGACGTCCCCACCACCCACAGCGGGTACAGCCACCCGTTCGCGAGCACGCGGAACACGTCGGCGGGAGTGCAGTGCATCAGTCTGACGTTGCGGGCCATGGATCGCTCCTCCTTCGCGACACGGATGGATGCCACGGCCTCACGCCGCGACGGTGCCCACGCTACGGCGCGTCGGGGACGGTGGTCGTGGAGGTTGCGTCCGGGCGCGTCGCCGGGTAGCGCCGGAATGGCCGTGCCGCCCGGGCACCAGGGGCTAAGCCGCCGCGGGCAGGACGAACCAGGCGCGCGTGCCGCCGGCGGGAGACTCGTCGAGGCCGATCGACCCGCCGTGGGCCTCGACGATGCGCCGGCAGGTGGCCAGACCGATGCCGATGCCCTGCACCTCGGCGCCGTGTCCGCGTTCCATGGGCTCGAACACGCGATCACGCAGCTCCGGGTCGACGGCGTCACCGTTGTCGTCGACGCTGATGCGCCACCCGTCGGGGAGCGTCTCCACGAGCACGTCGACCCGCGGAACGCGCTCGGCGGCCACCGTGAATTTCACCGCATTGGCGATCAGATTCTGCAGCAGGACGCGGAACAGCGTGTCATCCGCGCGCACCAGGACGGAGGCGTCGACCCGCACCTCAGCGCCCGCGCGCACGATCGCGCCATCGAGGTCTTCGAGCACGGCATCCACCGCGTCGGCGACGTCGATGTCGGTGATGTGCGGTCGTGTGCCTCCGATGCGCGCGAAGTCCAGCAGATCGGCCACCATCGTCGACATGCGCGTCGCCGCGGCCTCCGCGCGGGCGAGGGACTGGGCGGCCCGAGGTGCGCCGGCCATCTCGGGGCTGTCCGCAGCGAGCTCGAGGAAACCGGAGAGCGCGGTGAGGGGGTTGCGCAGATCGTGGCTCACCTGCGCCGCGAAATTCTCGAGCATGGCGTTGGACTGCAGCAGGTTCCTCTGCACCCGGCGCAGTTCGAGCACGTCGATCACCTGCCGGGCGAGGAGGTCGAGGCCGTGAGCAGCCTCGGGCGAGAGCTCTCCCACCTCCGAATCGAAGACGCAGAGGGTACCGATGGCGACGCCCGCGGGTGTCACCAGGGGGCTCGACGCATAGAAGCGGGTGTTCGCGATCTCGCCCGTGACGAAAGGGTTCTGCGCGAATCGGATGTCCTGCCGCGCATCGGGAACGACGACACGCCGCGGGTCGGAGATCACCGCGGCGCACATGGAGTCATCGCGCGCACAGGACGCGGCCTGCACGCCGACGGCCGCGACCTGATGCTGCATCCGGTCGTCGATGATGTTGATCACCGCGGTCGGCACCCGACACACCGTGGCCGCCAATTCGACGAGCCCCTGCAGGTCGGGCTCGGGCGGTTCTCCGATCAAGCGGTATTGCGCGATGGCTTCCCGCCGCGTCACATCGTGTGCCGTCGACACGTCATCCCCCGGGGTGGTCGTCCGTCCTTCCCCCGAGCTTATCCACCCGCGGCTACACCGTCGGGGACGGATCGGGAAGGGGCTCGCGCGCCCTGGCCGCTTCGCGCAGAGTCGGAGCCATGAGCACCCCGACACCGTTCCCCCAGACGCCCTCCGACCCCGGCGCCCCCGCACCCGCGGAACCGACGGTCCCGCAGCCCACCGAGCCCACGGCGCCGACGCCGGCCGAACCCACGATCCCCCTCTCCCCCGAAACGCAGCCGGCTCCCGCGTCGGCCGCCGACGTGTCAGACGACGCAAGTGGATCGGGTGATGCGGCGGGCGCCTTCGCGCAGGACGACGACGACGCCGTCGGATCGGCCGAGATGGATGCCGACAACCCGGTCGAGCAGGACACCATCGACGCCATCGACCCCGGTGGCCGTCCCGACTGACCGACCCGGAGACGACGAGAGGGCGGAGCCGTTCGGCTCCGCCCTCTCGTTCATCGATGAGCGATCACGGGTTGCCGCGCGTCCACAGCAGCAGGATCGCCACGGCCTGGAGCACGAGGCATCCGACGAGGATCGCCGTCCGCCGACGCGGCGTCGACGACCAGCGCTCGTCGCCGAGCAGGGGTGCCATGGGCATGAGCAGGCGGAACGTGCTCTGCTGCGGCAGGAAGACGGCGAGGATGTAGACGCCGTAGCTGAAGCCGTAGGCGACGACCATGAGGCCGAGCTTGCGCACCGGGCGCGACCACATCAGGGCGAGAAAGCCCACGATCAGCGCGATCACGAGGATGACGCCCACGACGCCGAGGTGCGTGGAGGCTTGGCGGAACCAGGGGGTGAACGGCGTGAACTCGTCATTGCCGACGTAGTCGAGCCACCAGCCCAGCTCCGTGCGGATGTAAGCGTTGTGCGTACCCGTGACGTACTGCGCGATGTGGTTCCACGACAGTCCGGTCACGGCGATGGCGAGACCGGATGCCATGAGCGGCGCCCATTCCTTCATCGGGAACGGATCCACCTTGCGACGGAAGAAGCGCACGAGGAAGACGATGCCGAGGGCGAGTCCGAGCGCGAGGACACCGGGACGCGTGTACGCCGTGATCACACCGATCGGCAGGATCCACAGGTAACGACGTTTGACCGCCAGCAGCATGCCGGCGAACATCAGCAGCATGAACAGACCCTCGCTGTAGCCGATCACGAAGAGGAACGACATCGGCGCGAAGGAGAAGAAGACCACCGCCCACCACGCGGGCTGCGGCTTCGTCACCGTGCGCATGAGCACGAACAGCAACCAGGTGGCTCCGAGGCTCGCACCCAGACTCAACAGCACCGCGACCGGCTGCCATCCGAGGCCGGTCACACCCGAGATGCCGCGGACCAGAGCGGGAAAGACCGGCAGGAACGCCCAGTTGTTGGGCAGGATGTCGCCGGAGACGTTCATCGGCAGCGACATGGGGTAGCCGTCGGCCGCGATCTGGCCGTAACGGTCTGCATCCCACCCGGTCAGGTAGTCGAAGAAGGTGCCGAGGCGCTCGCTGTCGGGTCCGAAGCCCCACCGTGCCGCCTTCGCGATGGAGTAGTACCCCCACAGCATGCCGAAGTTGACGACGCGGGCGATGGCCCACAGCAGCAGCACGCGCGTGAACGCGCCGCGCTCGATCGGGACGATGCCCTCGGGTGCGCGGAAGACGTCGTGACCGTACTGGCGGAGGGCGCGACCGACGCGCGAGCCGCGCAACCGGTCGAGGCGACTCGGTCGCGTGACGACGCGCGACGGACGTGTCGGGGAGGCAAGCTCGCTCGGCGGTGCGCTCACTCGGAACCTTTCACAAGGGAAGATGTGGGCGAGTGACGACGGTGTCGGGCCCGGATAAGTGCAGGAAGCCAGATGCTACCGGATGAAGATGAGCGCTCCACACCGTTGACTTTCAGGAAAACACCCTGATCAGTGGCTGTCTCCGACGAGCTTCAGGCCGATGACGCAGCCCACGAGGCCGAGAACCAGCAGCACTTTCACCACCGAGATCGCCTCCGTGCCGCTGATCATCGCCACCACCACGGTCAGCGCCGCCCCGATTCCGACCCAGACGGCGTAAGCGGTACCGGTCGGGATCTCGCGCATCGCGAAGGCGAGCCCGCCCATGGATGCCACCAGCGCCACCCCGAAGATCACGCTGGGCCAGAGCTTGGACAAACCCTCCGACCGGCCGAGGGCCGTGGCCCACACGGCCTCGAGGACGCCGGACAGGATGAGGACGATCCACGACATGACACTGCTCCTTGGCCAGTCTTGTCGCAGTCCGGGTACTGATCCCTCGTCCGGGGACGCGGCGGGCGTCCGGTGTCCACGATAGCGAGCCCGCCTGGGCACCGCCCGTGCAATCCGATCGGGCGCGCCCCGCCCCCGCTTCCGCTCCCGCTCCCGCTCCCGCGATGAACGCCGATTCGTCCGAGACACGGCGTCGCGCAGCGTGTCTCGCGAGGATGAGCGTTGATCGCGGACGCCGCGGAGCACCCGAGCGTCGAGGGCGGGAGCGAGACGCCGCGCAACGGCATCCGGGATCAGATCAAGAAGATGAATGCCGCACCGGGATTGTGCGCGTGCACGAGCACGCCGAAGACCACGGCGTCGAAGAGCAGGTGCACCGTGACGACGTACCAGAGCGACCGGGTCTTGAGGAAGAGGAACCCCTGCACGATGGCGAAGGGGACGGTGAGAAGCGGGCCCCACGCCTGGTAGCCGAGTTCCCACAGGAACGACACGAACACGATCGCCTGCAAGAGGTTCGCGGTGAGGTCGGGGAAGTGCCGGCGCAGCAGCACGAAGACCGTGCAGATGAAGAACAGCTCATCCCAGATGCCCACGGCGCCGACACCGACGAACAGGCGGGCGATGAGGTCGGGCGTGGTCACCTCGGGCCAGTTCTGGTAGACGCCGGAGGTGATGAAGTAGAACGGCAGGATCAGGTAACCGAGCACGATCACGCCGCCGAGCCACGCCCACTGCCACCGCGTCCACCGGCCGCCCCCTCGCCAGGGGAACGAGATCGCGCGGTCGCGGTAGACGAAGCGCGAGATGACGTAGGGCACGACGACCGCGCCGCCGAGAGCGAGGGTGAAGCGCACGAAAGCCGCGTTGTCGAGCTCGGCGTGCAGCGGGATGAGGCTGACGATGAACTGCCCGATCGCGACGAGCGAGATGTCGCGGGTGATGCTCGGCTCCTCGCTCCGGGCGAGGGCCACGCCGGCGCGGCGGTCGACGAGGACCCCGGATGCCACGGCGAGCGCGAGCAGGATCCAACCCAGCCACACGATCTGAACGACGAACAGCACCGGGGCGGCGAGGCACACCAACAGCGCCGGGACGAGCTTCGGCGTCCACGTGGAACGCTCGCGGACCGGCACCGCGGTGTGCGCGGTCACGGCGAGACCCGCGTATAGGTCAGATCGCGGATGTCGCGCCCCACGCGCAGCCCCTTGCGCTCGAAGGCGGTGAGCACGCGACCGTCGAAGCGCTCGGCCCACTCCCCCGCGAACGCCCGCTCGAAGTCGGGGGCCGAATCGAGCACGTCGCGCATCTGGTCGGCGTAGTCCTGCCAGTCGGTCGCGAGGCGAAGGGTGCCGCCGGGGCGCAGCGCCTGGGCCGCGATGCGGGCGAAGTCAGGGGCGACGAGGCGCCGCTTGGTGTGCTTGTTCTTGTGCCAGGGGTCGGGGAAGAACACCCACAGCTCGTCGACGGATGCCGCCGGCAGCAGGTGCTCGAGCGCCTCGGGGGCGTTGGCCTCGACCAGGCGCAGGTTCTTCACGCCCTCACGATCGGCGTCGAGCATGGTGCGCGCGAGGCCGGCCGTGAACACTTCGACCGCGAGGAAGTCGGTGTCGGGGTCGGCCGCCGCGGCGGAGACGATCTGATGCCCCTGACCCGAGCCGATCTCGACGACGAGTCGGGCCGTGCGGCCGTAGACCGCGGCGGGGTCGACGGCGGTCCCGGCCCGGACGCTGGTCGCGGCCGCGGCGCGCTCGACGGGCAGCAGGTAGAACGGCGAGAGCTCGGCCCAGGCGCGGTCCTGCGCCTCGGACATGCGGCCGCTGCGGCGCACGAACGACACCGGCTTGTCGCGGAAGACGGGCGCGGCATCCATGGCATCCAGGTTATCCGCCGCGTGACTCGCCAGATTTTGTCGCTTTCCGGTCGCGGAAGCGACAGATTCCGGCGACTCACGCGAGAGGGCGCGCTTGCGGCCGCTCACGGGACGGTCACGAAATCGATGAGCTCCTCGACGCGGCCGAGCAGGGCCGGTTCGAGGTCGCGGAACGTGGTGACGCGCGACAGGATGTGCTGCCACGCGCGCGCCGTGTCGGCCTGCTCCTCCGCGGGCCAGCCGAGTGCCCGGCAGACGCCGACCTTCCACTCGATACCGCGGGGCACCTCGGGCCACGCGGCGATGCCGAGGGCGCGGGGGGTGACGCACTGCCAGACATCGACGAACGGATGCCCGACGATGCGCACGTGGGCGCCGTGACGGCCGCGGGCGATCTTCTCGGCGATGCGCGACTCCTTCGAGTTCGGCACGAGGTGGTCCACGAGCACCCCGTACCGACGCTCGGCGGTGGGGGGCTCGGCATCCAGGGTCTGCTCGAGCAGGTCGACCCCCTCGAGGAACTCGACGACCACGCCCTCGGCGCGGAGGTCGGCGCCCCACACCTTCTCCACGAGCTCGGCGTCGTGCTTGCCCTCGACGAAGATGCGGCTCGCACGCGCGGTGCGGGCGCGCTGGTCGGCGACGGCGAAGGATCCGGATGCCGTGCGGGTGCGGCCCTTCGGGGCGGCTGCCGGGGCGGTCAGCACGACCGGCTTGCCGTCGACGAGGAACCCGCCGCCGAGGGGGAACAGCCGGCGTCTGCCGAAGCGGTCCTCCAGTTCGACGTTCATGCCGTCGATGCGGGTCACCGCGCCGACGAATCCGTCGCCGGCGACCTCGACGACCAGATCGGCGGATGCCGCGACCTGGGCGGGCTTCACACGTCCGGCGTCGCGCCAGCCTCGGGCGAGCACATCGGTGCCGTAGCGGTCGTCCATCTGTACCTCCGAACGCCCGAGCCTAGGCGGCCGAGCCGTGCGCTGACAGCGGACGCGCCGGACCTACCCGGGTGTCGGAGGTCGTTTATAGGGTGGGAGGTCCAGCGACCGAAGGGGAACGCATGCGAAAGCCCAGGGCGGCACGAGTGATCGCCGCGCTGCTGCTCGGGGCCGTCGGCGTGCTGGCGGCACCGCTCAACGCCGTCGCCGTTCCGCCGCCCAGCCTGGGGTCGAGCTATGTGCTCGACAGCGTGGACGCCCTCACCGACGCCGAAGAAGCGGCCGTGCAGAGTCGACTCGTCGCGCTCCGCGAGCAGACCGGGCTCGACATGTGGGCCGTGTACGTCTCGGAGTTCACCGATCCCCCCGGCGCCGCGGACTGGGCGAACGAGACCGCGAACAAGAACGAGCTCGGGGCCGACCAGTACGTCCTCGCCGTCGCGATCAGCGGGAACACCTTCGCGTATTACCTGTCCGGCGATGTCGACGACGGCATCCTCTCGGCCGCGCAGCTCGGCGACATCGAGCAGACGCGGATCGAGCCCGCTCTCGAGGCCGGTGACGATGCCGGCGCCGCGATCTCGGCGGCCGACGGCATCCGAGCCGCCTACGCGCAGGCCGGTGGCGGCAAGCCCGCTCCCCCTCCCACGCCCGCCGCACCCGCCGGCCCCGCGATCGGTCCCGCGATCCTCGTCGGCGTCCTGCTGCTCGCCATCGCCGGCGTGCTGATCTGGTTCTGGCTGCGGCGGCGCCGGCCGGCGGCCCAGGGTGCGCCGGCGGAGGCGATCGACGATCTTGCGCGCCGGGCGGGATCCGCGCTGGTGTCCACCGACGACGCCATCAAGACGAGCGAACAGGAGCTCGGCTTCGCCCGCGCCCAGTTCGGCGATGACGCCGCGGCTCCCTTCGCCGACGTGCTCACGCGGGCGAAGGCCGACCTCGATCGGGCCTTCACCATCCAGCAGCAGCTCGACGACGACGTGCCCGAGACGCCGGAGCAGCAGCGTGCGGGCTACGCCGAGATCATCCGCCTGTGCACGAGCGCCGACGAAGCGCTGGATGCCAAGGCGGCCGCCTTCGACGAACTCCGCGCTCTCGAAGCCGACGCCCCCGCGGCTCTCGCCGCGGCACGGGAGCGTCACGCCGCAGCCGCCGCGACGCTGGCCGCCGCGGAGAGCGACCTCGCCCGCCTGCACGAGCGTTTCACCGACGACGCCCTCGCCCCCGTGGCCGACAACCCGCACCAGGCCCGCGCTCGTCTCGAACTCGCCCGCGCGCAGGAGGAAGCGGCCGACGCCGCTCTCGCCGCGGGCCGCGCCGGCGAGGCGGCCGTGGCGATCCGCGCGGCTCAGGCCGCCGTCGCGCAGGCCGAGACGCTCGAGCGCGCGATCACGACGCGGGGCTCCGATCTCGCCGACGCCGAGCAGCGCGCCGCCGCGCTCGTCGCCGAGATCGAGGGAGATCTGGTCGCCGCGTCGCGGCTCACCGATCCCGACGGACGCGTCGCGGCCGCCGCGACATCGGCACGCACCCAGCTCGACACCGTGCGCGGCGCGCTCGGTGCCGGCCGCACCAGCCCGCTGCGCGCCGTCGAGGTGCTGCAACAGGCGAACGCCACGATCGACGAGGTCCTCGGCGCAGCACGCGACGCCGCAGAACGGCGGCAGCGGGCCGAGAGCCAGCTCGACGCCGTTCTGGCGCAGGCCCGCGCGCAGGTCTCCGCGACAGAAGACTTCATCTCGGCTCGACGCGGTGCGGTCGGTCCGACCGCGCGTACGCGTCTCGCCGAAGCAGGGGCCGCGCTCGTGCAGGCGCAGCAGCTGCGCGCCAGCGACCCGGTCACCGCCCTCGCCACGGCGCAGCGCGCCGCGCAGCTGGCGAACGACGCCGCCTCGCTGGCACAGAACGACGTCGGCGCGTTCGGTGGCACCGGTGGCCTCGGAGGGCTGACGGGTGGCGGCGGGGGCGGCGGCATGATGGGCGCCATCCTCGGCGGTATCGCGGTCGACGCGCTGCTCGGCGGCGGTCGCCGGCGAGGCGGGTTCGGCGGCGGCGGGCTCGGGGGTCTCGGCGGCGGCCTCGGCGGGCTGGGGGGCGGCGCCTTCGGCGGGGGGCGGTCGCGAAGCGGCGGCGGCTTCGGCGGCCTCAGCAGCGGCGGGCGCAGCCGCTCCGGCGGAGGCGGGGGCTTCTCCGGCGGCGGCAGGAGCCGCGCCGGCGGAGGCGGGGGCAGACGCCGCTAGTCCACCCCGCGCGGGCACACCGCCCCATCACAGACAATTCGTAGCATCCGACACCAGACTCGACATCGTCGCCCTCAGGAAGGAACACCCCGCATGGCCAAGCAGTCCATCTTCGGTCGCATCCAGACCCTCGTCCGCGCGAACGTCAACGCGCTCCTCGACCAGGCCGAGGACCCGCAGAAGATGCTCGACCAGCTCGTCCGCGACTACTCCAACTCCATCGCCGACGCCGAATCCGCGATCGCCGAGACCATCGGCAACCTCCGCCTGCTCGAGCGCGACCACCAGGAAGACGTGCAGGCCGCGGCCGAATGGGGCAACAAGGCCCTCGCCGCCAGCCGCAAGGGCGATGAGCTGCGCGCCGGCGGCAACGTCGCCGAGGCCGACAAGTTCGACAACCTGGCCAAGATCGCTCTGCAGCGTCAGATCACGGCAGAGGGCGAGGCCAAGGCCTCCGCTCCGACGATCGCTGCGCAGACCGAGGTCGTCGACAAGCTCAAAGACGGCTTGAACGGCATGAAGACCAAGCTCGAGCAGCTCAAGGCCAAGCGCAACGAGCTCACCGCCCGTGCCAAGGTCGCCGAGGCTCAGAACAAGGTGCACGACGCCGTGAAGTCGATCGACGTGCTCGACCCGACGAGCGAGCTCGGCCGCTTCGAAGACAAGATCCGCCGTGAAGAGGCCATCGCCGCGGGCAAGCAGGAGCTCGCGGCCTCGAGCATCGACGCGCAGTTCAACGCGCTCGAAGACGTGGGCGAGCTGACCGAGGTCGAAGCGCGCCTGGCCGCCCTGAAGGTCGGCGGCCCGCAGCGCGCGGCCATCGACGCGCCCAGCCCCGACCAGGTCTGACACCCCTCGTGAGTGCACCGCCCGCTCCGCCGGGCGGTGCACTCACGTCTTCCGGCGAGGAGCATCCATGACCCGATTCATCGTCGCCCCGCAGTGGCAGGGCTCATCCTCGTCCCGCGCCATGCAGCTCATCGACGGCGCCGAGGCGATCGCGGGCGACCTGCCGCGCGCATCGACCACCGTCCTCGAGGTTCCCACCGAGGCCGGTGACGCCCAGGGAACGAGCGTGCAACGGCTCAGTGCACTGGTGCGCATGCGCGCTCGCATCGAAGACGCGGTCCGCGCCGCCACCGAACCCGCGATCGTGGTGGGCGGGGACTGCGGCGTCGCACTCGGCTCCGTGTCCGCGGTGGCCGCGGACGATCTGGCCGTCGTGTGGATCGACGCGCACGCCGACCTCAACACCCCTTCCTCCTCCCCCAGCGGTGCGTTCCACGGCATGGTGCTGCGGGCCATCACGGGCGAGGGCGAAGCGCTCCACCGCCTCGAACCCGGCATCCCGCCGTCTCGGATCGTCCTGGCGGGCGCGCGAGCACTGGATGCCGAGGAACGACGCTTCATCGACGAACACGGTGTGCGCGTCATCTCGCCCGCAGACCTCGAGGATCCCGACGTGCTGGCGGACGCCGTCACCGCGACCGGAGCCTCCCGCGTGTACGTGCACGTCGATCTCGACGTGCTCGACCCGGCGGAGATCATCGGTGTCGCACTGCCCGAGCCGTTCGGCGCCCGCACGGCCGACGTGGTGGCATCCATTCGTCGTCTTCGCGAACGTCTCCCGCTCGCCGGCGCGACACTGACGGAGTTCTCGCCCTCGTCGCCGGACGCCGCGGTCGACGACCTGGGCACCATCCTGCGACTCATCGGAGCGCTCGCGTGAGCCCGATCCCCCGCCCACCGGCGGGATGGCGGGAACGCGCGGATCGCGCCGTGGCACGCGGCCGCAGGATCGACCGCTTCATCCCCGCGGTGCTGCTCGACTCCCCCGTCAGCCGTGTCGGCTACTGGTACGGATGTGCCCTGGGCTGGACCTGGGGCGCCCTCTGGAGCACCGGGCGCATCGAGAAGCGGCAGGGCCTGTGGGTCTTCCGCGGACTGCCCGCGTGGGCGTTCCCGCGCGGCGGGGTGTGCGTCGGCGGATGCTTCTTGACCGGCGACGACCGCCCCACCGACGCCGTCCTCGGGCACGAGGCCGTCCACCAGCGGCAGTGGCGCCGATACGGCTTCCTCATGCCCGTGCTCTATGCACTTGCGGGCCGTGACCCGTTGCGCAACCGCTTCGAGATCGAGGCGGGATTGATCGAGGGGAACTACGTCCCGCGCGGGATGTGAGCCGCGACAGCGCGTGGGAGGCGGTGCCGCCGAGAACGCGCGAAACCCCGGCAGCGTGCGGCGGAGCGTCGACGCGCTGCGGCCCAGACCGGAGACCGCCCGCCGGGCCGGGTCAGCGCGCGGTGGCGAGCCCGAAGCGCTCGGGCGTGTGGATGGCCTGCGCGTCGACACCGTGACGCGTCGTCAGCTCATCGACGATCTCGGCCGTACCGAGATAACCGCCGAGCAGCACCACGCGCGTGGCGTCGTCGTCGGCGCAGAGCATCTCACCGGCCCAGCCCGAGACCGCCCGCGCGAGCGCCTGACCGGCGGCGCACGAGCGACCCGTGCCCGGTGCTCCCGCGCGACGCGAACGGTCGAGCCATGTCAGGGTCATGCGAGCCGGCGCCGCGACGGTGCCGATCCACGACTCGTCGGGCACCTCGATGAACACGCGCCCCGTCGAGCAGATCGGCAGTGTCGCCAGCAACGTCTCCAGCTCGACGAGCGAGGTCTCGTCGGCGGTCACGAGGTGCTGCACGCGCGTGTGCCGCGACGCGCGGCAGGCGGCGTCGTTGTGCTCGGAGGAGGTGGCCATGATGGCATCCACTATACCTCCGGCAAAGGGTTGCCTAACCTGAGTTCGCGCCCTGTATCTCGACGTCGAGGACACGACGCGGGCTGTCCCGCGCGAAGGCGCCCGCCTCACCGCCGAGACCGGTCGCACGCTCGGCGTCGACCCCGCACGGCGCGGCGGGATCCCGACGAGCGCGTCGTCAGCCGACGAGCACCTCCCGCAGGCGCTCGATCTCGGCGTCGCGCAGGCCGTGCGCCCGCAGGTAGTCGGCCGGAGATCCGTACTCGCTGTCGAGGCGCTCCAGCAAAGCGCGCATGACGGGGGCCGGCGAACGCGTCGCGAGCGCCTCGGCGTGGACGGCCGCGGGGTGCAGCGACCGGATGGCCCGCAGCACGGCGGCGTTGCGTTCGGGCGAGAGCAGACCCTCGGTGCGAGCGTAATCCGCGATGACCGCCTCGCGGTCCACCCCCGCCGCGGCGAGCGCGATCGCGACCGTCACGCCGGTGCGGTCCTTGCCGACGGTGCAGTGCACGAGCACGGGCTGCGCGGCCAGGATGCCGCGCACGACCGCCACCACCCGATCCGCCGAGTCGTCGACGATCGCGGCGTACAGCTCATCGAGACCGACATCGCGCGCGAAGAACGACGCGACGGAGCCGAGGAAGAGCGGCTCGTGCTGCACCTCGACCGGCAGATCGTCGAGTCTGCTCGGCGCATGCGCCACCTCATCGGCGTCGCGCAGGTCGATGACGCGGCGGATCCCGAGATCCCGCAGCGTCTGCATCCCCGCGTCGTCGACGGCGACGAGGTTGCCGGATCGGAACAGCACACCGTCGCGCGTGCGGGCCGAACCTGCGGCGAGGCCGCCGACGTCGCGGAAGTTCGTCGCGCCCGAGACGAGCGACGCCGTCACGCGTCCCGCCCGCCGTGATCGTGTGGCGACCGGGGCGTCGTGGTCGCCGGGGGTGCGGCATCCGGAGCGATCTCCGCCGCCGCGCCCGCGCGCGGCGGCACGGGGTAGCGACCGGCGATGGCCACGCGGTTGAAGGCGTTGATGGCCACAAGCACCCAGCTGAGGGCGACGTACTCCTGTTCGCTGAGGATGCCGCCCGCCTGGTCGTAGACCTCGTCGGGAATGCCGTCCTCGTGGATGAAGGTGAACGACTCGGTGAGTTCGAGCGCCGCGCGCTCGCGTTCGTCGAAGACGCCCGATTCGCGCCACGTGGCGATCTGCGCGATGACATCGGCGTCGAGACCGGCCTTGACCGCGGCGTCGACGTGGACGCGGACGCAGTAGGCGCAGCCGTTCAGCTGCGACGCGTGGATCTGCACGATCTCGCGCAGGCGCGCGTCGATGCCCGCGTCGGCGGCCAGACGGCCCACCGTGGTCGAGAACGACCGCAGGGCCGCGTACGCCTCGGGGGCCTTCTTCGACAGGTGCACGCGCTTCTCTTCGCCCATGGGGAAAGCCTATGGCCGCGTCGCCCGCGGGGCGCGGGAAGCTCGGGCGATGTCGGCGAGGCCGTGGCGCCCGACCCCACTGCGTCAGAAACACGGGTCGGCCGCGCCGTGACGCCCGCGTGCGAACCCGCCGCGTCGTGGAGCGTCCTGCGTCATGTCTTCGTGGTCTTCCGCCCGTCCCCGGCGATCCACGGCACGTCGCCGACGACCGGCGCAGCGCGGTGACAGGCTGGAGGCATGCCCGAGCTCGACGAGTTCTCTTTCCTGCCTGCCCAGGCCGCAGCCCTCGGGCGACCCGTGCCGCCGGTGACGCGCGTACGGCTGACTCTTGCCGACGGTCGCTCGCTGAGCGGGCTGCGATGGGGCGACGCGCCGCCGCGCGTGACGCTGCTGCACGGCGCGGGGCTCAACGCCCACACGTGGGACACCACGCTACTGCACCTCGGCGAACCGGCCCTCGCGCTCGATCTCGCCGGCCACGGGGATTCGTCGTGGCGCGACGATGCCGCGTACGTGGCGCGGGTTCTCGCCCCCGACGTCGTCACCGCCCTCCAGACCTGGACCGACGGCCCGCAGACCCTGGTGGGCCATTCGCTCGGCGGACTGACGGCGGCGGCGGTCGCGGCATCCCGTGCCGACCTCGTGGCCCGACTGGTCGTCCTCGACATCACCCCCGGTGTCGACCCGAGCGCCGGACCCGCCGAGATCCGCGCCTTCTTCGCCGGCCCCACCGACTGGGCCTCTCGCGACGAGCTCGTCGACCGCGCTCTGGCGTTCGGCCTCGGCGGCTCCCGCGACGCGGCGACCCGCGGCGTCTTCCTGAACTCCCGCGTGCGCGCCGACGGCCGCGTGGAGTGGAAACACCACTTCGCCCACCTCGCCGCGGCCGCGGCGAACGCCGGCGGCGACCCCTCGACCCCCGACGCCGTGCGCGCGGTGCTCGCGAGCACGGGGTGGGACGACATCGCGCAGATCACCTGCCCCGTCACCCTCGTACGCGGGGAGCGCGGATTCGTCACGCCCTCGGATGCCGAGGAGTTCGCCCAGCGCCTCCCCACCGCCGCGGTGCGCACGATCGCCACGGGCCACAACGCCCAGGAAGAGGATCCGGCCGGGCTCGCTGCGCTCATCCGCAGCGCGCTGCCGGGCGGCGGATCCGTGACCCCGAACTGACCGCACCCCTCCTCCCCGCGTCACAGATCGTCGCGGACCGTCACAGACGGCATGGAGGGAATACGGGTGAAAGTAGGCTGTTGCCACCCCTGCACGGCATCCACAGCACACCCGGATGCCTTCGGCCTGCGAAAGGACAACCCCGCAATGCTGCGCCGCACCGCCCTCGCCACGAGTGCGCTTCTCATCGGAGCCCTGCTGCTCACCTCGTGCACCGGCCCGAACACCGCCCCGAACCCGACGGGCGAAGCGAACCCGGATGCCACCCTCACCGTGCGTCTGTCGCTGGAGCCGTCCAACCTCGACATCCGCCGCACCGCCGGCGCCGCCCTCGAGCAGGCGCTGATCGACAACGTCTACCAGGGTCTCGTCACCCGCGACGCCGACCAGAACAACGCGATCGTCCCGGCCCTGGCCACCGAATGGAACGTCTCGTCCGACGGGCTGACGTACACCTTCACCCTGCGCGACGGCGTCACCTTCCATGACGGCAGCGAACTGACCGCCGATGACGTCGTCACCTCGCTGCAGACCGCCAAAGACGATGCCACCATCGCCGACAGCGCCGACCTCGCCGACGTGACCTCGATCGCCTCTCCCGACGCGTCGACGATCGTGCTGACGCTCGCGCAGCCGAACATCGACTTCCTCTTCACCCTGACCGGGCGCGCCGGGCTCGTCTTCAACAGCGGTGACACCACCAACCTGCAGACCGCCGCGAACGGCACCGGCCCGTTCCGCGTCGACAGCTGGAACACCGGCCAGAGCCTCACCCTCGCCCGCTACGACGGGTACTGGGGCGAGAAGGCGGGTGTCGCCGAGGTCGTGCTCGACTACATCCCCGACAACAGCGCCGCGGTGAACGCGGCCGTCAACGGCGACGTCGACGTGGCCCTCGAGATCGACCCCGAGCTGCAGAGCCAGGTCGAGGGCATCGGCACCTTCACCATCGAGTCGGGCCTCACGACCGACAAGGGCACCCTCGCGTTCAACAACCAGCGGGCACCCCTCAACGACCAGCGCGTGCGCGAGGCTCTGCGCCTGGCCATCGACCACGACGCCCTGGTCGAGACGCTGGGCTACGGCGAGGCCCTGTACGGTCCGATCCCGCCGCTCGACCCGGGCTACGAGGACCTCTCGGGCACGATCGCCTTCGATCCCGACCGCTCGCGCGAGCTCCTGGCCGAGGCGGGCGTTCAGAACCTCGGCCTGACGCTCACGATCCCCAACGTCTACCCCGGGACGATCGCGACCTTCCTGGTGTCGTCGTTCGCCGACATCGGGGTGACGCTCCAGGTCGAGCAGGTCGACTTCACCGCCTGGCTGCAGGACGTGTACACGAACAAGGACTACGACCTGAGCTTCGTACGCCACGTGGAGGCGCGGGACTTCGGCAACTGGGCGAACCCGTCGTACTACTTCGGTTACGACAACCCCGAGGTGCAGTCCCTCTACACCCAGGCGCTCGCCACGACCGATGAGCAGCAGTCCTCCGACCTGCTCGCCGAGGCCGCCCGCATCGTGAGCGATCAGGATGCCGCCGACTGGCTCTTCCTGTCGACCCCGCTCACGGCGGTGGGCACGAACGTCGCGAACTTCCCGAAGAACTCGCTCAACGTGCGCCTGCCGCTGGCGGGTGTGACGGTCGCGGCGGAGTGATCCGCTACACGCTGACACGGCTGGGCCTGCTCCTTCTGGGCCTGGCCGTGGCCAGCGTGCTGATCTTCCTCTCGCTGCGCGTCCTCCCGGGCGACGTGGCGCAGCTCATCGCGGGTGCCGAGGCGACGCCGCAACAGGTCGCCGCCGTGCGCGCGAGCCTCGGTCTCGACGCACCCCTGTGGACCCAGTACGCCGAGTGGATCGGCGGGCTGCTGCGCGGCGACCTGGGAACCTCGCTCGTGACGGGGACGTCGGTCGTCTCCGAGCTGGCCGACAAGGCGCGCGTGACCGTGCCGCTCGCAGCCCTGTCGCTCACGGTCGCGCTGGTCGTCGGCATCCCGTTCGGGGTGCTGTCGGCGCTCGGTCGTCGACGTGCCGCCGGCACCGCCGTGAGCGTCGTCGCACAGGCGCTCGCGGCGGTCCCGGTCGTGTGGGCGGGTCTGATGCTCGTCGTCGTGTTCTCGGTGTGGCTGGGCTGGCTCCCCCCTCAGGGGTTCCCCCGCGCCGGGTGGAACGATCCGGCGGCAGCGCTGCGGGCTCTCGTGCTGCCCGCGCTCACCATCGGCGTGGTCGAAGGTGCGATGCTGCTGCGGTTCGTGCGCAGCGCGACGCTGCAGGCGATGGGGCAGGACTACGTGCGGACGGCCGCTGCGAAAGGCCTCACCCGCACGAGGGCGCTGCTGAGCCACGGCCTGCCGAACGTGGGCCTGTCGGTCATCACCGTGCTGGGACTGCAGATCGCCGGTGTGATCGTGGGGGCCGTCATCATCGAGCAGTTGTTCACCCTCCCCGGCATCGGGCGGATGCTCGTGGGCGACGTGGCCTCCCGCGACCTGCCCAAGGTGCAGGGAGAGCTGCTCGCCCTCACCGGGTTCGTGCTCGTCGTGGGCTTCCTCGTCGACCTCGTGCACCGACTCGTCGACCCCCGGCAGCGGGAGGCCGCATGACCACGGTGAAACGCCTCTGGAGTCTGGGCACCGGGCGGTTCGGCATCCTGATCGTCGCTCTCGTCGTGATCACGGCGGTCGTCTCGCTGTTCTGGACCCCCTTCGACCCGGGGGCCGTCGACGCGCGCGCACGCTGGAGCGACCCGTCGTGGCCGCACGTGCTGGGCACCGACAACAGCGGCCGTGACATCGCCAGCCTGCTGATGGCGGGGGCCCGTACGACGGTCGTCGTCGCCATCGGAGCCGGGGTCGTCGCCTCGGTGCTCGGCATCGCGCTGGCCGCGCTCGGCTCGCTCACGGCCCGTTGGCTCCGCGAGAGCATCGCCGTGCTGGTCGACATCCTGATCGCCTTCCCGGTGCTCATCATCGCCATGATGATCACGGCGGTGTGGGGCGGCTCGCTGGCGGTGGTGATCTGGGCGGTCGGCATCGGCTTCGGGGTGAACATCGCCCGCGTCACACGTCCCGAGCTGCGTCGCGTCCTGCACAGCGACTACGTCCTCGCCGGTCGGGCGAGCGGCCTCACCACCGGGCAGAACCTGACCCGGCACCTCCTCCCCAACGTCGCGCCGGTGTTCATCGTGCAGCTGTCGTGGGGCATGGCCGTGGCGGTGCTCGCCGAGGCCGGACTGTCGTATCTCGGCTTCGGCGCCCCGGTGACCCAGCCCTCGTGGGGCGTGCTGCTGAGCGACCTGCAGGCCTACATCGCGGTCCACCCGCTCACGGTGGTGTGGCCGGGTCTGGCCATCACGCTCACCGTGCTGGGGCTGAACCTGCTGGGCGACGCGCTGCGCGAGGCTGCCGATCCCACACTGGCGGAGCGGGCTCCCTCCGCCCGCACGCACGTTCCGGGGGTGGTCGCGTGAGCCTCGAGGTCAGCGATCTGCGCATCGACATCGGCGGTCGACCCGTCGTCGACGGCATCTCGTTCGACGTGCCCGACGGCGCGCGCGTGGGCCTGATCGGCGAGTCCGGCTCGGGCAAGTCGCTCACCGCGCTCGCGATCCTCGGCCTCCTGCCCGACGGCGCGAGAGCCACCGGCAGCGTCCGCTGGAACGGCCGCGAGATCCTCGGACTCCCCGACCGCGAGCTGGCGGCCCTGCGCGGCGACGACATCGGCATGGTGTTCCAGGAGCCGCGCACCGCCCTCAACCCCATCCGCACCGTGGGGCGGCAGATCGGCGAGTCGGTGCGCATCCACGAGCGCGTCTCGCGGCGCGAGGCCCTCCGGCGAGCCGTCGTCGAGGCCGAGCGCGTCGCTCTGCCCGAGCCCGAGCGCATCGTCTCGCGCTATCCACACCAGCTCTCCGGGGGACAGCGTCAACGCGTCGCCATCGCGATGGCCCTCGCGTGCCGGCCGCGCCTGCTCATCGCCGACGAGCCGACCACCGCGCTCGACGTGACCATCCAGGCCGGCGTTCTCGAGCTGCTCCGCACCCTCGTTCAGGATGCCGGAATGTCGCTCGTCTTCATCACGCACGATCTCGCGGTGCTGGCGCAGGTGGCCACCCACGCGGTCGTGCTCGAACACGGCCGCGTGGTCGAGCACGGCGACGTCGCAGAGCTGCTGCGTGCGCCGACGTCGCCGGTCACGCGCGCCCTCCTCCGCGACGCGACGGCGACCCTGTGGCATCCCGAACGGTCTCCGGATGCCGCGGCCTCGGGCGTGGGCCGCGATGCGACGGGTCACGTACGGGACGACAGCTCCTCCCCTGCCCGGGCGGACGAGGGGAAGCAGACGCCGTGACCGAGACGCTCATCCGCGCTCGCGGGCTCACCCGCGACTATCCCGCTCCCCGCGCCCGCGCGTTCGGACGCGCTGAGCGCACGCCCGGTCTCGCCGACGTCGATCTGTCGGTGCTGGCGGGCTCCGCGGTCGGCGTGATCGGCGAGTCCGGTTCGGGCAAGTCGACGCTCGTCCGCCTGCTGCTCGGGCTCGACACCCCCACCGCGGGAACGGTCGAGGTCGCCGGGCGCACCGTGGACGCTCGCGGATCGGCCCGCTCGCTGCACTGGCTCCGCCGCGCGACGGGCATCGTGTTCCAAGACCCGTACGCCTCGCTCGATCCCCGCATGAACATCGGGCGCATCGTGGGCGAGCCGCTGTGGGCGCTCGACATCGCGGGCGATCGGCGGGCGCGTGTGCGGGAGGTGCTGGAGCAGGTCGGGCTCACGGCCGACATGGCGGAGCGGTTCCCGCACGAGTTCTCCGGCGGTCAGCGTCAGCGCATCGCACTGGCCCGGGCCATCGTGCACCGCCCGCGTATCCTCGTCGGCGACGAGCCGCTGTCGGCGCTCGACGTGACCGTCCGCGCCCAGATCCTGCGGCTGGTGGCACGCCTGCGCGCCGAAGAGGATCTGACGCTCGTGCTCGTCTCGCACGACATCGGCGTCGTGCAGAACGTGTGCGATCAGGTGGTCGTGATGAAAGACGGTCGCGTCGTGGAGCAGGGCCCCACCGAGAAGGTGCTGCTGCAGCCGCAGGCCGCCTACACGCGGAAGCTGCTGGCATCCATTCCGACGCTGCCGGCGTGACGCACCGCTCCTCCCCCGGCCGTCCGGGTGGGAATCCGCCCCCAGGACGAGGGCAAGGGATGCCGCGATGTCGGAGGTGCGCGCTAGCCTCGGGCGCATGATCGCCGGCATCGTTCCCCCGTTCCTGCTCGACCGTCTCGCCCAGACCGACGACCCCCGCCTCGCGCGGGCGGCCGCCGCCGCACGCAAGACCCTCGCCATGCCGCGCCCGACGCGCACCCGCCTCCGGCTGTCGATCGACGGCGACGCCCTGGTGGCCGAGGCGGTGCCCGCTCCCGACCGCATCATCTCCGACGCCGGTAACACCGAGAACCTGCCCGGGCGTCGCGTGCGCAGCGAAGACGACGCCCCCAGCGGCGACGCCGCGGTCGACGAGGCGTACGACGGCCTCGGCGCGACCTACGACTTCTTCTGGGACGCCTTCGCCCGCGACGGTATCGACGCGGCGGGCGGTTCCCTGCTGGCGACGGTGCACTTCGGCGACGACTACGACAACGCGTTCTGGAACGGCGAGCGCATGGTGTTCGGAGACGGTGACGGCGAGGTCTTCGTCGGGTTCACACGGTCGCTGAGCGTCATCGCGCACGAACTCGGGCACGGCGTGACCGAGGCCGCCGGCGGCCTGGAGTATCAGGGCCAGTCCGGCGCGCTCAACGAGTCGCTGTCCGACGTCTTCGGGGCGCTCGCCGAGCAGCACCATCTCGGCCAGACGGCCGATGAGGCGACGTGGCTCATCGGCGAGGGCATCTTCGCCCCCGACGTGCAGGGCGAGGCCCTCCGGTCGATGAAGGCGCCCGGTACGGCCTACGACGACGACGTTCTGGGCAAAGACCCGCAGCCGGGTCACATGCGCGATTACGTCGAGACCGACGACGACAACGGCGGCGTCCACATCAACTCGGGCATCCCCAACCGCGCCTTCTACCTCGTCGCCACCGCGCTCGGCGGAAGGGCGTGGGAACGCGCGGGGCTCGTCTGGTATCGCACGCTCACCGCCGGCACTCTCTCCCCCACCGCCGACTTCACGGCGTTCGCCGCCGCTACCCTGACGGCCGCCGCGGCGGAGTACGGTGAGGAGTCGGAGGAGGTCGCCGCCGTCCGCGCCGCGTGGGCCGGAGTCGGCGTCGTGGAGGATGCCGCAGCCTGACGCCGAGAGCGCCGAGCGTCTCACCATCATCGTGGTCCGTTCCGGCGGCATCGCCGGCTTGTCGAAGCAGTGGCGGGCCGAGGCCGACGCCGACCATGCCCCGCGCTGGCGGGAACTCGTCGAGAGCTGCCCGTGGGATGCCGCGTCCGCGCCGCCCAGCGGGGCCGACCGCTACCAGTGGCGCATCGAGGTGCACCACGGCGGCGCACCCGTGCACCAGGCGCGGTTGGGCGACGGGCAGGTGCAAGGGCCGTGGCGCACGCTCGTCGACGAGGTCCGCCAGGCGGCTCCCCCGGCGCGCGCCGCGCGCTGACACTCGCGCACGTCGCGCCGAGACCGGCGCCCGTCGCAGACGTGATCCCGGCGGCGGCGCCGAGACGGACGCACGTGGCGCGGCGTGCCGGCCTCCGGAGAACGGCGCGGCGGCATCCCCCGCGAGACGCGTATCCGCCGTTCCAGGTCGGAGGACTCCGGAGTCCGGCACGCCGAGCTACGCGGGCGGCCGTCCGGCCGTGAACGCACGAGGCGACCGCCCGGCCCGAGACCGACGGGTTCTTTCTTGCGTCGGGCGTCAGCCGAAGAGCTTCCGCCGCTTCTTCTTCGACGGGATGCTCTTCTGCAGGTACACCACGCCGAGCCAGCGGCCGAACTTGAAACCGACACGCCCCATGCGCCCGACCTCGGTGAAGCCGAGCTTCTCGTGCAGGGCGATGGAGGCGTCGGCGCCCTTGTCGCTGATGGCGGCGACCATCTCGCGGATCCCCAGTTCCTGGCACGCCTCGATGAGGGCCTCGAGCAGCGCGCGCCCGAGGCCTTTCCCCGCGGCGGCCTGGCCGAGGTAGATGGAGTTCTCGACGGTGTAGCGGTACGCCGACTTCGACTGCCACGGCTGCACGAGGGCGTACCCCAGGATCTGCCCGCTCGGGGACTGCGCCACGAGGAACGGCAGCTTGAGCTTCTCGAGCGTGGCGAATTTGTCGCGCCATTTGGCGAGCGTCCACGCCTTCTCGTCGAACGTCACGACCGAGTTGCGGACGTAGTAGTTGTAGATCTCCCGAATATCGGGGATGTCCGCTGCGGTGGCCGGGCGGATGTCGTACGAGAACGGCCGCTCCGGCTCAGGCGTGCGACGCAGATGCGCGGGCAGCCGCCGCCGACTCTTCTCGTACTCCTCTTCCAGCACATCGCCAGCCTACGGGCGTGGCGGTTTCCGGCGTATGTCGGTGCGGTCGACACGTGGCCGGATCGCGCGGGATCAGGCCGGGAGGCGCCAGTCCACGGCATCCGCACCCTGCTGCGCGAGCAGGGCGTTGACGCGCGAGAACGGCTTCGACCCGAAGAAGCCGCGGCTCGCCGAAAGCGGTGACGGATGCGGCGACGAGACGATCGCCGTCTCGCCCAGCAACGCAGCGAGGTTCATGGCGTCCCGTCCCCAGAGCACGGCCACCAGCGGCGCATCGCGGGCCACGAGGCACCGGATGGCGTGCTCGGTGACGCGTTCCCAGCCCCAGCCGCGGTGGGATGCCGGCGCCCCCGGGGCGACCGTGAGCACCCTGTTCAACAGCATGACGCCCTGGGCGGCCCAGGCGGACAGGTCGCCGTGTGCCGTGGGCGGGATCCCGAGATCGTCGGACAGCTCGCGGTAGATGTTCGCGAGACTGCGCGGCACGGGCCGCACGTGCGGATCGACCGCGAACGACAGCCCGATCGGGTGACCGGGGGTCGGATACGGATCCTGTCCGACGATCAGCACGCGCACCGCATCGAGTGGTGTGCGGAACGCGCGCAACACCAGGTCGCCGGCCGGCAGGTACGGCTTCCCCTCCTGCCGCAGACGCTCGCCGATCGCGGCGATGTCGTCGGCGACGGGCGCCAGCGGCGTCACCCACGTGGGGTCGATGAGCCCGGCATCCGCGAGCTCGGCGAGCGACTTCGCCGTCACGCCGCGTCTTCTTCGGCGACCGACCCCAGGTGCGACCACGGGAACTCGATCCAGAGCGTGGTGTCTTTCCACGAGTAGTCGGGCGTCACGACGGTGGTCGGCTTCGTGTAGATCACCGCGGATCGAGCCTCGGCACCGTGCCGGTCGAGCAGCTTCACGGCCAGGTCGAGCGTGCGACCGCTGTCGGCGACATCGTCGACGAGCAGCACGCGGCGACCCTCGAGGTACGACAGATCGAGCGCGGGCGGCAGGACCTCCGGCGCGTCGAGCACGGTGCCGACACCTGTGTAGAACTCGACGTTCAGCGCGCCGCAGTTCTTGACGCCGAGGCCGTAGGCGATGGCCCCGCCCGGCAGCAGTCCGCCGCGGGCGATGGCCACGACCACCTCGGGGTGGAACCCGTCGGCGAGGATCGCGCGCGAGATGTCGCGGGTGGCGACTCCGAAATCGTCCCAGCTCAACCGTTCGCGCTCGTCCGTCACACCGGATCCTCTCGTCGACTGCTCTCACCCTAGGCGGTCCGGCGGATGCCTTCGTGCCGGTCCCGAACGCGGCACGCCGCCGCCGCGATGCGGGTCACGAGCACCCGGCGATCGCCCCCGCCGGATGCGTGCGCGTCGCGGCGGCAGAGCGAGCTCGGCGCCCAGCCGCCGCGGCGCGCGTCACGAGCACCCGGCGATCGCCGCCGCCGGGTGCGTGCGCGTCGCGGCGACCCGGCGACCGCGGCACCCCGGTTGGGCGCGCCACGCCGGCCCGATGACCGCCACTGCCTCTGCCGTGAGCGACACACCGGGTCGGCGCCCGCCGCCCCCGCCGTGCGATTCAGCGCGTCGTCAACGGACCCCGGGCCAGCAGGTGCTGCGCCGACTGCGCCACCGGGCGCATCGTCACGAGGTCGAGGTTGACGTGCCCGGGGGCGTCGAGCGCGTAGGCGATGACATCGGCCACGTCGTCGGCGACGAGCGGCGCCTCGACGCCCTCGTAGAGCTTGTCGGCGGCATCCTGATCTCCGCCCAGTCGGTTGAGCGTGAACTCCTCGGTGCGCACCATGCCCGGGGCGATCTCGATCACCCGCAGGGGCTCACCGTTCAGCTCCTGCCGGAGCGCGTGCACGAGCATGGCCTCGCCCGCCTTGGCCGCGTTGTAGCCGCCGCCGCCGGGATACGCCGTCTGCGCGGCGGTCGAGGTGACGAACAACAGATCGGCGTGTCCCGCGGCATCCGCCGCTCGACGCAGTCCCGGAAGGAGGGATGCCACCAGCCGCTGACCCGAGAGCACATTGGCCTCGAACATCCAGCGCCAGTCTTCGGGGTCGCCGGCCTCGACGCGGTCGCTGCCGCGCGCACCACCCGCGACGTGCACGAGCGCGTCGACGCCGCCCGTCTCGTCGAGCCAGCCGGCGAGGGCGGCGACGGCGTCGCCGTCGGTCAGGTCGGCGGCGTGGGCGACCACGCCCGTCTCCGCCTCCAGCGCGGCGAGGCGGTCAGCGCGTCGGGCGACGCCCACCACGTCCCACCCGCGGGCGCGCAGCGCGCGCGCCGTCGCCTCTCCGATACCCGAACTGGCCCCGGTCACCACTGCGCGTCGCGTCATGGCATCCACGGTACTGCGCACCCCCGACATCGGTCGGGCCGCGGTGCGCGACGGCCCCGCCGAGCCCTCCTGAGGTATTACGGCCCGTGTCCGCGGCCCTTGTCGCTGTCAGAGGGGGTGTCTACGCTCGCAACAGGCCACGGCGACCGCCCGGCCACACGACCTGAGGAGCAGCCATGTCGGCACCCGAGAACTGGCGTTTCGAGACCAAGCAGATCCACACGGGTGCGCAGCCCGACCCGGTGACCAAGGCTCGTGCCACACCGATCTACCAGACCACCTCGTACGTGTTCGACAACGCCGACCACGCCGCGAACCTGTTCGCGCTGGCCGAGTTCGGCAACATCTACACGCGCATCCAGAACCCCACGCAAGACGTCGTCGAGCAGCGCGTCGCGGGCCTCGAGGGCGGCACCGGCGCCCTCCTCGTCGCCAGCGGCCAGGCGGCCGAGACGTTCGCGGTGCTGAATATCGCGCAGGCGGGCGACCACATCGTGTCGTCGAGCTCGATCTACGGCGGCACGTACAACCTCTTCAAGTACACCCTGGCCAAGCTCGGCATCGAGACGACCTTCGTCGAGAACCAGGACGACCCCGCGGAGTGGCGTGCGGCGGTCCGTCCGAACACCAAGCTGTTCTTCGCCGAGACCATCGGCAACCCCAAGATCAACGTCCTCGACATCCGCTCGGTCGCCGACGTGGCCCACGAGGCGGGCGTGCCGCTCATCGTCGACAACACGATCGCGACCCCCTACCTGATCCGTCCCTTCGAGCACGGCGCCGACATCATCGTGCACTCGGCGACGAAGTTCCTCGGCGGCCACGGCACCACCATCGGCGGTGTCATCGTCGACGGCGGCCGCTTCCCGTGGTCGGAGCACTCCGACCGCTTCCCGGGCCTGACCACGCCCGACCCCTCGTACCACGGCGCCGTCTACACGCAGGCGGTCGGCGACGGTCTCGCCTACATCATCAAGGCCCGCGTGCAGCTGCTCCGCGACCTGGGCGCCTCGATCGCGCCGCAGAGCGCCTGGCAGCTCATCCAGGGCATCGAGACCCTCTCGCTGCGCATCGAGCGCCACGTGCAGAACGCGCAGGAGATCGCGGAGTGGCTCGAGTCGCACCCCGACGTCGCCAGCGTCAACTACTCGGGTCTGCCGACCTCGCCCTGGTACGCCGCCGCCAACAACTACGCGCCCAAGGGCGTCGGCGCGGTGCTGTCGTTCGAGCTCAAGGGCGGTGTCGAGGCGGGTCGGGAGTTCGTCAACGCACTCAGCCTGTTCAGCCACCTCGCCAACATCGGTGACGTGCGCTCGCTCGTCATCCACCCGGCATCCACCACGCACTCGCAGCTCACGCCGGAGCAGCAGCTGACCGCCGGCGTGACCCCGGGTCTCGTGCGCCTGTCGGTGGGCCTCGAGAACATCGACGACCTCAAGGCCGACCTCGACCAGGCCCTCGCCGCCGCGCGCCGTCTGTCGGAGGCCTCACGCGTCTGATCAGCCGCACATGCGACGCCCCGGTCCGGTTCTTCCGGATCGGGGCGTCTCGCATGGCGAGGCATGCGCGCGGACGGGAGGAAGTCCTCACGCGGGAGGACCGAATAGCGCTGCAGCATCCTCCCCTCCCCTGAAAGTCCTCCCCCGCGGCCATATCCCCCGGGCGTGCCCGGCGCCGACCTGGTACCGGAGGAGATCTTCACACGGGAGGACCGAACAGCACCGCAGCATCCTCCCCTCCGCGAAAGTCCTCCCCCGCGGACGTGCCCACGGGCATGCCCCGCGCGCCGCAGACCAGGGACGGGAGGAGATCCTCACGCGGGAGGACCGAACAGCACTGCAGCATCCTCCCCCCGCTGATCGCCCTCCCCACAGGCATGCCCGCGCCGCCGCCCGGGGTGCGCCCCCGTTCCGTGCGCGTCACACCTTCTGTCGCGGCCGGAGGCTCCCCAATCCGCCGTCGACGCCGATCACCTGCCCGGTCATCCAGGCATTCTCGGGCGCGAGCAGGAACTCCACCGCCCGCGCCACATCGTCGGGCTCTCCGAGCCGGCCGAGCGGATGCATCGCCTCCGACACCTTGCGCGACATGTCCGTCGACGTCAGCTTCTCGGTCAGCCGTGTCTGCACGAGACCGGGCGCCACCGCGTTCACACGCAGACCGTGCGCCGCATAGCTCGCCGCGGCCGACAGCGTCAATCCGATCACACCGGCCTTCGCCGCGGCGATGCCATCGTGGTTCGGCAGGCCCGCCAGCGCCGCCGCCGACGACACCAGCACCACCGAACCGCCGCCGCGCATGTGCGATCCCGCCGCCCGCACCGCGGCGAACGCCGTGGTCAGCGACGCAGCGATCAGACCGTCGTACTGCTCGCGCGAGGTCAGGTGCGCGGGCTTCAGCAGCATCGAGCCCGCGAACACCGCGATGCCGTCGAGCTCTCCCGCCTCGCCAACCACGCGGTCCACGGCGTCGAAGTCGGTGGCATCCAGGGTGAAATCCGGCTCGATGACGGAGGAGTCGCGGGCCGTGGTGATGACGCGATGCCCCGCGTCGCGCAGTCGTGTCGCCGTCGCCCCGCCGATGTCGCTCGAGGCCGCGATGAGGAGGAAGTTCGCCATGCCGCGATTCTGATCGCCCGACCCATCGGCCCCTGGGGGCTGGACATCGGCGTAACAGTCCGAAGCGCCCCCGCCGCACCCGGGAGAATGGATGCCATGGACTGGCAGATCTCCGAAGACACGGTGCCCTCGGCCCCGGTGACGGAGGCCGACGCCCGCTCCCTCCTCGGCCGCCCACCCGCGACCGGCGCCTGGCGCGACGGCGACCCCGTGGGCGACCGGCGGTTCGCATCCTTCGGCTCGTTCGCGACCGAGAACGGCGAGTCCCTTCCGCACGTGCGTCTCGCGTACGAGACGTGGGGCGAGCTCTCGCCCGCCCGCGACAATGCGGTGCTGATCCTGCACGCCCTCACCGGCGACAGCCACGTGCGCGGTGCTGCGGGTCCGGGGCACCCGACGGCCGGATGGTGGAGCGACCTCGTGGGTCCGGGGGCAGCCATCGACACCGATCGCTGGTTCGTGGTCGCCCCCAACATGCTCGGCGGATGCCAGGGCTCGACCGGACCGGCGAGCATCGCCCCCGACGGGTACGAGTGGGCATCGCGTTTCCCGTACCTCACGATTCGCGACCAGGTCGCGGCGCAGGCGCTGCTGGCCGATGCGCTCGGTGTCGCGCAGTGGTACGCCGTCGTCGGTGGATCGATGGGCGGAATGCACGCTCTGGAGTGGGCCGTGGGGCTGCCCGACCGCGTCGCGCGAGCGGCGACCCTCTCGGCTCCGCCGATCACGACCGCCGATCAGATCGCGCTGAACTCGGTGCAGCTCGACACCGTTCGCGTCGACCCGCGCTTCGCGGGAGGCGAGTACTACGACGCCGGTGACGGCGACGGTCCGCACCGCGGCCTCGCCCTCGCGCGCCGCATGGCGCTGCTCAACTACCGCAGTCCCACCGAGCTGAATCAGCGGTTCCAGCGGTCCTGGCAGTCGGGCGTGAGCCCCCTGGGCCGCGGCGGGCGGTTCGCCGTCGAGAGCTACCTCGACTTCCACGGCAACAAGTTCACCCGTCGCTTCGACGCCAACAGCTACCTCACCCTCGTCGAGGCGATGAACTCGCACGACGTCGGCCGCGATCGGGAGGGCGTCGACGACGCGCTCGCCCGCGTCACGGCCACCACGCTCGTGCTCGGCATCGACAGCGACCGGCTCTTCCCGATCGACGGGCAGCACCGCATCGCGCGCGGCATCCCGCAGACTCTCGACGGCGACGAGGCGGTCGTCCTCGCCAGCGACTTCGGGCACGACGGCTTCCTCATCGAGACCGCCGCCGTCGCCGCGCATCTTCGCCGACTGTTCGCGGCCTGACGGATCGGGATGCCGGGCGCCGCGGCATCCCTCCCATCCCTCTCGCGACGAGCGGCGCATGCCGGACGGGCGGAGCGGCACGGACTCACGACGGTGCGTGAGCCGGCGCCCCGAACCGGACGGTCAGCCCTGCGTGGGGATCGAGCCGGTGATCGCGGTCTGCGCGGCCTCGGCCGCCGGCATCCGGTGCGCGGGGTGCCGACCGGTGCGGTACTCGCTGCGATACGACACGATGGCCACGACGAGTCCGCCGAGGGCCAGCACCGCGCCGACCCAGGCGGGAGCTGCGAGCCCGAGTCCCACCGCGATTCCCACGCCGCCGAGGAACGCACCGAGACTGTTGCCGATGTTCAGCGCGGAGTGATTCAGCGCCGCGGCGATCGACTGGTTGTCTTCGGCGACGTCCATCAGACGGGTCTGGATCGCCGGACTCAGCGCCGCGCCGCAGAACGCGACGAGGAAGGCGAACAGCACGAGGCTCACGATCCACCCCGAAGTCGCGGCGGCGCCGACCGATGCCGCCGCGAGCGCGATGAGCCCGACGTACAGCCAGAAACGCAGGTTCTTGTCGGCCAGGGTGCCGCCCACGACGTTGCCGACCGTCATTCCGACGCCCATGATCACGAGCACGACGGAGACGGCCCATTCCGGCTGCCCGGCGATGTCGGTGACCATGGGCGCGATGTAGCTGTACATCGCGAACAAGCCCCCGAACCCGATGGCGCCGATCCCCAGCGCGAACCACACCTGCGCGATGCGGAACACCCGCAGCTCGTCGCGCAACCGTCGACCGGGCGAGCCGGGGTGCTTCGCCACGAACAGGGCGATGCAGATCGTGGCGAGCACGAAGATGCCGGTCACGACGGCGAACGCCGCACGCCAGCCGACCTGCTGCCCGAGCAGGGTGCCGAGCGGCACGCCCACGACGTTGGCGATGGTCAGACCCGTGAGCACGAACGCGACGCCCTTCGCGCGGTTGCCGGGTCCGAGGGCATCGGCGGCGACGAGCGCACCGATGCCGAAGTACGCACCGTGCGGGAGCCCGGCGAGGAAGCGGGATGCCGCGACGAGCTCGAACGTCGGAGCGATGACCGTCAAGAGGGTGAAGAACGCCAGCGCGGCGGCCAGCACGATCATCACGCGGTGGCGCGGGAAACGCGCCACGGAGCCGGCGATCGTGGGCGCCCCCACGACGACGCCGAGAGCGTAGAGCGAGATGAGCCAGCCCGCCTGGGCGATGGCGTCGTCGGGAGACGCGGCCCAGACTCCCGGAACGAGTTCACGGGCGATGTTGGGCAGCAGGCCCATCACCACGAACTCGGTCATGCCGATGCCGAAACTGCCGATGGCGAGAGAAAGGAGCGCCCGCATCGCCGCACCTCTCGAGGTCGTCGAAGAGGTCACACATCGATCGTAGCGGGGACGCCCGTCGAGGCCGAATCGTTTCGACGTCGCTCAGCCCGGAGACGTCGGCGTCGTCCGAGTGTCGCGGTTCCTCCCCACCACCAACCTCGACGACTTCTCCCCCGATCCGATACATCGGCGGATTTCACCCGCTCCGAGCGTGGCACTCTCGAACTCCTCGTCACACAATGAAGGGATGCCGGAGATGACGGAACCACAGGTCTGGGTGCTGATCGGCACCTTCGCCGCCGCCGTGCTCGGCGGCATGACGTTCAGCACGAACCTCATCATGAGCTCGCTCTCGAAGGTCATCACGGCCAACACCGACCGCCTGGAGTCGCGGATAGACGCGCTGCGCTTCGAGACGATGTCGGAGCTCCAGGCGACGGGGTACCGCATCGATAGCCTCGGAACGGCGCTCAACGCCAGGATCGAAAGCGTCGAAGCCGGACTCAACGCCAAGATCGACAGCGTCGAAGCGCGCCTCACCGCGCAGATGGAGAGCGTCGAGAGTCGGCTGCGCGGCGATATGGAGAGCGTCGAGAGTCGGCTGCGCGGCGATATGGCCCGCATCGACGCCGACGTCACGGCCATAGCGAAGCGCGCCTGGACCGAACCGCCCGCCACGTGACGATGCGGTGCCGGTCACGTCGTCGGCGGAGGGCCGCTCGACCGATCGTCGAAAACCGACAGGCGAAGCGCCCTCGTACGGCGTGAGGCGGAGGTTGAACGGGGCTCAGTCGGTCCGGCGCTCCAGCGCCTGTTCCAGCCGGTCGACTTTGCCGTCCATCTCGCCCGTGCGGCCCGGACGGATGTCGGCTTTGAGCACCAGCGACACACGCGATCCGTAGGGCAGAACGGCATCCGTCGCCGCCTTGACGACGGCGAACACCTCGTCCCACTCCCCCTCGATCTCGGTGAACATCGAGGTGGTCCGGTGCGGCAAGCCCGATGCGCGCACGACGGCGACCGCCGCCGCGACCGCGTCATGGACCGACCCGTCGGGGTTCTCCGCCGCGGCGGAACCGATGCCGGAGGGAGCGACCGAGAAAGCGATGAGCATGTTCCGAGACTACGTGTCGCGCGTCGCCGCGCCGAGCGCGGTCGGTATCCGTGTCTCGCCAGCAGCATGGGGGCACGATCCCGCGCTCCGCGATCTCCTGAACCCATGGCGGACGGCGAACACCCGGTCCGCCGCGCGCCGAGATCTCGCGGCGGCGCGGGAACGTCCCGTCTACCGGGGTGTGCGAGACACGCCCGCGAGGTCAGCGCCCCGCGGGAACCCGCGGCGGGACAGGGCGTCGGCCCGTCACGATCTCGCGCAGGCCCGCGGGCGGACGCACGCGACCGGTCGGAGCCTTCACGACGCGCACGATCGCCCAGACCAGCAGCACGAGGGCGAGAAGATTGCGCAGCTCGAGCACGACCACCGGGAACGGGTTCGGATGCGTCGCCATCAGACCGTCGTAGAGCATCGGGTACATCCACTGCGTGAGCCCGGCGATCACCAGCGTCATGGCTGCGAAGGAGTACCAACGCCGACGATCGAGCATCAGGCCCAGGGCGACGGGGGCGAACAGCCAGACGTAGTACTGCGGCGATCCCACCTTGTTCAGCGCGATGAACGCCGTCACGAGCGCGAGCGAGAGCGGCGGGAAGAGGGCGAGGAAGGTCGCGCCATGACGGAGCTTCCATACGCCGACGGCGGCCACGCCGGCCATGACCAGAAGCATGATCGGCGTCATCGCGGCGATGAGCGGCTCGGCGCCCGGTCCGGTCACCTGGAAGGTCAGCACGTCACCGTCGTAGTAGACCTCGCTGCCCGGCACGTAGAAGGCGGCGAGGAACATGTAGAGGCCGCCGACCGGCGCCTCCATCTGGATGCCACGCGTGGTCTGATCCCCGACGAAGCCGAAGACGTAGGGGGCGCCGCCGAGCGCCACGACGGGGATGATCGTGGCGAGCGAGACGGCCACCGCGCCCCAGACCAGCGCGAGCCGGCGTCGGATGATCACGAGACCGGCAGCGAGGATGGCCGCGGGCCACACCTTCATCCACACCGCGATCGACAGGAGAAGGGATGCCACGAACGGGCGACGCAGCATCCAGATTCCGCCGAGCAGCGCGAGGGGGACGGTGATGCCGTCGATGCGGTAGATCCCGACCGGGCCGATGAGCAGGATCGCCGCGAGCCAGAACCACGCCGCGATCACACGACCCCGCGAACGCGCGTCGCCCACCAGCACGAGGAAGGCGACGAGGTTGAACAGCGACACCGTCAGCGCCCACGCGGGCGTGTAGCTGATCGCCCACGCGAACACCCAGGCGAAGGTCATCGGCAGGAACGCGAGCTGCGGGTAGATCCACTTCTCGGTGATCCCGGGCCATTGCCAGGTGTCGCTGCGCGTGCACGAGGTCACATCGACGCCGCCGAAGAGGGCGCAACGCGACCACGGCTCGTATACCAGGTACACATCGCCCATCGGCTCGTTGGGCTGTTGATAGCCCAGGACGGCCACGACGACGTGCACGGCGACGAACGCGACCAACAGGGGAATGACACGCCTCAGCACCGGCCAATCCTAAGCGGCGCTCCCTGAGCGCCCCTGACGAGCGCCCGCCCCGCCCCCGCCAGGGCGGGCGGACGGGGACCGAAAGTTACGCGATCGAGTCCTCGAGAAGCGCGGCGACCACCCCCGGCAGCGCCTCCGCGACGTCGAGCGCGGCGACCGGCCCGCCGCCGCCCCGAGAGAGGGATGCCACCGAACCGGCGCGTCCATGCACCCACGCCGCGGTCGCCGCGCACGCCGCCAGGTCGTCCATCCCGGTACGCCCGGCCGCGACCGCGCCGGCGGTGATCGCCCCGAGCACACCGCCCAGCACGTCACCCGTCCCCGCCGTGGCCAGCCACGGCGTCCCCGCCGACACGCGACGACTCCACCCGCCCGGCGCCGCCACGATGGTCACCGCCCCCTTCGACAGCACCACCCCGCCGAACGCCTCCGCCGTCTCGCGAGCGACGGCCTCCCTCGCGTCGTCGTCGCGCGCATCGTCAGACTTCAGGCCGAGCGCTTCGCGCAACCGGGTGAGCTCCCGCGCGTGCGGGGTCACGATGACCGGCGCCGACGCCCCCGGCACCAGATCCAGCGCCCCGGCGTCGACGACGACCGGCACGTCGGCATTCAGGATGCCGCGCAACGCGGCCGTCTCGGATGAACCGCGCTCGGCGGCATCCGTTCCCGATCCGATCACCCACGCCTGCACGCGTCCGTCGGCGGTCACCGTCTCGGGGCGGCGCTGCAGCACGAGGTCCTGTGCGCGCTCGGGCCCGAGGTAGCGCACCATACCCGTGCCGGTCCGCCACGCGGCCTCGACCCCGAGCACAGCGGCGCCAGGGTAGCGGGACGACCCGGTGCGGAGCCCTACGACCCCGCGGGAATACTTGTCGTCGTCGGCCGTTGGCCTCCGCAGTACGCGGGCGGCGTCGAGCCCGCTCCAGTCCTTCGCCGTCATGGCGACACCCTAGAACGCAAAGGTCCCCCATGCGCGCCCTCTTCACACCCCTCTCCATCCGCGGTATCGAGCTGCGCAACCGACTCTGGGTGTCGCCGATGTGTCAGTACAGCGCGGTCGACGGGGTGCCGAACGACTGGCATCACGTGCACCTCGCCCAGTTCGCCGCCGGCGGGGCGGGCCTGGTCATCGCCGAAGCGAGCGCCGTCTCGCCCGAGGGTCGCATCTCGCCCGACGACGCCGGGCTGTGGAACGAGGCGCAGGCCGAGGCGTGGACGCCGATCGTCGCGGCGATCCGCTCGCGCGGCGCCGTCGCGGGCGTCCAGCTGAGCCACGCAGGCCGCAAGGCCTCGACCACGTCGCCGCTCACCGGCGGGCGGGGCACCGTTCCGCGCGACGCAGGCGGGTGGACCACCGTGGCGCCCTCGGCTCTCGCCTACGACGCCTTCGCCGAGCCGATCGCGCTCGACGCGCAGGGCATCGAGAAGGTGGTGTCCGACTTCGCCGATGCCGCCCGGCGGGCCGTCTCCGCCGGCTTCGAGGTCATCGAGGTGCACGCCGCCCACGGCTATCTGCTGCACCAGTTCCTCTCGCCGCTGACCAATCACCGTGACGACGAGTACGGCGGGTCGTTCGACAACCGTGTGCGACTCCTCGTCCGCGTGACCGAGGCCGTCCGCGAGGCTGTGGGTGACGCGGCCGTCTTCGTGCGCTTCTCGGCCACCGACGCGGCCGAGGGCGGGTGGGACGTCGCCGACACGGTCGCGGCCGCACGCCTCGTCGCCGATGCCGGGGCCGATCTGATCGACGTTTCGAGCGGTGGACTCGTGCCCGAGCAGCGCATCGTCCCGGGCCCCGGATATCAGGTGGACCACGCCGCCATCGTCCGCCGCGAGACCGGTCTGCTCGTCAGTGCCGTGGGCATGATCGACGACCCGACGTTCGGCGAGCAGATCCTCGCCGACGGTCGCGCCGACGCGATCATGTCGGGCCGCGAGTGGTTGCGCGACCCGCACTACGCCCTCCGCGCCGCCGCGGCCCTCGGGGCGGACAATCCCGCTCCCGCGCAGTACCTCCGCGCGTACTGACCGCCGCGCCGGCCCGCGGCGAGATCACTCGCGCTTCCCGAGATCACCCGCGTTTCATGTTCATCCCGTGTCGGGTCGGTGGAACTCGGTCATGTCGTCGCCCGCCGCCGGCACGAAGACACCGGATGCCACGAGGCCGCGGCCCCGTGGCATCCGGTGTTCTGCGGTCAGACGAAGCGGCGGCGCTCGGTGGCGTCCTGCACCTCGCCGACCAGTTCTTCGATGACGTCCTCGAGGAACAGCACGGCCTGCACGTCGCCGCGCTCGTCGCGCACCTGCGCGAGGTGGCGGCCGGAGCGGCGCATGAGCGCGAGAGCATCTTCGAGGTCGGTCGTCTCCAGCACCGACACCATGTGGTGCACGCGTTTGCTCGGGATGGGCCGCAGCATGTCGGCATCCGCTCCCTCCGCCGCACGCAGCACGTCTTTCAAGTGCACGTAGCCCGTCGGGTTGCCTGCGGGGTCGACGATCACGTAGCGCGAATAGCCGTGCTGCGCGACCGCCCGCTCGATCTCGGCCGGAGTCGTCGTCTCGGGGAGTGTGACCAGCTGACCCATCGGCACCGCGATGTCGGCGGCCTTCTTCTCGGTGAACTCCACCACCGCCGTGACGGTGCCTGCGGCGTCGTCGAGCACACCCTCGCGCCGCGACTGCGTCACGATCGTCGCGACCTCGTCGAGCGTGTACGTCGAGGCGGCCTCGTCTTTCGGCTCGACGCGGAAGAGACGCAGCACGTGGTTCGCCGTCCAGTTCAGCGCCACGATGACCGGGTGGAACGCCTTCGACACCGCCACCAGGGGCGGCGCGAGCATGAGCACCGCGCGATCGGGCAGCGAGAACGCGAGGTTCTTGGGCACCATCTCACCGAAGACGACGTGCAGATACGACACGATCAGCAGCGCGACGACGAACGAGGCGATGTCGACCGCCGCCTCGGGAATGCCGGTGAGACCGAGCGGCCCCGCCAGCAGGTGGTGGATGGCCGGCTCCGAGACGTTCAGGATCAGCAGCGAGCAGATCGTGATGCCGAGCTGACACGTCGCCAGCATGAGCGTGGCGTGCTCCATCGCGTACAGCGCCGTCTTCGCGGCCCGCGAGCCGCGGTCGGCGTGCGGTTCGATCTGCGACCGACGCGCCGAGATGACGGCGAACTCCGCGCCGACGAAGAAGGCATTCGCGACCAGCAGCACGACCAGCCACGCGATTCCCGCCCAATCGCT
This sequence comes from Microbacterium enclense, assembly GCF_001456955.1. GTDB lineage: Bacteria > Actinomycetota > Actinomycetes > Actinomycetales > Microbacteriaceae > Microbacterium > Microbacterium enclense. Next base: position 111,132 of record NZ_KQ758470.1, on the reverse strand, counting down.
CATCACTGATCACCGCCCTTCGCCGCACGGACGAGGTCGTCGACGTTCTGCTCCTGCGGGGCGGGCGTGAACTGCACGCGGTCGACGCGACGGCCGTCCATGCGCTGCACCGCGAGCACGCCGTCGTCGATGTCGACGGTGTCGCCGACGACCGGGATGCGCTCCAGCGCCGCCATGATGAAACCGCCCACGGTGTCGTAGACCTCGCCCTCGGGCACGCGCACACCGGCGCGATCGAGCACCTCGTCGGGTCGCAGGTCACCGGGGAACGTGATGGATGCCGCAGACCTCACGACTCCGGCGCGCGAGCGGTCGTGCTCGTCGAGCACCTCTCCGACGATCTCTTCCACGAGGTCCTCGAGGGTCACGACGCCGGCGGTGCCGCCGTACTCGTCGACGACGATGGCCATCTGATAGCCCCGTGACCGCAGCTCGGAGACGAGCGTGTCGAGGTGGACGGTCTCGGGAACGCGCAGCGGCTCGGTCGAGAGGGCCGCGACCGGCACCTCGCCGCGCTTCTCGCGCGGCACCCCGATGGCCGCCTTCAGGTGCACGACCCCGACGATGTCGTCCATCGATTCGCCGTAGACCGGGAAGCGGCTGTGGCCGGTACGCCGCGCGAGCTGGACGACGTCGTCGGCCGGGTCACCGGCGGCGAGTGCGTGCACGCTGGGGCGCGGGGTCATGACGTCGGCGGCGCTCAGGCGCGCGAACGTGAGGCTGCGATCCAGCAGCGAGGCCGTGTCTTTCTCGAGCATGCCGGCGCTGGCCGAGCGCTTGACCAGGCTCGACAGCTCCTCGGCCGACCGGGCGCCCGACAGCTCTTCTTTCGGTTCGACGCCCATGGCGCGCAGCACGCCGTTCGCGCTGCCGTTGAGCACGAGGATCGCGGGTTTGAACACCGCGGTGAAGGCCACCTGGAACGGGATGACGAGCTTCGCCGTCTGCCGCGGGATCGCGAGCGCGAAGTTCTTCGGCACGAGCTCACCCAGGATCATCGACAGGACGGTCGCGAAGCCGACGCCGATCACGGCGGCGAGCGAGACGATCAGCGCCTCCGGCAGGCCCCATGCCTCGAACACCGGGCGCAGGAGATTCGAGATGGCCGGCTCCATCGTGTAACCGGTGAGCAGCGTGGTCAGCGTGATCCCGAGCTGCGCGCTCGACAGGTGCGTCGAGGTGATGCGCAGGGCGTCGATGGTCAGCGACAGTCGTGACTCGCCGGCGTCGCGGCGGGCCTCGAGATCGGCGCGGTCGAGGTTGACGAGGGCGAACTCGCTCGCGACGAACAGTCCGGTTCCCACGGTGAGAAGCAGCCCCACGCCCAGCATGACGTAATCCATCAGGCATCACCCCCGCTCGAGCGTTCGGCGGAAGAGGGTCGGTGGGGCGTGGGTCTACAACTGGGAGGGTCGTCCATCGTGCCGATGATTCTATGGCAGTCCCGACCCCGCGGCATCCGGATCGTCCCCACCCCGCACCTGTGGAGGATAGGGGGATGGATGCCGAATCCCCCGCGCAGGCGCGTGCCATGGCCGCAGAGTCGGCCGTCGTCCGCCGCTACGTCCACCGCTACGGGCCGGTCGCGTGGGCGCACGCCGGGCCGACGGGCGTCCCGGGCGCGACGACCTGGCATTACTGGTGGCACGCCCACCTGTTGCACGTGCTGCGCGATGCGCAGGAGCACCGCCCCGATCCGCGCCGCGGTCGCCTCCTGCGGGCGATCCACCGCGGTGTCACGCTGCGCACGCTCGGGCGCTGGACGACGCCGTTCTACGACGACGTGGCGTGGATGACCCTCGCCCTGCAGCGCTACGACCTGCACGACCGCCGGGTCGACCGCCTGACGCGGCGGCTCGGCGACGCCGTCGACCCGACCGTCGGGGCTCTGCCGTGGGCGGTCGGCAGTGCGCTCTACAACGCGCCCGCCAACGGGCCGGCGGCGATCGCCCTGGCGTGGTCGGCGCGACGGGGATCGGCCGTCGATCTCGACGCCTGGGTCGCGGCGACCCTCGACGACCCGGCGACGGGCCTGGTGCGCGACGGCGTCGAGCACGGCACCGTCCGCAGCGAGCTGTGGACGTACAACCAGGGCGTCGCGATCGGCTCGGCCCTCGCCCTGGCCGAGGGGGCGCCCGATGCCGACGCCCGCGAAGCCCACGAGGCGCGGGCGATCTCGCTCGTGCGCGCGGTCGAGCGCTGGTGCGAGGCGGACGGGGGGCTCTTCCCCGCCGCCGGTGGTGGCGACGGCGGCTTGTTCTCCGGCATCCTCGCCCGTTATCTGGCGGAAGCCGCGGAGTGGTTCGCCCGCGACGTCGCGAACGACGAGCATCGCGAGGTATCCCGCGCCGCCCATGATCTCGTGCACCGCAACGCCGAGGCGCTGTGGAACGGGCGCCGCGACGGCCTGTTCTCCGCCGACCCGCGCCGACCCGCCCGCGCGGAGGGCGACGACCTCGACCTCTCGGTGCAGCTCGGCGCGTGGATCACTCTCGAGGCCGACGTGCAGGTGTCGGGTCTCACCAGCTGACGGGGAGCGCCTTGCCCTCCTCGTAGCCGGCCGCGGACTGCAGCCCGACGCGAGCCCGCTCGTGGAACTGGGCCACCGTGGACGCGCCGGCGTAGGTGAACGACGAGCGCACGCCCGACGTGATCATGTCGAGAAGGTCCTCCAGACCCGGCCGCTGCGGGTCGAGGTAGATGCGCGACGACGAGATCCCCTCGGCGAACAGCTCCTTGCGGGCACGCTCGAACGGATCCAGTCGACCGAACCGCCCCTGCACCGCCTTGGTCGAGGCCATGCCCCACGACTCCTTGTAGAGCAGCCCGGTGTCGTCGGTGAGCAGCCGCCCCGGCGATTCGATCGTGCCCGCGAACCACGAGCCGATCATGACGGATGCCGCGCCCGCGGCGAGCGCGAGAGCGACGTCGCGCGGGTAGCGCACGCCGCCGTCGGCCCATACGTGCGCGCCGACGCTGCGCGCCGCCTCGGCGGTCTCGAGCACGGCCGAGAACTGCGGGCGGCCGACCGCGGTCATCATGCGCGTCGTGCACATGGCCCCCGGTCCCACCCCGACCTTGAGGATGGTCGCGCCGGCATCGGTCAGGTCGCGCACGCCCTCGGCGGTGACCACATTGCCGGCGGCGATCGGGATGCCGAGATCCAGAGCCGCGACCTCGCGCAGCGCCCGGAGCATCTGCGCCTGGTGCCCGTGCGCGGTGTCGACCACCAGCACATCCACACCGGCGGCCGCGAGAGCGCGCGCCTTGCCGGCGACGTCGCCGTTGATGCCCACCGCCGCGGCGACGATGAGGCGCCCGTCCGCGTCGACGCCGGGGCGGTAGACCGAATCGCGCAGCGCGCTGCGCAGCGACAGGGTGCCGACCACGCGGTCGTCATCGACGACCGCGACCACGTCGGCCCCGGTCTCTTCGATCAGCGTGAACACAGCCCGGGGGTCGCCGATCCGCGACGCCTCGATGACCGGGGTCTCGCCTCGGGTGATGTCGCCGAGGGTGGCGTCGAGCAGGGCGGTGGCCAGGCGCGTGGCCGGCACGATGCCGCGGAAGCCGGCCAGGTCGATCGATCCGTCGTCGCGTGCGTCGGCGACGACGATGCCCCGCCCGCTCACCGGCGGCAGCAGCAGGCGCGCGTCGGCGACCGTGGCCCCCGGCGGCAACACCAGCGGCGCATCCCAGGCGACGGGCTGCGACTTCACCCACTCGACCGCCTCGAGCAGCTCGGGCAGGGGGAGGTCTTGCGGAAGCACCCCGAGACCGCCGCGACGCGCCAGAGCGGCGGCCAATCGCGTGCCCGTCACCGAGTTCATGTTCGCCGAGACCAAGGGCAAGGTGGCCCCGCTGCCGTCGGCCGGCGCGAGGTCCACGTCGAGGCGGCTGCGCACCTCGGAATGACGCGGGACGAGGAACACGTCCGAGTAGGTGAGGTCGACTTCGGGCTGCGCGCCGGAGAACTCCATGGCATCCACCTCACCACATCACGGGAATGTAAAGGCCCCCGTTCGCGGGAGAAATCCTCGGCTAGGGTTGAGGGCGCGCGTGACGGCGACGTCGGCGCATCCACAGGAATCTTCATCGAGGAAAGCAGGCGATCGACTGTGTCGAGCCAGGTGACGGGCGTCGGTACTTCGAGCGAGGGCGAGTTCGGCGCGAACGAGTGGCTCGTAGACGAACTCTACGAACAGTTCAAAGTCGACAAGCACTCCGTAGACAAGGCCTGGTGGCCGATCCTGGAGGCGTACCACCCGGTCGTCGACGGGTCCTCCGCCGCCGCTCCCCCGCCTGCCGCGCCGCCGGCGCCGACGGGCTCGGAGCCCAAGCCGGTGACCGCCCCGATCCCCGTGGTCGGTCAGGCGCCGGTCGCTCGCACCACGACGAAGCCGGCGGCCCCGCAGCCGATCCCGGCGCAGGCCCCGAACGCCCTGCCGTCGACGGGTGCCGAGAGCACCGAAGAAGACCGCGTGACGGTTCTCAAGGGGATGCCGAAGGCCCTGGCATCCAACATGGACGACTCCCTGACGGTGCCCACCGCCACCAGCGTCCGCACGATCCCGGCGAAGTTGATGATCGACAACCGCATCGTCATCAACAACCACATGTCGCGCACGCGCGGCGGCAAGGTGAGCTTCACCCACCTGATCGGCTGGGCGCTGATCCAGGCGCTCAAGGAGTTCCCGAGCCAGAACGTGTACTACGCCGAGGTCGACGGCAAGCCTTCGGTCGTCGCCCCCGCGCACGTCAACCTCGGTATCGCGATCGACATGCCCAAGCCCGACGGCTCGCGCGCCCTGCTCGTGCCGAGCATCAAGCGGGCCGACACGCTCACGTTCGGCGAGTTCCTCGCCTCCTACGAAGACCTCGTGCGGCGCGCCCGCGGCAACAAGCTCACCCCGGGCGACTTCCAGGGCACCACGGTCTCGCTCACCAACCCCGGCGGCATCGGCACCGTGCATTCGGTCCCGCGCCTCATGCGCGGCCAGGGTGCGATCATCGGCGCGGGCGCCCTCGACTACCCCGCCGAGTTCATGGGTGCGAGCGAGAAGACGCTCAACGAGTTGGCGATCGGCAAGACGATCACCCTCACCAGCACCTACGACCACCGCGTCATCCAGGGCGCCGGCTCCGGCGAGTTCCTCAAGAAGGTGCACGAGCTGCTCATCGGCCAGCGCGGCTTCTACGACGACATCTTCGCCGCGCTGCGCATCCCCTACGCCCCCATCCATTGGGCGGCCGACATCAGCGTCGACATCTCCGAGCGCATCGACAAGAGCGCCCGCGTCCAGGAGCTCATCAACTCGTTCCGCGTGCGCGGCCACCTCATGGCCGACATCGATCCGCTCGAATACGTCCAGCGCACGCACCCCGACCTCGAGATCGAGTCGCACGGTCTGACCTTCTGGGACCTCGACCGCGAGTTCGTCACCGGCGGCCTCGGCGGAAAGCGCGTCGCCAAGCTGCGCGACATCCTCGGCGTCCTGCGCGATTCCTACTGCCGCACCATCGGCGTCGAGTACATGCACATCCAAGACCCCGCGCAGCGCCAGTGGTTCCAGCGCAACGTCGAGGTCAAGTACACCAAGCCGGGTCACGACGAGCAGCTGCGCATCCTGTCGAAGCTCAACCAGGCCGAGGCCTTCGAGACCTTCCTGCAGACGAAGTACGTCGGCCAGAAGCGCTTCAGCCTCGAGGGCGGCGAGTCGCTCATCCCGCTGCTCGACCAGATCCTGCAGGGCGCGGCCTCCGTCGGCCTCGACGGTGCCGCGATCGGCATGGCCCACCGCGGTCGCCTCAACGTCCTCACCAACATCGCGGGCAAGACCTACGGCCACGTGTTCCGCGAGTTCGAGGGCGCGGTCGCCATCGGCAGCAAGCGCGGCTCGGGCGACGTGAAGTACCACCTCGGCACCGAGGGGACCTTCGTCGGCGACAACGGCGACGAACTGCCCGTCTACCTGGCCGCCAACCCGTCTCACCTCGAGACCGTCGACGGCGTGCTCGAAGGCATCGTGCGTGCCAAGCAGGACCGCAAGCCCATCGGCACGTTCTCGTGGCTGCCCATCCTCGTGCACGGCGACGCCGCGTTCGCGGGCCAGGGCGTCGTGGTCGAGACGCTGCAGATGTCGCAGCTGCGCGGTTACCGCACCGGCGGCACGATCCACGTCGTGGTGAACAACCAGGTCGGCTTCACCACCACTCCGACCGACGCGCGCACCTCCGTCTACGCCACGGACGTGGCGAAGACCATCCAGGCGCCGATCCTGCACGTGAACGGCGACGACCCCGAGGCGGTCGTCCGCGCGGCGGAGCTCGCGTTCCTGTACCGCGAAGAATTCCATCGCGACATCGTCATCGACCTCGTCTGCTACCGCCGTCGCGGTCACAACGAGGGCGACGACCCCTCGATGACCCAGCCCCTGATGACCAACCTCATCGAGGCGAAGCGGTCCGTGCGACGGCTCTACACCGAGTCGCTCGTCGGTCGCGGCGACATCACCGAAGACGAGTACGAGCAGGCGAAGCAGGACTTCCAGAACCGTCTCGAGGTCGCCTTCGCCGACACGCACGAGGCCGAGACCGGGACCAACCCGGTCGTGACCACGGATGCCGCCGACGAGCCGGCTGTCGGCGAGCCCGAGACGACGGGCGTCGCGCGCGAGGTCGTGCAGCACATCGGCGACGCGTTCGTGAACAAGCCCGACGGCTTCACGGTGCACGCCAAGCTCCAGCAGCTGCTCGACAAGCGCCTCGACATGAGCCGCAACGGCAACATCGACTGGGCCTTCGGCGAGCTCCTCGCCTTCGGCTCCGTGCTGATGGAAGGCACGCCGGTACGCCTCGCGGGTCAGGACTCGCGCCGCGGCACCTTCGTGCAGCGCCACTCCGTGCTGCACGACCGCAGCAACGGTCAGGAATGGTTGCCACTGGCCAACCTCAGCGAGAACCAGGGCCGCTTCTGGGTCTACGACTCGTTGCTCAGCGAGTACGCGGCCATGGCGTTCGAGTACGGCTACTCGGTGGAACGCTCCGACGCCCTCGTGCTGTGGGAAGCGCAGTTCGGCGACTTCGCCAACGGTGCGCAGTCGGTCATCGACGAGTTCATCTCGTCGGCCGACCAGAAGTGGGCGCAGCAGTCGAGCGTCGTGCTGCTCCTCCCCCACGGTTACGAGGGTCAGGGCCCCGACCACTCGTCGGCCCGTATCGAGCGCTACCTGCAGATGTGCGCGCAAGACAACATGATCGTGGCGCGTCCCTCGACCCCCGCGTCGTACTTCCACCTGCTGCGTCGACAGGCGTACCAGCGCCCCCGTCGCCCGCTCGTGGTCTTCACTCCCAAGGCCATGTTGCGCCTGCGCGGCGCGACGAGCCCCGTCGAGGACTTCCTCTCGGGCCGGTTCGAGCCGGTGCTCGATGACGACCGGGGCATCGACCGCGGCGCCGTCACGCGCGTGCTGCTGCACGCCGGCAAGATCCACTGGGATCTGCGCGCGGAGCTCGACAAGAACCCCAACCCCGAGATCGCCCTCGTGCGCCTCGAGCAGTACTACCCGGCACCGATCGAGGAGCTCACCCGGGTGCTCGCGGAGTACCCGAACGCCGAACTGGTCTGGGTGCAGGACGAGCCCGAGAACCAGGGTGCGTGGCCGTTCATCGCCCTCGAGGTCGCCGATCGGCTCGGAGGTCGCCCGGTGCGCCGCATCTCGCGTGCGGCTGCCGCATCGACGGCGACCGGCTCGCCGAAGGTGCACGCGAACGAGCACGCCGCGATCATGAAGGAAGCGCTCGCGCGCTGACGCCATCGGGAAAGGGCCCGGACGACTTCGGTCGACCGGGCCCTTTCTCCGTGTGCGCCGGCTGTGCCCGCGGGCATCCGCTCAGCTCACGACGGGGGCGCCGCCAGGCCCAGAGCGGGCGCCAGCGCCGGAATGGCATAGGCGAGACTGCCGTCCAGCGCCTCGCCGGTGTGTCCGGCTCCCTGCACGATGTACGTCAGCACGGTGAACCCGGCGGCCTGCGCCGCTTCGGAGTTGGCCTTCTGCCCCGGACCGTAGGTCGTGTCCTCGCTGCCCCACGTGAAGACGGCCGTGTGTCCGGCGTAGGACCCCGCGGGAGCAGCCGCCATCAGCGACGACGGCTTGTTGGCCTGGAACGCGTTCGCATCGCCCCCGAAGACATCGGCGACGGTCTGGGACACGTGCTCGGAACCCGGGAACTCGTTGCCCATCACGTCGAGGATCTGTCCCCACGTCGTCGGATACTTCGCCCCGTACGTGACCGCGCACGATCCCCCGTTGGAGAAGCCGCCGATCACCCAGTACTTCGAGTCCTTGATGATGTTGAGGTTCTTCTCGGCCCACTCCGGCACGAGTTGATTGATGTACGTCGAGACGGCACCGAACTTAGCGGAGTCGACGCACGCGGGGTCGCGATCGGGCGCCGTCAACTGATCGACGACGATCGCGATGGGCGCGAGACCCTTGTTCTTCGCGGCGAACGCGTCGAGTGCCTTCGCCAGCGCGGTGGGGTCGGGCGAGCCCGGTTGGCCCATCATGAAGACCAGCAGCGGCAGGACGGGCGGGTTCGGAACCTGTGCGGCCGGCGGCAGGTACAGCGAGGCGTCGCGCGCGGCGTACTGTCCCGTGGGGATCTTGGTGTTCCCGGTCAGGGCGCTCACCGATCCCTGCGCGGGCATTCCTGCCGGGGGCTCCCACCGCTGGTACAGCGTCGCGGGGTCACCGGAGCTGGCCCCACCCTGCGGAAGCGAGGCGGGGTCGAGCGCCTGCACCCCGAGAATGGCGGCGAGGTTATGGGTGACGCCGTAGCTGGCGTTGACGCCGAGCGCGCCCGCCAGAAGCGCGGCGATGACCGTGACGACGCCGGACGCCCGCCGGACCCAGGGGCGCCGGCAGATCCCGACGACGCCGATCGCGACGGCGGCCACCGCCCCGGAGCCCCACCACACCGCCGCCCCCGGCAGCGGCCCCTGGAAGGTGCCCATCGCCTCGAGGATCTTCGCGACGAGGAACATGACCACGCCGGCCACCGCACCCACGATGAGGGTGCGCACGATGCGACGGGGGGACCACACGATGACCACGGCCACCCCGACGGCCGCGACGATCGCGGCGATGGTCAGCAGGGGGCTGTCGATCAACTCGAAAGACAGAACGAACTTGTTCACCGACGCCCCTCCCAGGCGGTCCTCGCCAGAGCGACCATCTCATGTCGCGACGCGTCGGGAAGGTAGGCGCGTCCGACGGCGGCGCCGATGGCGGGCAGTTCGAGCGGATCCCGATAGGCCAGCGCGAGCGGGCGGTACCGCGGACGGAACTTGCCCTTGAAGCGGAACAGCGACGCGAAGCCGTAAGCCGGCTCCAGCACCTCGGCGAGGCGGCGCAGCAGGGCTCGGAGGGGAGCCGGGTCGCCGTCGGCGGGTTCGTCGGGGTCATCGGCCAGAGGCGCGCCCGAGAGGCTCAGGACGACGGCACCCTCGTCCTGCAGCTGCAGGGCGGCCTTGGCGATGAGGAACTCCATCATGCCGTTGGGCCCGTCGGTACGGCGTCGCATGAAGTCGAGCGTCCAGCCGGTGATCTCGCCGTCGGTCCAGCTGGGCATCCAGCTCGTGACCGCCTCGATCCGCTGGTCGGGTCCGACGGCGAGCAGCAGCCGCACGTCGCGGTCCTTCAGCTCGTCGAGGGAGCCGAGCGTGAAGCCCATCTCCGGAAGTGCGCGGTCGGCGACCCACTCCTCGTCGATGGCGACCACCTGCGACGCCTGGGCGACGCTGAGCTCGTGCCAGCGCGACCACACCGCGGTGTATCCCTCGCGCTCGGCCCGGGTGAGGGGCTGACGCACCTTCTGCCACGTCTTGCCCGCGAACGTGAGCCCCGGCAGGTCCATGACGGTCTCGACCCCCACCGGCACGTGCCGCCAGCCCAGATCGACGAGATCGTCGAGCGTGTCGGCGTGGATGCTGTAGAACGCGGGCGTCCAGCCGTGTTCGACGCAGAAGTCGGTGAAGCCGCGCAGGGCCTCGGGACGCCGGCCGGCGGGCGCGAGGGGATCCGCCACGGCCAGGGCGACGTCGCCGACGAGGCGATAGGCGACGGCGCACTCGGCGTCGTCGGAGTACCAGTGGCGGTTGCCGTCCCAGGTACCGAGGAATCCGAGGGTGTCGCTCCCCCGCCGCAGCAGGTGGCGATACCGCGCGTCGCCGTCGCCCTCGGGGCGTTGCACGCGCCGGTAGAGCCACAGGATGGATGCCACCACGATCGCCCAGAACAACACGCCGACCCACTGGTAGGCGAACAGCGCCGGTCCGCTGTGCGGGAACGCCGTCGCCCCGCCCGGATGGGTGAACGCCGGCGGGAGGAAACGGCGCAGCGTCAGCTCGATGAGCTCCAGCGCTGAGACGTCGCGGTCGAACGCGCGTCTGCCCACGGCCTCGATGGTGAAGAGGGTCGTGGCGCACGCGAGGAACGCCAGCGTCACCACCACCGCGACGCTGCGCGCCGCCTGCCGCGTCGCGCGCACCGAGAACCGGCGTCGAGCGACGATCAGCGCCGCGGCGAGCGCAAGGGGGATGACGATGCTCGCGATGGCCCAGAGCACGTACTCCGCCCCGCTGCCGTCGACCCACGGGTCGATGCGCAGGCGCCCGTCGGCGAGCGAGACGACGGGAAGGACCGCGGATGCCACCAGCACGAACACCGCGACGATCCAGGCGGCGCGGCGTCCTTGCCGCAGACCCCACGCCGCCACCAGCAGCAGCACCAGCGGGGTGATCGCCAGCAGCGCCGGTCCCGCACCGCGCGTCATCAGCAGCGCCACCTGCTCGTCGCAGACGGACGCCGCGACCGACCCGCATTGCGCGAGCAATTCGTCGTCGTACTGGGTGTAGGCGTCGACAACGAGCGAGAGCGGACCGCGTCCGCCGCCGCTGACCAGCGCGACGATCGGTCCGCTCGCGACCACGGCCGCCAGCAGCGCCAGAAGCGTGCGGATCTCCCTCGTCGAGCTGCGATGCCACGAGCGACGCTCGCGACCGCGCGCGAGGACCGCGCCCACGACGAGTCCGATCGCCGCGGCGGTGAGGCGGTACCAGGAGTCGGCGTCACCGGCGTACAGAGCGAAGAGGGCGAGCAGAGCGAACCCGACGAGTCTGAGCCGGCGCCGCCACAGCGTGGTCGCGAAGGCCGACGCCGCCATGACGGCACCGGCGATCGGCGTGGTCGGATCGAGGACGGGCACCTCGGCTGCGACGACGGGGCGCAGATCCGTCAGCGTCCAGGCAGCGGCGTGGAGGCCGATCCCGACGAGGAGCCCCGCCACGCCCGTGACGGCGAGCAGGGCCGCGGTGCGACGCGACCCCAGCAGACGCTCGCTGTATGCCAGCACCGTGAGAGCGAGCAGCACCGAAGAGACGGCATCCACGGCCGAGTCCGGCACGACCAGGGCGGTGAACACCGTCCACCACCGACCGCTCGCGAACGTCGCCAGGGGCCCGGCTCCCCACACGAAGGCCGCGTCGCTGTTGAACAGCGCCCCGGTCGCCGCGGCGGCGGAGAGCACGGCCACCGCCGTGCCGACCGAGACGGGGTGGAGGGCCACGTAGCGGCGCAGGAACGCACCGGCCGCGCGCAGGCGCGAGGGCGCCGTCGCGCCGGACTCGGGTGGTGCTGTTTGGGACATCGGCGAAAGCCTACGAGCAAATGCCGCCTCGACGAGATCAGTACCAGATGTCGAGCAGCGGAGTCATAGCCGGCGCAAAGGACCGATCGATCGCCCCGAGCGCCGCAGGTTGTCCGGACGCGAGCCCCGCCGCCGCCAGATCGGCGATGCGCACACCGCCCAGCAGCAGCGACCCGAGGGCGTTGACGGTCAGCTCGACCTCGACCTCGCGGTCGGGGGCCGATGCCTCGACGACCGCCTCGCCGTCGTCGCCGATCCGCACGCTCCATGCACCGTCGGCGAACCCGAGGGGGTCGCTCACCCGCAGGACCACGCTGAGCGGCGCGCTGTACGTGCGGGTCGTCAGCGCGCGCGGCACGTCGAGGATTCGCAGCCAATGATGGTCGGTCAGCGTCGCCGTCACCGCGCGCCGATCGGCGACCATCCACTGCACGGGCGGGACGGGCGCCTGGAGCCAGGCCTTCACCTTCCCGACCAGGTCGTGTTCGAGGAGGAACCGCCACAGCGCCGCGTACGCGTCGGGCGTCTCGGCGAAGAGCGTGCGGACGTCGAGATCGTGCGCCGCGAAGTCGTCGCGCTCGGCGATGGTGTAGACGACGATGCCCCGTTCGACGCCCTCCGTGTCGCGGTAGACCACGCCGCGCACCTTCTCGCCGTCCTTGTCGCCGGGGGCGACGCCCGCGATCCCGCGCCACCGCCCGTCCCAGCCCGGCACAGACCCGGGCCGTTGACGCCGCACCCTCTCGTGCACCTCGCCGATGCGCGCAGCGAGACCCTCTCGGGGCACGAAATCGAGGCGTCCGGGAGCGAGGGGTCCCGTCCACCGGGCGCGGGCGGTGTCGACCTCGACGTCGGAGGCCCACGTCGCGGGCGAGAAACCCCACCTGCCGTAGATCGTCGCCTCGGTGACGGTGAGGCCCGCGAGCGCGAAGCCTGCAGCCGCGGCGCTTCGCAGCTCACCGCCGAGCATGGCACGGGCGATTCCCCGCCGTCGGTGGGTCGGCGCTACCGTCACCGCGCTGATCGCCCACAGCGCAGCCTGTCGTCCGGGCGAGGTGGTGAGCTCGGTGGCCCAGGAATCGACCGTGCCGACGGGCACGTCGGGTTCCATCGCCCCGCGGTCGTACACGCCCGTGAGCCGGCGTGTGCGCAGGGTGCGCCGGGCGTTCTCGGCCTCGTCGTCGGTGGACTCCCCGCCGAGGAAACCGCGTGCCACGGCACGCTGGAAAGGACGGTACCCGTCACCGTCGGCATCCACCCGGGCGTATTCGAGGCCCGAGGCCGCGAGCTCGTCGGCGGAGATCTGATCGAGGGGCAGCGTCAGGGTGTCGAGGGATGCCATGACCTCAGCCTACGGATGCCCACCGACACCCGAACCGGGGCGGGATCAGTGGGTGGCTTGCACCGCACGCAGGCGCGCGAGCACCTGGTCGCGCAGCTCGTCCGGGGCGCTCTCCTTGCAGGCCCGGGCGACCACCTCGGTCAGGGTCCGCGCAACCAGCGCCTCATCCTGGCATCCGGGGCAGTTCTCGAGGTGCTCGCGGATGTCCTTCGCCTCGGTCTTGCAGACCTCGTTGCGGAGGTACTCCTCCAGATCGCGCCGTGCCTTGTCGCAGCCGCAGTCGCTCATTTCTTCTCTCCCGTCGCGGCCGTGATGCCGCGCTCCTTGGCGTAGTCCGACAGCAGGTCGCGCAGCAGCCGCCGGCCGCGGTGCAGACGGCTCATGACCGTGCCGATCGGGGTTTTCATGATGTCGGCGATCTCCTGGTAGGCGAAGCCCTCGACGTCGGCGAGGTACACCGCCATCCGGAAATCCTCGGGGATCGACTGCAGCGCGTCTTTGACGACGGATGCCGGCATGTGGTCGATCGCTTCGGCCTCGGCCGAACGCGCGCTGCTCGCGGTGGTCGACTCGGCCCCGCCGAGCTGCCAGTCCTCGAGGTCGTCGATGGCGCTCTGATAGGGCTCGCGCTGCTTCTTGCGATAGGTGTTGATGTACGTATTCGTCAGGATGCGGTACAGCCACGCCTTCAGGTTGGTGCCCTGCGTGAACGTCGCCCACGAGCCGAAAGCCTTCACGAAGGTCTCCTGCACGAGGTCGGCCGCATCAGCGGGATTGCGCGTCATGCGCATCGCCGCGGCGTAGAGCTGGTCCATGAAGGGCAGAGCCTGCTCTTCGAACTGTGCGCGCGGCTCGACCTGCGAGCCCGCTTCTGCGGTGTCGTCCATCGCGCGCCAGTCTACGTCGGGCATGTCCGACGCCGGCAGGCGGGTCTGCTGCGGGCGTTCGCGCTCGAGAAGTGCGGTCACGTGTCGTCCCCTTTCAGTAGGGTAGGAACCGATGACTCCGCTCGGGTATTCCCCTTCCGCCGCCACTCCCCGCGGCGCGTGGGACGCGCCCGTCGCCGCCGGTCCCGTGGATGCCACGGTCACCGTGCCGGGCTCGAAGTCGCTCACCAACCGCGAACTGGTGCTCGCCGCGATCGCCGACGGTCCGGGCACGCTGCACGCCCCGCTCCACTCCGATGACTCGGCGCGCATGATCGACTCGCTGCGCGCGCTCGGTGTCCGCATCGACGAGGTCGACACCGACTCGCCCTTCGGCCCCGACCTCTTGGTCACCCCGCCGTCGTCGTTCGCGGGCGGCGGCACGGTCGACTGCGGTCAGGCGGGCACCGTCATGCGTTTCGTCGCGCCGCTCGCGGGCTTCGCCCGGGGCGACGTGCACGTCACCGCGCACGAGAGCGCCCTGCATCGCCCCATGGGCGCGATGATCCGTGCTCTGCGCGACGTGGGCGTCGACATCGACGACGGCGGCCACTGGTCGTTGCCGTTCTCGGTGCGCGGGCACGGTCACGTGCGCGGCGGCGAGGTCGACATCGACGCCAGTCAGTCCAGCCAGTTCGTCTCGGGCCTGCTCCTGGCGGCCCCCCGCTTCGACGTCGGCCTGCGGCTGCGACACGTCGGCTCCCGCCTGCCGAGCGTGCCGCACATCGACATGACCGTCGAGGCACTCGCGCACCGCGCGGTACACGTCGAGCGCCCGGCCCCCGGTGAATGGATCGTCCCCGCGGGTCCTGTGCGCGCCAAAGACGTGGCGATCGAGCCCGACCTCTCCAACGCCTCGCCGTTCCTGGCGGCGGCGATGGTCACGGGCGGCTCGGTCACCGTCACGGGCTGGCCGCTGCACAGCACGCAACCCGGCGCCCTCCTCGTCGACATCCTCACCGAGATGGGGGCACGGGTCAGCCGCCGCGGCGGCGCACTCACCGTCGCCGCGGGCGATGACGGCATCCTGGGTGTGGAGCTCGACCTGTCGGCCGCAGGCGAGCTCGCCCCCACGCTCTTCGGCCTGGCCGCCTTCGCCGACGGGCCGACGACGCTCCACGGAATCGGGCACATCCGCGGACACGAAACCGACCGTATCGCCGCCCTGGTCGGCAACCTCCGCTCGCTCGGCGGCGAGGCCCACGAGCTCGACGACGGCATCCGCATCGTCCCTCGCGCCCTCCGCGGCGGCGAGTGGAAGGCCCATCACGACCACCGTCTGGCGACGACCGGGGCCCTCATCGGGTTGCGGGTGCCCGGCGTGCAGATCGACGACATCGGCACGACGGCCAAGACCCTCCCGCAGTTCGCCGCCCTGTGGCACGAGATGCTGGGCACGGATGCCGCGGTCTGACGCATGATCGGCGGATGCGCGTGAGCTGGCTCGACGCGGACGACGACGACGACGATCTCGCCTACGACGAGTCGTCGATCCGGTCCCGCCCGAATCCCAAAGCGAACCGCCCCCGCACCAAACGGCGTCCGGCTCACGCCGACGCGCAGGTGGCGCGGGTGCTCGGCGTCGACCGCGGCCGCTACACCGTGCTCGTCGACGAAGACGGTCCCGACGAACGACGCGTGCTCGCCACGCGCGCCCGCGAGCTCCGCAAGCAGCCCATCGTCAACGGCGACCGGGCCCGCGTGGTCGGAGATCTGTCGGGCGACGAGGGAACCCTGGGCCGCATCGTCGGCATCGAGGAACGCACCTCACTGCTGCGGCGCAGCGCCGACGACACCGATCAGGTGGAGCGGGTGATCGTCGCCAACGCCGACCAGATGCTGATCGTCGTCGCAGCGGCCGACCCCGAGCCGCGCGAGCGGCTCGTCGACCGATACCTCGTCGCCGCCCTCGACGCCGGCATCCGCCCGCTTCTGGTGGTCACCAAGACCGACCTGGCCGACCCCACCGAGTTCCTGTCGCACTTCGCGGGGATCGACCTGCGGGTCTTCACCAGTGCGCAGGGCGCCATGCCGCTCGACGAGATCGGCGCGGCGATCGCCGGGCACTCCACCGTCTTCGTCGGGCATTCCGGCGTCGGGAAGTCGACGCTGGTGAACGCTCTGACGGGGTCGGAGCGTGCGATCGGTCACGTCAACGTCGTCACCGGACGCGGGCGACACACCTCGTCGTCGGCTGTCTCGCTGCGCTACCGCGGACCCGCGGGCTCGGGCTGGGTCATCGACACCCCCGGCGTCCGCTCCTTCGGTCTGGGCCACGTCGATCCGGCGCACGTGCTCGGTGCGTTCACCGATCTCGCCGAAGTCGCCGAGGACTGCCCGCGCGGATGCACGCACCTCCCCGACGCGCCGGATTGCGCGATCGCCGAGGCCGTGGCATCCGGGCGCCTCGGGCCGGGCGCCGAGGCGCGCCTGGACTCGCTGCATCGACTGCTGACCACGTTCCAGGCGATCGAGCGTTCTAGGCTGGAGGGGTGACGAACCTCGAACCCGGCACCGCCGCGCCCGACTTCACCCTGCTCGACCAGGACGAGCACCCCGTTTCGCTCGGCGACTTCCGCGGTCGCCGCGTGATCCTCTACTTCTACCCGGCCGCGCAGACGCCCGGGTGCACGACGCAGGCCTGCGACTTCCGCGACAGCCTCGCGTCGCTGCAGGGCGCCGGCTACACGGTGCTGGGCATCTCGCGCGACACCCCCGAGAAGCTGCGGGCGTTCCGCGACAGCGACGGGCTGACGTTCCCGCTGCTGAGCGACCCCGACCACGCCGTGCACGAGGCGTACGGCGCCTGGGGCGAGAAGCAGAACTACGGCAAGACCGTGACCGGCGTGCTGCGCTCGACTTTCGTCGTCGACGAAGACGGCAAGATCGTCGAGGCGCTCTACAACGTCAAGGCCACCGGGCACGTCGCGCGCCTGCGCAAGACGCTCGGTCTCGCCGCCGCCTGACCCACCCTTCCCGGCCCCGCCCTCCGCTCGCGCGGTCGGCGGGGTTCGTCGTTCGCCGCGCGGACCGACGGCGGGATACGCGCGGAAGCGTCAGTCGTCGTCGCGGCGCCGCGGCGCGGCCCGGCGCACGGCGCCCACCAGGAGCACGAGCCCGAGCACAGCGGGCGCGGCGATGAGCGCCGCGGCGGCCGGGGCGGCCCACTCCCCCGTGATCGCACCGATGGCGACCGAGAGGATCAATAGCTGCGTGACGATGCCGCCCGAACGGCCCGCCGACACGTCTCGCGCCGTCGCCACGCCGAACGCGCCGACGATCGCCGCACCGATGACGGTCAGCACGATGAGTGCGATCGAGCTCACCACGGAGTCGGTGTCGCCGCCGATGAGCGCGACGATCTGCCACCCGGCAAGAGCCAGGATGCCGAGAGCCTCGAGGCCCAGAAGCGCGGCGGCCGCGAAACGTACCGGCATCCGAGTCCCTCCGAAGGCGCGGCAGCGCCGTCATAATTTGGAAACCTACCGGTTACCTCTTGATCAGGGGGAAACCCTATGGGAGCATGGAACAAGCCGTGTGCTCCCACAGCGAAGTGGGGCGAGCAATCGCTCGCGTTCCCACCAGGGTACCGGACCCGATAGCCGGTGCCGAATCGACCAACATTTCTGTAACAAGGAGCACCCTATGGACTGGCGCGACAAAGCAGCCTGCCTGACCGTCGACCCCGAGCTGTTCTTCCCCGTCGGCAACACCGGCCCCGCGGTGGACCAGATCGAGAAGGCCAAGTCGGTCTGCGCACGCTGCACCGTCACCGAGGTCTGCCTGCAGTACGCCCTCGAGTCCGGTCAGGATTCGGGCGTCTGGGGCGGTCTGAGCGAGGACGAGCGTCGCGCGCTCAAGCGCCGCGCCGCTCGCGCGCGCCGCGCCTCCTGACGACAGCATCCGCGAAGACGCCCGCCCTCTCGGGGCGGGCGTCTTCGCGTGAGCGGGGGCCCGCCTCTGCGAGACGCCGTCGCACGTTGCTCGCCGCACCGCATCCGACGTTCGCGAGAACACGCGGTTCTGCGAGATGCGGGCCGAACCGACGTCGGGAAGGACGAGCGTTCGTCGACGGCCCATGTATTCGGGCTGATACGCGCGTCACGACGCCGCCTCCCCCACGAAAGCCGCCGTCGTGACGGCGGGCGCCGTGGCATAGAAGAGGAAAGCGGATGCCGTGCGGCGCGCCTCAGGCGGAGGCGCCGCCGATATAGCGCAACGGGATCTCGATCGTGACCTCGGTGCCGCTGCCCATCAGCGTGTGCCAGTCGATGGTGCCGCCGAGTTCGCCCTGGATCAGGGTGCGGACGATCTGCGTGCCGAGCCCGCGGCCCACCTGCCCCTCGGGCAGGCCCACGCCGGTGTCGCGAACGCTGACCTCGAGCATCTCGCCGGTGCGCTCCGCCGCGATCTCGACGTCACCCTCTTGACCCGCGAGACCGTGCTCGACCGCGTTGGTGACCAGCTCGGTCAGGGCGAGGGCGAGCGGCGTCGCGAACTGGCTCGGCAGGGTGCCGAACCGACCCGTCGAGCGCGTCCGCGCGCGCGTGTTGGGCGCCGCGGCCACTTCGGCGACGAGCTTGAGCACGCGGGCGAACACGTCGTCGAAGTCGACGTTCTGGGCGAGCCCTTCCGAGAGGGTGTCGTGGACCACGGCGATCGCCGACA
The DNA here is from genome assembly GCF_001456955.1 of Microbacterium enclense. Classification (GTDB taxonomy): domain Bacteria; phylum Actinomycetota; class Actinomycetes; order Actinomycetales; family Microbacteriaceae; genus Microbacterium; species Microbacterium enclense. The sequence goes on along the minus strand of NZ_KQ758470.1, from coordinate 92,487 downwards.
CGCGCCGCATGGCCTGGGTGAGGGCGTCGCGGGCCTCGTCGGAGTGCGTGCGGCGCGCCTGGATGCGCAGCAGCGAGGCGACCGTCTGCAGATTGTTCTTGACGCGGTGGTGGATCTCGCGGATCGTCGCGTCTTTGGTGATGAGCTCCTGCTCCTGGTGACGGATCTCGGTCACGTCACGGCTCAGCACGATCGCGCCGATGCGGTTGCCACGATCGCGCAGCGGGATGGTGCGCAACGACACCTGCACGCCCCGCGCCTCCATGTCGGCGCGCCACGGCGCCCGACCGCTGACGACGACCGGGAGCGACTCGTCGACGTCCTGGCGTTTGGCGGGGAGGATGCGCGCGGTCACGTCGGCGAGGGACTCCCCCTCGAGCTCGTCGTCGAAGCCCATGCGGTTGAACGCCGACAGCGCGTTGGGGCTGGCGAAGGTGGTGATGCCGTCGACATCGAGGCGGATGAGGCCGTCGGAGGCGCGCGGAGCGCCGCGTCGCGGGGCGGTGGGGGCCGCGAGGTCGGGGAACTCGGCAGAGGCGATCATTCCGAAGAGGTCGTCGGCGCAGTCGTTGAAGGTGATCTGCTGACGCGAAGGAGTGCGCGTCTCGCCGAGGTTGGTGTGACGGGTGAGCACGCCGACGGTGGTCACGGCGTCACCCTCACGCGAGAGCTCGCGCACGATGGGCACCGCGCGCACGCGCGTCGGGGTCTCTTCGAACCAGTCGGGGGATGCCGAATCGACGATGCGTCCGCTCTGGAACGCCTCGCGCACCTGCGTGCGCCACTGGGGTCGCACCCGGTCTCCGACGATGTCGCGGTAGAACAGGGTCGCCGCTCCCCCGGGCCGCGTGTGCGCGACGGCGACGAAGGAGTCGTCTTGCGTCGGAACCCAGATCACGATGTCGGCGAAGGCCAGGTCGGCAAGCAATTGCCCGTCGCCGGCGAGCCGGTGCAGCCACTCGACGTCGGCCTCGCTGGAGCGGCCCTGGGCGTAGACGAGTTCACTGAGTGTCGACACCACTCCACCCTAGAGGAGGGGTCGGACACCGCCCGCTGACGCGCGCGACGCGAGGTGAGCAGGTGAGCCACCAGGTGATCGAGTCCCGCCCGCGGCCAGCGGCGAGGCGACCGGGCGGATGCGCGGGCCCGAACCTCCGACGGGATCATTCACCCGCTCTGCCCGTCATCGGGTGAGTCGTCGTCCTCCCCCGAAAGGGGGACATCGTGAGCGACGGTTCCCCGAATGCTGATCTTGCGCCTGTTTCCTCATCGGGTGGCACGACCCGGCCCACCCGGACATCGGATCACCGGGAACACATCCCGCGGTCACCGGTCGGTGACGTCGCCTCGGTACTCCTCGGCGTCGCGCACCCCGACTGCGGTGCCACCGAGGACGGCGGGAGGCGCGTCAACACGCGGATCGCGGAGCCTTCGAACGTAGGGCGCACGGGCCGGGGGCCTTGATCGCACGGGCCGAGACGCCGCGCCGATCGCCTTCCCGACGACACCGGGAAGCTCACCGTCACCTCCGTGCGCCCCTTCCACAGGCGCGGCCGCTGCACGTCCGCGCGGGCGCGACCTGCCCTACTGTCGGCGTCACCCCCCGCCCACTCGCCGCACCACATCCACGGAGGGACCCATGTCACAGCAGAACGCCCACACCGCCACGAGTCCGACGCGCCGGTCGCTCGCCGCAGCCCGATCGGAGGGATACTTCGACCGGCAGAAGACCTCGGCCCATCAGCTGCCGTCCGCCGAGACGTTCACCCTCAACATCGTGCGCGGCGTGCTGGAGGTGCTCGCCGGCGTCCGCGAGGTCGACCAGCTCGCGCGATGGCTCTCGGAAGACGTCTACCGCACCGTGGTCGTGCGGGCGAATCTCGCGGCTCGCGCGCGCAGCGCCCGCGGCATGCCGGCGCCACGAGCGACGCACATCATCCAGAGCGTCCACCTCTCCTCCCCCGCCGACCACGTCGTCGAGGCCACGGTCACCGCTGCGACCCGCCTCCGGACACGAGCGGTCGCCCTCCGCCTCGAGGGTCTCGACGGTCGCTGGCGTGTGACCTCGCTCGGCCTCCTGTGAACGGGCGACGCCGCGAAGGGCGCACGGACCGATCGCGCGCGTGACGAAGGGCACCTCCGATATGACGGGGGGGCGGACTCCACGCTCGGGGCCGCCCCCTCGCCCACAACGGGCGCGGAATCCCCGCTGGGGCCCGCCCCGTCGACGGACGTGGCAGACGGAACCGGCCTGCCGGTCAGGGCCTCCAGGACGCCAGGAAGTTCCCCAACCGCTCGATCGCATCCGAGATCACGCGGGCCTCGGGGAGCGTCACGATCCGCACGTGATCGGTGGCCGGCCAGTTGAAGCCCGAACCCTGCACGAGCAGCACGTGCTCGGCGAGCAGGAAGTCGCGAACGAACTGCCCGTCGTCGGGGATCTCGTACACCTCGGGATCGAAGCGCGGGAAGGCGTAGAGCGCACCGCGCGGGAGCACGCACGAGACGCCCGGGATGGCCTCGAGGCCCTGCCAGGCGGCATCCCTCTGCTCGTGGAGACGGCCCGTCGGGGCGATGAGCGCGTCGATGGACTGCACGCCCGAGAGTGCCGCCTGCACCGCGAACTGCGCCGGCACGTTCGGGCAGAGGCGCGTGGATGCCAGCAGGTTGATGCCGTGCAGGAAGCCCTGCGCGTGGTCTTTGGGGCCGGTGATCGCCAACCAGCCGGAGCGATAACCCGCCACGCGGTAGGTCTTCGACAGGCCGTTGAAGGTCAGGCAGAGCAGATCGGGCGCGACGGTCGCCATGGGGATGTGCACGGCGTCGTCGAACAGGATGCGGTCGTAGATCTCGTCGGCCAGCAGCAGCAGCGAGTGCTCGCGGGCGATGTCGGCGATGCCCTCGAGCACCTCCCGCGAATAGACCGCACCGGTCGGGTTGTTCGGGTTGATGACGACGATCGCCTTGGTGCGGGGCGTGACCTTCGACCGGATGTCGTCGAGGTCGGGCTGCCACTCGCGCGACTCGTCGCACAGGTAGTGCACCGGCGTTCCGCCGCCGAGGCTGGTCATCGCCGTCCACAGCGGGTAGTCGGGAGCGGGGATGAGCACCTCGTCGCCCTCGTCGAGGAGCGCCTGCATCGTCATCGTGATGAGCTCGGACACGCCGTTGCCGAGGAACACGTGGTCGGGATCGACCGCGGGGAAACCCGGCACCTGCTCGTAACGCGACACCACCGCGCGGCGGGCCGACAGGATGCCGCGGCTGTCGCTGTACCCGTGCGCGTTCGGCACCGAGGCGATCATGTCGCGCACGATCTGATGGGGGGCTTCGAAGCCGAAGATCGCCGGGTTGCCGGTGTTGAGCTTGAGGATCGCGTGCCCCTCGGCCTCGAGACGGTCGGCCTCGACCAGGGCCTCCCCCCGGATCTCGTAGAGGACGTCTTTCAGCTTCGACGACTGATCGAGGGGGCGTAGCGGGCTCATCGGATCAGGATATCCCCGCCGTGATCGGGCCAATCGACACCGAGTGGACCACGCCTGCGCCACCGGGAACGACGAATGCCGCGCCCCGGGGAAGTGACGCGGCATCCGATGACGGGTGTTACTTCTTCTTGGCGGCGCGACGATCGGCGCGGTTGGAGCCGGCGGACTCGTCGACCCCGTCGGTGCGCTGTCCGAAGGCGCCGCGGGCGCCGGTGGGCGCCGGCTCAGCGGCGGGTGCCGCCTGCTGCTGCGTCGCCTGACGGAGGCGGTTGGTCGCCGCCTGCTGCACCTGGCCGCGGTCGTTGCGCACCTCGACCTCGCCCGCATCGTTGGCGGCCGAGTACTCCAGACGCTGCGTCTCGACGGGAGTCGGGGTGAGGCCCTTGGCCTCGACCTGCGCCTCGTCGCCGTCGACCTTGCGGACCTCGACTTCGAGGTTGTAGAGGAATCCGACGGACTCCTCCTTGATCTGTCCCATCATCGACTGGAACATCTGGTAGCCCTCGCGCTGGTACTCGATGAGCGGGTCGCGCTGGGCCATGGCCCGCAGGCCGATGCCGTCCTTCAGGTAGTCCATCTCGTAGAGGTGCTCGCGCCAGCGGCGGTCGAGCACCTGCAGCACGACCCGACGCTCGAGCTCGCGCAGCGCCTGCTCGCCGAGCTGCTTCTCGCGGTTCTCGTAGGCAATACGGGCGTCGGAGATGATCTCGCGCTTGAGGCCCTCGGGGGTGATGCGCCCCTTGTTGCCGCCGGCCTCGGCCACGACCTCGTCGATCGTGACGCTGACCGGGTACATGGTCTTGAGCTCCGTCCACAGCGCGTCGAAGTCCCACGACTCGGTGTGACCCGAGCCGGTGTGGTCGTCGATCACGGCGGTGATGGCGTCTTCGATGAAGTGCTGCACGCGGTCGGCGATGTCGTCGCCCTGCAGCATGTGGCGGCGGTCGGCGTAGATGGCCTCGCGCTGGCGGTTGAGCACGTCGTCGTACTTGAGGACGTTCTTGCGCATCTCGGCGTTGCGCGCCTCGACCTGCGACTGGGCGCTCTTGATCGCGCGCGACACCAGACCCGACTCGATCGCGACGTCGTCGGGGAAGTTGGTGCGCGCGAGGATCGCCTCGGCGGCACCCGACTGGAACAGGCGCATGAGGTCGTCGGTGAGCGACAGGTAGAACCGGCTCTCGCCGGGGTCGCCCTGACGGCCGGAGCGACCACGCAGCTGATTGTCGATGCGGCGCGACTCGTGACGCTCGGTGCCGAGGACGTACAGTCCGCCCGCCTCGGTGACCTTCGCGGCCTCTTCGGCCACGGTGTCGCGCACCGACTGGTAGACCGAATCCCACTCGGACTCGTAGGCCTCGGGCGTCTCGACCGGGTCGAGGTTCTTCGCCTTCATCTCCTGCACGGCGAGGAACTCGGCGTTGCCGCCGAGCATGATGTCGGTGCCGCGACCGGCCATGTTGGTGGCGACCGTGACGGCGCCGAGGCGACCGGCGCGGGCGACGATCTCGGCCTCGCGCGCGTGGTTCTTGGCGTTGAGCACCTCGTGGCGCACGCCCTTCTTCGCGAGCAGGCGCGAGAGGTACTCGCTCTTCTCGACGCTCGTCGTGCCGACGAGGACGGGCTGACCCTTGGCGTGACGCTCGACGATGTCTTCGACCACCTGCGCGAACTTCGCCGTCTCGTTCTTGTAGACCAGATCGGACTGGTCCTTACGGACCATCGGCTTGTTCGTGGGGATGGGCACCACGCCGAGCTTGTAGGTCGACATGAACTCGGCCGCCTCGGTCTCGGCGGTACCGGTCATGCCCGAGAGCTTCTCGTACAGACGGAAGTAGTTCTGCAACGTGACCGTCGCGAGGGTCTGGTTCTCGGCCTTGACCGGCACACCCTCCTTGGCCTCGATGGCCTGGTGGATGCCCTCGTTGTAGCGACGGCCGACCAGGATGCGGCCGGTGTGCTCGTCGACGATCATGACCTCGTCGTTCATCACGACGTAGTCGGTGTCGCGCTTGAACAGCGCGATCGCCTTGATCGAGTTGTTGAGGAAGGAGATGAGCGGGGTGTTGGCCGACTCGTACAGGTTGTCGATGCCGAGGTAGTCCTCGACCTTCTCGATACCGGGCTCGAGCACACCGATCGTGCGCTTCTTCTCGTCGACCTCGTAGTCGACGCCGGCCTCGAGGGTGCGGGCGAGCTTCGCGAACTCCGCGAACCATCGATTGGCCTCACCGGATGCCGGACCCGAGATGATCAGCGGGGTGCGGGCCTCGTCGATGAGGATCGAGTCGACCTCGTCGACGATGGCGAAGAAGTGACCGCGCTGCACGAGGTCTTCCTTGCGCCAGGCCATGTTGTCGCGCAGGTAGTCGAAGCCGAACTCGTTGTTCGTGCCGTAGCTGATGTCGGCCTCGTACTGCTCGCGGCGCACCTCGGGCGTCTGACCGGCGACGACCGTGCCCGTCGTCATGCCGAGCGCACGGTACACGCGCCCCATCAGCTCCGACTGGTAGCTCGCGAGGAAGTCGTTCACCGTGATGACGTGCACGCCCTTGCCGGCGATCGCGTTGAGGTAGGCCGGGAGGGCCGCGGTGAGCGTCTTTCCTTCACCGGTCTTCATCTCGGCGATGTTGCCCAGGTGCAGGGCAGCGCCGCCCATGATCTGAACGTCGTAAGGACGCTGGCCGAGGGTGCGCTTGGCCGCCTCGCGGACCGCGGCGAACGCCTCGGGCATGAGCTGGTCGAGCGTCTCGCCGGCCTCGTAGCGGGCGCGCAGCTCGATGGTCTCGTTGCGCAGCTCGTCATCGGTGAGCTGCTCGTAGTCCTCTTCGAGCGCCCCGGTCGCCTTGACGACGCCCTGCAGGCGACGCAGGATGCGGCCCTCTCCGGCGCGCAGCAGTCTCTCGAGCGGATTTGCCACGAAGAATCTCCATCTGTCGGGTGCAGCGTCCGTGCGGACGCCGGCCTGCGAACAGGCATACATCGCCATGTTATCGGTGTTACCGGTTCGTGACCTGCGAGTGAGCCGCAATCCCTCGGCCGGGTTGCGCGCCCGCAGCGAACACACGGCGACGCGCACCGAGCCGCCGCCTAGGATCGAGCCATGGCGGGTTTCTGGGGTAAGAGGAAGCGCGAAGAGCAGGATGCCGCGGACGCCGATCTGGCGCGCCGGGCGGAGCTGGCGATCGTCGCTGCCGACGAGCGGGTGCGACTCACTTCGGACGAACTCGACTTCGCCCGGGCGGAGCTCGGCGACAAGGCCACCGAAGACCTCGGCGCAGCCCTCGACTCCGTGCGCACCCACCTGGCCGAGGCTTTCCAGCTGCATCAGCTCAACCACGACGAGATCCCCGACACCAAGGAAGAGCTGCGCACGCGGAACGCGCGCATCATCCAGCTCTCCGAGTGGGCGGAAGACCTGCTCGAGGAGCGCACGCAGGTGCTGCAGCCCAAGATCGACGCCGTCCGCCGGGCGCCCGAGACCCTGGCGCGCGTGCGAGCCGACCGCGACCGTCTGGCCGAGCGCATCCCGAACGCCCGCGACGTCGTCGCGCGCCTGTCACGGCGTTACAGCGACTCCGCCCTGGCCCAGATCGGCGGCAACCCCGACGAGATCGAACAGCTGCTCGACTTCGCCGTGCACACGGCATCCGTCTCGGAACGCCGCCGCGACGCGGGCCAGCGCGAGCAGGCCTCCGTCGCCCTGGAGGCCGCCACCGAAGCCGTGCGGCGGGCCGAATCGCTCCTGGACGCCGTGGACACCTTCGAGATCGAGGCGCTGCGGGCCGAGTCGACCCTCGCGGCCGTCATCGACGACTCCCGCAACGATCTCGTCGAGGCACGACGCGGTGCGCAGACGCCGGCCGTGACGCAGGCGATGGCGACGCTGCAGAGCGCGCTCGCCGCGCTGCCGGCATCGGGCACCCGAAGCGACCCCTTCGCCGCGCTGTCGTCGCTGCGGCAGGCGAACGCCGACCTCGATCTCGCGCGCGAGCGCGCCGCTCGCCCCGTGCCCTCGCAAGAGCAGGTCGAGCACGCCATCGACGACGCCGACCGTCAGCTCGCGGTCGCCCGCGGCCTCATCACCGGCCACCGCGGCTGGATCGGTGCCGACGCGCGCACCCGCTTCGTCGAGGCCGAGCGCCTGCGCGCCGGGCTCCCGCTCGGACCGGTGGCCGAAGACCAGCGCGAGACGGTGCTCGCGACCGCTCGTCGCGCGGGCTCGCTTGCCTCCGAGGCGCTGCAGATCGCCCAGCGCGACATCGAGCAGTCCCGACCGAACGACTGGGGCGGCGGCGACGGCTACGGACGCGGCGGCGGATACGGTCGCGGCGGCGGCATGGGCGGCGGCAACATGGTGGGCGGCATGCTCGGCGGTCTCGTCATCGGCTCGCTGCTGGGCGACATCTTCGACGGCTGACCGGCTCGCGCGGCACTCAGGACGCGCACACCGAGTGGTGCAGGCTGCGCGGTGCATCTTCACTCGCGCGGCATCGGCGTCCCGACCGACGGCAGCGCGAAACATCGGGAAGTCACGGCTGCGCCGTACCCTCGGCGCACCGAGACGACGATGCCCCCGACCGTTTCCGGCCGGGGGCATCGCACGCGAATCGGATCAGGACGCGACCTGGGCCGCGGGAGCGGCCTGTGTCGCGAGGGCGATCACGCCGTAGTCCCAGCCCTTGCGGCGGTACACGACGCTCGGGTGATCGGTGCGGGCGTCGATGAAGAGGAAGAAGTCGTGACCGACGAGCTCCATGCGGTCGACGGCGTCTTCGACCGTCATCCACTCGGCGCCGAACTCCTTCTGTCGGATGACGACGGGCGAGTAGTCCTCGTCGTCGCCAGCGCCCTCGTTCTGCACGGGGATGGATCCCGTGGCGACGGCACGCAGCACCTCGACCGACGCCGGCTCGACGTCGATGCCCGAGAGCTCACCGGTGCCCTTCTCGAAGCGAGCGCCGCGGGGGTGGTTGCGAGCGTCGACCCGCTTGTCCTTCGCGCGGCGCACCTGCTCGGAGATCTTGTCGACCGCGAGGTCGAGGGCGGCGAACTTGTCGGCGTCGGTGGCCTCGGCGCGAACGACGGGGCCCTTGCCGTCGAGGGTGAGCTCGACGGTGTCGTCTTCCATGCGTCCGTTGCGATACGAGCGATGCGTGACCTTGACCTCGAGAGCCTGTGCGCGAGGCGCCAGGTGCTCGATGCGGCTGACCTTCTCTTCAACCACCGAGCGGAAACGATCGGTGATACCGACTCCCACGCCGACGATGTTGATGTCCATCCGTGACCTCCTTGTTCCGGGTTCCGCCCGGTCTAAGGGCGGAACATCCGTCGCCTTCAGTCATCCCCACGCTAGTGGGAGGCCACCGCCGTGTCACGTCATAATCACCTCCGATTCATCTCGGGATCCGCTGCGACGCGGCGTGTGCGCGAGCGCGACGGCTCGCACATCGGTAGCACCCGCCGCGCGCAGGGCGCGAACGGCCTCGGCGAGGGTCGCACCCGTCGTCACGACATCGTCGACCACCACGACCGCACCGTCGAGCGGGCGGCGGGCCGCGAACGCGCCCCGCACGTTCTCTCGACGCGCACGGTCGCCCAGGCCCCGCTGATCCTCGGGTGAGCGTCGCAGGCGCAGCAGCCGCTCGGGCCGGCGCCCGGCGCGTCGCACGAGCAGGTCGACCGGACGGTACCCGCGGCGGCGGAACGCCGCGGACGAGGACGGGACGGTCGTGACCCGCGCCCCGGGAGGGACGGATGCCGCGAGGGCGGCCGCCAGCGCGGGGGCGAGGTCGCGCGCGAGGGCTGTGCGACCCTCCTCTTTGAACGCACGGATGACTCGCGCCGCAATGCCCTCGAAGCGCAGCCCGCAGACGATCGGGAGGGACGGCCCGGCGTGACGCCTCGAGGGGCGCGGCACCAGAGCGGCGCGGCATCCGTCGCAGAGCGAGACGTCGGGCGCGTCGCAGCCCGCGCACGCCAGGGGCAACCAGAACGTCAGCGCGTCGCGCAACCCGGAGGCGATGAGGGCGAGGAGCGTCATCCCGCCAGCCTCGTCCCCGACCGCACCGTCGCACCGGTGTGTATCAGGTCTGTGGACGCCGCTCCGCCTGGGGAGGAGGGTCAGGAGGTGGTGCCCTGCTGCGCGGCCAGAACGCGGATGCCGGAAGCGACCAGCGTCCACGAGCTGCCGCGACGGCTGAACAACCGGCCCTGGTCGTCGAGCACCCGCACGCTCGTGCTGCCCGCCGCCAGCGACCGGGTTCCCTCCGGCGCGACCGAGTCGGTGCCGCGACCGCCCACACCGAGTTCGTGCAGGGTGCTCACGCCGTCGGCGCTCGACAGCACGCCCACCGTGGTGTCGTCGAGCCAGGCGAGGTCGAACGAGCCCGGCTGCGAGAACGACAGCACATGGGGCGGGCCGAGATCGATGTCGCCGCTCACCCGCTGGATGCCGGCCACCCAGACCTCCCGCGCCCCGGAGACCGTGACGATGGCCGCGATGCGCGTGCCGTCCCGCGAGATCTGCATGGCCGTGATCTCGCCGGCATCCGGCCACGCGTTGCCGACATCACGCGGGACGCCCTCGGGACTGATGGCACGCACCTGCGTGGGTGTCGTCGCCGGGACGCTCCAGATCGCGCCCTCGGCGTCGATCGAGGGGGTGATGAGACCGGGGCGGTCGTCGAGCAGGAAGGTACGGCCGTCGGACAGGGCGCTGGCGACCGCACCCTGCCGCGTCCGGACGGCCGCGAGGCTGCGATCGGCCTCCAGTTCGACGGCCGCCGGCTCGAGCGATTCGACCGCGTCGGAGAGCCCCGCGATCGGCTCGACCGTGTCGCCCGCGAGCGACCCGAACGCGCCCGCCGCCGTGAGCACGGCCGGCGAGGGGTCGACGCGCGTCACGCGGACCTGCACCTCGGTGGCGGCGATGGGGGTGCCGTCGACGGTCATCTGCACCTCGCTGATCCCGGCGGTGGCGAGGCTCCGCGCGAGCTGGGTCTGCATGCGGTCGAGCCGCGTACGGTCCAGACTCAGCGCCGCCTGCGGCAGCTGTACCTGGGCGACGCCGTTCTGCGACAGCGTGACCGAGCGGCCCACGAGCGAGAGCTCGTCGGGGAAGGCGGACGCCACCGCACCCGCCAGCCAGGCACTGGGCTGCCCGTCGACCAGGGCGGTCGCCACCCGGCTGGCCACCAGCGCGCGGGGGAACCAGCGCACGTCGGGGACGATGAAGTCGAAGTTCGGGTCGAAGTACGCGATGGATGCCGTCTGATAGACGGTCGGGAAGACCTCCTCGTACAGCACGACGCCGTCGGGTGCCGAGGTAATCCGCCACTGATCGTCAACCCGCGCCAGCGAGAACGACAGCGTCTCGGCCGTGCCGGAGGCCGCGGGGGCGTAGGCGCCGTTGGCATCCACCTCGGCCGTCGCGGTCAACGACACCGACACCGAGGTGCCGTCGCCGGCGGCCGAAGAGCGCCTGTCGACCAGACGGTCGATCGTCACGCGCGCTCGAGGATCCCATTGCGTCCCCGGGGCGAGGAAGAGCTTCGCCGTCGCCCAGTCGTCGGCGGGGCCGGAGCCGGCGCGGAGGAACCCCTCCACGATCTCGGTGGGCGTGGCGTCGTCCTGCGGCCCGTCGGGCACGAACGCGAACGCCTGGGTGTCGTCGGACTGCGGACCGCGACCCGGGTTGACGTAGCCGGTGGTCGGCAGACCCGTGCACGCGGCGAGCGCGAGCACGAGGGCGAGGCTGACGGCGGCGAGCACGCGTCTCATGACGACCTCCGGACGCCGGGCCGGGTGGCGATGGGCTGCGTGAGACCGAGTGCCTCGAGGGCTCCGCCCTGCTCGTCATCGGGCACGAGCGGCAGGGGCGAACCGGTCACCGGATCGCCGTTGCGAGGGAGGGTGAGCACGAAGTTCGACCCCCGGCCCAGCTCCGACCACACCGCGAGCGTGCCACCGTGCAGGCGGGCGTCTCCGAGGGCGATCGACAGCCCGAGACCCGTGCCGCCGATCGTGCGAACCCGCGAGGGATCGGCGCGCCAGAACCGGTCGAACACCCGCTCGACGTCTTCACCGCGCATGCCGAGACCGAAGTCGCGGACGCCCAGAGCGATGGCATCCCGATCGCTGTCGACCGACACGACGATCGGTCGGCCCTCGCCGTGCTCGATGGCGTTGCCGAGGAGGTTCCGCACGATGCGGCGGATGCGGCGGGCGTCCATGTCGACGGGGGTGTATCCGCCCGGGGCGACCAGGCGCACGTCGGAGCCGTGCCCCTCGGCCAGCTGCTCCATCGAGAGGATGACGTCTTCGGCGAGATGGGCGAGGCTGGTGGGCTCGAGTTCGAGCTGCACGGAGCCGGCGTCGTAGCGGCTGATCTCGAGCAGGTCGGTCAAGAGCACCTCGAAGCGCTGCACCTGCGCGTGCAGCAGCTCGGCGGCGCGGCCGGTCACCGGATCGAACTCCTCGCGCTGGTCGTTGATCATGTCGGCGGCGAGCTTGATGGTCGTCAGGGGCGTGCGCAGCTCGTGCGAGACGTCGGAGACGAACCTCTGCTGCACGAGCGAGAGGTCGGCCAGCTCCTTGATCTGCGACTCGATGCTGTCGGCCATGGCGTTGAACGAGCGGTTCAGGGTCGCGAGTTCGTCTTCGCCGCGCACCGGCAACCGCACCCCCAGGTCGCCCGCGGCGAGCTTCGCGCTGGTCTCGGCGGCGTCCGCGATCGGGGTGGTCACCGACCGCAGGACGAACCACGCGATGGCCCCGATGAGCACGACGAGCACAAGCCCCACCACCCACAGCAGCACCTGCACGAACGAAAGGGTCTGCGACGCGCTGACGAGGTCGTACCCCATGTACAGCTCGTACGAATCGACTCCGTCGGATGCGGGGAAGCGGAGCTGGTGTCCGACCAGGATGCCGGGGACCTCGCGGCCGCCGTCGGAGGGCAGCGCCACCGATTGCCACCACTGCAGGTCGGGGCTCGACTGCACCTGCGTGCGGAGGGCATCGGTGACCAGGTCCGAATCGAAGGCGGGTGAGATGAAGGGCTGGGGAGCGAGGTTCGACGGCGGACCGATGCGGTACAGCGCGATCAGATCGCTGGAGGACTGCTGCGACAGCCGCGTCGCGATGCCGTTCATCAGGGTCTGCGCGGCGGCCGGGTCGGTGGAGTCGACCGCGGCGTCAAGCGTCGCCTGCGCGGCCGCGGTGGCCCGCTGCGCTTCCAGCAGCACCTGGTCTTTCCGCGCGGTGAAGAGCTCGTTCTGGATCACGAGCGCCATCGCGAGGCAGGTCGCGAGGATCGTCGCCGCCGTCAGCGTGACCGTGATGAGGATCGTGCGGAAACGCAGCGAACGACGCCAGAGCGTGCGGAGCCGATCGCGCATCCGCCGCCAGTCGCGCAGTCCGCGCGCCCGGGGCGGGAGGGTGCGCACCGCCCCCGTCATGACTCGCTCAGGCCACCGCGCCGGCGCGGTAGCCGACACCGCGCACGGTGGTCACGATCCGCGGGTTGTCGGGGTCGGCCTCGATCTTGGCGCGCAGGCGCTGCACGTGCACGTTCACCAGACGCGTGTCGGCCTTGTAGTGGTAGCCCCACACCTGCTCGAGGAGCATCTCGCGCGAGAACACCTGCTGGGGCTTCTCGGCGAGAGCGACGAGCAGCTCGAACTCCAACGGGGTGAGCGCGATCGGGACATCGCCCCGGCGCACCTCGTGCGCGGCGACGTCGACGACCAGGTCGCCGATACGCAGGGTCTCATCGACCGGAGCCTGAACCGGACGCAGGCGCGTGCGGATGCGGGCCACGAGCTCCTTCGGGTTGAAAGGCTTCATGATGTAGTCATCGGCGCCCGACTCGAGGCCCTTCACCACGTCGGCGGTGTCGGTGCGCGCGGTGAGCATGATGATGGGCACCCCCGACTCCGCGCGCACGCGCGTGCAGATCTCGATGCCGTCGACGCCGGGCAGCATTAGGTCGAGGAGGATGAGGTCGGGGCGCTCGCTGCGCCATGCGTCCACGGCCTGCGCGCCGTCGGCGCAGAACACGGTGTCGAATCCCTCGGTGCGCAGCACGATGCCGATCATCTCGGCAAGCGCGGTGTCGTCGTCGACAACCAGGATCCGTGAAGTCATTCGGGTGTGCGTCTTCCAGCTCGGACCCGCTCGGAAACGGGCATGTCGCCCCGGTGGGGGCACGTCTCATCGAGAGTAGTCGACCTCCCTGCACGCGAGGCGAGCGTATCGGGGGTGTGTGACACGATGAACGGACCGCCATGTGACGAGGAGGCGCCACCGTGACCGCGTATCCGGCCTGGACTCCGGCATCCCGCCCGGGGATCGTTCCGCTGCATCCCTACGGGTTCGGCACGATCCTGGGCCGTTCGTTCGTCGCGCTGCGCCACAACCCGAAGGTGCTCCTGGGCTTCGCGCTGATCGCCCAGACCGCGGCCTACCTGATCCTCACGGCGGCCGTCGCCGGCGCGGCGGTCGCCAGCTTCACGCGACTCGACACCGTGGCCCCCGGCAGCGACGACTACGACGCCATCCTGGCGGGTTCGATCGTGCTCACCGCGGCCACCGCCCTCGTGCTCGGCGTGGCCACCGGCGCGTTGAGCGTCATCGTGCAGGGCGTCGTCGTGGCCGAGGTCGCGCACGCGGTCGTCTCCGAGAAGCCCACGTTGAAGGTCGTTTGGGGGCGGGTGAAACCGGTGGTCTGGCGCCTGATCGGCTACAGCGCCCTGACCCTGCTCGCCACGGTTGTCGCGCTCGGCGTCCTTGCCGGCATCGTCGCCCTGCTGGTGATGTCGGTGCTGTGGCTCGGCATCCTCGTCGGCATCCTCGCGGTGCTGGGCCTCATCGTGGTGGCCCTCTGGCTCGCCGCCAAGCTGTTCCTGGTGCCGTCGGTCATCATCCTCGAGCGCTCACCCGTGTTCCGGGCCATCGGCCGGTCGTGGCGGCTCACGCGCGGGCGGTTCTGGTCGACCCTCGGCGTGGTCGTCGTCATCTCGGTCGCGTTCAGCATCATCGCCCAGATCATCTCGATCCCGTTCAGCCTCATCGGCAGCCTCGTCCCGGCCATCCTCGCTCCGACCGGCGAAACCGAGAGCGGCGCGCTGATCGGCGTCATCGGCGTGCAGATCCTCGGCCAGTTCGGCATCCTCCTGGTGCAGTGCATCGCGCTCGTCGTGCAGTCCACCTCGGCGGTGCTGGTGTACGTCGACGCCCGCATGCGCGTCGAGGCGCTCGATCACGACCTGCAGACCTACGTCGAGGCGCGTGACGCCGGCGCGACCGATCTCGACGACCCCTACCTGGTCGGCGTCGGGCGGGTCGTCGCGCGGCCGGCACCCTTCGGCGCGCAGGAACAGTCCGGGTACGGCGGGGTGTCGGGCTACGGCGCTCCCGCCGCTTCTCCGGTCTACGGCGCTCCCGCCGGGTCACCGGTCTACGGCGCCCCCGCCGGGTCCCCGGGCTACGGCGCTTCCGCCGCTTCTCCGGTCTACGGCGCTCCCGCCGGGTCACCGGTCTACGGCGCTCCCGCCGGGTCACCGGGCTACGGCGCTCCCGCCGGGACCCCGGGCTACGGCGCTCCCGCCGGTGACGCCCCGCCACCGCCGCCCGTCCCCGCGCCGAACGCCCCGCCCACGCCGCACCCGCAGAGCCCGACCACTTGGGCCGCCCCCGGCTCGAACGGCGACGCGTGACCCTTCCGACGCTCGCGACAGCGCTCCCGCTCCTCCCCGATCCCGACCAGGCGCGGGAGTGGGCCGAGCGCGAACTCGCCGACCCGGCTTACGAGGCGGCTGAACCGACGATCATCGACCGCATCGCCCAGGCGGTGGGCCGGTTCCTCGGCGACCTGCTGCGCGTGCCCGACACAGCGGGATGGGGCCCGTCGGCGCTCATCGTCCTCGCGATCGTCGTCGCCGCGCTGATCGTCGTTGGCCTCCTCATCTGGGGGCGCCCCCGGCTCGCGCGGCGCGCCGCGCCGGCCGCCCACGCCCTCTTCGACGACGACGACGCCCGCTCCGCGGATGAGTTGCGCGCCGACGCCGCCCGCGCCGCCGCCCGCGCGGATTGGGACGAGGCCATCGTGCTGCGCTTCCGCGCCGTCGCGCGCGGTCTCACCGAGCGCGGGCTCGTCGACCCTCCGCCGGGCGCGACCGTTCGCGCCTTCTGCCGTGATGCGGCGGCATCCCTCCCCCCTCTCGCCCTGTCGCTGGAGGCCGCCGCGGAGATCTTCGACGACGTGCGCTACCTCCGCCGGCCCGGCACCGCCGAGCACTATCGGTCGGTCGCCGACCTCGACGATCAGGCCGTGCGCACGCGCCCGACGCCGGCGGTCACCGCGTGAGCGTCGCGGAGGCGCCGCCCCGGTCACGACGTCGGGGCGCGCTCGGATGGGCGGCACTGGTCGTGGCGGTGCTCGTGGTCGCCCTCGTCGGCGGCACCCTCGTCTTCGGCGGATACTCGCAGCGCGACGCCCTCGACCCGGAGTCCGCGGGGGCCGACGGTACGCGGGCCGTCGTCCGCGTGCTCGAGCAGCAGGGCGTGCGTGTGGTCATCGCCCGCGATCGCCGCGCCGCCGAGCGCGCGCTGGAGGGCGGCGAGGCCTCGCTCGCGATGCGCGACGCCCCGATGCTGTCCGACGACGCGCTGCGCGACGTGACCGGTCGCGCGAGACACGTCATCCTGCTCGAACCCCGTTCGCGCACGCTCGACGTGCTGCTGAACGGCTCTCGTACGGGCGGTTTCGCCGACGATCGGGCGGTCGCCGCCGACTGCCGCGTGCCCGCGGCCGCGAACGCCGCGACAGCACGGGTCGGCGAGCTGATGACGCCCGGCGACGGGGTGCGGGGGTGTTTCCCCGTCGACGGAGAGGTCGGCCTCCTCTTCAGCGAGGCGAACGGCCGCACGGTCACCGCGCTCGACGCCCTGGCGACGGCGACGAACGCCACCCTCCCGCTCGACGGCAACGCCGCCCTGGCCCTGGCCGTCCTCGGCCAGACCGACACCCTCGTCTGGTACGTGCCCTCCCCCGCCGACGCCGACCGCGCCGCCGACGCCCCGACGCTCGGCGAGCTGACCCCGCCGTGGGTCACCCCCGGCATCCTGATGCTGCTCGTCGCCGCCCTGGTCTCCGCCCTCTGGCGCGGGCGCCGGTTCGGCCCCCTCGTGACCGAACGCCTGCCGGTCACCGTGCGGGCGAACGAGACGACCGAGGGCCGCGCGCGCCTGTACGCCACCGCGCGAGACGCGCCGCACGCCCTCGACGAACTGCGACGGGCAGCGCGCTCGCGCCTGCAGCGGCTGCTGGGATTGCCGACGCGGAGTGCGCCCGACCAGGTGGTCGACGCGGTCGCCGAACGACTGGGGGCGGATCGCG
Organism: Microbacterium enclense; assembly: GCF_001456955.1. Taxonomy (GTDB): domain Bacteria; phylum Actinomycetota; class Actinomycetes; order Actinomycetales; family Microbacteriaceae; genus Microbacterium; species Microbacterium enclense. The sequence goes on along the minus strand of NZ_KQ758470.1, from coordinate 75,600 downwards.
CCCGGGTGCGCGCCATCCTCGCCGACGACCGGCCCCGCACCGACCGCGACCTCGTCGCTGCCGCCGACCGACTCCGCGACCTCGAGGCGAGCGTGCGCGCCGCCGTCCGAACCGAAGGGACCACCCGATGACCGACAGCCCCGAGAACCCGGCCTGGCCCGCCCCGTCGTACCCGGCCGCGGACGCCGTCCCCGAGGCACCCGCGCCGGCCGACGGCACCGCCCCCGCACCGTCGCACGCGGCCCCCGCCACCACGCGCGCCCAGGCCCGCGCCGCCGACGACCACGCGGCCCTGCGCGAAGCGATGCACCGCGTGCGCGTCGAGGTGGGCAAGGCCGTCGTCGGGCAGGACGGCACGGTCACGGGCCTGCTGATCGCGCTGCTCTCGCGCGGCCACGTGCTGCTCGAGGGCGTCCCGGGCGTCGCGAAGACCCTGCTCGTGCGCTCGTTCAGTCGTGCACTGGGCCTCGACACCCGCCGCGTGCAGTTCACTCCCGACCTCATGCCGGGCGACGTCACCGGTTCGCTCGTCTACGACCCGCGCGCGGGCGGCTTCGACTTCCGCCCCGGTCCCGTCTTCACCCACGTGCTGCTGGCCGACGAGATCAACCGCACGCCCCCCAAGACCCAGGCGGCCCTGCTGGAGGCGATGGAGGAGCGACAGGTGTCGTCCGACGGCGAGAGCCGCCCCCTGCCCGACCCGTTCCTCGTCGCCGCGACGCAGAACCCCATCGAGCACGAGGGCACCTACACGCTGCCCGAGGCCCAGCTCGACCGCTTCCTGCTCAAGCTGATCGTCGACCTGCCCGGCCGTGACGCCGAGGTCGACGTGCTCCGCCGGCACGCGAGCGGCTTCGACCCGCGACGGCTCGGCGACGCGGGGCTCGCGCCGGTGGTGACGGCAGCCGAGATCCTCGCGGCGCAGCGCGCCGCGGCATCCGTCGCCGTCGACGACGACCTGCTCGGCTACGTCGTCGACCTGGCGCGCGCGACCCGGCAGAGCCCGTCGGTGCTGGTGGGGGTGAGCCCGCGTGCGACGACCGGACTGCTGGCCGCGGCGAAGGCCTGGGCATGGCTCGGCGGGTACCCCGCGATCACCCCCGACCACGTGCAGACCATGCTCGTGCCCGTGTGGCGCCACCGCATCCGCCTGCGTCCCGAGGCGGAGATCGAGGGCGTCTCGGTGGATGCCATCCTCACCTCCGTCCTGCAGCAGACCCGCGTCCCCATCTGATGATCGTCACCGGCCGCCTCGCCCTGCTCGTCGCCCTCGGCGTCGTGCCTCTCGTACTGCTCAGCAGCGCGGGGGTCTCGGCGTGGGTCGCCGCGGGCGGATGGATCATGCTGTGCGCGGTGCTGGCGGCCGTCGACGTCGCGGCGGCGGGCGATCCGCGCCGCGTGGAGATCACGCGCGTCCTGCCGGAGCGCGCCCTGCGCGACGAGCCGATCGCGGGCGAGATCCGGGTGCGCAACCTCGGCACCCGCCTACTGCGAGCGCGCGTGCGCGATGCCTGGCAGCCGACCGCCGGAGCCCCGGCGGAGCGTCAGAGCGTCACCGTGCCGCCGGGCGAACGCCGGGGGGCGCCGCTGCGGCTGCAGCCCCGCCGTCGCGGGGAGCTGCGCAGCGCCTTCGTCGTCGTGCGCTCGGTCGGACCGCTGGGTCTCGCCGGCCGCCAGGCCGTGATCGACGCCCCCGCGCACCTGCGGGTGCTGCCGCCGTTCACCTCGCGCCGGCACCTGCCCTCGCGCCTCGCTCGCCTGCGCGAGCTCGACGGCAACACCACCCTGCAGGTGCGGGGTCCGGGCACCGAGTTCGACAGCCTGCGCGAGTACGTCCGCGGCGACGACGTGCGCTCGATCGACTGGCGGGCCACCGCCCGCGCCGGGACGACCATGCTGCGCACCTGGCGGCCCGAGCGCGACCGCCACGTCGTCATCGTCATCGACACCGGGCGCACCGCCGCGGCTCGGGTGGGAGACGGCGTGCGACTGGATGCCGCGCTGGAGGCGGCCCTGCTGCTGGCGGTGCTGGCGTCCCGCGCCGGCGACCACGTGCACCTGCTCATGTTCGACCGCGTGACCCGCGCCCGCGTCACCCGGATCGAGGGGACGCCGCTGCTGCCCGCGCTGGTGGATGCCATGTGCCCGGTCGACCCGCAACTCATCGACACCGATTGGGATGCCGCCTTCGCCCAGGTGCGCGCGCTCTCGGTGCGCCCCGCCCTCGTCGTGCTGCTCACCGCCGCCGACGACCCCGAGGCCGCGCGCGCCTTCCTCGCCTCGCTCCCCGCCGTCGCCGCACGCTCGCGCCTGCTGGTCGCCACCGCCACGGACGGGCCCGGCGAGACGATGCCGCATCACGATGCCGCCGACGTGTACGCGGCGGCCGCGGTCGAACGCGCGCGCCACGACGCCGAGCGCGTGCGCGATGCCGTCGTCCGCGCGGGCGGCGACGCGGTTTCGGCCTCGGCCGACGACCTGCCGCCCCTCGTCGCCGACCGCTATCTCGCATTGAAGGCGGCGGGTCGGCTGTAGCACACCCAGCCCCCATGCAGCCCCGGACATACGTCGCGGCTTATCCTGAGGGGTACCCTTCGAGCCGTACGCGCGTCCCCTCCGTGCGCGGCTGCGCCGTCTACGCACAGGATGCGGGAGCTCTCTTGCCAGGTAACGCCACCACGCGCTTCGATGATGTGGCCCTTGTTTCGGTGGCGGGCGTCCTGCCCAGCCGCGTGACGACGTCCGACGACATCGAGGCGAGGTTGGCTCCTGCGCTCCAGCGGCTGAAGCTGAAGCCGGGCCTGCTGCGCCGCGTGGCGGGCGTGAACGAGCGCCGCAACTGGGCCGAGGGCGAGTCGTCCGACGAGGCGACGATCGCCGCGGGCAAGCAGGCTCTGGCCGAGGCGGGGGTGCACCCCAGCCAGATCGGTCTGATCATCAATACCTCGGTGACGCGCAAGCACCTCGAGCCCTCGGTGGCCGTGCGGCTGCACCACGGCCTGGGGCTGCCGAGCTCGGCGATCAACTTCGACGTGGCCAACGCCTGCCTCGGGTTCATCAACGGCATGAGCCTCGCCGCCGGCATGATCCAGTCGGGTCAGGTCGACTACGCCCTCATCGTCAACGGCGAGGATGCCGACGAGATCCAGGTCAACACCATCAACCGCCTCGTGCGCGAAGACCTCGACCGCGATGCGTTCATGCAGGAGTTCGCCTCGCTGACCCTCGGGTCGGGAGCGGCCGCCGCGGTGCTCGGCCGCGCGAGCGCCCACCCCGAGGGCCACCGCATCGTGGGCGGCGTCACGCGCGCGGCGACGCAGTTCTACGACCTGTGCGTCGGCAGTGTCGACGGCATGTTCACCGACGCCAAGGCGCTGCTCAAGGGCGGTCTCGACCTCGTCGTCTCGGCCTGGAAGGAGGCGAAGGACGAGTTCTCGTGGACGGGAATGGATCGCTACGTCACGCATCAGGTCTCGTCGGTCCACACCTCCGCCATCGTCCGCGCGGCCAAGCTCGACCGCAGCAAGGTACCCGTCACCTACCCGACCTTGGGCAACGTGGGTCCGGCATCCATCCCCATCACCCTCGCTGCGGAGCAGAAGACGTTGCGCCGCGGCGACCGCGTCCTGCTGATGGGAGTGGGCTCCGGGCTGAACACCGGCATGCTGGAGCTGGCCTGGTGAGGGTCACCGCCCTCGGCGCCACCCTTCCCCCCGTGGGTCTGCCCGGACTCGACCCGGCGCTCTCCCGCCTCGTCGCCGTCGACGGTGTCGCCGCCGACGCCGGTTCCACCCGCACCTGGCACGTGCTCGACACCGGCGACGCGCTCGACGCGCGCGGCATCGAGCCCGTCGGCACCATCGTCGCCGTCCACGGCAACCCCACGTGGTCGTACCTGTGGCGGGCGCTCATCGCCGCCTCTCTCGCTCGTGCCGATACCGGCACCGCGTGGCGCGTCGTCGCCGTGGATCAGCTCGAGATGGGCTTCTCGGAGCGCTCCGACATTCGTCGCACCCTGGCCCAGCGCATTGCCGACCTCGACGCGCTCGTGAACGAGCTCGGCATCCGGGGTCCGATCGTGACCATCGGCCACGACTGGGGCGGACCGGTGTCGCTGGGGTGGGCCGTCGAGAACCGTGACCGCCTCGCAGCCGTCATCGCCCTGAACACCGCCGTGCATCACCCCGACGGCGCCCCGCTGCCGTTCGCGCTGCGCGTGGCCACCGCTCGCGGGATGCTCGCCGCCGGCACGACCGGCACCACGGCGTTCCTCGACACCACCCTCGCCCTCGCCGACCTCGACCCGGCCGTCCGCGCCGCCTTCCGCGCGCCGTACGCCACGGTGGCGCGCCGCCGCGGCATCGGCGGGTTCGTCGCCGACATCCCCGCCACCGCGGCCGATGAGAGCACGCCCGCGCTGCGCCGGATGTCGGCGGGGCTCCGCGAGCTCACGGTGCCGGCGCTGTTCCTGCGCGGTCCGAAAGACCCCGTGTTCGGCGAGGGACACCTCGACGACCTCACCGAGCGCCTCCCCCACGCCGACGTGCACCGCTTCGAAGGCGCCGGACACCTCATCGCCGAAGAGCGCCCGTACGCCGACGTGGTGCTCGACTGGCTCGACGAGAAGGTCGTGGATGCCGGTGACGCGGGCATGACGGCCACAGCAGCCGCGACGCGCCGCACCGCCGCCGGCCGCGGCTCGAAGCCGACCACACCCGCGGAGGGCGCGACACCCTCCCGCGGGCACCTCTGGGACGCCCTCGACGCCCGCCGCGACGACGACGACACCGCGGTGATCGACATGACCGCCACCCGTGACGGCGAGCCGCTCCGGGTGAGCTGGCGTCAGCTCTCGACACGCGTCGACGAGCTCGCCGCCGGCCTCGACGCCTTCGGTGTGCGCGCGGGCGACCGTGTCTCCCTCCTCGTGCAGCCCGGTCCCACCCTCACCGCCGCGCTGTACGCGTGCCTGCGCATCGGCGCGGTGGTCGTCGTGGCCGACCGGGGGCTCGGCATCCGGGGTCTGTCGCGCGCCGTGCGCGGCGCCGTGCCCGACGTCGTCATCGGCGAGGTCGCGGGGCTCGCCGCCGCACGCGCCCTGGGCTGGCCCGGTCGTCGGATCTCGGCCGCGGCGCTGCCCGCCGCCACGAGCCGCGCGCTGGGGGTCGAGGCGAGCCTGTCCGACCTCGCCCGCGCCGGCCGCGGTCGCGCGCTGCCCGAGCCGCCGGCCCCCGACGCCGAGGCCGCCGTATTGTTCACCTCGGGCTCCACGGGCCCCGCGAAGGGCGTCGTGTACACGCACGCGCAGTTGACGGCGCTGCGCGACACCCTCGCCGCCCACTTCGGGGTGACCGCCGACACGGGCCTCGTCACCGGGTTCGCACCGTTCGCGCTGCTCGGCCCGGCCCTCGGCACGCGGTCGGCGACGCCCGACATGGACGTCTCGGCGCCCCGCACCCTCACCGCCGCGGCGGTCGCGGCGGCGGTGCGCGCCTCCGACGCGCGGATGGTGTTCCTCTCCCCGGCGGCCGTGGCCAACGTGGTCGCCACCGCTGCGGCGCTCGCCCCCGACGACCGCGCCGCCCTGGAGCGCGTCGAGACCTTCCTCTCGACCGGCGCGCCCGTGAGCGTCGATCTATTGCGCAGCGCTCAACGGCTCATGCCCCACGCGGTCGCGCACACTCCGTACGGCATGACCGAGTGCCTGCTCGTCGCCGACGTGACCCTGCCCGAGATCGAACGGGCGGCCGGCGACCGCGGCGTCTGCGTCGGCCGGCCGCTCGGCACGGGCCAGGTGCGCATCTCGGCGATCGACGCAGACGGACGTGCGACGGGCGAGCCGACGACGGAGGCCGGCGTGACCGGCGAGATCGTCATCTCGGCTCCCCACCTCAAGCGCGGCTACTTCCGCCTCTACGTCACCGACCGCGAGGCCCGGCGGGGACTCCCCGACCGCTGGCACCGCACCGGCGACGTCGGTCACCTCGACGCCGACGGGCGCCTCTGGGTCGAGGGGCGCCTCCCCCACGTCATCACCACCGCCGAGGGTCCCGTCACCCCCGTCGGCATCGAACAGGATGCCGAGACCGTCGACGCCGTGACCCGCGCCGCCGCGGTCGGGGTCGGACCCGTCGGCCGCCAGGTCGTCGTCGCGGTCGTCGAGGCGGGTGCGCGGCGTCCCGGCCTGGCATCCCCCTCCCTCGCCGACGATGTGCGCGCGTCCACCTCGCAGCGCCTCGCCGCCGTGCTGGTGGTGCCGACGCTCCCCACCGACATCCGGCACAACTCCAAGATCGACCGCACGCGCGTGGCCGCCTGGGCCGAGCGCCTCCTCGCGGGCGAGAAGCCGACGGCGCCGTGAAGGTTCTCGCGACCGGCGCGTCCGGCTTCCTCGGCCGGGCCGTCGTGCGCGCCCTGCACGACGCCGGGCACGATGTGCGCACCCTGCAGCGCCGTCCCTCGGGCGTCGACGGCGCCGACGACCACCTCGGTTCGGTCACCGATGCGGATGCCGTGGCATCCGCCCTCGACGGCGTCGACGGTGTCATTCACCTGGCCGCGAAGGTTTCGCTCGCGGGAGACCCGGCGCAGTTCCGCGCCGTCAACGTCGAGGGAACGCGCACGCTGCTCGACGCGGCCGGAGCCGCGGGGGTCTCGCGCGTCGTGCACGTGTCGTCGCCGTCGGTCGCGCACGCCGGACACGCCCTCGCGGGCGTCGGTGCCGAGCCCGCGGATCCGGATGCCGCGCGCGGCGAATACGCCCGCACGAAGGCCGAGGCCGAGCTGCTCGCGCTCTCGCGCGCGGGCGATGACATGGCGCTCGTCGCGATCCGCCCGCACCTGGTGTGGGGGCCGGGCGACACCCAGCTCGTCGCGCGCATCGTCGACCGCGCCCGCCGCGGCCGCCTGCCGCTGCTCAACGGCGGTACGGCGCTGATCGACTCCACGTACGTCGACAACGCGGCATCCGGGATCGTCGCCGCCCTCGACCGCGTCGACGACGTCAGCGGGCGGGCGTACGTGCTGACCAACGGCGAACCGCGGCCGGTCGGCGATCTGCTCGCGGGGATCTGCCGCGCCTCGGGTGTCGAGCCGCCGCGGTTCAGCGTGCCGGCGGGGCTGGCGCGCGCGGCGGGCGCTGTGGTCGAGCGTGTCTGGGCCGTTCGCCCGGGCGAGGACGAGCCGCCCATGACCCGCTTCCTCGCCGAGCAGCTGTCGACGGCGCACTGGTTCGACCAGAGCGAGATCCGCCGCGACCTCCGGTGGGCGCCCGCCGTGACGCTGGATGAGGGCCTGCACCGCCTGTCGCTCGCCTGACGCGCCGGCATCCTGCTCCGCCGTTCCCGGAGCCCTCTGCCCCGCTGGGCCGCCGCCCCACCCCCGGTGACTTGCGCCCTCCGCCCGCCCCGCCGCCCCCACCTCGGGCGACTTGCGCCCTCCGCCCGCGCCGCCGCACCCACCCCCGCTGACTTGCGCCCTCCGCCCGCGCCGCCGCACCCACCGCGAACACACGCCGCAACTCACCCCCGAACGCCTCCCACGTCACGACAACCCGCGCCTAACGCCCGGCGCATCGACCCACCCCGGTGACTCGCCGCCCCGACCCCGCTGGGCCGCCGCCCCCCACCCCCGGTGACTTGCGCCCTCTGCCCGCCCCGCCGCGCCCACCGCGAACACAGGCCGCAACTCATCCGCTGACGGCGAGCACTCGGCGCCCCCTGACACCGCGCAGGTCGGCACCCGACGAGCACAGGCAGGACGACGGAAGGCCCGCCCCCGATCAGGGGACGGGCCTTGCGTGCACCGCGCCGCGGAGCGGCCGGGGCGGGGCTCAGACCAGGTCGAACCGGTCGAGCTCGGTGACCTTGCGCCAGGCGGCGACGAAGTCGCGCACGAATTTCTCCTTGGCGTCGTCGGAGGCGTAGACCTCGGCGAGCGCGCGCAGCTCGGAGTTCGACGAGAACACCAGGTCGACACGCGTACCGATCCCGATGCGCTCCCCCGACCCGTCGCGAGTGCCCTCGAACGCGTGCTTGCCGCTGTCGAGCGGCTTCCACGTGGTGCCGAGGTCGAGCAGGTTCGCGAAGACGTCGTTCGTCAGCGCACCGGGGGTGTCGGTGAACACACCCCAGTCGCTGCCGTCCCAGTTCGCGCCGATCGCGCGGAGGCCGCCCACGAGCACGGTCATCTCGGGCGCGGTGAGCGTCAGCAGGTTGGCCTTGTCGAGCAGCAGGAACTCCGCGGGAAGCCGCGCCTCGCGCGACGCGTAGTTGCGGAAGCCGTCGGCGATCGGCTCGAGCCAGCGGAACGACTCGATCTCGGTCTGCTCCTGCGACGCATCGGTGCGGCCCGGGGTGAACGGCACCTCGACCTCGACGCCGCCGGCGAGGGCGGCCTGCTCGACACCCGCGTTACCGGCGAGCACGAGCAGGTCGGCGATGGACACCTTCTTCTCGCCCTGCGCGTCGAACTCGGCCTTGATCTTCTCGAGCACGTCGAGCACGGATGCCAGCTGCTCGGGGTTGTTGACCGTCCAGCTCTTCTGCGGCTCGAGGCGGATGCGCGCGCCGTTCACGCCACCGCGCTTGTCGCTCCCGCGGAAGGTGGATGCCGCGGCCCAGGTCGTCGTGACGAGCTGCTGCACCGTAAGGCCGCTGTCGAGGATCTGCTGCTTCAGCGCCGCGGCGTCGGCGGCGTCGATCAGCGGGTGGTCGACGGCGGGCACCGGGTCCTGCCAGACGAGCACCTCGGACGGCACCTCGGAGCCCAGGTAGCGCTCACGCGGACCCATGTCGCGGTGGGTCAGCTTGAACCAGGCGCGGGCGAAGGCGTCCTGGAACGCCGCCGGGTCCTCAGCGAAGCGACGCGAGATCTTCTCGTACGCCGGGTCGACGCGCAGCGCCAGGTCGCTGGTGAGCATGCGGGGCTCGCGGCGACCGGCGGAGTGCGCCTCGGGGACCATGTCGGCTCCCCCGCCGTTGACCGGACGCCACTGGTGGGCGCCCGCGGGGCTCTGGAAAAGCTCCCACTCATAGGCGAAGAGGATGTGGAAGAACTCGTTGTCCCAGCGGGTGGGGTGGTAGGTCCACGTGACCTCGAGACCGCTGGTGATGGTGTCGTCGCCCTTGCCTGTGCCGTGGCTGTTCTTCCAGCCGAGGCCCTGGTCGTTGATGTCGGCGGCCTCCGGGTTGACGCCGACGTGCGAGTCGCTCGCCGCGCCGTGCGTCTTGCCGAAGGTGTGGCCGCCGGCGATGAGCGCGACGGTCTCCTCGTCGTTCATGGCCATGCGGCCGAACGTCTCGCGGATGTCGTGGGCCGACAGCTGCGGGTCGGGGTTGCCGTTGGGACCCTCGGGGTTGACGTAGATGAGACCCATCTGCACGGCCGCGAGAGGCTTCTCGAGCTCACGGTTGCCCGTGTAGCGCTCGTCGCCGAGCCAGGTGGTCTCGGGGCCCCAGTACACGTCGTCGTCGGGCTCCCACACGTCGGTGCGGCCACCGGCGAAGCCGAAGGTCGGGAAGCCCATGTCTTCGAGGGCGACGTTCCCGGCAAGGATCATGAGGTCGGCCCACGAGATCGACTGACCGTACTTCTTCTTGATGGGCCAGAGCAGGCGCCGGGCCTTGTCGAGGTTGACGTTGTCGGGCCAGCTGTTCAGCGGGGCGAAGCGCTGCATGCCCGCTCCCGAGCCGCCACGACCGTCGGTCACGCGGTAGGTGCCGGCGCTGTGCCAGGCCATGCGGATCATGAGGGGGCCGTAGTGGCCGAAGTCGGCGGGCCACCAGTCCTGCGAGGTGGTGAGCGCGGCCTTGATGTCGGCCTTGACGGCGGCGAGGTCGAGCGCCTCGAACGCGGCTTTGTAGTCGAAGCCCTCGTCGAGCGGGTCGCGCAGGGCGTTGTTCTTCGCGAGGATCTTCACGTTCAGGGACTCGGGCCACCACACGCGGTTGGCGGAGCCCTGGGTCGGGTGCGGCAGGGCGCCGGCGGGCTCGCTGTCGGCGGGGGCTTCGCCCACCGGCAGTCGGTTGTCGTCGGGGGCGCCGCCGTCGTGGAAGACGGGGCATCCGTTCAGAGTGTCGCTCATCGGGATCCTCTCGGTTGTTCGGCTTCGGACGTCGCTCGACAATCGGAGCACACGCCCCAGAACGTCACCTCGGCGGTCTCTATGACGTAGCCGCTTCCCTCCGGCGCGTGCAGGCAGGGTGCGGCGCCGACGACGCAGTCCACGTCGTCGATGCGTCCGCATGCGGTGCACACCACGTGGTGGTGGTTGTCGCCCACGCGCAGCTCGAACGTGCCGGCATGGCCGGCGGGTTCGATGCGGCGCGCGAGGCCCGCGTCGGCGAAGTCGCCGAGCGCGTTGTACACCGACTGCTTGCTGGTGCCGGGAAGGATGCCGCGGAGCTGCGCGTACACGGCGTCCGCCGTCGCGTGCGGGTGCGCGCGCAGGGCCTCGAGCACGGCGACGCGCGTCGCCGTGACCCGCAGACCCGCGTCGCGGATGAGGGTATCCGCGGTGGCATCCGGTCGACTATCGAGCACACGACGAGCCTACCTACTTTTGAATGAATCAAAAATGACACGCCGGTGAAAGGTCGGAATCGGGATGCCGTTCACCCGGCCGTCAGCGTCGGCGTGCCCGCCTCGTACTCCGTCAGGTCTCCCGTCTCGCCGGCGCGTGCGGCCCGGCGGCCCACCCACAGCATGTAGAAGAGGAACACACCCAGCGCCCCCGCCCCGATGGCGATCTTGATCTGCCACGGCCAGTCGCGCGGTGTGACGAAGCCCTCGACCACGCCCGAGAGCGCGAGGGCGAAGACGAGGCCCACCGCCACCGTCGCGAGCGAGCGTCCGGCCGCGGCGAGCGCCGCCGCGCGCGTCCGGCGTCCGGGCGCCACCCACGCCCAGAAGATCTGCAGCCCCGCCGCTCCCGCGACGAAGATGCACGTGAGCTCGAGCAGACCGTGCGGGAGGATGAACTGGAAGAACACATCGGCGCGGTCGAAGGCGATCATGATGGCGGCCGACTGGCCCACGCCCACGGCGTTCTGCATGATGACCATGACCGGCCAGATGCCGGTCACCCCGAACATCACGCACTGCGCCGCGATCCAGGCGTTGTTCGTCCAGACCGTCCCCGCGAAGATCGCATTCGGATTCTCGCGGTAATAGTCGATGAACTGCTCGTCGGCGTAGTTCTGCAGATCGCTCTGCGCGCCGAGCGCGGCGACGGTCGCCGGGTCGCTCGAGATCCACGCGGCCACCAGCGTCGACACCGCCACGAAGAAGACCGTGACCGCCAGCGTCATCCACCGCACCCGGTACAGAGCCGCCGGCAGCTGAAGCAGGAAGAAACGCGGCAACTGCTTCAGAACGTTTTCGCGCACCCCGGTGAGGCGCAGACGCGTCCGCGCGAGCAGGATCGACACGTAGTCGCCCTGGGGCGTGCGTCCGGCCGAGCTCTTGATGTCGGCGAGGTCGGCCGACGCCGCGCGGTAGCGGGTGACGAGCTCATCGACCTCGGCGCCGTTCAGACGCCGCGTGCGCCCGAGCTCGTCGAGGCGTGCCCACTCGTCGCGGCGGGCGGCCGTGAGGGCGTCGAGATCCATGTGGTCAACTGTACGCATGGCTTCGTCGACGCCCCCGGCCCCCGCGGCCGCCCTCGTCCACATGAGCGCCGACGAGACGCTCACCGGCGAGGCGGTGGCCCTCGACGTGCAGCCGGTCGGCCTCTTCCTGCGGGCCGTCGGCGCGCTCATCGACTTCCTCGTCGGCGTGGCCCTGCTCATCGGGGGTGGGCTGCTGCTGGTCGCCATGGTCGGAGAGGGCACGCTGCCCGAGTCGGCCATCGGTATCGGCGTCATCTCGCTGCTGGTGCTGGTCATGGTCGTGGTGCCCACCACCATCGAGACGCTCTCTCGCGGGCGGAGTCTCGGGCGTCTGGCCGTCGGGGCGCGCATCGTGCGCGCGGACGGCGGGGCGGCGGGCTTCCGCCACGCGATGATCCGCGCACTGATCGGTGTGCTGGAGCTCTGGTTCACGCTCGGCGCAGTCGCGGCGGTGGTCGGCATGTTCACGCCCCGCGCGCAACGCCTCGGCGACCTGCTCGCGGGAACCGCCAGCGAACGCACCCGCACACGCCCCCTCCCGCCCGCCGCACCCGGCCTCCCGCCCGGGCTCGATGCCTGGGCCGACGTCGCCGACGTCTCGCGGCTCCCCGATCGCCTCGCCGCCCGCGTGTCGCGCTTCGTGCGCGGTGCGGACGCCCTGGAACCCGCCGCCCGGGCGCGCGTCGCGGCATCCCTCGCCGAGGCGGTGGCGCCCTTCGTGTCCCCCCATCCCACGGTGGATGCCGAGACGTTCGTGCGCGCCGTGTCGGCGGTGCGACGCGATCGGGAGTACCGCGCGCTGCTGCTCGAGAACGAGCGCGCCGCGGCGCTCACCGAGCGTCCCTGAGGCCCCCGGCCCCACCGCTGGCCCGGCGCGGAGCGCGCCGCGAACGCCCTCGTGCGCCTCGGGGCGCGTTCTGCCGTTCGGGCGACGCAGGAGGCACCCGCGTACTCGGTTTGGGGCGGATTCCGCCGTTCGGGGCGGAAATCCACCGCCCCAAGTGGCCGATCCCGCCCCAGATCGCCGATCCCAACCCGAACTCCCGCGACGCTGGCAAGCCCCGCACCGCGGCAGCGCGGGAGCGGCGGGGCCACGCACGAGACACCCGTCTGCTCGGTTTGGGGCGGATTCCGCCGTTCGGGGCAGGAATTTACCGCCCCAGTCGGCCTATCCCGCCCCAAACGGGCGAGCCCGCTCCGAACGTCCGAGCCCGCTCCCCACGCGACTCGTTCCCGGATGCCGCGGAAGCGGCGTCAGGCGCGCAGCGTCTCGTGGCGCACGACGACCCAGCCCTGCGGAACCGACAACCGGTCAGCGTGGATGGCGCAGAGGTCGTGGGCGTGCGGATCTCCGGCACGGCCCAGCGGGCCGAGCGCCGCCATCTGGTCGCCGTAGTCGTAGGTGAGGGTGCTCATCGCCTCGCGGGCGCACCCGACCTTCGAGCAGAGTCTGTCTCGCATCGCGGGCCAGCCTAATCAGCAGGCCTCGCGCTGCAGCGACGCCGCGCCGTCTGCCCGCGGGCCGACTCGAGCACAACGGCGGGACTTCGGGGCGACACGCCGGGTGCCGGCGCCGAACCCGCGGCGTGTCCACACGGACCCCGCCGTTGTGCCCGGGCCGGCCGGCGATGGCCGTCGTGGGCAGCGGGTTCGACCGGCGACCGTAGGATGGGCGCATGATGCGTCGCCGATCCCGCGCGGCACGACCGGTCACCCGCCCGTCGCGACACGGTCGTCACGGGCGCGAGAACCGCAGCCCGGTGGTGCGCCCGCCACTCCCCCCGATCGACACGCGTGTCGAACGCTTCGACGTCGCGGTGAGCACCGCCGCGGAGTTCCTCCGCTCCGCGTGGTCGGAGCTGCGCGAGGTGTCGTTCGAGATCGGCATCATGCCGCCCGCGGCAGACGACGGCATCCCGCGGTGGACCGTTCTGCGCGACGAGAAGCGCATCATCCTGTATCGCATACCGATCGAGCGTCTCGGTCACCCGCACCAGGATGACGACCTGCACCGTCGCATGATGATCGAAGGTGCGGTGTTCCGCGCGGCCGCGGAATACCTCGACCGCGACCCCTGGGACCTCGGGCCCGAGCGCTTCCGCTTCTTCTGAGCCCGCCGCGACCCGCCCACGTGCGTGCGTGCGCGCTCGGCGTCAGGGAAGGACGGTCACCGCCGCCGCAGCCGAATCGGCGGGCCACAGCGGATACGAAGCCAGCGCGGATGCACCCGCGTACGCCACCGCGGCGTGGACCGGCGCGGTCGTCTCGAGGCGGTACACGCCGTCGGCGATCGGCAGGGCCACACTCGCCCCGGCACCGACCACGGCCGAGACCGGGCTCCCGCCGTCGACGGCGATGAGCGTGACGTTCGCCTCGCTCGCGCCTCCGGCGAGCACCACCGACGCTCCGCCGCCCGGGGCCACCGCGATGACGCTCGGGTCGACGATCTCGGGGGCGGCGGCGTACCAGGCGAAGTCGGCCCCCTGCCCGAACCCCGTGGTCGACCAGGTCGCCCCGACGACGGGCTCGGTGGACGTGACGTTCACGGTGTATGTCCCTGCCGCGATGCCCGACAGATCGATCGAGAGCGGCAGCGCCGCCGTCAGCGGAACCTCGATGGGGGCGGGCGCGGTGGCCGCGGCATCCACCGGGACGAGGGTGACGGTCGCCGTGGCGTCGGCACCGGGCGCCAGCAGACGCAGGAGAGTCGCCGCCTGGCCCGCGGCCGTCTCGATGACCTGCACGCCCGGCATGACGAGCCGGGTGTCGGCCTGCGCGATCGGCGCCACCTGCTCCACGCCCCCGGGAAGGAGCACGCGCGTCACGCTCGCCTGCAGAGCGGCGTGCACGGGTGCGCCCGTCGAGACGACGCGCACGACCGGGCTCTCCTCGCCCAGCAGCAGACCCGCGAGCGGAACGACTCGGCGCTCACCCGCCGCGACCACGATGTTCTGGCCGCTCGGCGGCGTCGAGACGCCCTGGGCGCCGTAGACCGAGAGCTGCACGGTGGCCGGCACGCTGCCGGGGTTCGCGAGCTCGATGAGGTCGTTGGCGCCGGTGGTGCTCGCCCCGCCGACCAGCCACGACTCCGCCAGCGGCGGACGGCAGGCGGATGCCGCGAACCCGACGAGGTCGTCGGAGGCGGCGGTGGCGGAGGTCGCCGCGGCGAGGGAGGACCGGATGCCGTCGCGCGGGGCGGCGCGCAGCACCGGCGCGTCACCGTCGGCGGAGCCGGTGGCACCGCTCAGCGTGTCGGTGGAGGCGCCGGCGTCGGCGGGCCCGCTGACGATGTCGGAGGCCGACGCCGAGCTGAGACCGCCGGCGGAGTCCGCGCTGCGGCCCAGGGCCAGCAGCGGCCCGTCGCACGCGAGAACGGTGTCGCTCGGGGCGGGGGTCGTCTGCAGGCGCACCGGTTCGGCGCTGTACTGCGGCCACGGCGCGGCGATCGCGGCGACCGTGCCGACGACGGCGGCGGCGGCGACGGCGGCTCCCGCCACGAGGCGGGCGCTGGTGGCGGCGTAACGGACGATGCGGCGCTCGCTCATCGCGAACCTCCCGGATTCGGCCCGACGATACGCGGGGTGCGCCGGGCGACGCGCCGCGAGGCGGCGGTGGGAACGGCGAGAAGGAGCGCGACGACCAGAACGGCGAGCGATCCCAGCGCGACGAGGCGCTGCAGCCCGATGCGGTGGTCGTCCAGCGGCGCACGCGGAGCGACGGCGGTGTTCACGCGCCAGAGATCGCCGCGAGAGGTCGCGCCCACCGGGTCGAGCAGATCGCGCTGGTCAAGCGACGTCGCCGCTCCCAGTCGATCGCCCAGGGCCACGTCACCCTCGCCCGAGGGCGCCGACTCCAGCAGAACGAACCCGATGCCGCGCTGCGCGAGGCGCGCGACGGCGTCGTCGGTCGACGGCGACACCAGGTCGACGGCGAGGGCGGCGAGCTCCCGATCCTGCGCGCTGGCGGAGGTGCGGGTGGCCTCGAGGGTGCTCTGGCCCGACAGGGTGGCGCTGCCGCCCCAGACGACCTGCACGCGCAGGCCGTCGGCGCGTGGATCGAGGACGAGCGTGCCGATGGAGAGCGACCCGCGACCTTCCGCGGCGATGAAGGCCGGCAGCGTCGACACGGGACCGTTCGTCAGCGCCGTGCGGTCGCCGCCGGCGTCGGAGAGCTGCGCGGTGAGCGCCGGTGCGACCGCGACGGCGAGCGCCAGCACCGCCGCGAGGCCCCCGATCGGCCGCAGCACCCGCGCACGGTCGGGGATGCCGGCATCCAGGGCGACGACGGCAGCCCCCACGAGACCGATCCACGCGAGGCTCAGACCCGCGCCGGGCCAGAGCGACACCGGCACCGAGTCCGCGAACGACACCGCGATGCCGATCGCGGCGAACGCCGTGGCCAGGCCCGTGGCAGCGACCACGATGAGGGCGGATGCCGTGATCCAGCGCGGCGTGAGCACCGACAGCACCGCCAGGACGGCGAGGGGCGCGATCAGCAGTCCCACCCACCACACGGGGTGGCCGAGCAGGCTCGCCCATCCGCCCGGGTCGGAGGTGGGGAAGCCCGCCGCCAGGAGAGCCCTGCCGATCGGATCGGCGGAAACCTCCGCGCCCGCGTACGGCACACCCGGGTCGGCGAGCAGGCCCCACGCGTTGCCCGCCCGCACCTGCGACCACACCAGTGGCGCGAAGACGACGGCGGAGGGGATGACGAGCCACACGACGCGGGCGATGCCGCGCCCCGCGACCAGGGCGACGACCACGAGGGCGGCGCACCACAGCACGACGGCGGCGGGAGCGAGCGAGGGCGCGCAGGCGAGCACCACGACCAGGAGCACGGATGCCGCCCCGGCCGGCGCCCAGGAGCGATGGGCCACGCTGGCGGCGTAGAACAGCCAGGGCAGCAGCAGATGCACGAGGACGCCCGCGGGGCGGCCCTCGACGAGAGCGGACACGAAGGTCGGGGCGAGAGCCCAGGCGATGGCCGCGACGATGCGCAGGGGCGACGATTCGGTGACGCGGGTGGCGGCGAACCACCCGCCCAGAACCCCGAGCGGCAGCGCCAGCACCCACAGCACGACGAACGCGCGCGACGGGTCCCCCGGCGACAGGGTGCCGATCAGCGCGACGACGCCGGAGAACGGGTCGGCGGGGCCGACGGCATCCAGTCCGAGGGGTCGAAGACCCCAGGCGGCGTCCTGCCACAACTGCCCGACGTTCGCGCGCAGCGGCGCGAGGCCGCCGCCGCCCAGCACCGGCCACGCGAGCAGCGGGGCGAACAGCGCGACCGACACCGCCAGGGCGCCGAGGACCGTCCACGCACCGCCGCCGACGAAGAAGTGCAGCTCGCTGCGCACCGGCGCATCGGGGTCGCCGACGTCGCCCTGCCACCGCACACGCATCTCGGCGCGCGAGACGCGCAGCGGCGCGATCCGCGACCAGCCGACGGTGCGCACCGCTCGGATGCGGCGCCGCGCACGGGCGACGGCCGCCGGGCGTGCCATCACCAGCAGCGTCGCCCCCCACTCGGGCAGCACGCGGTGAGGCGCTTTCGTGACGAGGTGCGCCACGGTGCGCCACAGCGCCAGCGGAAGGAACGACAGCCAGTGCAGCGCCACCGTGGCCGCCGGGGCGTAGGCAAGGCGGCGGTGCAACTGCGCCGTGCGCGTGGCGAACGCGCGACGCCGGGCGCGCCGACGACCGCGTGCCATCGCCGCGACCCCGTCGCCGGCGACGGCGACCCGCGCGGAGGGGACCACCGCCACGAGCCGTTCGGCGAGGCGCGCACGCACGCCCAGGTCGAGACCCTCGTCGGCTCCGCCGAGCGCGGGGTCGAGTCCGCCGAGCGCCGCCCAGGCGTCGCGCCGCACGAGGATCCCGCGCACGTCGGCACCGAGCACGTCGGAATCGCGGTCGCGCTGGCCCTGGTCCAGCTCACCGGCGGCGAGTTCGACGGTGCCGCCGTAGCGGTTCATGCTCACACCGAGCGAGCGGATGACGTCGCGGTCGTCCCAATCCACGAGCTTGGGGGCGGCGATCACGAGGGGCGGCGAGAGCTCGAGGGCACCGGCGAGGCGTACGAGCGCCTCGGGGTCGGGGGCGGTGTCCTGCGCGAGGAGCCAGACCGCGTCGCCTGTCAGACGGGGCGTCGCCAGTGCCGTGGCGGTCGCGAACGAGGTGCCGGCGGAGGCGGTGATCACGCCCTCGGCACCGGACTCGGCCGCCAGGCGGGTCAGCTCGGCGTCGGGACCGCAGAGCACGATCGTGAGGGCGTCGACGGGGCGGGTCTGCGCGGCGAGCGCGGCGAGCGTTCGCGTCAGATGGTTCGCCGCGGGGGTGCGTCCTTCAGGACGCACGACGAGGATGGCGTGTACACGGTCGGGCATGACGCCGATCAGCCTAAGTCCGCCTCCGAGCGATCGCGGACGCCGCGCCGTCGGCGGGCGGATCGCTCAGCCGCGCGGATCAGGCGCGACGCTTGAGCTTGCGGCGCTCCCGCTCGCTCAGACCGCCCCAGATGCCGAAACGCTCGTCGTTCTGCAACGCGTACTCGAGGCATTCGCTCTTGACGTCGCACGAGGTGCAGATGCGCTTGGCATCGCGCGTGGAGCCGCCCTTCTCGGGGAAGAACGCCTCGGGGTCGGTCTGCGAGCACAGCGCATCGGTCTGCCACGCGAGGGTGTTCTCTTCGGTGGCGTCGATGTCGCGACGCACCCCGGGAACGCCGAGGTCGACCGGGTCTACGAACCAGTTGTCCGGAACACCGGACCGGTACTGCGACGTCGCCATATCATCCTCCCCCTCGTTCGAGCCCCCATGACGCGGCCTGCGCGTAGAGATAATTACACCCGTGTGATTCGGATTGGTCAAGTCGCGGATCGTAAACCCTCAAGGGCGACGTGAACCTTCAGGCCGCGCCACGGCGTGTCGCGGTCAGGCCCCCGGCATCGCGACGAAGACCTCACCGGCGCCGTCGCTCGTCAACGGCGACTCGTCGGGGGTGACGAGTGCGGCCTGACCGGGCGCGAGCGTCACGCTCTCGCCCGAGGCGCCGGTCAACGTCGCGGATCCGGCGACGCCGAGCGCGATCGAGACGCCCCGCAGATCGAGCTGCGAAGAGGCGCCCGGCACGAGGTGGCCCAGCGCGAAGTCGGCGATGCCCGGGGCGAAGACCTCGGCGCCCTCCCCCGCCGTCGTGGGACGCAGATAGGGCGGCTCAGCCGGGCGGAAGTCGACGAGCGCGAGCAGTTCGGCCACGTCGATGTGCTTGGGCGTGAGCCCGCCGCGCAGCACGTTGTCGCTCGCCGCCATGATCTCGACCCCGAGCCCCTCGACGTACGCGTGCAGCACACCCGCGGGGACGAAGATCGCCTCCCCCCGGCGCAGGGTCACGAGGTTCATCAGAAGGGCGACCACGATGCCGGGGTCGGCCGGGTACGCGGTGTGCAGCGACCGCGTCAGCTCGAGCTCGGCCGCGAACGCGGCGGAATCGGTGGATGCCGCGGCATCCACGATCTGCGCGATCTCGGCCGCGTCGGCCTCGCCGAGGAGCCAGCCGATGGTCGCACGCAGCGCCTCGGAGGCGTCGTCCACCGACAGGTGGGCGCGGAGCGTCGTGACCGCCGGCGCGTCGCCGAGGGCGTCGACGAGCGCCCGCGTCCGCGCGATGTCGCGCAGACCCGCGAGCGCGGTGAAGGTGTCGCTGAGGGCGACGATCACCTCGGGCTTGTGGTTGTCGTCCTTGTAATTGCGCGACCCCGCGTCGCGCGCGACCCCGGCCTCCTCTTCGCGGGCGAAGCCCTCGACAGCCTGCTCCTTGGAGGGGTGCACCTGGATCGACAGCGGTGCGCCCGCCGCGAGGAGCTTCAGCAGGTACGGGAGCTTCGCGGGCACGTCGTGCTCGCGGGCCGTGGCGGGCAGCCACGCGTCGAGCGTGCGCTCGGTACCGTCGTGCACCTCGGCGGGAGAGCCGGGATGATCGCCGAACCAGATCTCCGCCTCGGGGGCGCCGGTGGGCTCGCGTCCCTCGAGATCGGCGATGAGTGTCGGGCTGCCCCAGGCGTAGTCGCGGGGCGTGTTCGAGATCGCAACAAGCACGGGCGTCAGCCTAGTGGGGCCGCCGAACGCCTCCGGATGCCGAGCGGTAGCCTGAACGCATCATGGCGATGTACACGAACCACCCCGTGTCGGCCCTTCCGACCGCACCGCCGCGGGAGACGACCGGGCACCTGCTGCTGCGGGCGTGGTGCGTCTTCGTCATCGTCCTCGCGCTCGGCGGTGTCGGCCTGGTCAATGCCGCGGGCGCCGTCGTCGCGGCGGTCGTCGCCGTGGCCTCGGCCGTGGTCTCCGCGGTCGTCTGGGTCGTCACGCGACCGCCGGTGTCGGTCAGCCGTCTGCCGTGGATCGCATTCGGCTACGTCGCCTGGGCGACGGCGTCGATCGCCTGGAGCGCCTGGCCCCTGGCATCCGTGCTCACCTTGCTGCTTCTCGTCATCACCACGTTCCAGGGGCTGTTCGTGGGCGCCGTGCTCACCTGGCGCGACGTCGTGCGAGCGGTGACCGACGCGGCGAAGTGGGTCGTGGGACTCTCGCTCGTCTTCGAGGTGGCGGTGTCGCTGCTGGTGCGCGGCCCCCTCCTGCCCGGGTTCGTCGTGCCCGCCGAGCGCATGGACCCGGTCCTCTACTGGTCGCGCGACAACCTGTTCGACGGGGGGCGCATCCAGGGCATCTTCGGCAACGCGAACCTGCTGGCCGCCGTCATGCTGCTGGCGATCATCGTCTTCGGCGTGCGGATGGCCGCCGGCGCCCCGCGCCGTGTGCTTCTCATCATCTGGACCGTGCTCGCGGGATTCCTGTTCGTGCGGGCGGGCTCGCCGACCGCGTTCATCGCCGCGGCGTTCGTGGCCCTCGTCCTGGGCACCGTGCTGCTCATGCGCACGGCCCGGCGCCCCGGCGAACGCACCCGCTGGTACCTGCTCTACGCGGCGATCGGCCTGGGCGGGGGCGCCGCGCTCTGGCTCGGTCGCGAGACGGTGTTCGGCGTGCTCGGCCGCGGGGCCGACCTGCTCGGCCGCGAGGGCATCTGGGCCGACGTGGCCGAACGTGCACAGCAGCGACCGCTCGCCGGGTGGGGGTTCTCGACGCCCTGGGTGCCGACGGAGCCGCTCATCGACGGGTGGATCGTCGACCACGGACGCACGGTCGTGCAGGCGCACAGTGTCTGGCTCGACGCGTTCCTGCAACTCGGCGCCGTCGGCGTCGTCCTGCTGGTCCTGGTCTTCCTCGCCTTCCTCTGGCGCTCGTGGTTCTTCGCCGTCGATCGCCCCCGCTGGGACCTGCGCGACGACCGGCCGTACTCACCGCTGACACTGCTGCCGACCCTGATCGGCGCGTTGCTGGTGGTGCAGGGCCTCACGGAGTCCGCCCCGTTGATGCTGTGGGGCTGGATGTTCGTCATCCTGTTCGGCTCCAAGATCAAGCAGACGCCCTTCGTCGGTCACGGCCCCGGCGAGATCAGCGCGTCGGTCGAGGGCGGCGAGCGGCAGAGGTAGAGGCCCCGGCGGCCACCGGGGGTGCGCAGACACGCCGGGTAGACTTCCCGCTGGCCGTCCGCGGCCGCGGCTCCTAGACGAAAGACCCCTTCGTGACGTACACCCTGCAGAACGCCGTCCTTCCTCTCGACCGCGATCCCGACCTCCTCCCGCTGTACGTCGATCCCGAGACCTGGTCGACGATCGACGAGGAGCCGGTGCGGGTCACCAACGTCGCGCAGCTGGCCAACATCCTCGACCGTCGCCGCGCGCGCATCGTCGCCGGCCGCCGGGTGTCGTTCGGCACGTACTTCAACGCGTTCCCGGCGTCGTACTGGCAGCACTGGACGGGTGTGCGCCAGGTGCGCCTGACCGTGCGCACGTCGGGGGATGCCACGGTCCTCGTCTACCGCTCGAACGGCGGCGGCACCAAGCAGCGCCTCGACACGCGGGAGGTGCGGGGCGAGAACACGGCCACCGCTTTCGACCTCGTGCTCGATCAGTACAGCGACGGCGGCTGGATCTGGTTCGACATCGCCGCCGATCGCTCCGACGCCACGTTCGAGGGCGCGGAGTGGACGACCGAGCACGAACCGGTCCGCGACGGCAGGGCCAGCATCGGCATCACCACGTACAACAAGCCCGACTACTGCGTCGAGACACTCGGGGCCCTGGCCGACGCCCCCGACGTGCTCGACGTCGTCGACCGCGTCTTCATCATCGACCAGGGCACCGACCTCGTCGAAGCGCAGGACGCCTACCCCACGGTGGCGGAGCGGCTCGGCGAGACGCTGCAGATCATCCGGCAGCCCAACCTCGGCGGATCCGGAGGCTTCGCCCGCGCGATGATCGAGACCCTGGCACGCGAGGGCAGCGACTTCGTCCAGCTCCTCGACGACGACGTGCGCATCGAGCCCGAGTCGATCCGCCGGTCGGTGGTGTTCGGCCGCTACGCATCGGTCCCCACCATCGTCGGCGCCCACATGTTCGACCTGCTCGACCGTCCGAAGCTCCACGCCTGGGCCGAGGTCGTCGACGACGCGCCGTTCATGTGGCGGGCGCTCTTCCAGGAGCGCCTTCCCCACGATTTCAGCGTCGCGAACCTCCGCCAGTCGCCCCTGCTGCACATGCGGCTCGATGCCGATTACAACGGGTGGTGGATGTGCCTCATCCCCACCAGCATCCTGCGCGAGATCGGCCTGTCGCTCCCGGCCTTCATCAAATGGGATGACGCCGAGTTCTGCGTCCGGGCTCGGGATGCCGGCTACCCCACCGTCTCGATGCCCGGCGTCGCGCTGTGGCACGTGTCATGGGTCGGTAAAGACGATTCGATCGACTGGCAGGCGTACTTCCACGCGCGCAACCGCATCGTGGCGGGGCTGCTGCATTCGCGCTCACCGCGGGGCGGCACGCTCATCCGACACAGCCGTCGCGTCGACCTGAAGCACCTGATGATGATGCAGTACTACCCCGTGGAGCTGCGGTTGCGTGCGTTGCGCGACGTGCTGTCGGGACCGGATCACATGCGCGCGAACCTCGCCACGGCCATGCCCGACGCGCGCGCGGTGGCCAAGAAGCACCCGGAGACGACGATCCACAAGGACTCGGGCGTCCCCCTGCGATCCCGGCGGGGCCGACAGGTCTTCAAGCGGTTGAAGCAGCACCAGTACGACAGCCCGACGGGAATCGCCCTGCGCACCTTCACGGTACGCACGCTCCTGTCGCACTGGCTCCACACGCCGAAGCCTGAGAACATCGCTCAACCCGAGGTCGAGTTCGGCAAGGGCGACGCGAACTGGTGGCGCGTTCCGCAGTACGACAGTGCCCTGGTGAGCGCCGCCGACGGCTCCGGCAAGAACATCTACACGCGCGATCGGGCGATGTTCCGCCGCATGCTCGTGGACAGCTGGCGTCTGCACCGCCGTCTGCAGCGGGAGTGGCCGCGCCTGTCCCGCCAGTATCGCCAGGCGCTGCCCGACCTCGTCTCCGAGCGACAGTGGCGCGCGACGTTCGAGGAGCTCTCATGACTGCCTTCGATCCCGCGACCGCCACGATCGTGGTCGTCACCTACAACCGCACGCACCTGCTCACACGTCTGCTCGAGAGTATCGAGCGGATGTCGCCGGCACCCGGGCACCTGGTGATCATCGACAACGCCTCCACCGATGACACGACGCAGGTCGTCGAATCCTTCCGCGACCGCCTCCCCACCGAGCTGGTCTACCGCCGCCTCGAGACGAACACCGGCGGATCGGGCGGTTTCAGCGAGGGCATGCGCGTCGCCTACGAGCTCGGCTCCGAGTGGATCTGGCTCATGGACGACGACGTCGAGGTCGTCACCGACGGGCTCGCCCGCATGGGCGCGTGGGCCCCGCGGTTCCGCAGCATCCAGGGCCGCCGCTACGACTACGACGGCAGCGAGTTCTACTGGCAGTACCGCATCGCCGAGTCGATGGCGATCCCGATCCCCTATGCCCCCGCAGCATTCGACGAGTCGGGTTTCAAGCCCATGAACTCGGGATGCTTCGAGGGCATGTTCATCCACCGCGACATCGTCGCGAAGATCGGCCTGCCCGATCCCCGCTTCTTTATCTACTGGGACGACCAGCTCTACGGCTGGCTCGCATCCCGCGAGACGCCGTCGGTCATCGTCAATGAGTTCGTGCTGCGCCGCACCCGCGAGATCAAGCAGTGGGACATGGGCATCCGTCACATGAACGCCTCGAGCGACGCCTACCGGTACTACATCATGCGCAACCGCGCCTACCTGCAGAAGTACTACCGGGCGCTCGGCGTCTACCGCGCGCTGCCCTTCACCGCGGGAACGGCGCTGACCTTCGTCAAGGAACTGATCCGCCTCGTCGTCGTGGAACGCAAGATCAGCGGCACGAGCCACCTGTTCCGCGGACTCCGCGACGGACGCGTGATCTCGCGCGACGGCTCATGGACGCCCATGCCGCCGCTGGAGACGCAGCCCGTCGGCTGATGCGTCGCGGGCTGCCGCTCTCGCTCGATCCGCGAGGTGGCCGTCGCTGATCAGCCCAGCTGCGCCGGAAGCTGCTCGGCCATCGACGGTCCGAGCGTGCGCGCGTAGATGCGCGTCAAGTGGTTGTCGTCGCGGTACACCGCGACGTTGCCGATCACGCCCACGCACAGGTCGTCGGGGCAGATCCACGGCGTGAGGTCGAGCAGGCTCACGCCTGGGCGCGCGAGGGCGTCCGCGGGGTTGCTGTCGGCGAGAGAAGCCGAACGGGGCACGGCGCAGTCGATCGGGTCGGCAGCATCCACGACGCACCCGAACATGTCGAATGCGAAGCGGGGGTTGTCTCGCACGGCGAGCACGTCGATCCCCGCCGCCTGCATCCGGTCGACGAATCGGTCGACACCGGGGCGGACCTTCTCGTCGTCCTCGCCCGCGTCGGACCGGGTCACGACGGTCATGACCGCGTCGGGCTTCACCCGCTCGACCAGCCCGATCGCCGCCTCGCGCCAGCCCTCGCAGCGCTCGTCCATGCCGGGTTCGTCGAGGCCCATCGAGCATCCGCCCTTGATGAGGTGGACGACGCCCCATCCGTTCGTCTCGGCCGCCGGCAGCAACGCCGCCGTGATCTGCTGCGCGTGCGAGTCGCCGATCACCGCGATCGTGCGGCGCGCACGCGCCGTGTGAGCCGTCTCGGAGCAGGTGCCGATCAGCTCCTCGGCGTCGGTTGCCCAGTCGCCCGTGCACTCCCGTCCGAGTTGCGTCCACTCGGCGTCGAGCAGCGTCGCCAGCGGGAGCATCGGCGCATCGGCGGGAATCTCCGCCAGCGCCGGATCACGCAGCACCGCGGCGCCCGGATTCATGACCTGGGCGCGCGCCTCGACCTCGCGTTCGTGCAGCCACGTGGTCGTCTGCCATGCGCCCACCGGCACCGCGACCACCACGGCGGCCGCGGTGAGCACGGCGACGGGCACGAGAGGCGATGCGTCGTTGCGCCGCCACGCTCGCACTGGCCGGTCGACGGCCCATGTCAGCGCCCGCGCCAGCATCAGGGACAGCACGACGATTCCGAGGCCGCCCACGAGTCCGATCTCGGTGCGATCGTTCACGACCATGAACGTCACCAGGATCGGCCAGTGCACGAGGTAGAGCGCGTAGGCGTCGCGACCGAAGGCACGCACGGGGCGGGATGCCAGAAGCCGGGCGGGTCCGAAGCGGTTCTCGCCCGTTCCCGAGGCGACGATGGCCGCCGCGCACAGCACCGGCCACAGCGCCAGGAAGCCGGGGAAGCCCCCGCGCACGTCCAGGACCATACCGAGCACGAGCAATCCCGCCAGCCCGGCCCACCCGACGACGGCTCGCAACGCCACCCCGAGGCGCAGGTGCGGCAGAGCGACGACGAGCAGCGATCCGGCGGCGAACTCCCACAGCCGGGCGCCCGTGTCGAAGTACGCCACCTGCTGCGCGGTCGCCGTGCGGATCACCGAGTAGACGAACGAGAGCGCGAACACCGCCCCGAACACGGTGCCGACGACGCGGTCCGGCGACAGCCCCCGCCGACGGACGACGACCTGGCACAGGCCGAGCAGCACGATCCACAGCGCGAAGGCCTGCCCCTGAACCGACATCGACCAGAAATGCTGCAGCGGACTCGGCATCTCGGTGCGCGCGTAGTAGTCCACGGCATCCGCCGCCAGCAGCCAGTTCTGGGAGTAGGTGAGCGATGCCCAGGTCTGCTCCCACACCGGGCGCCACGTCGTCTCGGGATACGCCGCCCACACCACGACCAGGACGCCGACGAGGGTCACCGCGGCCGCCGGCAGCAACCGGCGGAAGACACCCAGCATGTGCGTCGCCGGGCGTACGGGCGTGGGCCCCGCCATCCTGCGGACGAAGCCACGGGTCAGGAAGAAGGCCGACAGCATGAGGAAGACGTCGACCCCACCCGACACCCGTCCGAACCACACGTGGTACGAGACCACCAGCAGGATGGCCAGGGCGCGCAGTCCGTCGATGTCGGGCCGGTACGCCCAGCGTCCCTCGTCGGCCCGGTCAGCGTTCCCCGACAGGGGCCTTGACCCGAGAGTCAGACGCACGAGGGAGTCACGCGAGCTGGTTGTTCCACATCGACAGCGCCGCACCGATCGCCATGTGCATGTCGAGGTACTGGTAGGTGCCGAGGCGCCCGCCGAAGTGCACGTCGCGCTCGCCCTTGGCCAGCTCGCGGTAGGCGAGCAGGCCGGCGCGGTCGTCGGCGGTGTTCACGGGGTAGTACGGCTCGTCCGCGCGCGTGGCGAAGCGGGAGTACTCGCGCACCACGACCGTCTTGTCGGTCGGGTACCGGTCGGCGCGCTCGGGGTGGAAGTGCTTGAACTCGTGGATGCGCGTGTAGGGCACGTCGGCGTCGGCGTAGTTCATCACGCTGGTGCCCTGGAAGTCGCCGATAGGCAGCACCTCCTGCTCGAAGTCGAGTGTGCGCCACGACAGCTCGCCCTCGGCGTAGTCGAAGTAGCGGTCGACGGGCCCGGTGTAGACCACGGGCACCTGGCCGACGGTGTCTTTCTTGTTCAGCGGCTGCGACTCGTCGAAGTAATCGGTCGACAGCTTCACCTCGATGTTCGGGTGATCGGCCATGCGCTCCAGCCACGCGGTGTACCCGTCGACGGGGAGCCCCTCCCACGTGTCGTTGAAGTAGCGGTTGTCGTAGGTGTAGCGCACGGGCAGACGCGAGATCACCTCGGCCGGCAGATCTTTCGGGTCGGTCTGCCACTGCTTCGCCGTGTAGTCGCGGATGAACGCCTCGTAGAGAGGGCGGCCGATGAGCGCGATGCCCTTCTCCTCGAGGTTCGCGGCATCCTTCGCGTCGAACTCCCCCGCCAGCTCCTGCACGAGCGCCTTCGCCTGGTCGGGCGTGTAGGCCGCCTGGAAGAACTGGTTGATGGTGCCGAGGTTGATCGGCAGGGGGAACACGACGTTCTTGTGCGTCGTGTAGACGCGGTGGACGTAGTTCGTGAACTTCGTGAAGCGGTTGACGTACTCCCACACCGTCGGGTTCGACGTGTGGAAGAGGTGCGCACCGTACTGGTGCACCTCGATGCCGGTCTCGGGTTCGTCCGCCGAGTAGGCGTTGCCGCCGATGTGATGACGACGGTCGATGACGGTGACCTTGCGACCCGCGGCCGCGGCACGCTCGGCGATGGTGAGGCCGAAGAAGCCCGAGCCGACGATGAGGAGATCCATGAGAGAGGGCTTTCGAGTCGGATGCCGGGGCTCACCCCCGAGAGAAACGTCCGCTCGATACTACCCGCGCCGTCTCCGAGCTCCGGTGACCCCGTCCAGCGGGCCCGCAGAGACGGTCCGATACGATGGCGTGTCGAAATGACCGCAGACGGAGAAGAAATCGTATGAGTGAGTGGATCAGCGCGGTTCCGGCGTACCTCGTCGTCGCACTGGTCCTGATCCTCCCGGGTGCGTCGGTCATCGTCGCCGGGTGGGGATGGCGAAGCCCCCAACGCCTGCTGCTCGCACCGGCGATCTCGGCCACGATCGCGGCTGTCGCCGCGTCGGTGGCGCCCCTCGTCGGGCTGAGCTGGGGCCTGATCCCTCTCGCCCTGGTCACGCTCGTCGTGGCCGGTATCGGCCTCCTCCTCCGCCGTCGCGCGACCGCGGACCCGCGCCCGCCCGCACCCCGCACAGGCCTGTTCGTCCTCGTCGCCCTGGCCCTCGCCGCCGTCGCCAATGCCGTCAACTTCGCGCGGGCCTTCGGCGCGCCAGGGAACATCGCGCAGCGTTTCGACAACATCGTCCACCTGAATGCCATCGCCTCGGCTCTGCAGAACGGCAGCGCGTCGCCCTTCCAGATCGGGTCGACCTCCGACATCGGCTTCTACCCGAACGCGTGGCACGCGCTGACGACTCTCGGTGCCGAGATGACGGGCGCCGCGGTCCCGGCCGCGGTCAACGGCGGGAACCTCGCCATCGTCTCGATCCTGTGGCCCGCGTCCGTGATGGCACTGGCCGGCGCGTTCTTCGCCGAACGTCGGACCGCCTACGTCACCGCCGCCGCCCTCGCCACGGGCTTCGGCGCCTTCCCGGCGCTGTTCTTCAACTGGGGCGTGCTGTACCCGAATCTCGTCGGGTACGCGATGATCCCCGCGGCCCTCGCCGCCGTCGTGACGATGCTGCCGGAGCGGGGTGCGCCCGCACTGGTGCGCTCCGCCCTGCTCGTCGCCCTCCTGGCCGGAGGAACGTTCCTCGGGCATCCGAACGCGTTCCTCAGTCTCCTGTTCTTCGCAGCCGCGGTCGTCATCACATCCGCCGCCGTGAAGGCGTCGATCGAACGCACGCGCCGATCGATCCTGTTCCTCGCGGCGGCCGTCGTCGGTTTCGGCCTCGCACTGGCGGTGACCCTCACGGTGTTCCGAACGGGAGCGGAGCACTCGGGATGGACTCCCTGGCAGCAGCTGTCGCAGTCTTTGGGCGAGGGGCTCTTCGTCTCACCGCGCGGATACAACCCCACCACCCTGATCTCGATTCTGCTGATCGTCGGATTCGTCGCCGTCGCCCGCCGTTCGCGTTGGCTCCCGGCCGTCACGCCGTTCGCCGTCGCCGTCGCCCTGTTCGCGATCGCCTCCGGGTTGCGCATCGACAGCCCCTTGCGCCAGTTGCTGACCAACCCCTGGTACAACGACTCCAACCGCCTCGCCGCCCTCCTTCCTCTGATGGCCATCCCGGTGGCCACTCTCGGCGCGATCACCGTCGTCGACCTGGTCCGGCGCGCCGCGCGCCACCAGCGGGCCCCTCGATGGGTCGGGATCGGCGCAGCGGCGCTCGGAGTTCTCGCGCTCTTCTCCGTCGCGACGGGTCCGAACGTGCGCATGGCCCTCGACCAGGTCCGCGAGGCGTACGCGTACACGGACAGCTCGCTCATCCTCTCGTCGGACGAGGAGGCACTGCTGGAGCGCCTCGACAGCGAAACACCCGAGGATGCCCTCATCGCCGGCAGCCCTCGGACCGGGGCTTCGCTCGCGCTCGCCTTCGCCGACCGGCAGGTGACCCAGAAGCACGTCTTCGGCAATCCCTCGCCGGAACTGCTGTTCCTGAATGCGCATCTGCGCGACATCGACTCCGACCCGGCCGTCTGCCGGACCGTCGATCAGCTCGGCATCGACTACGTGCTCGACTTCGGGACGCAAGACGTGATCGATCCCGCGGGGGCGGCAGCCTTCCGCGGCATCCAGGACCTGTCGCCGGGAACCCACCTCGTCCTCGTCGATGAGCAGGGCCCCGACGCGCGCCTGTTCCGTATCGAGGGGTGCTGACGTGACCCGTGCGTCGACGGTCGCCGTCGCCTACGACTGCCTCTTCCCCTATTCGACGGGAGGCGGCGAGCGGCAGTACCGAGCCATGGCGGATGTGCTCGGTCGCGAGGGATTCGACGTCGACTACCTCACGGCGGTGCAGTGGGACGGCGCGACCCCGATCGAAGAGCACTTCCGCGTTCTGCCGATCACGCGTCGCCTCTCGCTCTACGACGCGGGCGGGGTCCGCCGCATCCCCGCCGCCCTCCGTTACGCCGCCGCACTGTTCACCGCCCTCCTGCGGCGACGGCGCCGTTACGCCGCCGTCATCGTCAGCGGCCTGCCGATCTTCAACGTCTTCGCTGCACGACTCGCGCTCCTGGGCTCGGGGACGAAGCTCGTCGTCGACTACCTCGAGGTGTGGCACCGTCGGCAGTGGGTCGAGTACTCGGGTGCGCTCACCGGCACGATCGCCTGGGTTCTGCAGCGCGGCGCCATCGCCGTCACCCCGCTCGCGACGTGCCACTCGCAGCTGAGCGCCACCCGTCTGCGTCGGGAGGGGCTGCGTCGTCCGCCGCTGGTCAGTCCCGGTCTCATCGACGGCGCCGTCGAGGTCGCCGAGGCCGGGCCCGCCGCGTCGCCGCCCTACGTGCTCTACGTCGGCCGGCACATCCCCGACAAGCGTGTCGAGGTCCTTCCCGCGGCGGTCGCCGCGGCGCGCGAGAGCGTCACCGATCTGCGTCTCGTGATCCTCGGCACCGGCCCGAGTTCCGACGCCGTCCGCGCGGAGGTGAGTCGCGTCGGCGCCGACGCCTGGACCGATCTTCCGGGCTTCGTCTCGGATGCCGAACTCGACGCGCTCCTGCACGGCGCGGTGTGCCTGGTGAACCCGTCGCGGCGCGAGGGGTACGGTCTGGTCGTGGTCGAGGCCAATGCTCACGGCACTCCTGTCGTCCTCGTCGACGATGAGGGCAACGCCTCGACCGAACTCATCGACGCCGGAGTGAACGGCGTCGTCTCGCCCACCACAGACCCCACCGATCTCGCCCGGGCCATCCGGGCCGTCGCCGACGGCGGTGACGATCTGCGCCGCACCTCGCGCGCGTGGTACGACACCGCCCTCGGCACTCGCACCATCCGCCGCACCGTGGAAGGCATTCTCTCGGCCCTGCCGCTGCCGAGTCCCGCCCCGGTGAAGACGAAAGAAGACCGCACGTGAGCACTCCTGCCCCGACGGACGTCGAACTGACGATCCTCATGCCCTGCCTGAACGAGGCCGAGACCCTGGAGGTCTGCATCCGCAAGGCGCAGGGGTTCCTCCAACGCAGCGGCATCCGGGGTGAGGTTCTGATCTCCGACAACGGCAGCACCGACGGCTCCCAGGCCATCGCCGAGCGACTCGGCGCCCGCGTCTCGCACGCCCCGCGTCGCGGCTACGGCGCGGCGCTGATCAACGGAATCGAGACCGCCCACGGCCGGTACGTCATCATGGCGGATGCCGACGACAGCTACGACTTCGAGAACCTCGAGCCGTTCGTCGAGCGTCTGCGCGCCGGCGCCGACCTGGTGATGGGCAACCGCTTCCGCGGCGGCATCGCGCCCGGCGCCATGCCGCCGCTGCACAAGTACCTCGGGAACCCCGTGCTCTCCTTCATCGGCGAGCTCTTCTTCCGCCCGGGTATCCGGGACTTCCACTGCGGCCTCCGTGGTTTCAACCGCGCCCGCATCCGCTCGCTCGACCTGCAGACCACCGGTATGGAGTTCGCTTCCGAGATGGTCGTGCGCGCCTCGCTCGCGCGCTACCGCATCGAAGAGGTCCCCACCACGCTGAAGAAAGACGGCCGTTCGCGCCCGCCGCACCTGCGCAGCTGGCACGACGGGTGGCGCCACCTCCGCTTCCTGCTGCTCTTCGCGCCGCGCTGGCTCTTCGTCTACCCGGGCCTGGTCGCCTTCTTCCTCGGTGCGATCGCCGTCGGCGTCCTCTCCTTCGGCGGGGTCAACATCGGCGGCGTCGGCTTCGACGTGACCACGATGGTCTACGCGAGCGCCCTGTGCGTGATCGGCTTCCAGTCGCTGCTGTTCTTCTGGTTGACCAAGCTCTACGCCACCCAGGAGGGTTTCCTGCCGACGAGCGAGAGATACCGGCGCATCGTCGCGAAATGGTCCGCGGAGCGCGGTCTGCTCATCGGCGTGGGGCTGTTCTTCCTGGGCATCATCATCGGCATCGTGCAGGTCGCTCTGTGGGGCAGCCTCGACTTCGGTGCGCAGAACGCCGCGCAGGCCGTACGTATCGCCGTCCCCAGCGCTCTCTTGATCATCCTCGGCTTCCAGACCGCGATGATGAGCTTCTTCTCGGGCGTGCTCACCACGCCCCGGCGCGAGCAGCGCCCCGAAGCCGTCATCGAGAGCTGATGGGCGAGCGACGCGTCCTCGTCGATCTGCTCGGATTCACCGGCTCGCGCGGTGGTACCGAGACGTACGTCCGCGAACTCCTGCCGCGTCTGGCGACACGGTTACCGCGTGCTCGCTTCGCCGCGATCACGGGTCGAGTGGGCACCGATGTCGTGCGGGACTTCTTCCCCGGCCACGTCCGTACCCTCCCGTGGGTGGGGGCGGACCCGGCGACATGGGCGTTGGGCGCCGTCGCAGCCACCGAGGCCGTCGCCCGCCGCAGCCGCGCCGACCTCGTGTGGGCCCCGGCGAACTTCGGCCCGATCCTGCGGGGAACGCCGCGCATCGTCACCGTGCACGACGCCATCTACGACGAGGTGCCGGGCGGGCTGGCAGAGCGCGCCCAGCGCGCGGTCACGTCGCTGCTCATGCGCCGGTCGGCTCAGACGGCCGATCGCGTGCTGACGGTCTCGCACGCGGCGGCGGCCAGCATCGAACGCCATCTCGGGGTCGCGTCCGAGCGCATCGCGGTCGTCCACAACGGCAGCGCCGATCCGCGCCCCGTGACCGACCCCCGCGGCATCCTGACGCCCCTCGCCCTGCCGAGCGGACGCGCGGTCGTGCTCAGCGTGGGCAATCGCATGCCGCACAAGAATTTCCGCGGGTTGCTCGAGGCTCTCGCCCACCTGCCGTCGACGAAACGTCCGCTCACTGTCATCGCCGGGAGCCGGTTGCCCGACCCTCTCGCCGACGAGGTCGACCGTCTCGGTCTCGAAGATGACGTCGTTCTGCCTGGCTGGGTGAGCGACGAGCAGCTCGAAGCGCTCTTCCAGATCGCCGAACTGTACGTGTGCCCGTCGCTGGTCGAGGGTTTCGGGCTCCCCGTCATCGACGCCCTGCGGCGGAACGTCCCGGTGCTCGCCAACGACGTCGCCGTCCTGCGCGAGGTGGGCGGGACCGCGGCGCGTTACGCCGATGCGACGGATGCCGCCGCCTTCGGCGCCGCGATCGACGTCGCGCTTTCGAGCCCGCCGACCGACGATGCGCGCGCCACAGCCCGCGCCTGGGCGTCGGGGTTCACGTGGGACGACGCGGCAGACGCGACCGCGGCCGAGCTCGACGCGCAGATGAGCACCACCCGGCGGACCCACGCATGAGCTCCCCGTCCATGAAGCGGCGGCTCCTGGGATTCCTCCTGGTGCCGGCCATCGCCGCGCTGTCGCCGATCATCGCGCTGCCGGCGGTCACCCAGATCGCCGGGCCGGGCGGTTGGGCGAGCGCCATCGCCGGCGAGTCGGTCGGAACGTTCGCCGCGATCGCCATCGGATGGGGGTGGGCCACGATCGGCCCGGCGCTCATCTCGATCGCCGGCGACGACGCCGAGCGTGCGCGGCTGTACCGCGAGTCGCTCGTCGTGCGCGTCACCATCTCGATGATCGCCGTGCCCGCCCTCGCGGTCGTGTGCTGGCTCATCGCAACCCCCGGCTCGGAGTGGCTCACCATCCTCATGGGGATGCAGGGCGCGCTCATCGCGCTGTCGTTCACGTGGTTCTCCGCGGGCGTCGGCGACCCGCGGACGATCGTCATCTTCGACGCAGCCCCGCGCCTGCTCGCCAACCTCGCCGCCGCGGCCCTCGTGCTCGCCACGGGCGTCGTCGTGCTCTATCCCCTGGCGGGGATCCTCGTCACCCTCGTCGGGACGAGCATCTTCACGCTGCGTCTGCTCCGCCGGCATCCGGGTCCCTGGCCGCGTCCCCGGGATCTGCCGCGACTGCTGCGGTCGAATCTCGCCGTCGCCTTGAACGACGCCGGCCTGAGCGGCTACTCCAGCGTCCCCGCTCCCGTCGTCAACGTGACGGCGATGCCCACCGCCGCGGCCGGTTACGCCACCGCCGACAAGATGCTCAAGCTCGGCCAGTTCATCCCGATGACACTCGCCAATGCGCTGCAGGCCTGGATCGGTGAAGCACACGGCCCCCATCGCGGACGACGGATGCGGATCGCCATCGGACTCGCCGCGGCCACCGGGCTCGCGGGGTGGGCGGGACTCGCCCTCGTCGGCCCCTGGCTGACGAGCGTGTACCTGCCGGCCGCGCCGGCGCCATTCGACATCCTCCTGGTCATGGGTCTCGTCTTCTTCTTCTTCTCGGTGCGAACGGCCGTGGCCCGACTCGTCTTGTTCCCCGCGGGGCAGGCCGCCGCCGTCATGCGCGCGACGTTGATCGCCACCGTCGTGGGCATCCCGCTCATGATCGGCCTCGGTATCGCGTGGGGACCCGTCGGCGCCGCCCTCGGTTACGCCTTCACCGAGGGAGCAGCGGCTGTCCTGCTCGCGCGTCGCTGCCTCCGCGTGCTCCACGACCTTCGTCACACTCCCATCGAGGCCGCGCCGTGAGCCGGCTCCCCGAAAGGACCGCTCGATGACCATCGCCATCAACGGCCGCTTCCTGATCGACTCCTTCGGTGGAGTGCGTCGCTTCGCCACGGAGCTGACCCACCACCTCTCACGATCGCGCGACGATGTCGTCCTGCTGGTTCCGGCGTCCGCCGACACCTCGAGCGTCGAGGGCGTGCGCACCGAGACCGTCGGTCGACTCGCCGGCCCCGCGTGGGAGCAGGCGGAGCTGCCCCGCTGGCTCCGTCGGCACGGCTCTCCCCTGCTGCTGAACTTCGCCAACATCGCGCCGATGCTCTACCGGCGACAGATCACGGTGCTGCACGACATCGCCCCGGCCATCCGGCCGCAGGACTTCACCCTCCCCTTCCGCCTCCAGTGGCAGCTCGCCGTGCGCTACGGAATGCTGCGGCCGGGGCAGCGCCTCGTCACGGTCAGCCACGCGTCGCAGCGCGAGATCGCCGAGCGCTTCGGCGTCGATGCCTCCCGCATCGAGGTGGTGTACGAGGGCGCCGACAGCCTGCCCGTTCCGCCGCAGAAGGCTTCGGATGCCGGCTCCCCCACCCGCCTCGTCGCCTTCGGCCGTCACGGGGCGGCGAAGAACACGCGGGCCGTCCTCGACGCCCTCGCGCTGCTGCCGTCCGACGCGGCGGTCGAGGTCGAGTTCGTGGGCAAGCTCGACCCCGAGCTCGAGCCCTACGCGGCGCAGAGGGGCATCGATCCCCGGCGCCTCGTGTGGAGCGGACCGGTGAGCGACGAAGAGCTCGCCGAGGCGTTCGCCCGGGCCGACGCATTCGTCTGGCCCTCCCTGCACGAGGGTTTCGGGCTCCCTCCGCTCGAAGCGCAGCGCCTGGGAGCGCCGGTCCTCGCCTCCGACATCCCGATAAACCGCGAGATCCTCGGGGACTCCGCCCGCTACTTCTCGCCGACCCGGCCCGACGCGCTCGCCACGCTCATGGCCGAGATCGCGGCATCCTCCGCCCTTCGGGCCGAGCTCTCGCGCGCCAGTCGAGAGAACGCCGAGCGATTCACCTGGGATGCCACGACCGCCGCCTGGAACGGGATCATCGCCGCGCAGGCGCGCTGATCCCGCGCACCGCGGGCATCCCGGGCAGAATCGAAGGCG
This sequence comes from Microbacterium enclense, assembly GCF_001456955.1. Taxonomy (GTDB): domain Bacteria; phylum Actinomycetota; class Actinomycetes; order Actinomycetales; family Microbacteriaceae; genus Microbacterium; species Microbacterium enclense. The sequence continues at coordinate 40,270 of NZ_KQ758470.1, read as the reverse complement.
TGAACATCGGCTTCGTCGTGACGACCCTGGGGCGCCTCGACCCCCTCCGCGCCCTCCTGACCTCCCTGGAGGGCCAGCTGCAGCCCGGTGACCACGTGGTGCTGGTTGCTCAGGGGGCGCAGGACGAGGTCTCCGCCCTCGCCGTCGAGTTCGCCGAGCGGGGCGTCGCGGTCACCGCCACCTCTTCCGGCCGTGGCGCTTCGCTGGGGCGCAACACCGGTGTCGCGGCGCTTCCGGCGGGGGAGGCCGTCGTCACGTTCCCCAACGACAACACCACCTACCCCGCGGGCACCGTCGAAGCGCTGCACGTCGCCGTCGATGACCCGTCGTTCCGGGCCGGCGGCTTCACGTCGTGGGACGAGCGGGGGCCGAAGACCACGCTTCCCGAACCCGGGACGCCGCTGGACAAGTACAACGTCTGGTCGGTCATCGAGATGGGCATCTTGATGCGGCGCTCGCTCTTCGACGCGATCGGCGGCTTCGACGAGAACATGGGCCCGGGCTCCGCGACGCCGTGGCAGGTCGCGGAGGGTACCGACCTGCTCCTGCGGGCGATGGCGCACGAGCCGGGACTCGTCCGCGACTTCCGCTGGCTCCCCGCCGCCGTGCACGTCGACGGGATCTCGACCGGTTTCGGACTGAGCGACGCCGAGCGCCGCCGCAAGCTGCGCGCCTACGGACGAGGCACCGGTCGTGCGTTCGCGACGCACGGCTATCCGCTCTGGTGGCGCGCCGCGTTCACCGTCGCGGGCCTGCTCTACGGTGTTCGCAACCCGAAGCCCATCACGATCCTGGACGGGTGGCCGATGTTCCTCGGCCGGCTGGAGGGAGGACTGGGCCGCACGTTCGGACAGTCCCGCATGGTATCGACCACCCGTTGACGCGGCGGCGCCCCCGGGCCCCCGAGAAGCCCGCTGATAAGGTGACGAAGTGTCATCGAGAGTTCTGATCACCGGCGGTGCCGGCTTCATCGGGTCCCATCTGTCTGAACGCCTCCTCGCCGAGGGCAACGAGGTCATCTGCGTCGACAACTTCTTCACGGGGTCCCGCCGCAACGTCGAGCACCTCTTCGACAATCCGCGGTTCGAGCTCATGCGGCACGACGTGACGTTCCCGCTGTACGTCGAGGTGGACCAGATCTACAACCTCGCCTGCCCGGCGTCTCCGGTGCACTACCAGCACGACCCCGTGCAGACGACGAAGACGAGCGTCGTGGGTGCGATCAACATGCTCGGCCTCGCGAAGCGCCTGCGCATCCCGATCCTGCAGGCGTCCACGTCCGAGGTGTACGGCGATCCCGCCGTGCATCCGCAGACCGAGGACTACTGGGGCAACGTGAACCCCATCGGCACCCGCTCGTGCTACGACGAAGGGAAGCGCGCCGCCGAGACGCTGTTCTTCGACTATCGCCGGCAGCACGACCTCTCGATCAAGGTCATCCGCATCTTCAACACCTACGGTCCGCGCATGCACCCCAATGACGGTCGCGTGGTGTCGAACTTCATCGTGCAGGCGCTGCGCGGCGAGCCCATCACGATCTACGGCGACGGATCGCAGACCCGCTCCTTCTGCTTCGTCGACGACCTCGTCGACGGCATGGTGCGCCTCATGAACACGGAGCACGGTGTGACGGGCCCGATCAACGTCGGCAACCCCGGCGAGTTCACCATGCTCGAGCTCGCCCACGCGGTGCTCGAGATCACGGGCAGCTCGTCGCAGATCGAGCACCGCCCCCTCCCCCAGGACGACCCGAAGCAGCGGCAGCCCAATATCGACCTGGCCCGCCGCGAACTCGGCTGGGAGCCGACGATCGCACTGCGCCCCGGTCTCGAGCGCACGATCGAGTACTTCCGCGGGGTGCTGGCAGACTGACTCCATGGCTCACGTACTCATCACGGGCGGCGCCGGCTTCATCGGCAGCCGGGTAGCCGCGCGGTTGGTGTCCGAGGGACACCGCGTGCGTGTCTTGGACGCACTCATCAGCCAGGTCCACGGCCCCGACCCCGAGACGACCTCCCCGCTGCTTCGCGCTGTGTCGGATGTCGCCGAGGTCCAGCGGGGAACGGTCACCTCGCTCGATGACCTGCGCGCGGCTCTCGTGGACGTCGACACCGTGATCCACCTCGCCGCCGAGACGGGGACGGGTCAGTCGATGTACGAGATCGACCGTTACGTCGAGGCGAACATCGGCGGAACGGCCAAACTCATGGACCTCCTGACGAACGAACCGCACGGCGTGCGGCGCGTCGTGGTGGCCTCGTCGCGATCCGTTTACGGCGAGGGCGCTTACCGGTCTGCGAACGGGACCGTCGTGTACCCCCCGCATCGATCCGACACGGCCATGGCGGAGGGCGATTTCGCCGTACGGGGCGCGAGCGGCGAAGAACTCGAGCTCATCCCGACCACCGAGGACGCCGTGCTGCACCCCTCGTCCGTGTACGGCATCACGAAGCAGGTGCAGGAATCCCTCGTGATGACCGTCGCGCCGACGATCGGCGTCGAGCCTGTCTCTCTCCGCTACCAGAACGTCTTCGGCCCCGGCCAGTCCCTCACGAACCCGTATACGGGGATCCTGTCGATCTTCTCGACCCTGATCCGTCAGGGGAAGGGCATCGACGTGTTCGAGGACGGCCAAGAGAGTCGCGACTTCGTCTACATCGACGACGTCGTCGAGGCGACGGTGCTCGCCGCCCTGGAACCCGCCGCGGCGGGCGGGGTGTTCAACGTCGGCTCGGGAGCGGCCACGACCGTTCTCGAGGTGGTCGACGCGCTCGTCACCGCCTTCGGTGCACAGGTGGAGGTGACCGTCTCGGGGCGGTATCGATTGGGCGACATCCGGCACAACGTCGCCGATACGTCGCGGCTGCGAGACGTGCTCGGTTTCGAACCCTCCGTCCCCTTCGTCGAGGGCGTCCGTCGTTTCGTGGAATGGGTGGCCGACGAACCCATCGGCGGCGGGGAGTACGAGCGCTCTCTCGACGAGATGGCAGCACGTCGGCTGCTGAAGTGAGCGCCTCCGGTCGGCGAGGGTTCGTGCGCCGGCCGACGCTTCGACGCCTCCTTCCGTCAGGAGCATGTCCCGGTATATGACAGCATGAGGGGCGTGAAGGGCATCATTCTCGCCGGTGGATCGGGCACACGTCTGCACCCGATCACACTGGGCGTCTCGAAGCAGTTGATTCCGGTCTACGACAAGCCGATGGTGTACTACCCGCTGTCGACGCTCATGCTCGCGGGGATCCGCGACGTCCTGATCATCACGACCCCCCACGATGCGCCCTTCTTCCGGCGTCTCCTCGGTGACGGCTCCCAGTTCGGCATCCAGCTGTCCTTCGCCGAGCAGCCCTCGCCGGACGGGTTGGCACAGGCATTCACCATCGGCGCCGACTTCATCGGCGATGACAACGTGGCGCTGGTGCTCGGAGACAACCTGCTCTACGGTCCTGGCCTCGGAACGCAGCTCAAGCGCTACGAGAACGTCGACGGCGGCGCAGTCTTCGCCTACTGGGTGGCGGAGCCGCGCGCGTACGGCGTCGTCGAATTCGACGGCGCGGGCCGGGCGATCTCGCTGGAAGAGAAGCCGACCGACCCCAAGAGCAACTTCGCCGTACCGGGCCTCTACTTCTACGACAACGACGTGATCGAAATCGCCCGCACCCTCCAGCCCTCACCGCGCGGCGAGTACGAGATCACCGACATCAACGCCGAGTACCTGCGACGCGGCAAGCTGCAGGTCGAGGTACTCCCCCGCGGCACGGCGTGGTTGGACACCGGCACTTTCGATCAGATGACGGATGCCGCCGACTACGTGCGGACGATCGAGCGGCGCACGGGCCTTCGGATCGGTGTCCCCGAAGAGGTGGCCTGGCGGCAGGGCTTCCTCTCCGACTCCGAACTCCGCGACCGGGCGAACACGCTGGTCAAATCGGGGTACGGCTCGTACCTGCTCGAGATCTTGGAAAGAGGCCACTGATGTCACACCTTCTCGTCACCGGCGGTGCGGGCTTCATCGGTTCCAATTTCGTCCACCACGTCCTATCGCACACCGATCACACGGTGACCGTCCTCGACAAGCTGACCTACGCCGGCAATCGCGCGTCCCTGGACGGGCTGCCGGAAGAACGGGTTCGCCTGGTGGTGGGGGACATCACCGACACCGCGGTCGTCGACCCCCTCGTCGCCGCAGCCGACGCGGTCGTGCACTATGCGGCGGAGTCGCACAACGACAACTCCCTGCATGACCCACGGCCGTTCCTCGACACGAACATCATCGGCACTTACACCCTGCTGGAGTCCGCGCGTCGTCACGAGACGCGCTTTCATCACATCTCCACCGACGAGGTGTACGGAGACCTCGAGCTCGATGACCCCGACCGTTTCACCGAGCAGACCCCCTACAACCCCTCGTCTCCCTACTCGTCGACGAAGGCCGGCTCCGACCTGCTGGTCCGGGCATGGGTGCGCTCGTTCGGAGTGCAGGCCACCATCAGCAACTGCTCCAACAACTACGGGCCGTACCAGCACGTCGAGAAGTTCATCCCCCGCCAGATCACGAACGTCCTGCGGGGAATTCGTCCGAAGCTGTACGGCAAGGGTGAGAACGTTCGCGACTGGATCCACGCAGACGACCACTCCTCGGCGGTGCTGACCATCCTCGACAAGGGCGTCATCGGTGAGACCTACCTCATCGGCGCGGACGGCGAGAAAGACAACAAGAGCGTCGTCGAACTCATTCTGCAGCTCACGGGTCGGCCCACCGACGCGTACGACCTCGTCACCGACCGCCCGGGTCACGACCTGCGCTATGCGATCGACTCGACGAAACTCCGCAGCGAGCTCGGCTGGACGCCCACCTACGGCGATTTCGCGTCGGGGCTCGCCGCCACGATCGACTGGTACCGAGCCAACGAGGCCTGGTGGGCGCCGACCAAGGACGGCGTCGAGGCTTTCTACGCGAGCAAGGGTCAGTGACTTCGGTGTCCATCGAGTTCGGAAAGACCCTGTCGGTTCGACGAACACCCATCCCCGGTCTGGTCGTCCTCGACCTGCCCGTTCACGGAGACGCGAGGGGCTGGTTCAAAGAGAACTGGCAACGCGCCAAGATGACAGCCGCGGGGATCGACCTCCCCGATTTCGGGCCGGTGCAGAACAACATCTCCTTCAACGACGCGGTGGGAACCACCCGCGGAATCCACGCGGAGCCCTGGGACAAGTACGTGTCGGTCGCCACGGGCCGGATCTTCGGCGCGTGGGTTGACCTGCGTGAAGGCGACACCTTCGGCGCTGTCTTCACGACCGAGCTCGACCCGTCGTCGGCGATCTTCGTTCCCCGTGGGGTCGGCAATTCCTATCAAACCCTCGAACCCGATACGGCGTACACCTACCTGGTCAACGACCACTGGTCGCCGGATGCGACCTACACCTTCCTGAACCTGGCCGATGAGACCGCGTCGATCGACTGGCCCATCCCGCTCGACGAAGTCGAGATCAGCGCGAAAGACAAAGAGCACCCGCGTCTCGCGGATGTCGTGCCCATGCCGCCGAAGAAGATGTTGATCACGGGAGCCAATGGGCAACTCGGACGAGCGCTGCGCGCGGAGTTCGGTGATCATCCCTGGATCGAGTACGCCTCACGCGAGGACCTCGATCTCACCGCGCCCGGTCTGGATGCCGCGCGCCGCTGGCGCGACTACGGCACCATCATCAACAGCGCCGCCTATACCAGCGTGGATCAGGCGGAGACGCCGGAGGGCCGCCGTGACGCGTGGTCGGCCAATGTGACGGCAGTGGCCGCCCTGGCTCGCGTCGCGACGGCGAACGGCATCACCCTGGTGCACGTGTCGAGTGATTACGTCTTCGACGGCGACAAGACCGGCCCGTACACCTCGGACGACGTCGCGTCACCACTCGGCGTCTATGGGCAGACCAAAGCCGCGGGCGACGCGATCGTCTCCGTCGTTCCGAGGCACTACATCGTGCGCACGAGCTGGGTCATCGGCGACGGCCGCAACTTCGTCCGCACCATGGCCGGGCTCGCCGAACGCGGCGTCGACCCCAAGGTCGTCGACGACCAGACGGGCCGGCTCACTCTCGCCTCCGACGTCGCCTCACGCATCGCCCACCTCCTGCGCTCCGGCGCGCCGATCGGTGTTCACAATGTGACCAGCGGCGGCGAACCGGCCTCGTGGTACGACGTGGCCCGGGAGGTGTTCCGGCTCACCGGACACGATCCCGATCGGGTGTCCGGGGTCAGCACCGACGACTACTTCGCGGCCGCCGATGGACCCGTCTCGCGCAGACCACGCAATAGCGTCCTCGAGACGGCAGATCCGGGCGCGACGTGGCAGCAACGCCTCGCAGAGTACCTGTCCTCGTAAAGACCCTCGGAACGGCACGGACCTCGCATCAGCCGCTGTTGGCGCTCGCGCGCCCATGGGGTCCGAAGGTAGGCCCTGTAGAATCAGGGTGATGTCACGTGCAAATGAACAGGCCGCGCTCCGTTTGGAGCGTCTCGCCGCGACCCCCCTCACTCCGGTGGGGGCAATCACCGGCCGTGGAGCGTGGTGGGGTGCGGTTCGCGCCATCTTCTCGCACCGGGAAATGCTGAACCTGCTGGTGCGGCGCGACCTGAAGGCACGTTACAAAGACTCCACGCTCGGATTCTTCTGGTCGTTGATCCGGCCCCTCATCCAGCTCGCCGTGTACTTCGTCGTGATGGGGCAGTTCCTCCAGGCGGCACGGAGTATCCCCGATTTCGCCGTCTACATCTTCGCCGGTCTGTGCGCGATCGGGCTCTTCACGGAGATCGTCGTCGGGGGCACGGGTTCCGTCCTCGCGAATGCCGGGCTCGTGAAGAAGGTCTACCTGCCACGAGAGGTCTTCCCTCTCGCGAGCGTGGGATCAGCGCTGTTCAATTTCGGCATCCAGCTTCTGGTCCTCATCGCAGCGACACTGCTGGTCGCGAAGCCTCCCTTCCATCCTCAGCTGGCCTATGCGATCCCGGCGGTCGCTCTCATCGTCGTGTACGGCACAGCGTTCGGCCTGCTCTTCAGCGCTGTGAACGTGTACCTTCGCGACGTGCAGTACCTGGTCGAGGTGATCACGATGCTGCTGTTCTGGGCGAGCCCGATCGTCTACTCGTGGCAGATGGCGAAAACGCTCATCCCTTCTCAGGCGGTCCTCGACATCTACACGAACAACCCGCTCACCCTTGCGGTTCTCGGTTTCCAGCGTGCCTTCTGGGTCGCCGGCGACTCTGCCGAGTGGCCTTCGGACCTGCTCCTGCGCATGGGAATCGCATTCGCCATCGGTGCAGTCCTTCTTCTGATCTGCCACCGCCTCTTCATCCGCCTGCAGGGCAACTTCGCCCAGGAGCTGTGACGTCATGCACCCTTCCCCCTCGGCCCCTGCGGATGACGTCATCCGCCCGGAAGTCGCCCGCATACGAGACGTATCGAAGAAGTTCACCATCCGCAAGGACTCGTCGATCAAGGAAAGGGTCGTCACGCTCGGACGCGCCGGACGCCGACACAAGAAGGAATTCTGGGCGCTGCGGAACGTCGACCTCGACATCTACGCCGGTGAGACCATCGGCCTGATCGGCCACAACGGGTCGGGGAAGAGCACCCTCCTGAAGGTGATCGGCGGCATCGTCGATCCGACGTCCGGCACCGTCGAGGAACGCGGCCGCCTCGCGGCGCTCCTGGAACTGGGCGCCGGCTTCCACCCCGACCTGACAGGCCGCGAGAACGTCTTCCTCAATGCCTCGGTGCTCGGCCTCAGCCGAGAAGAGACCGAAGCGCAGTTCGACGACATCGTCGCATTCGCGGCCATCGGCGACTTCATCGACACCCAGGTGAAGTTTTACTCGTCGGGTATGTACGTGCGACTCGCATTCGCGGTGGCCGTCCACACGGACCCTGACGTGCTCCTCGTCGACGAGGTGCTGGCGGTGGGTGACGAGGCGTTCCAGCGTAAGTGCATGGATCGCATCCGCGACTTCCAGAAGGAAGGTCGCACGATCATCCTGGTGACGCACTCCCTCGATCAGGTTGTCGAGCTCTGCAGCCGTGCGGTGCTCCTGCATCACGGCGAGGTCATCTTCGACGGAAAGCCCTCGACGGCGGTCGCGCGGTTCCGCGACCTGCTCGAAGAGCGTCGTGTGGCTGAGCGTGACGCGAAGGAGCCGACGGCCGTACGCCCTCAAGGATCCGTCGGTGAGGTGACCGCGACGGTCATTGGCCGTGCTGTCGGTGAAGCGCTGCAGCCCGGAGACAACCTTGAGGTTCGATTGACCCTCGCCTCTCAGCGTCTGGACGCGTGGGGGTGCCGGATCCAGATCGACGACCACATGGGTCACAAAATGTTCGTGACGGGGACGGATTGGCTCAAGACCCCCGTGAAGCCGATCGTCGGGCAGACGGAGGTGTCGTTCGTCTTGAAGGACCCGCCGCTCGCCGGCGGGAAATACTTTGTCAACGCCACACTCATCGATGGCAACGGGAACGATCTGCACAACATCATGCAGGCGACATCCTTCAACGTCGAGTTCGACTCGCGGGCGACGGGGTACCTCCGCATCGACGTCGAAGGCTCCGCCACCGGCGCACGCTGACGCCCCCCGGTTCGTCGCCGAGGGGTGCCGAGAGAAGAACGATCAGGCGCGTCCGTCGAAAAGCGACGTGGCCATGAGGCCGCGGATGCGCGTCGCGTCACCCCAGATGCCGGGCGAGTCATACGGGCGGTCGGGGAAAGCGCCGTACTGCAGGGTGATGTCGAGACCGTTCTCGTCGATGAAGCGCTCGACCCGGCTCGCGAGCGACTCCGGTCGACCGGTCGCGACGTTGATGACGCCCGTGACCCCGTCAGAGACAGCGGCGACAGCGATCTGCCGCCCGAGTTCCGAAACGTCGATGAAGTCGTAGAGCGTCTTCCCGGTGGTGAATGGGAACACCTTCTCACCGCGGTCGGCCGCTTCGAGGAGCTTGGCAAAGATCGAGCTGTTTCGACGGTCGTCGCCGAGGATGTAGTAGGCCCGAAGCCACGCGAAAGCGGCGCGGTCTGCGATCGACAGCATTGCGGACCGTCGGAGCGCGTCCTTCGCGATGCCGTATAGCGTCACCGGATTGGTGGGTGTCTCCGCTGTCACGGCCCCCTCCCAGTATCCGATCTCGTGCATTGAGCCGAGCGCCGCGATGCGTGCGATGCCGGCCTTCGGGAGGGAGGTAAGGAATCGGTAGTGGTCGGACAGCCGCTCCAGGTGAGACGCAGCGTTGTGGACGAACCCGTCCTGCCATGCCAGGTGGACGACCGCTGCAATTCGGTCGGGAGCCGCTACGGATGTGATGTCGAAAGTGGGTTCGAGAACGTCGGCTTCGACCACCCGTGTCAAGCTGTCGAAATCGCCCGGTCGATGCCGTCGTACCAGAGCGATCGGCTCGTACCCCAAGGCGGCGACTGCGCTCGTCACGTGGCGGCCGACGTAGCCTCCGGCACCTGTAATGACGACGGTTCTTTCCACGAGGACCTCCTAAGCCCAGTTTCGAGCAGCACCGACGAGAACGAGCCCCAAGGTGATCAGCAGCAGCAGGGACAACGGCACGAATCGCGTCCGCCGCAGAAGCCCGGGCCCGCCTCCTCCTGGCGCGACCGCGTCGACACCCCGCACGCGAGCGAGCCAGCGAGGCATCCAGTTCTTTAAGTCGAGAGCGGGCTTCTCGATCATCATGTAGCTCAAGTAGGCGTAGAGATGGACCAGCACGATCACACACACTAAGTACCACAGACCACCGGAGTAAGCGGGCAGTCCGTATTCGGCGAGCAGGAACATGACGGGCCATCCCGCGATGTAGATGCCGTAAGAGAGGTCGGCGTGCCGATCCCATCCGGCCAATCCCTTCACCCGGGTTCCGAACCAGATGAGGCCGTAGGCGAAGGCGTACTGCCCGAAAAGGAACCACCCGCCCCTCCACCAGCACAGCCCCGCGACGACGAGCATTGCGATGCCCAATCGGTCGTCGAGAGGCACCTTCTCGATGAACAGCTGCACGATGGTGCCGAAGGCGAAGGGCGCAGCGAGCTGAAGGACCTGCGGATTGGAAAGCGTCTGGATCGCCCCGGCGAGATCTCCGATGTGCAGCGCCTGGAAGGTACTCAGCATGAGCACGGCCGCCGCGACGGCGGCCCCCACGACGCGCCCGCTGAGCGCGCCGACCACCCCGAGAGCGAGCACGCCCAGGTAGCAGGCGAACTCGTACATCAGGGTCCATGCCGACCCGTTCCAGCTGTTGTAGCCCACCTGAACGGCATGGGTCTGTGCGCCCGTGCCTGCGATCGCCCACTGGTTGAGCACCAGCGTGAAGTTGTTCCAGACGTAGTCCCAGGGCGAGTCGAACGGGTACGACAGATACCCCCGGATCGTGCCTTCGGCATGGATCCATGCAAGCGGCGCCAGGAGGAATGCGGTCACGACGAGAATCAGGAACCACGCCGGGAAGATTCGGACGACCCGGTGCCATAGGTACCGGAACGGCGACCTCGACCGCACCATGCTTCGCGTGATCAACATTCCGGATAGGAAGAAGAACCCGGTGACGGCGACACCGCCGAGCGATGTCTCTGCACCCCATTGCGCCCCGACATCCACGGCGCCGAAGATGCCGGCCACTGGCCCCGCATGGGAGAAGATGACCATGAAGGCCATCAGCCAGCGGAGGAAGCCGATGGAGTTGTTGCGCGGGTCGAATGCGTCGCCGAGACTACGCACTCCGTTCACACGCCAACGGGGTAGCCGAACTCCGCGGCGCCGTCCCAGGTCGCGTCCGGGATGTTCGTGTAGACGGGGTCCGCCCCGGCGAAGAACTCGCGAATCGCGCCGAGGACGTCCGGACCGTCGGTGTCGATCTCGACCGTGAAGCCGCACCAGTGAGCTGTGCACATCTCGTACGCCTGCGATCGGATGGCGACCATGACGACGCTGGGGTCCTGGTCGACCCAGTCCACGGTGGGGTCGATGAGGCCGTAGCCGCCCTTGGCGGCCGCCGCTGCGACGAGGGCGGCCACGGCGTCGATCTGTGCCCCCTCGAGCACCCCAGAGCGCAGGAACGCGTCTACGGCCCACCGGAACATGGGTGAACGGTGGTTGACGATGTGCTGGTTGCTCCAGTCCGCCACTTCGCTCTGAGAGACGACACCCGCTGCGAGGGTGGAACCACGTCCCGCGTGGTAGACGAAGGACCCCTGCGCGAGCAGGTGGCGGTACCCGGCGCTCGTCGCCCGGGCGGACCAGTCGGACTCCTCGCCGTACCCGCGGCCGAAGACGGGATCCATGAGTCCCACCGTCGGCAGGACCGACGTGGGGACGATCATTGCGAACGAGATACCGGCGGGGATGTCGAGCGACTCCAGTCCGAAGCGCTGTTCGAGCGCCTCGCCGATCATGTCGGTGACCTCAGCGGACTCGACGAAGAGCTCGGTCCCGTTCGGAAGCGAGTAAGGGTCCACATTGGTGGACCAGGCGGTCGCGGATGCCGCCGTGGGAGCACTCGCGATGACGTCGAGAAGGACGCGCACCGAGTTGCGTGCATAGATCACATCGGAGTTGGAGATGATCACGTAGTCGTACCCGAGACGCTGTGCCGTCGCCAGGCCGAGATTCACGTTGCGCGGGATACCGAGGTTGCGGGGGGAGCGGTAGAACACCGCTCCGAATTCGCGCGCAAGATCTTCGAGGAACGCACTGAAGCCGGGCTCGGGGCTGCAGTCGTCGAGCACGAGGACATCGAGGTCGAAACCATCTCGGTCGACGCGAGCGATGGACTCGAAGGTGCGTCGGGCGAAGTCGCGTCCATTGTAGAACGTGACGGCGAGAAGAATGCGGGGGCGGGCCGAGGTCACTGCCCCATCATCCTCCGAGCGCGACGTGCGACGACATACAGCGCGTGATTCTTACGGAAGACGTGCTCCATCTTCCGACGGGGGTCGAGCATCTGCTTCAACGAGACGATCTCGATCTGCAACTTCGCGATCTGATCCTCCCGCTCGAGCAAGCTTCGCGTGAGCTCGATGACCCGGCGGTTCGCGACCTCCGCGTCCTGCAGCGCGCGCTCCAGCGATACGGATGCCACCGTGTCCTGCGTCAGCTCATTGTTTGGCCCCACCGCCAACACCTCTCTCGTTTGCCAGCCCGACGGCACCGCACAGGGACCAGGCCTCACTCTCCGGCATGCTGCCGCACAGGACAGGACCAGTGTGTTCGGACGGGCAGCCGAACACCGGCACGATGAGCGGATCGACGCGCCGACGGATCAGCCGGCGGAGAAGGCCCACATCGGACCACAGGTTACCATCCGGCGTCCTGCGCATCCCGCGCCGCCACCTCGCCATCAGCGCGCACCGCCGACGGAGATGGTCCCTTTTTCGAACCGCTGCGAGACGGTCGCATTGGTCGTCGAGGCCTTCTGCAGCGGCAACCCGTAGCGACCCGATGCTCCGCCGGAGTCGACCCACCGGGCGTAGACGGGGGGCATGACGTCGATCGCTCCCACGGATGGCCGCCAGATGATGGTTCCCTTTTCGAACGGCGTCTCGCAATAGTTCCCGAAGCACGCCTCGGCGCGGATCGGCAGTCCCAGAGCGCCGGACGGTCCGCCGGACGCCATCCACACGTCGCGGTACGCACCCCAGACCGGGATGACCCCAGCCGACGGTGAGCCAGAAAGCGTGCCTCCTTCGAATGCTTGGTAGCACGTCTGAGGGATGCAGACCATTTCGGCGATGGGTGCCCCCAACCTGCCCTGACCGGCGCCGTTCGCCTGCCACGGAGCGACGAACCACCCGGAGACAACGATGGCACCGTGAGCCGGCGTCCAGACGATGACGCCCTTCTCGAAGGGCTGGGAACAGTCATGCCCGTTGCAGGTTTCACCCGCCGTAGGAAGACCCAGCTGCCCGGAGGCACCCCCTGTCCGGATCCAGACGTCGTTGTACTCGCCCGTGACGGGCACGATCGCACCCTTCGGTGTCGAGGTGAGGACACCACCCTGGAACTGCTGCGAACAGACGGCGCCCGTACAGGACGAGGCCGAACGCGGTGCTCCCAGCGGCCCGGACCCCCCGCCCGACTGACGCCACGGCGCGAGGAACCGCCCGGTCACCGGCACCATGCCATACGTGGGCGTCCACGCGATCGTTCCGGTTTCAAACGACTGGGTGCAGTTGCGCCCGTTGCAGATCTCCGCGGTGGTCGGCAGCCCGAACGTGCCCGTCGGCCCACCTGAAGCCATCCAGAAGTCGCGGTAGGCCCCGTAGACCGGAAGTACCCCGCCGAAAGGTGTACCCGAGAGCGTGCCCCCCGCGAACGGCTGATAACACGTCCGCGGGATACACACCATGTCCGACGAAGGTCTTCCCAGACGACCCTTCTCGAAGTTCTCGGCCTTCCAGGCACCGAAGAACCACTGCATGGTGATGAAGGTCCCCTGCGCGGAGGTATCGATTCTGGCCGTTTCGAATTCCTGGTTGCAGAAGCCGCCGCCGCACACCTGCGGTGCGACCGGACCACCGACCGCGGCCGGGCCGCCCACGCCGAGGTATTTCGTGGCGATCGGCTCCGGGACCACCTCGGCGTGGTCGCGTCCGGAGGCGATGAGGCCGCCGGCGAACCGTTGCGTACACCCGGCCGGTACGCAATCCGCATTCGCGGAGGGGAATCCGAGGCTCCCGGAACTCCCGCCGGCGGCCGTCCAGGCGGTGAAGATGGGCTCTGTCACCGCGGTCGCGGTGCCCCCGGAGAAGAGCGCTCCATGCGCGAACGTCTGTGCGCATCGGCTGCCCGTACAGACCTCGGGTCCGCGAGCGCCACCCAGCTTGATGCCGCCGGACGCCGTCCATGCGGATTCGACGCTCCGACCGACGAGGTTCCCTCCCACGCGATCGGCGGCGAGGAGACCGCCGTCGAAGGACTGCACGCAGGTCAGATCGCCTTCGCACACCGGGGCTCCTGTGGGCATTCCGACCACGCCGTCGATGAAGCCCAGGTTCCGCCACATCGACTCGATGATGGTGGGGACTCCGAAGACTCCTCGTCCGGGGAACCAGAAGATGGTTCCGTTGCGGAACGACTGCTGGCACCACCGGCCGAAGCATTGCTCGGCCGAGGTGGGCGGGCCCAGCAGGCCGCCGGATCCACCCAGGGATGCCCAGACGCGGGCGTACTCCCCTTTCACGGGGTCCGCCGTCGGGTCGCCGAACCAATCCGTGAACAGGCGCCAGAAGTTGCGGTTCCCGTACGCCGAGCAGAAGTCCCCCGTGCCGTACAGATTGTTCAGCGCAGCCTGATTCGGCGTGTAGGGCGTGTAGATGTACAGCGCTCGCGTGGCGTCGTTCGTGATGTTGACGCGTTTGGTGCCGCACACACGGTCGTTGTCGGGCGGTGTGGCCTGGTACAGGATGTTGTTCCAGCCGAGCTGGTACGCGTACCAGCGGGGGTTCTTCAGATAAATCTGGAACTGACGGGCCGCGCCGTAGACCTGGTAGAAGAAGCCGGCGTACTGCGGATCGCACGCGGCGCCATCCGGACAGCCCTGCCCGAGCGCGGCCGAGTACTGCCGCGGAGTGGGCGAGGTGTCGGTGACCAGGCCCTGCTCTTTCTGCAGCATGACCAGCAGGACCTTCGGGCTGATCCCGCACGCCAACGACACCTCGGCGATCATGCGCGAGGCGCTCATCGTGCCGCCGGGGTACGCGCCACAGTACGTGTCAGCCGCAAGTACCGGGGTGGACTGCGCCGTGTAGTCCTTGAGGCACGGCATCCCGTTCGTGCCCCGACACGAGGTCACCTTACCGTTCAGGAAAGCCTGGATCTCTTCGGCGTTCATGGAGGCGGCATTCAGGAAGTTGCCGTCCGTGATGAGGAATCCGTCCTGGAAGTTCCGTGCGTCCGCGGCGGTGGCGGCTGTTCCGACCGGAGGCGCGAGCACCGGCAGGAGACCGACGACCATCGCGATGATGGCGATGACGACGGCCGGGAGGGAGGACCGCGGACGAATCATCTCGGCTGTTCGACCGTGACCGGCGCGGACGATAGGAGATCGTCGCCGTCCCGATACGACAGGACCAGCTGCCAACTTCCCGTCGGTGCGGGGATGTCGATGAGGCCGCAGTTGATGGCGGCCGGTGTCGACTGTGCCTCTACCTCCCCGGTGAGCACCTGCCCGCTCGATGATGTCGCGGTCAGCGTGCACCGTCCATCGGTCTGCTGCGCGCCCGTGACGAGTCCCGATGCCGACAGGATGCGTCCATCGCCGTGCCAGTTCACGATCGTGACGGAGGCCGAGCCCGTCACCGTGGGAACCGGGTTCGGTATCGGCTCACCGGTGGGCGTCGGAGCGACCTCCGGTACGTCGGACTGCGTCGGCGCGGGTGTCGGCGTCGCGCTGGCGGAGACCGATGTCTCCGTCGCCACGGGCGACGCAGCCCCGCCGCCGGGCGTCGCGCAGCCGCTCACGACAACCGCGAGAATGAGCACGGATGCCGCGGAAAAGCTCCGTCGTCGACGGCTGCTCATCGTCGACCACCCTGACCTTGGGGGATTCATTTCTCCAGTATCAACAGTTCGTCGATACACGCGGTGGCGACACGGTGCACTGACTTTGTATTCGCCCTGCTCGACCTATCGATTCATTCACGGGAGCGATTCGCACGCACGCCCGTCGTCGTCCTGATCGAGTCGTGCGACATCGCCGTACTGGGGAAAGTACCGGTCGAACCATTCCTGCGCCTGCGCCTGGGTCGCGAAGTCCGAGCAGTTCTTGGAGTCACCCGGGTTTCCGACGGCCGGAGGCGTCGTGGACGGAGGAGGCGTCACGGGCGCGTGGGCCTTCGTCCATTCCTCAGCCTCCTGGCCGAGCAGCATCCGTACACCCGATCCCGGTTGCCATACGAGCAGCCCGTTCTGGAAGGGGACCTGGCAGTACGTCCCGTGGCAGGCCTCCGCGCCGGTGATGAGCCCCAGCGGGCCATCGGGACCGCCGTTGGCGAGCCAGGTACTGACGTACGCGGTCGACAACGCGACCACGCCGTTCGTCGACGACGTGAGCGTTCCCCCTTCGAAGACCTGGTAGCACGCGGACGCCTGACACTGCATGGCATCCATCGGCAACCCGAGGGATCCGCGCGCACCTCCACGCGCCTCCCACGCCGGGTAGAACCACGCTTCCGCGACCGGGAACACCCCCTTGGACGGCACCCAGATCAGTACTCCTCCGGTGAAGGGAGCCTCGCAGTAATCACCGAAGCAGGATTCGCCGCCGCTCACCAGACCCAGATCGCCGTCGGGTCCGCCCCAGGCCAGCCAGGTCGAGACGTAGGCGGTGGACAGGCTCACGATCCCGCTCCCGTCCGAGGTCAGAACGCCCCCCGTGAACTCCTGCCAACATGACGACGACTGACACTGCATCGTCGAGGTCGGCGAACCGATGGACCCTGTCACATCGCCGAGCCGGTGCCATTCGTCCTGGAACCAGGGGTCCACGGCGATGGGCTCGACTCCGATGTCCGGAATCCATCGGATGACCCCGCCGTCGAACGGCGTCACGCAATAGCTCCCGAAGCAGGATTCGCCGCCCGCGACCAGCCCGAGGTAACCGTCCGGCCCCCCTTCTTTCAGCCACGTGGAGACGTACGCCGTCGACAGGCTCACGATCTCGGTACCGTCCGAGGTCAACACACCGCCGACGAACTCCTGCCAGCACGATGTGGACTGGCACACCATGTCCGCGACGGGATCGCCGAGTGGACCGTCCGCACCGCCCAGCTCCTCGTACTTGTCGCGGAACCACGGGTGCACCGTCAACGGCGCCGCAGTGTCGACGTCTGACACGACGCCGTCGCCTTCGTCCGATCCCGCGACGTCACCTGCGCCGGATTCGCCCTCGTCGGACTCGAGGCCAGCGCTCGCGACCCCGCCGCCTCCGGCGTCCGACGTGGGGTTCGAGACGACCGGCGAGGTGGTCGGTGACGGCTCGGTCGCGGTGGCGGCGGACGCGGGCGTCCCCCCGAACACCGAGAGGGCGATGGCGATGACCAGAACCGGGGCGACGCGCGCCGAACGCAGAAGGACCTGAGGGTGCATGCGCTCACGGTATCGGAAGCGTGTCCGACCGATCGCGACGCCTGATACCGTCTTTGCCGTGACGATCGGCGTTCGGGAGATGGTGGCAGAACGCGAAGGTCGATCCTGGACCCTCTTCCTCGACCGCGACGGGGTCATCAACACACGCATCATGGGCGGCTACGTCCGCACGTGGGACGAGTTCCACTTCGAGCCCGGTGTGCTCGATGCCCTGAGGATGCTCGCCCGGTGGGCACCGCGCATCGTCGTCGTCACCAATCAGCAGGGGGTCGGCAAAGGTCTGATGAGCGAAGCGGACCTCAATGCCGTCCACACGCGCATGCGCGAGGAGGTGTCGGCGGCCGGCGGGCGCATCGATGCCATCCAGTTCTGCCCGCATCTCGACGCGCAAGGGTGCGAGTGCCGCAAACCGTCACCGGGAATGGCGACTTCCTACCTCGCCGCGAATCCCGACCTGGATGGCACGCTGTCGGTCATGATCGGCGACACGGACTCCGACGTGGAGATGGGTCGGCGTCTCGCGCGACGCACCGGTGGGGGCGCGACGGTTCGCGTGTCCCCCACCGCGGATCCCGCGGCCGATCTCACCTCGCCGAGCCTGGCGGCATTCGCCGCCGACGTGAGGCTAGCGCTCGGCATCACTCCGCCGAGTAGCCGAAGTCGTCCTCGATCGCCTGCATGAGCGAGTGGATGACGACGAGCTCGGATTCCTGCACGCGATCGGCCCACCGGCTGGCGCCGAGTTCGATGACGACGTCGGCCAGCGCACCGAGGGGCGACGACGCCGTCGCGGACGACGCGACGACGAGGCCGCCCGCGGTCTTCATCGCCTCGGCCGCGCGCAGGACGTTCGGCGACTTCCCACTCGTCGACAGGGCGAGAAGCACGTCACCCGGTCGAGCGAAGGCCTCGACGAACTTCGAGAAGACGAACTCGTAGCCGTAGTCGTTGGCGACGCAGGTGAGGTGCGACGGATCCGAGATGGCCATCGCTCGCAGAGGGGGACGGTTCCCTCGGAAACGTCCCGTCAGCTCTTCCGCGAAGTGCTGGGCGTTCGTCATCGATCCACCGTTGCCGCACGCCAGGAGCGTGCCGCCGGCCCGCAGCGAGGTCGTCATGATCTCAGCCGCGCGGTCGAACGCCGAACCGAATGCCGCATCGTCGGCCAGCGCCGACATGCGATGCGCGTTCTCACGGAGGTTGTCCTGCAGGATGCCCATGGGTTCTCCTTCGTTCGGGTCGTCCGCGGCGTCAGCCGCGCCGTACCTGCTGGCCCTGCGACAGACGAGTGGTGGACACCCCGTCGAGCAGATTGACGATGTGCACGCGACCACCCCAGGCCCTGGCGTCCTCCCCGCCGACGACCTGATCGGGGCGGTAGTCGGAACCCTTGACGATGACGTCGGGACGGATGGTGCGGATGAGCTCGCGTGGCGTGTCTTCTCCGAAGACGGTCACGAAGTCCACGTAGCGCACCGCCTCGAGCACACTCATCCGGTCGCCTTGTGGTTGCAGCGGTCGCGTGGGCCCTTTGAGGCGCGCTGTCGACTCATCGGAGTTCACCCCCACGACCAGCACGTCGCCCAGCGATCTCGCCTCGCGCAGAAGCGCCACGTGTCCCGCGTGCAGGAGGTCGAACACGCCGTTGGCGAAGACGACCGTCTTGCCCGCATCCTTCTCGACGGCGACGAGTCGGGCGAGCTCATCCCAGTCCTCGATGGTGCCGGGGCGCTCCTCCGGCGACGAGGCCACGAGCAGCTCGTTCAAGAGGTCGGCGCTGGAGACGACGGCCGTCCCGGGCCGTCCACAGGCGATTCCGGCGGCCATGTTGCCCACCTGCACGGCCTGGAGCGTCGTGAGCCCCGAGGCGAGTCCCGCGGCGATGCCCGCGATCATCGAGTCGCCGGCCCCGGAGACGTCGGCGACCAGCCGCGCACGGGTCGGGATGCGGGTGCGCGCCGAGGCCTCGATCACCTCGACGCCGACGGCGGAGAGTGAGACCGCGAGGGACTCGATGCCGTCGACGAGCAGGCGGTCGGCGATGACGTCGAGGATCCCCTCGTCCGGCGCGTCGGCGTGGAGGCCCGACATGTGCAGCGCCTCGGAGAAGTTCGGCTTGACGATGGTCGCACCGCGGTACTTGCGGATGTCGGCGGACTTCGGATCCACGACGACCGGGATGCCGTGCCCCCGAGCCAGATCGATCACGCGGGCGACGAGATCGTCGCCGAGCAGGCCTTTGGCGTAGTCCGACAGGACGATGGCGGCCCGGGAGGGATCGTCGCCGAGTGCCGTGCGAACGGCCTCGACCGCGGCGTCGACACCTGGGGCGTCGAGAGGCTCGAGATCTTCGCGGTCCACGCGGACGATCTGCTGCATTCCCGCGACGACGCGCAGCTTCTCGATGGTCGGCGCTGCGCCGCGCCGCACCGGCGAAGCCGAGACCCCGGCTTCGGAGAGAAGCCGTCCGAGCTCGCGACCCGCCTGATCGTCGGCCCACGCGGCGACGAGGGTGGTCTGCACACCCAGGGCGGCGATGTTCATCGCGGCATTCGCCGCGCCCCCGGCGACGCTGTGGTCGCGACGTACCCGCAGGACGGGGATGGGCGCCTCGGGCGAGATGCGATCGACGGCACCCGCGACGTAGCGGTCCAGCATGGCGTCGCCGATCACGACCACCCGTGCGCCCTCGAAGCCGAGGATGTGTTGCGGGGTGATCGACGGCAGTGCTGACATAGGTGTTTTCCAGACGTGGGCGAGCGGACCGAGGGCGGCCGGACCGAACGAGCGTAACGGACTCAGGCGAGCGGTTCCCGGAGGAGGCCTTCGACGGCCTCGGTGACCTCGTCGGGACGCACCGCGCGGATGCAGTGAGCCTCGCGCGAGATGCACTCGTCGCTGCATCCCTCGGCAGGGCGGGCGGGCTGGAGCAGGGCGCTGCGCGCCGACCACGGACCGAAGCGCTCGGGCGCGTTGTCACTCCACGGCGAGCCGGTCGCGGGGTGGCACGTCACCACGACCGTCGGCACCTCGAGGCTGCTGGAGATGTGCTGCAGGCCGGAATCGTTGCCGATGAACAGGTCGGAGCGTGAGATCGCGGCGGCGCTCTCGCTCAAGCTGAGTCTGCCCGCGAGGTCGACGGCGGGGATGCCGTGGTCGCGGAGGAGGGCCACGAGCTGCTGCGCGCGGTCCGTGTCGACGCCGCCGCCCAGGATCTGGACGGCGACGGGGCGGTCGGCGGCCACGCGTTGCATGACCTCGGCGAGGTCCTCGACGGGCCACTGCCGCTTCGCATCGCGGGCGCCGATGCCCAGCCCGACCACGATTCCGGAGGTGTCGTCCAGTGCCGCCTTCTCTGTGGCCGCCCGCAGGTCGGAGGTGTCGAAGAGAGCGTTCCCGATGGGCGGCTGCCTGTGCTCCCGCCACGGCAGGCCCAGGTATTCGGCCACGCGCTGCAGCTGGCCGACGGTCAGGCGCGGGGTGGTGCCCCGTGAGATGACGTCGGTCAGCAGCTGATCCTGCGGACCGAACCAGACCGGTTCACGATCGGGCACGGGCGCGAAGCCCACGACGGACCGAGCCCGCGAAGCCACCGCGAGGTAACGGATCGGGGTGTCGTCGAAGTCCCATCGCGGCAGGATGGCGAGGTCGTATCCGCGCAGACCGAAGCGGCGCAGGGCCTGCCTCGCGGTCAGAATCTGGCGCTTGAGGGCGGATCCCTCGGTGATCGGCGTCCACTCGATGACGCGATCGACCGTCGGCGTGGCGTGGAACATCGTGGCGGGGCCGGGCTTGACCACGAAGTGCACGGTCGCCTGAGGCCACTGCTCTCGGATCGCGGCGAACAGCGCGAGGCTGGTCGTGGTGTCGCCGATCTCGTCGCTGCGAAGCACCACGATGCGGCGCGGTCGCACCGTCGGATCCCAGGAGCGTCGGCGGCGCGCGCCGAAGAGGCGGACGAAAACAGCCGGGGAGAGCGGATCACGGTGGCGGATCGCGTTGATCTGCCAGACGACCCGTCGGAGGAGTGAACGCACGGAGTCGAGCTTAGAGGGCGGCATCCCGTCCATCCTGTGACGGGCGTCCGCGATCACGGGTGGCCACCGGTCGCCGGTGAGCGGCAGCCGCCTCTTCGAGGACCGTGGCGCGTGCGTCGAACGAATGCTCACGCCGCACGCGCTCCGAGATGCGCGCCATGGTCGTGGCGTCGGGGAAGATCTCGTCGGGGTCCGCGCGGAGCATCTCGACGAGGTGCTCTTCATCGCGGTACGTCAGCACCGCCCCGCCGAACACCTCTTCGATCCCGTCGACATCCTCGGAGATGACCCGTCCGCCGACAGCCATCACGTCGAACGGACGCATGGCGATGAACCCGTGCTGTCTCATGGCCGGCCACTGGTCGTTCAAGACGATGGCGGCGGACTCGTATCGCCGCGGCAGGTCGGCGTGGCTGAGGGTACGCGCGGCGATGGCGGATTGCGAGATGAAGGGTCTCCAGTCCGGTCCGTAGACGCGCACCGGTATCCCGGCCCGAAGTGGAGCGACGACACTCGGCCGCGCGATACCCCGAGCGGTCCCGACGAAGACGATCTCGTCGGTTCGCTGGACACCGCTCGGATGGAACAGATCCGTGTCGGTCGCTTCGAGAAGGGGCGTCACGGGGATGCCCCAGCGCTGCCGGACCAGCCGGGACCACCTCTCCGACGCTGCGAATACTCTGTCGAAGCCCGCCATCTCCGCGCGCGTGATCTCGTCCGGGTGGCTGATGATCCACTGCAGATTCACGCCCGTCGGCAGGGGGTCGATGCGGTACGGGCCACGCACGACGACGTTCACATCGTCCAGGTACGCCGTGCGCCGCCCCCGCGCGTCGAACGCGTCGATGACCACCGTGTGCCCACGGCGACGGAGGGCCGACGCGAGGCCGCGCGCGAAGTGCATATCGCCCCAGACGGCCCCCTGACGACCCGCGGGAGCGCAGATCTTGATGGCCCACCGCTCCGCCCCGGGGTGGGGCCGACGCCATTGCAGACGCGGCTCGACGGTGCCGTCGGCGGCCGGGCGCCATGTGAGGACGTCGTAGCCGGCGGCATCCAGGAACACGGATGCCGCGTCTCGATCCTGCTGTCCGCCCCCGCCGCGCGGACCGGGTGTCTTCTCGTCGAACACGTGCAACGGCTCGTCGAAGACGGGCCGCAGAGAGGTGAGCACACGCATGCCGACGCGCGTGCGAAGCGATCGGGCGAAGGCCGCCGTGGTATCCGGTGCGTCTCCTTCGAGCACGTCGAGCAGTGCGCGTCGGCGCAACGCGACACTCCGGCCGTGAAGGAGCGGAACCGTGACGACGGCTTCCAGCGCGTCGAGGTCGTCCACGGGGTGGTGCGAGAGGATGCCCCACGGCGAGCGTCCCCCCGTCTCCGCTCCTCCGATGCCGTGCACGGTGCCGTCCTGCGAACGGTGAGCGGGCATGACAGCGTGATCCTCGTCGACGGCTTCGAGCAGAGCGTCGACCTCGGCGTCGGTGAACTCGGCGCGGGGGTCGAGTGCCACGATGGTCGTCGCGGGCAGCACCGTGGCCGCTTCGCCCAGCACCCGCGTCCAGGGGGCACGGCGTGGGTGACCGTGCAGGACCACTTCGGGGACGACACGCGTCAACAGATGAGCGGACACCCATTGCGCGGAATCCACTCCGACGAGCGGGACGACGACGCTCTCCCGGCGCGGCCCGGCCGCGCGGGCAGCCGCCTGCTCGACCTTGCGGGCGTACCTGCGATCACGCGCTTGCACCGGCCGCACGAGTCCCGTCGCCGTCGGAGACGGTGTCGCGGCTCGCGCGACCCGGTGACGACGCCACGATCGAGCGGAGGCAATCGCGAGTCGGCGCACCTCGGAGACCGTCAGGGACGCCTCCCGACCGGCGACACGCAGACGGATGAGCTCGTCGCGATGTGCCCACACATGCTCGAGAGCGGGGCCACCGACGGTGCGCCCATGCTCCTCGGCATCCCACCACGGGTGAATACGCACCGTCTCGCGTTCGCTCAGGAGGTATGCGTAGAGGGCCGGAACCCGCATGACTTCGGGGAGCTCGCCGCCGGCGACGATGTCGTCGAAGAGCGGGTTCAGGCTCATTCCGCGGCGGAACCCGCTCACGACGTAGTGCGCGATGACCAGAGACCGCGGGAGCCGCCGCAGCCCGAGCTGCGCGGCATAGAACTCACTGTCCACGACAGCCGAGCGTGCGATGGTCCGAGCCCACCAGAGGCGATCGACGGAGCGGACGACGGGACCGAGCACCCGCGACCCTCGCAGACGACGGACACGGCTCCTTATCGCACGGCGCATTCCACCGATTCTAGGCGCGCCCCGAACGCCTCCCGAGGAGCCGACGGATCCGGCGCACCCGTGACCACAGGGGCTGATGCGCGTCGATCTCGACCCGATTGTCCGACGCGATCTCAGCGCGCAAGCGGCGGACGGCGCGCTCCACCGTCTCGTCGATGTGCGCGATGGTCTCCGCGTGCAGCGATGCCATGTAGAGCGGCATGCCTGCGCCCTCACGCCGCACCCATTCCGAGAGCGCCCGGTCGCGCACGCGCGCGTCGTCGACCCTGTGCTCCTCGGTCAGTGCGAACATGCTGTTGGCGTCGAGGCCGGTGGCATCCGGTCTCTGCGTCCAGAACGCGAGCGCCTCGCCGGGGAGGAAAGCGATGTCGCCGCGACGAAGGATGCGCAGATAGAGGTCCCAGTCCTCCACGGCGTCGAGGGTCTCGTCGTACCATCCGACGTCGTCGTGGAGGGAGCGACGGTAGAGCACGGAGATGGGCACCGCGCGGTTCACACTCAGCATCTCCGTCAGCGAGATGCGTTGCATGCCGGCCCAGAACGGAGCCCGCCCGACCTCGGTCCACGAGCCCTCGCGCTGCTCTTCGTAGATGATCTCCGTGGGCACGGCCACCGCCAGGTCGGCAGGGTGGGCGTCGAGCCATGCGACGGTGCGCGCCAGGAACTCCGGATGCCAGCGGTCGTCGTCGTCGTGCAGCACGACGTACTCGGTGCCCGCGTCGCGGACGCCGACGTTCGCCGCGATGCAGCGGCCCCCGTCGCCCGGAGCGATATGGTGAACCGCCGCCGCGTCGAGGCCGGAGGCGACCACGACTCCCTCGACCTCGGCGACGTCTCCTCCGTCGTTCACGACGACGACGCGGACGTCGCCGAACGACTGCGCCCGGATGTCGGCCAGCGCGCGCCGCAGGAACTCCGGTCGCTGCCGGGTGCGGACGACGATCCCGACGCGTTCAGTCATGGTGTCGAGCTTAGGGCCGCGATGTGCGCCCGCCCGCGAGCCTCACAGCTCCGCGTGCAGAGCCCACACGCGATCGGCGGCGGCGTTCCAGGCGAAGCCCTTCGCACGGTCGCCGGCGAGCACGCGCAGGCGCTCGGCGTCCTCCCCCAGCGCACGCGCCAGCGCGTTTCCGAGATCCTCGGCGGGCGCGAAGGCGGCGGCGTCGGCGAGCACCTCGCGGTGCACCGCGGTGTCGACGGCGACGATGGGCACGCCGACGGCGAGCGCGTCGACCGCGCGCCACGGCCAGTCGGTCCGGCCGCACGCCGTGACGAACACCGACGCGTGCGAGAGCACGGCCGCGCGATCCCACCGGTCGAGCGCCCCACGGCTGTGCACGCGGCCTTCGGCGAGGCCGGAGGCTGCGGCGATGTCGGCGACCGCCGGCTCCTCACCCTCGGGCACATCGAGGACGACGACCTCGCCCTCCCACTTTGCGGCGACGACGGCGGCGAAGGCGGCGGCCAGCCCGTCGGAGGGTGCCGCTCCCCCGGCGAGCACGAGGAACGACGACGGCAGATCGAGCGCACGGAGGCGCCCCACGGCATCCGAGGGCACGCGCATACCGGCCGCGGGCGCGCCGCCGATGACGCGCACCTTCTTCGACAGCTTGCTCTTGGCGACCTCGGCGAGACGTTCGGCCATCGCGTGCGTGGGCACGACGACGGCGTCGGCGTGCTTGGTCACGCGCGCGAGCAGAGCGCGGCACGCGAGGATCTCGGCCTTCGGCAGCTCCTCCGGGGTCTCCCAGGCGCGAAGCTCCCACAGCGTCACGACGATCTGGTGCGTCTCGTTGACGCGGTCGTGGCGAACGAGCGGGGCCAACGCCGTCGGCGAGTGGATGAGCCCCCTGCCGATGCCGGGGGCGACACCGAGCTGCCAGGATGCCGCGAGCTCGCGCCGGCGCACCGCGAGCCGCGTCTCGGAACTGAGCCCCGCGACCGCGGCGGTGTCGGGGATGCCGGGCGCCGGCACGATGGCCGAGACGTCGCAACCGCGCGGGGCGGTGGCGATGAGGGCTTCGGTGAGCGATGCCGACGCCTCGGCGAGATCGGGCGACGTCGGGGCCACCAACTGGTCGAGGACGACGCGCAGGGAAACGGTCATGATGCCGGCGCCTCCGTCTCGGAGGCCGGGTGCAGCGCGTCACGCACCATCTGCTGCACCTGGGCGTAGTCGGGGTCGAATTCATCGACCCCGCCCGCGGGGGTGAGTTCGAGGGTGTTGATGGTCTGGTCCTTGGCCTTGAGCGCGAGGTCGACGAGCGTGGGAGCGATGAGCGACTGCGGCAGATCGGTTTGGACGAGGCTGGTGGTCGACTTCGCCACCTCCTGGAAGCGCGTCAGCACGACCTGCGGGGTGAACTGCGCGAGGACCGCTTCCTGCAGCTCGCGCTGGCGCCGCATGCGATCGAAGTCGCTCGTCGTGTAGCGCGACCGGGCGTACCACTGCGCGGTGTCGCCGTCCATGTGCTGCTGTCCGGGCTCGATCCAGCCGAAGGCCCAGTCGTCGACGGGCTGGCCGTCGTACGCGGGCCCGCCCTTCGGGAGGCGCTCCTGCACGGTGATGTCGACGCCGCCGAGCGCGTCGATCATCTCGGCGAAGCCCTTCATGTCGATGAGCACGTAGTACGGGATCTGGATGCCGAGGATGCCCTCCGCGGCATCCTTCGTCGCCTCGATGCCGGGCTCGGAGTCATTCGCTTTCGCGTCGGGGTACAGCGCGTCGCCGTCCTGGCAGACCTCGACCTCGGTCTTCAGCTGGTTGATACCGCTGCCCCAGCCGCAGGTCGGATCGGCGTACCCCGTGTGACCGTCGGGGTATCTGTCCTGCATCGGGCCGGGCGCGAACGGGAAGTGCGGCATGTCGCGCGGGATGCCGGTGATGGTCGTCGCCCCGGTGTCGGCGTTGATCGACACCACCGAGATGCTGTCGAAACGCATCGAGTCGCGTCCCTCGCCGGAGTCCGCGCCGAGCAGGAGGATGTTGTAGTACCCGTCGGAGGGCGGGACGACGGGCCCCGACTGGGCGAACAGCGATGAGAGGGCGTCGCGCGTGCTGCCCGCGATCCCGGCGGCCCAGGCGGCGCCCGATCCCGAGAAGAACAGCAGGACCACGGCCACGATCGCCATCGCGACCCGCGCGAGCGGTCCGACCCGCACGAGACGCACGAGGCGGAGGGTGTCGACGGTGAGCACGATCCACAGGCCGATGTACGCGAAGAGCGCGATCTGCACGAGGGTCAGCGGCACCGGCCGGACGGCCGCCAGGAAGTCGGGCAGGAACGAGCCGGTCACCACGGTGAACAGTCCCGTCGGCCAGAGCAGTCCCGCCAACGCGGCGATCGCGAGCAGCGTCCACATCGCCAGCGTCGCGCCGAGGCCGAACCGTCCGAGACGGCGACTGCCGGCGAGGATCTGCGCCGACCCGGGAATGAGGAAGTTGAGCACGACGAGCCACCACCCGCGACGCGTCATGACCTCGGGCGAACCGGCGTCGGGATTACGCAGCGGATGTGACTCGATGGCCCGGGCCTGCACACCCGGCCGAGCCGCGATGAGTGTCACAGGGAGTCCTTGAGGCGCCGATTCTTCTCTTCGACCTGCGCCTCCAGGTCGCGCGCGTAGGCCTCCACGCTGTCGGCGAGCGCGGCGTCGGCACTGCCGAGGATCCGCGCGGCGAGCAGGCCCGCGTTCTTCGCGCCGTTGATCGACACGGTCGCCACGGGAATGCCCGCGGGCATCTGCACGATGCTCAACAGCGAGTCCATGCCGTCGAGCGTCGCCAGCTGCACCGGCACGCCGATGACGGGGAGGGCGGTGACGGATGCCAGCATGCCCGGCAGGTGCGCGGCACCGCCCGCGCCGGCGATGATCGCGCGCAGACCGCGGCCGCGCGCCTCGCGACCGTATCGGACGAGCTTGTCGGGCGTGCGGTGGGCGGAGACCACCTCGACCTCGTGCGGGATGCCGAACTCGGTCAGCACCTCGCTGGCGGCGTTCATCACGCGCCAATCGGAGTCGGAGCCCATGACGACGCCGACCACGGGCGTCTCGGAAGAATGCAGCGGCCGGGTCACCGGTCCAGGCTAGGGGCGCTCGCTGGAAGATCGCGGAACGGCACGCGACATGCTCAGTCGAAGAACGACGCGGCTCCCCGGGCCTCGTAGACGATCTCGTCGAGATCGTCGCCGACGACGTTGACGTGCCCGACCTTGCGTCCCGGGCGCGGCGCTTTGCCGTAGGTGTGGATCTTGGCGGAGGGGTGCGCCGCCATCGCCGCGGCGAAGCGGTCTTCGAGGCCGCCCTCGGCGGGACCGCCCAGCACGTTGATCATGACCGACCAGTCGGCGATGGCATCGGTCGACCCGAGGGGCAGATCGAGCACGGCGCGTAGGTGCTGCTCGAACTGGCTCGTGACGGCGCCGTCTTGCGTCCAGTGGCCGCTGTTGTGGGGGCGCATGGCGAGTTCGTTGATGAGGATGCGCTCGTCGGCGGTCTCGAAGAGCTCCACCGCGAGCATGCCGGTGACCCCCAGGCCCTCGGCCACGGCGACGCCGATCTGCGCGGTCACACGCTGCACACGCTCGTCGGCGCGGGGCGCCGGGGCGATCACCTCGGCGCACACGCCGCCGCGCTGCACGGTCTCGACGACCGGGTACGCCCGGACCTCGCCCGACGGTCGCCGCGCCACCTGTTGCGCGAGCTCGCGCGTGAAGTCGACAAGCTCCTCCGCCAGCAGGGCCCCGCCGTTGCCGTCCTCGCCGAGAGCGGCGAACCAGTCGTCGGCCTCGGTGGCCGCCGAGACGACCCGGACGCCCTTGCCGTCGTACCCGCCGCGCGGGGTCTTGACCACGGCCCGACCGCCGTGTGCGTCGAGGAACGCCTGCAGCTCGGTGGCGTCGGCCACGGCCGCCCAATCGGGCTGCGGCAGGCCCAGTTCGGCCATCTTCGCGCGCATGACGAGCTTGTCCTGCGCCACGCCGAGCGGAGCCGGACCCGGATGCACGGCGACACCGGCGGCGACGAGGGCGGCGAGCACGTCTTGCGGCACGTGCTCGTGGTCGAAGGTGATGACATCGACGTCGCGCGCGAACGCCAGCACGGTGTCGGCGTCGCGGTAGTCGCCGACGGCGGTCGCGGCGAGCGCCGCCGACATGCCCTCGTCCTCCGCGAGAACGCGGATCCCGACACCCAGCTCGACGGCGGGCGCGATCATCATCCGCGCCAGCTGTCCGCCACCGACCACTCCGACTCGCAGCGCCATGCCGCTCCTTCCGTCGGCATCCATTCTGTCGGGGGTCTCGCGGGGATGCGAGCCGGGGCGGGCGGGTACCCGGGGGTCCCGGTGGCTTCGACGGGCTCAGCCACCTCGACGCGACCGGAGGCCCCTGAGCTCGCCGGTGGGACCGGGACTCCCTCGGACACCGAGGGCTTCGACGGGCTCAGCCACCTCGACGCGACCGGAGGTCCTTCAGCACGTCGATGACACCGGGACCCCGGACGCCGGTGGCTCCGATGAGCTCAGCCACCTCCGTCGGGGGGACATGAGTCCGCGTCAAAGGCCGACGGAGCCGGAACCGAATGTCTGCGAATCGCGGTGGGCGAGGATCTGATTGACCTCGACCTGATCGACGAGCGTCTCGTGCACGAGTACGGCGTTCGGGATGTTCTTCAGCCGCAGCGCGGGCTCCACCCCGTTCGAGAGGGTGAGGGTGCCCGCTCCCCACATGCGCTGCAGGATGCCGCGACGCAACTGGATCGCGTAGCCGCGCACGTGCGAGATCTCACGGCGATGGGCGCCGAAGGGTCCGGAGCGCTCGATGACCCGCCGGGTCGTTATCGTCCACGTGCGCGACAGCCAGACGAAGAACGGAAGCACGACGAGCAGCAGCACGAGCACGCCGGCGGTCGTCAGCAGCATCCAGTTCTCGTACGGCGCCGGCAGATTGTCGTAGAAGTACGCCGTGGCCCCGGAGACGCCGATCAGCACGAGCGCCGACCACCCCAGCCGTCGCGCGTGCGAGCGGAGCCGCGCGATCCGCAGCTCGGGCGCAGCCGCCCCCGGCGCCGGCATGCGCGGGCGTCCGAGGGGGGTCGAGGGCTGGCTCATGCCTCCCATTGTGCGATGCGACCGCGGCGCGCCACCGGTGCCACGCGGAGGGGCGGCGTCAGCGCACGTGCACGACGTCGCCGGCCGACACGACCGTCTCGATGGTGCCGGCCTCGACGACCAGGCGGCCCTCCGCGTCGAGACGGGCGGCCGTCCCCTGCAGGGTGGAGCCGTCGGGCAACGACACGGTGACCTCGCGGCCGACGGTGGCGCAGAGCTTCTCGATCTCGCGGTGCACACGGTCGACGTCGTCGTGCGCCACGCGCGCGAGGGTTTTGGCGAGATCGTCGATGAAGTCGGCCAGAAGGCGATCGTCGTCGCACTCGGCCCCGATCGCGGCGAACGACGTCGCGGTGGAGACGGGGAGATCGGCGCGACTCATACGGGTGTTGACGCCCGCCCCGACGACCACGGTGTCGGTCGAGGCGGGCACGACCTCGGCGAGGATGCCGCAGATCTTGCCGCCGTCGACGAGCACGTCGTTCGGCCACTTCAGCTCGGCCGTGCCGCCGTGGCCGGAGAGCTGGTGGTTGACGGCGCGCGTCATGGCGGCCCCCGCGACGAGCGGGATCCAGCCCCGCTGGGCGGGCGGGATCATCGTGGCGTCGACGACCACCGACACGGCGAGCGCGGTGCCGGCCGGAGCGGTCCACGAGCGGTCGAGGCGGCCGCGCCCCGCGCGCTGGTCATCGGTGATCAGCACCGAGAGGTGCGGCCATCCAGCGGGATCGGCCGTGACCGCGGCGACGACGTCGGCGTTCGTGGACTCGGTGGTCTCGACCACCTGGACGCGGGGACTGTGGGCGGCGGTGCGCGGGTATCCGGCTTCGGGGATCGGCATGCCCACACCCTAGGGAATGCGCTCGGGGATGGCATCCGGTTGCGGGGACGAGGGATGCCGACTGCTGGACGGATGCCACAGCCGCTCGGCCGTTCACTTGTGCGCACCCTCCAACGCCCGCGCCGGTGCGGTCGCTAGGGTGGGAGGGTGACCGACCAGCCCGATCTCTACACGACCGCCGGCAAGATCGCGGACCTGCGCAACAGGTTCCAGGAGGCGGTCGTCGACGCCGAAGCCGCCGCGCGCACCAAACAGCACGCGAAGGGCAAGCTCACCGCCCGCGAGCGCCTCGAGATGCTGGTCGACCCGGGCTCGTTCGTCGAACTCGACGAGTACGTCCGCCACCGCACAACGGCCTTCGGCATGGACAAGTCCCGCCCCTACGGCGACTCGGTCGTCACCGGCACCGGCACGATCCACGGGCGCAACGTCGCGGTCTACGCGCAGGACTTCTCCACCTTCGGCGGTTCCCTCGGCGAGGTCGCCGGCGACAAGATCATCAAGGTCATGGAGCTGGCGCTTCGCAGCGGCATCCCGATCATCGGCATCCTCGACTCGGGTGGGGCGCGCATCCAGGAGGGCGTGGTCGCCCTCGGCAAGTACGGCGAGATCTTCCGGCTGAACACCGCGGCATCCGGTGTCATCCCCCAGATCTCGATCATCATGGGTCCGGCAGCCGGTGGCGCGGTCTACTCCCCCGCCCTCACCGACTTCGTGATCATGGTCGACAAGACCAGCCAGATGTTCGTCACCGGCCCCGACGTGATCAAGACCGTCACCGGAGAAGACGTCGGCATGGAAGAGCTCGGCGGTGCCCACACGCACAACACCCGCTCGGGCGTCGCCCACTACCTCGCCGACGACGAAGACGACGCGATCGACTACGCGCGCGGCCTCATCAGCTACCTCCCCGACAACAACCTCGCCGAGATCCCCGTCTACGACACGCCCTTCGAGTTCGAGACGACGGATGCCGACCGCTCGCTGAACACGGTCATCCCCGACTCGCCGAACCAGCCGTACGACATCCACACCGTGATCGACGGGATCGTGGATGCCGCGGAGTTCCTCGAGGTGCAGCCGCTGTTCGCGCCCAACATCGTCATCGGCTTCGGTCGGATCGAAGGCCGCACCGTCGGCATCATCGCCAACCAGCCTTCGCAGATGGCCGGGACGCTCAACATCGACGCCGGCGAGAAGGCCAGCCGCTTCGTGCGCTTCTGCGACGCGTTCTCGGTGCCGATCGTGACCCTCGTCGATGTTCCCGGCTACCTCCCCGGCACCGACCAGGAGTGGACCGGTGTCATCCGCCGCGGCGCGAAGCTGCTGTATGCCTACGCGGAGGCGACCGTTCCGCTGGTCACCGTGATCCTGCGCAAGGCCTACGGCGGCGCCTACATCGTCATGGGGTCCAAGCAGCTCGGCGCCGACATCAACCTCGCCTGGCCCACGGCCGAGATCGCCGTCATGGGCGGTCAGGGGGCCGTCAACATCCTCTACCGCGGCGAGATCAAGCGCGCCGAGGAGGCGGGCGAAGACGTCGCCGCGGTGCGCACGCGTCTGGCGAACGAGTACACCTACAACGTGGCATCCCCCTTCCTCGCCGCCGAGCGCGGCGAGCTCGACGGCATCATCGAGCCCGCGCAGACGCGCGTCTCGATCGCCAAGGCCCTGCGGGCGCTGCGCAACAAGCGCGCGAGCCTGCCCGCCAAGAAGCACGGGAACATCCCGCTGTGACCGGCGCCGACGACGCCCGGGAGCTTCCGCCGGTCGTGGTGGAGGTGGTGCGCGGGGCGCCCACCGAGGAGGAGCTGGCCGCGGCCATCGTCGTCGTCAGCGAGGAGTACGCCCGCGAGGTCGCCGCCGCGACCGCGACGGACGAGCCCGTGCGATCGCGATGGGAGCTCGATGCCCGCGGCCTGCGTGCGCCTCTCAACCGCGCCGCCGGCTGGAACGGCTTCACGGGCTGAAGCTGTCCCCCGAAATACCTACAGACGGCGGTTCGCACTTCTCTCATACTGGAGGAGCTGGAACGCATCATGCGTTCGGCCGGGCCGCTCCCTCCGAGCCGGTTCCGGCCTTGCGAACGGTTTTCGGGTAACCGTTCGCCAGGGGTGAGGGGCTGGCGTATCGCCGCCTCTCACCCCTCATGACTTTCTCGGCGCGGGCACCGCGCGGCCGACAGGGCGAACGCCGGCGCGGCTTCGCGGGCCGTTGCGGGCAGGGTGCCGGCGCAGGCGATGTCGCGCACGTCGCGTGACGGCGCGTCAGCGCGGGCGGCGGATCTCGCGGAACAGGTCGACGTGGTCGTCGTCACCCGCGGCATCTTCGCCGCTCGAACGGCCCACGACGGTGACCGCGATCTCTTCGTCGGGCGAGGTACGGATGATCAGGCGGTCCGACACCGACTCGCGCACGATCGCCGCCAGCTCGCGGCGCACCGCGGTGAGGTCGTCGGCGCTGAGACCGTCGAGCCCGCCCTCGTCGAAGAGGCTGATGGCCGCCCCCCGACAGCGGGCGGCCTCGATCTCGTTGCGCACGTCGTCGTCGAGCAGACGGTTGCCGCGCAGTTCGTCGCGCAGACGGGCCTCTGCGCGCCGGGCGGCCTCTTTGTCGGACGGGCGCAGGTTGCCCCCGTTCTCGATGGTGCGCGACAGGATCGGTCCGGCCGTCTGCAGCGCACGCTGCACGTGCAGGCGGCGTTCGCGCTGGCGCCCGCTCTGCGACGCCTGCCACGCCGACGCCGCCTGCTGCAGCTCGGACAGCCGTTCGGCATCGCGCGCCGCCCGGTCGAGCGCGAAGACCACCAGCTGCGCTGCGGCCACCCACACGATGGACCCCACCAGGCCGAGGTTGAGAGCCTGCACGGGTCCGAGCCACAATGACGTCGCGACGGTGAGCAGCGCGATTCCCGTCCACGCCGCCACCGGGCGTCGACGAGCCATGACGATCATCATCAGCGCCCCGATCGCGCCGATCACCCATGTCACGAACGGCTGCGTGCGCCCCTCGTCGGTGACGGCGAGGAAGGTGATGTTCGACACGACGACGGTGGTGATCAGAGCGAGCACCACCTGCCACCCCGGCGCCCGGGGCGTCGGGGTGCCCGAAGCCGCCTTCGGCTGACCGCGGACGTCGACGGCGAAGATCCACAACCACGTCACCGGCAGATAGATCGCGAGCGCGAGAACGAGGAGCCAGCCGCGCTCGACGGTGTCGGGCGACGTCCATATGAGACCTCGCGCCGCCAGGTACGCCGTCAGAGCGACGCCCAAGCACGACAGGATGGCGCGGACGGTCACCAACGGTCCCCGCTCTCCCACTCGAGGGTGACGGTGGTGCCGCCCGAGTGGGACTCGATCTCGCTGTGCCCGCCGACGGCCGCGAGGCGGGCGTGGATCGACCCCCGGATGCCGAGTCGATCGGGCGCGATGGCGGAGACGTCGAAGCCCGCGCCGCTGTCGCGGACGCGAACCGCCACGCCGCCCGGGGACGCCGACCCGGTCAACTGCACCGCGAGCCCCTGGGCGTCGGCATGCTGGACGGCATTGGCGACGGCCTGGAGCGCGGCGAGGACGAGTGCGCGGGCCACCCGACCGGGCACGCGTGGCGTCCCCTCTTCGAGCTGTCGGCTGACGCGCACCTGCACGCCCATCTCGTCGGCGGCGGACTCGATCTCATCAGCGAGCCGGGAGGCCGGGACAGGTTCGTCACTGCCTTCCAGCGGGTCTTTCTCGGCGTTGGCCAGTCGGGTGAGCGCTTCGCGCGCCATACTGACGGCGAGAGTGCGCTCACGCGGGGTCGACGCCCGCTCGGCCGCGAGCAGAGCACCCAGCACGCTGTCGTGCATGAGCGCGGCCACCGCGACGCGCTCGTTCTCGGTCGCCGCCGTCGCCGCCGCCGACGCGTAGCTGGCAACGGCGGCCGCGCGCGCCTGATCGACGTTCGACGCGATGGACCGGTACATCCAGCCGAGGGTGAGCAGGACGCTGCCGAGGATGAGGGCGAACGACACGTCGAGCGCGATCGTCGCGACGAAGGCCCCGTCGGCCTGGACCTGCAACAGGCGGACGACGCCGTAGAGGATGGGCGTCGCCACCGTCCAGACGATCTGCAGCACGAGCGGAAAGGCGACGATGCTGGCCACGGTCGCCACGTTCACGAGGTAGAAGATCCAGGGATCCTCGGTCGGCGCCGGCGTCGGCCCCGCCGCGGTCGCCACCGGCCACGCGCACAACGTCACCACGAACACGACCGCGAAGATCCCCGCGAACACGCGCGTGAGCCGGCCGACCAGGCACGCGACGATCATGGCAGCGAGCGGCACGAAGATCGCCGCCGTGAGCGGCACGTGCCACCCCGCCGCCTCGCCCGACGAGCCGAGAGCCGCGGTGAAAGCCTGCGCGCCCAGCACCAGCGAACCGCAACCGGCGATGAGGTGGATGACGCGTTCGATGCGCGTCTGGGTGAACGAGCCCTGGTCGACCTGTGTCTCGCGCGACTGCGGGATGCGCCCCCACGCCTCGTCGAGCACCGACCTCCCGGTCTCAGTCATGCCGCGGGGCGCCGTCGGGAGCGTCGTGCAGGATGCCGTCTTCCATGGCACGGCGCAGCAGGTCGACCTTCGTGGGAGCCGGTCGCCCCACCTCGACGTACTTCACCCGCACCCGGGTGATGTTCTCTTTGGCGGTGGAATACGCGACACCGAGCCGCTCGGCCACGGCCTTCAACGGCAGACCCGCCGCGTACAGTCTCAGCACCTCGCGTTCTCGAGCCGACAACTGGGCGCTGGCGAACTCGCGATCGCCTTCGACCGCGCTGGCCCACTCGACGTTGTCGAGCAGCTCCCCGCGCGCGACGGTGCCGATGGCGCCCAACACCTCGTGGGTCGGCGACGACTTGCTGACGATGCCCGCCGCCCCGGCGGCGAGCGCCTCGCGCACGGCCGCCGGACGGTCGGCGACGCTGTGGATGATGACGCTGGAGCCGTCGCGGACCACGCGGTCGACGTTCTCGGACACCGTCGTGCCGTCGCCGAGTGTCAGATCGAGCACGACCACGTCAGCGGGAGATGCCACCGCCGCCTGACGCCAAGTCAGGTATGCCGCGACGTTGGCCCCGGAGAACACGACCTCGGTCGACTCGGTGCGGGCGAGTGCCGCCTCCAACCCGAGCCGGACCGACTCGTGGTCATCGATGAGTGCGACGCGGGTCATCACCACATCGTATCCGCGCCGTGCGCCCGGATGCGGGAGATTCCTGCACCTGTGGATGTCAGCGTCGGAGGACCGCCACGGCTTCCACGTGGTGGGAGTTCGGGAACAGGTCGAGCCCGCGGACGCCGTCGTGCGCGCGGTAGCCGAGCTCGGCGAAGGTCGCGAGGTCACGGGCCAGGGCGACGGGGTCGCACGCGACGTAAACGATCGCGGACGGCGCGAGCGCCGCGATGCCTGCCACCACATCCGCTCCGGCGCCGGCGCGGGGCGGGTCGAGCAGGACCACGCCGCGAGCGAGACGCTCCCGCTCCCGGGCGGACGCCTCCGCGCCCAGACGCGAGACGAAACGGTCGACGCGGGCCGTCTCGGCGCGCGCGCCCACCCACTCCGCCAGGTTCTCGCCGGCGTGCTCGGTGGCACGCGGGTCGGACTCCACGCTCACCACCCGCGTTCCGCTCCCGCCCAGGTCGCCGAGTGTCGCGGCGAACAGCCCGACACCGCCGTACAGATCGAGGTGGGTCGCCTCGGGGTCGAGTCCGCCCACGGATGCCGTGAGCTCGGCCGAGACGAGGGAGGTCAGCGTGCGCGCGGCGAGACGGTGCACCTGCCAGAAACCACCGGCGTCGACGCGGAACACGCGGTCGCCGACGCGTTCCTCCACCACCTCGGGGTTTCCGTGCGACCGTGCGCCCTCGGGGCGCGGCAGCACGCGCACGCGTCCGTCGGCGGGCTGCACGAGATCGATGCGGCCCGGCTGCGCACCCGCGCGCACCTCCGCCGCGGAGCGGGCGACCGCGTCGGTCGCGAGCGGCAGATCCGGGGCTTCGACGACGCGGTGGGAGCGGGCGGCGTACGCGCCGACCCGTCCTTCACCGTCGACGTGCAGGCTCACGCGGGTGCGCCACCCGGTGCCGTCGGCCGACTCGGCGTCGTCCGATCCGCCCGCTGGACGCACATCGACCGGCAGATCGAGCCGGCCCACCCGCTCGATCGCCTCGCGGATGACGCGCTCCTTCAGCGACCGCTGGTGCGCGAGCTCGATGTGCCCGAACTCCGCACCGCCCACGCGCTGGGCGGGGTCGACCTCGATTGCCGCCGCACGCCAGACGTGGGGGCGCCGCTCGGGCGCGGCCTGGAGCACCTCGACCGCGTCGGCGCGCCAGAACGACTTCTTGCGCGTCTCGGTCAGCCGGGCGCGGATGCGCTCGCCGGGCAACGTGTCGGGCACGAACACCACGCGGCCCTCGTGCCGCCCGACGAACACACCGCCGTGGGCGATGCCGGTGATGTCGAGTTCGATGAGGTCGCCGTGGTGCATCCCCCGAGCCTGACACATGCGGCCGGGAGAGCGCCGGGGCGACGCCCCTGCAGAAGAGGACCCTGAGCCCGCCCGAAGGGTCCGTGACCCCGTCACAGCCCGGTGACTCGACAGGCTCAGCCACCTCGCCGGCCAAGGACCCTGAGCCCGTCGAAGGGTCCGGACGCCACGACGCCACCCCCGCGTGGGTAGCGTGGGCGCATGCGCGTGTGCTTGGCATCCACCTCTCCGGCTCGTCTCATGCTGCTGCGCCAGGCGGGAATCGAACCCGAGGCGCAGGCACCCCGGGTCGACGAGGAGGCCGTGATCGCCGAGGTCGAGAGGGCCGAGGGGCGTAGGCTGCCGGCCGCCGAGCACGTGCTGCTGCTCGCGCGGCGCAAGGCCGAGGACGTCGCGCGACGCCTGCACGCCGAGGAGCCGGACTTCGACGGTTTCGTCATCGGCGGCGACTCGATGTTCGCGCTCGGCGACGACATCCTCGGCAAGCCGTACACGCCGGAGGCGGCCACGGCCCGGTGGCGCGACATGCGCGGGCGCACCGGCATCCTGCACTCGGGCCACAGCGTGTTCCGCCTCTCGCCCGGCACCGAGCCGCGCGAGGCCCATTCCGTCGCCGAGGCGTCGGTGACCTTCGCGGCCGACGTCGACGAGCAGGAGATCGCCGACTACGTCGCCAGCGGCGAACCGCTGCTGGTGGCGGGAGCCTTCACGGTCGACAGCCTCGGTGGCGCGTTCATCGAGCGGGTCGAGGGCGAACCCTCGACGGTCGTGGGCATGTCGCTGTCGACCGTGCGCCGACTCGTTCGAGAGCTCGGGGGCTCGTGGACGGCCCTGTGGAACCGCCCGTAGGGTTTCGCACACGTTTTTCGACTTTTCTTGTGGAGGGTCGTCAAAAGGCGGGCAGGTGCCCTCGCTAGGCTGGGAGGATGCCGAAGATCGCCAAGGTCCTTGTCGCCAACCGCGGCGAAATCGCCGTCCGTGTCATCCGCGCCGCCCGTGACTCGGGCAAGGCGTCCGTCGCCGTCTACGCCGATCAAGACCGTGACGCCCTGCACACCCGCCTCGCCGACGAGGCGTACGCGCTCGACGGTGCGACCAGCGCCGAGACCTACCTGTCGATCGAGAAGATCCTGTCGGTGGCCCGCCGCTCCGGGGCCGACGCGGTGCACCCCGGATACGGCTTCCTCGCCGAGAACGCCGACTTCGCCCGCGCGGTGACCGCCGCGGGCCTGGTGTGGATCGGCCCCTCCCCCGAGGCGATCGAAGCGCTCGGCGACAAGGTGACCGCCCGCCACGTCGCCGAGAAGGTCGGCGCCCCCCTCGCCCCCGGCACCCCCGGCCCCGTCTCGGGGGCCGACGAGGTCATCGCCTTCGCCGAGGAGGTGGGCCTGCCCATCGCCATCAAGGCCGCGTACGGCGGCGGCGGACGCGGCCTCAAGGTCGCACGCGAACTCGGCGAGGTCGCAGAGATGTTCGAGTCGGCCACCCGCGAGGCCGTCGCCGCCTTCGGCCGCGGCGAGTGCTTCGTCGAGAAGTACCTCGACAAGCCGCGCCACGTCGAGACGCAGTGCCTCGCGGATGCCGCGGGCAACGTCGTCGTCGTCTCCACGCGCGATTGCTCGCTGCAGCGTCGTCACCAGAAGCTCGTCGAAGAGGCCCCGGCCCCCTTCCTGAGCGACGAGCAGAACGCGGTGCTGTACTCGGCATCCAAGGCCATCCTCAAGGAGGTCGGCTACGTCGGTGCGGGCACGTGCGAATTCCTCATCGGCGCCGACGGCACCATCTCGTTCCTCGAGGTCAACACCCGCCTGCAGGTGGAGCACCCGGTCTCCGAAGAGGTGACCGGCCTCGACCTCGTGCGCGAGCAGTTCCGCCTCGCCGAGGGCGAAGAGCTCGGCTACGACGACCCCGCCCCCGTCGGCCACTCGATCGAGTTCCGCATCAACGGCGAAGACCCGGGCCGGGGCTTCCTGCCGCAGCCCGGCCCCATCCACGTGTTCAAGACGTTCGGCGGTCCCGGCATCCGCCTCGACTCCGGCGTGACCGCCGGCGACAGCGTCTCGGGCGCCTTCGACTCGCTGCTGGCGAAGATCATCGTCACCGGCCGCGACCGCGCCGAGGCGCTCGAGCGCTCGCGCCGTGCGCTCGACGAGTTCGAGGTCGCGGGCATGCCCACCGTGCTGCCCTTCCACCGCAAGGTCGTTCGCGACCCCGCCTTCACCGCCGAGGACGGCGACTTCGGCGTCTTCACGCGCTGGATCGAGACCGAGTTCGTCAACGACATCCCCGCGTGGGACGGCGAGCTCGAGGCGCCCGCCGCCGCTCCCGGCCGCCACACCGTGGTGGTCGAGGTCGCCGGCAAGCGCCTCGAGGTGAGCCTGCCCGACCGCATCACCGCCGCGACGCCGCAGGTGGGTCGTCCGGCCGCCGCTCCCCCGTCTCGCCGTGCGCACGGCTCCTCCCCCGCTGCCGGCGCCACCGGCGACGCGGTGAAGTCGCCCATGCAGGCCACGATCGTCAAGGTCGCGGTCGAGGAGGGCCAGCAGGTCGTCAAGGGCGACCTCGTCGTCGTGCTCGAGGCGATGAAGATGGAGCAGCCCATCCAGGCGCACAAAGACGGCACGATCGCCGGCATCGACGCCAACCCGGGCACCACGGTTTCTGCGGGTCACCAGCTGCTCCTCATCAACTGACGCGTTCCACTCACGTTCCGGCGCCGCATCCCTCCGGGGGTGCGGCGCCGTCGTTCGCGGCGGGGGCACGGCGACTGTCGCGCGGGTGCGGTGGCGGTGTGCCGGGGGGTGCGGTGGCGGTGGGTGCGGTGGCGGTGGGTGCGGTGGCGGTGGGTGCTGTGGCGCGGAGGCGCGGAGGCGCCGTGGCGCGGAGGCGCGGTGCGCGGAGGCGCGGTGCGCGGAGGCGCGGTGGCGCGGTGAGAAACGGCATCCGCACGAGCAAACACCGCGACGAGGCGTTTCTCGACGCGAAACGCGTTTCTCGGCAGCCCCCGCACGGCACAGCCGCGCGGCGCGACCGAACCGTGCATCGAGACGCTCCGGCGGGCCGGCCCGTCAGCCGTGAGAAACGGCATCCGCACGAGCAAACACCGCGACGAGGCGTTTCTCGACGCGAAACGCGTTTCTCGGTAGCCCACGCAGGGCACAGCCGCGCGGCGCGACCGAACCGTGCATCGAGACGCTCCGGCGGGCCGGCCCGTCAGCAGCGCGACCGTCAGGCGCGGCGAGGCGCTGCCATGCGGCGGTCCGACGGCAGCGAGAAACGGCATCCACACGAACACACGGCACGACGA